>NZ_JBEPLV010000007.1:0-475907 GCF_040545415.1 Paenibacillus favisporus | reverse complement strand
GTTTTACAATAGATATCGGGATGTAGCTCAGCTTGGTAGAGCACCTGGTTTGGGACCAGGGGGTCGCATGTTCGAATCGTGTCATCCCGATACGCGTGCACGGCTTCGTGTAAGTCTTGATCTTTCTGCACTCAAGGCTTGCACGGAGAATTTGCGGGTGTAGTTCAATGGTAGAACTTCAGCCTTCCAAGCTGATAGCGTGGGTTCGATTCCCATCACCCGCTCCATACTTAAAAAGATAACGCCGAAAGGCGTTTTTTTGTTATAAGCGGTGGTGTGATTTAAGCGGTTATAACTAGTCCGCAGATTTTCCCATGGTGCAACCTTCCATATTTTCTTTGCGTCTGTAGGAAAGACAAGACCAAATTTTCCCGAAGAAGGTGTTACTAGATGAAGAAGAAACATGTTGTATCAGGAAGTGTTGCAGCCCTGGCATTATCCCTGGCGATCGGCGGGTCCGTGTTCGCGGCAGGAGAGGGCTTTACGGATTTGGCGGGAGTCGCCGGTGCCGATAAAATCGCTGCGCTCCAGCAGCAGAAGCTGCTGAAGGGCGACAGTGAATCGGCCTTCCGGCCGCAGGCACATATGACAAACGCGGAAGGCGTTCAGCTGCTGGCAAACTTGCTGGCTGACGTGCCGGTTACGAAGGCAGCCGAGGGAAGCGAAACCGCAGCCCTGACAAATGTGAAGACAGGCGCTTGGTTTGCTCCTGCTTTTCTTACAGTTACGAACCATGGCATCGCCCTTCCGGCTGATATTGAGCCTAGTCATGGCATGACTCGTGAAGCTTTCACACAATATTTGATCGAGACGGTGGAAAAGAAGGGCAACTTGCCGATGATCAATTTGGTACCTAAAGACATCGCGGATGACAGCAAATTGACTCCTGAGTATCAAGGGGCTATTCAGCGGGCGCTCGCCTGGGGGATTGCCGACCTGGACAGCAGCGGCAACTTCCGTCCCCAAGATCAAGTGACCCGGTCTGAAGCAGCGGTCATGGTGTACAACGCGCTTGAATTTTTGAAAACGCACAATTACCCTAAGCCGGAATAAAAGAGTCGGAAACGGTCTCTGTTGTCAAACGGAAACGAGATCCGTCGATGAAACACAGCCGAAAGGCACGACGAATATCGACAAAAAAGTCACCCTCGCAAAGGGTGGCTTTTTTTGTTGAAAAGACGCTTTTTAGAAAAATAGGAGCCAATCGAGAAAGGGGAGGACCTCTTTGTTTCTGCTTAAAAAAAGGACAAGTCTCCCTAAAACC
Source organism: Paenibacillus favisporus (assembly GCF_040545415.1). Lineage (NCBI taxonomy): Bacteria > Bacillati > Bacillota > Bacilli > Caryophanales > Paenibacillaceae > Paenibacillus > Paenibacillus favisporus. Next base: position 474,643 of record NZ_JBEPLV010000007.1, on the reverse strand, counting down.
GCCTCTTGACTATCCGGCTGCGGAGGCGTAATATTACTTAAGTATTTAATGATTAAGTTACTAATTGATTAAAAATTTATCTATTAACAAATAATTAATTAGTGTCCAAATGTAACTGCGGCAATACGACGCGGATGGCCACAGATCCATACCACGCCAAGGAGGTCAACCCTTTGTCCAGAAATGAACAATTGTTTGAAGTGGCGGCGATGTTCCGGTCGCTGCTGAAAAGTATGTCCCATGAATGGAACAAAAACAGCGCCAAGCAGTATAATCTGACTTTTCCCCAGTTTCAGGTATTGTATGCATTGAAGCTCCGGGGCCCACAGAAGGTATCCGAACTGGCCGAATTGCTTGGCCTGACGTCTCCTGCCATAACGAGTTTGACGGATAAGCTCCTTGCTTCGGGTTATGTAAACCGGGAAAGGGCCGAGAACGACCGGAGGGTCGTGTATACCTCCATTACAGAGCAAGGGATGTCCACGATCGGGCAAATCGTTGAGGACCAGCAAGAAATCATTACGGTGTTCTTTGAAATGTTGTCCGAAGAGGATGTACAGCATTTGAGAAGGATCTTCTCATTAATGCTTTTGAATATAGATCATCATGAAGCATAGAGGTGAAAGAGGTACATGGAGCATTTAACGCTGAAGCGTAAAGTAACCATCATGATCGCGATTATGGCGGCGATGTTTTTTGCGGCCATTAACCAGACGATCACAAGCACGGCGATGCCGCGCATTATCGCGATTCTGGATGGTATGGATTACTATACATGGACGATTAATATTTATTTGTTAACTTCGACGATTGCGACGATTCTGGTCGGTAAATTGTCGGATATGTTTGGACGCAAGCCGTTCATTCTGATCGGCATCCTATTTTTCATGTTAGGCGCGTTCTTAACCGGTACTTCGGATAATGTGTACCAGTTCATCATTTATCGCGGGATTCAGGGGATTGGCGCCGGTATCATCCAATCGACGGCTTTTACGGCGGTAGGCGATTTGTTCCCTCCGCGCGAACGCGGCAAATGGATGGGCCTCATGACGGCGGTGTTCGGTTTCTCCAGTGTCCTGGGACCGACGCTTGGCGGTTATCTAGTGGATCATATCGACTGGCACTGGCTGTTCTGGATCTTCCTGCCGCTTGGCATTGTCGCTTTTATTATGATTCTGACGCTGTTTCCGAAAGTGGACCGCAAGCACGGACAGAGCGTCGATTACGTAGGTTCTTTGTTCCTGACGACGACGATCGTTCCGCTGCTTCTTGCCTTCTCCTGGGCAGGTACCGAGTACGAGTGGGGCTCTTGGCAGATTCTTAGTCTCCTTGGAGCCACCGTTGTATCTGCACTCATTTTTATTTTTGTGGAAACCTTGGTGAAGGAACCGATTCTCCCGCTGCATTTGTTTAAAAACGGCGTGGTGACGGTCTCGAACTTGATCGGCTTTATTATGAACTTTGGCTTGATGGGAGCCATGATTTATATTTCCTTCTACGTGCAGGGCGTGCTGGCCATTTCTCCGACTTATGCGGGTTACGTCACGCTTCCGATGTCGCTGTGTATGGTCATCACGAGTGCCATTACCGGTCAATTGATCGCCAAAATCGGGAAATACAAGCGTTTTGCCCTGATCGGGATGCCGGTTATGATTATTGGCATGGGCCTGATGATCTTTATGGATAACATCGCGATGACGATCGTCAGCACGATCATTTTCGGTATTGGCCTGGGCCTCGGGATGCCGGTCTTCTCGCTGGCAACGCAAAATGCGGTGTCGCATAAGGAGCTCGGTGTCGTTACCGCATCGACGCAGCTGTTCCGTAACCTTGGCGGTACGATCGGTATCGCTGTGATGGGTACGGTGATGTCGAACAGTTTGACGAAACATTTGAAAGAAGCGCTGCAGTCGCCGAGCGCTCCGGACTTCAGTTCCCTGGATCCGAAGACGGCACAAGGCATGCTCGCCTTCGCCAATCCGCAGACGCTCATGAACAAGCCGCTGGTCGAAAAGACGGAAGCGAGCCTGCCGGAGCAAGCCAGAGCACTGTTCGTGCAAATGATCGACAGCATCCGGCACGCGCTGGGTGATACGCTATCCACCGTGTTCCTTACAGGTACGCTGGTGCTTATCGTGGCTCTGGTCCTCGTGTTCTTCTTGAAAGAACTGCCGCTTCGTTCCACCAACCAGACACCGGAAGCGAACGCCCCGTCGGGGAATGCGAACGTGAAGCCGGGCAAGGCAGTAACGGCCGAATAATTCCGTTATTGACGGTATCATAGATCGATAACACTGCTGAATATGAAAAGCCTGGGCGAAATGAATTCGCTCCAGGCTTTTTTCGATAGGCAGGACAGGCTGCCCATCGTTTTATTGAAATTTCACGACAAGCGCATTGCTGATTTTCCGGCCGGGAGTGGTCAGGTACTTGCCGTTATAGTACAAACCGCTGGAAGCCCCGCCATCCAGGTTCATGGCCTGGTAGGCTCCGGCCTTCTTCATGATTTCAGCCAGCTGGGGAATGGTAGCTCCCCCGGTGGTCAGCAGGATCAGCCGGTGATCCCGGGTCAGGCCGAGCGCGCTGCGGGCCCCTCCACCGGTAAGAATCTTTGGATCTTTAAAGCCTTCCTTCTTCACGTTCAGCGAAACTTTGCCGTTCACCAGCAGCCGCGGCCCGGCCTGAAGGCCGCCTTCGATCCAGCCCTGCTCAAAGGCTTGGCCAAAATCGGGACCGGCGATGATCCGCGCCAAGTGGTTGGTGTCATAAGCGAAGATGGACCGCTTGTCGCCGGGGCTTGGCATCTTGATGGTGCCATGGCTTACGATATAGCCGTAAGGAGCCTTGTAGGCGCCGCTGGTATAAGCGTCAAAAAAGGTGCCGTTGACGGCTACCTTTGCGCCGCTGCGTTTGGCGATGCTGGAAAGGTCTTCGACCTTGCCGGGGGTATTCCCGGCGAGTACGACATCCAGCTGAATTTTCGGATGCAGCAGGTCGATCGTCACCGTCTGGGCGGAAAACGATCTGCCGCCGACCTTATACGTTTGGCGTGCGCTCACGATCGGATTTTTCAGGGCTTGTCCCACGTTTCGGGTAACGTAGGGGAGGTAGTGTGCCACTCCTTCCCTGGTCAGCTTGACGGCTGCATCGTCCTTCTGCCAACTGGCTTCAACGCCGAGCTTGCTGACGATGAGCGACAGCGGTACATAAACCGAGCCGTTCTCGCGGAACGGGGCGGTGGCAAGAGCGAGGCTAGCGCCGTCGAAAGCGGCGGACTTCTGCGCGAGGTGAAGCGTCAGGCGGTGGTTGCCCTGGAAAATGTCGAGCTGCTTGGCGGCATCGTTCCATTGGGTGGTCACGCCGTCGAATTCGCTCAGGGAGCGGACCGGCAGGAAGGAATAGCCGGTTTTTGCATCGACGATCACGACGTTTTTGACGGCCGAAGCGGCGGAAGCAGGCGCGGATGGCGCAAGGTACACCCAGGTAAGGCACATGATGAGTACTACGGTTAACCATTTTTTCATGCTGCAAAAATATCCCCTTTGTCTCGAAATATAAACCAATGTTCAGGAAATGATTTCCTTACTAGTATATCGGCTTACAGAGCGGGAACTTTGAGCCGGATGTCATCAGGTTTATTCGCTAAACTTTGCTGGGCGAAGCCGGACAAGCTCTCGATGGTGCAAGCATAAAAAAGGAGGAACTTCGATCAACGAAGCCCTCCTTTTGCGATCCGCCTTGTAATCGCAGCGCCTATTCCGCTACGCGCACGTATACCCGTTCTCCGTGACGGTCAACCTCCACCGGGGATTCGAACAGGTCGCTGAGCGTGTCCGCGGTCAGCACGTCATCGGTCCGCCCGCTGCAGACCGCCTCGCCGCGTCTCATCAGCAGCACGTGGCTAAACGCCGGCAAAATTTCCTCCGTGTGGTGCGTAACGTAAATGAGCGTCGGCGCGTCCGGCTGCAAGGTCAGCTCCCGGATGCTGTCCAGCAGCTTCTCCCGGGAAAACAGATCCAGCCCGTTGCACGGCTCGTCCAGAATCAGTATGCGTGGATCGGCCATCAGCGCGCGGGCAATGAGCAGCTTCTGCTTCTCGCCCTGTGAGCAGGTGCGATATTCGCGGTCCCACAAATGGCCGCAGTTCATCGTTTCCATCAACTCGCGGGCACGGTCGTAGTCCTCTTCGCTCGTTTTGTCGTACAGGCCCACCGTGGCGTGCTTGCCGCTGACGACGATGTTTTGGGTTCGGTCCGATCCGTACAGACGCTCCTGAAAGGAGTTGCTGACCCAGCCGATCGATTTGCGCAGCTCGCGCAGGTCCACTTCCCCGAAGCGGTGCCCCAGCACGCTGACCGAGCCCTCGGACGGCCAAATATAACCGTTGACGATGTTCAGCAGCGTCGTTTTGCCCGAGCCGTTCAGGCCCAGCAGCGCCCAATTCTCGCCGGGCTTCACCTGCCAGCTTACATTTTTCATTAACGTATGCTGTCCGCTTCTCCACGTAATGTTCTCGATATCGATGATCATCAGGTTCCCTCTCTCTCTTGATCCGCAGTCGGATACATGCTGTTCTTCACATGTTAAAACAAATCACGATCCTGTCAATACCTGAGCCGTAGAAACGGCAGAGGATAACGTCCCCAGAATGCTCTGATCACTGGCCCCGTCTGACGATTTCCTTACATCATACGACGCGGGGAAAAGGGCTGTCGCCGCGATAATTGCTGAACGGGGGAAGCATTTTTTGCTATAATGGGCATCAGACAGCCGGAAATCGGGGCCTGATCCGGCCAAGCCGTCAAGCCGATGGGAAATCTTCACGTGCTGTACGGCTGGAAGGGGAACAGCGGGCCGCAAAGGAGACATTTTCATGAAAAGGGAAAGCTTTATTCAGCCGGATGCTGCAGGCTGGCTGCAAAAGTTTCATTTTTCAATCCCGATCAAGGTGCGCTACTGCGAGACGGATATGCTTGGACATGTGAATAACGTCAGCTATTTTATGTATTTTGAACAGGGCAGAATCGAATACTTCGAGCAGCTCGGGCTGTTTGCCGACTTGTTTGGCGAGGAGAAAGTGATGGTGGTTGCCGACCTCGAATGCCAGTATCTCGCCCAAATGTACCGCAGCGATCCGGTGCAGCTCCACGTGCGGGTGGCGTCGATCGGACGCTCCTCTCTGGACATTGAGTATGCCGTCGTCGCTTCAGGAGCACTGAAGGCGGCCGGACGCGGCGCGGTCGTGCTGATCGAAACGAAGAGCGGGAAGAGCACTCCGCTGCCGGAGGAAATCAAGGAAGCCATCCGGGCGTTCGAAGGAACGGGTCTTGCGCAATAGCCGTCTGCTTGGAAGAACGTAACTGTAGATGGGGAAAAAGATGCAGAAGCAGATAGGAGCAAATGCTAGTTATGGCAAAGCAAAAATTTTACGTCGTCTGGGAAGGGCATAAGCCGGGAATCTATACGTCTTGGCCGGAATGCCAGGCTCAGGTAAACGGGTATACGGACGCCAAATACAAGTCCTACGAATCGCGCGCGGAGGCGGAAGCGGCTTATGCGGGCGGATGGAAGAAAAACTGGGGTAAAGCCAAGGCGTCGGGTTCAGCCGGAGGTTATGCAACAAAGGCAGCCAAATCCGGCAAGCCGTCCGTGTCGGCAACTTCGATGGAAGAGATCGATTACGACAGCATCTCGGTGGATGTCGGTACTCGCGGCAATCCCGGCCCGGTCGAGTACAAAGGCGTCGATACGCGGACCGGGGAAATACTGTTCTATGTCGGGCCGGTTGAAAATGGAACGAACAACCTGGGCGAATTTATCGCGATCGTCCATGCGCTGGCGTATTTGAAGCAGAAGGGCAGCAAGAAGACCATTTACACCGACTCGAAGACGGCGCTGGCTTGGGTGCGCAACAAGAAACCAGCGACGACGCTTGCTCGTACCGAGAAGACGCGGAAGATTTGGGAGCTGACGGACCGCGCCGTACAGTGGTTGCACGAGAACAAGTACGAGAACAAAATCGTGAAGTGGAAGACCGAGGAATGGGGCGAGATCAAGGCGGATTTCGGACGGAAATAATACGGAAAAAGAGCCCGGAGCAGCTTAGAAGCGCTCCGGGCTCTTTGGTTTCGGAGAGAGTATGGGTTTAGGCGAAAGTATAAGCATGTATGTTCGCGACCGCTTGTATTTTTGCGTAAGTATGTGTTTACGCGTACCTGTACTGTGCTTTTTCGTCAGCATAGGGTTACGCGCGTAAGCCTTTATGTCCGAGTATGCGTGTAGCTTCGTTTCGAGCAAGCGTGTGTGATTGCGAGTACGCGTACGTTTGAGAGAAGCATGTGTTTGTGAGATGGGGGCGTGTGTCTCGGGTAGAGATAGCTGCCCCTGCCCGCTAGTTCCCTTCCGGCTGGCCGTACTCCAGAACGACCATTTGGTGGCACTGCCACTCCGGCAGCTCATACGTGACGAGGCCATCCTGCTGCCGGAAATCGATAGGCGTCATATGCGGCGCCAGGTATACGCCGGTGACCGGCTCGGAAATCCGCAGCTCCACGGTTGTTCCGCGGATCGGGAGCAGGTCCTCGATCACTTCAATGTTACGCCCGCGCTTCACCGGCGAAGCGTACAGCGAATGATGGACATAACGCTTCTGGTCCGGCTGATGCTGAACTGTTGTTACGCCCTGCGCGGGAAGGTTCGTACGCAGCGTCTTCTCCGGCAGCAGACGGTTCAACGCGTACAGGACGGTTTCCTTTAAAACGAGGCTTCCCTTGGAAGCATAATCTTCGAACACGTTCCAGGCGATATAAATTCCGTTCGCATGCTCCACCATGCCCGGCCCGCCGTACTCTCCGCTGTTCGGCGTATGCTGATGGGAACAGAACGTGAAGGCGTCGCGGTTGAAATACGGATTTTCCCGTTTGCCAAGCTCGGTTCCGCCCTCGGCAAGCGTCACTTTCTGCCCTTCCGAATAAAAAATAAACGCCGATTCCTGCAGGCTCGCCAGCGGATGCTGCGGATGGTAGTAGTCCGGACGGAACGGATTGACACCTGCGTGGCGAACGCCCAAGTCAATGGCAAATTCGCTGCCGTCCGGCTTCAGGCCCGATTCGCCGGTAGCAAGGATGCGCCCGCCACCGGCCAAAAAGCTGTCCAGCTTGGCCAGGATCGCATCGTTGACCCGGATCCGGTCGGGCAGGATCAGGACGGCATACGGGCTGAAGTCGGCTTCCAGGTCGACGACGTCGAACAGGATATGCCCTTCCAGCAGCATGCGCACCGCGCCGGCGTCCGGATCGCCGGTGAAGCTGTCGTGGCCGCCGGTCGCCTGATGGGTGCCGGCCGCTTCCACCGACAGCAGCGCTACGTCGGCGACGTTGACGGCATCACGGCACCACGCTTCTTTGGCTTCAACCTCGGCATAGGCCGCGCCGATCAGCCGGTAGGTGGCTTCATCCATCGCCCCCAGCGGATGCAGCTGGTCCCCGATGGAGCAGGCGGCGCCGTTTGCCAGGCTAAGGGCGGCTTCATACCGCAGGGCGTTCGGGTGCTTATAGCCGCCGAATTCGCCCCAGGTAGTATGAAACTTACCGGTCATGCCCAGGAACGGCATGCCCAGCGTCTGGGCGTAGCGGGCGGACAGCGGGAAATGGTCGTAGCCCCAGCCCCCGGTCGGCAGAGACTCCAGCTCGAGATGCGAGTTCATGTGCGCAAGGTCGCGGCGTCCGCGGCGGATGTGGCCGCCGTTATGGAAGATCGGCAGCCCCGGTTTGTGCCGGTGCACCGTTTCTTTAACGCGGCTGGTATAATTGGCGTAAGTTTGCTCCCAGAGCGGGCGCATGGCGCTTTTGTCCCGCGGGTCGATCCCCTGCTCCCGGGCGGCCGCTACGCAGGTGGCGCAGTAGCACTCCCGCACCCCGACGATGTCCAGAAAGATGCCGTCGGCATCATAGCGCGCCGCAACCTCTTCAATCTGGGACAGCAGAATGTCCAGATAAGGCGTATTCAGGCAGAGCTGGTGGTATCCCGGCGTGAACAGATCGCCTTCGCGGCTGAAGCGCTCGCGGATCAGCCATTCGGGATGCCGCACGGCGAGCCGCTCGTCAAGGCCGGCGGACAGGTAGACAGGAGTCCGTACCCCGATCTCGTGGGCGGCTTCAATCATGGCGCCGAGCAGGTCGAAGGACAGTCCCGGATGCGTGACGTTCGCCTCGGAGGGATGGTATGCCCATCCGTGATGGCATTTGGAAAAAACGGTGATCGAATCGACATGGCCAAGCTTCAGCGCCTGCTGAAACTGTTCCTTGCTGAACCGGGTGCCGATGGGATGAATCGCTTCGGACGTATGAAAGTCGAGATGAACCTGGCGCATACGCATGGTATATGTTCCTCCATTCAATAAGCAGGGATTTAAAACGGCTTTGCACATACCCCTAAGGTAAAGGAAAATTGGTACCGCTTCCATGCGGAATAGCGACTTTGTTCTGTCCGATATCGACTTTTGAGAAATGACCGGATCAGCATATTATGCTAGGATGAATTTAATGATGAGGAAGATCTGCCACGATATCGACTTGAGCAGGAGGTAGAGGAAGCCCATGAAATGCCTCGAGCTGGCGATTCCGCCGCTGCCGTCGCTTCTGACCGTCGGGCGCGCTGTATGGGCGCCTGGAAGCCGGCATCAGACCCGCAGCTTTGACGCCTACGATCTGATTCTGGTCAAAAAGGGCGCCATGTATATGCGGGAAGACGATACCGAATATGTCATTCAGGACGGCCAGCTGCTGCTGCTCGAGCCGGGACGTACCCATTCGGGCACACAGGCTTGCTCGGAGCCGACGGCGGTGTATTGGGTGCACTTCCGGCACCCGGAGCCCCTGCGCCGGATGGAGGCGGAGGATATTCCCTGGTCGGCGGTGCTCCCTCAAGGGCAGGACAGCGACGAGCATCCGGCAGAGCAAACGATGTATTTGCCTAAATTCGGCGATGCTCCTTTTCACCTGCTCCAGCCTTTGCTGGACCGGATGGTGGAACTGCATCGCGGTTTTGCCGTGGAGCAGTCCTTGAAGCTGCAGGTGCTGTTCTGCGACCTGCTGGAGCTGCTGCAGGCGGATTTGGGGCGCAGGCCGGGCTCGCGCTCGGCCGCTCTCGCCCGGGAGACGGTCAGCTATCTGCAGCGCAGCTGGAATGAGCCTTTTCGCTCGGAGGAGCTTGAGGAGGCGCTGCATTTTCAGTTCGACCACATCACCCGCTGCTTGAAAAAGTATACGGGCATGACGCCACTTCAATATGTACAGCATTTGCGAATCAGCCAGGCGATGGTCCTGCTGGAGCAGACGTCGCTGACGGTGCAGGAAGTGGCGGAGCAGGTCGGCATTCCGAGCGCGAGCTTTTTCGGGAGGCTGTTCCGGGACCGTACGGGGATTTCCCCGGGGCAGTACCGCCAGCGCCGTCAGAGCCATTTGTAGAGTGTGGCGGCGGACAGGATTGGAGCCGGGAAGGCTTTCTTTGACCGCATGGCGAAATAAAAAAAGCGGACCTCTTTTCGAAAACAAAACATCGAAAGAGTGCCGCACTCTGTAGAATGAACTTAAGGAGGACGGTATGTCGACCATCGAAGTGCTGGATCAGGGCTATGTGCGTTTAGTGAATCATATGGGATCGGACTTAACCGTCGTGAATGCGGCCCGTGTCTCTTATGCCAAGCAGTCGCTGGAGTTGAACGAACGGGACGTGCGGCTTATCAAGTTCCTTGCCCGCGAAGGGCATACGTCGCCTTTTCGCCATGCCATCGTTCAGTTTGAGGTCTATGCCCCATTAATGGTGGCCAGACAATGGTGGAAATACGTGGTCGGGTCTGCCCATTATGAGGGGACCGGCGACAGCTTGGAGGCATGGAACGAATCAAGCCGGCGATACATAACAGAAGACCCTGCATTTTATATCCCAAAGGCAGGCGAGTGGAGGCTCCAACCGGAAAACTCCAAGCAGGGCAGCGGCGGAGAGGTGAATTGGGAGCTTGGCGTGAAGCATACCCAAGAGCTGATGGGTTATGTGGAGCTGGGCATTTCCAAGTACGAAGCCGCCCTGGCGGACGGCATTTGCGCGGAACAAGCCCGGTTGTTCCTTCCCGCTTACGGGATGTATGTACGCTGGTACTGGACGGCGTCGGTTCAATCCGTCGCGCACTTCCTGTCTCAACGGCTGGAGCATGATGCGCAAAAAGAAATCCAGGAGTACGCGAAAGCGGTACTCGAGCTGATCAAACCGTTATTTCCCGTTTCGCTGGGGGAGCTTCTTGGAAATGAGGAATAGCCAGTTCGATGCAAACGGAAAACTGGAGAGTCATGAAATCACCCATGACTAGTAGCCTAACATTCGTAATCTAACTTTGAGGAGGAATAATCACATGCCGAAAACGATTCAATGGGGAATTTTGGGAACGGGCTGGATTGCGTCGCAGTTTACGAAGGATCTTGCTTTTGCGGAAAATGGGGTGGCAGCGGCCGTAGGCTCCAGAACGATGGACAGCGCTTCGCGATTCGCCGCTGACTATGGAATCGGGAAAGCATACGGCAGCTACGAAGAGCTGGCCAACGATCCGGACATTGACGCGATCTATGTCGCAACGCCGCATCCTGCACATAAGGAAAACGTCCTGCTGTGTTTGAAGGCGGGCAAAGCGGTATTGTGCGAAAAGCCTTTTACGGTGAACGCGGGCGAACTGGCGGAGGCCGTATCTTATGCCAAGGAGAACAAGGTTTTTCTGATGGAAGGCATGTGGACAAGATTTCTTCCGGTCATCCGCAAAGTGAGGGAATGGCTGGACGAAGGGCGGATTGGTGACGTTCAGCTCGTCAAAGCGGATTTTGGATTCCGTGCCGGCGTCAATCCGGAAGGCAGATTGTTCAATCCGAGCCTTGGGGGCGGGGCGCTGCTGGATGCCGGGATTTACCCCGTGTCTTTTGCATCAATGATCTTTGGGGCCGAACCGGAGGAAGTGTCGAGTACCGCTCAGATCGGCAGTACCGGCGTGGACGAGCAGTTCTCTCTCCTGCTGTCCTATGGCCCAGGCAAAACCGCACAGCTGAACGGGGCCATACGCCTGAATATGGATAATGAAGCATGCATTTACGGCACGGAAGGGTATATTCGCATTCCTTCCTTTTTGAACGCGACCAGAGCTGCGTTATATGTCAACGGCAGTGAAGAGATTTTTGAAGATGACCGGACATCGCTCGGATATGCGTTTGAAGCCGAGGAAGTGGGAAGATGCCTGGCGGAGGGGCGGACCGAAAGCTCGATCATTCCGCTTGAAGAGTCGGTGGCGATTATGAAGCTGCTCGACCGGATCCGAGGTCAATGGGGACTCCGTTATCCGTTTGAGTAAATTGGCCATCATACCATGGGACCTGCTGCCAGTACAGGAGCAGGTCTTTTGGTGTCTACTACTTAATCATCAACCTTTTTGCGGCTTCTTACGGCTGTGATTAAGGAGAAAATACCGAGAGAAGAGACCAGAAACAATACGGTTACATCCTGGGTATAAACATAAATAGCCCCAACTAACGCTAACGCGGCTGCATTAAAAACAGCAAGTCTTGTCACAAGCGATCTTCTTGCGAATGCTGCCGCAGCGAAATGAAAAAAACTTACCACGGCATGAAATCCATACAGGATCAAAAAGAAGAACACAAACACGACGAAATCCCCCGGGCCGCTAACGTATGGGGTATCGGATACCAGCGAATGGTTGATATGGACGACAAGGGCACTGTTTAAAATGCTTAGAACAAGGGAGAGAAGGCAGAGGTTGACCACCAGTTCTTTTTTCGCGATATCCATGATATAACTCCTGATTTGGCTTTTTCTATATCATAAACTATTCGTGGCTGGAAAGCCTAGACTGGGGCTTGTCGAAGATTTGTCACTTTTTGCTGGTTTCAGAGCGATAAGGACAGGTACTATAATAGCTGTACATCCATGACGAAGGTCGCCTATCCGATTACCACGAATGCGACTGCTTAAAGGAGGCCCGCAGCGATGAGTTCCTATATTTCTGAACGCATAAAAATTCCGCCGGGATTGTGGGCAGGATTCCGTCAACTCGGGATTGCCCCGCATGACGTTGTCCGCAGCGCAGGACTCCCGCTTACGATCATTGCAGAACCCGAGGTCACCACGGCCCAATATTTCGCCATTTGGCAGGCTTATTCCGAGCTGGCCGGCGATGTCGCCCAAGGCATCATTCAGCTGGCGACCGTGTTTGAAACGGCGAAATACCCGCCGACCGTTTTGGCGACGTATCATGCCCGTGATTACCGTGACGCGCTGTACCGGATGGCCCGGTACAAGCAGATGTGTCCCCCCGAGAGCCTGCGCATCACCGAGGAGGGAGAGCACTGTACCATCGAGCTGGGCTGGCTGCATCCCGGGGAGTCCGGCCCGCCAGTGCTGGTTGGCATCACGCTGGCATGCCTCATGGAGCTTGGACGCCGGGGGACAGGGCAGCCTGTGCAAGCACGGTCTGTTGAATTTTCGCAGCCGATGGGTGATATCCAGACCCTTGAAAGTTATTTCGGCTGCCGGATCCAGGTAGGTGGGACACGCAACCGGCTGACGCTGCACCTGCGAGATCTGGAGCAGCCTTTTCTATCGTATAACGAAGAACTGCTGGACATTCTGACTCCCGCGCTGGACCGGTCGCTTGATGAGCAGAAGCGCAGCCGCTCGTTCCCCGAGACGGTCAAATGGATTCTGAAGCGCAGCCTCACGGCAGGGCGCCCCGACATTCAGGCTGTCGCCAGAGAGCTCGGGATGAGCGACCGTACCTTGCAGCGCCGGCTTACAGAGGAGAACACAAGCTTTAAGCACCTGCTGACGCAAGCCAGACATCAGCAGGCACGGGAATATTTGGCGGACCCTTCGCTTGATATTAAAGAGGTCGCTTTCCTGGTTGGATACGAAGACCAGAATTCGTTCTACCGGGCCTTCCGGCTTTGGGAAGGAAATACGCCATCCCATTGGCGTGCTGAACATGTAAGTGCGAACTCGTGAGCAGAAGGACAACAAGTAGAGCCCGATTTTCGATAGATTTCCAAACCTCGGCCTGCTTCGGCGTGTCGGGATAATCTGTTGTTTTATTGGCGTGTACAGCAAGAACGTTGGCGCAGCAGGCTAGTTACTGAACCCTCCTGGTCAGGTAATATTATCTCTATCCGGAGTAAAAGGAGTTTTTTGTTATGGATATGGGATTACACAATAAGACAGCGTTAGTTACAGGATCGACGAAAGGGATCGGAAAGGCCATTGCTATCGAGCTGGCCAAAGAAGGCGTTCATGTACTCATTAACGGCCGAAACGATGCAGAGGTAGAACAAACGGTGAATGAAATCAAGGCGAACTTCCCGGCGACCTCTCCGCAGAAGGCGACGGCCGATCTTGTAGATAAAGGGCAAAGAGAAGCTTTATTTGACAAGTTCCCCGAGGTTGATATCTTGGTGAACAACATGGGAATCTATGAGATCATGCCATATGAGAACGTTGACGACGAAGTATGGGAAACCTACTTCCGCACGAATGTTCTTGCTGCCAATGGGCTGACCAAATTCTATCTGCCCAACATGCTGAAGCAGGATTATGGGCGGGTTCTCTTTATTGCGAGCGAGGAAGCGTTGATGCCTTCGGGACAAATGCCTCAGTATGCCGTGACCAAGTCGATGCTGTTATCTCTGTCGAAGAGCTTGTCCAAATTGACGAAAGGCACCGAAGTCACCATGAATACGATCATGCCGGGACCGACCCTCTCTGAAAATGTGCAGCAAATCATTGAGGGGATGTACGCTGACGAGGATTTGACCTTCTCGGAAAAAGAGAAAAGATTTATGGCGGCAGGCCTGCCCCAATCCGAAATTCAGCGGTTTATCCGGCCGTTTGAAATCGGCAGATTGGCTGCTTTTGTATGCAGCCCTTATGCATCTGCCTTCAAAGGCGCTCCGATCCGTATGGATGGGGGAATGGTGCCGACGATTTTTTAATCGATGCTGTTGTGAAAAAGAACCTTGGGCGGGAGCCCGAGGTTCTTTTGGTATTTCGCCGTAAAGAGCCATACAAGTTCCAAAATATGGTATGATGGGTCTGCCTTACGGCATCAAAGTTTAGCGCTGCCAGGATCAAATCCGTTCCAGACGATCGTCTGCTCCACCGGGAAGCGCGTGGTCGGCCTGGCTGGCTTGACGGCTTTCCCTATCGCGACGAGCAGGACCGGAATATAACGCGGCGGAACGTGAAACGCTTTGACGAATGCGTCGGCGTCGAAGCCGACCATCGGGCCGGAGTCCAGACCCATCGCTTTGGCGGCGAGCATCAGCTGCATGGCGGCCAGAGAAGCGTTGCGGATCGCTTCGTCACGCCGGTAGGGTGAGGAGGCGTCCACCGCATAGGCCTTATCGATTTGATCAAACAGGATTCGGGAAGAAGCATAGCCGGCGTAAGCATCTTCAGGCCCGTCTTCCATAACAGGTCCATAGACCGCTGCGGCATTCCGGTTAGCCTCGAGGTCGCCGAGTACGGCGACGGTCACGGATGCATCGACGACCTGCCGTTGGCCGTTCGCAGCGGGAAGGAGCTTGTGTTTGGCATCCATGTCGGTAAAGGCGACGAACTTCCAATGCTGCAGATTCCAGGACGAAGGAGCGCTGCCCGCAAGCTCCAGCAGCTGCTTGATTTCGTGCTCGCTGATACGGTGTGTGGGATCGAAATATCGCACGGAATGGCGCTCACGGATGACGGTGAGAAAATCGGATTGAACAGTTGATGACATGAACGGGTCAACTCCCTTAATCTATAGTCAGGATCTTGTTCGCGAACTTGCATCCTTTATACCGCCATGTTATGGCAACGGGCGGTCTGGAACAACCGCATTTTCAGCAAAGTGTATCGTAACAGTTGCGCCGTCTTCTATACATAACGCTATTAGAGTGAGGAAACAAAATGAAAAAATATTTGGATATCCTTGCCGATATCGAACGAAAAATCAGCGAAGGGCAGTTCGAGTCGGGTCAGAAGCTGCCTTCCGTCCGCAATGCGGCGAAGATGTATAGCTGCAGTGTCAGCACGGTTACACGGGCATACACGGAGCTTGAGAGCCGTCACATGATTTACTCAATCTCCCAAAGCGGCTACTATGTTGTGGAGAAACCCGGCAAAGGGCCCGACGCTGCGGATGGCGGGCAGATCGATTTCGCCTCGGCATCGCCCGATCCGTCGCTGTTTCCGTATTTGGATTTCCGGCACGCTTTGAACCAGGCCTTGGACACGTACCAGAGCCATCTGTTCACCTGCGGCGAAGCCGAAGGTCTGGAGAGGCTGCGTCATACGCTCGTTTCCCATTTCGCCGAAGACCAGGTGTTTGCCCGAGCGGAGAGGATCATCATCACGGCTGGTGCGAACCAAGCGCTCGAAATATTAGCAAAAATGCCGTTCCCGAATGGGAAGTCCATCATCTTGGTCGAACAGCCCAGTTACGACATCTATTTACGGTATCTTGAGGCGGAGGACATCCCGGTATGCGGTATTTCCCGGACGACCGCGGGGATTGATTTGCAGCAATTGGAGGAGAAGTTCAAACACGGCGGGATCAAATTCTTCTACACCATGCCCAGGTATCACTGCCCGCTAGGGACTTCATTCAGCCGGGAAGAAAGAAAGGCGATTGCCCGGCTGGCCGGCAAATACGACGTTTATGTTGTGGAGGACGATTACATGGCCGATCTGGGAGAAGAGCCGGGAACAGATCCCGTTTATGCCTACAGCGGCATGTCGCACGTCATTTATTTGAAAAGTTTCTCGAAAATCATATTCCCGGGGCTGCGGCTCGGGGCCGCCGTGCTGCCGGAGAAGCTGCTGAAGGCATTCTGCGAATACAAAAGATATGCCGACACATCGCAACTGTCCCAGGCAGCGCTTGAAGTGTATATCAAAAGCGGTATGTATGAGCGGCACAAGCGAAAGATACGCAGCCAATATGCTGACCGGATCCGCGAACTGAATAAGGCGGTTCTGCGGCATAACGGTTCAGGTCTGATCGATATCCCCACGGTGTCCTCGGGATTGTATGTTCCGTTCAAGCTGCCGAAAAAGGTCAATCTGGAACGCCTCGTTGAGCGGCTTGCCGCAAAGAAGATTCTCGTCGTATCGAGCAAGCGGTTTTATTTATCGGACTATAGGGAGCAGGAGAAGTTTTTAAGAATCAGCATTGCGAGGGCGCAGCCGGAACGGATTGAGGAGGGAGTCCGGGAGATCATTGGAGAAGTAAGCCGGGATCTCAAATGCCTGGTATGACGTTAAGAAGGAGTGCATTAAGACAGCATACGGCATTAAAAAGCAGCAGGGCCGCCGCACGGGCATCTGCTGCTTGATCGAGAGCCAAACCGTTCTACTTCCCTGCCCGCTCTGTTATTGCCCGATGGAAGGGGCATCCGGCCGGCGAGGTGTCGTCATCCCGCAGAAAATACTGCTTGTATTCAAGATTCCCCTGCGATCCGTAAGGCTTTAATTCCGGATGGGCCGGTGCGGTGTCGTATGCGGCAAGGCGTGCACGGATCCGGGGAGCGATCTCAGCCGCTTTTTCAGGATAGGCGTTCCACTGATCCAACACCCAGCGCGGCGTCAAAGCCAGCATGAAATAGGGGAAGCTTCGGCTCTGACGGGACGTATGTGCCGGGGTGCCGCAGTAGACGAAATACCGCTCGCCATCGTAACAGAACTCCCACAGCGCCTGCTCCGGGTCTTCCGGAATGTCCTCCGGCCACGGCGTACGATCTAAACGGCTGACCTGGTTCAGTAAGTTCCAGAATGCATCTTCATACGCCAGAACCTCTCTAACGTTCTCCTCCGCCTCGAAAAAAACAACCAAAGAGGAGTAATCCCCGAAAGACCGCGAAGCTCTGCCATACTCGGCAATGATCTCTGCGAGTTCCGGCCCTGCCGAACCATCCCAAGGACTGGGCGCAAAACCGAAACGGAGATGACCGAGCGCAAACGCCCGTGTGGCCGGAATGCAGGGGAACCGGGCTTCCCGGTCCGTCATCTTGGCCGCAAACCGTCGGCAGGCCTCTTTCTTCCAGGCTTCCAGAGGAAGCTCTTCATTTTCGATGTCCGTATACTGCAGCAAAAGCGGCATGAACAGCCCTCCTTTTACCTACAGCATACGCCCATGGGCAAAAGGGTGACTGTGCAGAAGCCCATGCTTTAGTCCTCTGCCCATCATATTGGTTCCGGTCATGGTTTGTTTTCGGGCCAAAATAAAGATTGAACGCCCTGCTGCAATCCAATTACAATGAAACTATCTTCCAGGCTAAAGGAACGATGCATAGATGACGACAACAACCTTGTGGAATCAAACGCTGCATCTGGTTTCTCATGCATATTTCGAGCGTAAGGAAAGGTTTGAAATGGATGTGGATTGTTACTCCGTCTGGGTGCTGTTTGCCGTGGAATCGGGCAAATTTTATTACCGGATCGGGGAGGAACGAGGGGAGGCGGGGGCCGGAGACCTGGTGTACTGCCCGCCGGGGTTCACCTTTGAACGGGAGATGGTGTCTCCGCTTGCGCTTCACTACATCGGCTTTGAAATGGTGGGGGAAGAGCGGACGGGGCCCGTCCCGCCGCTGCCGACGTTTTTGTCGCGCCCGCTTGACAACAAACGCCTCGTTTCCAATTTTTCCTATTTGCGAAAGCTGCATTTAGCGACAGAACCACGGCATGTGCTGCGCAAGGACATGATCATGAACGACATCTGGCAGCTCGCCTGCGAGGTGTGGGAAAGAGAGCATCTCCATGATGAGCAGCAGCTGCTGGCCGACTCGGACGATGTGCTGATGAACCGTGCGGCCGAATGGATCTACCAGAACGCGTACACCCCGTTCAGCATGAGGGAGCTGTCAGATTCGCTGAACCTCAGTCCCGTCCAGTTTACGCGCCGGTTCCGGAAGTCGTTCCGGATCGCTCCTTCGGACTTTGTCCGGTCTTTGCGCATCAGTAAAGTGGCCGAGCTGCTGCTGGATACCGATATGACGCTGGACCAGATTGCCACCTGCTGCGGATATGAGAACGGCCTGTATCTAAGCAGGGTGTTCTCCAAAAATATGGGCACGAGCCCATCCAGATACCGCGAACTGAACCGGCTGTAACCGGTCTCTGGTGTCCTTTGTGGGGAAGACAGAGCAAGGCGCCGGCGTCCGGGCGATTTCTTCGCATGCCGGTCATGACAGGCGCCCCGCTGTCCGCGTCCCGGTCTGCTAGCCCCCGGTCACTTCCAAATGCTTGATGCAGTCGTAGAGCGAATAGGTCCAGGCAGTGTCATTCAGAACGATGGTCGTCACGGAAGTGTTGCGCAGCTTGACGCCCGTCGACTCATCCTGCATCAGTTCTTTTAAGGTTTGCCCCAGAAAATAGCCGTGCGTGACGGCGAGAATTTTCTGTCCCGGAAATCTGGTAGCCATCTCTTCCACAAAGCTTCGGCCGCGGGCCCGCATCATCTCATCCGTTTCCTGCTCCATGTCCAGCTCGTGCCAACGGGGCCCCCAGCGCTGGACCCTTTCCGCTTCGGTCGTGTCGGCAATCTTGCCGCGGTCCATCTCGCGCAGGCGCACATCGTAGAAATCGACCGGCTTCTTGATTTCGGCCGCGATGATGTCGGCCGTCTCCCGGGCGCGCCGCAGGTCGCTGGAAATAAACAGATCCCACGGCTCCCCGGCCAGCCGCTTGGCCACCAGTGCAGCCTGCATTCTTCCGGTTTCGTTCAGCGGATTTTGCGTATGCCCCTGCGCCCTGTTCTCGATGTTATGATCGGTAATCCCATGCCTGACAAACGTAATTGATGTCACCGATTTGTCCTCCTAAGCTTTTCTCCGATTGTAATCCAGCCCTACCAGGAAAGAATCTGACGCTCACCGGTTTACACCGCTTGCCGCGGCTTCCAGAATGGAAGAGACCGGCACCGTTTCCCCTTTTACCGGAAAATACGGCTTTACGCCCCGGGTGTCTTGCGATTCTGGGAACCGGCTGTGCAGCGTAATAACGGTTTTCGGCGCAATGCTGCCGATCAGGCTGGCGAGCGCCTCGGGATGGGCGTGTCCGCCATTGGACAGGGAATGGCCGGTAATCGCGTAGGTGTTCAGAAACTTGGATACGGCAGCATGCTCGATTTTGACGCTGTAGTCCGATTGAATAAAATGCGATTGACCCTGCAGGCCTCCCAGCGTCTCCAATTCAATCATATGCGCAAGATCCGGAAATTTGAAGAAATATACGATCTCGTGCTTGCGCCCGGCCACTTCTTCCAAAGAGACGGCAGGGTACGGCACCTCAATGACTTCGGCCATGGTAGCATCGATGACTTGAACAGGGACGTCAAGTGCCGGATGTCCATGGAGCACCCGCACGCCTTCCCGGTTTGCCGTATGCCAGACGGCGGCAAGCGACGCCTCCATCACGATGCTTTTTCCTTGGTCTGCGGCGATCGCGATCATGTCGGCCATCCGCTCTAAATCCCGAGGCGACATCTGCAGATACACCAGCCCTTCCGCTTCGAGAAGAATCTCCGCGAACGAGGCAAGCAGCGCCTCCTCCGTGATCTGCAGCGGAACGGTGGAGGGGGCGGATGTAAGGCGCGTCCCTTCCGTAATGAGCACGTCGATCGGTTTGCTCTGGCACAGCCGGATGAAACGGTCGATCTTATCCGGATGCTTGCCCTGCCGGCGCCAGTCCCCCGTATACGCAATTCTATGGGTGCCGTCGTCGATGATGATGCCGGATGCTCCGGTCGCATTGTGATCCATCTCGACGACCTGCACCGTAAACTCACCGAAATCGACCACGGTCAGGTCGTCGCAGGTTGTTATCTTGGCCCCGGTATCCTTGCTGTGCCGGCCCGCCACCATGCCGCGGAACAAGGAATACGAATCATGGCTCATATATACGGGGAGATCCGGATGGGCAAAGGGAAGCAGCGCCATATGGTCCGTATGCATATGTCCAATATAGAGGTGAATCCGGTCGTAGTCCGGAAAATCCCGGTTTCCCCATACCCGCCGAACCGCGGCCCAATCCAGGCCTTCAATCTGCTGAGCATCGTACAGCTCCGGCAGCGGGGCGGTCATGCCGCCCAGCAAAAACTGGCGCAGCTCGCGCCCCGGCGTTGCATTCACCGGTTCAAACAGCGTTACTTGGGTCGGAAACAGCAGACTGCTGTGCTCGACGCCAAAGTCGAACAACAGCCCCTGTTTTCCTTTGCCGTACAGAACCTGCACGCCTCCTGATTTGCCTACTCCGCCAAAAAAAGTCAATTGTGCTTCCTGCAACGTGATCGCCTCCTGTGTGTATATCAGCTCACTACATCATAAACTTGTCGTCCCGCTTGCCTCGCCAACGTCTTCCAGCGAAAGGATGGCGCCATGCTCCCTGAGCTTTTTCCGGATGATCCGGACATCGACATCCTCCGGAGAGATTTGCTGCTTCGCAGCCAGAGCGGCGCCGATGCCCACACCTTCGCCGACGGCCATGCAGGTGGGCATGACCCGGGAAGAGCCGAAGACGACGGGGTCGACGCTGATGCAGCGGCCGCTGAGCATCAGCCGTTTCACGTCCTTGGCGATCGTCGCCCCGTATGTGATGCCGTAAGGGCCGGCCAGCGACCGGATAACGGTCGAGTCGCCTGAACCGCTGTGAATGTCGATAATATACGAGCCGAGCGCGATTGTGTCATCCGGAATGACGCCGTTCACGGCCGCCTCTTCGCGGATCATCTGCTTGCCCATGATCCGCCTCGTTTCACGGATGCCCAGAAACGGGGCAATCGAGGACAAGTAAATGTGCTCAAACCCTGTGATGTGCTCGCGCAGCATGTCGATCAGGGGAAGGATCTGCAGATGCGATTCGATCTCGCCGCGGCTTAGCTCCTCAACCTTTGTCCCATCAAAATTCAGGATGCGGATGCAGTTCAGGGCAATGTACCCCTCTCTGGGCAGATTGATATAGATGATCGTATCGCGGCTGATCGGGCATTTGCCTTCCTGCCTGAGCCTGGAAACCGTATTTTTCAAGCCGACGAACACGTGATTTTCGCTGGCCCGCAGAAACTCCGCCGTATAGCCGGGGCGGATCTTCATCGAAGATCCGTGCCGGAGCTCCTCCGGATGCTCCCCGAGGAAATCCATAAACCGTTCGAGATCAAAGCCGCCGACGGTAAACATCAGGGTAGGCGGCTGGGTTTCCCCGTTCGCGTACTGCCCTTTCTCAAACGAGGCGCCCGCCATATAAGCGACGTCGCCGTCCCCGGTCGCATCGATGAAGACATCGGCGAAGACCTCGATTTCCCGGCCTTTTCCTTTTAAGAGAACGGATTTCAGCTCACCATCCTCCACGTTTGTTCCGATGATTTCGCAGTGCAGCAGGGGCTGTACCCCATACTGTTTGATTTTTTCAAAAATGACGATTTTCATCAAGCTGGGATCGATGACCGTCGTCGAATTGTGCAGCGGGCATTCCCGGTGTCCGAAGGAACCGCCAAGCAGGGTCAAGCGGTCGACGATTTCCTGCGGAAGGCCGCGGGTAACCTGGCGTCCCTGGGCATCCAGGAAGGCCAGCAAAGGCAGTCCGATCGTCATGTTTCCGCCCAGGAAGCCCTGCCGATCCACGATCATGGTCTGCGCTCCCTCCCGTGCGGCTGCAATAGCTGCTCCGACGCCCCCGGCCCCGCCTCCAAGGACAAGCACTTGTGTTCTGATAACTTCGCGTGGCAACTGGCTTTCCATATAACCCCTACTTTCTCATTGAATCTTCGCGGATGAACACGGCCCTTTAAGCCATGCACCGCTTAAGAAGCGTGAATTGGTTTTCATTATACGAGGGGCGAAGATGCATGAACATGCAGTAATCCTTCATTGGGGATGCACTTTGTTTCAGGGATGGGAAGGAGAGGCGACAACATTCGGGATGCTTCTCCAAAACTTGACGTTCCGCCAACAAGGCCCTGACTTTGCTGAAACAAAATACATGTACAGTAAAAGAGCGTGCATGGACTCATCCGAGCGGAGGTTGCTAACATGTGGGTGAAAGCGATCCAACATGTTGTTCATGTCAAAACAAGCCTTGAGGAGGAATACGATCGTGAACATGCGTAACAAACGTGCAGGTTTCATGGCGGCCGTGTTAAGCGCCATCCTGCTGCTGGCGGGCTGTTCCGGGGGCGGCGATTCGAAGGGCGCGTCCGCGGGCTTTCATGAGACGGGGCTGCCGATTGTCGATAAGCCGATATCCCTGACCATTGCCGGTACTTACGATGAACGAACGGGAACGAATTGGAATGAGCTTGAGACGATTAAGGAAATCAACGAAGGGACAAATGTTCAGATTAAGTGGAACCTCAGCCCGGGCACCGATTGGGCGACAAAGCGCAACCTGATTATCGCCAGCGGCGATCTTCCCGACGTGCTGCTGGAGCTCAGCAGCTCGCAGGTCGTGACGGGAGGCGCAGACGGCATGTTTATTCCGCTGGAGAATCTCATCGAGAAATACGCGCCGAATTTGACGAATTTTCTGAACAAATACCCGGAAGTACGGCAGGCGATCACAGCTCCGGATGGTCATATTTACTCCCTGCCGATGGCCAACATGTCGGAGTATAAGCATGCCGACGGGAATACGCTGTGGATCAACAAGGAATGGTTGAAGAAGGCCGGCTTGGAAATGCCGAAGACGACGGAGGAGCTCACGAAGGCACTCGAGGCATTCAAAACGATGGACATGGACGGTGACGGCAATCCGAATAACGAAATTCCGCTGACCGGCGTCTTCGGCGATTCGCAGTATGGGTTCGGCTACCTGTTCGGATCCTTCAATACGATCGACGAAACTTTTATCGTGCAGGATGACAAGGTGGTATTCGTCAGAGCGACGGAGGAGTTCAAAAATACGGTCAAGTACCTGCACTCGCTGTATGAAAAAGGGCTGATCGATCCGGACAGCATGACGCAAAACTCCACTCAACTGATCGCCAAGGTATCCTCCGGCAAAAAGGCGTCTGTTGGAGCATTCTTCGCCTGGAGCGCCGACCAGATCACCAACGCGGACTACCGGTGGGATTACGGTTCGCCGATGATTCCGCTCGCCGGGCCGGACGGCTCGCAAATCACCCCGCGCAACAATCTGCAGATGACCCCGGGCATGTTCGTCATCACGAAAGTTAATCCGTACCCCGAGGCGACGATGAGATGGGTCGACCGGGCTTATGAGCCGGAGATGTCCATGAAGCTTCGCGAAGGCCCGAACCGTCTGAAGAAGCTGGCTGACGGCACGTATGACACCATCCCGAATCCGGACAACTATACGGCCGGCGAATGGAAGGTCAAAGAGACGCCTTACAATGACTTCGTCTACGGCTTCTCGCAGGAAATGCGCGACAAGCAGATTCTGCCGAAAGCGGAGCCCGGGCAGCTGGATCCCGATTTTGACGAGTGGTACGAAGCTCTGGTTCCGTACATGAAGCCTTGGGTGTACCCGAATATTATGTTCACGGACGCGCAGTACAAGAGCATCGAGCAGTATCAGACGGATATCAAAACGTACACGGACAAAATGGAAGCCCAATGGATCGCCAAAGGCGGCATCGACGAAGAGTGGAATACGTACCTGGAGACGCTGAACAAAATGGGGCTGAGCGATTATACGAAGGTGTACCAGGACGGTTATGATACGAATAAAGCGAACCTGGCCAAATAGAAAACTGCCCCCAACATCCGTTAGCGAGCTGGTTTCCGGCCCCGCGTAACGTAAAGGACGGTTGATAACGATGAACACCAAAATCGAAAGGACGGCGGTCGCACAGCTGGAGAAGCCCGCGAAACCGAAGGCTGCTTCGCTGTGGCAGCGGGTCATCCGCAACTGGCAGCTCTACGTTTTGCTGCTGCCGCTTTTGCTGCATTTCGCGATTTTTCAGTATGCGCCCATGTACGGTCTTCAGATCGCTTTTAAAAATTTTCGCGCCATTGACGGGATTTGGGGGAGCCCCTGGGTGGGGTTCGAGCATTTCGAGCGTTTCTTCCGGTCCTACCAATTCTGGAATACGCTCAAAAATACGCTGCTGATCAATCTGTACGACCTGGTCTTTGCCTTCCCAATCGCGGTCGTGTTCGCGCTCATGCTGAATCAGGTCGCCCGGCTCCGCTTCAAGAAATGGGTTCAGACCATTACTTACGCCCCGCACTTTATTTCGACCGTCGTACTGGTCGGCATGCTGTACATTTTCTTGAATCCGCGGACGGGGATGATCAACAACTGGATCGACCTCTTCGGCGGGGAACGGATCAATTTTTTTGGCGAAGCGGCCTGGTTCAAACCGATGTACGTCATCTCGGAGATTTGGCAAACGACGGGCTGGAGCGCGATTATCTATTTGGCCGCCCTGACGTCCGTCGATCCGCAGCTGCATGAAGCCGCGATTATGGACGGGGCCAATAAATTCCAGAGGGTGCGGCATATCGACGTGCCTACGATCATGCCTGTCATTATGATCATGCTCATTCTCAAAATGGGGCACTTTGCTTCCCTGGGCTTCTCGAAAGTGCTGCTGATGCAGAACTCCTTGAATATCGATTCATCGGAAGTGATTCAAACCTATGTGTACAAGACCGGCTTGGTCGGCGCGCAGTACAGCTACTCGGCGGCGATCGGCCTGTTCGACAACCTCATCAATTTCACCCTGCTGCTGACGATGAACCAGCTCGCCAAAAAATTGAAGCAGCAAAGCTTGTTCTAGGAGGGAGCGCTCATGGCTAAAACGGATGCATTCGACCATACCGCAAGGATTGCCCGTTCCCGCGCCGACAAAGTGTTTGACCTGTGCAACTATACGATATTGTCCGTTATTCTGCTGATCGTCCTGTATCCTTTGTATTTCATCGTCATTTCCTCGTTCAGCGAACCGACAGCCGTCAATTCCGGGAACGTCAGCCTTTGGCCCAAAGGGTTTACGCTGGAAGGCTACCGCATCATCCTGCAGAACCACGACGTATGGAGAGGTTATGCGAATACGTTCCTGTACACGGTGATGGACGTCGCTTTAAGCTTAGCGATCATGATCCCGGGCGGCTACGCCCTGTCGCGCAAGGAGCTGGACGGGCGGAATGTGTTCATGGTGCTGATCGTCTTTACGATGTTTTTCAGCGGGGGCATGATCCCGACCTATATGGTGGTCAAAAACTTGGGCATGGTCGACACGATCTGGGCGCTGTTTGTGCCCACAGCCGCATCGGCGTATTACGTCATCGTCGTGCGGACGTTTTTCCAAAACACGCTGCCGGAGGAAATGCTGGAATCGGCTAAGGTCGACGGCTGCTCAACCTTCCGCTTTTTCTTCAGCATGGTCATTCCGCTGTCGGCGCCCATCATTGCGGTCATGGCGCTGTTTACCGCGGTATCCCAGTGGAACTCCTTTTTCAGCGCGCTGATTTATCTGCACGACGCGGATCTGTATCCCCTGCAATTAATCCTGCGCAGCATCCTGATTTCGAGCCAGATGTCGGCCCACGGCTCTGACGCCGTTGTCGACCCGGAAACGATCGTGGAAGCCCAGCGGTACGCGGAACTCATCAAGTATGCTCTCATCATGGTCGCCAGCGTTCCGGTACTAGCACTCTATCCCTTCCTGCAGCGTTTCTTTGTGAAAGGGATGATGATCGGTTCGGTCAAAGGGTAAACATAACAACGAACTGCCGCGAAGTTGAGGAGCACCTCCAACGAGTAGCCGATGTCTAACCATTGGGGGTACCGTTCAAATGCGGCAGTTTTCGTGTTGGACGGGAAAAGATTAACGCGATCACGAGCGGGCTCTAGCTCTCCAACACCGCATGGGGGACCGGATTGCCTAACTTGTTATTTTCCAGAAATTGCTGAAGAAGGGAAATAAACGCCCGGGCCGCGTGGCTTAGGAATTTATCCTTATTCATAATGATGACGATCTGCCGGTATAAGGTCGGATTGACGATAGGGATTGCGGATATCGCACCGTCACGGTTCAGATCGATCAGCGATTTGGATAAGATGCTGACGCCGGCACCTGATTTAACCAAATTGAAGATGGTACTGATGGAATTAGTTTCGACGAAGGGGGTCATCTGTTTGCCGGTCATGCGGCAGGTCGCGTCCACTAGCTGGCGGCACTTGTGGTTCTCGGGAAGCAGGATCAGCGGCAGCCGGTCCACTTCGGTAAAGCTAATCTCTTTTCGCTGGGCAAGCTCATGGCTGGAGGAGACGGTTAAATAAAATTGTTCAAAGTATAAAGGGATTGTGTCCAGCCGGTCATCGTCGACGGGCAGAATGGTCACGGCCGCATCGAGTTCATTATTCAGTACCTTCTCCGTAACGTTTCCGGATTCAACGATTTTGACCGTAACGTTCGGATATTTCTGGTTGAAATCGACCAGAAGGGAGGACACCAAATGATTTAACTCCCCGGGGGGAGAGCCGATGGCGAGCGTTCCACGATTTCCGCTTTGCAGCTCGTTCATTTGGTCCTTTGCGCTTTGGAGTGCGTTGAAAATGACAGCCGTATGCGACTTCAGGATCTTCCCTGCCTCGGTCAACGCGATTTTCTTGCCGATTCGGTCAAAAAGAGGGGTGCCGATTTCGTCTTCAAGCGACTTGATCTGATGGCTCAGCGTAGGCTGGGTCACATTTAATTTATCTGCGGCCCGCGTGAAGTGAAGCTCCTCGCAAATCGCTTGGAAATATTCCAATTGCCGTATCTCCATGATTCGTTTCCTCCCGATGTGTAGGATGGCATGATGAGCGTATGAATGCTATGAGCGTCCAAATGATGTGGTTTATCTATTATTATTATAGAAATCATAACATTGATCTATCGTATACTGAATTTTACAATGAGGACATCAACAACACAATCCTTTTTTGCGAGGTGTATGACAATGTCCTTATCCATCGGTCATGTAAAAATCCCGGACAGCGCATTAGCCAGACAGGCTGCCGAGCTGCTTCGGGATCATGGGGATGATTTGCTGTGGAACCATTCTCATCGGGTGTATCTGTTTGGTGCCGTACAGGGGGAGCAGGCTGGAATAACGTATGATGCCGAGCTGCTGTATATTAGTGCTTTGTTCCATGACTTGGGATTAACCAAGCATTTCAGCAGTCCTGACAAGCGGTTTGAGGTTGACGGGGCCAATGCGGCAAGAAGGTTTTTGGAATCGCATCAGGTTCCGGAGGAGTCGATCCGGCGCGTCTGGGATGCCGTCGCCCTGCACACGACGATCGGCATTGCGCAGTATAAGGAGCCGGAAGTTGCGCTGATTTATTCAGGTGTCGGTTATGATGTCATGGGAGAAAATTTTGATGAGATCACGCCGGAGATTCGTGAACAAATTGTAAAGGCGTTCCCCCGGAATCAGTTTAAGAGCAAGATCCTGAACGCTTTTCTGGAAGGCTTCAAGCATAAGCCGGAAACGACATTCGGGAACATCAAATCGGATGTATGCGAGCGGCTGCTGCCAGGATACAAAAGCCCGAACTTCTGTGATTTGGTTCTTCACTCGCATTGGGACGAGTAAGAGGATACATTGTCTTTCTGAAAATAAACCGATGCCTTGCGGCATCGGTTTTTCATGCATTAGCCTTTTTCATTTTAATTGAAGGTTTACGCCAACAACTCAGATTTTATCGCGTTCTATGTATATATACTTCATTAGAATGGCGGGGAGGGATTCCAATCAAGAAGGTGCTCATTGGTTTATGTATCGTTACTTTTACGATGTTATCCGGATGTCTAAGTCATCCTTCCGTGATTCAATTTACTGGCGAAAGTAAAACCTGGTCTGCTAACTATACGATTACCAAACTGAATCGAGAAGACCATATCAGCCGGATCCAAATACGGTACAAAGGGAAAGACCCGGCTAACGTGGGGAGAGTGAAATATAAATACACGAGTACAGCGATGAACGGAAGCGGGGAACAAAAATTGTCAGGGAACAGAGACATCGTTACTGGATCTGGAGGCAATGGCGCTCTTCCGTTGGAGGATTCAACCATTCAGGTTACTGTCGAGTGGAAGGGCCACAAGGAAGAGATGGAGCTTTCGACCGGCGCTTCCCGTAAATAATAAGCCCCTATCCACAAGGGAAGGGGGCTGTTCCAGGGCGGAGAAACTTAAAGCTTCTTCCCTTTGCCGTGCAATATTTTCAATTCTCCGTTCTCATACCCGACCGAATAGCTCATCCGGTAACCTTGATAGACGGTGCCGCTCTTACGCCGCTCCTCGGCCGTAATATCAACGCTGACCAATGCGCCGTCGTCCTGCTCTTCAAGCGTCAGGGAGCCTAGCGTTATATCACCGGTATTCAGATATCCCGCCCGGAAATCCTCGTAACTGATCCCGCTTTGCCATTCGCTGCCAAGCAGGGAATACGCTGTGACGTAATCGCCGTTATTCAGGCTTTGATAGAAGTAAGCGACAATGTCCCGCTCGTCCGCGACCGTTCCGTCGCTGTCCGTACCGTACTCATCTCCGCCGTCCCCAGCCGGAAGCTCGGTCATCGGGGTCTTGGACCATTCCCTGGCCTGCTGAAGAATGCTGGAGATCGGAATGCTGAACCCGATTCCCGGTCCCTCGGACACAGCCGCCGAGTTGATACCCAGCACTTCACCCGTTTCTGCATTGACCAGCGGTCCGCCGCTGTTGCCGTGGGTAATCGGCGCAGAGATTTGGTACAGATTGCTGTAGGTGTACGGATCAATGTTGAAGCTGCGGCCGAGTCCGCTGATAATCCCCGTCGTTACCGTGTTTTCCAGACCCAAAGGGCTGCCGAGCGCGAGGATTTCGTCCCCGACCTCCGCCTTGTAGCCTTCGGCTACGGGAAGCGGGGCGAGTTTCTTAAGCTCAGGCACGCGAACGACCGCAACATCCGTATCGGTTCCGATCCCGATGACGGTTCCTTTATATTCTTCGTGATTCAGCGTCCGCACTGTTACCTGCTGTGACCCGGTTACGACATGGGCGTTGGTTAACAGGTCACCTTGATCGTTATACAGAAATCCGGAGCCGAGTCCGTCTCCGCTTTCGATCGTGACGACCCGTTTCTGGCTGTCCTCGATAATCTCCTTGCGCGTCTTTTTTTCTTTCGTCGCCGCCGCTGCAGTGGCTGCCTTGGCTGCCGTTTGCACCGCGAGCAGCGGCTGCCCACCAAGCTCGTTCTCGGCCGTCCTGTGAATGAAATACGTCCCGCCGCCACCCAAGCCGAGGATGATCAGGGAGGCAAGTGAGCTGATCCAAATGCCTTTACTCATATTCCGTGCCCCCTATTCCAAATACCAGGATGCGTTATCAACCGAGACTTCCGCTTGTTCGTAGACCCCATAGTAAGATGTCGAGAAGCTCCCTGATTCCCCTGGTTCCAGTCTGAACGGGGAAACGTTGGCATAAGCATCGCCTATGTAGGCACCGGAGGAGCTGCTGTATACATGGAGGTAAACGCTGACAGAATAGATCGGGCGGGTCGCGGTGTTCGTGACCGTCCCGGAAATGGTCAGATCGCCGTAATCGTCCAGCACGGCCGTAACGCCGGATACATCAACGGCGGCGGTCCGGTTGTTCAATTCTTCTTCGGCGGCCTTCTGCTGGGCCAGCTGAATACGCTTCGCTTCAGCCTCCTCAAACTCCCGCTTTGCTTCCGAAATCTGCTTCCGGTACGACGTCAGCTTCGGATTGTCGGCAGCGTAGGACAGCCCGTTGTCCACGGCTTCCAGCGCTCCGGCAAAATCCTTCTTCCGCAGCTTCTCTTCGGCTGACGAATAACTGATTCCGGCGATTTTGTTAATAATCTGCGCTTTGACGGCCGCCGCTTCCTGGCCGCTGAGGCCGCGGACGGTATCGAGCTTGTCAGCCAGCGCATCAACTGTGGTCAGCTTGTCCAGCTGGCCTTTGATGCGAAGCACCGTCAGCATGACCTGGTCCGCCGCCAGCGATTTCTGAAACGGCACGAACAGCGGCTCCTGCCGCTTGCCGATCATATCCGCGATTTGCTTCAGCGCTTTTTCCCCTGCATCCAGCTTCTTGGCTTTAAGCTGTGCTGAAGCGCCGTCGAGTTGATTCTTAAGCTGAGCGGCCTTGGCCGCAAGCTCCCGGTCCCGGATCAGTGCGGCAAAGCGCGGCCGTTGTTCTTCGGCCCGTCCCAGCAGCTGGACCGCCTCCGAATAACGTCCGGCCAACGCCTCTTTCTTGGCTTGCTGCTGAAGCGCCGTCACTTCCTGGTTTACGGACTGCTCATACTCGTAATAGAGCGTAAGACCTAGGGCAACCACTCCGGCAAGCAGAAAAGGGATGATCCACTGGAATACCCGGCCGCTTCCCCTCTTGGTGACGGCCGCCTGTGCCGGGCGCTGCTCATCTCCCGGCCTGCCTGACACAGCTTGAGGCAGCCGGATAGCCTCGGTGCCCGCGGCTACCTCAAGAACGGCCTGCCGTACTTCTTCCGTCAATAATCTTGCTCCGCACTTTCCGCATATTTTCTGTTCCGGAGCACACTTTGCCCCGCATTGATGACAATACACCCTGCTCCCCCTAGCGTTCTTGTATCGATCCGGCTGCGGTAATTGAAAGCCGGTTCCATCAAAATATCTAGGTCTTCAGCGAACCTTCTGGTTCCATAGACCTAGATTACTAGTTTTTACTATACCACAATATGGATTGATGCGAGAAGAGGATTTTAATAGCTTGGAGTCAGCCCATTTTTTAACGGCTGCCGGGTGTCCGATTGCTTTTTAAGCTGGACGGGATAAAAGCAATTCGCAAGAAATAACAACCTGATAGATATGCTACGATGACGTTAGTAAACAAGTGGGCTGATAGGATCCATTTTTGGGAAATTGGAGGTTGGATATCCATGACCAATCATTCGAGTAACAAGAGAATCGAGGTTACGATCGTATGCGAGAACGTGCCGGCAGGGATCCGGAAAGAAGATCACGACGTCGGTTTAAGGTCCACTTTAGAGAACCTGGCATTATATACGGAACAATAGTTCGTTTCGTTGAACGAGTCAAAATCGGTTTGTTAAAAAATTTATAGAAAAAAATCCATAAAAGATCGTGTATTTGTCGATTATGGTGAGCCGCATTCGTTGTATTGGTAGAGGACTAAATGATGCAAGGAGGCTTTGCCTTATGAGAACGGTGATTTCGAAAGACGGCACGAGCATTGCTTACGACAAGATTGGAAGCGGCCCGCCGCTCCTGCTGGTCGATGGCGCGCTGTGCAGCCGGGGGAATGGCCCGAGCAGTGCCTTGGCTGCTGCATTACAGCAGGATTTTACCGTGTATACCTATGACCGTAGAGGGCGTGGCGAAAGTGGAAATCATGCTATTTATGGAGTCGATCGCGAGATTGAGGACCTTTCTGCTGTGATAGAAGAAGCAGGAGAGGATGTATTTGTATACGGCGTATCCTCGGGGGCAGCGCTTGCCCTTGAAGCGGCAAATCAGCTTTCGTCGATAAAAAAACTGGCGTTATACGAAGCGCCTTTTATTACGGACGGTAGCCGTGAAGCTGTGCCGGATGAGTACGCTGCACAAATGGATGAACTGGTTCGAGCCAATCGCCGGGGTGCAGCAGTCAAGCTGTTTATGAGAAAAGGGGTCGGACTGCCGGCCCCGGTCGTGGCCATGATGCCGATGATGCCTGCCTGGTCCAAGCTTAAGTCGGTCGCCCATACGCTTCCTTATGACACCATACTGACGATCGGGCAGCAGAAAGGGAGTAAGGAGACGCTGAAAAAATGGTCGAGCGTCTCTGTCCCCACGCTTGTTGCCGTTGGCGGCAAGAGCCCGGAATGGATGCGCAATTCCATGAAGGAGCTTGCACAGGTTTTGCCGAATGCAACCCATCAAGTGCTTCCCGGTCAAACGCATATCGTGAAACCTGCCGCATTGGTCCCTGTATTGGTCGACTACTTGAAGGGATGAGAAAATATTGAGGAGGTTGCGATATGGTAACATTTACTGCCGAACTGCAGCTGCACGGAAAGACCGCAACAGGCATTGAGGTGCCGGAGGAAGTAGTCAGAAGCTTAGGCTCTGGAAAAAAGCCTGCGGTTCGTGTTACGATCCGGGGGTACGCGTACCGGACTACGATTGGAGTCATGGGCGGACGGTTTTTGATTCCGGTCAGCACGGAGCATCGGCAGAAAGCGAAGGTTGCCGCCGGCGACAAACTGGAGGTTCAGTTGGAGCTGGATACGGAACCGCGTGAACTAGCCGTGCCGGACGATTTCTTGTCCGCATTGTCGCATAACGGGGTGGCGAAGTCTGCTTTTGAGAGCATGTCTTATAGTAATCGACGGCGCCTTGTTCTGGGTATTGAGGATGCCAAGACACCCGAAACCAGACAGCGGCGAATAGAGAAAGCTTTAAACGAATTAAATAATTCCCAAAGTAAAAAGTGACTTAAGCAGCGGTAAAGGAGGAAATCATGCACTCTCGACACGATTATAAAGAATTGCGTCAAACCTTTGAGCAGGCGGCCGATCTGTACCAGCAGGCACGGCCGGAGTACCCGGAAGCTTTGCTGGACGATCTGGTTCAGGCGGCTGATTTGCATCCGGGGGATCGTCTGCTGGAAATCGGTTGTGCGACAGGAAAGGCGACCCTACCGTTAGCAAAACGTGGATTCAACATGACATGCGTGGAGCTTGGAGCGGATCTTGCGGAAGCAGCCCGCCGCAACCTCATCGGAATGGATGCCGAAATTATAACGGGGGGCTTCGAAGAGTGGCAGCCCGAGACCGGGAAAAGGTTCGATTTGGTATTTGCCGCCACCGCGTGGAACTGGATTGATCCGATGGTTCGGTATTCCAAGGCATGGCAGTTCCTGCGTCCCGGCGGACATTTGGCTTTTTGGAACGCCACTCACGTTTTTCCGGACGACGGGGATCCGTTCTTCCGTGAAATCCAAGACGTATACGATGAACTGGGCGAGGGCAAACCGAAAGACACCGACTGGCCAAGGCCGGGGGAACTGCAGGAGCAGCAAGAAGAGATCGGGCAAAGCGGCCTGTTCGAGGTCGTTCATGTTCGGCATTTCGACTGGGAACGCATCTATCATGCGGAAGAATACATTAACCTTCTGAAAACGTTCTCCGGCCATATTCTTATGGAGGAGCGGAAGCGTGAGAAGCTCTTCAGCGAAATACTGGTTCGCCTGAGCAGCCGTCCGGACTCGTCGGTCCGCCGCCATTGGGGCGCGGTTCTTCATGTCGCCCGACGTTTAGACTGAACGGAAAGATAAATCTAACAAACGGAATAATAGAAATGACAAAGCTCCGATCGGATACTGGGTTCAACAGGCCAATCGGAGCTTATTGTTTTTTTATTATGATTTTTCCTGGTCACAGCTGTTTGTTTTAAATCCGGATTCGCAAGGATCAGGTTTGAACTCCCCGAAAGCAGGACAGTTTGGTTATAGCCATTCAATACCTGAGGCGTATGGTAAAATTATCAAGTATGAATGCGAGCCGACGGAGGGAGCCCATGTGGAAATACAGGAAATTAAGTTTTGAGGACGCTGAACTCATTAACGGGATGAACCCATCTCAATATATTAAAAATGCATGGCGGGAAGTCGCCGGAAAACGGCAATTGGTCGAGATCAACTACCATGACAAGGATTGGCCGAACGGCTATGACTATCACTTGAGCCATTTAAGGGACACCATACGGTCTGGTGGTGAGGCCGTAGGAGCCTTTGATGGGGACAACAATCTCATAGGTTTTACTGCGGTCAATCGGGAGGTCTTTGGTGACAAGTACCGGTATGTATTATTGGATCAATTATTCATTACGCTGGAGCATAGAGGTAAAGGGATCGGTAAAAAACTGTTCGCGATCGCGGCTCATCAGGCGAGAGAGTGGGGAGCTGAGAAATTGTATATCTGCGCAGGTTCTGCCGAAGAGACGATTGCCTTTTATGGTGCAATGGGATGCCGGGAAGCGGCGGAGGTTAGCCGGAAGTTGCTGGAGAACGATCCAAGGGATGTACAGTTGGAGTTCGTTTTATAGTTTCCGAATACCCCCATAAGGAGCGTGCAAGCATGCATGAGAAATCGAGTATCTCTGAATTTCATAAATTGTGCCATGCGCTGAGGTTAGGCGAATTGCAATCGGCCCCTGTACCGGTTACCGGTGGGCTGCTTCACAAAATGTACGCGGTGGAAACTGCGACAGGCAAATATGCCGTAAAGGCATTAAATCCGCAGATTATGGCCAGACCAACTGCAGTGAACAACTACATCATGTCTGAGCGGATTGCGAATTGCGCGGCAAAATTCATTCCTGCGCTTCCCGCAAAGAAGTTTGACGGGGAGTCGCTGCAGCGATTAGAGGACAGGTATTATCTTGTTTTTGATTGGACCCGTGAGAACAGCCTGAAGCATGGTGAAATAGACACGACTCATTGCGAAAAAATGGGTGACGTTCTAGCAAAGCTGCATCGGATCGACTTTTCTGCTCTAGGCATCGAAACTCCGCGATTCTCCAATTCTGCTCTAACGGACTGGGGCTTTTATTTGGCGAAAGGAGAAGAAAACCATGCGGAGTGGACCGAACAGATGCTCGAAAGCATGGAACATTTACATCGATGGAATGCAGCTGCCATCGAATCGGTGAACGGGCTTTCTTCTGAATGGGTGATTACGCATGGGGACTTGGACCCGAAAAACGTACTGTGGTCAGGTCATGAACCCATACTGATTGACTGGGAATCCGCCGGTTATAAAAATCCGTCGCTGGACTTACTGGAAACCGCGGTTTATTGGTCCGAAAATGAGGCGGGTGAGATACAGAAGGAGAAATTTTCAGCCTTTATACAAGGATATAAAACAGCTCAGGGGCGCATTTCATCCGATTGGAGGCTGATTCTGGCTGGTGGGTTATTGTCCAAACTGGAATGGCTGGAATATAGTCTAAAACGGTCTTTGTGGATCGAATGTACGGATGAAGAAGAACAGAAGACCGGAACAGAGCAGGTCTCCATAACCATGGGTGCTATTAAGCATTATGCAGAATCCATCCCCAAGATGGAAGAATGGCTTGAATTGCAGAAGCTATAGAGAAGCACAGGATATGTTGATGCTGACTGGACAGCGGCTCGAGTTCGTTCCAATGGGCTTGCTGTCCAGTATTGGAGTCAAGTGATAAACGACATATACTGTTGTTTTACCTGGATGCTCCGAACTTTCCACCATGTTTCCGAACGGATCGATGACGGAGGTAATACCTCCAGATTGCAAGGCTTACGGACAGAAACAGGATCTGCATGAGGGTACGGGGGATCAGTTCGTCCTCAGGATGGGTATAGAGGCCGTTCAACGCTATGTATAGATTATTGGCAGCGAACATGACGATCAGCAAAAGCGACAGCCCGCCAGATGCCCAAAGGACAGTAGGGCACCACAGTAAACCTAGGGCTCCGGCCACTAAACACTGTTGTCAATGATGATAAGCGGCGATACATTGGGAATCCCAAGAAGCTGCATAATCAAAAGAATGAAAAGATTTATCAACGCGTTAACAAGGCAAATGCCGCACTCGGCGATTGCAGCTGCATTTCGCTGATGACGCAGGCAAGCATGATGGATTCCTGAAGGCGGCTTCGGCTGATATCCCCCAGATCAATAACCGTTGACCAGCCGAGGTCTTTCAACAGAGTCCTGACTTGCTCCTTGGACTCCAGGTTGTTGCCGGACATAAACATGACTGGTGAGCCTTCGCTAAAATGCGGGTGAACCATGATTTGATCGCTGACGATATTGAGCGTTTTAACGACAGAACTGTCAGGCAGCAGCTGTTGGACGATTTCCCCTGCAGATGTTTCGTTATGGAGCAAACGCGGCCCGCCGTCAAAGGATACGGCATTGCTGACGTCGATGACGGTTTTATTTTTAAAATTGGCAGGGTCGATGGATTCCAGTACGTATTTCAAACCGTCCCAGGGAAGGGCCAGAATCACCGTCTCTCCAAACCGGACGGCTTCGTCAAAAGTGACCACTCCGACCGAACTACCGATCTCCTTTTTCCAAGATGCGTGTTTCGGATGATCGGGTTCCCGGTTGCTCACGACAACGCGATGGCCCGACACCGCTAAACCTTTAGCTAACGCTTTACCTACATTTCCGGATCCCAAAATTCCGATTTTCATGTTCGATTCCCCCTCACGAGCCATTATAGAGCTGGGTCCATGACGGGAACAATAAGGCACTTTTTTGTATCCAGGCATGCGTACGCAGCTTGGTGTATAATGTTGGGAAAAAATAGGGAGGGAGTCCAATGCCTGTGCAGCTGAATGAGTGTCCGGTCGAGGTGGTCATATCCAGTCTAAGCGGGAGATGGAAGATACCGATATACCGGTATTTGTACAAAAACGACCAGCCCGTGCGTTACAGCGCATTGCAGCGCCATTTGCCGTCCATCTCCAAGAAGGTACTGACAGAACAGCTCCGCGAGCTGGAGCGTGACGGCATCATTGAACGGAAATCGTACCCGGAGCCCCGGCCCAGAGTGGAATATGCGCTGACTTCGGCGGGACGATCTATGATTGAATTTCTGGATCAGATCAGCGAGTGGGGACAGAAACATATGTATCTACAAAAGAAACTCTACAAAAGCGACCAGATATTTTAGTTGATAACTTGTATAGAATGATGCCGCCAAATACCAAGAAATCGCTATGCTAGTAGCAAAGCGATTTCTTGCGCATATATTACTAATAATCTTGGAGCCGCCGCTAGGTTGTTTAGGCCGACGCCAATTTTTCAATCACGATCGAAGCGCTAGTCACAGGCGTTCCGCCGCCTATGGTAGCCTGCAGTGTCAGAGCACCCATGTTATCGATGCGGTTCAAAGTCAAGGTGCCTCCCGCCGTTAACAGCGCGACGACCTGACCCTGATAAGGGTTGTTGCCTGCACTGGAGCCATAGTTGCTGCAAGGAACCAGCGTGGCAGGCAGCGGTCCGGCGGCATCCGGATCGAAGAACAGGCCGAATGCGCTGTTTCCGGGAGTCGGGAATACTTCCCAGCTGATGTTATAGAAGCCGGTTTCCAGGATATTGACGGTTGAAGGGCTGGTAAAGGAAGTGGCCGTTCCGATAATGTCAGAGTTATTAAAGGTGACGGCACCCCCTTGGCCACCGGGAGTGGGGGCAGCGGCTATGGTTTGATCGACCGTGCTGCACAGGAACGCAAACGAGGCGATGCCTCCGGCAGGACCAGCAGGGCCTTGCGGACCGGCAGGGCCTTGTGCTCCGGCAGGACCTTGTAATCCCGGAAGACCTTGTGCTCCAGGAAGACCTTGTGCTCCAGGGAGACCTTGAGGACCAGGGAGACCTTGAGGACCAGCAGGACCCTGCAGGCCTTGAGGACCGGCCGGAGCATTTACTTTAATTTTCGGGGGAGGACAGTTTACCTTTACGACTTTTTTAACAATGCGGTGTTTCTTGTTTCTATGATGGTGAACAATCAGTTTACCTTTACAGTGCTTTCTTGAACAGTGCAATGATATACACCTCCTGTCGATTTGTCTACAGAGTATGGGTTTGCTTCACATTTGGCATGGACTGATAACTATCATTTGCTAGACTAAAGGCTATATTTTGAGAAAACGGGCTCCTGCGGGATTTTCCTTGGGACAAGCGGTCTGCCTGCCAATACATAGGCATATAAATGATAGAGCGGGTTCCATAATCGATATTTTTGGAAGGTAATGCCATTCCATTATGCAAAAATGGAGAAAGATAGATAGTAAGGACCTTTAGTAAAGCAGCCGACTTCTCAGCAGTCGGCCGCTTTTTTTTATTTCTGAAATTTCATGGAAAAATTTGATGGTATCTGCTGTATTTGATTTCATGCTAAACTCAATCGGATTCAATATAGGATAGGGGAAGTTTAGGATGGAATGGTATTTAAAAGCATTGAAAAATTACGCGGGATTTCAGGGAAGGGCGTCCAAAAAAGAATATTGGATGTTTACGCTGTATGAAGGAGTGATCTACCTCGTGCTTTCCGTCGTCGAGGAAATCGTGGGGCTGTCTTACATATTATCCGCGATCTATTTTGCAGCTACCTTCTTGCCGTCTTTGGCGGTTGCATGCCGCAGACTCCACGATACGGGAAGAAGCGGTTGGTGGAACTTGATCGTCCTGATACCGATCGTAGGCATCATTATTTTTGTTGTGCAAACTTGTCAGGCAAGTCAGGAGACGGATAACCAATATGGCCCCCAGCCTGTGAAGTAATATTTGGGAAGGTCGGCGAGACATAAGGATAACATCACAAGAGGAAGGCTGCCGGCCGATTGAGCCGGGAGTCTTTTTTTGCTCGGCATTCTTCTTATAACTAAATCATGTGCAGCTTGGCGGAAAGGTTTGAATGGTCAGGTGCAGCAGACCGGAAGGATTGGGGAAAAGCTACTTGTTTGCATGGGGGTTGCATGGGCTTTGCCGCCCGGTTGGTCAATTTTGATATGCCGCCCATATCCCGCCGGATCACTCAAAAATGACACATTGTCCGCTTGTCCAAGCCGCTTGTCATCAGGCCGCAGGCACCTTGTTACCGGGGGTTAGGGGCAGCAGCTAAAATGACATATTTACGAGCACTGCTCCCTGGGCTATCGTAAAAATGTAAGCGTTAGCACACCTGACATACTGTGGTAACGATGGGTGGAGCAAAAACCATTTATCAGGAAGGGGTGATCCTATGCAGGAAACCAATACGGCGTTTGCCGGCCGCCCGGCGGCGGCCATGCCGACAAAGAGAAAAGGCAAAGGTTTATGGAAGCGCATCATTATGAACTGGGAGCTGTACCTGTTTATTGCGCCGGCCTTTTTGTACTTTCTTATTTTCTGTTACGGGCCGATGTACGGCATCCAGATCGCGTTCAAGAACTTCATTCCGACAAAAGGAATCACGGGAAGCCCGTGGGTCGGCTTCGACCACTTCGTCCGCTTCTTTCATTCCTACTACTTCTGGGACCTGCTCTGGAACACGCTGAGCATCAGCTTGTACTCGCTGGCCATCGGGTTTCCGATCCCGATCATTCTGGCGCTGGCCTTCAACGAAGTCCGAAACGGCTTCTTCAAGAAGCTGTCCCAGACGGTAACATACGCACCGCACTTTATTTCCATGGTCGTCATGGCGGGGATGATTATCACGTTCCTTTCGCCGTCGACGGGGATCGTCACCCACATGATCGAGGGGCTGGGCCTGAAAGCGCCGGACTTCCTTACCGACCCGCGCTGGTTTAAGACGATGTACGTCTTCTCGGACGTGTGGCAGAGCGCCGGCTGGGGCACGATCATCTATCTCGCCGCGCTCTCGGGCGTCGATCCGGGGCTGCATGAGGCGGCGATTATCGACGGGGCTTCGCGCTTCCAGCGCGTGCGGCACATCAACATCCCGGTGCTGATCCCGACGATGACCATCCTGCTCATCCTGAATATGGGCAGCCTGCTCGGGGTCGGTTTTGAGAAAATTCTGCTGCTGCAAAACCCGCTCAACATGAGCTCGTCGGACGTCATTTCCACCTTCGTCTACCGCTCGGGTCTGGTGGATGCGCAGTACAGCTTCTCGACCGCCATCGGCCTGTTCAACTCGGTCATCAATGCGGTATTGCTCATCGTCGTCAATCAGATCGTCCGCCGTACGAGCGAGAACAGTTTGTGGTAGAGAGGAGGGGCTTCGATGTTATCCGGAGTCAGAGAAACCCGGCGGGATAAAGTTTTTCTCGCCTTCAATTACCTGTATGTGTTTCTGGCGTTTCTAATCGTGTTCTACCCGCTGGTGTACATGGTCAGCGCCTCCATCAGCGACCCGAAAGCGGTCGGGTCCGGGGAGATGTGGCTGTGGCCGAAAGGCATTACATTTGACGGCTACAAGCGGGTGTTCGAGAACACAAGCATCTGGACGGGGTACGGCAACACGATTTTGTACACCGTGGTCGGGACCGCGATCAACCTGCTCGTGACGCTGCCGGCGGCGTATGCGCTGAGCCGCAAGGACTTTGTCGGCCGCAACTTCTTTATGGGTATGTTCATGGTCACGATGTTTTTCGGGGGCGGCCTGGTGCCGACGTACCTCCTGGTGAAGCAGCTGGGCATGGTCAACACGATGTGGGCGATCGTCATTCCGTCGGCCGCGTCGATATGGAACATCATCGTCTCGCGGACGTTCTTCCAGAGCTCGATTCCGAAGGAGCTGCAGGAAGCAGCGCAGATCGACGGGTGTACAAACATGCGGCTGTTCGTGAAGATCATCCTGCCGCTGTCGATGCCGATCATCGCGGTCATGGCCCTGTTCTACGGGGTGGGCAACTGGAACAGCTACTTCTCGGCGCTCATTTACCTGAACGACTCGGCGAAATACCCGCTGCAGCTGGTGCTGCGCCAGATTCTGGTGCTGCAGGAAATGGCCGCGCAGGGCGGAGGGGCGATTGACGCCTCCACGGCGGCCGCGATGAACAACAAGGCGGAAATCGCCGCCCTGGTGAAGTATGCGGTAATTATCGTTGCCACCATTCCGGTCATCGTCATTTATCCATTTCTCCAGCGTTACTTTGTGCAAGGTGTTATGATTGGTTCCGTAAAGGGCTGATCCTGCCTGCTTAGAATCGACATCAAGTCAAAAAGGGGAGTTTGTAAAACATGAAAAAGCTTCGCAAGGCGTCATCCATTCTGCTCTGCCTCACCGTATCCGCCAGCCTGCTGGCAGCCTGCGGTTCCAACGGCGACGGGGATTCCTCCTCGGCTGCCGGATCTGCGGCCGAAGGGGTTAAAAAAGAAGGCTTTCCGATCGTGGACAAGCCGCTCACGCTGAAAGTGATGTCCCAGGATGCGGGCGTGGCCGATTGGAACAAAATGCCCGTGCTGCAAGAGATGGAGAAATTGACGGGCATCCACCTGGAATACCAGCTTTCGCCGATCGACAGCTTTGAGACGAAAAAGAACCTCGTATTCGCGAGCGGCGACTTGCCGGATATATTCTATGCGGCGGATCTGAAACCGGCGGAGCAGGTGACCTACGGCAGTCAGGGCGTTCTGATCCCGCTCGAAAAATATATCGACGAAGGCTATGCGCCGAACATCAAGAAAATTTTCGACGAGCATCCGGATATCCGCAAGTCGTTTACGACGCCTGACGGGCATATCTACGCGCTCCCGAACATCGATCTGTCGGCGGTATGGTACCGCAGCCCGATGTGGTATAACGGCAAGTTCCTGAAGGCGCTGAACGTGACCGAGCTGCCGAAGACAACCGACGAGCTGTACACGCTGCTGAAACGCTTCAAGGACGAAGATCCGAACGGCAACGGCAAAAAGGACGAAATTCCGCTGACCTCGGTCAAGCTGGACGACCTGCGCATGTATTTCCTCGGCTTCTGGGGCATCTATGACGAAGTGATCTACGCCGACAAGGACGGAAAAGTGCACTATACGCCGCAAGAAGAGGGTTACAAGGGCTACCTGACCTTCATGAATAAACTGTGGAAGGAAGATCTTCTGGATCACGAGACGTTCTCGCAGACGCCGGATCAGAAGAAGGCCAAGGGGCAAAACAACCAGATCGGCGTGTTTAACGACTATTACCCTTACTTCACGCTGGGCGGCGAGCCAAGCTCGGACAACCCGCTCATGACGCCGGTCGCCAGCGAAATTCCGGGAACGCCGGTCTACGGCAAGCATCCGGGCATTTCGGCCAACGGCACGTTTGCGATTACGAGCAAAGACCCGAACCCGGAAGCGACGATGCGCTGGATCGACTACCAATACGGTTATGACGGAGCTACGCTGTTCAGTCAGGGACCGGAGAATACGCTGTGGAAATACAAAAACAAAGAAACCCATGAGAAAGAATGGCTGCCGGTACCGGGCGGCGGCGACCGTGAGGAATATCGCGGCACACTGACGCCGAACTACGGCATTCTTTCGCCGGGCATGAACTCTGCGGAATTGACCAAAGGACTGAAGAGCGACTTTGACCGCTTCATTGACAAAGAAAACGCAGAGAAGCTGACGCCGATCGGCAAAACGCCGTTCCCGAACGTCTATTTGACCAATGAAGAGCAGACGGAAGCAACGGCACTGTTGTCCGACCTGAACACCTATGTCCAGCAGATGGAAGCGAAGTTCGTGACCGGCCAGGAGCCGCTCTCGAACTGGGACAAATACGTCGCGCAAATCAAAAAAATGGGAGGCGACCGGATCGCCGAGCTGTACCAGGGCGCTTACGACCGCTGGAACTCGGGCAAGTAACCGGATCATCCGCACCATGCAAAAGCAAATAGCCAACATCGCCCTGCTGCGCAAGCGGCAGGGGAGTTGGCTATTGCTTTAAGAAGGAGCGGGAAGAGGCGCTGCCTCATTCCTCGTCCGGATCGGAAGAAGCGGGAGGCTGGCCGGTTTCGGAGAACAGCTTCCGGTACTGCCCCGGCGTGTAGCCGGTCTCCTTCTTGAACTTCCGCGTGAAGTTCGGGGTGTCCTGGTAGCCGACCCGCAGAATGATGTCCTTGAGCGGATCGCTGGTCGTCCGCAGCTGATGAATCACCTCTTCGAGGCGCTTCTGCCAGACGTACTGGATGAAGTTCAGCCCCATCTTTTCCTTGAACGACCGGCTGACGTGGGACGGCGAGATGTCGAATTCAAAAGCGACGCTCTCCAGACTCAGCGTATGGTCGGTGTAATGCCCGTCGATGTAAGCGACGATCCGGTCGATCATCGACTGCTCTTCCTTCTGGTTATTCCGCTCGACCTGGCTGCAGATCCGGGAAGCCAGGCTGAGCAGGCCGCGTTCGACTTCCTCGAGCGAGCTGCTGTACACCATGCCCGGAGGCACGTCCTGCAGCACGCTGTGAATACCGAGCTCGGATGCCGTCTTGAGGATCGTGTTGAGCAGGTCGAAGCAGACGCAGCGCATCAACATCGCCGATACCTCGGCCACCTGCAGGTCCTGCACCGACGAGGAGACAATTTGGGCGGCAACGTCGTAGCTGCCCTGCTTCAAGCTCTGGGACAGCTTCATCAGCGTGTTGTTCGGTACCC
The DNA here is from genome assembly GCF_040545415.1 of Paenibacillus favisporus. NCBI lineage: Bacteria > Bacillati > Bacillota > Bacilli > Caryophanales > Paenibacillaceae > Paenibacillus > Paenibacillus favisporus. Next base: position 431,495 of record NZ_JBEPLV010000007.1, on the reverse strand, counting down.
AGGCCGTATGGTCCGGCGTGTAGGACAGCTTCTCGAAATACGTGACGCTGCCTTGGCCGGTGGTCGCCCGCAGCTCGAAAGCCGAGCAGGCTTCGATGAAGGACTGGTTCAGCTGGTCCGGGCTCGGGTAGCTGGTGCCGACACCGATCATCGGAAAGACGTCGAAGGATTCGAGCAGACAGCCGCGGACCGCCTCGACGATCTGGTGCATCCGGTTGAACTCCTCGGCGCCTTCTTCCGGATCGTAGCAGATGATGAGCCCCAGCTGGTCCAGCTGCGGAAGCTCCACGCCATAGCCGAGAGCAGCCAGCTCAGGGAATTCGATCTGGGTCAGCAGCCGGATCATTTCGGTGCGGTCCTGCCGGTCGCTTTTCTCCTGCTCTGCCGGCTCCGACCCGATGACCATCACAAAGTACCGTGACCGGTCAAAATGAAGGTCGAACGCCTCCCGCAGCTCCGGCGACAGGCTCTGGGCGCTGCCGTACTTCAGCAGCATCGACAGGAAGTGGTTGCGGGCGAATGGCTCCTGCAAATCGATCCGCGAGCTGTATTCCTGCAGCGCGGTGCGGATCCGGTCCAGCTCGTTGCCGGACGGCGTCTTGCCGCTCTGCGGCCGCTTGGCCGGGGAGTTGGTGGAAGCAAACTCCACGAGCATCGAGATCGGCTGGTACTGCATGCGGGCAAGGAGCAGCGCGATGGCCGCGCCGACTAGGACGACAATGATGAACAGCATGATAATAAAGCTCCGCACGTGCAGAACGCTGCTGAAAAATTGCGAGCTCGGCATGGCGGTAACGTAGGTCCAGCCGTTATTGTCGGATTTGACCGAAACGATGGAATGCGCCTTGCCGTTAATGGTCCGTTCGTGAATGCCAGGGGACAGATTGATCAGCGACTTGGCCTCGCTTCCGGTGAGCGCTTCGCCTTGACGGTTGTCCACCAGAATGCGGCCTTCATTGTCGAGAATATACGTCAACCCCTGATAGCTGCCGAGAATGGAATCGATCAGGCTGGTAAGCTCGGATTCCCGGATCAAATACATCACCGTTCCGTGCGGCGTAGGACTGTTGGGCGTAATCGGAATCAGGTACGCGAGCATCGTTTCTTTTAAACCGGAAGCGTTGCTGACCGTATCGGCGGGACGCATCTCCGGATACTGGCCCTCATCGAGATCCTTGAACATCCGGCTCTTGTCCCAGCTCTGGAAGCTGAACTTTTTGGCGAATACATCAAGATTGTACAGGCCGTTGCTGGAATAGATTTTCTCATCTTTATGAAAATAGAGGAAAATTTCGCCGATGATCGAGCTGGTTGCCTTGTACTGATCCAATGCCTGAATGGCGTCTCCGCTCGTCAGCGGGTCATGGACCCGGTATTTCGTCAGTCTCTCGTCATAGGAGACACGGGAAGCGATTTCGCTGAGCTCCTTCATCCGCCCGTCAATGATCACTTTGGTCTGGGTCAGCTGATCCAGCCGGGAGTGCTCGATCTCGGACCGGAGGTTCGTCACAGCGTTTTCATAAATAAAGATCGTCATGAGGATCAAGGGAATCAACAAGATAAATAAATAGGACCAGATATATTTCAAAAACAGCTTGGACTTGAAGTAATTTTTCTTCAACAATTCTGCCTCCCGTTAACCGTAATGCGTCTGATCAAGTTCCATGATACCAATATTTCGGGCTTTTGGACATAGAGAGAAAAACGAACGAAGTCGAAATATGGAGAATTTTGTTGATAAGAAGGCGCGGTTTAGCGGCAGGCAGCTCAATCTATGATAAAAATCCGAATCAATGGAGGGTGTAAGATGAGCGAAATCAAGCAGGTCCAGGAAGAACAGGAGTCCGTCGTCGTGGAAGGCGTCCACAATTACAGCAGTGAAGAGCATTGGGTGAAACCCGAGGATCCGCTGCTGCTGGAGCGCCTGGAATGGTTCAAGGACCAGAAACTGGGCCTGATGATGCACTGGGGGCCTTATTCCCAGCTCGGATTGGTGGAATCCTGGGCGCTGAGCGACGTGGATGAGGAATGGTCCAGAAATGAAATCGACTGGGACATCGATGCGGAGGAACTGAAACGCGAGTATTTTGCCTTGAACAAAACGTTCAACCCGCTCCGTTTTCAGCCGGAGCTGTGGGCGGATCTCGCCGCCGAGAACGGCTTTAAATATTTAAACTTTACGACCAAGCACCATGACGGGTTCTGCATGTGGGATACTCAGACGACCGATTACCGTATCACCGGGCCGGACTGCCCGTTCCATACGCACAAATACGCGGATATCACCAAGCAGCTGTTTAACGCTTTCCGGGAAAAAGGGCTGGGCATCTCGGCCTACTTCTCCAAGGCGGACTGGCACACCCCGTATTACTGGGCTCCCGGGATGAAGCCGGGAACAACGACTTCCCGCGGGCCGACCTACGATCCGAAGGAATACCCGTGGCTGTGGGAGCAGTTCGTCCAGTTCACGCATGAACAGATCATGGAGCTCATGACGAATTACGGCCGGATCGACGTGCTGTGGCTGGATGCCGGCTGGGTCAACGACTATCGGGATCAGAACATCCGTCTCGGCGAAGTGGTTGAGCGGGCGCGGAAAATTCAGCCATGGCTGTTGTCGGCAGACCGCACGGTGGGAGGACCTTACGAAAACCTGATCACGCCGGAACAGACGCTGCCCGAACGCGCGCTGAGCGTGCCTTGGGAGAGCTGCATCACGATGGGGTCGGCCTTCTCCTTCCGTTATGAGGACGACTACAAGACGGTCCGCCAGCTGATCCATCTACTGGTTGAAATTGTTGCTAAGGGCGGCAATTTGGCGCTCAATGTGGGGCCGCAGCCGGACGGACGCATTTCCAAAACGGCCATCTCCCGTATCAAGGGCATGGGCGCGTGGCTGAAGGTTCACGGCGAAGCCATTTATGGCACGCGCATTTGCGAGCCGTATTCGGTCGGCCGGGCGCAGTTCACCCAAAAAGGCGACACGACCTATGCCTTTTACCTGTACCGGGACGAGCACGAAGAGGTTCCAGCGGAGCTGCATCTGCCGCTGCAGCAGTCGTTCAGCCGGATCGATCTCGTCGGCGGAGCGGACAACCTGGAATTCCGGCGCACGGATGACGGCGTTGCCATCCGCCTTCCGGAGAAGGAACGCGAAGGGCTGGCGCCGATCGCGCACGTGTTCCGTATCCGCTAAGACAGCGGGCATGCGCGGCATAAGAGTATAGATCCAAACACCGCCTATAAACAACCGAATACAACGCGAAAGGTGCGACCGATATGCAACCATGGTTTGAAAACGCAAAGCTGGGGATTTTTATCCACTACGGCATTTATGCCGTCGACGGAGTGGCTGAGTCCTGGTCCTTTTACAACGGACACATTCCCTATGAACAATACATGAAGCAGCTGGACGGATTTACGGCGTCGAAATTCGATGCCGAAGCGTGGGCCGACTTGATCGAAAAGTCCGGCGCCAAATATGCGGTGCTGACGACGAAGCACCATGACGGGGTAGCACTCTGGGATACGAAGTACAGCGATCTGAACGTCATTCAGAAAACGCCGGCCAAGCGGGATATCGTTAAGGAGTACGCGGAGGCCATCCAGAAGCGCGGGATCCATCTGGGCATGTATTATTCCTTGATCGACTGGTCTCATCCCGACTATCCGAGCGTCTATGAAGGGGGCAAGGTGCCGGAGGATTTGAGCACGGCCAACCGTTTCTCGAGCCCTCAGGACGGCGTGCAGGATGAAGAGCGCTGGCAGAAGTTCCTCGAGTTTAACAACAACCAGCTGCGGGAAATTTTGACGAATTACGGCAAGGTCGATCTGCTCTGGTTCGACGGGGACTGGGAGCGCAGCGCCGAGCAATGGAACCTGCCGGCCTTTAAGGAATATTTGCACACGCTGAATCCGGACATCATCATAAATTCCCGCCTGCAGGGCCACGGCGATTACAAAACGCCGGAGCAGGGCATTCCGATCACGAGACCGGAGGGGCCGTGGGAGTTCTGCACGACGATCAACACGTCCTGGGGCTACGTGCCGACGGATAACAAATACAAGTCGCTGAACCAGATTATCCGCATGTTCTGTGACTGCATATCGATGGGCGGCAACATGCTGCTCGATATCGGGCCGCGGGAAGACGGCACGATCGACAAGCGGCAGGAAGATATTTTGCTCGGATTGGGGGATTGGATCCGCACTCACGAAGAGGCTGTGTTCGGCACAGAGGAAGGCATCATGACCCGTTATTACCTCGGAGGCAGCACGGTGTCCAAGGACCGCAAGACGCTGTACCTGTTTGTCTATGACGATCCGAAGGAAAACGTCTGCCTCAAAGGGCTGTGCAACCCGATCAAAAAGATCACCGTGCTCCATTCGGGCAAAGAGCTCTCGCATGAAATTCACGGTGGGGTGCCGTGGTTCAACATTCCGGGAACGACATGGATTCACATGACCCCGGAGGACACCCATGAGCAGGTAACGGTACTGAAGCTGGAGTTCGACGAAGAGCTTGAAATGTACGGTGGATCCGGTGCCGTCGTGACCCATAACTGACGGATGGACCGGACGCTATAAGCGGACTAAGTGGACGAATCACGGGGAGGAACGCCTTGCACTTTTCACGGCGGGGCCTCCCCCTCTTTCGGGTAAACGGACAGGATTCGGGGGCCAAAGGTAATAATGGCTTAGCCGCATCGTCTTAGGATCAGCCCGGATCATATGACCATGTATACAAAAGGAGATCAAGAATGGAACAATTCAGATTGCCTCAAATCAACATGCCGCGGATGGAACTTCCGGCTTCCATTCAGAACGTGCTGACGGAAGCAGAAGAGAAGCTGGCGCACCGGCCTAAGCTGCTGCAGCTGTTCAAGAACTGTTTTCCGAACACACTGGAAACGACCACGAAGCTGATGGATGACGGAACCACCTTTGTCATTACCGGGGATATTCCCGCGTCCTGGCTCCGCGATTCCGTGGAGCAGGTCATGCATTACGTGCCTTTCGCCAAAGAGGATGCCGCGCTGCAGCGGATGATCGGCGGGCTGATCAAGCGGCACATTCAGTACATACATATCGATCCGTACGCGAACGCGTTTAACGAGTCGGCGAACGACTGGCACTGGAACAAGGCCGACGTGACCGATATGGGCCCTTGGGTGTGGGAGCGAAAGTTCGAGATCGACTCCCTGTGCTTCTCCATGCGGCTCGCCTATGCATACTGGAAGGAAACCGGGCTGACGGACATTTTCGACGCCGGATTCAAATCGGCGATGCGGATCATTTACGAGCTGTTCCGGACCGAGCAGCGTCATATGGAACAGTCGCCGTACCGTTTTATGCGTAATAACGGCATCCGGCAGGATACGCTGGCAAACGGAGGGCTCGGCATGCCGGTCAACTATACGGGCATGGTCTGGTCCGGCTTCCGCTCCAGCGACGATGCGTGCGACTTTCATTACAACATTCCGGGCAACATGTTCGCCGTGGTTGCGCTGCGCCACATGCAGGAGTTCGCCGAATGGGTGTTCCGTGATACGGGCTTCCTGCAGGAGCTGAAGGCGCTTGAGGAAGATATCCATCACGGCATCCAGCTCTACGGCATCTACCGCCATCCGGAATTCGGACCGATTTACGCGTACGAGACCGACGGGTTCGGCAACTACTGCCTGATGGACGACGCGGGTACTCCGGGTCTGCTGTCTATTCCTTATCTGGGCTACGTCACAGCCGATGATCCGATCTATCAAAACACGAGACGCTTTGCGCTGTCTAAAGCCAATCCGTTCTACTTCGAAGGCCGGGCGGCAAAGGGCATCGGCAGCCCGCATACGCCGGAAGGCTATGTGTGGCATATGGCTTTGTCCATGCAGGGACTGACAGCAGTCACGAAGGAAGAAAAGCTGGAGATGATCGCGACGCTGGAGGCGACGGACGCGGGAACGGGCTATATGCATGAGGGATTCCTTGCCGACGATCCAGCCGTATATACGAGATCGTGGTTTGCCTGGTCGAACAGCCTCTTCTCACAGCTGGTCTATCAAGCGATGAAAGAAGGGATTCTATGAGCAGGCCGGTCATCATTTTCTATGATTCGGCGTTTCCGGCGACATCGCTTCCACCAGCCGAGCAGCTTGAAGAGCTGCGGCAGATCGGTATAGTGGTCGGCGCCAAAGGTCTTGCCGAAGCGCTGCGTACTGCCGAGGAAGGATGCTTCGTGAACCTGCATGCGCCGTATTTTCCGAAAGACGCATGGGCGGACATTGCGGCGTTTCTAAGACGCGGCGGCGGGCTCGTCAGCGCCGGCGGGGCTCCGTTCCGCCGGCCGGTCCGGCTTGAGGATGGGGCATGGAAGGCGGAGGCGGAGCAGACCGCTTACCACCGGGAGCTGTACATTCATGAAATGCTGCATGTGGACGCCGAACCGGTAGCGAGCCTGCGAGCTTCAGAGCAGATCCCGCTTCTGGCCGGACAAGAGCAGCTGTTTGGCATCAGCGGCACGCTGAACCTGGTGCCGCACACGACCCGCAACGCCGATCTGCCGCACCAGATGGGCTCCGCGGGCACGATGAACACGCAGGTGCATGCGCTGCTGACAGGCGTATCCGCCGACGGCCGCGAGGTGGCCGCTCCGGTGGTGCTGTGGGAGAACTCGCGCGGTGATTTTGCCGGTTCACGCTGGCTGTTCGTGAACGTGCCGCTCACCTCCGCGTTCTGGAGTCAGGGCGGAGGAGAGGCGCTGGGTACCTGGGCAGAGTTTGCGTCGCGTCCGGTCACCGAGCTGTCGTTAAAGACCAATTACGCTGCCTATGAGCCGGGCGAGCACGCGGTCTTGACGCTGCAAACACAGCGGATCTTTCCGAAGCGGGCCGCGGTTCGCGATGCCGAGCGTTGGACGTTCGCCCTTACGGTAGAGGAGGACGAAGGGGACCGGAAGTGGGAGCACCAGTTTACGACGGGCGTTACGGGCGAGCTGGACTTCATCCGGATTTCCGTGCCGCTTGCGCTTCGCGCCGGGCTGTACCGGGTGGAATGCACTGCTACGTCGGAAGACGGCGAAGTACGGGTGCTGCGTCAAGGCTTCTGGGGGCATGACGCACAGCTGCTTCAGGAAGGAAGCCTCTTGACCCGCGGGCGGGACTATTTCGTCAAGGACGGCCGGCCGCTGCCGATTGTCGGCATGACGTATATGGCGTCCGATGTGGCCCGGAAGTTCCTGTTCCTTCCGAACAGCGACGTGTGGGACCGGGACATGGCCCAAATGGCGGCGGCCGGCATCAACTGGATCCGCACCGGGGTGTGGACCGCCTACCGCAATATCATGCAGGTCGACGGCCATGCCTCGGAGGAGGTGCTGCGGGCGATTGACGCCTTTATCCTGACGGCGAAGAAGCACGGACTTCACGTCACCTTCACCTTCTTTTCCTTCACGCCGGAGACGTGGGAAGGAGTGAATCCTTATCTGGATCCGCAGAGCGTGGAGGCCCAGAAGCGGTACGTCCGCTCCATCGTCTCCCGCCACCGTCACACGACGAATGTGGACTGGGACCTGATCAACGAGCCGTCGATGTTCGATCCGGCGCGTATTTTCTCGGCAGGGCCGCGCTCTTCGCATGATCGCTTTGAACGGGCGGCCTTTGCGGAGTGGCTGGAGCGGCGCCACGGCCAAATCGGGCAGCTGCAGGAGCGGTGGAATATGACGCCGGAGCAGCTGCCGAGCTTTGCGGCGGCCGCGATTCCGGAGCCGCAGGAGATCAACTTCGATGTGCAGGACATGCATTCAGGCAAGAAGGGGACACGCTGGCTGGATTACTGCTTGTTCTCGATGGACATGCACAACCGCTGGGCCCAGCAGCTGTATGACACGATCAAGGAGCTGTGTCCGGATCAGCTGGTCACTGTCGGCCAGGACGAGGCGCTCGGCTCGCAGCGTCCGTCGCCGTTTTTCTACCGCGAGGCAGCAGACTATACGACGGTGCATTCATGGTGGCAGAACGACGATCTTGTCTGGGACGGGATTTTTGCCAAGACGGCCGACAAGCCGAATGTCGTTCAGGAGACGGGGATCATGTACGTCGAGACGGCGGAAGGGCTGGCCAAGCGGAGCGAACGGGAGCTGCGCAGCATGCTGGAGCGAAAGTACGCTTATGCGTTCTCGACGGGCGGTGCGGGAGCGATCCACTGGATCTGGAACACGAACTTTTATATGGATAATGCAAACGAATCGCATATCGGTGCCCTGCGGGCCGACGGCACGGAGAAGCCGGAGGCGGACGTTTCGTACGAGTTCGGCCGGTTTATGGCCGGAATCCGCGACCTGTTCCGGGACCGTGAACTGGAGGATATCGCGGCGGTGTTCCCATACTCGAACGACTTCTCGAACCGGAAGTTTGCGAATGAGGCGACGCGCCTGATGACGCGCGTGCTGTCCTATCAGCTGAAGCTTCCGCTGCGGGCCGTGTCCGAATACGACCTGGAGCCGCTGGCGGAGCATCCGGCCAAGCTGATTTTGCTGCCAAGCCCGCACAATATCGAGGACGCGGCTTGGGCGAGGCTGCTTGAGATCGTCCGGAGCACGGGAGCGGTTCTGCTCGTGACCGGGCCGCTCTCGATCGACGCGTACTGGCGGCGGACAGAGCGGGCGGCGGAAATGCTAGGCACCACGGAGATCCGCAACGTACGGCGCGAGGAGACGCTGAGCCTTCAGGGTAAACGGCTGCCGGTCTCCTTCGGGAAGCGGCGCATCGCTGAGGTGAACAAAGAGGTGCTGGCGTCGGGCGACAGCCAGGCCGGATCGGGAACGCCTGCCGCCGACGCGGTGACCGAAATTCCGCTGGGCGCGGGCAGATTGATCTGGAGCCCGCTGCCGGTTGAGCTGAACGAACGGATTGACCCCACGGCCGAGCTGTACCGGTATGCGGTAGAGGCGGCCGGCTGCGCCAGCGGCCTGACTTGGCTGCAGGGCGGGGACAACCCGGGGCTTTACGGGCGCAGACTGCGGTTTTCCGAAGGCTTTTTATACATTTTCGTATCGGAATATGCGTGGAATACCCAGATTGAAGTGCAGGACGACGATACCGGAGCCGTCTATGCGTTCGAGCTGGAGCAGGAGCGGTCGGTGCTGTTTGCGGCCGATGCGGAAGGAAGAATACAGGCGGTGTACCGCCCGCACGAGGTACAGATTCAAGTCAAGGAAAGCTAGGAGGAAAAACATATGCCAAACCGCAAAACGGCTCATATCGTATCCCACACCCATTGGGACCGGGAATGGTATCTGCCCTATGAGAAACATCATGTCCGTCTGATAAAACTGATGGATGCGCTGCTGGACAAGCTGGATGAGGATCCGGAATACCGCAGCTTTTTCCTGGACGGCCAGACGATTATTCTGGAGGATTACCTGCAGGTCCGGCCGCAGCAGCAGGCGCGGCTTGAGAAGCATATTTCGGACGGCCGCATCCTGATCGGCCCCTGGTACATCCTGCAGGACGCGTTTCTGACGAGCAGCGAGGCCAATGTGCGCAACATGCTGATCGGGCACAAGGACGCCAAGCGCTACGGCCAGCCGGCCAAAATAGGCTACTTTCCCGACACCTTCGGGCTTGCCGGACAAACACCCCAGCTGATGCGGCAGTCCGGCATCCATAACGCCTTCTTCGGACGGGGCGTGAAGCCTACAGGCTTTAACAACACGGTCGCTGACGGCGATTACGAATCCTCCTTCTCCGAGCTGGAGTGGGAGGGGCCGGACGGCTCCAAGGTGCTCGGCATCCTGTTCGCCAACTGGTATTCGAACGGGAATGAGGTGCCTGCGGATCCGGGCGAGGCGAAAGAATACTGGCAGCGCAAGCTGGCGGACGCCGCCAAGTACGCTTCCACCGGGGAGCTGCTGTTCATGAACGGCTGTGACCACCAGCCGATCCAGCTCGATCTGCCGGAGGCGATCCGCACGGCGCGCGAACTGTTCCCGGATACGGACTTCGTCCATTCCAATTTCATCGATTATTTGGCTTCCCTCGAATCCTCGCTGGACCGTGAATTGTCCTCCGTCCGGGGCGAGCTGCGCAGCCAGCGGACGGACGGCTGGGGGACGCTCGTCAATACCGCTTCCTCCCGCGTCTACCTGAAGCAGCTGAATCAGCGTGGCCAGGCGATGCTCGAAAAGGTAGCCGAGCCGCTTGCAGCTTATGCCAGCCTGCTCGGTGCGGCATATCCGCATGATCTCCTGCAGTACGCCTGGAAGACGCTGATGCAGAACCATCCGCATGACAGCATCTGCGGCTGCAGCGTGGACGAAGTACACCGCGAGATGGTCACCCGCTTCGAGAAAAGCCGGCACGTCGCCGAAGCGGTTGCGGACGACAGCCTGCAGTCTATTGCGGAACACATCGACACTACCGGCTTTGCGGCGTTCGGGCCGGATGCTGTTCCGTTCACCGTCTTCAATACGACCGGCGGCAAGCGGACCGGCACGGTTAGCGTCGAAGTCGACGTGCTCCGCCATTATTTCCGGGAAGGCATTCCGTTCGGCGAAATGAAATCGCGGGTGAAGCAGCTCGAGCTGGCGGACCGGATCGTGGTGGACAGCGAGGGACGGGAGGTGGACTGCACGATCACCGACCTGGGACTGCAGTTCGGATACGATCTGCCTGACGACAAGTTCCGGCAGCCTTATTTTGCCCGAAAGGTCCGGGTGGAGCTGGAGGCGGCGGACGTTCCCGCGAACGGCTTCAGCACCTACGCGGTCGTCCGCTCGGCTTCCCAAGCCACCGCATCGTCGGAACGGGCCACACTTGTCACCGGGGACCGAACCATGGAAAACGAATACGTGTCGGTTAGCATTGAAAACGACGGATCAGTGACGCTGACGGACAAGGCGAGCGGCCAGATCTACTCTGGTTTGTGCGTTTACGAGGACAGCGGGGACATCGGCAATGAATACATGTACCGCCAGCCGGACGGGGAAACCCCGCTGACGACCCGGAATACTGCAGCCGAGATTACGATTCTGGCCGACAAGCCCTACGAGGCGTCCTTCCGGGTCGTTCATGCCTGGGACATCCCGAAGGGAGCGGAGGAGAAGCTTGCGCAGGAGCAGCAGGAGCTGGTATGGTTCACCGGCCGATCGTCCGGCCGCTCCAAGGAGACCGTCCGGATTGTCATCGAGACGACCTTGACGCTGGAGAAAGGATCACGCGGACTGAAGGTCTCCTCCCGCTTCAATAACCAAGCTAAGGATCACCGGCTGCGGATGCTGTTCCCGACCGGCCTTGCCAGCAGTGTTCACCAGGCGGATTCCATGTTCGAGGTCGTGACCCGCGGCAACGAGCCATCCGCCGAATGGACCAACCCGAGCTACTGCCACCATCAGCAGGCTTTTGCCAGCATCCAGGACGGGCGGACGGGACTTACGGTCGCGAACCTGGGCTTGAACGAATACGAGGTGCTGCAGGACGGACAGAACACGATTGCGGTGACGCTGCTGCGTTCCGTCGGCGAGCTGGGCGACTGGGGCGTATTCCCGACGCCGGAGGCGCAGTGCCTGGGCGAAGCCTATGCCGAGCTGATGATCATCCCGCACGGTCTTGCGAAACCTGAGGCTGCGTATAACGAAGCCTATCAGTTCCAGGTACCGTGGACGGGCGTACAGGTCGGCCTGCATGCGGGCAGCCTCCCGCCGGTTTATCAATGGTTCGGCTGGCAGGGAGAAGGAATAGCACAGTCCGCGGTGAAAAGAAGTGAAGAGACAGGAGACCTCATCCTCCGCTGGTACAATTTGACCTCGAGCGGCAGCGAGCTTGCCGTAACGCCGACATTTGCGTATCGCCAGGCATATCGAAGCATTATTCTGGAAGAGCGGCAGGATGCGGTGGAAGCGGTGCAGCCCGGAGAGGCGCTCCGCCTAGCGGCAGGGCCGGCCGAGATTGTGACGCTGGCCTTGGAGATTGCGGATACGGCAATATAGGTTAACGATCGATGCAGAACGAATAACGGAGGGAATCGCGATGAATCTAAGCGGAGTGCCGGAGCCTAGCATTGAATATGCTCCCAAACATTATATTTGCCGGCGGGCGCAAGGGCCGCTCGTCCTGGACGGACGCCTGGACAAGCCATTCTGGTCCGAAGCGCAGTGGACGGAGGATTTCGTCGATATCGAGGGCGATCTGCGCCCCAATCCGGCCAAGCAGACCCGGGTGAAAATGCTGTGGGACGACGAATATTTCTACTTCGGCGCGGAGCTGATCGAGGATCAGATCTGGGCTACGCTGACCGAGCGGGATTCGGTCATTTTCTACGACAACGATTTTGAAATCTTTATCGATCCCGATGGGGATACGCATCAATATTACGAGTTTGAAATCAATGCGCTGAATACGGTCTGGGACCTGCTGCTGGTACAGCCTTACCGCGACGGCGGGCCTCCGGTCAACGGCTGGGATATCGCCGGCCTGAAGACCGCGGTGCATATTGACGGCGAGCTGAACCGCCCGGATGCAGACAACCGCAAATGGAGCGTGGAAGTGGCGATCCCGTGGGCGAGCCTGAAGGAATGTGCGCCCGAGGGGCGCCGCCCGGCTACCGGCGAGTTCTGGCGCGTCAACTTCTCGCGGGTAGAGTGGCGGACGGAGGTGCAGGACGGCGAATACCGCAAGGTGCTGAACCCTGAGACCGGCAAGCCATATCCCGAGGACAACTGGGTATGGTCGCCGATGGGCATCATCAACATGCATTATCCGGAGCTCTGGGGGTACGTCGTATTCTCTGACGGAGAAGTGCCCCAGGATTTTGAGCTGCCAGAGGACGAGCGGATCAAGTGGGAGCTTCGCAAGCTCTATTACCGCGAGCGCAACCACTATGAGGCCCATGGGCGGTTTACGGCCGATTGGGAGCAGCTGAAGGGTGAAGATACCTGGACGATTCAACCGGAGATCGAAGTAACCCGCAGCCTGTTTCAGCTGACGGCGCCGTCCGCGGACGGACGAGCGGTGTACTGCATCCGTGAAGACGGAAAGCTGTGGAAGGAGGAAGCGAAATGACGACGCATACGACCGCATTCTCGCTGGATCAGGAGATGCTGCAGCGGATCGAGGAGAAATTTCAGGAGAAGATGGTACTGGCCGAATCACGGAAACAGGAGCTGTTCGGCGTGTTCGAGGAAGCTTTGACCGCCGAGGAAACATGGGCTTTGAAATATTTGTACGCGTACATGCCGGTCAACGACCTGGCGGATTACGACGGTGCGCTGTTTCTGAGCCACGTGCGCCGCACACTGGCAATCCGCAAGCAGGTGCCTTGGGGAGAGCGGGTACCGGATCACCTCTTCCTGCACTTCGTCCTCCCATACCGGGTGAATACTGAAAATATCGAGGATTCGCGCGGCATATTGTATAACGAACTGGCGGAGCGGACTGCGGGACTGTCCATGGCTGACGCGATCCTGGAAACGAACTACTGGTGCCACGAAAAGGCGACCTACGTCGGCAGCGATCTGCGGACGATTTCGCCCCTGACGATGATCCGCACAGCCCGTGGCCGCTGCGGGGAAGAGTCGACGCTCGCCGTGGCCGCACTGCGCAGCATCGGCATTCCTGCGCGCCAGGTCTATACCCCGCGCTGGGCGCACTGCGACGACAACCACGCCTGGGTGGAAGCGTGGGCCGACGGGCAGTGGTACTACATCGGCGCCTGCGAGCCGGAAGCCCGCCTGAACCAGGGCTGGTTCACTCCGCCGGCACGACGTGCGATGCTGATCAACACGAGAATCTATGCCGATTATCCGGGGCCTGAGGATATTACGCTGGCCGACGAATGGTTTACGGAGATCAATCTGCTGGAAAATTACGCGCCGACACAGACCATCCGCGTGACGGTAAAAGATGAGGCCGGCGTTCCGGTAGAGGGGGCCGAGGTGCGCTTCGAGCTGTACAACATGGCGGAGCTGTATCCGATCGCCACGCTTCCGACGGACGAGCGGGGCGAAGTCTCCTTCAAGACGGGCTTCGGCGACCTGGTCATCCGCGCCGTCAAGGACGGACGCTGGGGTGAGACCAAGATTTCGGTCCGGGACAGCGAGCGCTTTGAGCTGACCTTGGACTGCTCCGTTCAGCCGGAAGGAACGGCAGACTTTGATATGGTGCCGCCGCCCGAACGGGAAGGGGAAGCTGCGGATGCCGTCACGGAAGAGAAGCAGCAGCGCCACAACGCCCGGATCGAGGAAGGTACACGCATCCGGACCGCCTTCGAGGAAACTTTCCTCGGCGGGGACGATGCCGCCCGATTGGCGAAGGCGGCGGGGCTTCCGGCCGAGCGTGTCGAGGCGGTGCTGGGCAAGGCCCGGGGCAACGGCCGTGAAATCGCAGCTTTTCTGGAAGAGCGTTCCGGCGAATTCGGAGAGTGGCCGCTGCGGCTCCTGGAATCGCTGAACGACAAGGACCTGGCCGATACGTTCCGACCGGCGCTGGACGACCATCTGATCGGAGCGCTGGAGCGCCGCGGCGATTGGGATGAGGACCTCTTCATCCGGTATATTCTGTGCCCGCGCGTGCTGTTCGAAATGATCGTGCCGTACCGGAAGTTCTTCCAGGAAGCCTTTACGCCGGAGGAGACGGCCGCGTATCAGGCCGATCCGGCGCAGCTGGCCTGCCGCCTGGAGCAGGGCTTCGGTCTATGGCAGGACCTGCCGAACCTGCTTGGCAAAGGCAATCCGGTCGGTACCTATCGGCTGGGCAAGGGCGATCCGGTGTCGCTCGGCATCTTGTTCGTGGCCGCCAGCCGCAGCCTTGGCATCCCGGCCCGCCTGCACCCGAGCGAGCAGAAGCCGCAGTATTGGGAGGACGGCGGATGGAAAGACGCGCCGTTCACCCTGTATGCCACCGCCGAGGAGACCGGAAGCGCAGGCTGGGGCATGCTGCGCCTGCTGCGGGATGAGGCGGCCGGTCCGGATGCGCCTGCCGCATCCTACAGCGAGAACTTTACGTTCGCCCGGCTTGAAAACGGCGTATACAAAACGCTCGTGTACCCGTTTGGCCAAACCGACGTGTACGACGCGCCGTTTGAAGTGGAGCCGGGTGCCTACCGCCTGACAACGGGCATCCGCCTGAAGGACGGAACCGTACGGGTGCGCCTCAGCTACTTTACGGTGAGCGAAGGGGACACGACGGAGGTTCCGCTGACGTTCCGCGAAGCTGCCGAGGAGGTGCCGGTGCTGGGCACGCTGGATGGCGGCGGGGAAGTTGCGCGCTTCGACGGGACGGCTGCCGCGCTGGGTAGCTTGATCGGTTCCCAGGGGGCCATTACGGCCTGGATCGAGCCTGAGCGCGAGCCGACCAAGCACCTGCTGCGTGAGCTCGGGGAGCTGGCGGAGTCGTTTGACAAGCTGGCGCTGCCGATCGTCCTGATCATTGGAGATCGGGAGTGGACGGCATCCTTCGATCCGGCCGCTTATCCGAAACTGCCAGCGCAGGCGGCGTTTGTACGGGATTCTAGCTATGCTTCGCTGCCTGACCTGATTTCGTCTTCGGCCGCAAACGAAGCGGGCTACCCGCATCTGTTCGTACTGGACGGCCAGAATCAGATCCGGTACACGGCATCCGGCTATAAGATCGGCACGGGGAAAGAGGCGCTGCAGATTTTATCGGCGGTAACAAAGCAGGGGTAAGCCGGCAGAGCAAGCCGATCCAACAGAACAACCTAACATAACAACTCAACCGGGATCGAGATTCTGGTACAACCCAATAAGAAACGGAGTGTCTTAAGTATGTCGAAAAAATATATTGTGGCTGGGTACGCCGTGGACGCCGTGCTGCCGGAGATGACGCCGGAGGACCTGTCCAGGCTGACCCATCTGAACGTGGCGTTCGGCCATGTCCGGGATGACGAAATTACGACGGAGCATTTGAAGAACGGCGGGGCCATCCGGTCCATCAAGCGGGAGCATCCCGAGCTGACGCTGCTGCTGTCGGTCGGCGGCTGGAGTGCGGGCGGCTTCTCCGAAGCGGCCGCAACCGAAGAAGGAAGAGCACGGATGGCGGCATCTGCCGTGCGGGTGCTGAATGAGTACCCGTTTGACGGGATCGACCTGGACTGGGAGTATCCGTGCTACGGCGAGGCGGGTATCGCCGCCAGTCCGGATGACAAGCACAACTTTACGCTGCTGCTGGCGGCGATTCGGGAAGCGCTCGACGCCAAAGGCGCCGCAGACGGCCGTCACTACCTGCTGACGATCGCGGCGGGGGCGGACCAATATTACGTGGACGGCACGGAGATGGATCAGGTGCAGAAGTACCTCGATTTCGTGCAGCTGATGACTTATGACATGCGGGGCGGCTTCCAGGTGCTGACAGGCCATCATACGAACCTGTACACTGGAACGGGCGATTTGTTCCGCATCAGCACGGACGCTTCCGTGAACATCTTTGTCCGGGCAGGCGTGCCGCGGGAAAAAATCGTGATCGGAGCGGCGTTCTACTCCCGCATCTGGAACGAGGTCCCGGACCGCAACCGCGGACTGTACCAAATGGCGGGCACGACGGGCGGGTACGGCCCATCCTTTACGGAGCTGGCTGCCGATTACATCGATAAAAACGGCTATACACGCTACTGGGATGAGGAAGCCCGCGCGCCGTTCCTGTTTAACGGGTCGAGCCTGATCTCCTACGACGACGAGGAATCCATCCGGCATAAATGCGAGTATGTGAAGGAGCAGGGACTGGCCGGCATCATGTTCTGGGAATACAGCTGCGACCGGACGCACCGCCTGCTGGGCGCGATGCACGAAGGGCTGGGCCAAATAAAGGGAAGGTCCTAGCCGAAATTAGCCAAAACGAGCTGAATGAAAGTACAACGATTTGAACGGACGATGTTTCAAAACCACCGGTTTGTCTAATGCATCGAATTTCATGCATCCTTTCCTTGATCGAGGGGAAGGATGCATTTTTCTTTATTCATTGCCGGTTTCGTACAGGCATGCTTTCCATCGGGCTCGTTTCATACCCGTTTACTTCATGGCACGGCCGCTTGCATGGTTTGGTCCCGATGTTCAACGCATACTTGATCGAAGCCGCCCCAATTTGCCACAATGGAACAATGGAGGTGGATTGACATGGGAGAAAGAAAAGTCATTGACGCTTCGACCAAGCTGAACACGGTGGAGTCGATCCGGGCGGATCTCGGCCGTCTCGGCGTCCGGGAGGGTGACACTTTGCTGGTGCATTCCTCGCTATCCAAAATCGGCTGGGTGTGCGGTGATGCGGAAGCCGTCATTCTGGCGCTGCAGCAGGCGCTCGGCAGTGCCGGGACGCTGGTGATGCCGGCCCACAGCGGCCAGAATTCCGATCCTGCGGAATGGGCCAATCCGCCCGTACCATCCGCATGGCTGGAGGAAATTTACGCGCACATGCCGGCGTTTGACCCGGATTACACGGCGACCCGGGCGATGGGGAGAATCGCGGAGCAGTTCCGCTCGCTGCCGGGAACCCTCCGCTCGTACCATCCGCAGGTGTCGTTTGCAGCCAGGGGCCCGCTTGCGGCAGAAATTACAGGTGTACACGCGCTGACGCCGCAGTTCGGCCAGGATTCGCCGCTGGGGGCCCTGTACCGGCTGGATGCCAAGGTGCTGCTGCTTGGGGTCGGATACGACTCATGCACGACCTTTCATATGGCGGAGACGCAGATCGAGGAAATGCCGCGGAAAAGAATGGGGGCCGCCATTCTGGAGGACGGCATGAGAACGTGGAAATGGTTCGAAGACTATGCCTACGATTCCGACGACTTTGACCGGCTCGGGCAGGATTTTGAAGAGCAGGGACATGCCGATGTCGGTAAGGTAGGCATGGCGGAATGCCGGCTGCTGCCCGTCAGGGCGGCCGTGGATTATGCGGCTTCATGGTTAAAAAAGCACCGCTTCGCATAAGAAGCGGTGCCTTCTGCCTGTTGAGAAACTTCAACGGGCTTTTTTTAGAGATAAGAAAGTATAAGTTTCGGAGCTTCTGCTTCCTGATCTCGCAAGAAAAACTTCCTCTAGACGCGGTCTGTCTTCTTTGAAAGTACGTCGATAGACGTTTTTCTTATCATTCAGGAAATATGCAGCTTGATTTCATAAGGAGATTGGAGCTTCCCCTTATCCAGAAGTGAAGATGGGTTTCACTTCCGGGGGATTCATTTTTGCGGATTTCAGTTCGATAACGATGGCGACCCTCAAGTTAGAAACGTTTGGCAGCTTCCTTAGCCTGTGCAATCGCTTTTTCTTTTATAAAAGGAGCCCGCTCTAATACCGCCGTTCCTTCAACAAAAATAGCCTCAGATTCAATTCCATAGAACTGCAAAATCGTTTTCATATAGCTGTATCCCATTTCTATTGGAGCTAAAGGTCCCTCCGAATAAACGGAACCGCTGGCTTGAATGTGCAAGGCTTTCTTGCCGGGCAGCAGACCTATAGGGCCCTTTTCGGTATACTTGAACGTTTTGCCCGGAATGGAGGTCGCATCCGTGTAAGCTTTTAAAACCGGCGGGACTGTAAAATTCCACATCGGAGATACAAAAACGTACTTATCGGCTGCCATAAATTGATTAAGAATTTCCTCAAGACGGGCCACTTTTGATTTCTCGGCTATGGACAGCTGATCGAAAGACGAACCCGACCGAAGCTTTCCCCACCCCCTTAAAACATCAGCATCGATTTGCGGAATATTTTCTTTATACAGATCCAAATGAACAACTTCGTCGGTTGGATTGGCTTCACGGTACGCTCCAATAAATTGTTTGCCCACCGCAAGGCTATAAGATTCCTCCGGATTAAGGGGATGTGCAGTGATGTACAGTACAGTTGCCATGCTTCAAACTTCCCTTCTGTAATGATATTAAGAACACTTACAATCCTGATCATATAATACTAACTTACTTATAGTAAGTAGGCACAATAATGTGGTATAGTAACAAAAAAGGTACCGTAAACGGAGGTGGGCCTATGCAAAAGAACCCTGCCCAATGTCAATTCGTCGTTGCGCTGGATTCGATCGTCGGCAAATGGAAGCCGATTATCCTTTATCATTTGCTTCAAGGCAAGCCTTTGCGGTTCAATGAGCTCAGAAGATTGCTGCCCGATATCACGCAAAGGATGCTTACGCTCCATCTGCGCGAATTGGAGGAAGAGGAGATCGTTAAACGAGTCGTATATCCGCAGGTCCCGCCGAAAGTGGAATACTCCATCACGGAATACGGCAAGAGCCTGTCGCCGATTTTGGAATCGCTGCATCAATGGGGAGTAGCCCATGTCAAGCGAAAACAGCTCAAAATGAATAATCAAGAACAAACAGAAACGGACTAGCATAATTAACGCTAGTCCGTTTCATTCTGTTTCGAAACACATCATACAACGAGCGGTGATTGCGAAGCGTGTCTGGGACCGCGGCCTGGCGTCAGATCGAAGGAAGCCAAATAAGCTAACGCCAAAAAGGCACCGCTTCGCATGAGGAGCGGTGCCTTTTTGGGCTTGTCGTTACAGATCCGCTACCACGCGGAAACCGATGTTACCTGTAGAGCTGTCCGGCGTGTTGCCGCTGCGCGCAGCGACGCGGTACCGGTTGCAGTAGGATTGATGGCATAAGTACGATCCGCCCTTCATGAGGCGGGCGTTTCCCTGGGCGGGCCCTTCCGGACGGTCCGAAGATCCGCGCTGTGCAGGGTCGGACGTAAACCAGTCGCCGCACCATTCCCATACGTTGCCCGACATGTTGTACAGCCCGTATCCGTTCGGAAGATAGGCGTCAACGGGAGCGGTGCCGAGGTAGCCGTCGCTGGCATGGTTTTTGGTAGGGAATACGCCCTGCCAAATGTTGCAGCGGTGTTCGCCGCCGGGGCGCAGCACGTCGCCCCAAGGGTAACGCTTGCGCTCCAGGCCGCCGCGGGCCGCGGCTTCCCACTCCACTTCGTTGGGCAGCCGGACGCCGGCCCAGGCGCAGTAAGCGGCAGCGTCATTCCAGGAGACGTGGACCACGGGATGGTCCATCCGGTCACCGATGCCGCTGCCGGGGCCTTCCGGCTCCCGCCAGGTGGCGCCTTCGACGCCGAGCCACCATGGCGTCCGCTCCGGAGAGCCGACGATCTTCACCTGCTGGGGATCCGGGATCAGCAGCTGGAATACATATGACCAACTGAATTTCTCGGCTTCGGTGACGTAGCCGGTCGCCTGGACGAAAGCGGCGAACTCGGCGTTCGTGACGGCATAAGGCGATATGCGGAACGCAGGAATGTGCACCGGCCGTGCAGGCCCTTCGGCATCCGAGGCGAAGCCTTCCCCGTCATCGGTGCCGAGGATATAGGTACCCTCGGGGATGATCGGCCATTGGGAAGGATCGGGCCGAGCGGAATGTTCCGCCAGGCTCGGCTCTTGCTGGGCGACTGAGCTGTGGAGACGTTCGGCTGCAGAACCGGCGTGAGGCGGCGAATCTTCTTTGGGATCAGGCTGTGATGCCGCCGGTTTGTCCGATTCCGTGCCGGTCTCTGCCCTGCCGGATGCTTGAAGCTCCGGAAGGCTGCGTGCGGCCCCTGTTTCCCCTTCGTGAAAATCATTTGCTTCAAGCGCGTTTAAGTCTCCGGCAGCAGCCGTTCCGCAGGCGGGAGCCTGCAAAGCGGCTTCACGCCCGGCCGAACAGCAGCAGGAGGAGGTTTCGGCTTTTCCGGCATTTTCCGACGTTGGAACGGTGGAGGAGGTCTCTTGGGTCATTTTCGGTCCTTGCTCCTTTCCTGGTAGAAGGATGTTCGTTCGTTCTTTCATGTTGTATGTCCGTTCGGATTTAATCCGTGTCCACCCGCATAATGGCAACGGCTCAAGCCCGGCTGTCTTCATAGCTGGGCAGGCATCCGTGTGCCCTCTGGGAGGGCGGCGGCCGCAGCGGGCTCTGAGGGTCTCAACAGGCTTTGAGGGCAAAGCGGCCCCCAAAAAACGAGCTATGGGGGTGCGGCCGGCCCTGAAGGCTTCACGGCCGCAGCCGGCTCAGCAGGTCAACTGCTCCAGCATCAGGAGCGCCGCCCCGACGGCGATCGCTTCTTCGCCATAGCTGCCTTTGCTGAAAATGACCTGATATTTCGGGTAATGGTACGTTTTGCGGATGGCGGTCTGGGTCGCCGTATAGAAGAACAGGTTCGAATCCGTCATCAGCGGTCCGCCGAGAACGACCTTCTCGGGATACAAAATGTTCAGCAGATTGGCCAGGCCGATGCCGAAGTACGTTGCCGCCTGGGTCACGACTTCCGTGACCATCGGATCCATCTGCTTCAGCGCCTGCATGATGTGGCTGAAGCGGGCCGGCTCGCCCGGCTCCAGCATCTGCTGCAGCCGGCTGCTCCGGCCGATCCGCAGCCGGGAATTCACCTCGCGCTCGATCGCATGGACCGACGCGTAGGAATCGAGGCAGCCGTGGTTGCCTTTGGCGGTTCGGTAAGGGATGCCATCCGCCTGGATGATCATCTGCCCGAACGAGCCCTCCATATCGGCTGCACCATAGATCAGCTTGCTGTCCGACATCATGGACAGCCGCAGGCCCGTGCCGCCATGCACGTACAGCATGTGGCGGAAATCCTTGCCGCGGTTCGCCCATGCTTCGGCGACGATGGCGGCATTGGCGCCGTTGTCGAGCAGCACTGGAACGTGCAGCGCCTCCTCGATCAGGCGCACGATCTCGACATGCTGCCAGCCCGGCGCGGCAAACCACTCCGGCTCCTCGATGATGCCCGCCTCGCGGTCGAGCGGGCCGACGGCACCGATACCCATGCCGATGACTTGATCCAGCGGGATGCCGTGTGCGGCAATCCATTCCCGGGCCCGGCCGACAACCTCGCCGATGAGCCGGTCCGGTGTCATGTCCTCTGTCATGTCCCATTCGGCTGTTTCCAGCGTCTGCCCGGCTAAATCGAGCAAAATGAGGCGGGAGACGACGCGGGAGACATCCAGGCCAAACGCATAGCCGTACTCGCCCCGAACCTGGTACAGAATCGGACGCCGTCCCCCGGTCGAAGCGCCGAGGCCGCTCTCGCTAATGACGCCGATGGAGACAAGCTCGTCGAGAACGCGGGTCAGCGTACTGATCGTCAGCCCGCTTGACGCCAGCAGGTCGCTCTTGGAAATCTCCTGCTTGCGCCGGATATCATAGAACAGTTCCTTGGCTTTCGGTGAGGGAATGCGTTCTTTTACATTCCATCTCTCTTCCTTAAAATCTTGCATATCGTCGTTATCCTCACTATTCTGAACCGTTAAGGCCAGCGGCTGTTGCCCCACAATATGATCCGGCGGCAAACGCCGAAAGGGCTCTGCTGGCAATGGTTTTTCTACAATGATACGTACAGGCTGCTTCATGATTATCATACACACGGCCCCAGCAAGTGGCAACCGGACTGCACCTTCATCTGTGAGGTGTTATCCCCCCATTATACCGATCTTAATTTCTTTTTGAAATAAAGTAATCGGTGTAATCCGTTTTCATCGTTTTCCCATCGGGGTAATCTGCACGAAAAAACGAATAATTTCATTTACTTTTCATCACGTGAAGGGTTTAATAAGGGGGAACAGGCATTTTCAAGGATTCGCTCAGGGTTATCGATCATATCCGCTGGATTCAAGGAGGAGAGCCGATGAATAGGAACGAAGAGCAAGGCAGGCCCAACGTGCTGCTGATTACCGTGGACCAGATGCGATTCGACTGCCTCAGCATCGCCGGCCATCCCGTCGTGGAAACGCCGAATCTGGACGAGCTTGCCCGGACCGGCGTGAGGTTCAGCCGCGCCTATTCGGCCACCCCGACCTGCGTACCGGCGCGGGCGGCCATCTTTACGGGCCAGTCTCAGCGGACGCACGGACGCGTTGGATATCAGGACCGGGTACCGTGGAATTATCCGGTCACGCTGCCCGGGGAGCTGGCCAAAGCGGGATACCATACGCAGTGCATCGGTAAAATGCACGTATATCCCGCCCGAAACCTGATGGGCTTTCACAACGTGGTGCTGCATGACGGCTACCTGCATCACAACCGCAATTTTCACGGCATCGCGATGCAGGAGCATTACGATCAGGTGGACGATTACCTGCAGTGGCTCCGGGAAAGGGTGCCCGGCACCGATTTGATCGACACGGGCCTGGACTGCAACGCATCGACCGTCGCACGTCCGTGGCATCTGGACGAAATGAAGCATCCGACGAACTGGGTCGTGACCCAATCGATCGACTTTCTGCGCCGCAGAGACCCGGGCAAGCCGTTCTTTCTATGGATGTCCTTCGTCCGTCCGCATCCGCCGTTCGATCCGCCGCAGGCGTATCTGGACCTGTACGAAGATGCGGATATTCCGGATCCGCCGGTCGGTGACTGGGCGCAGGGGGATGACCCCGCCCTGGAAGGTTTGGCGCCGACAACGGGCAAGGGGCTCGTCCCCAAACGAAGGCTGCGCCGGGCGATGGCCGCTTATTATGCGCTGATTACCCATCTGGACCACCAAATCGGCCGGTTCCTGCAGGCGCTGAACGAGTACGGAGAGCTCCATAACACGGTGATCATGTTTACCTCGGATCATGGAGAGCTGCTTGGCGATCATCACTTGTTCCGGAAGGCGCTGCCCTATGAAGGAAGTGCCCACGTGCCGTTGATCGTGAACGACCCTGGCGGCAGGCTCCATCTCAAGCAGGGCACCGTGGCCGATGAGGTCGTGGAGCTGCGTGACATCATGCCGTCGCTGCTTGAAGCAGCCGGGGTTCAGATCCCGGAAAGCGTGGAAGGGGACAGCATTTGGAGGCTGGCAGCGGCCAGGAACGAAGCGGATACAGCATCGCCGGTATGGCGGAGCCATCTGCATGGGGAGCATGCCTACGGTCATCAATCTACCCAATGGGTCACGGACGGGACCGAGAAGTTCATCTGGTATCCGCAAACCGGCGAAGAGCAGTTTTTTAACCTGGCGGAAGACCCCATGGAGCTGCACAACGCCATTTCCGACGAAGCCTGCCGGGACCGGATCGAACATTGGCGTTCCATTCTCATCCGTGAGCTGGAAGGGCGAGAGGAAGGCTTTACGGACGGGGAGCGGCTTATCGCCGGCCGGAAGCAGGCGGCCGTACTGTCCCATATCCGCACTTGATGCGCAGCAGCGGATTCATTGAACTAACGATATTGCATTATCGATATATAACCGTAAATTAAGGAGATGATCCGAATGATAAAGCTTGACCGGGTTTGGGAAGACACAAGCGTCCTTCATATTCACCGCGAAGAGCCGAGATCCTATTACATTCCTTATGGCGACGCCGCTTCAGCGCGTTCCGGCAAGCGCTCGAGATCCCCTTTGTTCCAAACCTTGAATGGGGCCTGGAAATTCAGGTACCACGAAAGTGTCCAGGACGTGACGGATCCGTTTTATGAAGACGCTTTCGATGCCTCATCATGGGATGAGCTTGTCGTCCCGTCATGCTGGCAGACCGAAGGCTACGACCAGCTCCATTATACGAATGTCAATTATCCGATCCCGGTAGATCCGCCATATGTCCCGGATGCGAATCCGGCAGGGCTCTACGTCAGAGAGTTTACGGTGCGCGAAGACTGGACGGGCAAGCAGGTCTATACCATGTTCGAAGGGGTCAATTCCTGCTTCTACCTGTGGATCAACGGACAGTTCGCCGGATACAGCCAAGGCAGCCGGATTCCGGCCGAGTTTAACGTTTCCGGACTGATCCGGCCGGGTACGAACCGCATCGCCGTCATGGTCCTGAAATGGTGCGACGGCACTTATTTGGAAGACCAGGACCTATGGCGTTTCTCCGGGATTTTTCGGGATGTGTACCTGCTCGCCCGGGATGAGGCTCATGTCCGCGACGTATTTATCAAACAGGACATTTCGCCGGATCACTCCTCAGCGAAGCTTCTGTGTGAGCTGGAGACGACCGGCCCCCTGGATGCGCTGGCGCTGCTGCAGGATGCGGAAGGGACGACCGTCGCCAAAGGAGCTGTGCGGGCAGACGGGCGGAGCGTCATCACGCTGGACATCGAAAATCCGGTGCTGTGGAACGCGGAACAGCCATATCTGTATGAGCTGTTTGTGCAGGACGGAAGGGAAGTACTCCGTTTTCCGGTCGGATTCCGCCGGATTGACATCGTTGACAGCGTATTCCGGATCAACGGCCAAGCTGTCAAGCTGAAGGGTGTGAACCGTCACGACTCCCACCCGGATTTGGGACAGACGGTGCCGCTGAACCACATGATCCGGGACTTAAAGCTGATGAAGCGGCATAACGTCAATACGGTTCGGACCTCCCACTATCCGAACGATCCGCGGTTTTTGGAGCTGTGCGACCGGATGGGCTTCTACGTGGTCGACGAGGCCGATCTGGAGTGCCACGGGCTGGCCGTATCCGGCGATTTCCATCAGCTGACCCGCGATCCTGATTGGGAAAAGGCGTTTGTGGACCGGGCCATCCGGCTGGTGGAGCGCGACAAAAACCATCCCTCCGTCATCATCTGGTCCATGGGCAACGAATCGGGATACGGGCGCAATCATATCGCCATGGCCGAATGGACCCGTAGCCGGGATGCCAGCAGGCTTGTCCATTATGAAGGCGCCTCCCGGCGTTACCACGGCGATGCCGATACCGAGGCGCTCGACATCGAAAGCGAAATGTATCCGACGCTGGAATACGTGGAGAGCTACGGACAAAATCCGGATCACGCAAAGCCGTTGTTCCTGTGCGAATACAGCCATGCCATGGGCAACGGGCCCGGCGATCTGAAAGAGTATTGGGATTTGTTCTACGCGTACCCGAATTTGATGGGCGGCTGCGTGTGGGAATGGAATGACCACGGTATACGCACCAAGACGCCGGACGGGCGCGAATATTTTGGATACGGCGGGGACTTCGGGGACCATCCGAACGACGGCAACTTCTGTATCGACGGCCTCGTGTCGCCGGACCGGGTTCCGCATGCCGGACTGCTGGAGCTCAAGCAGGTCATTGCACCGGTTCGCATGGAAGCCGAGGATTTGTCCCGCGGCACGCTGATCATTACGAATCTTTACGACTTTTCGGACCTGTCGCATCTGACCTTCGACTGGACGCTGGAGCGCTGCGGAGAAATTGTGGAGCAGGGAAGCCTCGGGACGATCCAGGCGGGCCCGCAGGAGAGCGTGACGGTCATCATTCCGTTCCAAAAAGCTTTTCCCGACGGCCGCTGCTTCCTGACGCTCACCGCCTCGCTCTGTGAATCAACGGAATGGGCCGACCGGGGGGAGGAAATCGCGTTCGCCCAGTTTGAGATGGCGGCGGAGGATTCTGCAGTCCAGCCGGAGCAAGGGTGGCTGACGGCTCTGCGCGCACGTCCCGTGCACGTCGCGGAGGACGGGGCGCAGCTGATCGTGACGGGGATGGATTTCCGCCATGTGTTCGACCGGAACCTGGGAACCTTCGTCCGCATCTCCAAGCAGGGGGTGGATATGCTCGCAGCGCCGTTATCCTTTAGCATCTGGCGGGCGCCGACGGACAATGACCGCAATGTCCAGCGTCAATGGAAGGATGCGGGTTATCACCGGGCAGGCACGAAAGTATACCAGGTCCGGGTCAGCGAGCCGCAAGACGATGCGATCGAGATGACCGTGGATTTTTCGCTCGGCGGCTACATGAAGCATCCTGTCCTTCATGGACAGGCCGTATGGCGGGTGGACGGTTCCGGAGAAATCGCGCTGGCCACGAGTGTCAAGCTTCGGGAGGGGCTGCCGTTTCTGCCCCGCTTCGGGCTGAAGGCTGTCATGCCGGCCGGCACCGAGGAGGTTGAGTATTTCGGTCTGGGTCCGCATGCGAGCTATGTCGACAAGCGCCAAAGCGTACGGGTCGGCAAATACCTTCTTCGCGTCGACGACATGTTCGAGCCGTACATTATGCCGCAGGAGAACGGCTCCCGCTACGGGACGGAGTGGGCGACGGTGACAAGCGAACGGGGCATGGGGCTTGCTTTCCACGGAAATGCGCCGTTTTCGTTTAATGCCTCCCACTACTCACCGGAAGACCTGGAGGAAGCCGCCCACCTGCACCAGCTGGTCAAGCGGAAGGAGACAATCGTTCATCTTGACTACAAAATGAGCGGTGTCGGTTCCAATTCCTGCGGTCCAGAGCTGCTGGAGAAGTACCGGCTCGATGAGCGGGAAATCGAGTTTTCCATCCGGCTTCGTCCCGTTTTCAAAGAAGACGAATAAGAGGCAGAACATAACGAAACCCCCGGCTCCTACATGGAGCCAGGGGTTTTTGCATGGACGGGCGTTAATCGAACAAGTCCCCGAACACGTCAAGCACGCTTTTTTTCTTTTTCTTATGATGCGGGTAAGAGGAATGGCCATGCTTGTCATATTTGTCATAGGACTGCTGCTGCGGTGGATAGGGCTGGCCTGAAGGGTAGCTGTCCCTTGGCCTCTGGTTTCGGTCAGCATCTCCGTAATACCATTCATTATAGTCTCCGCGGACTTCACGCACGTCGGACATCAGCTTGTCCAACTCTCCGCGATCCAGCCACACGCCTTTGCATGTCGGGCAAATGTCGATCAGAATCCCGTCTTTCTCCACTTCCTTCATGCGGGAGTCTTCACATATCGGACACTTCATCTCGATTCCTCCTTGTCATGCCATATTTCTAATGTATACGGATAGGGAGCTGGATGGTTTCTTCTAAAATTTTTCAACCGCTCATCCGATCCTCGCTGCAAACCTTCTGCTTGACAAGAACTCATTATAAAAATATACTTACTTACAAAAAGTAATTAAATAAAAAGTTAGGGGAGTGCCGACATGCATCCTGAAATGAAGCTTGGACCGGTTAAAATTAAGATCAGCCGGATGGACCGTTCCATCGCCTTTTATACAGAAATTATCGGACTGGAAGTGTTGAAAAGAGAGGGGAGTACGGCGGAGCTGGGACCCAGAGGATCCGCAAGCCCGATTCTGATCCTCGAGGAGCTGGAGGACGCCGTCATCGTGCCGGAGCGTTCGCATGCGGGACTGTACCATTTTGCGATCCTGCTGCCGAGCCGGGAACATCTCGGAACAGTCGTCCGCCATTTCATCCAGACCGACACGCCGTTTGGCCAAGGGGACCACGCGGTCAGCGAAGCGATCTATTTGAGTGATCCGGATCAGAACGGGATCGAGGTCTATGCAGACCGTCCAAGAGATACGTGGCGCAAGGAGCCGAACGGGAATTACGTTATGGTCACCGAAGCGGTGGACCTTCGCGGCCTGCTGGAGCAGTCGGCCGGGCTGGAATGGCAGGGGCTGCCTGCGGGAACGGTGATCGGGCATGTTCACTTCCATGTCGGAAGCCTGCCCGAAGCGAAGCGTTTCTACTGCGATATACTGGGGTTTGACGTAGTCGGCGATTATGCGCGGATGCGCGCACTGTTCATCTCGGCCGGAGGTTACCATCACCATGTCGGCCTGAATATTTGGGCAGGCGCCGGGGCGCCGCCGGTACCGGCCAATGGCACCGGCATCGATTATATGACGATCGTGCTGCCGGGGGCGCGTGAGGTGGAGGAGCTCGTCCAGCAGGTCCGTGAAGCGGGAATGGCTGCGGAAGAGCAGGAAGAAGGCGCCTTTCTCGTCAGGGATCCGTGGAATATAGGGGTGCGGTTGACTTCGGCCGGTCGCGGCTGAGCACATTTTAAGTAACCGCTTTTTAATAAAAAGTCATGGCCTGCCGATCAAACCGTATTTCATAAACCGGGTCATTTCGCTCCGGAACTCGGAAAGGTTCTGCAGCAGTGCGCCCTGATTCATTTGGTCATGCTGGAGAATGGAGCAAATGCCGGCCGTCAGGCCCAGCTCCAATGTGAAAATTTCTTGGATCCCGTTCATGCTTCCTTCCTCGATCCGCCGCTTGATCTCCTTGATTTCGGCGCTTTGCCGGTACAAGGATTGGTCAAAGTACTGGGAAAGCTCGGGGTAACGCGAGGATTCGGCAAAAAGAATGCTGTACTGCTCATGGTTGCGCTCGATCATCGTGATCCGTTTATTCACGTAACGCTCGATCAGCTCTTCGTTTGTGCTCTGGCTCAAATCTGTGTGCGCCGTAGTTTCTTCATCGGGCTCGGCTGTAACAACGCACGCTTTGAGCAGTTCCATTTTACTGTTGAAATATTTATACATGGCCGCTTCGGAAATGCCGCAGGCTTTGGCGATTTCACTCGTCTTCGTGGCGTCATAGCCGGATGTAGAGAAAAGCGTCCTTGCCTGCTGGATGATCCGCTGCTTGGTCTGTTCGCCTTTGTTCATATCGATCTCCTTCAGTTTCGTGAAAAGGGTGTCCGTGTATTTAAAATTATAATAGAAGTGACAAAGAAGACCAGCATGTAAGCTGGTCTTTTTGTATGCCTGTTTAGACGATTATATCAGGTTAACTTTTTAAAAATCCAGGCTCTGCAAAGCTCGGATTCGGATATTTGTAGAAGCCCTCGCCGGCGGCGCGGCCGATCTTGCCTTTATCGAGGTATTCGGATTTCAGGAGATTCGCGATCTTTTCGAATTCCGGGTCGCCGGTCGCCTTGGCTTTGGCCAGGCCGATATTGTAGGCGGTGTTGATGCCCACCACGTCCAGAATGGCGAACGGTCCCATCGGAGCGCCGGTTGCCACCATCCATGTTTTGTCGATCGTTTCCGGGTCGGCCACTTCTTTGACCAGCAGCAGCTGAGCGGCTTCCAGCAGCGGGACCAGCAGGGAGTTCAGGATGTAGCCGGGCTGCTCCTTATGCAGCGGCAGGGCCACCATGCCGATCGCTTTGACGAATTCGATGACGTCGTTGAACACCGTCGTGTCCGTGCCGGGATGCTTCATGATTTCGCCGGTGTTGTTTTTCCAGATTTCATTGGCAAAATGGAGCGCCAAAAACTTCTCCGGCCGCCCGGTTGCTTCGGCGAACTGGCTCGGCAGCAGGGTGGAAGAGTTCGTGGCAAATACGGTCCGTTCCGGGGCCACCTTGCTCAGCTCCTGGTAAAATTCGGTTTTAATCTGCACCACTTCGGGGATCGCTTCGATCACCAGATCGGCTTGTGCAACCGCTTGGGCCAGGTCGCTGTTGAAGGAGAGGCGGCTAAGAGCCGCGGCAAGTTCTTCCTCCGAGGCGCCAAGATCGCTCTGATAATGAGGCATCAGATCGTGGATACGGCTTTTGGCCCGTTCCAGTGCCTCATCGTTAATGTCGTATACGGTGACTTCAAAGCCCTTGAAGGCGGTCTGAAAAGCAATTTGGCTGCCCAGCACGCCGCTGCCGGCAACTGTAATATGTTTGAAATTCATGATGCATTGCTCCTTTTCTTAGATGTGGTTATTGTCGTCTTCGGGTTATCCATTCATACGCAAAGCCCAAGGTGGAGAAGGCCCGCGTGGATTGCCGCCAAGATCGCCCGCCAGCCGATATAAGATATCCCAGCAGCAAACAAAATTTAAAAGTAAGTACTCACTAACTTATTTTCAAACCGATTATGCTCCTTTTTTCCTACCAAGTCAACAGCACAAATCAGGCAAAATTGTTCTTGCCTTTTTCACATGGCGGGGATACAATGTACCCATACAACTTGTACGTACATGTTCTGATAAATTGTGTATTACTATATATAAGTATGTACAAGTAAAAATATCAGTTTACGCACAGCAAGTGGACGAAACCGAAACATGGGAGGCTATAATCATGAAATTGAAACCGCATTCATTTTGGTTTGTAACCGGCAGCCAGCACTTATACGGACCCGAAACGCTGGAACAGGTAGCCGATCATTCCCGGATCATCGCAGAGCAGCTCGGACAGGATACAGCTGCGATTCCGTATCCGGTCGTTTTTAAACCGATCGTGAAGACGTCCGACGAGATTTACCAGCTGATCGTTGAGGCGAACAGTGACGAATCCTGTGCCGGCATTATTACGTGGATGCATACGTTCTCTCCGGCGAAAATGTGGATCCGCGGTCTGACGCAGCTCCAGAAGCCGCTGCTTCACCTGCATACGCAGTTTAACCGCGACATCCCGTGGGAAACGATCGACATGGACTTTATGAACCTTAACCAGGCTGCCCATGGCGACCGCGAGTACGGTCATATCGGAGCCAGACTGGGCATCGCCCGCAAGGTGGTCGTCGGCCACTGGGAAGACGGAGACGTGCGCCGCAGTATCGGCGGATGGATGCGCACGGCGGCAGCCTTCGCGGAGAGCCGCAGCCTGAAGGTAGCGCGCTTTGGCGACAACATGCGCGAAGTAGCCGTTACGGAAGGCGACAAGGTTGAAGCGCAAATTCAGTTCGGCTGGTCGGTCAACGGCTACGGCGTCGGTGATTTGGTCCAGGTGCTGAACGAAGTGCAGGACAGCGAAGTAGAGACGCTCCTGAAAGAGTATGCAGAACAGTACAGCATTACACAGGCGGGCTTGTCTGCCGGTCCGGTGCGCGACGCCATCGCCTATCAGGCGCGGATCGAAATCGCCATGCGCCGCTTCCTGGAGGAAGGCGGATTCGGGGCCTTCACGACGACGTTCGAAGATCTTCACGGACTCCGGCAGCTTCCGGGTCTTGCCGTGCAGCGGCTGATGGAATCCGGATACGGCTTCGGTGGCGAAGGCGACTGGAAGACGGCTGCACTGACCCGCGTCCTTAAGGTTCTTGCAAACAACAAGAGCACCTCGTTCATGGAGGATTACACATACCATTTCGAGCCAGGCAACCACATGATTCTCGGAGCGCACATGCTCGAGGTATGTCCGACGATCGCGGCCACGAAGCCGACGATTGAAGTGCATCCGCTCGGCATCGGCGGCAAAGAGGATCCGGCCCGCATCGTGTTCGACGGCCAGGACGGTCCGGCGGTCAACGCTTCCCTCGTCGACCTTGGACACCGCTTCCGCCTTCTGGTGAACGTCGTGGACGGCGTGAAGGTCGACAAGCCGATGCCGAAGCTTCCGGTGGCCCGCGTGCTGTGGAAGCCGCAGCCGTCGCTCCGCGAATCGGCTGAAGCCTGGATCCTGGCCGGCGGCGCGCATCACACGGTGCTGTCCTATGCCATGACGGCCGAGAACCTGACGGACTTCGCCGAAATGGCCGGCATCGAAGCCGTGGTCATCGATAAAGATACGTCCGTGCAGCGCCTGAAGAACGAGCTCCGCTGGAGCGAGGCGGCTTACCGCTTGAGATAACCGGACCGATGTCTGTGTTCACCCGGCCTTGTGTTACAATACTCAAAGAGAACGAAGCCTTCCGGGATGAATCGGCAGATCCAGCCCGCAAGGCCGAAATACAGAGCATGCCGCTGAGGTGAATGATGAATAACAGACGGATTCCCAAATATATTCTACTGAAGAACGAGCTGCTGTCCTGGTTTGAATCGGGCAAGCTGAAGCCCGGGCAGCAGGTTCCTTCTGAAAATGAAATTGCCGAACAGTTCGGCCTGAGCCGCCAGACGGTGCGCCAGACGTTCAGCGAGCTGGAGAAGGAAGGCTGGCTTGAACGGATCCAGGGCAAAGGCACCTTCGCCCGCTTTCCGGGACGCCGCGAGAGCGAGCTGGTCAAGACGATCGGCATTATGACGACTTATATATCGGATTACATCTTCCCGCACATCGTACGGGGTGCGGAAGCCGAGCTGCGGAGCAGAGGCTACCGGCTGCTGCTGTCCAGCACCGACAATAACAAGGACAAGGAAATGGAGAGCCTGAAGCTGATGACCAGCCAGCCGCTCAGCGGACTGATCATCGAACCGACGAAGAGCGCGGAGGGCAACCCGAACCTTGGCTACTATTTGGAGCTGCAGGAGAAGGGCATTCCTTACCTGATGATCAACGAGAAGTACCGGGAGCTCGAGTGCCCGCTGCTTCGGGTCGACGATGAGCTGGGCGGCTACAAGGCAGCCGACCATCTGCTGGCGAACGGGCATACCCGGATCGCCGGATTCTTCAAGCGGGACGACCTGCAGGGCGTCAACCGGTTGAAGGGCTTTCTGGCCGCCCACAAAGCGCGCGGCGTCGCCGTAGCCCCCAAGCGGGTCGTCACGTATACGACCGAGCAGAAGAACGACCTGCCGTTCCGGCAGGCGCTGCAGCTGCTGAGCGGAGCGGCGGAGGAACGGCCGACCGCATTCGTCTGCTACAACGACGAGCTGGCGGTCAGCCTGATGGGGGCCGCGCTGCAGCTCGGACTCCGAGTGCCGGAGGACGTGTCGTTCGTCGGCTTCGACGACTCGATGCTGGCCTCGGCTTCCGGAACGAAGCTGACGACGCTGACCCATCCCAAGACGGCCATGGGCCGGGATGCGGCCAGCCAGCTGATCGCGATGATCGAAGAGGGATTGGCTCCCGGAGATACCCTGTACGAACCCGAGCTGGTGGAGCGGGACTCGGTTGTAAACCTGAACGTTAACGTGTAAAAAGGCAGATGAAAGTCCGGTTATGCGGACTTTCATCATACAACTTGTACGTACAACTATAGTGGGAGAGGAAGTGTCTGCAATGCTGGAAGCACTGAAACAGCAGGTGCTGGAAGCGAATTTGGACCTGCCCAAACACGGGCTCGTCACGTTTACCTGGGGAAATGTCAGCGGCATCGACCGCGAGAGCGGGCTGTTCGTCATTAAGCCGAGCGGGGTGCCTTACGAAGAATTGAAGGCGGAGGACATGGTCGTTGTGGACCTGGAAGGCCGGGTGGTTGAAGGGAATTTGCGCCCGTCGTCCGATACGCCGACGCATATGGTGCTGTACCGCTCCTTCCCGGAAATCGGCGGCGTGGTGCATACCCACTCCCCGTGGGGTACAAGCTGGGCCCAGGCCGGGCGGGCGCTGCCTGCTTGCGGGACGACGCATGCCGACTATTTCTACGGTGAGATTCCGGTTACCCGACCGATGACGAAGGTGGAGATTGAAGGCGCTTACGAGCTGGAGACCGGCAACGTCATCGTGGAACGTTTTCACGAGCTGGGATTGGACCCGCTGGAGGTGCCGGGGATTCTCGTGCATGCGCATGCCCCGTTCGTCTGGGGCAAGGATGCGCATAATGCGGTGCACAATGCGGTTGTGCTCGAGGAAGTGGCCAAGATTACGGCCCGGATGCTTCAGCTGAACCCGGAGACGCCGCCGATGGACCAGAGCCTGCTGGACCGCCACTTTTTGCGGAAGCATGGCGTTAACGCCTACTACGGGCAGAAGTGATATCGCACAGCACTTATAAATTTTGAAAACGCGGAGGAATCCAAAATGGGGAAAAAGTATACCATCGGAGTGGATTATGGGACCCAGTCCGGACGTGCTGTACTGGTGGATTTGTCGAACGGCCATGAAATCGCCGACCATGTGACGCCGTATCCGCACCATGTCATCGACGAGCGGCTGCCCGGATCGGGCATCAAGCTGGAGTATGATTGGGCGCTGCAGCATCCGGACGATTACCTGGAGGTGCTGAGAACTTCCGTGCCGGCCGTCGTTCGTGAATCGGGAGTCAATCCCGAGGATATCATCGGCATCGGCATCGATTTTACCGCCTGTACGATGCTGCCTGTCGACGAGGCCGGCGAGCCTCTGTGCTTCCAGGCCGAGCTGGCGGACCAGCCGCACAGCTGGGTGAAGCTGTGGAAGCATCACGCGGCGCAGCCGGAAGCCGACAAGATCAACCGCATCGCCGAGGAGCGCGGTGAGGCGTTTCTGGCCCGGTACGGCGGCAAAATTTCGTCCGAGTGGATGATCGCTAAAATTTGGCAAATCCTGGACGAGGCGCCGGACATCTATGAGAAGACGAACATGTTTCTGGAAGCGACGGACTGGGTCATCTCGCAGATGACAGGCAACATCGTCCGCAACAGCTGTACGGCGGGCTATAAGGCGATTTGGCATAAGCGTGACGGCTATCCGTCGAAGGAATACTTCAAAGCGCTCGATCCGCGCCTGGAGCATCTGACCGATACGAAGCTGCGCGGCGAGGTCATTCCGCTCGGAAGCAATGCCGGAGGGCTGCAGCCGGCCATGGCGGAGATGATGGGCCTTAAGCCGGGCATCGCGGTGGCGGCAGGCAACGTGGACGCCCATGCGGCCGTGCCGGCGGTCGGCGTCGTGACGCCGGGCAAGCTCGTCATGGCGATGGGCACGTCGATCTGCCATATGGTGCTCGGCACGGAGGAAAAAGAAGTCGAAGGCATGTGCGGCGTCGTAGAGGACGGCATCATTCCGGGGCTCTTCGGATACGAAGCCGGTCAGTCGGCGGTCGGGGATATTTTTGAATGGTACGTGGAAGAATCCTTGCCTGCCTATGTGAAAGAAGCCGCGGCGAAGGAAGGGCTGAGTGTTCACCAATGGCTGGAAAGGGAAGCCTCTGCCTACAAACCGGGCCAATCGGGCCTGCTCGCGCTCGACTGGTGGAACGGCAACCGCTCTGTTCTGGTCGATACCGACCTGACGGGGATGATCCTTGGCATGACGCTGCTGACAAAGCCGCAGGAAGTATACCGTGCCCTGCTTGAAGCGACCGCCTTCGGCACCCGGAAAATCGTCGACGCGTTCCAGGAGAGCGGTGTCGATGTGGATGCGCTCTACGCCTGCGGCGGCCTGCCGCAGAAAAATCGCTTGCTGATGCAGATATACGCCGACGTGACCAAACGCGAAATTTTCGTGGCGGATTCCAAGCAGACGCCGGCGCTCGGCGCCGCGATTTTCGCCGCGGTGGCTGCAGGCAAGGAAGCCGGCGGCTACGACGATGTCGTGACGGCGGCGCAGCAAATGGCGCGCGTTAAGGAGGAGACGTTCAAGCCGATTCCGGAGAACGTTGAAGTATACGAGAAGCTGTATCAGGAATATAACCTGCTGCACGATTATTTTGGCCGCGGCGAGAACGATGTGATGAAGCGGCTGAAGAAGATCAAGCTGTCCACGGAAGCGGAGCTGAAGCCCGTCCGGTAATAATTTCGCGGAAGTTTTTCTTGCGAGATCCGGAAGCGGAGGCTCGAAACTTATACTATCTGATCTCATAACAAAGGACCGTCCTGTATTCAGGAACGGTCCTTGTTTAGACGTATGGCCTATTAGGTAACTGCAGCTGTCATTTAGGAAGAACGGATTTCCAGCACCTCGTATTTGATCAGCCCCATCGGTGCATCGACGGTCACGACGTCCCCGACCGTTTTACCGATCAGCTCTTTGCCCAGCGGGCTTTCATACGAGATTTTGTTCTGGTAGACATCAGCTTCCGCCGGACCAACCACGCGGTACTCGAGATCTTCCTTGAACTCGATGTCGTGCAGCTTCACGAACGAGCCGACACTGACAGCAGATGAGTCTGCCTTATCGGCAATGCGGGCTTTGGTCAGCATTTTCTCCAGCTGCAAAATGCGGGTCTCCATAAAAGCTTGGTCATCTTTGGCGGAGTGATATTCGCTGTTCTCCTTCAAGTCGCCGTAGCTGATCGCCAGCTTGATGCGTGCGGCCAGCTCTTTGCGCTTGACGGTCTTCAATTCCTCAAGCTCAGCCTCAAGTTGGGCAAGGCCTTCGGGGGTCAAAATAATTTCGTCATTG
This sequence comes from Paenibacillus favisporus, assembly GCF_040545415.1. NCBI lineage: Bacteria > Bacillati > Bacillota > Bacilli > Caryophanales > Paenibacillaceae > Paenibacillus > Paenibacillus favisporus. The sequence goes on along the minus strand of NZ_JBEPLV010000007.1, from coordinate 394,940 downwards.
GACATAGTTCACAACTCCTCTTCATTACATTTTACACGATATCCATATTTCATGCGAAACATTCGGCGTTAGCGCGTAAATTGAAGAGGGGCAAGCTCAGTCGAGTATTAGTCTTCCTTAACATCATACAATACGCGGGCGAGCAGATCCTGGCTGTAGTTGCCGAAATTTTTGCCATAGATGGTCAGGCCGCGCTTGTTGACCGACTGCTCGGTGACCGAGAGGCGGAAGGTAAGCTCGCTCTTGTAATCCAGCTGAATTTGGTCCAGCGTCACGTCGGAAATCCGGCAGCCGTCGATGAAACTGCCATCGTTGTTGATGCGGATCAGCTTCAGCATGCCATATTGGTTCAGATGCGGCGGCCACCAATCCGGGTTAAACGTGCCGCGGGCATCCCCGAAGTCCCCCGGGCTGGTCCAGGAACCGATTTCGATCCCGTTTAAGTGAAAATAAATGTCCGACGGGTAGTTATCGTTATATCCCGGAGCTTCCGAGCTGAGCTCCATGGAAAATTGGATCTCGCGGAACGTCTGGTTCGGCTTCAAATAATTCGGAATCCGGTATTCCAGAAACCCTTCCGCCAGCCAAATGATCTCGGCGTCGATCCGCTGCGGATCCGCAAAATAGCGCGGGTCGTCAAAGTCGCCTACGATGCTGTCCTTGGTGGCCAAACCGCAGGTAGGTACCGCCTGATAGTTGCTGTAGTGGCCGACTTGAATTTCAACTTCATACAGGTTTTCGACGTCCCTGCTGCGCAGGTCAACCATCAGTTTGTCCTTATTCAAGTAACAGATCTTCTGAATGCCGTGTTTGCCGACGCTGGTATTGATCTCAATCAGACCGCTTTCTTCCAGCTTTTTGATGTGCATCGTAATCGCACCGTTGCTGAGGTTCAGCCGGGTGGCCAGGTCGTTCAGGTTCAGCGCCTGGTTTTTCGCGAGCAGTTCGAGAATTTGGATCCGGATTTCCGAGCTGAGGGCCTTGAAAATGTCGATCCCGCTCATCAGATTTTTAATATAGATCATGGAATTGAATACCTTCTTCCGATTGTAGAGGTGGTGTTCTTTTATTTTAAATAATTATAAACTAACTAAATCGTTAATGAAAGCATGCATTCCTTTTTTGTAGATATATACGAAATAGTCATAGCATATTCTACAAATCACAGAGGCATCTTTAGGTATTTTTAAAGTAAAACAAACTAGCATTTTCCTTGATTTTATAAGGTTTTTTAGAGTTTATACATCGCGCCGGACACAGAAAATTCATTTTAGTTTAAAAAAATATAAATAGATTTACATTTATTTATTTACAGCATACTTCATCTATGTTATTTTATACTTGTAAACGGATTCATTCAATTTATCTCAAATTATTTTATTATTTTCTAAAATGGAAGGTGATATCAGTGGCATCAGCAGCAAATAAGGCCAGGGTGGTCGTGGACAAGGCGTTTCGGATCGCCGAAGTGGATAAGCGCATCTACGGCTCGTTTATTGAGCATTTAGGCCGCGCCGTATACGGCGGCATATATGACCCGTCCCATCCCGAGACGGACAGCCTCGGTTTCCGGGAGGACGTAAAGCAGCTGGTCCAGGAGTTGGGCGTGCCCATTATCCGTTATCCCGGGGGCAATTTTGTGTCCGGCTACAATTGGGAAGATGGCGTCGGTCCGCGCGAGTCGCGTCCAAGAAGGCTGGAGCTGGCCTGGCGCACCGTCGAGCCGAACGAAGTCGGGACGAACGAGTTCATGGCATGGGCCAAGGAGATCGGCTCCGAAGTCATGATGGCGGTCAACCTGGGAACGCGGGGCGTGGATGCGGCAAGGAACCTGCTTGAGTACTGCAACCATCCAAGCGGAAGCTACTGGAGCGATTTGCGGCGCAGCCACGGCTATGATCAGCCCCATAAGGTCAAAACCTGGTGCCTCGGCAACGAAATGGACGGTCCTTGGCAGATCGGCCAGAAGACGCCGCAGGAGTACGGACGCCTGGCTTATGAGACCGGCAAGGCCATGAAGCTGGTGGATCCCGATATCGAGCTGGTATCATGCGGCAGCTCCAGTACGGGCATGCCGACCTTCCCGGAATGGGAAGCCATTACACTGGATCATACATATGACGTAGCCGACTTCGTATCCCTGCACCAGTACTACGGCAACCGGGACGGCGATTCGGCGAACTTCCTGGCGCGTACGATGGACATGGACCATTTTATTCGCACCGTCATTTCAACCTGCGACTACGTGAAGGCGAAGAAGCGGAGTAAGAAGACGATGTACCTGAGCTTCGACGAGTGGAACGTCTGGTACCATTCAAACGATGCGGATACGAAGATCGATCCCTGGACCGTCGGTCCGCCGCAGCTGGAGGATGTCTACAACTTTGAAGACGCGCTGCTGGTCGGCGGGATGCTCATCACCTTCCTGAAGCATGCCGATCGGGTGAAGATGGCCTGCCTTGCGCAGCTGGTCAACGTGATCGCACCGATCATGACCGAGACCGGAGGGCGCTCCTGGAAGCAGACGATTTTCTATCCATACCTGCACGCTTCACGTTACGGCCGCGGGGTATCCCTGCAACCGATCGTGGATTCGCCGAAATACGACGCCCAGGATTATACCGATGTGCCTTATTTGGAGACGGCGGTCGTATATAACGAAGAGGAAGAAGAGCTGACCATCTTTGCACTGAATCGCCATCTGGAGGAGGCGCTCGACGTGGAATGCGACGTCAGAGGCTTTGAAGGCTACCAGATTGCTGAGCATATCGTTCTGGAGAATGATGATTTGAAAGCGGTCAATACTGCGGCTGAAGAGAACGTTAAACCGCATTCGCACGGCAGTGCGGCATTGAAGGACGGGTTTGTGAGCACCCGCCTGTCCAAGGCATCCTGGAACGTGATCCGGCTGAAAAAAGCTTAATTAGGGCAGGTCCTTGCTACCCGGCTGGCAGGCGAGTTCCGGCATACCAGCCTTCATAACCCATTGGCATGGACGTAACCCATAACATCATAGACTCGCATGACTGCATCTGCCGATTCCTCTTTGACGTTTGGCAATGGAAAGATCGTGCCAAGAGGAACGGCAGATGTTTTTTGTGGGACGAAACGACCCGCAGGAGAGATGGCGGCATCTATCCAACATGGCCTTGATGTACATCAACATGTACGTACAAGTGAAAAGGGTTCGTGTGAAATTGCAAGCTTTCAAGTTTTTCAAATCAAAAGGAGTACGCTGAACAATAAAAAAATACGAGATATAGTATTCCATTTAGGGGGCGGAAGTTTTGAAGAAGAGCTTTGTTATTTCATTATTGATGATATTTGCGGCAAGCATGCTGTTGTCGGCATGCGGAAGCAGCAGCGAGAAGACGATTACGTTCTGGACGCCGCTGACGGGCGACGACGGAGCTTACATGGATGAGATCGTCAAAGAATACAACGCGACGAATCCCGACATCAAAGTGAAGCACGTCATCACTTCCGATATGTACACCAAGCTTTCTACCGTGCTGAACTCGGGCAAGGGCGTTCCGGATCTGGCCATTATCCATGCCGACCGCGTTCCCGGCTTCGCGAAGCAGGGCGTGCTGGAACCGATCGAAAGCGCGATCAAGGGGCAGCCGGAAATCAAGGAAGCGAATTACCTGCCGCAAGCCTGGTCCACAGGCAACATCGACGGCACCCAATATACGGTTCCGCTCGACATTCACAGCAACGTCATGTACTACAACAAAGATTTGCTGAAGAAGTATAACGCGGAATCCATTCTCGACGACAATATCGTGACCATCGACGAAATGCTGTCCCTGAAAGGCAAACTGGCTTCGGACGAATATGTCGTCAACGATGCGCTGCTGGGCTGGGTCATTCTGGCACAGGTTCAGGACCTGGGCGGAGACATCCAGGAAAACGGCAAGCCAGCCGTCAATACGCCGGTGATGAAGCAGGCTTTTGAAAATGTGAAAAAGATCGCCGACGCCGGCCTCATGACACCGTTCGGCGAAGACGGCTACTTGATGTTCCAGTCCGGCAAAGTGCTGTTCTCGACAGACGGAACTTGGAGCTCGACGGCCCACGCCAAGGTTGACGGCCTCAATTTCGGCGTAACCAACGTGTACTCGCCGACGACGGACAAGTTTACGAACCGCGCTTCCTCCCACTTGTTCACGATGTTCAAGAACGACAAGCGTTCGGATGAGAAAGAAGCGGGCATCGGCGCCTTCCTGGAATTCGTGCGCGAGCACTCCCTGGAATGGGCGAAAGCCGGACAAATCGTCGCAAGTAAGCAGGTGAACGAAAGTCCGGAGTACAAGCAGTTCATGCAGTCCTTCTTCACCTCGAATGAGCAGGAGACCAAATCGCTGTACATCTACACTTACGAATACTATCCGTACGTAGCCGAAGCCGTGGATACGTACTGTGCCGATATCGTCCGGGGCAATGTGGACTTGGACGAAACGCTGCAGACGATGCAGAAGTTCGTCGAGGATAAGATCGCAGAGAGCAGCAGTAAACAGGCGACCAAGTAGGCCTTTTGCTAAGCAGATAGAATGAACTAAAGAAATGAATGTTATAGGCCGTATGAGGGCCGTTTTAACAGGAGGTTCCATGCAAAAACTTTAGTTCAATCTATACAGAACGAAGGAAATAGTGTGCCGGACCGAAAGCGTCTGGCGCATTATTTCTCCAAAAGGAGAAATTACAAGGCTATGAATAAGAAATCATTTGCACCGTTTTTCTTTGTCGGCCCTCATCTGATTCTGTTTCTTATCTTCATTCTGATTCCAACGATTTACGGGATCTATGCTTCGTTTACGCAGTGGAACCTGATGAACGATCCGGTATGGATCGGCCTGGCCAACTATAAAACGATTTTGTTCGACAGCAGCTCGACCTTCCACACCCAATTTTTCAACGGCCTGAAAAATACACTGCTGTTCGTCGTGATCAGCGTACCGCTGCTCATCGTCATTCCTTTGCTGGTCGCCGTCGCGCTCGAGCACAAGCAGGTCAAGCTGAAAGGCGTCATTCAGTCGATCATCTATATTCCCGGCTTGATCTCCATTTCCGCGGCTGCTCTGATCTGGCTGCTTATTTTCAATAAACAGCTGGGCATTACCGGCAACGTATTCCATTCGCAGGTGGCCTGGGCGGCGACGCAGCCTTATGCGTGGATTATTATTTTCGTCATCACGGTATGGGGCGGCGTCGGCGGCAACATGATCATTTACCGTGCGTCCATTGCCGGCGTCTCTAAGGAACTATACGAGGCGGCGGAGATCGACGGAGCCGGTTCCGTGCGCAGATTTTTCAGCATTACCCTGCCATCCATCAATTTCCCGCTGATCTATACGTTCGTCATGACGACGGCAGGCGCGTTCAACGTGTTCGGCCAGCCGTTAATGATGACCGATGGGGGACCGAGACAGAGCACGCACGTCCTGATGATGTACATCCGCCAGCTGGCCTTCGGCCAAGGGGAATCGATTGCCGGCATGGCGTCGGCGATGGCCGTACTGCTCGGTTTGGTCATTCTGGTCATTTCGGCGCTGCAGTACTATGTCATGAATCGAAATACGAGATAGGCCGCTTAGGCAGAGGCTGGATTTAGGATACGAGAGGTAGGGTTAATCAAAATGTCCAAAAAAGTAAGTATCTCCAAATATATCGCTTACCTGTTCTTGATCGTGCTTTGCGTCATTTGGGTGATTCCGGTCGTGTTCGGAATTACGACTTCCTTCCGTTCGCAGACCGAGGTCGTGTCCTCGGGCTTTCGGCTGTTTCCGAAGGAATGGATATTTGAGAATTACGTCGCCATTCTGGAGAATACGTCCACGGCACCGATTTTGCGCTGGCTGTTCAATTCCGTCTTTATCGCGGTATCGCACACCCTGCTCGTCATCGTCATTATTTCGCTTACGGGTTACGGGTATTCCCGCATGAACTTCAAAGGGAGAGACACGCTGTTCTTCACGCTGCTGGGCATTTCGTTTTTTCCGGGCGTCGTCAACATCATCCCTTCCTATAAAATCATCGACGCCTTCGGCTGGGTGAACACTTCTTGGGCCATGATCATTCCCGGTCTCGCAGGTATGGGCAACATTTTTCTGGTCCGGCAGTTTATGAAAGGTATTCCGGGCGAGCTGGACGAATCGGCGCGTGTGGACGGCGCAGGGGATTTCCGCATTTATTTTTCGATCATCCTTCCGCTCATCAAGCCGGTGCTGATCGTGTGCGGCCTGTTTTCCTTCGTCGGATCGTGGAACGACTTCCTGTGGCCGGTTATCGTCTATACGGACGTGGATAAAATGCCGATTACAGCGGGCTTGCTGCTGCTTCAGGATATTTACGGCAACTACCGCATGATCGGGCAGCTGATGGGCTCGGCGATGCTGGCGATCATTCCGACGCTGCTTCTGTTCGCGTTCGCCCAGAAATATTTTATTCAGTCGATCAATTTGAACTCTGGCATTAAAGGATAATAGGAAGTTTTTATCAAAATAAAGAAGATCTAAATAAAAGTTGAAAATGAATGTTTAGGGCAAGTACGTAAAATGTTCCTACGATCATCTCTTGTTTTCGGATTTCTTGATTGGATTGAACCCGTGAAAGGGAGAAATCCGAAAGCCAAATATGAACGCTTCGCTTCTTCGGAATCATTTTACTCCCTTGCTTGCATCGTATTCTTTAGTTCAACCTATCTAGCATCTCGTGGGAGGATTCAGCTATGCATAACGTGATCGTCAATACGGATATTTCCAAAGGGAAAATCAATAAAAATATATACGGCCATTTTGCGGAGCATCTGGGCCGCTGCATTTATGAAGGGATTTGGGTCGGCGAGGATTCGCCGATTCCGAATACGAAGGGAATCCGCAACGACGTACTGGCTGCTCTTAAGAACATCAAGGTGCCGGTTCTGCGCTGGCCGGGGGGCTGCTTTGCCGATGAGTACCACTGGAAGGACGGCGTCGGTCCAAGGGAAGGCCGTAAACGGATGGTCAATACGCACTGGGGCGGAGTCGTCGAAAATAACCATTTCGGCACCCATGAATTTATGCTGCTCTGCGAGCTGCTGGAATGCGAGCCGTACATCTGCGGTAACGTCGGCAGCGGCACGGTTCAGGAGATGTCCGAGTGGGTCGAGTACATGACCTTTGACGGCGAATCGCCGATGGCCAACTGGCGCAAGGAGAACGGCAGAGAGCAGCCGTGGAAGCTGAAGTATTTTGGCGTCGGCAACGAAAACTGGGGCTGCGGAGGCAACATGCGTCCCGAATACTATGCTGATCTGTACCGCCGTTATCAGACGTACGTACGTAATTACGGCGACAATATAATTTACAAAATCGCCGGCGGCGCCAATGTGGACGATTATAACTGGACGGAAGTGCTGATGAAAAACGCCAGCTGGCTGATGGACGGTCTGAGCCTGCACTACTATACGATTCCGGGCGACTTCTGGCTGGGCAAAGGCTCGGCGCTCGATTTTGAAGAAGGCGAATGGTTTATCACCATGAAGAAGGCGCTGCATATGGACGAACTGATCACGAAGCACAGCACGATCATGGACAAATACGATCCGGAGAAGCGCGTCGGCATGATCATCGACGAGTGGGGCACCTGGTTTGACGTGGAGCCGGGCACAAATCCGGGATTTTTGTACCAGCAGAACTCGATCCGCGACGCGCTGGTGGCCGGCGTGCACTTTAACATTTTCCACAACCATGCGGACCGTGTCCAGATGACGAACATCGCGCAGACGGTGAACGTCCTTCAGGCGATGATTTTGACCGAAGGCGAGAAGATGATCCTGACGCCGACGTATCATGTGTTCGATATGTTCAAGGTCCATCAGGATGCGGAGGTGCTGGCCGTCGAGTCTGCGGTCGGAAGCTATGAAATGGGCGGCGAGGCACTGCCGCAGGTAACCGTGTCGGCTTCCAGGGATGCCGAAGGCAAGGTGCATGTCAGCCTGGTCAACATCGACCATGCCGGCGAAGCCGAAATCAGCTTGGACCTTCGCGGCCTTGCTGCCGAAAGCGTGCAGGCTTCCGGCACGATTCTGACGGCCGACCGGATGAACGCGCACAATACGTTCGAGCAGCCGGATGCCGTGGCACCAAAAGCGTTTGACGGCGCCAATGTTGAAGGCGGTCGTTTGAGCGTGAAGCTGCCGCCGATGTCCGTCGTTACGCTGGCCATTCATTAATCGAAGGTTGACTGCGTGCAGCGCCATTACAGTAACAGCAAATAGGGAGGGTGTGTTGTCATGGACCGTCAGGAAGGCTGCAAAGGGTGCAGCGAGAGCGTCCAGGTTTCGCCGGAAAAACTGCAGCGGCTCGTAGAGATCGCGACCCGCGGCAGGGAGACGGCATCCGAAGAGGTATACCGCCGGCGGATCGGGCAGTGCGAACAGTGTCCGGGGCTTCAATACGGAACGACCTGCCAATACTGCGGCTGTCTCGTTGAGGTGAAGACCCGGCTGCTGGAATCCGCTTGTCCTTATCCCTTTGCCCCGAAATGGAGCTAGAACTATTGATTTTGGCATGAAGACATAGACATAAAGGAGAGCCTGATATGGAGAGAAACGAAACTTACAACAACCCGGTCGTGGAGCAGCGCGCCGATCCATGGGTTTATAAGCATACGGATGGTTATTATTATTTCACGGCTTCTGTGCCGGAGTACGACCGGATCGAAATCCGACGTTCCAAGACATTGCAGGGTTTGGGTGAAGCCGAACCGGTTGTGGCATGGCGCAAATACGAGACCGGACCGCTCAGCGCGAACATCTGGGCGCCGGAGATTCATTTTATTCAGGGAAAATGGTACATCTACTTTGCGGCGGCGCGGACGACCGAGACCAATGACGGATTGTTCGACCACCGGATGTATGTCCTGGAGAACGACTCGGCCAATCCGCTGGAAGGAACCTGGACGGAGAAGGGAAAGATCCGCACCCAGTGGGAGTCCTTTGCGCTGGACGCGACCACCTTTGAGCATAACGGAGTGCTGTACTATGTTTGGGCCCAGAAAGACCCGGACATCGAGGGCAATTCAAATCTGTACATTTCGGAAATGAGCAATCCGTGGACGCTGCAGGGCAAGCAGGTTATGATCTCGACCCCGGAGTATCCGTGGGAAGTAATCGGCTTTAAAGTCAACGAAGGGGCAGCCGTACTGAAGCGGAATGGACGCATCTTCATCAGCTATTCGGCCAGCGCCACCGACCACAATTACTGCATGGGACTGCTGTATGCCGACGAATCGGCGGATCTGCTGGATCCGGCCTCCTGGGTGAAGTCGCCGGAACCGGTATTCGCCACCAACGAGGAGAACGGGCAGTATGGGCCGGGGCATAACAGCTTTACGGTATCTGAGGACGGGGAAGACGTCATCGTTTATCATGCCCGGAATTATAAAGAAATTACCGGCGATCCGCTGTACGATCCGAACCGGCATACGCGGATGCAGATCTTCGGCTGGAATGAGGATGGGACACCGAATTTCGGGGTTCCGGTGAAGGATGGAGAACGGTAATTTGTAATTGTACGTCAAACAAGATCTTGAGGAGTCTGCAGCTTGTCTGCAGGCTCCTTTAAGTTTTTAAGTTGAACTAACGAAAACGATGCTTGCAAGGGAGTAAAATGATTCCGAAGAAGCGAAGCGGTCCTAAGAGCTTTTCCAAAGGAAAGCTAACATCGGAAGCATATGCTTTGGCTTTCGGATTTCTACCTTGCAATGGTTCAATCCAATCAAGAAATCTGAAAACAAAAGTGATCGTAGGGACATTTTACGTACTTGCCCCATCATCCATTTCCATTTTTCAGATTATCCAACCGCTGCCGGTACTCATAATGAATGTACTCGATTGACGTTCTTCTTATTTACCCGGCCCCCCGGATGCAAAGTCCCTTCGCGCAGTGGTATGATATATTTATGAGAGCGGTTTAGCGAGAGAAGAGGGGGAGGAAGTTGAACAAAGATCGACTGGATATGATCGAGTACCAGATCGCCCTGCTGGTCCGGCTGACGACGGCGCTCAGCCCCAGATTCGGGAACCTGGACCGGTCGGAGTATCTTCTGCTCAGCGAGCTGGAGCACGCGGGCCCGCTGGCGATCAATGTGCTGGCAGAGCATCTGCTGCTGAACCTGTCCACGGCCAGCAGGCAAATCGCGGTGCTGGAATCCAAAGATTACGTCAAGAGGTATCCGGACACGAATAATGGCCGAATCAGCCTCATTGAAATTACGCCCGGCGGGCTGGATATTCTCCACAAAGTCCAGAAAGCCAGACATGATGCGTACGCGGACATCCTCAAGGAATGGAACGGTGATGGGCTGCAGCACTTGGAAGACAGCCTGACCCGGCTTAACCGGGATTTGAAACAACGGCATAAGTAGATCAGGAAAAAGCTGTGGATTTATCCAATAGCTTTTTCTCGCTGCCTGCGAAAATCCCGTTGCCAGCTGATCCGCATATGTTGTATAATACAACTTGCTATTTACAAGTTGTTCTGCATACGGACGTAATCATATACAAGACGAAAGGAGGAATCCGGATGAGTCAACTCATTAGCACTTCGATGTCGGAGAAAGAAAGGGTGGCCGTTCCGCAGTATTTGATCATATCGCTGCTGACGATTTTTGCGATCGGGCCCCAATACTTCAGCAATCTGGCTTATACCATCAACCAGGTGATCATTCAGAACGGGCTGGATATGAGCTCGAATGATCTGCAGCTGCCGTCCACGCTGTCGAACCTGGCTTTCGCGCTCGGAGTACCGTTTGGACCGGTGCTTGCCCGCAGATTCGGCCTCAAGGCGCACTATCTGACGATGGTGTTTATTTTTTTGTGCGGCTCGTTGATCAACGCCGTGTCCACCGATGTGGCCGCTTTGACGATCGGGAAGGTGATTCAGGGCCTCAGTGCCGGTACGCTGTTTCTGGCGATTTTGCCGGTGAGCCTCCGTTCATTTCCGAACAAGATCCGCAATACATTTCTGTTTATGGTCATCTCGGGCCTGTTTGGGGCAAGTGCCGTCGGAGCCTATTTCGGAGCCGTCTCCCTCAGCCTGGACGCTTGGCGCTGGCTGTACGTGCTGAACGTCGCCTCCGCCGTCCTTTGTCTGGCCGTCGGCTATTACGGCCTGCCGAGATCGGAGGAGCATCACGGCGAACACGAGCCATTGGATAAAACGGGAGTGTTTTTGTTTGTATTGACCATGATTTCGCTGGTGATTCCACTGTGCAATTTGATGCAAAAGGGGTTTACATCGTATGAAGTGTGGCCGTTTTTGGCCGTCGCCGTCATATTGGCGGTTCTGTTCGTCATCGTCGACCTCAGAGCCAAGACGCCGCTCGTTCCTTTCCGTACGCTGAAGGCGCCCAAGCCGATTTCGGGCACGATCATGGCGATCGCGTCCCATGCGGTGCTCATCTTTGCGATTGCGGGAATCACCGGCTTTTTGAAAAATAACGTCAGCTTGTCGCCAAGTTATTTGGCCCATTTTTTCATGTGGTTCTTCGTCGGTATTCTGATCACGGCTATTTTGAAAACCCTGCTGTACGACCGGCTCGGCGCCGGCGTCCTGGGTTTTATCGGATCGCTGGCCATTATTTATGTCTGCCTCAGCTGGCGGAACCTGGTGCCAACCGTAACGCTGCCTAAGCTTTACTTCCAGGCCGCCTGCCTTGGCGGCGGCGTCAGTATGGCTTTGGTCAGCGGAGCGCTCGGCACGGCCCTCGCGGGGGATATTCATAAAGCCTCCATGCGCTCCACGACGCTGCATACGATGCGGAATATCGTCGGCGCGGTGCTGTCTCCGCTGCTGGGCTGGTATTTGAGCCGTCAGAACACCATGAATTACGAGCAGATCCGCTCTCATCTGGGCGAGTTTGATGCCGAAACGAAGCTGGAGCTGGCACAGATGACCCGGAAGCTGATGGGATCGGGAATGACGGCGGCCCAGGCGCAGAGCACGGCTTCCTATGAGCTGATTGCTAATACAAAGCGGGCGGCCATCCTAGGAGCGTACCATCACTTGTTTACGATGATGCTGGTTCTCGCAGTCATTATATTGCTGGCGTCGATCGGAAAAATCGTGACAGGCAAAGGCATTTCGCTTGTGCAAAAGCCGAAAAAGCCGCTTGCCCTGCCGGGTCCCAAGGAAAGAGTAACGGCGGAATCCCATTCTTAAGATAAATTCAGAAAAAGAACGATATGGAGGAGAACAGGCAAGATGAACATTCGTTTAATCATCGGAAATGTTGTGGGCGTGCTGGTCGTGTTTATACTGATCGCAGCCGGCGCCTATGTTTATTACCAAAATGAAAACTACATCAAAACAAGCGACGCGGTCGTGTCCGCGGACATGATGCCCGTCGTATCCACATACAGCGGCGTACTGACCGACTGGCATGTCAAGACCGGATCGAACGTGACTGACAAGGACGTCGTCGGCACCGTATCCGACGGAACGAAGGCCGTACCGGTCAGCACCCGGATGAACGGTAAAATCATCAAGAGCGATGTGCGGAAGAACGAGCTGGTTCAGGCGGGACAGGTGCTCGCACAGGAAGCTGACTTGGATCATATGTACATCATCGCCAATATTAAGGAGAAGGACCTGAAGGATCTGAAGGTCGGCCAAAGCGTCGATATTAACGTGGACGGAGATTCGGGCAAAACGTTCAGCGGAACGGTCGACGAAATCGGCTATGCAACGACCTCGGTGTTCTCGGTGCTTCCGCAGCAAAGCTCAACCGGCAGCTACACCAAGGTCACCCAGAAGGTGCCTGTCAAAATTTCGATCAACCAGCCTTCGGATAAAGTGCTTCCCGGCATGAACGCCGAAGTGAAAATTTCTTTGTAATCTATATAAGGGGAATCATTTTACTTCCTTGCTTGCATCGTATTTCTTGGTTCAACTTATATATATTTCTATAAAGGGGTACCTCCCCGCCACGATGGATTGGCGGCTGGTGCCCTTTTGGCGTCTTCCGGCTTTCTGGACCACTCCCTGTGCCTTGATTTCGCGGTTATCATCTCCATGCTGGAAAAAGCGGCACCGAGCACAATCTGAATTTGCGGTGGAAGCCGCAAGGCAAAACGAGGTATGATAGAAGGAATGAATTACTCGCGGATTATCTGTTGAGGAAGAGGTATTCCAACTAAGTTAAGGTGTTGATGGTATGAAAAATTGTCTGGTCACCGGATACCGGGCGCATGAGCTGAACATCTTCGGCCAGAAGCATCCGGGCATTCCGTATATTAAGCAGGCGATCACGGCTAAACTGATTCCGCTCCTTGAAGAGGGACTGGAGTGGGTCATCACTCCGGGGCAGTACGGCGTGGACCTGTGGGGCATCGAGGCGGCTATTGCGCTGAAAGAGCAGTATCCAGAGCTCAAATGCTCGATCATATCGGCCTTTGCCAGCCCGGAAGAGAAGTGGAAGGAAGATAAGCAGGAGTATTACCGGCAAATCCTCAGAGAGATCGACTATTACGGTGTCGTCAGCAACCAGCCCTACAGCGGCCCGTGGCAGTTTGCGGCCAGGGATGATCTGCTGTTCCGGAAGACGGATGGCATCGTGCTCGTTTATGACGAGGATGCGGGCGAGGGCACCGGCAAGTTTTATAAGGAGAGAGCCTTGAAGAAGCAGCAGGAAGAGGGCTATGAGTATATCAACATCAGCTCTGAAGATATTCAGTCCATGGTGGGCGAGGCCGCTCATGACATGGATTCCGAAGTGGACAGCTTCTTTGGGGAATGAGACAATATAGTCATCGTGAGTATTCACAAAGACAGAACTGACAAGTTAGGAGAGGAAGCGAGAAGATGATACGATTCGGGGTAATCGGAACCAACTGGATTACGGAGCGGTTTCTGCAGGCTGCCGCGGAGAATGACCAGTTTCAGCTTGCCGCAGTATATTCCCGGACCCTGGAAAAGGGAGAGGCTTTTGCCGCGGAGCACGGATCTCCTCGGGTGTTCACGGATCTCGAGGCAATGCTATCGGACGGGGTTGTAGACGCGGTCTACATCGCCAGCCCGAACTCTTTTCACGCGGACCAGGCGATCCGGTGCATGAACCACGGCAAGCATGTGCTGTGCGAGAAGCCGATGGCTTCAAACAGCTTGGAACTGAAGCGGATGATCGAGGCGGCCCGCAGCAATGACGTGCTGCTCATGGAAGCGATGAAGTCCACGCTGATGCCGAATTTCAGAATCATGAAGGACAACCTGTACAAAATCGGCCAGATCCGGCGGTACTTTGCCAGCTACTGTCAATATTCCTCGCGCTATGACGCCTTTAAGGAGGGGACGGTGCTCAACGCCTTCAAACCCGAGTTTTCCAACGGTTCACTCATGGATTTGGGCATATACTGCATCTATCCGATGGTTTCGCTCTTTGGCCGGCCTGAATACGTGAAGGCGACAGGTATCATGTTGTCATCAGGTGTGGATGGGGAAGGCAGTATGGTGCTGCGCTATCCGGAAATGGACGCGGTTATTATGTATTCGAAAATATCCGACTCCTTCCTGCCCGCTGAGATTCAGGGTGAGAACGGAACGATGGTCATCGACCGGATCAACCAGCCTTATGAAGTGAAAATCCAGTACAGGGACGGCACGGTCGAAGACCTCACGCAGCTGCAGACCCATGAATCGATGTACTACGAGCTGGACGAGTTTATCCGGCTGATCGAACGCGGCAAACGCGACAGCAAGATCAATTCTTTGGAGAGCTCCCTCATCGTGGCGGAAATTATGGAGGATGCGAGACGCCAGATCGGTCTCAAGTATGCGGCAGACGTATGGTGATGTTTGATCCGAGCATTTTCGACAACCTGAAGGTGGCGGTGGAGAACCTGGTCTACGACCTGGACAACCTGGACGGTGCGGTTCGCGTCACCGGCCGTGACGACCGGATGGAAATGTCGGTCATGTCGAGGGAATTTGCCATTCGGTTCGTGCGAAGCGGGAACGAAGCGGTGACCGCGGAGATCGGTCTTGCCGCCTCGCTGGCCGATTTGGCCGCGGAGCTGCTGGAGCAGAAGGAGGCACAGCCAGGGTGCACGATCCGAATCCGCTTTTATATGGAAGTCGGTCCGCAGGGCGAGGAATGTGCTGTCATCCAGAGCCTGCTGGAACAGCGGTGGCCGGAGCAGTCGGTGTCGCAGACGCTCAGCTGGCGCTATGGCGATGAGGCGAAACGCTTGTCGAATACGGCGGAAATCCGGTTTGACCGGAAAATCGACGAGGAACAGATGGAGGATCTGCCGGGGCTGCTGGAGCATGTCGTCCGGACCCTTGACGAACTGACTGCCCTGCTGGACCCAAAAGGAAGATAAAGTGGTCATCATGGGCTATTCTCCCTCATCGCAGCCAACCCATAAAACATCCGGTATACGGACTTAGGCGTTGACCACCGGAGGATTGTTTGTGTGGATACAGCTGAAGGCGATTATAACAGAGAAGCATTTCGGGCAAATGGAGGAGATTTGATGCTCTCCGATTTCGAATTCGAATGTGATCTTTTATAATACATTGTTCGATGAAAATGCCTCCTGTCATCTGGCGCTGGGTCAAGCCTATCCGGTCAATCTTCAGAACGGCAAAGAAATGGATGCGAAGGAACTGCTGGACAAAGGCGCAAATCAGAGCCTGGTTCACGAGGACTTCATGATTGGCGCAGCCGATCATCCATTGACGGAATAACGCGGGATGGACGCAAAGAGGCAATCTTCCGTAACGGAAACTGGGCATTCTGACCATTCCACTTGCTCCTTACGCCTTTAGGCGAACAAGGAAACCGCCTTTTTGAGAAAGAGCGGTTTCTTTGCGTTCTGACTGGTACAATCTTAAGATGACCCTATTCTTGGGTCTTCGTCCATTCAGTCGTTTATTTCACGAAGAAAACCTGGAAAAGGAAAAAAGTTGGTCTATAAATTTCGCCATCATTTTGTCATAATGATCGTCAAAGAGGTTTCAAAATCGTCAATTTTGTTTATATCTCTTTATAAGCATGCTTATGCTTATTTTGGTATGTCAGGAGTCGGACTACAGATCCTTTAAAATATTACATGATGGAGAGAAGATATAAAAACCAGGCTGTACTACCATGGCAGGAGGCGCAAAATGAACAGAGTACAGAATGATGAGGAGTATTCTTATTTACAGCATGTGTACCAAAATGCTCCTTTTGGTGTTGCCGTGATTACTGTCCGGGGAGAATGGGTTCAAGCAAACCCGGCGCTCACCCGCATTCTGGGATATTCCTGGGAGGAACTTCAGACACAGCGTTTTGAGAGATTAATTTACCGCGAGGATCTGGAAACCAATTTGAGCCAGGTGAAGTCGCTTATTCAAAATTATCCCGAGCAGACTTCCGTCGAAATCGAAGGCCGCTACATCCGGAAGGATGAGAGAACCGTGTGGGCGGCCGTGCATATTTCCATTATGCCGGACGCGGAGGGAAATCCCGAATATTACATAGTCGTTTTGAACGATATTTCCCATACTAAGGCTGCCGAGCAGAAGCTGCAGGAAACCGTCGAGCGGTATACCTCCCTAAAAAGATATAACCACGACGCGATCATTTCACTCGATTTAAATGGAAATATTTTGAACGCCAATACCCGAGCCGAGCAGATGACCGGCTGCAAAGTCAGCGAGATGGCGGGCAGGAGCATTGCGCGCTTTATCGGGGAGCGGAACCTGCAGCGGGTGTTGAAGGAAGCGCTGAACAACCCGACCGTAGAGCAGGATATCAAGACGCTACGGCATAAGGACGGCCACATGGTGGAGGTCATCACGACGCTGGCACCCATCATCATCAACAACAAAAATGTGGGCTTCTATATCATTGCCAAGGATTTCACCGAGCAGCGGCAGCTCATTATGGCCAAGGAGCTGGCGGAAAGTACGAATAAAGCGAAAAGCGAGTTTCTGGCGATGATGAGCCATGAGATCCGGACGCCGATGAATGGTGTCATCGGAATGACGGATTTGCTGGAGACGACGACGGACCTCGACGATGAGCAGAAGGAATATATCGAAATTATCCGCAAGAGCGGTGAAACGCTGCTGGCCATCATCAACGATATTCTGGATTTTTCCAAGGTGGAAGCCGGTATGACGGAACTGCAGGAGGATATGTTCGATCTGAAACAGTGCATCCAGGAAACGTTCGATATGGTGTCCGCCAAGGCGAGCGCCAAACAGCTGGAGATGTCCTTTACTGTTGAGGACGACATTCCGGAGTTGCTCTTCGGGGATCCCAAGCGGATCAAGCAGGTTCTGATGAACCTCGTGGGCAACGCGGTGAAGTTTACGCTTCATGGAGGGATTACGGTCAGCGTCCGGAAGGTGTTCGAGGAGGACGAGCTGATTGATCTTGAATTCAAGGTATCTGATACGGGCATCGGCATTCCGGATAACAAGCTGGAAGCGATCTTCGAACCGTTCTCCCAGGTGGACAATTTCATGACCCGCAATTATGAAGGCACCGGTCTGGGGCTGGCCATCAGCAAGAAGCTCGTGAACGTCATGGGAGGCCATATATGGGTAGAGAAAAAGGAAGGGCCCGGAACGACCTTTGTGTTTACGGTCCTTCTCAAGAACCGGCAGGAGCCTGAGCATGCCAAGCGTTGCGAACAAAAGGAAACATCCGACACCGATCCGCTCAACATCCTGATTGCGGAGGACAATGAGATCAACCAGATCGTGCTCCGCAAAATGCTGGAGAAGCAGGGTCATGCGGTGACCGTCGTCACCAACGGCCACGATGTGCTGCGGAAAGCCGAGAATACGAAGTATGACATCATCTTCATGGACGTCCAAATGCCTGGCATGAACGGTCTGGAGACGACCCGCAAGCTTCGGGCGACCCTCCCGAAGGATAGCTGTCCGATGATCGTGGCGGTTACGGCCAACGCGCTGAAGGAGGACCGGGATATCTGCCTCGGGGCAGGGATGGACGAATACATCAGCAAGCCCGTCAAAAGCCAGCCTGTTCTTGCTGTATTGGAGCAGGTCAAGCGAAAGGTTGGCAGCCGGCGGTAACAGCAGGGCGAAGAGTGATCGCCAATCCTAAACGGCTTTTCGCGAAACCCAAAAAGACCGGCCACGGAGGAAGTCTCCATGGCCGGTCTTTTATAGATTTGCGCTTTATTTTAAATCGTAGGGAAGCTCGAAGGTCCACAGGTCCGTGCCGTTTTCCTTAGCATCCGGATTGGTGACGCCAAAGTCATTGTCGTTCACGATGACCAGCTTATGTCCGTTCACCAGCGAGATGCCTTCGATTTTCTCGTTCGGATAGTTGAATTCCACCGCATCGAGCACGGTCCGCTTCAGCGGCGTCATAATGCCGGCTTGGCGAAGCTCAGCCGGGCTCATCTGCTCTAGCGTTTTGCCGCTGGATCCCGCCTCGTCATACTTGCCGAGAATGTTGGTTGCATCGGTCAGGTTGATGGCATAAATCCGTTTGAGCTGGGCGGCATCGCCGGCATTTTTGTCGCGTTCGTCAATCAGCAGGGTGTTCTCATCGATGACGTTAAGATCAGAAATGACGATATCGGATTGCTTCAGGTCCTTGAACTGGCCAGCGTCTTCAGTAAGATAGGCATATTCGGCTACCGGCTTGAGAGTGGCCAGATCGATCTTCAAAATGCGGAGCGCCCGGGAATTATCGACGCTCTTGTCGGGATTCCGCAGCGGGCTCTGCATAGCCATGAACATCCACTTCCCGTCCGGCGTAATTCCGACCGCTTCTGCACCGCGGTTCTGGCGGCGGTCCAAATAAACGGCAGGCAGCGTATCCTTCAGCGGCAGCGCTGCCGTGTTCAGCTCGGAGCTGATCCCTTGGGGCGCCAGGCGCTGCACCAGCGTACCGTCGCGTTTTACCTGTACAAGGTACGGGCCGTACTCGTCGGAGATCCAGAACGTATCATCTTGTGGATTATAGGCAAGCCCTTCGACATCAAGTCCATAAGGATCGTAAGAGATGACTTTCTGGGCGGTCGTCTCATAAGGGACCTCGTCCCGGGATTTTAGGTTCGGCAGTCCTGTAATCTTGCTGCTGCCCGTCACGGGATCTGTGCCGTTGATTTTGAGCGGAATGGTCTCCAGGACGCTGATTTTCCCTTGATCCAGCTGGATTTTATAGATGGTCGGCGTATAGTTCGGCAGCGGGAACGTCCGGCGGGTCTCGCCGTTTACGTCGATTTCCCCGTTCGGGCCGCGGTCAGCCGTCGTATAGAAGACGTTATCCGGGTCGCCGGGGATATGCGCCAGCGAGGAGCCGATGCCAAATTTGATGCCCTCCGCCAGATCCGCATGATCCAATGTGTATTTACCGGTCAGCTTGGGCTTGTCCGTAAAAGAAGCCGTTTGGCGAACTTCGTCCCAGTCGACATACTTGCCGAGCAGGCTGCCGAGGTCGCGGATCGGAAAATACAGGTGATCCTGCTGCTCAACGGCAGGGACGGACGGTGTAAACGACTGTCCATTAACGGAATACTTCACATCGGCCGGTGCTGCCGATGCGCTCTGAAGCAGGGCTGTGCCCCCCACGGACAAGGCCGCGAGGGCGGAAATGAACCATTTTTTTGTCATAGTGATGAACCCCTTCCCGAAGGATATGTATAAACAGCTTGTCTGCTACAGTGTACGCTTGCAGTGTTAACGGATCATTATCGGAACGTCACCGCAGGGTAAAAGGGGTAAACCTCCGTTTTCACGCAGCTTGGAGGAGCCCGGTGGAATCGCCGGGTTAGAAATCGCGGTCCGTTTTTTGCTACAATAGTACACAGGACTTGAATAAGCATTCTTAAAGAGAGTGGGGAATGAGATATGAACGTATCGGAAGCGATCCGCTCCAGACGGAGCATCGGGAAAGTGACGCAGGAGGAAGTGCCTGCCGCTTCCATTGAACAAATCCTGGAGGCGGGCACCTGGGCGCCGAACCACCGGATGACCGAGCCATGGCGCTTCTTCGTCCTTCGGGGGGAAGGACGGGATCTGCTCGGCAACGCATTGGCGGAAGTCGCTGTGGAGCAGGCGGGCGGACCGGGATCCCCGGAAGCCGAAGCGGCGGCGGAATCGGCCCGGCAGAAGCCGATGCGTGCTCCGGTTGTCATCGCGGTGGCGGTCACGCCGAAGGATCACCCCAAGGTGATTGAACTGGAGGAGTACGGAGCGGTGTTCGCGGCGATCCAGAATATGCTGCTGGAAGCGCATGCCCTGGGTCTCGGAGCGATCTGGAGAACCGGCGAGCCGACATACCACGCCAAGATGAACGAACATTTCGGTCTTGGCCCGAACGACAAGGTACTCGGCTTTATTTATCTGGGCGTTCCGGCTGAAGGACAGGCGCCTCAAGGCAAACGCACGCCTTACCAGGACTTGACTGTCTGGGTGGACCGGGCGGATGCATTAAAGAAATAGAAGGTGGCTGAATAACGCGGCTGCTCTTATGCGGAAGAAGAGCCTGCGCGGCAAGCGCGGGCTTTTTTTTCGTGAAACGGGAAGGGAGAGCTGTCAAATGATGTTTATGGAATTTCACCGCTTTACTTGACAACAGGGCGTTGATTGTACAAAGCTAAGGGCAGAGAGGAGGCTTATGATGGATAAGCATTGGAAGGCGATGTGGATTTGGGGAGAGGGAGAGCCGAGCCCCCGGAATGAATGGAGATGCTTTCGCAATACCTTTGCCTATGAGGGGGACCCGGGACGGCCCGTATCGCTCAGCATCACCGCAGACTCGCGCTACGTTCTTTTTGTAAACGGTTACCTTGCCGGCAGAGGAACGACGCGCTCCTGGCCGAAGGAGCAGATGTATGATACATACAGCATCGGGCACCTGCTGCGTCCGGGGGCTGACAATACGATTGCGGTGCTTGTCCTTCATTTTGGACTGGCCAATTTCTATTATCTCGCCGGGCGCGGGGGACTGATCGCCCAGGTGGAGTCCGGTGACGAGGTGATCGCCGCCACAGACCGGACCTGGAGAACGTCCAAGCTGGCGGCCCAGGACAGCACTTCCCCGCGGATGTCTTGTCAGCAGGGATTTGCCGAAGTGTACGACGCCAGGCTGTGGGATGAGGCATGGAACCGGCCGGGATACGACGACGCCTCCTGGAGTGCCGCGTTGGAAATTGGCCCGGCAGGCACGCAGCCATGGACGCGGCTCATTCCAAGGGACATCCCGTTCCTGACGGAGGAGAAGAAGTACCCGTCCAAGGTGATGTCTTTGGCACGCGTCAAGGCACCAAGGTTCACGGCCGCCATCGACCTGCGGAACCAGATGGTGAAGGACAGCATCACGCACGCCAATCCGGTAGGCTTTACCGGCCTATTGGCTGCGGTACTGGTCATGGAAGAGGACGGCGAAGTAGCCATCAGCTTTCCGACCGGAACGCGGGCCGACGATCTGTACGTAGACGGCATCCGCTGCACTCCGGCGCATGTGGATCAGCCGGAAACATACTACACGCTGACCTTGGGCAGCGGGAGTCATCTGCTGCTGATGGACATTACGTCGGGCGACCATGGCTCGGTGTTCCACATCGGAGTGGACAGCGAGGCGGCGTTTACGCTGCGGGCTCCACTTCACGCGGCACGAAATGAGGAGGGCAATCCGTTTACGGCCGTCGGCCCCTTCGATGCGGTTGAGTATATCGATTACAAGGACGGCCGGGAGCTCCGCAGGGACCATCCGGACTATTTACGGCTGAAGACGATCCGGACCGAGCAGGAGCTTCAGGGCTATGAAGGCTGGATGCAGCCCGTGTCGAGACAGCTGTATTCGGCCGTGGATGTATTCGGGGCCAGCGTGTGGCGGACGCTGAGCGAAAAACACCGGGTGCCGCAGGAGCTGCAGTTTGCGGTGCTGCCGACGCAGAACTTCGCACAGCTCGAGCCGTTCCCCGATGGCGACTGCGAGATCGTGATTGATCTGGGCAAGGAGCGTTCCGGTTTTATTGGCCTCGAACTGGACGCGCCGGAAGGAACGGTCATTGATGCGTACGGGGTCGAATACATCAAGGACGATTACCGGCAGCATACGTACGGTCTCGAAAATACGTTCCGTTATATATGCCGGTCCGGCCGTCAGTCCTACCTGTCACCTGTCCGCCGCGGCTTCCGGTACTTGATTCTGACCATCCGCGAACAGCGTGGTCCGGTGAAGCTTCACGAAGTATACATCCGGCAGAGCACGTATCCCGCCGCCGAGATCGGCGCGTTCCGCTGCTCGGATGCCCGGCTGAACGATATTTGGGACATCAGCCGCCACACGACCCGGCTGTGCATGGAAGACACGTTCATCGACTGCCCTTCCTATGAGCAGGTGTTCTGGGTCGGGGACAGCCGCAATGAGGCGCTCGTCAATTATTATGTGTTCGGCGTGACCGACATCGTCAAACGCTGCCTGCGGCTGGTACCGGGATCGGCGGACATGACGCCGCTGTATGTGAACCAGGTGCCGAGCGCCTGGAACAGCGTGATCCCGAACTGGACCTTCTTCTGGGCCATCGCCTGCCGCGAATTTATTTCCCATACGAACGACACGGCGTTTGCGGCGGAAATCTGGCCGGCGGTTCAGCTGACCATGGAGGCCTACCTGGAACATCTGAACGGGGACGGACTGCTGGAGATGAAGGGCTGGAACTTCCTGGACTGGGCCCCGATCGATCAGCCGCGCGAAGGCATCGTAACCCATCAGAACCTGTTCTTGGCCAAGGCGCTGCGCGATGCGGCAGCCATTGCGGCAGCGGCCGGGCAGGAAGGGACCGCCGCCGCATATGAGGAAGCATCCAGTCGGCTGACGGAAGCCATTAACCGGCATCTGTGGTCCGATGAACGACACGCCTATCTGGACTGCATCCATGCGGACGGCCGCCGTTCCGATACCTTCAGCATGCAGACCCAGGTGGTCGCCTACCTGTGCGGGGCCGCTTCCGGCGGCAGAAAAGCGCTGATGGAAGCCTATTTGAAGTTTCCTCCCGCGGATTTCGTGCAGATTGGCAGCCCGTTCATGTCCTTCTTCTATTACGAGGCGCTGGAGGAGGCCGGCCAGTTCGAGCTGCTGCTTGCCGACATTCGGGCTCATTACGGGCAGATGATCGATAACGACGCCACCACCTGCTGGGAGATGTACCCGAACTTCAGCGAAAACCGGGCCAATCCGAACCAGCTCACCCGGAGCCATTGCCATGCCTGGTCCGCGGCCCCGGGATATTTTCTGGGCGAATGCATTCTCGGCGTAAAACGGCTGGAGGACGGATGGAGCAAGGTGGCGGTCGCTCCCCAGCCGTGCGGACTAACCTGGGCCAGCGGCATCGTTCCGCTGCCGGCCGGCGGCGAAATCCGCGTCCGCTGGAACGTTTCGGACAACCGGATGACGTTGCGCGTGGAGTCACCGGCCGATGTGGAAGTCGAGGTGCGTTTTCCGGAAGGAATGCAGGGTGAAGTTGAGCTCGTATAACGGAAAAGGATATCATTCAAGCGTTTATGGTGGAGACGTACCTTATACGGCAGATCTGTCGGTGAGGCAGGTCGTCCGTTCCCGGTACTTGGCTTGTACACGAAGGCTGCGGTTCAGCAGGGCTGTCCGCAGTCCTTTACTTTTTGTAACCTTTTTATACAGACAAGTTCTGTCAGGCATACATAGCAAACTTTGAAATCATGGGCGGACTTTCGTAAGCGCGAAAAGTAACAGTCATTGAATCTACCATGCTATGATATACTGATAATAGGTAGATTATGGATGTTCTGGAGGGAGTTATGGACAAACCTTTCGTTTTCATCGGCTCATCCAGGGAAGCCATTCCGATCGTGAATGCGGTGCATGAGGAACTGGAGCACTACGCGGTCGTGACTCCTTGGCATAGAGGAGTGTTTCACGCCAACCGTTATACGATGGAGGACTTGGAAGCCCAGATTCAGGGGAGCGATTTTGCGGTTTTTGTGTTCCACCCTGATGACGTGACGCTCGTGCGGGGTAAGTTATATTATACAGCCAGAGATAATACGGTGTTTGAGATGGGCTTGTTTTGGAGTAAACTGGGGAGAGAACGGGTATTTTTTCTCGTTCCGTCGCATATTCCTGAGCAGGAGGATGAAGAGGAGGAACGGATTGAAGGCTTTAAGACGCCTTCGGATCTGTTCGGCATGACCACGCTCACCTATCAGATGAACCCGCGCAACTGGAATGCGGCCGTGGGCGTCTCGTGCAGTAAAATCGGCAGCATGATCGAGCATTGGGGCAGCAAACAGAGCGATCCTTATGATCTGCTGCGCGAATCCGAAGAGGAGAGGGACAGGCTGCTGAAGATTATCGGCTTTTTTGAGGAATTGAATCATAAGCCTGCACTCGATACGGATATTTACAACCGGATCTGCCGGGCGCTGCGGCTGTCGTTTATTTCCACGCCGTATACGGTCAGCGGCACAGCACTTTTCAAAGCCGGGGACCGTACAATAAAGCAGGTCGGCAGCGACGGGGTTGGCGAAATCGGCTATGAATATTCTTTGGATGCCAATGTCAACCTGAGACCGGGAGAAGAACCGATCCATGTGGTGGACGTTCACGCCAGCGGAAATGTGACATTTAGTCAACGAAATCGCAAATCGGTTGTGAAGGAATATATCTTGTGTTATCCTTTAGCGAGAAGATACGTGTTCACGGTCCACCTGAGGGGTTCCGTCCAGGTCACGGAGCAGATTTTTGAGGAGATATGTTATCTCAATAAAGCGTTACTGGATTCAATTCATGATTTATTAGGAGGGGAATCGTCATGAGTCAACGACACAGACCCACATTTCGCAAATATGGTCTTAGGAGTACGGCGATCCTGCCTCTGAGCGGGCTGAAGAAAGTGGTAGCCCCGTCCGTTGACGGCCCAGACGAAACGTATACCGTTCTCTTCGAGAAGAAGGCGGAATACGGCAAACCCGTATACAAATAATGACGCTAGACCGCACTCCGTCAGGATGCGGTCTTTTTACATGATTGGGCGGGACTGGGTACTCCGGGCGGCGTCAACCGTCTGATTCCATGTCGCGTACCCCTTGCCTAATTAGAAGTCCGGCTCATGTTTTCGCGTGGAATGTCGAGTTATTCATATTGAAAACGAAGTGCCGGGCACTTGGATGCCGCGCCAGCCGCTGACATCGCACTGGCCATATTCGTTGTGACCCACAGCCACCACCGTGCCGTCCGATTTCAGGCCGACGGTATGCGTACAACCCGCCGCGACGGCTACCATATCGCGCCAGCCGCTGACATCGCACTGGCCATATTCATTATGACCCGCGGCCGTCACCGTACCGTCCGATTTGAGGCCGACGGTATGATAACTGCCCGCCGCAATCGCCACCATTCCGCTCCAGCCGCTAACATCGCATTGGCCATGCTTGTTCAGGCCCACAGCCGCCACTGTACCATCCGATTGAAGTCCGACGGTATGAAGGTAACCCGCGGCTGCCGCGACGATGCCGCTCCAGCTGCTAACATTGCATTGGCCATACCGATGATTACCCACGGCCGTCACCGTGCCGTCCAATTGAAGACCCACGGTATGCCAGTCACCCGCCGCGACCGCAGCTATATCACGCCAGCCGCCGACGTCGCATTGGCCTTCATGGTTTCGGCCCACGGCTACTACGGTGCCATCCGATCGCAGGCCGACGGTACGTCGCCAACCTGCCGCGACCGCTGCAATATCGCGCCAACCGTTTACGTTGCATTGGCCATGCTTATTCCAACCCGCCGCGACCACCGTACCGTCCGACTTCAGACCGACGGTATGGGCATTGCCTGTGTTCGCCGCCATATGAACATTACCGGCCGCAACCGCCACCAGATCACGCCAGCCGCTTACATCACATTGGCCGTATTTATTATCGCCTGCAGTCGTTACTGTGCCGTCAGATTTCAGACCAACGGTATGACGAGGACCCGCCGCTATGGGATTCCTGGGCCATCGTTTTACCTTTAACGCCGCAGCTTTTGATGTAACGCAATCCATGTTTTACCTCCTTGAAAACAAGACTTAGGAAAGATTTATTTTTATAGCAGGACGTACGCCATAACCGCTTATGCTGTTATTCCCGTAGCTGCGAATACTGCAGCCTGTCCCTACAAAATATGCGCGTGAAGGCTTGTTACCTTGGGTTCGCAGCCACCACCAGGAGCAGCCGGCTTCTTCGCCGTCCTTGAGGATATAGTTATCTTTGTTCGATTTGTCATATACATACAAGCTGCATCCATCGGGCTTTTTCGTCTTGGCAAAATCGGTTCCTACCGCACGCCTCACATCCTTGCCGTGAACCTCGGATAAGTTCTCTAACTCGGCAACGCTAAGAAGAAAGACCTTGTCCTCCGTATCCGGGCAGCCTTCTCCGTTGTCCGTACAATGAGCCGTCTTGATGAATTGCTTTTCGGCGCCGCTAAATGCGGTGTTATAGAATTCATCGTTCAGCCACTCGCGCAAATCGCAGTCACGCCAAGTCCTTTCCGTGGATTCACGCCACCCCATATCCGCGCTCTTGCCGTGATACCTCTTGCAGTCCAAAATATACTCGCTCAAAACAAACAGCTCGTTTCCTGAATGATGAAGAACACGCCATTGTATTGCCAGTTCTTGACCGTCTGCAGATTGCGGATACGTGCCGAACGTAATGAATTCGCCGGGCTTTACGTTCCGGTATGTCACAGCTGAATGATCCTTTTCCAAGAAGTTTTCCTCCCCCGCTTTTCATTTCAACTACGATCATATAACATTCATGCAAGATTTCATTTGAAATACCAGGAATCCTTGTGCGGAGGATCGTTGTCCCCTATAATATTGGTGCTGTACTTTATGGTTTGACTTTAAGGTAGATGCCTTAAGATAGATAACGAAAGGACTTGGCAGCCATGACTTTACCGATCATTGATATCGGCGTTAACCTGATGAATTCATCGTTCGACCGGGACCGGGAGGAGGTGTTGGCCCGGGCCGCTGAGGCGGGCGTAGAGCAGCTGATCATAACCGGAACGTCCGTGGAGAGCAGCGAGGAGGCGGCGCACTACGCAAAGTCGTATCCCGGCAGGATGTTCTCGACAGCAGGCGTTCATCCGCATGACGCCAAGGACTGCGGACCGGATACGGCGGAGCGGCTGAGGCGGCTGGCCGGGCTGCCTGAGGTGGTGGCGATCGGCGAATGCGGGCTGGACTACAACCGGGATTTTTCCCCACGCGACGTGCAGCGCCGCTGGTTTGAGGAGCAGCTGCGTCTGGCGGAAGAGCTGGACATGCCGCTGTTTCTGCATGAACGGGATGCAAATGCCGATTTTGCCGCGATGCTGAAAGACCACCCGGCATTGATTCGGCGCGCGGTCGTGCATTGTTTTACGGGCAGCGCAGAAGAGCTATACACCTACCTTGAGATGGGGCTGCACATCGGCATCACCGGCTGGATTTGCGACGAGCGGCGGGGCGGGCATTTGCGTGAGCTTGTCCGGGACATTCCGCTGGACCGCCTGATGATCGAGACCGATGCGCCTTATCTGACACCGCGTGATCTGCGGCCGAAGCCGAAGGGCGGACGGAACGAGCCCGCTTTCCTGGCGCACATTCTCGGGGTCATCGCCGACTGCAGAGGGGAAGAGCCTGCGGCGCTGGCTGCGGCTACGGTAAGGACGACCCGGCGCTTTTTCGGAATTTAAGAGGCGGCATAACGCCGCTCCAACTCTGGACATCCCAGGTCAGTCGCAGCGGGCAGCCGATCAGGCTGCCCTTTTTTAAGAGATAAGAAAGTATAAGTTTCGGAGCTTCTGCTTCCTGATCTCGCAAGAAAAACTTCCTCTAGACGCGGTCTGTCTTCTTTGAAAGTACGTCGATAGACGTTTTTCTTATTACGGCAGATGGCACAACACGCTATAGATGCACTTCCGGCGTTCATGTATAATGTAAAGCGTCACGATGCGACATCTTTTTCTATTTTTAGACTCAAGGTGGATATAACGTTGAAATATTTGATCCAAAAAGGTTTTACGCTCCGGTTTACGATCAGCCTGCTTGTCATTATTGCGATCCTGCTTACGATGCTGACCAGCATCACTTCAGCCGTTCAAGTCAACCGCGCCTCCTTAATTGGCAATTATCTTCAGAATAACGAGCAGTATGCCAAAAAGCTGGCTTCCAATACGAACGAGCTTCTCGTTACGATGCAGCAAAATATCAATGCGATTGCCAAAATATCCGGGCGGAGCCAGGAGATGGACGCCCAGCTCTTTGACGATCTGTTTCAGGAGAATACGCAGTATTTCAACTCTATAGTCGTTGCGGACGCCAACCGCATCGTCAGGGCGCTCAGTCCGCATACGATCGGCATTGAAGTCGGGGATCAGCTGACCTCGGCCCAGAGCAAAATGGCGGTCTCCTTGAAAGCGCCTTTTATTTCGAACCCCTACCGGGCGACGACAGGGAGGTACATTATCCTCATTTCGGCACCAATCGTCGATGCATCCGGCGCTTATCAAGGGTTTGTCGGCGGAACCATTTATCTCGAAGATAAAAACGTGCTCAGCACGATGCTGAAGGAGCACTTTTTCGGCAACGGGTCTTACGTTTACGTGGTGGAAAAGAACGGGGCCATCATTTTTCATCCGGACAAGCAGCGAATCGGCAAATCGGTCATCAGCAATCCGGTCGTGAAGAACGTCCTGATGAAAAAAAGCGGATCGCAGCGGGTGACGAACTCCGAAGGGGGCCAATTCTTTGCGGGTTACGCTTATGAACCGAGCAGCTCCTGGGGGATTATTTCCCAGACGCCGACGTCGGTCATTGTCAAGCCGCTTCATGATTTGATCAAAAGGGTGCTTCTCGCCTCCCTTCCGTTCCTGCTGCTGATCCTCATTTTGGGATGGTGGGTGGCCAGCCGGATCGCCAAACCGCTCAATACGCTGGCGCAATTTTCTGACCAGGCCACGCTCGGCTCGGCACGCCCGCAGAACGTTCCCGATATTAAATCGGCTTATTATGAGGTCAGGCTGCTGTCGCAAAGCGTCAAAATCGCGTTCCAGCACTTGAATCAGGATTTGACCCAGCTTCGGAACGAGGCGGGCGTCGACGAGCTGACCGGGCTGGCCAACCGGAGGACGCTGGATACGGTGCTGCAGCAGTGGACCGAGTACCATATGCCCTTTGCGGTCATTTTAATAGACATTGACCATTTCAAGGGAGTCAACGATACCTATGGGCATGTGCTCGGCGATCAGGTGCTGAAGCACTTGGCCCAGCTGATGCGAAACGTTTCCTTGGAAGGGGATTTGTGTTTCCGCTATGGGGGCGAGGAATTCGGGATTCTGGTGCAGCGCAGCGGGCCGAGGGAAGCCGGCGTGGTGGCCGAACGCTTAAGAAAAGAGATGGAGAGAACCGCGAACCCGATCGGAGTGCCGGTGACGATCTCGGCTGGCGTAGCGGCATATCCCGAGCATGGCCGCTCACCGCGCGATTTGATCCTGAAAGCGGACGAGGCGCTGTATCGCTCCAAGACGGGCGGGCGCAACCGCGTCACGCTGTCGGGGGAAGCAGAGGTTAGGCGGGCACAAACTGGGAGATAGCGAAATAAGTTTCATCTTTTTGGAAATTGGGAATTGTGTCCGCCGCGCTGTTGTGTTAACATGGGGATACTTATAATGATCGGAGGGTTCGAATAAGATATGTACTACATCAAATTCCGTTTTTTCACTTTGTGCCGCTAACTGAATAGTGCTCAAAGGCTCTGCCCCTGTGCGGAGCGAACGGGATTGGTCTGCATATCTTTTGGAACCCGATATATACATGCCGAGTGTGCTCATTATTTGAGTTATGCCGGGTGTATGAGAGGGAGGGCGATCCGCCCTCTTTTTGCTGTCTTCAGGCAGCCGTACAGCGTTCCTCATGCAATAACATAAAACCAGCCTGATTGGAGAATGCTTAGGACACCTTAAGCTTGACGGGCAGCTGTCATCGAGCAAGGGGGTTCTTCTTTTCCAGCGCTGACATATCCGTTCGCTTTAAACCACAGGGTACAGCCTGCGGTTTTTTCGTTCATCGAACAATTCAAGCTAATTCGGAGGTAAAATATATGGAACCCATTCAACAAAAAGCGATACTGGTCGGCGTGAACCTGAACAACCAGCCCGATTTCGAATACTCCATGGAGGAGCTCGGCAATTTGGCCGAGGCCTGCGAGGTGGAGGTCGTCGGGCAGCTGACGCAAAATATGGAGCGCGTCAACAAATCCCATTACATCGGTACCGGGAAAGTCGAGGAGCTGGGCGGCTTATTCCGGGGACTCGAGGCGAATCTGATCATTTTTAACGACGAGCTCTCGCCGTCGCAGCTCCGCAACCTGGAAGCGGATCTGGAGTGCAAGGTGATCGACCGGACGATTCTGATTTTGGACATTTTCGAAAAAAGGGCCAAAACGCGGGAAGCCCAGCTTCAGGTGGAAGTTGCTCAGCTGCAGTATATGCTGCCGCGCCTCGTGGGCCTGCGCGAGTCCCTCGGACGGCAGGGCGGCGGCGTCGGCATGCACAACCGCGGCTCAGGCGAAACCCGGCTGGAGCTGGACCGCCGCCGGATCGAGGAGAAGATCAGCGCCTTGAACAAGGAGCTGGAATCGCTGGTGTTTCAGCGGCAGACGCAGCGGAAGCAGCGGAAGAAAAACGAGCTTCCGGTCGTGTCGCTGGTCGGCTACACCAATGCGGGCAAATCGACGATCATGAATGCCATGCTGGAGGCCTATTCTGCGGCCGGACCGACCGGTGAGAAGGCGGTATTCGAGAAGGATATGCTGTTCGCCACGCTGGAAACGTCTGTGCGGAGCATACAGCTGGAGGATCATAAATCCTTTCTGCTCACCGACACGGTCGGGTTTGTCAGCAAGCTGCCCCATCATCTCGTCAAGGCGTTCCGGTCGACGCTGGAGGAAGTGTCCGAGGCGGATCTGCTCATCCATGTCGTGGATTACTCGAACCCGAAGTATGAGCAGCTGATCCGAATTACGGAGAACACGCTGAAGGACATCGGCGTTACGGACATTCCCACCATCTTTGCTTATAACAAATGCGATCTGGCGGGCGTGGACATTCCAGAGGTCAAGGAGAAAAGCGTCTATCTTGCAGCCAAGCCGAGAATCGGTATGACCGAGCTGGTGGATCTGATCCGCAGCTCCGTGTTCAAGGATTACGTCACCTGCGAAATGCTGATCCCGTATGACCGCGGCCAGGTGGTTTCGTATTTGAATGAGCATGCCAGCATCCACGCAACCGAGTATGAAAATGAAGGTACACGGCTCTCGCTGGAATGCCGGCTTCAGGACTTTGAGAAATATCGCGAATACGTTATAGAATAATGCTGAATTAAACGTGTATCGACGTACGTTCGCCAGAGACAGAAAGCGTTGGTTCAGCTCCGCTGAAAATTTATGAATTCTATCATCTACAAAAAACCTGCCGATTCACGACCATCTGGTGTCGTGACCGGCAGGTTTTTTGCTGCCTATCCATCGGATGGCTGACCGCCATGGCTGAACGCTTCAACCGTTTGTAAGATTTTTAACCGTGAACCATATTTCTGCATATTGGAACAGGCTAACGCCATATGATTTCTGCGTATGATGAAGCCGAGGTTTTTTGCTTGATCCAACCGATAACTTGAATCATAGGAGGTTAGTCCATTGGAAATCCCAATCACAGGTTTGCTGTTTCATTCTGAAGGTTCCGGTTCCGAGCATCATCACAGCCTGCTTATTACTTCGTGGGATGGAAGGCCGGTCAGAGTCCATGTTCATCCGATTTCAGGTGATACCTCGTTTGACGTGGGACACTATCATCACTACGCCGGAACAACGGAACCCGCCCCCAGCGGCGTTCCCCATGTCCACCGTTATCATGTGGAAACATCTTTTAATGATCAGCATGTTCATTATATTCAAGGGACGACGGGACCGGCCATTCCTTTGCCGGGAGGCGGGCATTATCACGATTTTGCGGGTTATACCACCGTTAACGGCAGAATCCCGCACTCGCATCGGTACGGAGGCAGAACAGGGAACGAGGAGGAGGATTAAGCCGATCCGTTATATTTTCACGATCTTCCACAGGCTCCCGGTTCCAGGAGTCGGGTTATGCTTACCCATCAGGCCAAAATCGACAAGGTACAGCTCATTTCCTTCGGCATTAAATTTGACATCAATGGGCCGGATCGGCCCTTGTTTCGTGGATTCGCCAAGCCGATTGTTCAGAAAGTTGGAAATTTGCCCGGTATCCAGGTTGACTTTAACCACTTTGAATCCAGGAAGTTCCTCGGTTTTTTCAAAACCGGATTCCCCAAACTGGGCGACATACAGCTCCCCTGGACTGCCGAAATCAGCGTTTGCACAAATATCAAATTTCATGGAAGCGCTATGCGGCTGCAGACGGGCCAGCGGTTGCGCGGCAAGCGGAGGATGGTTGCGGATAAGAAAGGCAGGCTTTGCTTGTTCCGCGGCATGAAAGTGGGGGAGGGTTACGGGCAAACCGCTAAACAGCTCCGGAAATCCGTACCATCCTCCTGGGGTGACTTCCCAAATCTTATCCCAATCCAGTCTAATTTGCCGGCTCCCCCGCGGATCCGCGCCATGGTCCGTTACGATCAGTTTCCCGTTCATTGGGGAAAATCTTAAACCGAACGTATTCCGGAAGCCGTCTGCGACGATCTGTAGGTGGCTTCCGTCAGGATTACAGCGGTAAATGACACCGTTAGCCAACAATCGGCCTTGTACGATGTCACCCTCTTTGCTCGGAACGCCAAAGGCATGGTATGCCCCCGTTACTGCTGCCCCTGGTTGATCGGATAGCGGATCCCGGGTAATAAAATTGGTGCCGATCAATTCCAAGTCTCTGGCCGGCACATCGTGAAATTGCGGGTGGTGCTTCAGGATCAGCATGTTGTCCAGCCCTACAACAGCCGAATTCGTGGCGGTACCAACAGAAAAGTACAGTTTGCCGTCAGGGCCGAACAGAATGTCTCCGGTAAAATGGTCCCCGCATGTGCGCAGCCCGCTGACAATCGTTTGCCTAGTACCGTCAGGCGATACTCGAATAATTTCCCCGCATCCGTCTGCCGGCTTTTCCCCTAAATTTCCTGCAGCCACATACAAATCCCCATTGTGCCAGGCGATGCCTGTCACAGGACCTCCGAATCCTGAAGCGATTTCGTTAAAGGAACCATCCGTTTCCAGGCGTAGCACGCGGCCAATTCCGGGTTCAGTCCCGTACGCAAATCCGGCTTCGGCAACATAGATTGCTCCTTGCGGGTCAAATGTCATAACGGTCGGGAACGTGAGTCCTGTGGCGATCCGCGTTAACCGGTACCCCTTTTCCAATATGTAATCAGGCTTTTGCGTTTCGTGTTGGGGTTTGAAAAGCTGACCAAAAGTCGCTTTTAATTCCGTAAGCGTATTGACCTGCGCTAGCTGAGACTTCATCAAGTCTTCAATGCCCAATGGATACGAGGAAACCGGCAAAAAGTAATCGTGATAGCTGATGTACTCCTGTAATAATTCATACTCCCGCTGATGGAGTTCTTTAATACAGTCCAGAAGCGGATTATACCTTATATTCACCGTTGCAGACGGACTGGATATCCCAAGTGAAGCAGCGAGCTTCCTCAATGCATCCAATTGCTGTTCCTGCTTGTTCAGCAAATCGTTTAGCGGTGCCTTCAGTTTGGGAAATGGATTATTCTCTTGAAGATGCCGGTACAGAAAATAATTGACCCATTCCCAGTGATACTGCTTTTGAACCATTCCCTGCGGCACATATTCGTTCATTTGATACACTCCTCCTCGATCCTCCAAAAGGAAAGTGGTGTCCAGGATGTCGCTAGATTTCCAGACTAAGGCTTGTAATGTATATTCCGTTCCTGATTTCAATAGAAGGGTCATGATTGAATGAAAAAACGGGTCATTTCCCGGAAAATATTTGTCGGACGGCGGCCTATTTTGCAGCAGGCCTCGTCAAGGGCAAATACTAAAAAACAGCGGTGGACTAGGACTGGAAGTGCAGTCTTAGATTGCCGCTGTTTCTGTTTTCAGCAGGGGTGAACCATTGAACCGCAAAAAAACCCCCGTTAAACCGAGTTTGTTTTTGCTGAATGTACGCCATTTCTTATTCTTCAAGCACCTGTATTTTCGGCAAAGTATTCTTATTAACAAATTACCTTGACAGCCATAGTAGTATATCGTATCATGCAGATATGGAGGTGATTACATGAAAGACAACAAAATCACATCCGACCTGCTGCGAGGCCATACAGACACGATGATTTTACGACTTTTATCCGAAGCCGACCGCTACGGTTATGAAATTGTCAAGCTGATTGTCGAGCGTTCGGGCGGTGAGTATGAATTAAAGGAAGCCACGATGTACTCCAGCGTACGGCGGCTTGAAGGTGACGGTAATATCGAGTGGTATTGGGGCGGTGAAACGCAGGGCGGACGGCGCAAGTATTTTCGGATGACCGAGAAGGGCAAGGCAACTTATGAACGCAATAAACGCAACTGGAGGTACGCCAAGCGCGTGCTTGAAAACTTAGTATAAGGAGAGATGATGGGATGAACGAGAAATTGACGAACTATCTGAACGAGGTTTTTGCTGCATACGAAGGGGTGAGAAGCGTCAGCGAATTAAAGGCCGACCTGCACTCCGATCTGCAGGAGCGGTTCCGTGAGCTGAAAGCCGAGGGCAAGGACGACGAAACGGCTTTGGAGATGACCATCGACAGTATCGGGGACATTGAGCAAACCGTACTGGAGGTGGCAAACCTTTCCCGTTCGCTGGAGCGGCAGGTGCTGACCAACCTCAGCGCGAGCAACTTGGCCGAAAGCGACTTTGCGGGCGTTACCGCACATAAGGGGAAATTCACATCAAGCACGCTCCGAGGCTCCGACTTCACGAATGCGGACTTGACCGGCAGTTCATTTAAGAGCAGCGATGTGAAGGATGCCCGTTTCGACGGCGCAAACCTGACCGACTGCAACCTGACCACCCTGGACCTTGCCAATGCAAGCTTTAACCAATCCACTCTTGTACGAACGAACTTCAGCAAGTCGTGGCTGGCCGGAGCCACATTCACAGGCGTCCATCTGACCGACGTTAACCTGACGATGACCGCTCTCACAAAAACCGTCTTTGAGAATTGTGTATTCGACGGGGTGGACTTCACATCTTCCGATCTGACAGGGCAGCGTTTCGACGGTCAAATCTTCATTGGCGTCAAGTTCGACAGAGCCGGGTTGAAAGAAGTTTCGTTCAAGGGCGCTACGCTCAAAAATGTGTCTTTTCAAGGGTCGTTGTTGTCCAAGAAATATTACCGCGCCATTAAAACGATCTGCTTTGACGGGGCAACGATGGATAAGTTGACCTTTGCCGCACTCAAGGGCATGGATGCCGATTTATCAAAAGTTACGGTGATCTGAAAAGGAGGAGAAGATATGCCAAACAAGTCGATTCAAGTCAAAGGACTGCAAAAATCCTACAAGCAGCAGCAAGTTCTAAAAGGTGTGGATTTTGAGGTGGATCAGGGAAGCATTTTCGCCCTGCTTGGCTCCAACGGGGCGGGTAAGACGACAACCGTAAAAATCCTTACCACGCTGCTTAAGCCTGACGGCGGAACCGCCACCGTCAACGGATTCGATGTCGCCTCAAAGCCCGACCATGTACGGCAGTCGATCAGTTTGACCGGTCAGTTTGCCGCCGTGGACGAAAATTTGACCGGGCAGGAAAATCTCATTATGATCGCCAAGCTGCGGCATCTTGCAGCTCCGCGTGTGGTCGCCCGCGATCTGCTTATGCACTTCGGCTTAACGGATGCCGCGAACCGGAGAGTATCTGCTTATTCGGGAGGGATGCGCCGCAGGCTCGACCTCGCCATGAGCCTGATCGGAAAACCGCAGATCATTTTCCTTGATGAGCCGACGACCGGGCTTGATCCCGAGGCGCGCATCGAGGTATGGAAGATCGTCAAGGAGCTGTCGGGCGGCGGCACGACCGTATTCCTGACCACGCAGTACCTGGAGGAAGCCGAACAGCTTGCCGATCGAATCGCCATTCTGCATGAGGGCAAGATTATCGCGGGCGGCACGCTCGCGGAGCTGAAAAAGCTGTTCCCGCCTGCAAAGGTGGAGTACGTTGAAAAACAGCCTTCATTGGAAGACATATTTCTTGCCATCGTTGGCAAAAAGGAGGAAAAGTAAATGGAAGCGGTAAAGAAGCATTACTTCAGCGATATGGGTGTGATGCTGGGACGTTCCATGCGCCATATTTTCCGCAGCTGGGACACCATCATCACGGTCACGATCATGCCGATCGCATTTATGCTGCTGTTCGTTTACGTGTTCGGAGGCGCCATTCAAACCGGCACGGATAACTATGTAAATTATTTGCTGCCAGGCATTTTGCTGATTGCCATTGCAAGCGGAATTTCTTATACGGCTTATCGCCTGTTCATCGATGTGCAGCGGGGTATATTCGAGCGGTTCCACTCCATGCCGATTGCCCGTTCCACCATGCTGTGGGGACATGTGATCAGCTCGCTGGTGTCCAATGCCATATCGGTGGTCGTTATCATACTCGTTGCGCTCTTAATGGGCTTTCGTTCGCCGGCAGGGCTGCTGCCATGGCTTGCTGTAGCCGGCATACTGATGCTGTTTACACTGGCGTTAACGTGGGTCGCGGCGATTGCCGGGTTGTCCGCCAAATCCGTAGATGGCGCAAGCGCCTTTTCCTACCCGATTATCTTCCTGCCGTTTATCAGCTCCGCGTTTGTGCCGACCGATTCGATGCCCCGGGTCGTTCGCGCCTTTGCCGACAACCAGCCGGTGACCTCGATTGTGGAAGCGATCCGTTCGCTGCTGTCAGGTCAGCCTGTGGGCAATGATATCTGGGTCGCTCTTGCATGGTGCGTCGGAATCATGCTCGTGGCATATGTTTTTGCAATGAGGGCGTATAAGAAACGGGTGTGATATCCGTAAACCCTCGCTTATCTCAAGCTGCTGCCTACCTCCCGGCTTTGTTTGTCCCCGCCCTATTTGGGGTAAAAAGTGTAAATAAACAAAAGCTGCCGTTCTAGACGGATAATGCACCATGATCAGGGAATATTAGGCAGTGGACATGAAGACAGCGGGGTGAATGTGCAATGAAGGAAATACCGGAGCAGCACGTTAAGCTGCATGGGTTTAACAACCTGACGAAGTCGCTCAGCTTTAATATGTACGATATCTGCTATACGCGGACCAAAGAAGAGCGCGAGGCTTACCTGGAATACATCGATGAGCAGTATAATGCGGAGCGTCTGACGACGATTCTGAAGACGGTGTCGGATATTATCGGGGCTCACGTGCTGAATATAGCCAAACAGGATTACGTGCCGCAGGGGGCGAGCGTGACGATTCTCGTCTCCGAAGGGCCGGTGGTGGAGGTTCCGCAGGAATCCTATTCCGAATCGCCCGGACCGCTGCCGGACTCAGTCGTCATGGCCTTGGATAAAAGCCATATTACGGTTCATACGTATCCGGAGTTCCATCCGGACGAGGGCATCAGCACCTTCCGGGCCGATATCGACGTATCGACCTGCGGGGAGATTTCGCCGCTGAAGGCGCTGAACTATCTCATTCATTCTTTTGACACGGATATTATGACCATCGACTACCGGGTTCGCGGATTTACGCGCGATATTAACGGCCATAAGCTGTTCATCGACCACGATATCAATTCGATCCAGAACTATATCCCGGATGAGGTGAAGGATATGTACGACATGATCGACGTGAACGTGTATCAGGAGCATATCTTTCATACGAAATGCAAGCTGCGGGAATTTGACCTGGACAATTACTTGTTCGGCTATACGAAGGATACG
This sequence comes from Paenibacillus favisporus, assembly GCF_040545415.1. Classification (NCBI taxonomy): domain Bacteria; kingdom Bacillati; phylum Bacillota; class Bacilli; order Caryophanales; family Paenibacillaceae; genus Paenibacillus; species Paenibacillus favisporus. The sequence continues at coordinate 356,989 of NZ_JBEPLV010000007.1, read as the reverse complement.
CTGAGCGAGAGCGAGCAGGAAGAAATCACGGAGCGGATTACACTGGAAATGGACGAGATTTATTACGGCAAAAACTTGGTGTGAGGCAGAAGAACCTGGTGCGGAAGTGATGAAGTTAAATTCGATAAGGCGATGAAGTCATGAAAGAGAATAAAAGCCTAACTACACTGGCAATAAGGCGCTGTGCTCACATATAGGGGTACGGCGCTTTTATTTTGCTGGCGGCAGTTATTTCAAAATGCTGATCAAGATGGAGATCACCGCAAACAGGGCGATACCGGACATAAAAAAGTAGCCGAAGTACCGGATCGGGGCGGGGAGCTGGTCCATATTGACCTTTTTGGGCGGGCCGCCGCCTTCGATGGTTTGTATGTTTCTGAGCTGCTCATCAACATAACTTTCATGATCAAGGGTCGCAGCGGTTTCGCTCGCGGGCTGCGTTTCGTGAACTGCGGGCTTTCCTTGCGGACTGGCGGAACGGGTTCGGTTGGGGTCCATGGGGGTCAGCTCCTTTTTTGTTTAAAATTACATTTAATTTCCATTATTGTAACATACGGGAGATGGAAAAGCATCTTCAGCCGGATCGTAAAAAAAGACTGAATCTGTGGGAAAGCCACGTGGATCCAGTCTTTTTTAGTAAAAGAGTGCCCGTTGAGAAATTCATGATTGGTCACAAGGGAGCATCTCGTTGCCGCGATGCGGATTAAACCTTTTATGGCTGAGATGTGCCAGACTCGGCGCCTGCCGGATCGGGCTTGCTTGGCTCGGATGAGTCAGGATCAGCGCTTCCTGGATTGGACGTGTCTGAATCGGACGAACCTGAGGCGGTATCACCCGAAACGGCCGGGTCCGGATTAGACGGTTCAGGATCCGTGCTGCCCGGAACGGAACCCGGATCGGTCGAATCCGACTCGGCTGGACCGGTCTCTTCGCTTATGCTGTTAACCGGTTTGGGGACGTAAGGTTTGACGACCAGAAGGGAGGCGGCAGCTGTCTGTCCGTTATATTCGGCCTTAATACTCGTCAGGCCCGGTGCCAGCCCGATAATATTACCCTCTTCGTCAATTGATGCGATCTCAGGGTTTTCGATTGAAAACCGGGTCTCTTTGGTCACCGGAAGGACGGTGCCATCCGGTTTTTTCAACAAAGCGACGATATCAATCATGTCGTTTACCGTTACGGAATACTCGCTGTCATCCAGGAAAAATTCACCTTCGCCGGGCTGCTCGCCTTGAGATACGAGCTTAAACTTCGTGAGCTGAAGATAAGCGGAGGACTCGATACTGTTTAAATATACAAACCCGCCGTCTTGAAGAAGGGCTGCATGATTGAAATTTCCCGTATACCCGGGGATCTCCTGGCGAAGGACATCCACGGTTTTCCCTTCGGCGTTAAGCTTCAGGATCACATGGTCATCGCTCGTTTGATCCTTGCCGAAGACCAGATAACCATCGTCTACCCGGTTCATTTGCAAGAACGAAATATCGTCCAATTCCCGCGAGGAATCGGTTAATCTCAGGTTCCACAGCGTATTTCCGGAACGGTCGATTTCCCAGAGGCCTTCGGCATTCAGCATAATATAGCCCTTCCCGTCGGCCGAGGGCATGATCTGCTTGTAATCCAGCCTCCCCCAGTCCGAAGTCTCTTTCATACGTTTGGATATCAGTTTTCCGGAAGCATTATATTTGACCAACAAAGGATAGTATGTAGAGGAATCATAGTATCTGCCTACCACCCAAAAACCGCCGTCCGAAGTCTCGGCAGCAGCGTTGAAAACTTGACCATCCCTAAAATCGATCGGTCCGCCCCCGCTGTAACGAAATGTATGGTCCCATCGCAGATTGCCGTCTTTGTCCGTTTCGAAGACGTAGGCAGGAGCCGTATCGGAGCGGTTATAGGTGGAGGACGTCACGATAAAACCGCCGTCGCTCGTTTCTTGGACGCTGTTGACCGGATTTTCGAAGACGGTGCTGTAGGCCCGGCTCCATTCCACTTGTCCCGTGGATGACAACTTAAGGAGGTATGCGCGATATAGAGGCCCGCCATCGGAACGGTCATCAAGGCCTGCACCAATGATATATCCTCCGTCCCGGGTCTGTTGAATGTCGTACCCGTGATACGCTTCCGTGACGTAATGTTCGTCGAAAAAGTCCGTCTCCCACTCGGTGCCGCCGCTTGCATCCGTTTTGATCACATGAAGACTGGTGGGACCAAAGGTACGGCTCGTGAGGTCGCTGAGCATGACAAAGCCGCCATCGGCCGTCGGTGCCACATGATCCGGCGTATTGTAGTTCGCGGGATCCCCGTACAATTGGGTCCATTCCGCTTCTAGCTGAGAAGAGCTCATGCCCGCATAACTTGTAGCCGTCTGGCTCCCCCATAGACAAATTCCTGTCACCAAAGCCATCAACATCATCGCCGGTTTGCGCAAGGCTGTCGTCAATCTGCAACACTCCTTTAGCATTGGTAATATCATCAAATTCTATTGTGCGTTAGGAGCTGGCGGCCCAACAGGTGCGCTGTAACCATTCTGCATATGAGGTTTGTCTTATTTTCAAGTTAGCCGGCAACAGCTGCATCGGAAGTTCAAAATCTACCTTGGAAACAGAAAATAGCTGCAAAAATGCAGCTATTGTGGCCATTCTTACCTGTTATTCAGCGATCCTGTTTAGATGATTTTTCTCCGTACCCATCCCGAAATAAGATCCGTCAGGATGACCAGGACGATGATCCCCAGCAAAATGATGCCCACCCGGTTCCAGTTGCGCACCTGCAGCGCGAAAATCAGCGGGGTGCCGATGCCTCCGGCACCGACCAGACCGAGGGTCGTGGCGGAGCGGATGTTAATCTCGAACCGGTACAGTGAGTAGGAAAGGAACTGCGGGATGACCTGCGGCAGCACCGCATACCGAAGCACCTGCAGCCGGTTCGCACCGGACGCGATCAGGGCCTCCTGCGGCCCGCGGTCGATGCTCTCGATCGTCTCCGAATAGAGCTTGCCCAGCATGCCGACGGAATGGATGCCCAGGGCCAGAACGCCCGCAAAAGAGCCGGGACCGACGGCCTTGATAAACAGGATCGCCACGATGATCTCCGGGAACACCCGGATGACGCTCAGAACCAGCTTGCCGGTGCCGGACAGCGCAAGTCCGCGGCTCATATTGCTGGAAGCCCAGAAGGCGAACGGAATGCAGACGACGGCAGCGACGACGGTGCCGAGGACGGAGATGACGAGCGTATCGAGCAGCCCGCGCAGCAGATCCTCTCCGTCCGGAATATACACAAAAGACCAATCCGGATGCAGGAAGCCGGTCAGGATGGACTTGGAGACGGTGCCCGCCGTCCCTTGAATCCCTTCAAAGTGCATCCCCTGTATGGACCACCAGTAGACGGCAATCACCACCAGCGTGACCAGTCCGAAACGGATGCGTGAGCGAAGTGCCGAGCCGGCTGACACCGGCGTGCCGGACGGCGGCAAAGATGTGTTACGGTTCATAATAATCTCCTCCGAATCAGCGCGCTGCCGTAATCGATGATCAGAACGATGACGAGGGTCAGCAGAATGATGATGCAGGCGCGGTCATACCGGAACAAGCCGAGGGAGCGGTCGAGCAGGAGGCCGATACCGCCCGCCCCGACAAGCCCGAGCACGGCGGCTGCGCGCACGTTCACCTCAAACGTATACAGCAGGTACGACATAAAATAGGGCAGGGCCTGCGGGATGACGGAATACCGGATGATCTGCAGCCGGTTTCCGCCGACGGCTGACATCGCCTCCAGCGGCCCCGGGTCGATCGCTTCGATCGCCTCGAACGTCAGCTTGGCGATAATGCCGAAGGAGAAAAAGACGAGCGCAAGCATCCCTGCAAACGGGCCGATGCCGAACACGGCGACGAATATGGCCGCGAACAGCAGGTCCGGAATGGTGCGGACGAGGTTCAGCACCATCCGTACCGGCAGCGAGACGAAGCGGCTGACGCGCAGGTTGGACGCGGACAGCAGCGCTACCGGAATCGCCAGCAGCCCGCCGAGGGAGGTGCCGAGCACGGCGATCTGCACGGTTTCCATCATCGGGGCCCATATCGTGGGCAGGTAGCTCCAATCCGGCGGGAACATTTCCGCCAGGAGGCCGCCCATCTGCGGCAGGCCGGTGATGAGCTGGTAAGGGGTGACCTCGGTGCGGATGGAGCAGGCGATGAGGATTGCGATCAGGACGATCCACCCCGCGTACCGCTTGTATTTCGGCGGCGGCGCGATCCCGGGCAGCGAGGCTGGCTGCAGCGGCCCTGCCTGAGGCGCCGCCTTCATGACACGCCTCCCAGCAGCTCGTCTTTGAGGACCGGCCGCCCATAAATTCCGGCCAGCACCTCGTCTGTTGCCTCCTCCGGGGTACCGTCGAAAACGACCTCGCCGGCGCGCAGCCCGATGATCCGGGTCGCATACTCCCGGGCCAGGTCGATAAAATGAAGGTTGATCACGGTCGTAATGTTCATCTCGCGATTGATCCTCTTCAGGTCGTCCATGACCTGGCGGGTAGTAAGCGGGTCCAGCGAGGCGACGGGCTCGTCCGCGAGAATGACCCGGGCCTCCTGCGCGAGCGCGCGGGCGATCGAGACGCGCTGCTGCTGGCCGCCGGACAGCTGGTCGGCGCGGACGTAGGCTTTTTCACGGATGTTGACGCGGTTCAGAGCCTCGAGCGCGATGGCGACATCCGGCTTCGGGAACCAGCCCAGCATCGTCCGCAACGTCGAATGGTAGCCGACCCGCCCGGACAGCACGTTGCTGAGCACGTTCTGGCGCTTGATCAGGTTGAAGTTCTGGAATACCATGCCGATGTCGCGGCGGATCAGCCGAAGCTGACGGCCGGCCGCGCGGGTGACGGACTGTCCGCCGACGCGGATTTCCCCGGAGGAAATTTCGTTCAGCCGGTTAATGCTGCGCAAAAAGGTGGACTTGCCCGCGCCGGACAGGCCGACGATGACGACAAGCTCTCCTTCCTTGATGGTCAGATTAATGTCGCGAAGCCCGACCGTTCCGTTGGGGTACACTTTGGAGACGTGATCGAATTCAATCATGAGATTCCAACTTTCTGTCGTATTTTCAGATAAAACGGGAAAACAACACCGCCATGAAGCCATTGGACGGTGCTGCCCGGTTCATTGTATCTACATTGAAATGCTTGAATTTACTTGATTTCCTGCCCGACGGCTTCGGCGTATTCGCGAACCGGATCGAAGTTTTTGTCATCGCCTTTCGCATAGCCGACATGCGTGTAAATGTCTTTGATGATTTGTGCGCCTTCCGCATCGTTCGTAATGTCGATGAACGCTTGGCTGATTTTATCTCTCCAGCTTTGGTCCATGTCGTTGCGCACGCTGACCGTATCGTTGGGGATTTTGGCCGTATAGTGAAGGACGCGGGTCTTTTCGAAGACGTCCGGAACGTCCTTTTTCACCGTGTTGCGCGCATCCTGGAATACCGCGACAGCATCAACCTGACCGTTCAGGAGCGCCATAATGGCGGCATCATGCCCTTTGATCGTCACGCCCTGGACATCCTTGTCCGGGTCGATGCCTTCCTTCTTCAGCTCAGCCGCAGGAAACACGTAGCCGGCGGAGGAAGTGACGTCCTGCCATCCGATCTTTTTGCCTTTCAAGTCCTGAAGGCTTTGGATCGGCGAATCCTTTTTCACAACGATCATCGCTTTGTAGAAGTCGACCTTGTCCGTGGTGTCTTCACCGGTATCGTCTTTAATGCCGTAGCGCTGCGCCTGAAGCAGCAGGTCGGCGGCTTTCTTTTTGTCGTGGGCCAGCACGTAAGCGTTCGGCGGGAGGAAGCCGACGTCCACCTGCTTGGAAGCCATCGCTTCCACGATCGTGTTATAGTCCGGGGAAACCGTGACATGAACCGGAATGCCGAGACGATCGCCGAGGAGCTTTTCCAGCGGCTTCGTTTTGGCCTCCAGGGTGTCGACGTTTTGGGATGGAACGAACTGCACGTTCAGTTCTTTGGGCACATAAGCCGTAGCAGTCGCTTCCGCCGTACCCGAGGCCGATGAGGCGGCCGTGCTGCCCGAGTCGCTGCCGCTGGTTTTAGACCCGCATGCCGCTAAACTGGCAGCCAGGGCCAAGGTCATGCTGATGGATAATACTTTTTTAAACATGGATGATCCCCTCTCCACTTGATTCATCTATTTGGCCAGAAGCGGGTTTAACCCCGTCTGACAGGAAAGAGCTTATCACACGTTTCAGGGGACAAGGGTTAACGGAGAAGATGTCTTTTGTAAACGAATGTAAAAATTTAGTACTTCGGAACGGAGGGTCCGGCGTTTTTCTAAGGCGAAAGGTCTACTTCCAATAAGTAGAAACAAGTCCGAGAGGGCGTTTACGTGGAATTAATGTTTTTCCGTTATACTGGAAAACAGGAAGTGCCGGCTTGTTTCAAGCCGGTCGGGAGGAGAGGAGACATCGATGAATATAGTGAACGGGATGATCCCCGATAACAATACAACGGTCAACCTGCGGATTCTGTCGACGACGGACGTGCATGCCTGCCTGATGGATTACGATTATTACCGGGATCAACCGGATCCCTCCATCGGGCTGGTGCGGACAGCCGCCTTGATTGCAAGCGCGCGGGATGAGGTGCCGAACACGCTGCTCGTGGATAATGGAGACTTGATTCAGGGAACGCCGCTTGGAACGTATGCCGCTAAAAAATATGCCGCTAAGAAGCAAGGGAAAGGGCCGTACGTTCACCCCGCAATCCGGGTCATGAATGCGATGGGTTATGACGCCGCAACTTTGGGCAACCATGAATTCAACTATGGACTCGACATGCTGGACGACGTCATTGCCGGAGCGGATTTTCCCTATGTCAACGCGAACGTGTATTTCGATGAAGGCCTGGGCCTTGAGCCTGAGGAATGCGGCCGGAACAGGTATAAGCCGTATGTCATTTTGGATAAAAGATGCCTGGACGATGCCGGGCAGGCCCATGATATCCGGATCGGGCTCATCGGCTTCGTGCCGCCGCAAATCATGGACTGGGACCAGGCGAACCTTGAAGGCCGGGTGAAGGTGAAGGACATCCTGCTGTCGGCGCTGGAATGGGTTCCGAAGATGAAGGAGGAAGGCGCGGATCTGGTCGTGGCGCTGGCTCATACGGGCTTCGACGGCAAGGTGGCGCTGACGGACGGCAATGCCGAGAACGCGGTATATCCGCTCAGTTTGGTGCCTGGCATTGATGCGCTGACCTTTTCCCATACGCATCATGTATTTCCTGCGGATAGGCATCTGCTGGATGCTTCCTTTAAGGATGAGAGCGGTGAACTCCTGCCGGACATCAATCTGAAAAAAGGTACGATTCACGGCATTCCGGCCGTACAGGCCGGGTTCGGCGGGGGGCATTTGGGCGTGATCGACCTGTCGCTTCAATTTCGGCAGGGGAGATGGCAGGTCGTGCAGGGGACATCAATGGTCCGCCGTTTGGAAAAAGAGGAGAATGCGGAACGTGGCACGCCGCTTCGGGACACAGGGATCGCCGAGCTCCTCCGGCAGGACCATGAGGCGACCGTCGCCTATGCCAATGAGCCGATCGGTACCATTCACGCTCCGCTGCACAGCTATTTTTCCTTGGTGCAGGATGACGCCTCTGTTCAGCTCGTCAACCATGCCCAGACGTGGTACGCCCGGCAGATGATTGCAGCTTCCATGCCGGAGCTGCAGCAGCTGCCGGTATTGTCTGTGGGCTCGCCGTTTAAAGCGGGGCGCAACGGTCCCAAGGAATATGCGGATATTCCGGCCGGGCCGATTGCGATTAAAAGCGCGACGGAGCTGTATTTGTATGACAATACGATCAAAGGGGTGCGGATTTCCGGCCGGGCCGTCAAGGAGTGGCTGGAAATGACCGCGGGAGCGTACAATCGCATCGATCCGCTGTCCTCGGAGGAACAGCCGCTGCTTAACCCGCAGTTTTCCGTGTTTAATTTCGACGTGATCAGCGGCATCACGTACGAGGTCGACGTAACGCAGCCGGCCAAATATAAGCTGGACGGCAGCCTGAACGACCCGGATGCCAGCAGGATCGTTCATCTGTGTTACGAAGGGGCTCCCCTGGATCCGGATCAGGAGTTCATCGTGATTTCGAGCAACTACCGGGTCTTTGGCGGCGGCAATTTTCCCGGGATCCGGGAGATGGAGCTGGTCATCGATTCCGAGGATGAATGCCGGCAGGTGCTGATTGACTACATTACGGCATGCGGCGAAATTCCGGCTGAGGCGAAGCCGAACTGGCGCTTCACACCGGTGGAAGGCCCGGTGAACGTCACATTTACGACATCGCCTGACGCGGTGAAATATGCCGGAGATTACCCGCACATCCGATATACCGGGCGGCAGAACGATCAAGGCTTCGGCATTTTCAGCCTGGATCTGGGGCGGCAGTCGCCGGAGCGGGAGACGGAGGCACGGAATGCGGGAAAGATTGGTTTAAAGGGATAAATCCCCTGACGATCCGGAATGCCCAATATATAATGATAGGATAACCGGCATTCAAGGAGGGAATCGTACATGGCAGCTCATTCCATTCAGCAGCCTGCCGTTATCGTAATTACCGGCATTATGGCGAGCGGCAAATCGACGGTAGCGCAGCTGCTCGCCGAGCGGCTCGACAAGTCCGTGCATCTTCGCGGCGACCTGTTTCGGAGAATGATCGTGAACGACCGGAAGGAGGTCGAGCCGGACGCTTCCGAAGAGGAGCTGGGCCAGCTGCTGCTTCGGTACCGGCTTGCCGCGCAGGCGGCGGATACGTACGCCGGGTCCGGGTTTACGGTCGTGGTGCAGGACGTCATCGTCGGCCGGGTGCTGGAAGATTTTTTGTCCTTCCTGCAGAGCCGTCCGGTATATTTGGTGGTGCTGTGTCCCAGCTCTGAGGAAGTGGAGCGGCGAGAAGCGCAGCGGGCCAAAAAGGGCTACGGGGCCTGGACGGTGGACGCCTTAAACCGCGTGCTGCATGATGAAACGCCCCGGCTCGGTTTGTGGCTGGATTCCTCCAGCTTGACGCCGGGGGAGACGGTGGACAAGATCATGTCCGGCATAGCAGAAGCCAAGATTCGTTAAATAACGGCAGGGTATGACATCGCTATTGAGGGGAGAGTCCCAGGCATAAGCCTAAAGGTCTCTCTTTTTTTGCGCCAAAATGAGGACTGCGGCACTGCCCGCCCTTCCGCTTCCTCATATAAAATCCAAGGTAGGGAAGGGTTTCCTTAACAACTACGGTGCATTTGCACAGCTGTCCCATATTTTACATAATCCGCAACAAACCATAATAAAGGGATGTTAACCTGAGGAAGCCGCAATCATAATTGCCGGAATGTAAAGGAGGAGTTCGCAAGATGGACAACCCGTATTTCGTCCGCAGGAAAAAGCTCACAGGTCTATTTCTGGCATGGCTGCTGCTGCTGTCCGCCGCCTTGGGATACATGCCCGCACAGGCTGCGGCTGCGGTTCCGCTCACGGTGGCCGAAGCTCTTGCCAAAAACAACAGTGGAGAAACCGCGACCGTTGAAGGCTACATCGTCGGTGAGATGTACAATTCCAAACCGATTTATTCGGGCTTTCAGGACGATTTTAACGTGTTGATTGCCGATACACCCGGGGAGAAGACACAGAGCAACATGATCGATGTCCAGATCTCGGCTTCCTACCGCTCCCAGTACGGACTGAAGACGAACCCCGACAACGTGGGGAAAAAACTGACCGTTACCGGGCAATTGGCCGCGTACAGCGGCATGGCCGGAATCAAAAGCCCGACAGCGATGTCCCTGGACGGGGAGTCCGGAGAAAATCCCGGCGGAGGCACGCCGAACCCGGCGGATCCGGGCAGCGAAAATATCGGCGTTCCGACAACGCTGCCGGATGGCACGGGGAAAAAGGTGCTGTTCGACGAAACGCACGGTCAGACGGCCGGAGCTTCGGACTGGGTCATTGACGGCGCATTTTCGGACTTTGCCGACGGGCTGAGGGAAGCGGGCTTCCAAGTGGATGCGCTGCAAAGAACGCTGCCGATGGACTCACACGCTTTTGACACGCCGGCCATTACGCTGAGCAAGCTGAAGCAATACGACGTTTTTATTATCGGCGAAGCGAACATCCCGTTTAAGGCGTCCGAGCAGGCTGCCATGCTGACGTATGTCAAGGAAGGCGGCAGTATATTTTTCATCTCCGACCACTACAATTCCGACCGGAACCTGAACCGCTGGGATTCCTCGGAAGTGATGAACGGCTACCGGCGCGGAGCATTTGGTAATCCGACCAAGGGCATGTCCACCGCCGAAGCGGCATCGGGCGCGATGCAGGACGTGACCAGCACGGACTGGCTTGGCCAGAACTTCGGCGTGCGTTTCCGCTTCAATTCGGTTGGGGACGTTACCAAAACCGACGCGGTGAAATATGATCAGTCTTTCGGTATTACCGCAGGCGTTAATGATGTAGAGATGCACAGCGGCTCCACGCTGACGATTCTGGATCCGACCCGTGTCAAGGGCGTTGTCTACCTCCCGGAAAATGTGCCGGGCTGGGGCAATGCCGTAGAAAACAGCGACAAGGCGAACTTCCCGAACGGAGGCGTCTATAAAAACGGTGGCATCGCCGAAGGACCGTTCGCTGCCATTTCCAAGCTGGAAAAAGGAAAAGCTGCATTCATCGGCGACTCCTCGCCGGTCGAGGACCCCACGCCGGGATATGTCCGCGAGGACAACGGCGGCAAGAAAACGACTTATGACGGCTTCAAGGGGGAAGCCCAGGACGCCGTCTTCCTCGTCCAGACGGTAAAATGGCTGGCGGTTCATGAAGATTACGCAACATTCGAAAATCAGGGCATTACGCTTGATGCGCCGACGCCGCTGCTCGGCAAGCTGGAAGAACCGGCCACATCGGCCGAAATTCCGGGAACCGAGCCGTGGACGACGCCGGCCGCAGGGTACAAATGGTATGATCCGACGACGTACAAAGCCGGTTCCTATGGAGCCGGCGGTACGCCGCCGGTCGTTACCATACCCGATTTGACGACCATCGCGGAAGCGCGTAAAGCGGCGGACAACGATAACGTTACGGTGCAGGGCGTCGTCACGTCGGAGCCCGGGATTTTCGGCGGCTCGGGATTTTACATGCAGGACGGCACCGGCGGTGTCTATGTGTATCCGAGCAAAGCGACAGGCTACCATGTGGGGGATAAGGTCAAGCTGACCGCCCAAAAGCTGACCTATAACACCGAGGTCGAGCTGGCCAACGAGGTCCAGGTGGCCAAGCTTGACGCCCAGGCCGATATTCCGGCTCCGGTTCCGCAGGCTGCGGCCGCGGTCAATGACAGCAATCAGGGGCAGCTGATCACGATTAAAAACGCGGCGGTGCAAAACTACGCCACCGTCACGGGCTCCCTGGAATTCGATCTCGTCAGCGGCGGCACGACGAACCATGTCCGTGTCGACAGCCGGACGGGCATCAGCGCAGATGCGCTGAAGCAGGCCTATCCGGCAGGAACGGCCGTCGATATTACCGGGATCTCTTCGATCTTTAAAGGCGCTTACCAGTTGAAGCTTCTGAAAGAAAGCGACATCCGTCCGGCTGGGGCTGCCGGAGGCAATCACGCTCCGGCGTTTGCCGACGTGCCTGCCCAGACCGTGAAAGCCGGGCAGCAAGTGACGTTCTCGGTGTACGCCAACGATGAGGACGGAGACGCGTTAAGTTATGAGGCGGTGTCCCTGCCGGAGGGAGCGGCATTTGATGCGACTTCCGGCAAGTTCACATGGACGCCGGCAGCGGAAGGCAGCTACACGGCTTCCTTCCAAGTTCAGGACGGAAATGGTGGCAGCGATACGCTCCAGGTCAGCATTACGGTGGAAGCGGCAGGGACGCAGGCGCCGAACTCCGCCGTGCTGACCGGTCCGGCAGCGGCTTCTGCGGGAGCGCAGGTTGATTTGGGCGTAGGCATCACCAAGCCGGCGTTTGCCTTTACGGCACTGGACCTGATCGTCAAATACGATCCGGCCAAGCTGGAATTTGCGACCGTGGCGAATACGGAAGGTACGCTGGCCCTGGCCGAAGGCGCGGTGAGCTCTTCGCGCACCGGCTTTGGCGTGCTGGCCACCGGGGTGAAGCCGGAATCAGGCGAGATCCGCATCATTATGGCCAGCACCGGCCAGGAGAACGCCGTCTCGGAAGATGGGGAGCTGCTGAAGCTCCGCGGCACGCTGAAAGCCGGCGTCTCCGGAAGCGCAGCCGTGTCGGTGTCCGCCTTTAACATTTCGGCGGACGGCAATTCGAGCCCGGTGAACACGGACTCCGCTGCGCTGCAGATCCAGATCGCCACGGCTGACCGGGCGGCGCTGCTTGCCGCCATCGGCGATGCGCAGAAGCTGGCGGATCAGGCCGTCACGGGCACGGAGCCGGGGCAGTACCCGGCATCGGCGAAGACCGCGCTGCTGTCAGCGATCAGCGACGCGAAACGCGTGGCGGACGATGCCGCTGCAACGCAGAAGGCGATCGACGATGCGCTGACCGCTCTGAAAGCGGCGGTCAGCACGTTCAAGAACGCCGTCATCCCGGTTCCTTCGGTTCCGGTGGACAAGTCGGCGCTCACTTCGGCGATTGTCTCCGCGCAGAGCATCTACGACCGGGCCGTCACAGGGGATAAGGTCGGCCAATATCCGGCATTGGCCAAAGTCCAGCTGAAGGCGGCCATTACAACCGCGAATGTGGTCTACTTGGACACTGCCGCGACGCAAAACCAGGTGGATTCGGCTGCGGCTGCACTCGGCAGCGCCGTAACCACCTTCCAGAAAAAGCTGATCACGCTAGTACCGGGTGCGGTGCAGATTACGGTGCAGGATTTGTCCATCCTCGCGAAGTACTACGGCATCCAGTCGACGGACCCGAACTGGAGCCGCGTAGCTCCGGCGGACCTGTTCAGCGAAGGCGAAATTTCGATCCGTTCGCTGGCTGCGGTAGCGCAGATGATCATCGGCAGCTGGTACGCGAAGTAATGGGATAGAGAACCGGATGGTCCTCAAGCCCGGCTCATACGCAGTACCATGTCCCGCATGATTCATGCGGGGATTGTGGCCGTATCGGGATGGATATCATCCAATGGATATGGTCGTATGGAACATTAGAAATTGACTGCTTAGAAAAGGATATAATCGCAGGAGCGGTGCAGGCTGCTCCTGCGATTTTCAATTCATGGAAAGAGGGCTGGACGTATGCCACGAAAACAATCTACCCGCTATGCCGCATGGGCCGTAGCCATTTGTGTCGGACTCATCGGATCAGGAACCCCCGCAAACGCTGCGGTTTCAGAAGTACGAGCCTCTGGCAGCTCCCCGGTTATCACCGTCTCCTCGGCTGCTGCGGGAACCACCGCCGCTGCGGAAGCACCTTCCTTGTCACTGGGGGTAACCTCCAATGGCTCCAAGGTGACAGTCACGGTGACCGGCGAGCAGCTGAAGGACTTGTATGCGTATGAGCTGACGCTCAGCTTTGACCCGGCGAAGCTGGCTTACCGCACCGCTTCCTCGGGGACATCCGGCTTTTCGGTCGAACCGATTGTCCAAAACAACGAAATCCGCCTGGCTCACACCAAAGTAGGAAAAACAGCCGGAGACAGCGGCAAGCTTCAGCTCGCCGTCATTGAGTTTACGGCGCTGCAGGCGGCATCGTCTCGGGTGGCCGTGGAAAGTGCCAAATTGGTGGATTCCGCTCTCCGCTCATCCGAGATGTCCGTCAAGCCGGAAATCACGGTGCAGCCGGGCAAAGCGGAAGGAACGCCGGGCTCTTTCCGAGATATCCGCGGCCACTGGGCGGAGCAGCCAATTTTGAATGCGGTCCAGCAGGGTTGGGTCAGCGGATATCCCGACGGCACGTTTCAGCCGGGCAAGGAAGTGACCCGGGCGGAGTTCGCCAGCATGATGATGCGTGCGGTCTCCATGGGGCAGGCGGCCGGCTCGCAGGCGCTGACTTTTTCCGATGCGAAGAAGATTCCAGCCTGGGCGCTGTCTTCGGTCCAGGATGCGGTGTCGCACGGCATCATGAACGGTTATGCCGACGGAACGTTTGGGCCGAGCCGGCTCATTACCCGGGCCGAAATGGCGGCGATGACCGTCAGGGCGCTCGGTACCGGAACACCGGGCGGTGCGGGAAGTTTGAAATTTGCCGACCGCGGTCAAATTCCGGCCTGGGCCAAGCCGTATATTGCATCAGCGATAGATAAAGGAATCATGCATGGAAGAGCGGGCAGCCTGTTCGCCCCGAACGCGCATGCAACGCGGGCTGAAGCGGTGGCCGTGATCCTGTCGGTGCTTGAGCAGCGATAAGTGCTGCCGCGAGTCCGTTCAGTGCTTGCTCAGGCTCATCAATGCCAAATGTCTGTCATTTTAAATGGCTGCGGATATCCCGAAAATTGTCCATCTCCAGCCCCATATCCAAATTTTTAATCCATGGAAATAAAAAGCTATTAAAAAACTGAAACACTTTTGGATACATTTATGCTATAATGATGAAAACAATGTAAGTTGCATGAAAAAAATAAAAATAAATGAATATGGATCTTCGGGGTAAGGTGAAATTCCTGACCGGCGGTGAGCGTCCTCTTCTTATAATGAAGACGGCGTCAAGCCCGCGACTCGCAGCTTTAGCAATAAGGCGGCGACTGACCTGGTGGAAATCCAGGGCCGACGGTAAAGTCCGGATGGGAGAAGATCAAAGAATAGGCGTGTGCGAAATTTTGACATTTCCGCAAGCTTATTTGATCAACCCCCGATGTGTCGATTGATGTCGATCTCGGGGGTTTTCCAATGTTGACTCCGTATTCAGGGATAGGGGAACTGGAGTATGGAAAATGTAAGCAGCAATATCAAGGTCCGGCCCGCGGCAAGCGGGAAGGCCGAACGCAGCAAATCCGGCTTTTGGCTGGTCGTGCTGGGCGCAGCATTGTGGGGAGCGGATCCGCTGTTCCGGATCATTTTGCTCAAAGAACATATGACGGCAACGCAGATCGTGCTCATCGAGCATATTTTGCTGGTGCTGTTCGTCGCACCAATGCTGTGGAAACATCGGGGCGAGTTGAAAGGCCTGAAACTGCGCCATATCGGCGCGCTGCTCTTCCTGTCGTGGGGCGGCTCGGCGATTGCAACCATACTGTTTACGCAGGGTCTGTCTTCCGGGAACTTGAACGCGGTCGTTCTGCTGCAGAAGCTGCAGCCGATCTTCGCCATTCTTATGGCCAAACTGCTGCTGCGTGAGAAGCTTCCGAAGCATTTCACCTGGCTGTTCATCGTGGCGCTGGCCGGAACGTATTTGCTGACCTTCGGCTTCACGTTTCCGTTCGGGCATGTAAATGATTTCGTCAAGGTCGGCAGCTTGTTCTCGCTGGGTGCCGCAGCACTGTGGGGCGGTTCCACAGTCATGGGTCGTCTGATGGTCGGAAAAATGGAGTATGAGACGGTGACTTCGCTGCGTTTCATCCTGGCGCTGCCTTTGCTGATCGGGATTACCATCAATCAGGGAGATCCTTGGCAGGTGCATACCGACGGGGGAACGCTGGCTGCGGTGTCGATCAACATGTTGGGGCAGGCGCTTCTGCCGGGGCTGTTCAGCTTGATGGTGTACTATAAAGGGCTGACGACGACGAAAGCATCGGTGGCGACACTGGCGGAACTGAGCTTCCCGATGGTGAGCGTGCTGATCAACTGGATCGTATTTCATCAGGCTGTGACGCTGACGCAGGCACTTGGATTTATCCTGATCTGGGCGGCGCTGTTCGCGATTTCCCGCAAGAGCGCGGCTTAAAGCTTACAAGCAGCCAGTCCAGGATTTGAAGACGCAATTTGATATAGGTTTGAAAAGCGGTTCCTGCTGATGGCAGGGACCGTTTTTTATTTGGAAGGGAAGGGCAAACGTGCGAAGGATTTCAGTAACTTTTTTTTAGCACATTTAAAAAATAAATCAGTCATCATTTCCAAGCGATCCCTCATACATTTTACGGAAAGCGCTTGCAGAACACGTTTTAGCCGCATGCGTCCGTCAGCCCCTCCGTACTTTTTCGTGAAGGGGTATGCGGTTTCCTCGGAATGAAGAGGTTTGGTTTCTTCGGATCCATGGGGCACGAACCTTCCGATCTGAAGACGTGAAATCTGCATCACGCTTGCATGTATATAAAATGAGCTAAAGGCGAACTGCTGTCCCTGTCTTTAGTTCAATTTATGTAGATGTGAATTGGAGGAAATGGGGGAGTTTACATGAAGCTGAAATTAGCTTCCAAGCCGCTCATGGCCCTTTTCGTGGCGGCGACCGTGATGATCGCGGGCTGCCAGACCGTGCAGCCGCCTTCCGCAACGGGAACGACAACGCCGCCGGCGCAAGGGGAAAACAAGCCGGCCGATCAGGGAGAAAAAGCAACGGAGCCCGCGACGACCGAGCCCGCGGCGAACCAGCCGGCAACGAGCGGAGACGCCAAAGAAACGCCGAGAAATGAAACCCTCTACATTAACGGAATTCAATGGGGGCCGCCATCCAACTTCAACCTGCTAAGCGGCAATCCGGCCTTCCCGATCAACTATGGTAACTCGAGAGAGCTGGTCTACGAGACACTGTTTATGATCAATCAGCTGGACGGCAAGCTGGAGCCGCTGCTCGGCACCAAATACGAGTGGACCGACGACATGACATTGCATATCGAGCTGAATAAGGACGCCAAATGGAGCGACGGCAAGCCGTTTACGTCCGATGACGTCGTGTACACCTACCAGCTCGGCAAAAAATATGACATCAACTGGAGCAACTACTGGGCGTACATTGCGGATGTCACAGCGGACGGTCCGAATGCGGTCAAGATCACGCTGAACAAAGACAATCCGAACCGTCTGACGGTGCTTGACAGCATCGAGCTGATCCCGATGATGCCCAAGCATATCTGGGAAGAAATCGAGAAGAAATCGAACAACGACCTGGCGACGATCCGCAAGGAAGTCAACGCCAATCCGGTAGCCACCGGCCCTTACAAAATCTACTTCTACAACGACCAGAAAATCACGATCGTGCGCGACGACAATTACTGGGGCAAGTCGCTCTTCGGCAAGCTGCCTGCTCCGAAATATATTACGCACGTCATCTACAAGGATAACGCCGCCGGCGATTTGGCCTTCAAGAGCGGACAGGTGGACGTCTCCCAGCAGTTCATCCCGCAGGTATGGAACATGTGGAAGAACGGCGCTCCGATCAAGACCTATCTGAAAGACGCGCCTTATTATGTGCCGGGCTCTATGCCGTCGATCTTCTTTAATTTCTCGAAAAAAGGGCTGGATAACCCGGACGTCCGCCGCGCGATCGCGATGAGCATCGATTACAAGAAAATTTCCGACCTCGCGATGAGCGGCTACTCCGCCGCGATGCAGCCGTCCCTGACGCTGAACACAGACGCGGAGTCCAAATACGTCGATCAGGCAGCGATCAAATCGCTGCAGTGGACGACCGACGTCAAGGCGGCCAACGAGCTGCTCGACAGCATCGGCGCCAAAAAAGGCAAGGATGGCATTCGCGTGCTGAACGGTACCCGCCTCGGACCATTTGAAGTGGAATGCCCGTACGGCTGGTCCGACTGGAATGCGGCGCTGGAGATCGTGGCCCAGAGCGCCAAAGCGATCGGCATCGAAATCCGCACGAAGTTCCCGGAAGCGCCGGTATGGACTAACGACCTGCAAACCGGCAAGTTCGACATCATCATGAACACGCCTGCGGGCGGCGTCAATCCGAGCCAGCCGTGGAGCAGAGCGCATGACATCATGTATTCCAAGGAAGTGGCTCCGCTCGGCGAAATGGCGTTCTGGAACTGGGGCCGTTACAAAAACGATAAAGCCGACCAAATTATCGACAAAATTCCGAGCGTCACCGATCAGGCCGAACTCAAAACCTTGTACACGGATTTGACGAAAATCTGGCTGACCGACATTCCGTCCATTCCGCTCATGTACCGTCCGTGGGTGTTCCATACGGTCAATGAATCGGTATGGAAAGGCTTCCCCGTCGACGGAGACGGAAGCAACATTCCTCCGCAAATCGCCATGGACGGGGCGGGCATCCGGGCGCTGTACCAGATCCACAACTAAGCCCAAGGAAGCGGCCTGCATGGGAGGCTCCCGGCACTGCCGGAGCGCCATGCGGGCCCTCTTTTCCAAGACGCATCCACCGCCGATCCAAAGATCAAGGGAGGGACCTTCTTGAATGCCTATGCCAAATATTTCGTAAAAAAGTTGTTCTGGTACCTGGTGACGCTCGTCATTGCCGTTTCCCTGAATTTTTTTCTTCCGCGCATGATCGAGGGGAACCCCGTCGCCATGATCGTCTCACAGATGACCAAAGGGATGACGGACAGCGATACGATCAAACGGGTCTATGAGACGTTCATACAGGAGTTTGGTGTTGACAAGCCGCTCTGGCAGCAGTTTCTGATCTATGTCCAAAACCTGTTTACCGGCAATCTTGGCACCTCGTTCGGCCTGTATCCGAAAAAGGTGACGGACATCCTCGCTTCGGCGGTGCCGTGGACGATCGGCCTGCAGCTGCCGGCGATTCTGGTAGGCTGGATTCTGGGCAACGTGCTCGGAGCCGTGGCCGCTTATAAAAAAGGTGTGTTCGACAAGGTGATCTTTCCGGTAGCCCTGTTCGTGAACTCGATCCCCTTTTTTACGCTGGCCATCATCATGCTGTACGTATTCGCCCTGACGCTGGGATGGTTCCCGCTGTCCGGAGGGTATGACTTTCAAATGATTCCGCAGCTCAGCTTCGAGTTTATCGGCTCGGTCATCCGCCACCATACGCTGCCGTTCCTCTCGATCGTGCTTGTCACTATCGGCGGCCAGGCGATCGGAATGCGGGAGATGTCCATTTACGAGCTGAATGCCGACTATATGCTGTACAGCAAGCTGCTCGGGATCCGCGATTCGCGCATCTCCAGATACGTGTTCCGGAATGCCATGCTTCCCCAAATCACCGGACTGGCCTTGTCCATTGGCACGATGGTGGGCGGTTCGCTCATCTGCGAAATTGTGTTCAGCTACCCGGGCATCGGCACCTGGCTGTTTACGGCCATCCGTCAGCTCGATTACCCGCTTATTTCCGGCTGTACGCTGCTGATCGCGCTCTCTGTTCTGCTGGCTAACTTTACGATTGATATTATTTACGGTTTTATCGATCCGCGGATCAAAGCCTCGCAAATGGAGGACCAGTAATATGAAAAACTCCTTCAACATTCTCATCAAGTCCCCCAAATTCATGCTGGGGGCGGGAATATTCATCGTTATGCTGGCGCTGGTGCTCATCTTCCCGATGATCAACAAAAAGGATCCGCTGGAGATGATCGCCCTGGCGTTTCAGCCGCCGAGTTCGCAGCTGTGGCTCGGTTCGGACAATTTCGGACGGGATCTGTTCCTTGAGCTGATGTACGGCATTCAGACCTCGATCCGGGTCGGTCTCATCGCAGGCGTGTTCGCGACGGCCATCGGACTCATTATCGGCCTTGCGTCCGGCTACATCGGCGGTATCGTGGATAACTTGCTGACGTCGATCACGAACATTTTTATCGTCATTCCGTCGTTTATTATCCTGATCCTCATCTCGGTCAGCATCAATTCGCGCAGCTCGCTCGTGACGGCGATCATTATCGGCATCACCAGCTGGCCGTGGACGGCCCGGGCCGTCCGGGCGCAGACCAGCTCGCTCCGCAACCGGGACCATGTCCATATCGCCAAAATTTCCGGACACAGCACGCCCCGGATCATCGTCTTTGAAATTTTGCCCTACATCGCGTCTTATGTCGTCATGGCGTTCGTGCTGCAGACCGCGTCCGGCATCCTGTCGGAGGCCTCCATCTCGATGCTGGGGCTCGGGCCGTACAACACGATCTCCCTCGGCATCATCATGAACTGGGCGCTCGTCTTCGAGGCGCCGGTGGCGGGTGCATGGTGGGCGTTTATCCCCGCGGCGCTGTCCATCGCGCTGATCACGTTCTCGCTGTATATGATGAACACGGGCATGGACGAAATTTTTAATCCGAAAATAAGGAGCTAGGCCGATGACCACAAACATTCTGGAAGTTAGCGGACTGAAAACCTATTATAAAACCCGGCTTAAGGAAAAAGTGTTTGCCGTCGACGGCGTCGATTTCGTGCTGGAAGAAGGGAAGACGCTCGGCATCGCCGGCGAATCCGGCTGCGGCAAGTCAACGCTGGCGCTGAGCCTGATGGGATTTTATTTTCCGCCGCTCCATTACGGCAGCGGTTCGATTCAAATCCACGGCCGCGACATTATGAAGCTGAGCAAGGAGCAGCTGCGCACGCAAATTTCCGGGCGGGAAATCGCGTATATTCCCCAGGCGGCCATGAATGCCCTCAATCCGACGCTGCGGATCATCCGCTTTATTGAGGATATCATGAAGGAGCACCGGCCAGAGCTGACCAAGAAACAGGTGTGGGACATGGCTGTCGAGCGGTTTGAAACGCTGAATCTTTCGCCGAAGGTGCTGCGCTCGTATCCGAATGAGCTCTCCGGGGGCATGAAACAACGGACGGTCATTGCGATTTCCACCATTCTGAATCCGAAGGTGCTGATCGCCGACGAACCGACATCCGCGCTGGACGTGACGTCGCAGAAGGCCGTCATCAAGCTGATGAAGGACCTGCTCGACAAGCAGTTCATCCGCTCGCTGGTATTCATCACGCATGAGCTGCCGCTCTTGTACCACGTCACCGACGACATTATGGTCATGTACGCGGGAGAAATCGTGGAGCGCGGCACGGCCGAGCAGATGATCTTTGATCCGCTTCATCCATATACGAAGAAGCTGATGGGCTCCATCATCGTTCCGGAGGAGGGAATGAAGGGGCACAAGCTGGCGGCCATTCCGGGCACACCGCCGAATTTGAAGCATGTGCCGGCCGGCTGCCGGTTTGCCGAGCGGTGCTCTTACGCCCAGGATATTTGCAGGCAAAACAATGTGGCGGTGCAGGAAGTGGAGGGCCGCCAGTACCGGTGCCATTTTGACACAGGAACGCTGAAGGAGTGGTATGCGAATGAGCAGTCGTGACCTGTTGATCCGCGGCAGAGGCATTACGAAAGTATTCGGGTACGGGGCGGCCAAAACGATCGCGGTCGATACGGTGGACTTCGATTTTCATAAAGGCGAAATCATTTCCATCGTGGGCGAGAGCGGCAGCGGCAAAACCACCCTTGCCAAAATCATCATGGGCCTTTTAAAGGAGTCGGGGGGCAGCATCGATTACAAAGGACAACCGAGAGTGCTGCGCCGCCATGCTGACCGGAAAAAGTACTGGAAAGACATACAGGCGATTTTTCAGGACCCGTTCTCGTCCTTTAATCTGTTCCAGCGGGTGGAGAAGCTGCTGCTCAGCTGCATCCGGCTGCAGGGGCTGAAGCTTACCAAAGATGAGCAGTTCAATAAAATGAAAGAGGCCTGCTCTTTCGTCAACCTGAAGTTCGAGGAGCTGTACAACAAGTATCCGTTTGAGCTGTCCGGCGGGCAGATGCAGCGGCTCATGATCGCCCGGATCTTTATGCTTCACCCAAAGGTGCTGATCGCGGATGAGCCCACCTCGATGGTCGACGCCTGCTCCCGGTCCACCATTCTCGACATGCTGCTGAAGCTGAGGGATGAGAACGAGATGACGATTATTTTCATCACGCACGACGTTGGGCTCGCCTATTACGTGAGCGACACGATCTACATCATGGAGAAGGGCCAAATCGTCGAGAGGGGACCGGCCGAAGACATTATTCTGAACCCGCAGCATGCCTACACGAGGCAGCTCATCAGCGACGTGCCGAAAATCCATACGGCCTGGGACTTGGGCTAGGTTACATCGGCGCCGTGTAGCGGCCGCCTTCCTGCACGACGCGAAATGCGCCGCCGTCCTGCTGCAGCACCGCCAGGTTCGATCCTTCCGCGCCCCACCATTCATAACCAAGCGTATAGCCAGGCCCGGAACGGGTGACAAATAAGACGTGGAACAGCTGCGGCTCCATCTGCCCGCCGTCGTCGACGCGCCAGGTGGAGCCCGGGTCATCCGTTCCTTCAAAATCGCGAAACAGCAGCTTATCCGGGGTGATCAGCACGAGGCTGGCCAGCGGCTTGCCGCCGTCCTTGTCGTACTGGACGATACCCAGCTGCACGTCAGGGGCAATTTGTCCGATAAGCCCCTGGCTGTGGATGTTCCGGCCTTTGGCTTGCTTGATCCGGGCCGCCGCCTCCTTGGGCAGGCTTCCATCCGCATGCTCCACCTGCAGAAATTCATGCCCGGCAAAAGCGTCTTTTTGCGCAAGGACGACGCCTGCGTCCGGATCCGCTGGAACTACCGGGGAAGAGAGGCGGAACAAATCGCCTTCATCATGGTCGAAATTATACCGGCTCTGCCTGCCGCTATCCTGATCCGACCGGGCCTGATGCTTCGTGAAGCGGATGTCGGCCAGCTCGCCCGGCGCGATGATCGCTTGTGTAAACTGCTCCCGCGGTGTTTGCTGCTTGCCTTCCGGGTCGGCTGCAAGAATCCGGCTGCCGGCGGCGTCCAAATAGCCGAACATCAGCTGGGAAGACTGCAGCCGCCCTGGAGTTTCTGTTTCGGCTTCGCCGTCGTGGCTGCTGGAAGGCTGCGGGCTCCCGGCATCAGGGGTGGAAGCAGGGGGATCCGCTGCCGTGGCGGGAGGTTTTTCGTTGATTCCTTCCGTGGAATTCACGGTTCCGGAAGGCATTGGGTCAGCCGGTGGTGTGTTATCCGCCGAAGGCTTGTGGCTTTCGCAGCCCGTGGCGATACAGATGGACAGCAGCAGGATGCCGGCGATTTTTTTCAAATTCAATCACTCCCTTTCCGAAGCTTGGTGTGCTGGATGTTTCATCCACGCGGTTTACAGATCGCACGGATTGTTTTAAAATAAAGACGATTACAAGTTGTATACAAGTATACTTGGAGGCAGAGGCAGGTTAGAGCAAAGCACAATCAAACTGGAAGCGTTTCTTTTTCGAAGACCATAGGTCTTCGTGGTAAAAGACGCATTCCGGTTCTTCGTTGTTGCATGGTTCTTTTGAAAAAAGGAAAAAAGCGGATTGCGGCACACGGCTGCCTGTCAAACGGTTGAGCGTTGAGGTCTGCGGCTGAGGCAGGCTTCCGGAGAGCAGGTCCCTCACCATGGATGCGGCGGTCGGTTGTATGATAAAATCGGTAGCGTACGTCATTGTACATACATTGATTTAGGAGAGTTGTCTCATGCTGCGTTATCCTTCATCCTGGCTGCAGGGTGTTTCCTTGGGAGAGTCGATTGCGTCCGAGCTGAGGCTGCAGATTATCAGCGGCCGGATCAAGCCGGGTGAAATTATTTCAGAGAACCGGGTGGCCGCCGATTTCGGGACAAGCCGTTCCCCCGTCAGAGAAGCCTTGAAATCGCTCTCGAGCGAAGGGCTGATCCGGCTCGAACGGATGGGTGCCGTCGTCGTCGGACTGAGCCTGACCGATATTGTTGAATTGTACGATGTCCGCTTCCTGATCGAGAGCTTCGTTCAGCAGCGGCTGGCCAAGATGGACCGGGATCAGCTGCTGGTTACGCTGCGCCGGATCGTTGACCGGATGGAGCTTGCGGTAAAGCATCAGGACGCCGTCGAATTTTCGTATCAGGACTTGTCCTTTCACGAGGCGATTATTGCGGCAGCGGACCATAAGCGCATTTTGCATTTATGGAACAGCATCCGGCCGATCGTGATGACCGTCATGCTGATTACGACGGAAGAGATTTTTTCCAAAGGGGAAGCGAAGCTCGGGTCCGTGATCGGCAAGCATCAGAAAATTATGGACGGTCTGGCCTCCGGCGACGAGGACGAAATCCAGAAGCTTGTACAGGAGTATTTCGCCGATTCGCGCCAGACGCTGCACCGCAGCCTGACGGATTTTTAACGCGCTTCGTCCGGCCTTTCATTCCGTTGTATGAACCAAAAGGGGCTGCTTGCGGGCAGCTTCCGCCTCATGTTGTCGACAAGTATGCAAGTATTTAAAATCAAAGCTTGGAATAATGGGTATCATATGTGAAAAACATCATGTACGAACAAAAGGAGGACAACCCATGTCCAGTATATTCGGTATGAGCCATAATTGGACGCTCATTGTGTGGACACTGATCGCCATTGCATTTCTTATTGTGTTTATTGCCAAATTCAAGTGGAATCCGTTTGTGACCTTGCTGTTGTCCGCCCTGCTGCTCGGATTCCTGACCGGCATGAAATCGATGGATATTATCGATTCCGTGACCAAGGGGCTTGGCGGCACGCTCGGAACGATCGCGATCGTCATCGGTCTCGGCACGATGCTGGGCAAAATGATGGCCGAATCCGGCGGCGCCGAGCAGATCGCCACAACCCTCGTGAACCGGTTCGGGGAGAAACGCGTTCACTGGGCGATGATGATCGTCGGCTTTATCGTAGGGATTCCGGTATTTTTTGAGGTCGGCGTCATTCTGCTGATCCCGATTATTTTTACTGTCGCCCGTAAAACGAAAATGTCACTGCTGCAAATCGGTATTCCGATTCTGGCCGGTCTGTCCACCGTACACGGACTTGTGCCGCCTCACCCGGCCCCGATGATCGCGATTGATGCCTATCAGGCGAATTTGGGGAAAACGATTTTATACTCCCTGATTGTCGGCATTCCGACAGCGATCGTGGCCGGACCGCTCTTTGGCAAATGGATCGGCAGACGCATCCAGGTCGAGCCGCCTGCTGAGCTTGCGGAGCAGTTTTCCAGCAGCAGCACGCGCAAACTTCCGGGCTTCGGCATTACGCTGCTGACGATTCTGATGCCGGTTATCCTGATGCTGATCGGTTCGATCGCTTCGATCGTTGACCCGGATGCTTCGAGCGGCTTTACGCTGTTCTGCGAATTTATCGGTAACGAAATTATTGCGCTTCTGATTTCGGTCGTGTTTTCTTTCTTCTCCCTTGGCTTCGCCAGAGGATTTACGAAAGAACAAATATCAAAGTTTACGAGCGAATGTCTGGCACCGACAGCCACGATCATTCTGATCATCGGCGGCGGCGGGGCGTTCAAGCAGGTGCTCATTAACAGCGGCGTAGGTGACGCCATTGCCCAAATCGCAACTTCGGCCCACATCAACATTATTTTGTTTGCATGGTTCGTTGCCGCACTCATCCGTGTTGCAACCGGTTCCGCCACCGTGGCCATGACCACGACTGCGGGGATCGTTGCACCGGTGCTTGCCTTGAGCCCGGCAGCCAATGTCGAGCTCGTCGTGCTGGCGACCGGAGCAGGCTCGCTCGTCCTGTCGCATGTTAACGACGCCGGCTTCTGGATGGTCAAGGAATTCTTTAACATGTCCGTCCCGCAGACGCTGAAATCCTGGACCGTCATGGAAACGCTGTTGTCGGTCGTAGCATTGATTATCATCCTGGTGCTCAGTCTGGTAGTATAAGGATATGTCTAGTGAAGAAGAAAGAAGGTTGAAACATGAGCAGTAATATGATGATCGGAATCGATATTGGAACGACGAGCACCAAGGCCGTTCTGTTCGAAGAAAACGGAAAGGTTGTGGCCAAGGGAAGTGAAGGCTATCCGCTGCTGACACCGACATCGTCCATCGCCGAGCAGGATCCGGATCTGATATTTACGGCCGTGATCCATTCGGTCAAGCAGGTGATGGATACAAGCGGAATCCGCCCGGAGCAGGTGATGTTCGTCTCGTTCAGCTCGGCCATGCACAGCGTCATTCCGGTCGGCCAGGACGGGAAGCCGCTGATGAACTGCATTACGTGGGCGGATAACCGAAGCGCGAAATGGTCCGAAGTGTTGAAGAACGACATGAATGGGCATGAAATTTATCTGCGCACAGGTACGCCGATCCATCCGATGTCCCCGCTGACCAAATTGATGTGGCTGCGTCATGACAATCCGGACATTTTCGAAAAGACGTCCAAGTTTATCTCGATTAAGGAGTACGTATTCGCCAAGCTGTTCAACCGGTACGTCGTCGATCATTCGATAGCCTCCTGTACGGGCCTTATGAACCTGAACAAGCTGGATTGGGATGAGGAGGCGCTGCAGGTTGCCGGCATTACGCCAAGCCAGCTGTCCGAGCTTGTTCCGACCACCTACCGTATGGATGGGCTGGATAAGACGTTTGCCGCCGAGATGGGGCTCGATCCTTCCACGCCGTTTATCGTAGGAGCGAGCGACGGCGTGCTGTCCAATCTGGGCGTGAATGCGATCGAGCCTGGTGTCGTTGCCGCCACCATCGGTACCAGCGGAGCGATCCGCACCGTGGTCGATCATCCGGCGACCGATCCGAAGGGCCGCATTTTCTGCTACGCCCTGACGGAGAAGCTGTGGGTGATCGGCGGTCCCGTCAACAATGGCGGCATGCTGTTCCAATGGGTACACGACGAGCTTGCCGCATCCGAGATCGAGACTGCCAAGCGTCTCGGTATCGATTCGTACGACCTGCTGACACGGATTGCGGAACAGGTGAATCCGGGATCCGACGGTCTGCTGTTCCACCCTTATTTGACCGGGGAGCGCGCCCCGCTCTGGAATCCCGACGCCCGCGGATCGTTCTTCGGACTGACGATGCACCACCGGAAGGAGCATATGATCCGCGCCGTCCTTGAAGGCGTCATTTTCAACTTATATACCGTACTGCTGGCGATGGAGGAACGCATCGGGCGTCCGGCCAAAATCCACGCGACCGGCGGATTTTCCCGTTCCCCACTGTGGCGCCAAATGATGGCCGACATCTTCGATCAGGAAGTTGTCGTGCCGGAGAGCTTCGAGAGCTCCTGCCTGGGCGCCGTCGTGCTCGGCCTGTATGCCATGGGCAAAGCCGATTCGCTGAGTGTCGTCTCCGGCATGGTCGGATCAACGCATCAGCATACGCCGGTGAAGGAGAACGCACAAATTTACCATCAGCTGCTGCCGATCTTTATTAAAATTTCACGCAATCTGGAAGAGGAATATAAGGCGATCGCCGATTTTCAGCGCAGCCTGTTCTAATCCAAAAGAATGCCTGTACAGCGTTTGAAACTGCTGTGCAGGCTTTTTTTTCGTTAAAAATGGATTACACTCGAACACCTCATGCATACTGGCGAAGGATCTCCCGCGCCTGCTCACGAATCCCGTCTACAAGCTCGCGCGGCTCAATGACTTTAACGGCAGTACCCAATTGAAAAAAGTAGCCGGTCACGAATTCCAGCTCGCGCTGATCGATGACACTTTCGATGTAACCTTCATCCGGGCTAACCTCCACGATATAAGGCTCCAGCCATGGCTGGCTGCGGCACTGTCTCAGGCCTTCACGGGTCAGCTCTGCATATAAACGGACGGGCGACTCCAGCGTCAGTGCCGTGCTGCGGTTGAGCCAGTCCGACAGTTCCATCTGTGGCACAAACGCTTGCTCCGTTTGCTCCATGGACACGATCCGGTCTGTACGAAACAGCCGGATTTCGCCATGAGCTTGATCGAACGCGGGCATGTACCAGAAGCCCTCGCTGGCGTAAATACCGATCGGAGCCACTTCCCTCACTGTATTTTCCAGCTTCGACACATATTCGATTTTAAGCAGCCGGTGCGCGGCGGCCGCCTCGATGATTTCCTTTAGAAATGGAGATGGGACGGTCCTTTTTTGATTCCAAAAGGTGATAACCGAATCCAAGCCGTCTATTTTTCTTTTCGTATCGTCAGGCAGGCTTGTGTACAGCTTGCGGGAGACGGAATCGATATGAATATCAAAAGGAAGCGATTGATAGTACTTCAATGCCTGAAAAGCAAAAAAGATAGCAAACGCTTCTTCCTCATTAAACATGATCGGCGGCAGTGTCCGGTTGGGGAGTACCCGGTAACCACCGCTTCTTCCTGGTTCCGTATAAAGCGGGACGCCCATATCGGCAATATCCGTAAGATAGCGGTGCGACGTTCGGACAGAAATGCCAAATTCATTCGCGACATCCTGTGCGGTAAAACTGCGTTTGGCATTGACATACAGGATTAAATCAAACAGTAATTTGGCTTTGCTCACAAAAGCTCCTCCTCTTCACTTAACCATGACAGTTTATGGCATGGTTTTAGCATATACTATTTTATACAAATCGCAAGAGGAGGAATCCACATGATCAAAGAAGATGACATTCGCGTCGTCGGCGGAAGAGAAAAAAATCTGAAGGGAGTTCATGTGACGATCCCCAAAAAGCAGATTACGGTATTTGTAGGCGTATCCGGCTCCGGCAAATCGGCGC
This sequence comes from Paenibacillus favisporus, assembly GCF_040545415.1. NCBI lineage: Bacteria > Bacillati > Bacillota > Bacilli > Caryophanales > Paenibacillaceae > Paenibacillus > Paenibacillus favisporus. Next base: position 328,645 of record NZ_JBEPLV010000007.1, on the reverse strand, counting down.
TTGTTTTTGATACGATCGCAGCGGAGTCGCAGCGGCAATTCAACGAATCGTACTCCAGCTTCATCCGCAACCGGCTCCCTCATTATGGGCAACCGGAGGTGGATGCCATTGAGCATTTGCCGGCGGTGATCGTCATGAATCAAAAAAGGATCGGCGGGAATGCGAGATCTACCGTCGGCACGGTCACGGATATTTATGCGCTGCTGAGGCTGTTGTTTTCCCGGATCGGTACTCCTTTTGTTGGATATTCCGACGTGTTTTCCTTTAACAACCCTCAGGGCATGTGCCCGGACTGCGAAGGCTTGGGGAAAGTGAAAGACATCAACGTCGACCGGTTGATCGATAGGGAAAAATCGCTTAACGAGGGGGCTATTCTTTTCCCGACCTTCATGCCCGGCGACGTCAGGTGGAAAAGGTACGTGTGCACCGGCCTGTTCGATAACGACAAAAAGCTGAAGGATTATACGGATGAGGAGATGGATACGCTGCTCCATAAAAGCGGGTTCAAGCCGCCAAATCCAACGGAGGGGTGGCCGCCGACGTCTCTCTATGAAGGGGTCATCCCGCGCATTAAACGTACTTATCTATATAAGGATTCGAGAGATGCTAAAAGATATCAGGAGGCGATTGACCGCATCGTGAGCGAGAAGCTGTGCGCTACATGCCGCGGCGGCCGCCTGAACCCACGCGTGTTGTCCTGTAAAATTAACGGAAAAAGCATTGCCGATTGTGCGGGTATGCAGGTTAGCGAGCTTATCAGGTTTATACGTTCCATCCGCGAGCCTGACGTACAGACGGTGACGGACGAAATCGTCAAGCGCCTTGGCAATTTACTGGCGGTAGGCCTTGGCTATTTAAGCATGAATCGCGAAACGCCCAGCCTGTCGGGCGGTGAATCGCAGCGGATCAAGATGGTGCGTCAGCTCGGCAGCAGCTTATCCGATTTGCTGTATATTTTTGACGAGCCCAGCATTGGACTCCATCCGCATGATGTCAACACCATCAACCGATTGCTTAAGCAGCTGCGGGATAAAGGCAACACCGTTCTGATTGTCGAGCATGATCCGGATGTGATCCAGATTGCCGATTATATTGTTGAAATGGGGCCGCGCGCCGGAACCTACGGTGGAGAGGTCGTATTTCAGGGGAGCTTTCATGAGCTGTTGTCATCCCCGACATTAACTGCCGGGTACTTAAACCGTAACCTCGACTTCAAAAGGGAGGTCAGAAAGCCTGGCGGTTGGCTCGCCATTGAGCATGCGACTATGAATAATCTCAAAGATATTAGCGTTCGAATTCCGACCGGCGTGATGACCGCTGTTACCGGAGTAGCGGGATCCGGAAAAAGCACGCTGATCCGTCAGGTTCTTCCGAGGTACTACCCCGAGGCGATTTTCATTGACCAAGGCGCGATCCACGCCTCCAACCGGTCCAATCTGGCTACCTATACGGACATCTTCGACACGATCAGAACTTTGTTCGCCAAGGAAAACCACGTCAGCGCTTCGCTGTTCAGCTTCAACTCCGAAGGGGCTTGCCCCCACTGTAAGGGCTTGGGGATCATATCTACCGATCTCGCCTTTATGGATACGGTCTCCAGCATCTGCGAAGCATGCGAAGGAAAGCGTTATACAGAACAGGTCCTGTCCTATCGGTTCCGCGGGAAAAGCATCAGCGACGTTCTGGCCATGACCGTGGAGGATGCGCTCAACGTGTTTCATGAAAAAGAAATTGAGACGCCGCTCAGACGACTAAAGGAAGTAGGCCTCGGTTATTTGACGTTAGGACAACCTCTGAGTACGTTATCAGGGGGCGAACTGCAGCGGGCCAAGCTGGCCGCGGAGCTGGAGGGAGAAGGGATCCTGTATGTCCTGGACGAGCCGACCACCGGACTGCATATGTCTGATGTCGAGCTCCTGATTGGTCTCATGAACCGCCTCGTGGAGCGGGGAAGCACCTTAATCGTGATCGAGCACAATTTGCAGGTGATCCGTCAGGCTGACTGGATGATCGATCTGGGCCCTGGGGCCGGAGAAGAAGGCGGCCAGGTGATGTTTGAAGGCATACCGAAAGATAGTATCGATTGCAGCGCCTCGATTACTGGAAGGTATTTAGGGCTTTAGCGAGGATGCTTGGTTCAAAGGACGTTTGTTTCAAATGTACCGGAGAAAATTTACGGTGTAAGGGGATCCCGACGATTCTACGAATTGTCGGGATTTTTTTGGTTTAAGAAAGTGTCAGCTTCAGAAGATACGGGCTTCCTCCTGACGTAAAAGAATTTTCGATAAAACGGTATCGGGCTTCTTCTCTAAGTACGTCGGTGGTCTTTTTTTCTCTGGGTCTGTTTCTCCTGCAACAGCTGCACCCGGAGGAAAAGGGGATTGAGGCGTAAAGTTTACGTGCCGCCTTTGAATTCGTGTTGTGACCACCCAATAAAATCCCAAACAACACGAATTCAACAGCGGCTGAAGCCCAATGCCCGTTCCTCCCACGCGCTAAAAGTTGAAGTCACGGCCTGTTCCACGCGCCAAAAGTCGAAGTCCAGGCATCTCCACATCTCAGGTCAACCCGAACCGAATTCAACAGCGGCTGAAGCCCAATGCCCGTTCCTCCCAAGCGCTAAAAGTTGAAGTCACATCCTGTTCCACGCGCCAAAAGTCGAAGTCATGGCCCGTTCCCACGCATCAAGAGTCGAAGTCCGGGTATATTCATCCCCGCATCGTCCATCCTAAGCCCATGCGTTCCCCCTCAAAATTGGGTATATACATTCCAAGAGATTATTCATCCGTTGAACATAAAGGAGGTGCTCCTTATCCTGGCCGCTCACCGCCGCCCAAGGCGCAGGGTAAGGAAATGCTGTGGAAATTGTGAAAATCATATTCGTTGTTCTGCTCATCGCGCTAACCGCGTTCTTCGTCGCCTCCGAATATTCGGTGATCCGGGTCAGAGTGTCCCGCATTAACCAATTGGTGACCGAAGGCAATAAAAATGCCCGCGCGGTCAAACATATCATTTCCCGCCTGGACGAGTTTCTGTCCGCCTGCCAGCTCGGAACGACGCTGACCTCGATGGCTCTCGGCTGGCTGGGGGAATCCACCGTGGAGCGAATGATCCATCCGCTGTTTGAGCTCATGCATACACCCGAGTCGGTGGAGAGCATCGTGTCGTTCATTATCGCCTTTTTGATCCTGACCTACTTTGAAGTCGTGATCGGGGAACTCGTGCCGAAAAGCTTTGCGATCCAGATCGCTGAACCGATGGCATTGTTTTTCGCCCGTCCGCTGATTATTTTTTACAAAATCACGTATCCCTTCAACTGGATTCTGAGCCGGTCATCGCGGGTCATTACCGGGATCTTCGGGGTTAAGCCCATATCGGAGGAAGACGCTGCGTTAAGCGAAGCAGAGCTACGTTTTGCGCTCACTGAAGGGTACCGCAGCGGCGAAATTACGCCGACCGAGTACCGCTACCTCAACAACGTCTTTGATTTCGACGAACGGGACGCGCGGGAAATCATGGTGCCGCGGACTTCCATCCGTTACGTCTCCCACGATGCGACGGTCCGGGATGTCTTGGATGTCATCGAGAGCAAAACGTTCAATTACCTGCCGGTTGCGGTAGATGGCGATAAGGACCGCGTAACCGGGATTATCCACGTCAAGGAAATGCTGCATCAAGTCGTCCGGCGCGTTACCGGCGAAGACGAGAAGATCACGCCTTTTATCCGTCCGGTTCTGCAGGTGATAGAAACCGTTCAGGCGAGAGATTTGCTGGCTCAGATGCAGAAGGCGGGCATCAATATGGCGGTGCTGATGGACGAGTACGGGGGAACGTCGGGTCTGGTCACGATGGAGGATATTCTGGAGGAGATTGTGGGAGATATTCCTTCGGGTTCCGGCGGCCCGCAGCCAGCGGGATCTCTGCTGATCACGAAGCTGGAGGACAACCGCTACCGCTTTCAGCCGCAAGCGCTCATCCATGATGTGAACAAAAAGCTGGGAACCAATATCCCGGCGGGGGATGAAGTGTACACGATCGGCGGCTGGCTGCTGTCGCAAAAGTTCGATCTTGCCGAAGGGGACGTCATCCGGCAGGACGACTGCGAATTTGCCATTCGGCGGATGGAAGGACCGATGATCCGGGAGATCGAGGTCGTTAAGCACGAACCGGAGCCAGAGCTGCCGGAAGCAGGGGAGGACTAACTTTTCCTTTTACTGCATGGTAAACTGTCCCGCACCTCAATCTGGGTGTTGGGACAGTTTACTATGCCCCCCTTCCGCCATCCCCTCGGCTTGCAATCCTCTTTTTTTGCCTATACAATAAAATTGTATTGTTGTTGGAGAAATTAACCTCCATTATTTATGATTTGGGAATTTATCTCCTAAAATGAATGCAGGTTAATAACCGCGAACCGGCTTAAAAGAGGAAGGGGAAGATACAAGTGTCCATGGTGCAGGAAATGGGAAAGACCCTGCTGAGCATCCGCAGCCATCTGAACGGACTGACGAAAACCGAGCAGAAGGTGGCCCAGTACATTTTGGAGCATGCCCAGGATATTATCTACGAATCGGTGACAGAGCTCGCCGAGAAGGCGGATGTCGGGGAAACGACGGTGCTCCGCTTCTGCCGCAAGCTGAAGTTTCAAGGCTTTCAGGACTTCAAGCTGTCTTTGGCGCAGGATCTAGTGAAGCCGACGGACCATATTCATAAAGAGATTTCCGAGGATGACGACGCGGTCACGCTCAGCCAGAAAATTATCGGTACGCACATCCAGACCCTCGACCAGACGCGCGAGCTGATCAATGGAGAGCAGCTGAGCAAGGCGATTGAGTGCCTGCTAAGCGCATCGTCCATCCACTTTTTTGGAGTGGGGTCTTCGGGGCTGACGGCGATGCAGGGGGCTCACAGCTTTGCCCGGATCGGCAAGCGGAGTACGGCGGTCGCGGATACCCATTTTCAGGCGATGGGCGCTTCGCTTATGACGAGCAGCGACGTAGCCGTAGGCTTGTCCATCTCGGGCAGCACCAAGGATACGATCGACAATCTGAATTTGGCGAAAAAGGCGGGTGCCCGCATTATTGCGATTACGAGCAACGCCCGTTCCCCGATTACGAAGGTGGCGGACATCGTGCTGATTATGGTAGGCCGGGAGAATCCGCTTCAGGGAAGCTCTTTGTCGGCGAAAATGTCCCAGCTGGCCGTCATCGACATGCTGAATGTCGCCGTATCTTTGCGGATGAAGGATGAAGCGCTGAAGTACCGGGAGATCACGGCCAAAGCGACATCGGATAAATTGTACTAACCGGAAATAAAGGAGGGGATGAGGATGCCCGAGGTACCAGATCATCTCGATGATGGCTTGTCCATCCTGTTTATCGGCTTTAATCCCAGCCTGCAGTCCGGAGAAACCGGGCACCATTATGCTAACCCGCGGAACAATTTTTACCGTATTTTGCACCGCTCGGGGCTGACGCCGAGACTGTACGATGCTTCGGAGGACCAGGACCTTCTGAAGCTCGGCTACGGGTTCACGAATATTGTGGCAAGACCGACCCGGGGCGTAGACGATATCGAACGGCAGGAGTACGCGGAGGGAAGGGAGATTCTCCGGAGAAAACTGCGGCAGTACCTGCCGCGGATCGCCTGTTTTGTCGGCAAAGGCGTATACACGGAATACAGCCGGCGCTCCAAAGTGGATTGGGGATTTCAGCCGGACCCCGTCATCCCGGAAATCCATGAGTTCGTGGCCCCCAGCTCAAGCGGGCTCGTGCGGATGCCGATGGAGGAGATCGTCGGAATCTACCGCCGGCTGGCGGAGTTTATAGAGAAGCAGGGATCCTGACTTGCACCGGCCCATCGAAGCAGGCGAAGCTCATTGGAAGCCCTGCTTTTTTGCGTTCAAAACCTGCGGGTAACGAGAAAAATGATCATGAGAGGACACGGATAGTTCCCATTGTCCTTTCATCTACATATAAGTAGAATAAGGTGCTGAGCGTGAAGACCGCCGGCACAGCCTTTACAGCGTGACACCTCAGATAATGGAGGATTTCCAATATGTCCAAAAGGAACCTCACCACAAGGAGACACACCAAAAGAAATGACGCCAAAAGAAATGACGCCAAAAGAAAGCTTCGTCCGAAAAAGAGGCGCCGGCAGTCCGCAGAAGATCAAAAACTGAACCAACTCGCGTATACCTCGTCATTTCTTGTCGTCATTGCTTTAATTATAAAATTGATCAATATCGCGTTCTACAGTTAAAGGTCGTTTGTCCTCCGTACTTAAATTCACTAATTTACTAAACGAATTGAATCGATGCCGAATTAATGATACTCTCGAAATGGGTAATTGTGGAGCAGCTCTGTGATGAAGCTTTTTTGCGGGGCTGCTTGCGGTATTGTCGTACATGATCTGACTCCAGCACATAATCGCATCATTAGAAGACGGCATGTTCGAAATGGCCTGAAAGGAGAACGCATAGACCTTGAAGATTATTCTTGTTGATGACGAATATCTCGCTCTGAAGAAAATGGAACGGCTCCTGCAGTCGCTGGAAGGCGTAAATCTGGAGCCGCTGACTGTCCGAGCCTTCCAAAGCCCTCTTCAAGCGCTGGATGCAGCGGCGGAGGACGCCCCGGACCTTGCCTTCCTGGATATCGACATGCCGGAAATGACGGGTTTTGAGCTGGCTGACCGCTTGCTCGCCATGTATCCGGGTCTGGAGGTTGTGTTTGTAACGGCCTATCAGGAGTTTGCTATAAAAGCTTTTGAGATTAACGCACTGGACTATTTACTCAAACCGATTCATCCCGATAGACTGGCTGTCACGATGAAACGGGTGGCTTCCTCACCGCCGGCGGGTGCCCCTACGGAAGAGGGCCGATCCGCAAACCATATGATGCTTTGCTGCCTGAAAAACCTGCACTTTCGATCCGCGGACGGCAAGCCCCATTCTTTTTCCTGGAGAACCCTGAAAGCACCGGAGCTGTTTGCGTACCTGATCTATTACCGGAATAAAACCGTAAGCAAGCAAACCCTGATCGACCTGTTATGGCCGGATTTCAACCTGAAGAGAGCGACAACCCAGCTTCACACGGCCATCTATCAAATTAGGAAAACGATTAAGACGAGCGGCATGGATCTACATATCAAGTTTCAGGATGAAGGGTACCGGCTTGAATTCGGAAATGTGACACTGGATATCGAGGAATGGGAAAAAGATCTGCGCAGCGCCCCGCCAGTGGCGCCTGAAAGCCTTCCGGAGCATATCGCCATCATGGATAAGTACCCTGGGGATTTTTTGGATGAACACGGGTACGGGTGGGCAGAGCCCGAACAGGAGCGGACCCGGCTGCTTTGGTTTGACCATGCGAAGAGAATCGCCGAATGCTGTGCTGGTCTCGAACAGCATGCGGAAGCTATCGGATTGTATCAGGAAATGATCCGAAAAATGCCTTACAGGGAAGAGGGATATGAAGGATTAATGAAGCTGTATGCCTCCCTCAATCAACGGGTCGGAGTCCGCCGGCTGTACCAGCAGATGACATCGGTTTTCTTGGAAGACTACGATATGGCTCCCAGTAAAGAGATCTCGGCCTGGTTCGAGGCGTGGGAGAAGGAACGCGTGCATGAGAAGGAAGAAGCAGACGTCCAATAAAGAGCGTTTAAGCGTGAACTTCCGCTGTTAAGGGAAATGCTTTGCAGGCTCTTGTTTTTTGGAAGCTATGTCTACGGTCTTGTATAATACTTGTTCTTTTATGAGAATCTCCTTGATTTCTGCGTCGGACATTGTACTATATTTGAGCAACGTTTCCTTGAGAATGCGCGTAACTTCCATGGATCCTCCTCAAAGATCTTTATCTCTGACATATCGGTCCCAAATCTCGGGTTCCACGATATGAAGTATATGTTTGTATTATACAAAGTAGAAATGAACTTTATCTGAATATAGCATGGGAATGAAGAAGAAAACGGGTGCTGGAATAAGCATCCGTTTGTTTTTTTAGAAAAGCCTAAGTGTGTTAAAGGTCAGTTTTTTGTCCATATTCAGAATTTATCCAGTCCGTTATGGTTTAATCGGGGTATGTTGGGTATCAGTATATTAATGCCTGATCCGCCGTCTCTGCGGCGAGAAGACAAATAAAAGGTTATGTGGTGATCATATGAAACTATCCGACAAACAAATGGAAGCCCTAAGCATGGCGCAACAACATGGCGGGCGGCTGCAACGCTGGAAGCATGGCGGGTATTGGACTTATGAGAGGGAGCCGGATGACTCCCGGAACCTATCGAAGCCGGGTTGGTATTGTACGACCAATACCGTTTTTGCGCTCGTTCGGCGGGGGCTTGTGAAGATGGACCACTGGGAGAGCTGCACGCTTACACCGGAACCGAAACGCGTCTTATTTGCAGGGATGGTCTGGGAAGAGAAATCCGGGAAGAAAAGCGGGTGATCACCGATTAAGATCAAACTATGGGCAGGCATCATGATTGCACGGGGCGAAGCCCTGTTCGGGTTCAAGAAGAAACAAGCAGCCCCAAAGCAGTTGTAGAATGAGTGAGTAGGGCAAAGCAAGTAAGATAAAAGCTGGGTAAATCAAGTAGTATAAAGCAAGCAGCCTGCCGCATAAACGGCAGGCTGCTTTTTTCATCCTAGACTCCAGCGGAGCGGACGGATCGATTCCGGAGAAACGGAGTGGTCGCCTTTGTCAGCCCATGTTAACCTCAGAGTGGTCTATATCATCCAAAACATGGGCTGGCAACAGCGATCGGAGGAATGAGCCGTTTGCGCAGCGGGCTTACCGAGGTTGCAGTTCTTTAGTGAACTTGAGTTCGACATTGGACTTGATCTTATCGATACTGATCTTCACGACCTTCCTGCTCTTTCTGGGCCAACAGGCTGCGCAGCTTCATTCCCAAGCTCACATCGTTCCGCTCTGAGACGCGCCGCGTTTGTTCCGGGCCTTCCATTTGGATTCCCCGACAAGATAGACGCCGAGCGGCGTATGCATGAGGAGCCAAGTGATCAGCCAGGAAGCGGCCAGCGCAGCAGCCCCGCCTGCCCAGGTGAGCAGGTGATAGGCGATCGGGCCGCTCGTCATGACAAAATGCCGCCACAAGATCAAAAAGTAGGGATGAATAAAGTAAATGCCGAAGGCGCAGGATCCGAGGGAAAACAGTACTTTTTGAAGTCGTGGTTTCCCTTCGAGAATTCGAACGAACAGCACCAAAAATACACACGCAATGCTGCAGTAGGCGTAATCCGTTATAAAGTTGATGTTGGATAGAAAAGGCTGGCGAATCCAATGGGGGTTAGCCAGCTGCAGCCATTTTTGCACGATAAAGAGGATTGCGGATCCCAGAAACAGAGCCGTCCACCGGTAGTTCCATTTCGGGGTTTCATCAGAAGACACCCCCTTTAACCGTTCGGCCATATAAGCACCCAAAAAGAAATAAACGACGTAGGTCATCACGAAGGTCCCGGTTTTATGCATATGAAGCACGTAATAATTCAGCAGATAGAAGGCGATTTGCAGCAGGGCCCCCACGAGTATGGGATGCCGCCGGACCTTCCCTATCTTCTGAAACAACAGCGATAGGAGAGGAAACAGCACATAAAACTGGGCGATGATGATCATGAAATACAAATGGTCATAGCTGCCGCCAAGCGGCAAGCCTTTAAGAAACTTGCGGAGACCGTCTGAGAATGAAATATGCTGGATATACGACAGATAAGTGGAGTAATACACGGACCAGAACAAGTAAGGCAGCAGAATCCGCTTTAAGCGTTTCCAATAAAAAAGAAGCCAGTTGCCCTGAACGCCGCCGTCATAACGGTAGAACAGGACGAGCGAGCTCAAAAACAGAAACGCCGGTACGGCAAATTGTGAAGCCGCATTCAGGATAAAATAGAGCGGATACACGGTGGAATCCATGGACAGAAAGGCTACCGGATAGGATGTCACATGGATGGTGACTACAGCCAAAATAGCAATGCCGCGCAAGAGATCCAAATAGGTGATCCTCTGTTTTTGGGCCAATACTTTGTTCGCCTCCATTGGAACGTTATCGTATGGCAACATTGACGAGCCAATGGTTAGATTCGATTTTGCATAAAAACATTCCTTTTTTACCAGAAAAATAATCCAACAAAAAAAGGCTTTCCTGACCCTTAGGATCAGAAAAGCCTTTGATATATCTGAGTCAAGCTGAGCTTCTTACCATCCCCACAGCATCGTGAAGAGCGTACCGAAGATCGTAACCAGTCCGACGAACAACGCATAAGCAATGTTGAAGTACAGCGACTTTTTGTTGTCGGTCTCGCCGATGTGCATGAACAGTACGAGCTGCAGCGACGCCTGGATGAGCGCACATACGATCAGGATCCATAGTCCGGCGGTCGGGTTCAAATCCCAGAACACCACGCCCAGTCCAACCACTGAAAGGATCAGCGAGAAGATGTATCCGATCACGTGCCGTATTGGAAATAAACGTGCCATATTACATCAGTCCTTTCATGTAGACAAAGCTGAAGATGAAGATCCAGACAACGTCAAGGAAGTGCCAGTACAGCGAGAAGATGAACGATTTGTTCGCCGTCTCATCCGTAAAGCCTTGACGGCCGACCTGAATCAGAATGCCGGCGCCCCAGAGAATACCCATCGTCACGTGAAGACCGTGGGTACCGAGCAAGACGAACAAGCTGGACAGGAACGCGCTCGTTTGCAGCGTAGCCCCTTCGTGAACGTAGTTGACGAACTCGGTGATCTCAATGCCCAGGAAGCCGAGGCCCATGAGCAGTGTAATGACGAAGAAGACGATCATCGGCTTCTTCAGGTTGAGGCGCATGGCGTGAATGCCAAGACCACAGGTGAAACTACTGGTCAGGAGCAGGAACGTCTCCCAAATGACGCCGTTCAGTTCGAACAGCTCTTTCCCCGTCGGGCCGCTCCCCGTCCGGTTCCACAGCGTGAAATAGACGGCGAACAGCGTGGAGAAGAGGGCGATCTCTGCCCCGAGGAAGAGCCAGAACCCGAAGATCTTGTTGCTGTTCTCTTCCGTTCTATACTCAAGTGGCAGTGAATCATTTATTTTCATACGGAATCACCCCGCAATTTCTGTTCAGTAGCGGCAATTTCCTCCGGTGAGATGTGGTAGCCGTGGTCGCGTTCGAAGGAACGGAGGGCCAGCATGACCACGACAGCAATACCTGCGATAATCGCCGGAATGAACCAGCTGAATACCAGGAAAAAGCCAAGGAAAAACATAATGAGACCGAGAATAAACGGTTGACCGCTGTTGTTAGGCATATGAATCGGTTCGTAAGGGCCTTCCTCGTAGAGAGGTACCCCGTTGACTTTGGCCTCCCACAGTGCATCCATGGATTTGACGTTAGGTACCTTGGCGAAGTTGTACACCGGCACAGGGCTTGGCGTACTCCATTCCAGCGTACGTGCATCCCATGGATCTCCGTTTTCGTCGCGAGGGCTGTAACGGAAGCTCCAGTAGAAGTTGTAGCACAGAACTACAAAGCCGATGGCCAGGATAAAGGCACCGATCGTAGCCACCATGTTCAGCGGGCCAAAGCCGGTGTCGGCCGAATACGTGTACATCCGGCGCGTCATGCCGCTCAGTCCAAGGAAGAACAGTGGCAGGAAGGCCGTATTGAAGCCGACGACGATGAGCCAGAAGGCGGTCTTGCCGAGCTTCTCGTTCAGACGGAAACCGAAAATTTTCGGGAACCAGAAGTACATGCCTGCCAGAACCCCGAAGACGGTACCCGGAATCAATACATAGTGGAAGTGGGCAACCAGGAACATCGTGTTATGGTACTGGTAATCCGCGCTGGCCATCGCCAGCATGACGCCGGTTACGCCGCCGATCGTAAAGATCGGAATAAAGGCCATCGCGTACAGCATCGGTGTCGTGAACGAGATTTTACCTTTCTGCAAGGTAAAGAGCCAGTTGAATATTTTGACGCCGGTCGGTACGGCAATCGCCATCGTCGTGATGGAGAAGAAGCCGTTGACCATAACGCCTGCGCCCATCGTATAGAAGTGGTGAGCCCATACGATAAAGGACAGGAGCGAGATGACTACCATACTGGCAACCATCGATTTATAACCGTACAAGTTCTTTTTCGAGAACGTGGAAATAATATCACTGAATATACCGAAGGCCGGCAAAATAACGATATATACTTCAGGGTGTCCCCATACCCAGAACAGGTTGGCCCAGAGCATATCCATACCGCCGTTCGCCATCGTAAAGAACTGGCTGCCGAAGATGCGGTCGAACATCATCAGGGCAAGGGCAACGGTCAGAACCGGGAATGCGAACAGGATGATAACGTTCGTAATCAGGACGGACCAGGTAAACATCGGCATGCGCATCAGTTTCATGCCTGGCGCACGCATTTTCAGAATCGTTACGATAAAGTTGACGCCGGTCATCAGCGTACCGATACCGGAAATCTGAAGGGCCAGAGAGTAGAAGTTGTTACCTACGGTCGGGCTGAACTCCAGGCTCGCCAGCGGGAAGTATGCGGTCCAGCCGGCATCCGGCGATCCCCCGATGACGAAGGAAATGTTGAACAGCATCGCTCCGAAGAAGAACATCCAGAAGCTGACGGCGTTCAGTCTAGGGAAAGCTACGTCGCGCGCCCCGATTTGCAGCGGAACGACAACGTTCATAAGTCCGATAACGAACGGCATCGCCATGAACAGGATCATGATAACGCCGTGCGTTGTAAAGATTTCGTTATAGTGCTGCGCATCCAGAAACTTCATTTCCGGAGCCGCGAGCTGCGTACGCATCAGCAGGGCGTCGACCCCGCCGCGGAACAGCATGATGAGTGCGGACAGGATGTACATGACCCCGATCCGCTTATGGTCAACCGTTGTGAGCCATTCGCGCCACAGATAGCCCCACTTTTTAAAATAGGTCAGGCCGATCAGGATGGCGAGGGAAACGACGACGATACTGACCATGGCAGCATAGATCATCGGCTCACCGGTAACAAAAAATTCGTCCCATTTCATGCAGGTAGGTCTCCTTTCCAGTAGATGTTAGTTTCCATGTTCCATGGACCCCATATCTTCCATATTGCTCATATCCGAATGATCCATCGTTTCCGAGCCGGAATCTTTGTCACTGCTGCCGCTGCCGTGATGTCCTTCGGACATATCCATTTCAGGCGGCGGGTTGAACCCGAGGTGCGTGGAAGAGAAGGATTCCCGTCCAACGTAGGAGGTTTTCAGCAGCGCGTTAAATTTGGCCTCAGTCAATTTAGGTGCAGTTTTCTTCACGTCGTCGACCCATTTGCTGAAGTCTCCGGCGCTCATGGACTGTACCTCAAACTCCATCTGCGCATAGCCTTTACCGGAGAAGTTGGAGTTACGTCCCATGAAGGAACCCGGTGTGTCGGCCAGCAGGTGAAGCGTGTTGACCATGTCGCTCATGGCGTACTTCTGTCCGCCAAGCTGCGGCACCCAGAAGCTCGTAATCGGTCCGTAAGAATACAGGCGGAACTCGATCGGCCGGTTTGTAGGAATATTCACATAGTTCACCGTTTCAACGCCTTCTTCAGGATAACTGAAGTGCCATTTCCAGTTGGACGATGCGGCATAGATAACAAGCGGCTTCTGATTCTCGTAACCGGCAGGAACACTTTCCACCGCACTGGTCGTTTTGACCGTGACAACCGATAGAATGGCCACAATGATAACCGGAATCGCAATCCAGGTGAACTCGAGCCATTTGTTACCTTCTATATGAGGCGGGATATAATCGTCACTGGTTTTGCTTGCCCGGTATTTGGTCAGCATGATGATGTACAAGATGTAAACCACAATCAGGACGAAAGCCATCATCAGGATGGAGAAAATAATCGTGCTGGATTGAGTTTTTGCCTGCGGACCTTTCGGATCTAGCACGATGAGTGACGACGAGTCGCATCCGCTAAGCAGCAACATGATGGATACAAATAAACCAAAAAATAACCATCTTTTTTTCTTCACAGTGAGCTCCTTTCTAGCGTTACATGTAGCTGAATTTGTCTTTAAATAATGAACCTTATAGCCATAGCTTAGTAATCCGGGGAAGTGAAAACAAATGCAACAAAAGTAATAAATGTAAATCATTTACAATAATTCTGTGAACATCTTCACATGATTTTTAAAAAAACCTCAAATTGTGCGAAAAATCACTGTAATCGCTGAAAATCGGGGATTTTCATTTTTGTTCAAAATTGCACAAGGCTTTGTCAATGTTGCCAGTTTCGTCACAATTGAAAGGGCTTATCATAAGCCGATAGCCGGATTTTTTCCTGCTGAAACAGCGGCTGAGGCGTCCCAAAAGCCCGCTGTATGGTACAATATGAGGGCTAATGCGGGCAGCAGCCGGCATGTGATCGCGGACAGGCAGATGGGGGAGAACAAGAAAATGGATGAACAAAGAGCGGTATTTTTTGACGTGGACGATACGCTGTATGACCATCTGGAACCGCTGCGGCAGGCGCTCGATCGCTTGATATCGCCGCCGGACGGCTTTCCTTATGAACAAGTATACCACCGGTTCCGGCATTACAGCGACTTGCTGTCGGCCCGGCATGGACATGTGAATGATCCGGCGAATGCGGATGATCTGGAGGACATGCGCGAGCAGCGGATTCAGCTGGCCCTTGCGGAGTTCGGCATCGATGTGGACCGGGAGCAGGCGGCTGCGATTCAGGCAGCTTATTTGGAGGGGCAGTTCGACATTCGCCTGTTTCCGGGGGCGCAGGAGCTGATCCGGGAACTCCAGGAGCGAGGCGATGTGGTCGGCGTGATCACCAATGGCCCAAAGGAACACCAAATGAACAAAGTCCGTGCGCTTGGGCTGGACAAGCTGGTGGGCTTGGAGCGGGTATTCGTGTCCGGAGCGGTGGGCATGGACAAGCCGGATCCCCGGCTGTTCAGGCATGTGAACGAGGTGACGGAAACGGAGCCTAGGGCAAGCTGGTACATCGGCGACTCCTGGAACAACGACGTCATCGGCGCGCTGGAGGCGGGGTGGACATCAGTTTGGTTTAACCATCGGAAGGTCGAGCCGTTTGCGACCGGACATCAGCCCCAT
The DNA here is from genome assembly GCF_040545415.1 of Paenibacillus favisporus. Taxonomy (NCBI): domain Bacteria; kingdom Bacillati; phylum Bacillota; class Bacilli; order Caryophanales; family Paenibacillaceae; genus Paenibacillus; species Paenibacillus favisporus. The sequence goes on along the minus strand of NZ_JBEPLV010000007.1, from coordinate 313,534 downwards.
CATATTCTGGGGGGCTACGGGGAGCTGAGATCCGTTCTGATGGGTGGCTAGCGGGTGGTTGGCTGTTTTCATGAAAAAAAGGGTGCCTGCATCCATCGGGGATGTGCAGGCACCCTTTTTTTTGGAAATCGATAAGCATGGCTCCCGTGCCATCGCTTTTTGAGTCAAGTAGACGCGGTCATTTCGTATTTATTCCGGCGGGAGCGACGGAGGGCCCGGCGGAGGTCCCGAAGGTGCTTCGGGATCGGCCCCTTTGCGTTTGTACAAAATTCGGGAAACAGCGATGCCGGCGACGCCCAGACCGATGAACAGGATCGCCCTCACGGCCAGCGACACGCCCGGCAGGTCGAAGAAGATGACCTTGAGCAGCGTGATCAGCAGGACGATCAGTCCGGCCAGGCGGACCATCGATTTACCCACCATGACGCCGTAAATAATAACGATGATCGCATAGAGCGCGTATTCGGCCGACAGGATCAAATGCTGCAGGTCGAACGACAGATTCCGCGTCAGGACCGAGGTCACTTCCGTCAGGAAGACGATAGACAGCAGCGCGGCGGACCACATCAGAATATCCGGTACTTTACGCTGCCATTCTTCGGCCATATGTCTGCGGAGGACCGCCGACAAGCCTGCCAGGCTGGCCAGGAGCGCGATCCAGGACAGCGTTTCGATCGACAGGATCTCGTGAATGATCAGCTGCAGAATGCTCAGTCCCCCAAACAAATACAGGATGGCGGACGTGATCTGCTGCATCCGGCTTCTCAGCAGGATGCCGAGGCCTAGCCCCAGGGACGCCTCGATCAGAACAGACAGCGGCAGTGCCTCCCGGCTGACGATTTCAACCAGCCAAACGAGCCAGGCGCAGGTCGCGATCGCCATGTATTCGTGGGGAACGCGGCCGCTCATCACCCGCCAGAGGGCGATCAGGCTGTAAATGACGGCCCAGATGATCATCATCATCGATTCGGGACCGGGGCCGCCCGCCTGATTGTACAAAGCGTAAATCCACAGCACGACCAGCCCGAAGCCGGTCATGAGCGATACCGTCTCGTCTACGCGGTGGCGGTACGGACGGACCAGCGAGAGGACGAGCAGCAGGGCGTGCTGCAGGAATACCGCGCCGAGGAAGACATGCCGGCTGCCTTCGAAATCGCCTGCCATGTATAGAATCATCAGCGGCAGATGCAGCACGCCGATGGACACGAAGTAAGCGGCGCGGTAAGCATAGCGGATCGACAGCGCCGTCATCGCCAGGGAAAAGACGAGCTCGAAACCTGCGGCGATCCAGGCGTTCGGCTCCGTGGATTTCACCAGGAACGGAATGAGATAACCGCCGACGGTCATAATGATCACGAGCGTCTGGGAGCGGCGTCTTACGGCGGTCCACACCCCCAGAACGATGGACAAGATATATAATAGGAAAGCTAACCAGGACGGAATCAATTCATATAGATGATGCGCCGCAAAAAAGGTCAGCATGAGCACAGCGACGGAGCCGCCGAGCAGCACCTGCGCCAGTCCTTCCCGCTGCGCCCGGACCTGCCGCTCCCCGAAGAAGTACATGGCGCCGGCGGCAACGAGGCCGAGAAGGCAGCGTACCGGCTGCGTCAGATACCCCGCCGACACGGCAGCGATAAAGCCCCACAGGACGCCGAGCAGCAGCACGACGATAAACACGCGCGGCAGCCACACCCGAGCGATGGCATGCTCCCAGTCCACGGGCGGCTTCGACGGCTTGGGCGGCCGCTGGGCCTGCGGCCCGGCGGGACGGGGCTGGCCATAATACCGCCCTTGGCCCGGCTGGCCTTGGTGCGGGCCTGCCTGCGCCGGGTAACCTGCGGTTCCCGGCTGGCCCGGATACGGCCCCACGCCGGGACCTCCAGGGTACCCCGGCACGCCCGGCCGCCCAGGCATCGGCTGCGGGCCTGGATGCCCCTGGTAAGGCTGTGCCCCAGGCGGGTTCGGGTATGCAGCGCCCGGTGCCTGCGGCGACGCATAGGGAGCCTGAGGCGGAACCTGCGGCTGCACCGGCCGCTGGGCCTGGGCTCCCGGATTCGCCGGCTGCTGACGAGGATCGCCCATCCCCGGCCTCTCCCGTCTAAGTTCGTTCAGCTCCAGCTCCATCGCTTTCATTTTCGCTTCGAGCTGCTCAATCCTTCTTTCCAAATCCAATAGCTGTTCACCCCTAAAAATTCCATAATTATGTATTTAACCGAGATGGTACTAATATAACACATCTCGGCTGGAACAAGAGCCATAATATGGGTGGACATGGGTAAACAGAACGGCATTCCACCAGCTTAAGGCTTGGTGGCTTGGATGACAGCCGAAACAATGTAATCCTCAATATTTGATCCTTGAACCCAATCCTTAATAAAAGCTTTGGACTCATCCTTAGGTTCAACGCTAATGTTTGTAAACCCGCTTTGTCTAAGCATCGCTTCAATTTCGCTGACGGAAGAAGCCCCTGAAATGCAGCCTGAATACAATGCATCCAGGTCGTTTTTGATCTCAGGAGGTAAATCTGCTGTAGTAACGATATCCGAAATGGCCAGCCGGCCTCCGCTTTTTAGCACCCGAAAAGAATCGTGAAACACCTGCTGCTTATCTGGAGATAAATTAACCACGCAGTTCGAAATAATAGCATCAACCGTGTGATCGGCTACGGGAAGATGCTCAATTTCTCCCAGACGGAAATCGGTGTTCTTGAAATGGCCTTTCACTGCATTGCTGCGAGCACGGCTGACCATTTCGGGGGTCATGTCAACGCCGATGACTTTACCCGTATCTCCCACCTGGCGCGATGCCAGAAAACAGTCAAATCCGCCGCCACTTCCCAAATCCAGCACGACTTCACCAGGCTTTAAAGAAGCAATCGCCTGCGGGTTACCGCATCCCAATCCAAGATTTGCGCCTTCAGGCGCCGCGTTTAATTCGTCGTCAGAGTAACCTAATCGGCTCGAGATCGAATTAAAATCGGAAGGCGTGCTGCAGCAGCTGGCTTGGCTGTTGTCCGGTTGGCAGCAAGATCCGGCATTCATCTCGGCAACGGCAATCTGCTTATATCGGCTGCGCACGTTTTGGCGGATTTCATCATTCGTTAACTTTGACATGGATAACACTCCTTAGAATAGGTTTGGATTCGATTCAATGGTCAGCAGCACTTTAGCAGCAAGCCTGAATGGGTGGAGAGCAGCAAGGAACTGTCTTCGCTTTACGGACAGAGTCCAGGAACTTATACCGGCCCATTTTTGGTTTTTCCGCGGACCATTTCCATGCCTGCCGAGCCGTTTTTTGCACTTGCTGTTCGTTCATTTTCATCAGGTACTCGGCGGTGTAAAAGTGATCGTACATCGAAGGACCTCCTTAAAGGGTTGTGTATGTTGAATGACCCGCTGCTGGAAGCAGCAAAGCCATTTGACATCAGATCAAAGGATTGCACACGATGAAAATTAATTGCAAATTGCAAGTATTGAAAGGTAAAAAAAATTACCCTAGCATCGGTTTGCAGCAATAATCGGATTTGGCCATCGCTTCATTCATCAATTTAATGGACCGGAGAACGGTCTCTTTCTCAAACTCGGTCATAAAAGAAAATACATCATCCAAATAAGCGTTCATTTGATGGTCGATGGTGGCGGCGACGTATTTCCCTTCAACCGTTAGAGCGAGCGTCGAAACCCGGCGATCTGTAGGATCAGGCGTCTTTTTGATCAGGTTCATTTTGATCAGTGATTGTACCTGGCGGCTGAATGTTGTGATATCGGTGCCTAATGTTTCCGCGATCTGTTGGATCGAAGGATGATGCTGGCGGTCGACCTCAAACAAAATGTGGCTTTGAACCGGTGTGAGATCGTGCCCACCCACGGTACAGCAATTTTTATTGAGTAAGCCAAAGCGGCGGGTCATGATTTGGAATAGTTCGCGAGTGCTTTCCATGGCGTTTTTTCACCTCGTGATTCATTTATACTGTATTTATTTGCAATATGCAAATGTTTTCTTGGGGTAAGGATGCATTTTTATGGATTTGATATTTATTTCTCATCATCATATCATATAATCATCCGCTTATATATCACGAAAAGGAGGGACCCTGATGGAACAAATTCGCGAAATGTCGGATAAGCTAAAGCTGCTAAGCGATTACACCCGCCTTACCATATTATCCTTACTTAAGGACCGGGAATTTTGCGTTTGTGAGCTTGTTGAGATCCTGGAGGTTTCCCAGCCTGCGGTAAGCCAGCATTTAAGAAAGCTGAAATCTCAGGGACTGGTGAAGGAAAGTAAGCGTGGACAATGGGTGTACTACTCCTTAAATGCAGATGATAAACCGTATATCAAGGCTGTATTGGATCACACGCCCGATTCCCAAAAGATATTATCCGCATTAAACAAACAACATTTAACTTCCGCGTGCAAGTAAGTTTATCTGTTGATCATATAAGTACATAGTTATATAATGATTCGCGAATGTTTACAAACAAGATCAGCGACAGTTCGCACGGAGGTTGAAATGGTAACCGTTGTATTGGCTTGCGTCATATTTTTGATCACATTAGTTCTCGTCATCTGGCAGCCCAAAAACCTGTCGATCGGGTGGTCAGCCTGCGGAGGCGCAGTTCTTGCTCTGCTCCTTGGGGTGGTCCGGTTCCAGGACGTTTGGGATGTCACGCAAATCGTATGGAATGCTACGCTCGCTTTTGTAGCCATTATCCTTATTTCGCTTATTCTGGACAGCATCGGATTTTTCGAGTGGGCTGCGCTCCATATGGCAAGGGCCGCCCGCGGCAGCGGTCTGCGGATGTTTATTTATGTCTCGTTCCTCGGTGCTGTTGTGGCTGCATTTTTTGCAAATGACGGTGCTGCGCTGATCTTAACGCCGATCGTTCTCGCGATGATGCGGGCGCTCAGATTTGATGAAAAGAAGGTGTTCCCGTTCATTATCGCCAGCGGGTTTATTGCAGATACGACCTCACTGCCGCTGGTTGTCAGCAACCTCGTAAATATCGTGTCTGCTGACTTCTTCGGTATTTCCTTCATGGAATACGCCGGCCATATGATCATCCCGGATTTATTTGCTCTAGGAGCCAGCATCATCGTTCTCTACCTGTTCTTCCGAAAGAGCATCCCCGCGAAGTTTGATGCCGCCGATCTAAGGAACCCGGAGGATGCGATCAAGGATCCTGCAATGTTCAGATTGTCCTGGGTTGTGCTTGCCATTCTGCTGGCTGGATACTTTGCGAGCGAATTTTTAAATATACCGGTATCCATCGTCGCTGGTGTCATCGCGATCTTCTTTTTGCTTATGGCAAGAAAAAGTCCAATCGTTCCGGTCAAGGATGTGGTTAAGGGGGCCCCGTGGGCCATCGTCTTTTTCTCCATTGGCATGTATGTGGTGGTGTATGGCTTGCGGAATGCCGGGCTGACGGACTTATTAGCTCAAGTCATTCAGTCGGCTGCTGATCAGGGATTGTTTGCGGCGACGATCTCAATGGGCTTTATATCTGCCGTGCTGTCATCTGTAATGAACAATTTGCCTACCGTCATGATTGATGCCCTGGCCATACAATCCACCCACACCACCGATGCCATCAAAGAGGCTCTGGCGTATGCCAATGTCATCGGTTCCGACTTAGGGCCGAAGATGACTCCCATTGGATCACTGGCGACACTCCTATGGCTTCATGTGCTGTCCGCGAAAGGGGTCAAAATCTCCTGGGGGACGTATTTTAGAACCGGCATTATCCTGACGATTCCTACCCTTTTGATTACGCTGCTGGGCCTGTATTTGTGGTTGGCGATTTTATAATTTTTATATCCAAGGAGACAGCTCATATGAACAAGAAAACAATTTACTTTTTGTGCACAGGCAACTCCTGCCGGAGTCAAATGGCTGAAGGCTGGGCGAAAAAATACCTGGGTGACGACTGGAATGTGCACAGTGCGGGCATTGAAGCTCACGGGCTCAATCCCAATGCCGTCAAAGCCATGGAAGAAGCAGGGATTGATATTTCCGGTCAAACCTCTGATATCATTGATCCCACACTCCTTAACGAGGCTGATTTCGTGGTGACCCTCTGCGGCGATGCGGCTGACAAATGCCCCGTCACACCGCCGCAAGTCAGACGTGAGCATTGGGGATTTGACGATCCGGCGAAAGCCCAGGGTACAGAGGAAGAGAAGTGGGCCGTATTTCAACGTGTACGCGATCAGATTGGCGAAAGAATCGAGCGATTTGCCAAAACGGGGGAATAGAAACAGCGGATAGCTGGAAATGAAATAGCGACAGTCCGGGGAGATTTTTGATCCCAAGACTGTCGCTATTTATTTTGGATTGCCATGTATGGCTAGAGAAGCGTTCAGCCACATTTATAAGTTTAGAACTACGGCCAGCCGGCTCAGCTGTGTCCCGACTCGGCCGCCGCTTCCTTGCTGGTGAGCACTCCCTTTTTCAAAAACCAGGTGATCACAAAGGAGACCAGGATAAACACGAACGCGATGCCGAACAAGTTTTGGAACGCGTCCACAAAGACGGTCTGCACCTTCAGCACCAAGTCCGGCGCCAGGTTTGCCGGGATGCCTCCCGTAGCCAGGTGCTCTGCGCTTCCTTCAGGAAGCTGTCCGGCAATGGAGGAGACGCCATCCTTGATATGCTTGGCAAGCAGGCTGCCGAAGACGCTGAGGCCGATCGTCGTGCCGAGCGATTGGATCAGCTGCACGGTGCCGAGCGCAATGCCGCTGTTTTCCTTGGACACCGATTCCTGCACGATCAGATTGTCGCCACCGAACAGGGCGCCGAGGCCGAGGCCCAGAATAAAGAACGAAGCGACGATATACACCACGGACGTGTGAATGCCGAGCTGCGTCAGCAGATAGATGCCGATGACCGGCAGGATAAAGCAAATGATAAACAGATTGCGGTATGGAACCCGGGTGATTAAAAATCCGTTAACGATGCTCGACGGAATGGCGCCGGCCATAAACGCCAGCATCAGATAACCAGACTGCGTCGGTGTCAGCCCCATCACATTTTGGGCAAAGTACGGGAAGGTGGCGATGCCGCCCATCAGACCAAGCATGAGAATAAAGACCAGCAGCGACAGCACGACCACATTGCGGTTACGGAACAAATGCAGCGGGATAATCGGCTCCCTGACCTTCGTCTCGATCCAGATAAACAGACCGAGCAGCAAGGCACCGATAACCAGCAGCCCGATAATCGTTGGCGAAGACCAGGCCAGACCCTGGTTATCGATCAGAACCGGTGACATAAGCAGGGACAGCAGGCTTAAGGTAAGCACCGATGAACCAAGCCAGTCGATCGGCTTTTTCTCGTCTCCGCGCGATTCCCGCATGCCGATTCCGAGCACCAGGGCGGCGATCAGGCCAACCGGAATGTTGATCAGGAACACCCAGTGCCAGTTGACGTGACCGACCAAATATCCGCCCACCGTAGGACCCAGCAGCTGGGGAATGATCATCATGGGGCCGAACAGGCTCTGGATTTTGGCGCGTTTCTCCAGCGGGTACGAATCTCCGATGATGGCTAAGGCGATCGGCATGAGCCCCCCGGCTCCAATGCCCTGAATGCCCCGGCCGATGAGCAGCAACGTCATCGATGGGGCGAGGCCGCACACGATCGATCCTGCGATAAAGAGCGCCATGCAGCTTAAATAAACGACTTTCCGGCCGTAAATGTCGGCCAGCTTGCCGAGGATCGGCATAAAAATGGTCGCAGCCAGCATGTAAATGCCGGCGACCCAGCCGTACAGCGCCAGGCCGTGCAAATCGCGGATGATGGTAGGCATCGCCGTGGACACGACGGTTTCGTCCAGCTCCGCAAAAATCAGACCGATCATCAGTCCGATCAAAATCAGCGTGTTTCGATTTGATTTCACTCCAAACTCCCTCATTTCTCTATTGCTTTTTTGGAATGAAACCAAAATACACGATGTTTATGAACTGAATATGAACGAACCGGAAAACAAGTGAAAATAAAATACGCAACGTCGGGTCTTCATTATCCGCCGTATTTTTACGTTACCCCAGCGCTTTAATGTGCTCTGCATCCAGCATCGAGTCGGCAAACCAATTCGGGTAGAGCGGGCGCGGCTGTGTGGCTTGATCCAGCAGCAGCATCTCCTCAGCCGTCAGCTCCAGGTCGATGGCTTTCAAATTGTCCTCCAGCTGGCTCATTTTGCTGGCGCCCACTAAGACGCTGCTGACGCCGGCTTTGGACAGCAGCCAGGCAAGCGATACCTGTGCAGCCGTCACGCCATGCGCATCGGCGATGCTGTGAACGTGGTCCAGCACGGCAAAACCCCATTCCTTGTCGAACGGAATGATGTCAAAGCCGCTCAGCCGTCCGTCCGGATCCTGCAAATTGCTGCGGGAATACTTGCCGCTTAGAAATCCGCCGGCCAGCGGGCTCCATACCGTCAGCCCGACGCCAGCGTCCTTCATGAACGGCAGGATATCGTACTCGACGTCCCTGCCGACCAGGGAATAATACATCTGTCCGCTAATGAAGGTGGCCCAGCCCCGTTCGCGCTGGATTTGCACCGCCTTGGCCGCCAGCCAGGCCGGCCAGTTGGAGAAGCCGATATAGCGGACTTTTCCCTGCCGGACCAAGTCGTTCAGCGCTTCGAGCGTTTCTTCCAGCGGCGTGAAAGGATCCGTCTTGTGAACGATGTACAAATCGATGTAATCGGTGCCGAGGCGTTTCAGGCTTGCCTCTGCGGCGGCAAGCAAATGCTTGCGGGACAAGCCCGATTGAACAAGCGCAGGGCCCGCACGGAAGCCGCCTTTGGTGGCAATGACCACTTCCTGCCTCCGGGAGCCGAGCAGCTGCCCCAGCATTTCCTCACTTTGCCCGTCGGCATAACCATCTGCGGTATCGAAGAAATTGATGCCTGCCGCCAGCGCTTCGTCCACCAGCTGCCGGGCAGCTGATGGGCCTACCTTATAGACGCTAGGGAGGTTTCCCGTGCCAAAAGTCATTGCTCCGAATGCCAGTTTGGACACGATCAGTCCTGAGTTTCCGAGTCTTGCATATTTCATGCTTTAACGCCTCCATTCATGTTATAGGGTTGATGCCCTTCTTGAACCCAGTATACAGGGAATCCGGGGACGGTTTCTTGAACCGGTTGATCATCTTTTTTGAACAAAATGCTCATTTGGGCCGAAGTACCCTTTGTCAGGGAAGGAAGCAGCGTTTAGAATGGAAAAAAAAGCGTTTCATTGCATCCAAGCGGCAGGGAGGAGAACGCATTGCCGATACGGCCAGCAGTGGGAAAGGGTGAAAACAGGAGCGTGGAGAAGCCGGAGTATACGTTGTCCAGCATGGAGCAAGTCCCCCCGCAGGAAGCCTTTGAGCCGGTATTAACGGGGCATCTCATGGTCATTCACCGTACCAAGGAGCCGGTCCGCGTGTTTGAGCGGTCCGACGGATACAGCGGGGAAGGGGTGGCCTGGCCTGGACATATCAACGTATTCTCTGCAGGCGACATGTCATTGTGCCGGTGGGACAGGGAGCTCGACTTCTACCGTCTCGACCTGAGCCCTGACCTCATCCAAAAGGTAGCCGGTGAGCTTGAGCTCCCCGGAGGAGCCAGGCAGATCGATTTCGCGACACAGATCCGGCTGCAGGATGAACGGATCGTCCAGCTGGTCCGCTGGCTCCACGAAGAGCAGCAGAGTGGAGGGCTGGGCGGCAGGCTCTACTCGGATTCCTTGATGCGCATGCTCACCGTCCATATGCTCGACCGCTACGGTTCAGGCACCAAAGCCGGGAGCCGGGCTGCCCCGCATAAGCTGGACAAAAATCAGCTGGATCAAGCGCTGCAGTACATCGATGCGTTTCTGGACCAGGATATCTCTCTCGAAGATCTGGCTGCAGCCGCCCATATCAGCTCGTCCCATCTGGTGAGGCTGTTTAAGCAGACCACAGGCCTGCCGCCGCACCAGTATATTATCCGGGAGCGGATCCGGAGGTCACAGCAGCTGCTGCTGTCCGGTCTTCCCGTTCACGAAGTGGCGGCAGTGCTTAACTTCAGCGACCAAAGCCATTTTCACCGGCATTTCAAGCGGGTGCTCGGCGTTACGCCGCGCCAATTCGTCCTTGGTTCCCGCTAGGGCAGGAGCAGACTTGGCCGATATATACAAAAAAATAGAGGCATTTCGCCTCTATTTCAGAACATTTTCGCCAGTGTAATTAATCCCGTAATCGTAATAATGTTAAACAGCGTGGAAATCAGGACGGTTTGCGCCGCAAAATCCGGCTCGTTGTTGTACTCTTCCGCCAAAATCGACGTGTTGACCCCGGTCGGCATGCCGGATGCGATGAGCAGCGCCTGGGCCGGAATCCCCTTCATTCCGAGCGCAAACACGAGTGTTACGCCGATGACCGGGCCGATGATGAGGCGGAGGAACAGGCTGATATATACGTCCACACGGTACAGTTTGAGCGGATACTTGACGATCTGGGCCCCCAGCGTCAGCAGGGCGACGGCCACCATCGACTGCTGGGCATAGGTGAGCGGCTGCGATACGAACAGGGGCAGCGGGGCATGCACGGCATGCAGCACGATTCCGAGCACAAGCGCATACGGGACCGGCATTTTCAGAAAACCGATAATCATGCTGCGGTAATTGCCTTTCAGCTTGGCGCCCTGGATCGATATGACTCCATAAGTGAACGTCAGGAGGCTCTGTAGCGACATGATCAGCGCCTGCATGGAGCTGGCGAGGGGGTCCCCCTTGAACACCAGGGCATTGATCGGCATCCCGTAGTTGCCCGAGTTGTCCAGCATGATGCTGTTGTTGAACGCAGCGCGCATGCTTTGGGTGAATTTCAGCGGGCGGGCGACCAAGGTCCCTATCACGTATAGAATGAATACATATAATGCGTAAAAGAGTGTCACATTCCCGAGCAGCTCGCCCGACATATCCGAATGATACATGCTCATAAAGACGGCGGCAGGGGTTATGCAGTAAAAATTGATTTTGGCCAGTGTGTACAAGTCCAGGCGGAACACGCGCTGCATCCATGAACCGATTCCAATCAGCACAAAGACGGGCAGCACCACTTCCAGAAGTATGTCTCCAATCATAGCTCAGCTTCCTTTTTCGAGATCATTGTCATGATGTATTTGAAACCAACCTCTTCATTATAGCACCGTACCTGGAGCCGTGATGAAAAAAATAGGGAGGAAGCAGGAAGCGGGAGGGCCACTTGCCATGGCGAATCCCCAATACTACACAAATGTTGGAGAAAGCTTTTTAATATGGAAAACCCTTCATTTTGATGCAGAAAAAACCGAAATATACAACAAGGAGTACCAGCAGTTATCATGCCTAAAGCCCGCAACGGTCAAGATGGGAACGTTCCCGTCTTGGATGACCGATACAGGAAGCCGCAGGCGGCAAGCACTTTCGGCAGCCTATATGCCGACACTCAAGATGAGTATGCACCCCCTTACTTCGCGCCGGCAAGCCATACCGGCTTCAGTTCCTGCAGAAGTGCTGCTCCAAGGGAGGTATGATTGGGAATGAGTCCATACACAACAAACTCGAGCCTGGTTAAAGAAAGGGAACTTAACGCGGATGGGGATTCCCTCCAGTCCGCCAAGACCCGAATTTGGAGTGAATTATCCAGGAGTCATATGAATCTGGCGATCCTGCTCAAAGACGAGGGACAGCTGCAGCCGGCACTGATTCTCGCCCATATGGCGGCGAAAACCAAGCTGAAGGAGATCGCTCTGCATCTTAGGCTCGATATCCCTCCGGATTGCATGCCCTACGAGGATTTAATTGGCCGGGCGCGGGAAATCGCGTTAATCGATTTGGAGACGGAGCTGTTCCTGAACACGCTCAGCTATATTGCCGAGCCGGAAAATATGTCGCTCCTCAAAGATATGCATGCCGAGCATGTGGACATGATGTTGGAACGGGTTCGCACCCTTTTGGAGGAGATGAGCTGGAAGGCTGCTCCTTCGATGCTGGAATCGAAATAAGCGTGAAACTGCCTTTTCCGGGTAAATTAAAGAGACGGTCCCAAGAAAGGGGATCGTCTCTTTTGTCAATACATCTAATTATTTGGCTTCGCCCACAACGGTGAACCGTTCGTTCCGATGCTGCGGATGCTCGATTTCATCAAGGACGGCAATGGCGTAATCCGCGTAGCTGATATAGCTGCTGCCGGCTGAGTTGACGAGAAGCTGGTCCTTTCCGGCCTGGTAGGAGCCGGTTCTTGCCCCTTCGGGATCAAAAAAGGCCGACGGACTGATAAAGGTCCACTGAATCCCGCTGGACTGCTGCAGATCCTCGAGGTTTTTGCCCTGATTGGATGCCGTAGCGAAGTATTCCTTCGGAAAATCTGGCGTATCCATGACGCGGGTGGTCTGTGCTTCGTCGACAAACAGGCTGCCTGCGCCTCCCACGACGATCAGCCGGGTCGACGGTGCTTCCTTCAGGGCGGAAATCAGTGATCTTCCGGCTTCGACGTGAAGATGCTCGTCCCCGGGCTTGGCGCCGAAGGCGTTGACGACAACATCAAACGGCTTCACATCTTCAGCCGTCAGGTCAAACACATCTTTTTCCAACACACTGACGTTCCCCGTAACGCGGCCTGCATCACGAACGATCGCCGTCACCTGGTGTCCGCGGTTCACCGCTTCCTCTACAATAAGGCGTCCAGCTTTACCGCTGGCTCCAATAACTCCAATATTCATAAAAAGTTCCCTCCTGATTAACATGTTCGTTCCTGTAACTATTGTAGTTACATGCTGGGCGAATGTCAAATCAAAAAGGACGGCAGACCTTCAACACGCAAAAAACACGCCCCTCTTCCGGGTCGGGAGTCGGGGCGTGCGTTACATTTCATGCGCTTCGATGTCCTGGATGATGTCCTGGAGCTTAACGGCAGCGAGCACGTTCTCCATCGCTTTCTGGGCGCTGGTGAACAGCGGGACGATCACCCCCTGGATATTGCGGCCCACCGTGCAATCCGGGTTGGGAGAATCATGGACGCCGAACAGGCCGTTCTCCTCCACGACGTTAACCGCATTATAAATGTCCAGCAGCGTTATATCGCCGGGATCCTTGGCCAGCTTGGCACCGGGAACCCCCGGCTTCACTTCGACCAATCCTGCCTTGCTGAGCATGCCTGTAATTCTCCGGATCACGACCGGGTTCGTATTGACGCTTGAAGCTATAAAATCAGACGTATTGGTACCCGTCTTGTTGATTTCCAGAATCGAAAGGATATGAATAGCCACGGAAAACCGGCTGCTGATATTCATGGATTATGCCTCCTTGCCGCCGCCCTGTACTGGGAGTAATAAGATTATTTTATCATAAAAGGCGTTCTGCTGCGCAGCATGACCCGAAGGGGCCAGAAAGTTTTCAGAAGGGACGGAGCAATCCGCGAATCCTTGGCCAAGGGGCTGGAATATAATGTATTGAAAAGGGAGGAATGCTCGGCTACACTATGGTTGCATCATTCAATGATAACGCTTCAGGACAGATCCGGCAGACGCACGAAAGGCTCTAACCTTCCAAGGTTCCAGCTACTTTAGAGAGATGGGGTTGTTGGCAATGGGGCTTTACCTGTTTCTTTACCTGTTATTTGTTATCGGCATCCTTTCCGGGATTGTTTTGTTCCGCAAAAATCGGGTCCCTCGCAGCGATGGGCGGCAGGCGGGGGCTAAGCTCTCCGTGATCATTCCGGCGCGGAATGAGGAGAAGAATCTGGCTTTTCTCCTGGAATCGCTCCGGACTCAAAGCTTGCAGCCGCATGAGATCATTGTCGTCGACGACGGCTCGCAGGACCGGACCCGGGACGTCGCCGCGGGCTTCGGGGTGACCATCGTGCAGAATCCGCCGCTTCCTCCCGGATGGACGGGAAAAACATGGGCCGTATGGAACGGCTATCTTCATGCTTCCGGGGATACGTTCGTTTTTCTGGATGCCGACATCCGCTTGTCACCACATGCGCTGGATTCGCTTCTGCAGCTTCGCTCCCGTACCGGTGGCGTCATTTCCGTCGTCCCCTTTCACCACACCGAGAAATTTTACGAACGCCTTGCACTCATTCCGAATATTTTGGGCGTATTTGCGTTTACCTCCCCTTTTGAACGCCGCAATCTCCGGAAAGGACTTTACGGCTCCTGCATTTTGACAACAAGGCAAGATTATGAGCAGGTCGGCGGCCATAGCAGCATCCGGTCGGAAATATTGGACGATTTAAACCTGGGCGCCAAGTACATGGAAGCCGGGATCGACGTAACGAATTTTATCGGCCGGGGGATGGTATCGTTCCGCATGTACCCGCACGGTATTAAAAGCGAGCTGCAGGGATTCGGCAAAGGAGCGGTGCTGAGCACGGCCAAGCTGAGTCCATGGACGATCGTCCTGATTGCGATCTGGTTTATCGGATTGGTCTGCTCCGCAGGGGCGTTCTTTCTATGGAACACGCCATGGGGAATCCCCTTGCTCGCGGGCTACTTGCTGTACATGGCACACATCGGCTATCTGATTAAAAATGTCGGCAAATTCGGCTTCGTAATGCCTGTTCTTCATATTTTATCCACGATCTTTTTCCTGGTGGTGATGCTGTATTCCGCTTACCAGGTCATGTTTCTGGGGCATGTCATGTGGAAGGACAGGGCCGTGGATGTTGGGGGTCATAGGGAACCATGATGATCCTGCTGCTGACGGCTGTGGAATTTCTGTGCGGCTCGCTGATGTTCTCGTATTGGCTGGGCCGGGCGGCGCACAAGGATTTGAAGGCGGTGGGAGACGGGAATCCGGGTGCGTTCAACCTCTGGAGCGCTGCGGGGTATAAGCTGGGTCTGGCGGGGGTGGCGCTGGACTTTTTGAAGGGATATGTGCCCCTGGTATGGATCGCCGGCAGCGGCACCGTGCACGGGTATGGCATGGTGGCTGTCGCCGCGGCCCCGGTTGCGGGGCATGCCTTCTCGCCGTTTCTGAAGTTCAAGGGAGGCAAGGCGATCGCCGTCACCTTCGGGGTATGGAGCGCCTTGACCCGGTTTGAGGTATCGCTGGCGCTTGCCGTCATTCTGGCGCTGCTGTTGATTGCCTCCAAGCTGATGAGCCGGCGGCCCTTATCCACGGAAGCGAGCGGCTTCCAGGTGGTGGCCGGCTTCATGCTCGTCTCTGTCTATCTGATCGCCCGGGGCTTCCCGGGGCCATATTTGTGCATATGGCTCGTAAATCTGCTGATTCTCGTCTATACGAATAAAAGGAAGCTGGAAGTATTTTTAAAAAGGTACAGCGGGCGGCGAGGAGGTTAACATTGTGTGCTGCCTATGCCGGGTAAATTGAAACGCGGGTGGGCAGGAGGCAAGGGCGGACGCTAAATGCGGGCTTGCCTCTTAGGCAGCGGCATCGAGCTTTCGCATCTGCGGCTCATGATTAAGCCTGGAGGTCAAAGCGGCTGGTCGCCCGCGCCTTTTTCGCTTAGCACCTGCTCCACTTTGGTGATATGGGCCTCCATCCGGGCCAGGGCCTCCTTGGCATCCTGAGTCCGGATCGCCTCGTAGATGGACGCATGCTCCTGCAGCAGCCGCTCGGCAGAGGAGCGCTCGGCATAGAACCACAAGGCGCGCATATCCTTCATGTTTTCATGCAGCTTGTTCGATAACGATTCCATCAAATCCAGCAGCAGCGGATTATGCGTGGCCGCGGCGATTTGCTGATGGAATTTCACGTCCGCCTGCTCGCTGACCTGCTCATCGGCGGCGTTCTCCATTTCGCGCAGTATTTCCTCAAAAGCCGCCAGATCCGCTTCGCTGCGGTTCGATGCGGCAACGGAGGCGCAGCCGGTCTCCAGCACGCGCCGGACCTCAAGCAGATGGCGCAGCGAAGCCGCGCGTCCCTCCCACAGGTCCGCGTAGAGCTGTCCGGGATGGACCGGCAGCGGATCGGCGGGCGGTGTACGCACAAACGTGCCTCCGCCCTGGCGGATATCCAGCAGCCCCATCGCTTTCAGAGCGCTGAGCGCCTCGCGGATGGTCGATCTGCCCACATTGTACTGAAGCGCCAGGTCCACGACCGAGGAGAGGCGGTCCCCCGGCTGAAGCGAGCCCTCGTCCATCTGCCGCTTCAAATCATTCATTACCCACTCATATTGTTTCAACGGCCGCTGCGAATTCATCGTTCAAGCGTCCCTCCGTTTAAAGTTTTTACTAGTCATTCCTTGATCTACGAGGAATAATTGTGTCTAAAATGTGACTTTCTTAAATTCAATCTATATAGATTCATTTATTTTAGTGTATACTTGATCACAATAAAAGTCATCAGATGACCTGACTAATTTATTTTGCACTGATATCGATTATGGAATGTAAAGGAGTGTTTTCCTTGCTGCAGGAAGACGTAAAACGCGAGCTTGTCGCCATTTTGGGCAGCTCTTATGTAAAGGATGATCCCCAGTCGCTGGTCACGCATTCGTATGACGGCACGCCGATGCTGCAGTCGCTGCCGGATGCAGTCGTATATCCGGAAAATACCGGCCAGGTCTCCGAAGTGATGAAGGTGCTGAGCCGGCATAAAATCCCTGTTGTCGGCCGGGGTTCGGGAACGAACCTGTGCGGCGGCACGGTGCCCGTTCAAGGCGGCGTCGTCATGGTCATGCACCGGATGAACCGGATCCTCGAGATCGATATGGAAAATTTAACGGCGATCGTTCAGCCGGGGCTAAATACGAAACAGTTTATTACGCATGTAGAGGAGCTGGGCCTGTTCTACCCGCCGGACCCGAGCAGCATGTCGATCTCGACCCTCGGCGGCAATATCGCCGAATGCTCGGGCGGCCTGCGCGGGCTGAAATACGGAACGACCAAGGATTACGTGATCGGGCTGGAGGCCGTCCTGGCGAGCGGCGACATCATTCGAACCGGCGGCAAGCTGATGAAGGATGTGGCCGGTTACGATCTGACGAAGCTGCTGGTCGGTTCGGAGGGAACACTGGCCATCATCACGGAGGCGACGCTGAAGCTGATTCCGCCGCCAAAGTACAAGAAGACGATGCTGGCGATGTACAAGGATTTGTACGGCGCGGCCCGTACGGTATCCAAAATCATCGAGAACCGGATCATTCCGGCTACCCTGGAAATTCTCGACCGCTCCACGATCCGGGTCGTGGACGATTATGCGAAGCTGGGGCTGCCGCTCGACATGGAAGCGATCCTGCTGATCGAACAGGACGGCGACATGGAAACCGTGGAGCGGGATATTGCGCTTATCACGGACATCTGCCGCAGTGAGCAGGCCGATCAGGTGAGCATCGCGGCGAGCGCGGAGGAAGCCGAGAAGCTGCTGACCGCCCGGCGCAGCGCGTTTACCGCGCTGGCAAGACTGAAGCCGACGACGATTCTCGAGGACGCGACGGTGCCGCGCTCCAAGATTGCGGATATGGTGCTTGAGATCAACCGCATCGCGAAGAAATATGACGTCCAGATCTGCACCTTCGGCCATGCCGGAGACGGCAACCTTCATCCGACGGCAACGACCGATGCGCGCAATCAGGAGGAAATTCACCGGGTGGACGAAGCGTTCGAGGAAATCTTCGAAGCAGCGATCCGGCTCGGGGGAACGATTACCGGCGAGCATGGGGTCGGATTGGTCAAATCGCCGTTCCTCGAATGGAAAGTCGGGGCAGCGGGGATGGAGGTCATGAAGGCGATCAAGCAGTCCTTTGATCCGCATAACCTGCTGAATCCGGGGAAAATGTTCGCTAAAGAAACGAGAAAACGGGTGGTGATCGATCGTGGGTAACGCGGTGAACGTGAAGGAGCGGTTGAATCCGCTCGCCGAGACGCTCCGGCTGCGCCTCGATGAGGACCAGCTGACCAACTGCATGCGCTGCGGCTTCTGCCTTCCGGCGTGTCCAACCTTTGCCGAGACAGGCATCGAGGCCGAGTCGCCGCGGGGCCGGATCGCCCTGATGAAGGCCGTCGCGGACGGCATTATGGAGCCGGATGGGGCGTTCGAGGAGCAGATGAACCACTGCCTCGGCTGCCGCGCCTGCGAGCCGGCCTGTCCAGCTGGCGTCAAATACGGGCAGCTTATTGAACAGGCAAGGGACGCGATCGAGGATCACAAGCGGCATAAACCGCTGGTGAAGGCTGCCCGTCATGCGGCGTTCAAAACGGTATTTCCGCATCAGAAGCGGATGAAGCTCGTGGGCCGAGGCCTCGAGCTGTACCAGAAGTCGGGGCTGCGGAAGGTAGCGCGGTCCACCGGGATCATGAGGCTGTTTCCGAAGCATATCAGCGATATGGAGAAAATATTGCCCGAAGCTTCGGGCAAGGGCGTGCTGGAGAAGATCGGCGCGTATCACCCGGCAAAAGGCGAGAAAATCGCGACCGCAGCGCTCTTCAGAGGCTGCATTATGGATGTGCTGTTCACAGACACGAACATTCATACCGTGGATCTGCTTACCGCAGCCGGCTTCGATGTAGTGATTCCGGCGGCACAGAACTGCTGCGGCGCCCTGCATGCACACAGCGGCGAGGCGGAAGGAGCGCGGGAGCTCGCCCGCGGCAACATCCGCGCCTTCAAGGAGGCGAATGTAGACTATATCGTCTCCAATGCGGGCGGCTGCGGGGCGATCCTGACCGAATACGACCATCTGCTGCATGAAGATCCGCAGTGGCGGGAGGATGCAGCCTGGTTCGCCGGGCGTGTCGTCGACGTGAGCGAGCTGCTTGTCCGCGCGGGTCGAAGCTTAAACTTCGGCGTCCCTTCGGCAGGATCTGATCCAGAAGGGGACCCGAAGGTGAGAATCACCTACCAGGATTCCTGCCATCTGCGCAACGTGATGAAATCGTCTGACGCCCCACGCGTTTTGATGCGCCAAGTGGAGGGCGCCGAGTTTATCGAAATGAAAAACGCCGATCGCTGCTGCGGCTCAGCCGGCATCTACAACGTGACGCAGCCGGAAATGGCCGGCAGCATTCTGGATCACAAGATGGAGCATGTGGAAGCAACGCAGGCCCAGTATCTGCTGACCAGCAATCCCGGCTGCCAGCTCCAGATGAAGCACGGCATCGAGAAGGAAGGCCTCAGCGGCAGCATGAAGGCCGTCCATATCGTCGATTTTCTGCATGAGCGGCTGCAGGAGCGGACGGAATAGGCAGAAGGAATCGCAAGGGGAACCGGGTCCGGTATATCGAAATTGAAATCAGAGTAATGGATCATTGAAGATTCGAATCCTATCAGAATCGATATTTAAATCATGCTGTAATGGATTTGGGAGCGATGATGGTATTTCGCAGATATTGGAATCAGATTGGAATCAGCAGCGCAATTGATACAGCATATGGGCTAGGGGGATATCACGATGAATCAGGAACGGAAGATCGATCAGCTGATCAAGAGCATGAGCCTGCGGCAAAAAATCGGGCAGATGTTCGTTTGCGGCTTTTGGGGGACGGAAATCAGCGAGGAGCTGCGGCAGTTCATCCGCACGAATCAGATCGGCGGCGTCATTTATTTCGCCCGCAACGTGAAGACGACGGAGCAGGTGGGCAGGCTGAGCCGGGATCTGCAGCAGGTGGCCGCTGCGTCGGGGACGCTGCCGTTGTGGATTTCCATTGATCAGGAAGGCGGAATGGTCGCCCGGATCACGGAAGGCGTCGCTCTGATGCCGGGAAATATGGCGCTGGCCGCCGCGGGCTCGGCGGACTGGGTGTACGAGTCCGCGCGCGTCAGCGGGGAGGAACTGCGTTCCCTCGGCATCAACCTGAACTTTGCGCCGGTGCTCGACGTGAACAACAATCCGCTGAATCCGGTCATCGGCGTCCGTTCCTACGGGGAGTCCCCGGAAGCGGTGGCGGAGTACGGGGCGCTTGCTTTCCGCGGCCTGCAGGACGCGGGCGTCGCGGCCACGGCGAAGCATTTTCCGGGGCACGGGGATACCGCCGTGGACTCCCATCTGGACCTGCCGACGATTACACACGACCGGGAGCGGATGGATGAGGTGGAGCTCGTTCCGTTCAAAAAGGCGTTCGCCGAAGGCATCGACGCGGTCATGTCGGCGCATATTTATTTCCCGGCGCTAGAGCCGTCCAAGCTGCCGGTAACGCTGTCGCATGCCGTGCTGACCGGCCTGCTGCGCGAGGAGCTCGGCTACGATGGTGTGGTCATGACCGACTGCATGGAAATGAAAGCGATCGCCGAGCATTACGGCACCGTCAAGGCTGCGGTGATGGCGGTCGAAGCGGGAGCGGACACCGTCCTGATCAGCCAGACCCCGCAGCTGCAGGTGGAGGCGATGGAGGCACTGGAGCAGGCGGTCCGCTCCGGCCGGATCGTGGAGAGCCGGATCGACGCTTCCGTGCGGAGGCTGCTTGCGCTGAAGGCGAAGCGCGGACTGCTCGGGAGCCCGGCGGAGCCAGGGACGCTGCGGCCGGAGCTGGACGGGCAGGTTGTCGAAGACCTGCATGGGCTGCAGGACGAGCTGGCCCAGAATGGCAAACAGGCAGCGCTCGGACTGCGGGACAAGCGCCCCGGGAGCGAAGCCCACATGGATCTGGCCCGCCGGATCAGCGAGGCAAGCATTACGCTGGTGCAAGCAAGGGATGGCATCCTGCCGCTGAAACGGCAGCGCACGCTGGTCATCTCGGTCGCGGCTGCCGCGCTGACGATCGCCGACGAAGCGATCGCGAGGACGGAAAGCCTGGGCAGTGCCCTGGCCGCACAGGGAATCGATGTGAGCGACCGTCAGGTGCTGCTGGCCGAAGTGGCGGAGCAGGCGGGCCGCCTTATGGAGGAAGCCGGAGGCGGGGAGGTGCGGCAGATCGTCGTGGGCACGTACAATGCGCAGTTTGACCCGGCGCAGATCAAGCTGGTCCAGGATTTGCTCGCGCTTGGCAAACCGGTCGTGGTGGCCGCGCTTCGCAATCCGTACGACCTGATGTGTTTTCCGGAAGCGTCTGCACTGGTTGCGGCCTACGAGAGCCGTCCGCTGGCGCTTGTGAGCACCGCCAAGGCGATCGCCGGCGCTATCCCTTTCAAAGGGCGCCTGCCGGTATCGCTCGGCGCATCGTACCCCGCCGGTTGGGGATTGCAGACGGAAGCGTGAGAAGCAGGGACAAAGGCTTTTTAAGACGGCGTCAGCCGTCTTTTTTGTGTTCATGCAAGCCCAGTAGGGTAAAGCCCGGAAAGTCAGATAACACGGGTGAAAACTTTACTTTCAAGTCAAATCATTACTATAATGATCCTGTTACGCTTATAAGCGTGAGTAGCATGAGGCATGAATCACAATGGAGGGAACACCGATATGGAACTGTTTAGCGCAATGGAACAGTACGATTATGAGCAGCTGCTTTTTTGTCAGGACAAGTCGTCCGGACTCAAAGCGATCATTGCGATTCACGATACGACGCTCGGGCCGGCACTGGGCGGGACCCGGATGTGGACTTACGCTTCCGAGGAAGCCGCAATCGAAGACGCATTGCGCCTGGCTAAGGGCATGACCTATAAGAACGCCATTTCAGGCCTGAACCTGGGCGGAGGCAAGACCGTCATCATCGGCGATCCGAAAAAGGACAAGAACGAAGCGATGTTCCGAGCCTTCGGAAGATACATACAAGGATTGAACGGCCGCTACATTACGGCAGAGGATGTCGGCACAACGGTGGCCGACATGGATATCATTCATCAGGAGACGGATTTTGTGACCGGGATCTCCCCGACCTACGGCTCGTCCGGCAATCCGTCGCCGGCGACGGCCTACGGCGTATATCAAGGTATGAAGGCCGCCGCTAAAGAAGCCTTCGGTTCCGATTCGCTGGAAGGCCGGACGATTGCGGTGCAGGGCGTCGGCAGCGTGGCGTTCCACCTGTGCGAGTATTTGCATCAGGAGGGCGCCCGGCTGATCGTGACGGATATCAACGAGGAGGCAGTCAGCCGCGCGGTGGAGAAGTATAACGCCACTGCGGTGGCGCCGGGGGATATTATCGGCGTTGATTGCGATATTTTCTCCCCATGTGCGCTGGGCGCCATCATCAATGATGAGAGCATTCCGAAGCTGAAGGCAAAGGTTATTGCCGGCTCGGCCAACAACCAGCTGAAGGAAGCCCGGCACGGAGACCTGATTCACGAGCTGGGCATCGTCTACGCGCCGGATTACGTCATTAACGCCGGCGGCGTCATCAATATTGCCGACGAGCTGAACGGCTATAACAAGGACCGCGCCTGGAAGCAGATCAGCGGGATCTATAACAGCATCTCCCGCGTCTTCGACATCTCCCGGGAAGCCGGCATCCCGACGTATGCCGCCGCGGACCGGCTTGCGCTTGAGCGCATCGAAACGCTTAAAAATACGCGCAGCCCGTTCCTGCAAAATCCGCATCATGTGCTGAGCCGACGCTTTGGGCATTAAGCGAGAGGGCCCGCTGGAAACTAAGCAGGGAATCGCTCCAGGGAACCGCTCAGGTTAGTGGGAAAACACATCAACCTGCAAGCATTAAAAGGCATACCGACAGGGACACACCCGTAATAAACACCAAAAAGCGTACCGCACGGACTTAAACCGTACGGTACGCTTTTTAACATTTCATAAACCTCCGGTGGCCGGGAAATCAAGCGGGCTGCTACCCGCCCCAATCAGCCCTCCAGCTTGAAGCGGTCGATTTTCTCCTGCATGTCCACCGCCATCTTCGACAGGCTGTTCGCCGAAGATGAGATTTCTTCCATGGACGCCAGCTGCTCCTGGTTCGCGGCGCTCACGCGCTCGAACGACGCGACCGTGTTGCGCGAAATGCTGGCCACTTCCTGCACGGAGGCGGACACTTCTTCGCTGCTCGCGGACATCTGCTCGGTGACGGCGGAAATGTCCTGGATCTGGTCGGTAATCTGCTTGGCGGATTTCTCGATATTGGCAAAAGCTTCAAGCGCCTCTGCCGTAACTTCCATCCCCTGATCCACATCGGACTGCACTTTATGACGCATCACGTTATACGCGTCAGTGATCAGCATCGTCATCTCCTGGATCGTGTGCTGGATTTCCTCCGCCGTGAGGTTCGACTGATCCGCCAGCTTGCGGACTTCCTCGGCGACGACGGCGAAGCCGCGTCCATGCTCGCCGGCCCGCGCCGCTTCGATCGCGGCGTTCAGGGAGAGCAGGTTGGTCTGCTTAGCCACTTCGGAGATCGCCGTGCTCATTGCGGCGATGCTTGCGCTGTGGTCGTTCAGCTTCTCGATCAGCGCAGCAGACTCGTGCGTGGACTTCTTGATCGTGTCCATTTGCGTGCTGACCAGCTGAACCTTCCGGCTGCCGGCATGCACGTCTTCTTCCGTACGGTTCGACGAATCGACGATGGTGCTGGCCGATTCGGCAATACGCTGGATACCGCTGGCCATTTCCTCCATCGTGCGCGCGCTTTCCTGCGCGGCGATGGCCTGGTTGTTGGCCTCCTGGGCTGAATCCGTCATCAGATTGGAGACGAATTCGACGCTCTGCGCGTTCTGCTCCGTACTGGCGGTCAGCTCTTCGCTCGAGGCCGCCAGCTGACTGGAGGTTTCGGACATGTCCAGTACCATCCGGCGCAGCGAGTCGACCATGGCGTTGTAGTTATGCGCCAGGTCTCCGATTTCGTCTCGCCGCTTCGTCACGACGCGGTCGTTCAGATACCCTTCGCTCACGCGCTTTGCCGAACGGTTCAGCTGCTCGATCGGACGCGTCATGCTGCGGATGATGAAGAACATCACGATCAGCGCGGCAATGACGGAGATCACAAGAACGATGGCCGATGTCCAGAAGATCGGCGTCGTCGCCTTTGTATATTCGCTCTCCGGAAGGATGCCGACGATTTTGAAGCCGGTCAGCTCGTTGGTCACGAAATATCCGCGCTGGTCAACGCCATTGAGCGGGTTCGTATAGTTGAGCAGTCCTTCATTTTTACCCTGCATCGTTTTGAGCTGGTCGCCGACAAACTTGGCACCCACCTTCTCGGTCGGGTGCGACATCAAGAGGCCGTTGCGGTCCACTAAGTAGATGAAGCCCTCGTTGCCAAGGTGAACCTGCTTCACGATGTTGTTGATGTTCCCGATGCTCAGGCTGATGTTGATAACCCCTTTGCCGTCGGGCAGCGTTTTGGAAATGGCGACCGCATAGTTTTTCGTCGTAGCCGAAATCGCCGGATCGTCGACAACGGCCTGTCCCTTGTTGTTCATGGCCAGCTTGTACCAGTTGCGGGTCCGGGGATCGAACTTCTGCTGGCCGGGGTCAGGAGATTTCATCCAGGACCCGTTGTCGGTGCCGATCGAGACGATTTCAATTTCCGGATGCTGCGCTTTAAAATCGTCAATCAGGATTCGGGTCTCCACCGAATGACTTTCGATGTCGGCATACGTGATCTGGTTGCTGAGCTGCTTGATGTTGGACAGCTGCATTTCAACCATCGTGTTGATCAGTTTGTCGAGCAGCATGACGCTTGATTTCGTAGTGTCCTCCATTTTGTCCTGAAGCTGT
The DNA here is from genome assembly GCF_040545415.1 of Paenibacillus favisporus. NCBI lineage: Bacteria > Bacillati > Bacillota > Bacilli > Caryophanales > Paenibacillaceae > Paenibacillus > Paenibacillus favisporus. The sequence continues at coordinate 289,029 of NZ_JBEPLV010000007.1, read as the reverse complement.
GCTTTGGCGCTGTTCACGGCGAAGACGGCAAGCACAACGGTCGGGATAATGAGCATGAGACAGATGAAGAGCATCAGTCTGCTTCTGAGCTTTTTAATGTTGAAAAGCCCGGATATTTGCTTGAGTAGCTTGTTCAAACGAGATTCCCCCTGCAGTCGATATAGGTCTAAAGTTCCGGCAGCACCTGTGTGAACAGGTGCAGCGCTTAAAAGAGCAGCTCCGGGCGGGCCGTATGTGCCGATCCGTGAGAATCCGTCAATAGGTATGTAATATATTTGAATGGATTCATGTGTTTCGGCGGACGGCATGCCTGAGCGGAAAGGATTCCGACCGGTTTTAGTTCCTATTCTATATTTCGACAAGTATCCCCGATATTTTCATATCTTTATTTCATAAACCGGCATTTTTTCTGAAAAAATGAAAGGAAGAACCATTCATTTCCTGTTTTTTTCCTAGATAGGTAAGACGAACTATGCGGATTACACCGAAAATAGGGTGTATGTCGTTGGTACTTATTGGATAACATTCGATTGTCCGATTGGCGGATAGGGCTTGCGGCGGGAAGTGGCAGGGATGGAAGCCCCTCGAAAACAACTTGTCGATATACGCGAAAAGATCATAAAAAATCAAACCCTTTTCGTCAAAATTCTCCGTTGTCAGAAGGCATCTGGCCCCCATATAATGATGGAAACAAATTATCGATAATCGATAATAGCGGGAGGGATGATGGAACGTAAGTCAGCGAAACTATCGACCGACCGTTTTGAAAACGGTTACCTGACTGCCGTTACGTACGTGTTGGTCAAATCTGCGGTCTTGGATGATCGGCGAATGGAGACTGAGAGTCATGTCAAACAGCAGTTACATCCCTTTGGGGAATTCCATCAGCGAACAGATTTATTTGACGCTTAAGCGGGAAATTATCGCAGGCGAGCTGCAGCCGGGAACGCGGCTCATCGTGCTGGACATCGCGGGTAAATTTCAGGTCAGTCAGGCGCCTGTGCGCGAAGCGCTGGAGAGGATGAAGCAGGAAGGATTAATCAACGGCATTCCGAATAAAGGGTCGGTCGTTTCCAATATTACGTCGAAGGAGATCCGAGATATTTTCGTGCTCCGCGAAATTATTGAGGGTTACGCCGTGCGAACGTCTATGCCAACTTTATCGGAGGATGATTACGAGCAATTGGAAATGATTATCCGGTCGATGGAGGAAGCCGTCGAGCGCGATGACACGCTGGGCATCCTCGAGCTGGATATGGATTTTCACGGATTTTTCTACAAACGCTGCGACAATCAGGCTATTCTGGAGCTCTGGAACCAGATGAGGACGAAGGTGATGCGCTTTATGGCCATCTCCAATCGTCACCACACGACGGATTTGTTGGCCGAGTGGCACCGGCGGCTGATCACCGTCCTCCAGACAGGGGACGGGGACGCGGTTGAGGAGGCTTTTATCGAGCATATGCATGCCTATAAGTTCATCCATATGGACTAGAACCATGCCTCTCGTTCGTTATCCTTTCACAAAGGGGAAATGAAGCATGTTAAATGAACGTTTCTTGTTCGATGACCAGGATGTTATGACTTGGATGAGGGACCGTCTGCTAAGGCACCTCATTTCCGGCAAAGCGAATATGAAGGGGGAACTGAAGGAAAGCCTGTCCCGGCTTCGCCTGAACCCGTACTATACGTTTCCCGCCATTGCGTTATTGGAGCCGACCGCTCCTTATGACCATGAGCATGACCGCTTGGCATATCTTGAGAACATGCGCGCCGATCTTCAGGAGCGTGTGCCGGAAGGGAGCGTCGTCTTTCTGGACGAGGAAGGGAGGATCGGACTGCTGTTCTCCTGGGTTTCCAAAGAGGTGTTGGTCCGGGTGCAAGCGATGCTTCAACAGCGGTTCCCCCATCCGGTGAACATTGGAGTAGGTAAGCCATGCAGCCACTTGAGCGACATCCATCTCTCTTACCGGCAGGCTTCGGCTGCACTGAATAACAAGTTTTACCGCGGGACGGGCCAGATCATCCATTACAGCGAAATCCGCCGGATGGAGCCGGTCGGGCGCTACCCGGCTGAGAAGGAGAGAAAGCTGTACGCCAGCTTCCGCTCGGCCGCTACGGAGGCGGAGATCGCAGAAGCGGTGGACCAGTTTTATGCCGCGCTGCTGGAGAAGGGCCCGATCGACGTGACGAGCATGTATGAGCTGACGATCCGGATGCTGGTCGGTATCGAAAAAAGGGTGATTGCCGACGAAGGGAATGGAGGCGCTTACAAGCCGTTTGAAGCGACGTCGCTGGTGAAGATCGGCACGCTGGATGAACTGAAGCGCTATGTCACCCGGTTTCTGACCGGCCTGTGGGAGGTCTTTTCGCCCACGCTCAAAGAGAGCCATCGCAGCCTTATTAAAAAGACCATCCATTACATGGAGCAGGAATGCCAGTATGCTTCGCTGCAGAGCGTCGCGCAGAAGGTGTTCATTACGCCGACTTATTTGAGCCTGCTCTTCAAGACGAACACCGGCAAGACGTTCATTGAGCACCTGACCGAAATCCGGATCGACAAGGCCAAGGATATGCTGCGGACAACCCATTACAAAAACTATGAGGTTGCCGAAAAGGTCGGATACCAGGATTCCCGCTACTTCAGCCAAATTTTCAAAAAGAAGGTCGGTGTCTCCCCCAGCGAGTACCGGGAGTCGATCTGCAAATAGGCAGCGAAAAAAGGAAGCAGGCCATTCAGCCTGCCTCCTTTTTTCTTGTTGTGAGCCCGCTACAGCCGCACGTCGTTCCGCGGACCGTCGAGCTCATTTTTTCGGGCTTCCTCAAGCTCGGCCTCCCAGGTCAGATGCCGATACTCGGCGGCAGCCTCGTCGCTCTCAAACCACTGGGTGAAATCCTCCCACAGCGCCGTGGTCCAGGAGGCGTCGATCTGCGCAGTGGAATAGACGCCTTCCTTGAGCCGGACGAAGCCGAAGATGTCCCGCACCTGCGATTTCTCCGCCTGCACGGCCGTCAGCTCGGCCAGATGGGGAGGGATGAAGATGACGCCGGCCGGCGTGCCCAGCACCACGTCGCCCGGCAGGCAGATCGCCTTGCCGATCCGGGTCGGCACGTTCATGCCTACCATGGTGACTTCACCGATGGCCGTCGGGTCGCTTCCGCGGTAATAGACGTTGATGTTCTTGATTTCGGACACCTGCTGATTGTCGCGGATGCCGCCCCAGATCACGGCTCCGCCGCGCTTGGTGCGGGTGGAGATGGCCGTCGAGAGGTTGCCGCCGACATAGGTGCCGAGGTGGACCTTGTCGAACATATCGACCACGACGACGTCATCTTCAACCAGGGAATCGATCACCCACTGGTTGAAGAAGCCGCTGCGGCCTTCCTGTTCATGACCGTAGTTCAGCAGCGTCTCGTGCAGATCCGGCCGCTGAGGTACCATGACCGCGGTGACCGCGCGTCCCACCATGACCTGGTCGGGATGCACGATTTTGAAGGCGCCTTCAAACTGGAATTTGTAACCCCGGTGCCAGAGCGGCCCCCACGCTTCCTCCAGCGTAATTTTGCGGATTCTTCTCAGCACGTCTTCGGGCACCTTCGGCCGTCCGTTCTCGAACCGCTCGCCCTTCCACTGTGGCGTCAACTGAATGATATCTTCCGGATTGTCAAATTTCATTCCAAAATCCCTCCTCGATCAATGGATGCTTTCGAACCTAGTGCTTGATTCCATTGTTAAGGACGGATTCCGTTTTGTCGATGCGACTTTCTTTAGATGATCGAATTTATAAATTTTCAGCAGAGCTGATCCATCTGATCATCACACTGCTTCTCTATGACACACTCCAGATCTTACGCCATATGACACTCTCCAGATCTCAAACCAATCAACTGCTCCCTGGCACTCCGCAAATCTCAAATCATTCTGTCTTTTCTATAACACTCTCCAGAACATAAACCAAACGGGCTTTCTATGGCACTCTCCAGATCTTAAACCAATCAACTGCTCCCCGGCACTCCGCAAACCTCAAATCAATCGGTCTTTTCTCCCCACTGTCCATTTTCGATTAAGCTCTCGTACATTCTCTGTCCTTATCCAATAGACATATTCTTGTTTTGTTTTATAAAAGATGGACACGACACTATATACTTCTACGGGCGGCTAAAACGCAGATATCTCTACATCTTGTATTAACATCTAGATTCTAACCGATATGTGGGACGAGAACGGAGAGCAAAGATAGGGTGCGTTTGTCCACCTTTTGAAAGACAAAATCGCAATCTGTTCGTTGTCAGTGAACAATCTCCTGGAACGATACAAATCTAAGTTTTGTTCGTTATAAGTGAACCAACGCCATTGGAATTTACATCTAAAGTTACGTTTTTCTTTTGGCGTTTTCGGAGCACATCTCATTTTTACCACCTGAAGTTGAAGGAGCAGGGTGAGGCGCAGACGGATTTTAAAAAAACAAACATTATCGTAAAATCGTCGCCTTTAATCATGAAACCGCTTTCGAATAAAGTAGTACTACAATCATTTTTATGATGATGGAATGCAAGAGGGGAGGAAATGAAAAGGATGGTTGCAGAAACGAAAACGACAGCCGAAGCGGAAAAGACCCGACGCGCCGTCCGAAAGCGCGCAAAGACCGGGGATACCCATTTGGCGGGTTACATCTTTATTTCCCCGTGGCTCATCGGCTTTTTGCTGCTTACGCTGTGGCCTATCGCCCAATCGTTTTATTTGTCCTTTACCGACTACTCACTGCTGGAAGACCCCGTCTGGGTCGGAACCGAAAACTACGTCAACATTTTTACGAATGATTCGACCTTTACCAAATCGCTTAGCGTCACCTTTTTGTTCGTCCTGTTCTCCGTGCCGCTGAAGCTGTTCTTCTCGCTCCTCGTGGCTATGGCGCTGAACCAGAAGTTAAAAGGCATGAACCTGTACCGGACGGCCATCTATTTTCCTTCGCTGATCGGCGGAAGCATTGCGGTGGCAGCCCTGTGGCGCAACATGTTCGGCCTCGACGGCTATATCAACCAGGTGCTCGCCTGGTTCGGCATTCAGGGCGTAGGCTGGATTTCCAATCCCGACACTTCGCTTGGCACGCTCATTCTCCTGAACACCTGGCAATTCGGCTCGACGATGGTCATCTTCCTGGCCGGACTGAAGCAGATCCCGCAGGAGCTGTACGAATCCGCAGCCGTGGACGGCGCCGCGAAGATCCGCCGGTTCATCAGCATTACGCTGCCGATGCTGTCTCCCGTCATGTTTTTTAACCTGATCCTCGGTGTCATCGGCTCCTTCCAGACCTTTACCTCCGCGTTTATCATTACGAAGGGCGGTCCGGTCAACTCCACTTACGTGTACGCCTTGTATTTATACGAGAAGGCGTTCAAGCATTACCAGATGGGATATGCCTCGGCGCTGGCCTGGATCCTGCTCGCCATTGTCGCACTCCTGACCATCGTGAACTTCGCCGCATCCCGCTACTGGGTATTCTACGAATCGGAAGGAGGGGGAACGAAGTGAAGCTGAAGTCCAAGGTAACGAATCATCTGTTTCTCTCCTTGTTCTCGCTTCTTATGCTGTACCCGGTCATCTGGTGGGTCGGCGCTTCCCTGAAAAAGACCGAAGAGCTCAGCCTGCCGACGATCTGGCCCAAGACGCCGATATGGGAAAATTACAGCAAAGGCTGGCATTTCTCCAGCGAGTACACGTTCGCCCACTTCTTCGGCAATTCGCTCCTGATGGAGGTCGGCAACGTCTTCGGCGGGGTGCTGACCGCCGCCATCGTCGCTTACGGCTTCGGCCGGCTGAGCTTCAAGCTGCGGGGCTTCTGGTTTTCCATCCTGCTGCTGACGATGATGCTGCCCGGACAGGTAACGATCGTTCCGCAGTACATCCTCTTTAACAAGCTGGGCCTTGTGGACAGCTACGTGCCGCTGGTGCTGCCGCATTTTTTCGGCGGCGGGGCGTTCTTCATCTTCCTGCTGGTCCAGTTTATCCGGGGCATTCCCCGGGACCTCGACGAGGCAGCAAAAATCGACGGCGCGTCGGTGTACGGCATCTTCCTCCGGATCATTTTCCCGCTGATCAAGCCGGCGCTCATGACGGTCGCGATCTTCACCTTTATCTGGAGCTGGGACGATTTCTTCGCGCAGGTGCTGTACATCAGCTCGGTCGAAAAGTTTACGGTCGGCCTGGCGCTGCGGATGTTCATCGACCAGTTCGATATCCAATGGGGACAGCTGCTCGCCATGTCGCTGTTGTCTGTCCTCCCGTCCATGCTTATCTTTTTGTTTGCGCAAAAGCATTTTGTCGAGGGGATTGCGACGACCGGCCTCAAAGGGTAGCTTGGCTGCGTAATAAGATTCCACGAAAAAAATAGCTGATATAAAACGAAAGGGGAAACGGAAGATGATGAACATGAGACGAATGAGCCTGGTCTCGCTCCTGCTGGCGCTGCTCTTCGCGATCACGGCCTGCAGCGGCGGCGGAAAAGGAAGCGGCAGCGGAAAGACGCTGAGCATCATGTGGTGGGGACCAGACGAACGGCACGAAGCGACCAAAAAAGCGTTGGACTTGTACACGCAGCAGCATCCGGACGTAAAATTCAAGCCGGAATACATGGCTTGGGACGCCTACTGGCAAAAGCTGCCGACACTGGCGGCATCGAAATCGATTACCGATGTCCTTCAGATGGACGCCGCCTATTTGCAGGAGTACGTTAGCCGGGGGCAGCTGGAGGATTTGTCCGATATCGACCTGACCGGCATCGTGGATCCCGGCGTCCTCGAGAATTTGAAGATCGGCGGCAAGCTGTACGGCATTCCGCTCAGCCAGAACGCGCAGGGGATCGCCTTCAACAAGGAGGATTTGGCGAAATACGGCATCCCGCTGCCGCATAAAGACTGGACGTACGACGAGTATTTCCAATGGGCAAAGGACGCCCGCGCCAAGCTGCCGGAGGGCAAGTATCCGATCGGCGACACGACGACATGGGACGGCTTCAACTACTACCAGACGGCGATGGGCAAGCCGCCGATCATGGCTGACGGAGGCAAGACGTTCACGATGGATAAAGACCTGTTCATGAAGTTCTACCAAACCTATGAACAGTTCCGCAAGGACAAAATCGTGCCTCCGGCGGACCAGGCGGCCTCGTTCCTGGAGAACGACCCGCAGGCGGATCCGATGGCTTCCGGCGTCGTCATGACCCGGGGAGCGACAACCGGCTCGGTCAGCGCGCTGGAGCAGCTGATGCCGGGTAAAGTAGGTGTCGTCAATATGCCGACCGGTCCGGCCGGCGGGGGCTGGGCACAGTCGACTATTTTCCTCAGCGTCAGCGCCAATTCGAAGAACAAGGAAGAGGCAAAAAATTTCGTCAAATGGTTCGTGACGGATAAGGATGCGGGAAAAACACTCGGACTGACCCGCGGCATTCCGATCAACCCGGAAATTTACAAGGAGCTCGAGCCGAATTTGGAAGCGAAGGATAAGCTCGGCAAGGAAATTTACGATCAGTCCGTCGACAAAGCGCTGCCGTTCTACTCGCCGGCTCCCGGATTCACGGAATGGGTGGATGCCTACAAGAAAGAGATGGACGCAGTCACGTTCGGCCAGCAGAGCCTGGAGCAGGCCTTCGACAAAATCGACAAGCTCGGCAAAGAGCTGGCAGCCAAAGCAGGAAGCTGAGCCGGGGAAGCATCGCCTTTCGGGAAATGGAGCTCCCGAAAGGCGACCCCTGTGACGAATCTTCCTAATGTACCGTTAAACCGGGAGCAGCACGGGGCGGTGGCAATATCAATCGGCGGGGACACCGTATGAAAAAGCTTCTCTGTTCGTGAGACGGTGCTGCTGTTATCCTGAATTGATATTCTAATTTTTATGAGTAAGCTAATGAGAAAGAGGTGTTCATTCCATGCAATTGGCGGAATTTTTCTCTTCGCAGCCGAACCGGCTGTGGCATTTGGCGAAGCAGATGAACGTGAACTATGCGGTTGGCGGCCTGCCGTGGGAAGAGAAGTCGGAGAAGCCGTGGGATCTGATGCCGCTGATCCGAATGAAGCAGCGGTACGCCGACTTCGGACTGACGCTGTCCGTCATCGAATCGATGCCGCCGAGCAACAACATCAAGCTCGGGACGCCCGGGCGCGACGAGGAGATCGAGATTTTTCAGCAGTTCATCGTCAACATGGGTGCCGCCGGCATTCCTGTGCTCTGCTACAACTTCATGGCGCAGTTTAACTGGTTCCGCACCTCGACGACAACCCGCACGCGCGGCGGGGCGCTCGTATCAAGCTACGACCACAGCCTGATGGCGGATGCCCCGCTGACGGAGGCCGGCATCGTCACTGAGGCGCAGCTGTGGGAGAACTTGCACTATTTCCTGGAAAAAATCGTGCCTGTTGCCGAATCCGCGCAGGTGAAGCTGGCGCTCCATCCAGATGATCCGCCGATCTCGCCGATCCGCGGCGTGTCGCGGATTCTGACGAGCGCGGCCGCGCTGCAGCGGGCGATCGATCTGGTGCCGAGCGCATACAGCGGCATGACGATGTGCCAAGGAACGCTGGCGACGGCGGGCGAGGACATTCCGGCGGTCATCCGCCAGTTCGCCGGCCAGAAGAAGCTGTTCTTCGTCCACTTCCGCGACGTGAAGGGTACGCCGGAGAAGTTCGAGGAGACCTTCCACGACGACGGCAAGACGGATATGCTCGAAGCGATGAAGACCTATTACGAGGTCGGCTTCGACGGGCCGGCTAGACCGGACCATGTCCCGACGATGGAAGGCGAGGACAATACGAACCCGGGATATGAGCTGCTAGGCCGCCTGTACGGCGTCGGCTATATCACCGGACTGATGGAAGCGGCGGCCAAGATGAGCCGGGCTTCGGTGACGCTTTTAAACGGTAAAAGTTAGAGAGGAAGCACTTTATGCGAAGGTATCAACCATCAGGCACGGATCTGCCGGTCCCTGCCTGATGGGCTTCGCGTGATGGATCTGACTACAAAATACACGTTGGTTAAAGAAGCATTGAAATAGAATCAAGGCATATCTTTTCCGCCATTCACAGGAACATAGGAGCCGGTGATAAAGCCGGATCTCTCACTCGCATATAATGCGATCGCCTTCGCAATATCTTCCGGCTGGCCGATCCTTCTTAACGGCGTTTGTGTAATCATAGCATTTCGAAAGGATTCAATTTGTTCCCTCGACGCTTCAGTTTCAACAGCACCCGGCGAAATAACGTTTGCTGTAATACCAAACTCGCCGAATTCCTGAGCGATGAATTTCGCAAATTGGACCAGGGCGGCTTTTGCCGTGCCGTGCGCTATAAAGCCCATTCCGGGAGTTTTCGCCACACTGCTGGCAACGTAGATGATTCGCCCGTATCGATTGTGCCGCATGAATGGGATAACCGATTGCGTCAAATGAAAGGCGGCTTGAATTTCGCCATTCAGCTTCTCGGACATTTCGTCCCATTTCATGTCAAGGAAAGGTTTGACGGCAAAGGAAATATGAGCATTGCTGACCAGTACATCCAGCGTTCCCCACCGATCAATAATCTGCTTCGTCATAGAATCCACATGCTCACGATCACGGACATCGCCCTGCAGCTTGATGGCTTCCCCGCCAAGCTGCTCAATTTCATGTACGGTTCTGTCTGCTGCAGCATGGTCCGAATAGTAGTTGACGGCAACCTTCATGCCCATACCGGCCAATTCCTTTGCCGTGGCTGCTCCGATCCCTTTCCCGGCTCCTGTAACCCATGCCACCCCTCGTTCTTGCACCATATCCAACAACTCCTCACATTGGTTCTGTAAATTGATGGATCAACTTGTTAAGCAATTGCGAGAATTGCTTCAGCTCTTCTTCCGTAAATGCATTCACAACCTGGTTATCCAGTTCGGTCAGCGCGACTTCCAGCTCCTGCAATTTCTCGTTTCCCAATGGGGTCAGCTCTACATAAACATAACGTTTATCCGCTGGTCCCTGATATGTTCTGACAAGACCTGAACCCTTCATGCGTTCAACCATTTTAGTAATGTTCTGTTTGGTCACCATAGTCCTTGCGCACAAATCGCCTAGCGACGTTTTGTCCGTTTTCGCAATAGCGCTGAGGATCAGCCATTGCTGTACGCTCGTCAGCTTACATTTGGATACGATCTCACCTCCTCGCCGGGATAAAAGATTCGTGGCTTTAAATGTGTTTGAAATCAAGTCCATACCTTGGTGGTTCATTATTCATGGCTCCTATTGAAATAGTCAACTAGTTGACAGTATAGTTTTATTGTAAAAACATTAGCTTGGAAATGTCAAACATGATTCCATCCGGATGGATGTCCCGTGTACTGTTCGCCAGGCTATGGGGGGGGGCACGGCAATTCGGTACCGTTTTGCTCCCGCGCCTTGCCTTGGTCATCCATACGAGAAAAAACCACCCGCACAGCGTTCCTCCGTGCGGGTGGTTCGTATTGCCGCCAGTCGTCAGCTCCACAGCCGGTCGTTGGAATAAAACTTGTTCCACTGGTCGGTCGACTCCCAGATTCCGCCGATCTCCGGGTGAACATGTTCTTCCAGCACCTCGTCGTTCAGATCGTCGATGCCGAGACCGGGCGCATCCGTCAGCGTGATGTACCCGTTCTGGACGAGTTTATCCGGCAGCCTGCTGCCGATGACGATGTCATCCCACCAATCCACTTCGCAGGAATGGTATTCGAGCGCAAGGAAGTTTTCGGTCGCGGCGGCGACATGGGCGGCCGCAAGGCAGGCGATCGGACTCTCCGCCATATGGATCGCCATGGCGACGCCGTAGTCCTGGGCCATGTCGCCGATTTTCTTCGTTTCCAGAATGCCGCCGGTAGTCAGGACGTCGGGATGGATGACGGAGACGCCGCCCGCTTCAAGCAGCGGCTTGAAATTCTCCTTCAGATAGATGTCCTCGCCCGTGCAGATCGGAGTGGTGACGGCCCGGGACAGCTGGGCGTACTGCTGTGTGTACTGCCAAGGAATCATGTCTTCCATCCAGGCCAGGTTGAATTTGTCGATGCGCCGGCCCAGCTTGATGCAGTCCTGAAGCCCGATATGGCCGAAATGGTCGATGGCGAGGGGCACCTGGTAGCCGATGACGGAGCGGACGTCCGCAACGTACTGCTCGAGCATGTCGAGTCCTTTTTCCGTGACATGAATGCCGGTTAAGGGATGGGGAATGTTGTAGATATCGTAGTGACGGTTCGTAATTTCCCGCAGCTCGTCTTCCGACAAACCGTCGAAGTTCTGATTGTAGCGGCGCTTCGACTTTTCCCTCATCTCCTCCAGGAAACCAAGCGGAGCGCTCAGCGTGCCCGGCTCATTAATGATCTGTCCGATGCCGAGGTCCATTTTCAGGAAGGTGAAGCCGGCGTCCATCCGTTTCTTCAGCGCTTCACCCATCGCCTTGCCGGTATCCTTGCCGACGACCTCCGTATCGCAGTACATGCGGATTTTATCGCGGAATTTGCCGCCAAGCATTTGATAGACCGGCACCCCGTAGGCTTTGCCGGCCAAGTCCCACAGCGCGAGCTCGATTCCGCTGACGCCGCCGCCCTGGCGGGCATGGCCGCCGAACTGCTTGATCCGCCGGAACAGCTTGTCGATGTTGCAAGGATTTTCGCCGAGCAGCCGGCTCTTCAGCATGAGGGCGTATACTTTGTCCGCGCCGTCGCGGACCTCCCCGAAGCCGACGAGCCCCTGGTTGGTATACACCTTGATCAGGCTGCTGTGAAAAGGCCCCCCGACGATATCGGTGAAGCGGATGTCCGTAATCTTCAGCTCCGAGGGTCTCGAAGCGGTGCTTACATGGGCCAAAGTTTGCTCGTAGGACTCTTTGTTAATCATGAAATCACTCCCCCTATTGGATGGTTCGTTACAGCAGCATGCTCCCGCCGTCCAGACGAATGGCCGAGCCCGTCAAATATTCGCTTTCGTCCGAGGCGATGAAGGCGGCGAGCTTGGCGACATCGAGCGGGACGCCAACGCGCCCCATCGGGAATTTGGCCAGTTGGCGCTTGCGCCGCTCCTCCAGCTTCTTCTGCGCATCGGGATCGTCCGCTAATATGCGCTCATATTTGCCGACGTCGACGGCTCCCGGCTCGATCATGTTCACCGTGATGCCGTACGGGGCCAGCTCGATAGCGCTTTCCCTTCCCAGCATCCGGATCGCGCCTTTCGTCATCGCGTAGACGGGATCGAAGTCGGTCGGCCGCTTCGCATGCACCGAAGAGATGAGAATGATGCGGCCTGCGCCTTTCTGCTTCATGGCCGGAACGACGGCCTGAATGCACTGCCAGTAGCCCTTCACGTTCGTATTCATCATGCGGCTGAACGTCTCTTCATCGTGCTTGAACAGGTCGTAGTTCAGCTGCACGGCGGCATTGTTCACCAGGATGTCGATGCTCCCGCCGCGCTGCTCGACCTCCCTTACCATCGCGATAATCTCGTCCTGCCTGGCGACGTCCGCCTGAACGATGAAACAGTCACCGCCGGCCTCGTCGATCCGCCGCTTCGTTTCAAGGGCGCCGGCTTCGCTGCGGTTATAGTGGACTGCGACCCTTGCGCCTCTGCGTGCGAACTCCAGCGCAATTCCCTGGCCGATGCCGGTTCCCGCTCCCGTCACAAGGGCGACTTTGCCTGCTATGCTCATGGCGAATCGCCTCCCTTTGGCCGTTTCATTTTATGGTCCATATAGTGCAGCAGGAAACCGCCGTCCAGCCGGAGATCCGCGCCGTTCAAGTAGCGGGCTTCCGCGGAGGCGAGAAAGCCTGCGGCATGGGCGATATCCTCAGCGCTTCCCAGCTGCCCGCTCGGCACCTTGGTTTCGTAGCTGTGATACAGCGTCGTAAGCCTGCTGTGGAAGCGTTCATCATCGCCTTCTACTGGCCCCGCCTCAATCGTATTGACGCGGATGCCGTGCCGGCCGAGCTCCAGAGCCGCTTCCTTCGCCAGCATTTTGACGGCTCCCTTGGACGCGCTGTAGACAAAGGAAGATCCGGTCGGCTTCTCGGCATGGATTGACGAAACAAAGACGATGCAGCCCGACTGCCGGGATGCCATCGCCTTTCCTGCGGCTTGTGCGCACAGAAAGGCGGACTTCGCATTCGCATGCATCACTTCTTGAAACAGCGCCTCCGAACAAGTCTCGACGGAAGCGGGGGCGAGCAGATCGTTATTGTGGACCAGGACGTCCAGTCCGCCGAGCTCCCGCTCCGCGGTCTCGACCAGCTGGTTCGCGCATGCTCCGACGCTCAGGTCGAGGCTCGCCACGATGACATTCGAGCCTGCGGCCCGGGCTGCAGTGATATCAGCTGCCGCCTCGGCGCCGCCGGATGCGCTGTTCAGCACGAGATGGGCGCCGCCGGCCGAAAAACGCCGGATCATGGCTCTGCCAACAGGAGTGTCTGCGTCCGTGATCAGGACAACTTGTGCAGAATGATTCATAAATCACCTCCGGATAGAGCGGTACTTATGGCTGTCGGTACGTTCAACTTCATCATAAAAGGTTGGCGCTGCCGGCTTCGAGATGTGAATCTTACGATTTTGTTTGATTTCTTTCAAAAGGGGAGGGAAGAGGGAATTGCGAAGCAGCCTGAGCGGCGGATCTAAACCGGAAGCATGAAAAAAGCGGCTCCCGGAGCGAAAGCTGCCCTGTACGGGAAGCCTACGCAAGCCGGATGCCGCTTGTTCGGACCATGCTTTTAGCCTAGTCCTAGTCTAATGCCTATTGGGAAAGCGTCACGCTTCTATTACACCGGTTGCTTATACCGGCTGCTGCTGTTGTTGCTGCTGCTCCTTGCGCCATTCCTGGACCGCCTGGTCAAGACGCTTCATCGCTTCCTCGACCAGGGAGCGGGAGCAGGCAATGTTCAGGCGCATGAAGCCTTCGCCTTCCTTGCCAAAAGCAGAACCCTTGTTCAGGGCAAGCTTGGCTTTGTTCAGCAGAAATTGTTCCAGGTCGTCGGGTGACATCTGCAGCGCGCGGAAATCGAGCCACATCAAGTACGTCGCTTCAGGTACCCGGGTTTTGATTTCCGGAATATGTTCACCCAAATATTGACTCACATACTCCATGTTCGCTTTCATGTACACCAGCGCTTCGTCCAGCCAAGCCTTGCCGTCATTGTAGGCGGCTTGGGTGGCTGCGCTGCCGAGCGTGCTGATCGAATTGACATGATAGAGCTCAAGCGTCTTTTTGAACCGGCGCCGGATGGAATCGTTCGGAATGATGATATTCGAAGTATTCAGCCCGGCAATATTAAACGTTTTGCTCGGCGCAGTACAAATGATGCAGTTCTCCTGAATCTCCTCGGACAAGCTGGCGAACGGAATATGGGTCCCTTCTTCATAAACCAGGTCCGCATGGATTTCGTCGGACACCATCAGAATACCGCGCTCCATGCAGAGCTTCGCAACCGCCTCCAGCTCTTCGCGCCGCCATACTCTGCCGACCGGATTGTGCGGGCTGCACAGGATGAACAGCTTGACCTGATCGTCAAGGCTCTGCTCGAGCGCTTCGAGGTCCATCGTATAATACCCGTCCTGCTCCTTCAGCGGGTTCTGCACCAGCTCCCGGCCGTGATCGGTGACGACGCTGTAAAAAGGAGGGTACACCGGCGTCTGGATGGCAACCTTGTCTCCCGGCTCGGTAAAAGCCTGCACGATGAAGCTGAGGGCGGGCACGACGCCTGGGCAGAAGACGATCCATTCCTTGTCGATGGACCACCGATGGCGGCTCTTCATCCAGTCCGCGACGGCCTGATTATACGCATCAGACTGCATCGTATAGCCGAATACTCCGTGTTCTACGCGGCTGTTCAGCGCGGAAATGACCGAGTCGGGTGCGGCAAAATCCATGTCGGCTACCCACATCGGAAGGACGTCGGACACGCCGAAGATCCGCTTCAGGTCGTCCCATTTAAAACTATCTGTATTTATACGTTCGATTGGTTGATGAAAGTTCAAGCTGTTCTCCTCCTTGGAAGGTCATTCAAAAGTACGTCTATCCACGAATATAATCATAACAGATACAGGCAAGTTTTTGGGTACACATCAGCTTTGAAAACCATCCTGCATCTCAAGTACAATGAACGCATGAGGAATGACGCCTACGGGTTATCCGAAAGGAGGAAGGACATGCAGCTGATCGCCATGCTGACCATGCTGATCGATCATGCAGGGATCGTGTTTTTTCCGGATCAAATTTGGCTGAGGGTGATCGGAAGGATCGCATTTCCGATTTACGCCTATGCACTCGTACAGGGACATTATTTTACCCGAAGCCGGACCAAATATTTATTCAGGCTGTTTATACTGGCGCTGCTCTCCCAAATTCCATACCAGCTGGCTCTGGACCCGGACGGGCTGAACGTGGTCGTCACGCTGTTCGTGGCAGCCGCCGTCCTGCAAATTCTGGAGCGCAATCTGTCCATGGCGGCCAAAGCCGGGATTGTTCTGGCCTTTTGCGTTCTGATGGAAGGGTTCCCGTTTGATTACGGAGCATACGGCCTGCTGCTGGTGATTGCCTTCCGGTATGCTTCCTCCGAGAAACTGCTGGGTGCCCATCTGCTGCTGAACATACTGTATTTGATAGCATTCGGAGCAGGGGCTGTTCTGCAGATGCTGAGCATCGTACCGACCCTGGTGATTGTATACGGGCCTTATTTATGGAAAAAGATCGAGCAGGCCAGAGTTAGGGCATGGGTGTGGCGGTCGTTTTATCCGCTGCATCTGACCGTGCTGGCTGTGCTGCAGCGGCTGGATGCTTAATGCACCAGCCTTTTTTCGTTGGAAATATTTAGAGTTACCCTATTTACAAACCGATGGTCGGTATTTATAATGGTGCTAACAAACCAAGGGAAAAGGTGATGAAATGGCTCCTTTGATTGGATTGATCGTTTCGCTGTTAGGGTTTCGCTTGATGGGATGGCTGGGCTGGGAGTATATGAATGACTGGATCATCAGTCTGCGCTTTGCGGTAGCCGTCATGTTTTTGCTGACCGCATCGGCCCATTGGGGCAAACGCCGCGCGGAGCTGGTCGCCATGGTACCGCCGCGGTTCGCGCAGCCGGGCGCGTTGGTTACGCTGACGGGTTGGCTGGAAATCGCCGGCGCCGTCGGCATGATGATTCCGATCATGGCCGAGGCGGCTTCCACCGGGCTCGCGCTGATGCTGCTGGCCATGTTTCCGGCCAACGTATACGCGGCGAATAACCGTCTGACTCTGGACGGCAGAGCGGTGATGCCGCTTGTCCCGCGAACCGTGCTGCAGGTCGTTTTTTTGGCTGCCGTACTCGCTGCGGGCTGGCTCCCGCCGGGAGCATGGGCATGACGGATTGGAACTAAATCAGGAGGAGGATGGAGATGAAACAGGAAGAAAGACGCGAGCAGACGATGAAACTGCTGCTGGATACAACCGAGGAGCTCATTTTGGAGAAGGGCTGCACCAAGACGACGCTCAGCGATATTATGGCAAGAACCGGCTTGTCCAAGGGTGCCATATTCCACTATGTATCCGGCAAGGATGAACTGTTCGTAAAGGTCCTAGAGGCTAAGCTGGAGGAGACGAATACGAGCTTCATGGACGCGGTAGATACCCCTGCAGTAAAGGAATTCGACGGGCCGATGAATGCGATCGCGCAGAGCCTGCCCAAGCTGGAGAGCCGGGAAGATGTGAGCAACCTCATCATGATGTATTTGATCGGGAAAAGCGATCAGCCGGAAGCGGCCGGCATCGTCGCGGACTTTTACCGGCAGGCGGTCGCCACGTCCAAGAAGTGGATCGTCATGGGCCAGGAGTCCGGGGTCATCCCTTCATCGGTCAATGCCGACCAGGCGGCGGAGCTGTTTGAACTGCTCTCCTTTGGGCTGCGGATGCGCAGCCTGATCGGAGTTCGCAGCACAGGGTTCGGCATTCAGGACTTCTCGGAGCTGATTATGCGGACGCTGCGGCCGGACCGTCAAGGAGGTGCTCCGACGTCATGACGCTGCTCCTGTTTCTGCATATTGCCGGAAGCTTGCTTTTCTTGGGCAATATCATTACGGCTGCCTTTTGGAAAGTCCGCGCCGACGTCCGGGGCGATGCCGCGGAGATTCACCGCACCGTGAACAACGTGATGCTCGCCGATTATGCGTTTACGCTGCCTGGGCTGCTGCTCTTGATCGTCACCGGGAGCCTGATGGCCGCCAAAGGAGGCTATTCGCTGGCAGGTCTGAACTGGCTCACGGCCTCGCTAATCCTGTTCGGGATCACCGGCGTGCTGTGGCTGGCCGTACTGATCCCGTTGCAGCGGGGTATGATTCGGCTCAGCCGGCAGGCGCTCGAAAACGGGACGATCTCCGCAGCTTACAAGAAGTTATCGGCGTATTGGGCGGTTTTCGGCATTCTTGCCACCTTGCTGCCGCTTTTTATATTGTACTTCATGGTCAGCAAGCCTTTTTAAAATGAGGCGCAAACGACCGGCCGTTATGTATAACGGCCGGTTTTTGGTTTGCCGATAAGGGGAGACAAGAGGCCGTCGCCAGCAGCTGCAGGGTCCGCAAAAATGAGGGTATAGGTGCGGTTTTTATGGAAAGAAATAGAGCATACCTTAAATAAAACGCCAAAATGGCTGGCAGACCCCGAAAAGCGCAGTGTCTGGGCATTTTCCGGTTCAAAGATGTACAATAAGGGAAGTGCGGATCAGACCGGAAAGATTCCTTCGACTTGATTCAGGGGAAATAAAATTCGGGATGGCGATTTCCCTTTGGCCTGCACCTCGATGAAGTCGGAACCGATGAGCACCAGCTTCATGTTGGAAAAGGCTTTGCCGGACTGGAATACCGTCCGGATTCCGACGCGGCGGAACACCGCCGGCGGCTTGACGTCAAAGACGCGGATGGTCTGCAGGCTGAGCGGAACGAACAGCTCTCCCTGAACGCGGATAAAGCTGCTTTTATACACATGCTGCAGCCGCCCCGGCTCCAGACCCAGGCCTGCGCCGTTGATTTCCACCAGATGCCCGGTAAATTTGGCAAGACGCTCCTGCAGGGTTATATTTCTTTTAAACTTCGTGAGCAGCACTTGGATCCCTCCGATGAACGTTTACTGCATTGTATGCCCTGAACTGGGCGGGTGCTTCGACTTTTTGAAGAGAATCACAAGCCGTTTTACGCAGGTACAGCAAAGACGGCTTTAGATTTGCGAAAGGAGGAACTATGAACGAGAGCAGGGTGATATCAAGACCATGGGCGCTGGAAGGGCCCAGCATTCAAATCGACCCGCTGTTTCCTTATTATGCGGACCGCTCCGCTGAGAGCATCGCCGAAGAGATCGAGCTGTCCGGCTATCGGACGGTGCATTATTTTGTCGTGAACGAGAGCAGGGTCCGAACGGACATCATTGAGGCTTTTCACGCCCGGGATATTGCCGTATGGGCGCTTGTAATCGGGAACGGAACGTTCGCTACCGATCATCTCCCCCGGGACTGGCGTTCCTGGAGGATGGGGCTGCTGAAGGAGCAGAATGACGGCTTTGAGCGGTTTTCCCCGTTCTCGGCATCTTACGTGGAATGGAAAAAGGAGGCGGTTGCCCGGGTCGTCAGGGATCATCCGTTTGACGGGATCGAGATCGCCGAGCCTTATTTTCCCGAATGGGACGGCATCCGCAGAGGGGTATACGGCGACGTCGGCCCCCATGCGAAGCGAGCGTTCCGGGACAAGTACGGCCATGATATTCCCGAATTTCTGAACAAACGGGCGGCTAACTATTATAAAAAGATACCTGACATCTACGGCAAATGGATTACTTTTCGCGTGGACGCCGTGAATGGACTCATCGATGAAATTATTAATGGCAGCGGAGGCGCAAGAAGTGTCCGCCCGGATATTGCCGTGGCGACCTGGTCGCTGGCGGTTGACGGCGGAGCGGTATCCACCCTCCGGTTGAAGGAATGGCAGGGGCTGGATGCGATTTCGATGATCGGGAAGGTCCGGCCGGATATGCACGTGCTTCAGACCCACTGGCCGGACTGGATGAAGCGCCATTTGCCGCCGCAGTACGCGGGCGGATACGAGAGCTTCGCCGCACCGATCCGGGCCGCTTATCCCGGACTTCCCCTTGGCATTCAGGCTGACATCGGCTCCCGGAGCAGCATGGTGAAGAACCGGCGCTGGCTCAATGACTTCCAGAACACGGTTTACGAGCTCGGCTACGATACGTGGACGGCGTACGAATACCATCTCGGCGGGTATATGTATGACGAACCGCCTGTCCCTGTGAAAGCCGTCATGCGCGGAGAACAAGAACTGACGGTTTCGTTCAACAAACGGATTGATCCGGATACGCTTGGAACGGTGCTGTTCTTTGCGGAGGAGAACACGGAGGCCGGGCCTCTTGCCGGCATCACCATCGAGCAGAGGGCTGTCGACGGCAACCGTTTATGGCTGCGGGTGAACGGGCTTCCTCGGCGGCCTGTACTGGTCGAAGTCAGCGGGATGCGGGATACGCCGGGACTATGGCATGTGAAAGGCAAAAAGTCGGGCGAAACCCCGATCGGCCACAGGCTAAAAGTAGAGCAGGATCGTGGGTAATAGAGGAAGCTGAGCATGAAAAAAGCGTCCCGGCGGCAGCGATGCCGCCAGGGCGCTTCTTTTATACATGCTGTAGTCATTATTGGGCGGTATATCCGCCGTCTACCATCAGGCTCGTTCCGACCACGAACGAAGAGTCGTCGCTGGCCAGGAACAGGACGGATTTGGCCACCTCTTCCGCAGTGCCGAGCCGGCCGATCGGATGCAGCTCCACGAGCTGCTGCTTGGCTTCCGGCGGAAGCGCTTTTAGCAGCGGCGTATCGATATAACCCGGGCAGACGGCATTCACCCGGATGCCGTGTTTGGCGTATTCAATGCCGAGCGTCTGGGTGAGCAGGACGACGCCGCCTTTGGCGGAGCCGTAAGCGGTAACTCCCGCCTTGGCCGCATGGCCGTGGATCGAAGCGGAATTGATGATCGCACCCCCGGTGCCTTGTCTCAGCATTTGGACCACGGCGTGTTTATCCGACAGGAAGACGCCTGTCAGATTGACGTCGATCGTGCGCTGCCATTTGTCCAGCGACAGCTGATCGGCCGGCTCATCGTTGGCCACGCCCGCATTGGCAAACATAATGTCCAGTTTTCCGTATTCCTGCACGGTCCGTTCCACCAGCGCCTGGACTTCCTCTTCCTTGGTCACATCCACCCGGACGTAAATCGAGTCGTACCCTTTTTCTTTCAAATGGTCGGATACTTCCTGGCCCGCTTCCGAGCGGTCGGCCACGACGACCTTGGCGCCTTCCTGGGCAAACAGACGTGCGGTGGCTTGTCCGATCCCGCTGGCACCGCCCGTAATGATCGCTACTTTACCGGAAAGTTTCATACCTCGCGTCACTCCTTCTCACAGCAATTGTCCGTATCCGTCACCGGAATCGGGTTCATCTTTGTTAATTTACCCATTTTTCTGAAAATATTAGCCGACGCTTTGGAGATACCCTGAGAATAAAATGCCGCGAACGGAGCAAAAAGAGCTTGCTTTCCGGAAAAGATGGTGGTACATTCGATATATAAATTGTGTACAATTTAATTTTATAAAATACAATTGAGATGGAGGATGGAACCATGAGTATTTATTCTTTTACAGCAAACAGCATTCGCGGCGCGGAAAAGGAACTTTCGGAATATAAGGGGGACGTGCTCCTCATTGTGAACACGGCGAGCAAATGCGGGTTCACCCCGCAGTATGCCGACCTGCAGAAGCTGTATGAGAAATACGGTGACAAGGGATTCAAGGTGCTCGGATTTCCAAGCAACCAGTTCGCCGAACAGGAGCCTGGAAGCAATGAGGAAGTCGATACGTTCTGTCAAATTAACTATGGCGTGAGCTTCCCGATGTTTGAGAAGGTGGACGTGCGCGGAGAAGACAAGCATCCGCTGTTTGCTTACTTGACGGAGCAGGCTCCGTTTAAGGGGATTAGCACGGACAATTCCGAAGGGAAAATGCTGCAATCGTTTCTGGAGAAGGAACAGCCTGAACTGCTGGAAGGCGACGATATCAAGTGGAACTTCACCAAGTTCCTGATTGACCGGGAAGGACGGGTAGTGGAGCGGTTTGAGACACCGGTCGGTCCGCTGGAGCTGGAATCGGCCATTGATGCGCTGATCTAAAACACTAAGGATTGCTAGCGGCTATCCATTCCAGTGGGGGCGCGAAACGGCCATTTGGATAGAATTGCCTTGAATTTTAATGTATTCTGAAGGTAATTTTCAGGTGTTTTTAAGAAAACTCTCATATAATGCACTCATACCCCTTTTATATATGAATTGACCCTAGGCACGGGACTAGGGTCTATTTTTTTGTCCATTTTTCGTAAAAGGCTTCGTCCGGGGCGGATGAACGCCGTTTGTACGCCCGTCCCCGCACAAACGCCCGGAAGGCCGGCCCCGGACTTAAGGTTTCTGGCGCCGCCTGCGCAGCTGAAGCTGCTGCAGATTGCGCCAGGAGAACTGCCGGATGCGCTGGCTTCGCATCACTTCGCGGATCCAGGGATCGCGGAAAACCTGCAGCTCCATGCCGCGCTTCAGCCACTCGTGATGGATGGCCATCAGCTCATCCGTAATAACGGCCGGATGGATATACAGCTCGCTGACTCCGGCCTGGAGCGAGCACAGCGCATCCGCCACGCTCTTCCTGAAGGCTTCGTATGTTTCCCCCGGGCGAAGAGAAAAGGGCAGCTGGATTAAGTGATCCGGAATGACGACCCCGAGTGAGTCCGCTTCACGGACCCGGGCCTTATGGATGCGCCGGTCCGCGGAAGGCAGCTGAAGCGAAGCGGGAATATGCCTTGGCAGCCGAAACGGAAGGCCGTTTTCCGCGCAGACGCCAAGGACGAGGGAGAGGAAATCCCGCCCCGTTTCCAGCCCGTACAGACTCCCCATATGATTATCAAGATGTGTCGGGTTCAGCCCCATGCGCCGGGCGAGTCGGATTTGGCCGATGATTTCGGCGTGCACGTCGGTTGCCTGGGCTCTGGTCTCCAACGTGCGGCAGTCGCGGGGAAAGTACCCCTCCTCCGTAATGAGGGAGGGCGCCGTCTGCCGGCGGGTGACCGGTCCCCAGCGGTAGGTGTCCCACTCGCTGGTAAAGGTCAAGTGGATGCCGACGTCCACGTCCGGACGCGCGGCCGCCCACTTGGCAGCCTCCTTGGCCCACGGGCACGGCATCATGATCGTTGCCGAGGAAATGGCCCCTTCGGCAAGCAGCAGCTGGATGCCCGCATTGGCCGAGTGGCACATGCCGTAGTCATCCGCATTGATGATCAGCAGCCGCTCATCCGGCGGGAAGCCCAAAGCTTGAGCAAGGTTCAAGGGACGTCACCTCCTGACGAACAGAATCGGGATGGTTGAGATATTGTTATACATACGTCGGGAGCCCGAGCAAATTGTCACCCAACTTTATAAAGAGTCTAACAGCCTGTGTAGGAGTTTTTAGCTGAGTTTTCTCGACATAATAAGTTGTTCCCAAGCCAAGAATACAAGATTAGCAAACAAACAATAATGTGGAACCGTTAGCTTATTCTAGTGGTATCATATTATTGGTTGTGGAGGTGTTTTCATTGATCCTTAATGCAGTTATAAGTATCATTGTGTATTCGAAAAGGGAAAAACAACAAGTCGAAGACATTATTCTTAAGTATGAGGCAATAGCCGAATTTGAAGATTTAAGCGTTGGGGAACGTGAACATTTTGCTTATACAATAAAGGTAGGGTATAGTCCAGAGGTTGTACAAAGCTGTCTAAGCGATCTCAATAAGTTAGACAACCATATCCAGGACACTGCAGATTATTTTGGATTCTCTTTCGACTACGAAGAAAAAGACTACACTTCTTCGCCACTTTTCTTTATTCAATCTATTGGTAATAAGGCAGGACTGTATATTAAATCACAAAAACTAAAACTTGAGGTCTTCTGCCATCATTGTAACCGAAAAAAAATAGAAGACGGCCAAAAGCCGGTAATCGATGCTAACAAGTTAATCAAAAATCCAATCCTCTATGTTGATCATTCATTGGTTATTTCTGAAATATTAGCTGAAAAGTTGCATAACTCTGGACTTAGCGGGTACGATCTTGTGGAAGTTGAACATAATGGGAAAAAGGAAGCTGCAGTAAAGGGTTATCAGATCAGACCGACAAATAAATTAGCTCCACAATGTATACCTTATAAATATCTCGACGACCCGTACATTAATAATCAATCAAATAGGTGCCCTATTTGTAAATTAGGAGGCCATCTTTTTGCGCCTTATTATTATAATCCAGAAGATTTGAAGGAGATCAAGGATTTCAACTATACCTATGAGTATAAAGACTACAATTTTGTCCATAGGAAGATATTAATAAGTAAACGAGTTGTGGACCTCTTTAAAGACCAAAATTATATAAATAATATAGTCAAAAGATTCGAACCAGGCGGAGATAAGCATTGGGTATTGGAACCAATATTGATCAATTCCGATTGCTGACCGTTGATATCATCAACGCAGTTGGCGCACCCGAGGGTCGACCTGATGCCAGGCGATCCGGAATATGAGAAGCTTCGTCGGAGCACCAATCCTTCGGACAGCTAGTTATTAAAGAAAACAGACCCTTTGCGGCACTTCCCGCAAAGGGTCTGTTTCATCAGCTTATTTCCATCTGTTTACTATCATGTTCTTGTTCTCACTCGGACTTATTCCCCCAGGCCTTTGCCCATGCCTTTCAGAAACCGCAACCCGAAGCCGATCGCCCGGTTCACGTCAGGATCCTTCAGCGCATTCATGAGGGAGAAGACCGTCACTTTTTTATCCTGCGGCTGATTGGCTTCCTCCAGGCCCTTGGCCACGCTGCCGAGCAGCTTCGCCGTCTGCTCCGGATCGATAGCGGCGAGGGCGCCGGCGGCGGCCATGCCGTTGTTGATCATGTTCGTCACTTCCGGCCGGGTGGCCTGGCCCAGGACGATTTCGGCCACTTTGGCTTTGGCCTTCAGCAGCGACTCAGCCGCTTCCAGAATGCCGCTATCGTGCAGCTCGCTGAGCACCCCGATGGCTTTTTCCAGCGCCTGCTCATGCTCGGCGATCGAATCCGTCAGCTGCTCCAGGGACTGCTGCTTCAGCTCTTCTTCCGTCAGCTCGCGTTTTTTGATGTATGAAATCGGTTGTGCCATATAGACTCCACCTTTCCTTTAATCGACGAGCGATACATAATCCGGCCGGCTCCATTTCCGGTGCACCTCGACGCCTTCTTGCGGATAGCGTTTCTTGTTGCGCGGATTGGTCAGCGGCAGCGGGTTGGTACCCTTCACGTTCAGAATCTGCATCCGCACGCGTGTCTGCTTATAGGCCGGCGTGTGCGTGCGGACATCGACCGCATTGCCGGTGAGCAGGTTGACCGCGTTTTCGTGGCTGACCGAGTGCATCGGCACGTACAGCTCGTTGCGGTGGACGCGGTCGGTAATGACCGCCTTCAGCTTGATCGCGCCATAAGGCGATTCGAGCCGCACCAGGGACCCGTTCTCGACGCCCCGTTCGGCGGCCAGCTCAGGCGATACTTCCACGAACACTTCCGGCAGCTTCAGATTGATTCCGTGCGATTTGTTGGTCAGGTTGCCTTCATGGAACTGCTCCAGCAGGCGCCCGTTGTTCAGAACGAGATCGAATTCGGCCGGGTATTCCACCGGCGGAACGTAGCCGACCAGCGAGAAGCGCGCCTTTTTGTCGGGGAAGAAGAAGCCGTCCGTATAAAGCAGCGGTGTGTGTTCCCCGCTCGCCGAACCCCAGATGAAGCTTCCCCAGCCTTCCAGCACGTCATAGCTGCACTGGGAGAAGAACGGGGTCAGGCTGGCCATTTCGTCGAAAATTTCGCTCGGATGGGTATAGCCCCAGTCATACCCGAGACGCTTGGCGATCTGGGTCGTGATCCACCAGTCCGGCTTAGAGTCGCCGAGCGGTTCCAGCACCTGATACAGGCGCTGAACGCGCCGCTCCGTATTCGTGAAGGTGCCCTCCTTCTCCAGTGACGGCGCGGCAGGCAGAATGACGTCGGCGAACTGGGCCGTCTGCGACAGAAATACGTCCTGCACGACGAAGAAGTCGAGCTTCGCCAGCACCTCGTGCACGTGGTTGGCGTTGGAGTCGACCCAGGCCATATCCTCGCCGACGAGGTACATTGCCTTCATGTCGCCGCGGTCGATCGCATCGATCATCTGGATGTTGTCCATACCCGGCTGCGGCGAAATCGCCACGCCGTAAGCTTTTTCGAACCGCGTCCGCGCTTCGTCGTTCGAGACATGCTGGTATCCCGGCAGCCAAGGCGGCAGCGTGCCCATGTCGCAAGCTCCTTGCACGTTGTTATGTCCGCGCAGCGGGTAAGCTCCGGCGCCGGGACGCATGTAGTTGCCCGTAGCGAGCAGCAGGTTGGAAATGGCCGCCGACGTGTGCGATCCGGCGATGTTTTGGGTGACGCCCATGCCCCAGCAGATGACGGTGCCGTCGGCGTCGCGGATCATCTCGGCGATCGAGATGAGCGTCTCCTTGGCAATGCCGGTTTCCTGCTCGGCGTACTCGAGCGTGAAGGTGTCGAGCAGCTGCTGGTATTCGGCAAACTGGTTGACATACTGGTCGATAAACGCCTGCTGGTGCCATCCCTGGTCAATCATGTATTTCGTGACCGCCGTCAGCCATACGAAGTCCGTACCCTGCTTCGGACGGATGAACAGGTCCGAGCGCTCGGCCATCTCATGCTTGCGCAGGTCGGCGACGATCAGCTTCTGGCCGTGCAGCTTGTGCGCCCGCTTGATCCGGGTCGCCAGGACCGGGTGGCCTTCGGCCGGCGCGCAGCCGATCAAGATGACGAGGCCGGCTGCCGCGATGTCCTGGATCGTGCCGGCGTCGCCGCCGATGCCGACCGTCGACATCAGTCCGTCCGACGCCGGAGACTGGCAGTAGCGGGAGCAGTTGTCCACGTCATTCGTTTCAAACACCTGGCGGGCCAGCTTTTGGATCACGTAGTTCTCTTCGTTCGTAATTTTCGAGGAAGAAATAAAGCCGACCGAATGGTTGCCGTACTCCTTACGGATGCCTCCGAGGCGTTCGGCGACCAGGCTCAGCGCCTCATCCCAGGTAGCTTCGACGAAGGCGTCTCCCTGCCGGATCAGCGGGGTCGTAATCCGCTCTTCGCTGTTGACGAAATCCCAGCCGAATTTGCCTTTGACGCAGGTGGAGATCGCGTTGACCGGCGCATCGTGGGATGGCTGTATCTTCAAAATTTTCCGGCCTTTGGTCCACACCTCGAAGGAGCAGCCGACGCCGCAGAACGTGCATACCGTTTTGGTCTTGCGCGTGCGTGTGTCCCGCATCGCCGCTTCGATTTCCGAAACGGCGAAGATGCCGCTGTATCCCGGCTCCACTTCCTTGACGAGGTCGATCATCGGATTCAGCACTTCCTCGTTGATGCCTGTCATGAAGCCGGCCTCGCCCAGCATCGATTTTTCCATGAGGGCGTTGCACGGGCAGATGGTGACGCATTGGCCGCAGCTGACGCAGGAAGAGTCGTTGATATCGACCCCGTTGTCCCACTTGACCCGCGGGATGTCTGCTTCCCAATCGATGGAAAGGGTTTCATTCACCTGCAGATTTTGGCAGACCTCGACACACTGTCCGCAGGCAATGCATTGATTCGGGTCATAACGGTAGAACGGATGGGACATATCGACTTCCGAAGGTTCGACCTTCGGCCGGTACGGGTACTTCTGGTGCTCGATTTCCATCATTTCGGCGGTATTGTGCAGCTTGCAGTTGCCGTTGTTGTTGTCGCATACGGTGCAGTAGAGCAGATGGTTTTCGAGGATCCGGTCCATCGCTTCCGTCTGTGCAGCCTTGGCGGATGCGGAAGACAGCTTGACTTTCATTCCCGAAACGGCAATGGTCGAGCAGGCGCGCGCAAGCTTCCCGTCGATTTCCACAATACATGTGTCGCACGTCTGGATCGGGTCTACCTCAGGGACATAACAAATTTGCGGATGCGACAGGCCGGCAAGATTGATCGCCTCGAGCACGGTCATGCCCGATGTGACTTCCACCGCCTGTCCGTCGAGCGTAATGTTAACAAGATTTTGGTTCACGAACATAAAACCCCTTTTCACCCCAATGTTAAATGGAGCCGCCAAGCGTCCCGGTGTTTGCAGCGCTTCGGCGGGTGTCCATAAGCTAAAGAGCAGGCCATAAAAACAAAAAAACTCCACTAAACCCGTCTCCGCTAATCATTGTGCGCGGCAGGTTGTAGTGGAGTAACCGATTAGCATTGGCCTACTAATGGATCATTCCGGCGCCTGTATGGCATAAATGTTTTCTCGTCATGATTATACTACGCCCCGGCAGAAAAACAAGGTTGAATTATTCTGTACAATCCTACTAAGATTTAGTATAGTGTTAAACTTGTGATGAGGTGAGAATGGGATGAAGAAGGAAGTTGCGTTTAACGATATCATTCGCAAAGTGAGGAAAGATACGTTCGGAAAAGGTCCGGAACGCATTCATACCACGTTTGTCGAGAACATGGCGATCACCCGGATGCACGGCAATTTCACACCTACGGAAAAGTTTATCGCACAGTCCGAAGACGGCAAGAAGATGGTGCACAGCGCGAGAACACACATGATCAAGGAGCTGTACAAATCCCAGGTCCCGGAAGGGCTGGAGGAGCTGTGCGGATCGAAGCTGATCCATCTGTTTACGGATATCAAGGTGGAAGAAGACATGGCCGTTTCGGTCTTTATGTTCGAGAAAAATATAGAGCAGGGATGAAGCCGATGATGGAGGCTGTGACGAGCAGGCCGGGCATGATCCGGTACGAACAGGGAAAGATGGCGGAAAAGACCGACTTGGTCGTGAACGAGCATCCGGTAACGATCAAAATCAACGGCGAGGAATTTGCGACCCTCGTCTGTACGCCCGAATACATTGAAGATATGGCTGTCGGTTATCTCGCATCGGAAGGCGTCATTTCAAGCATTGAGGAAATCAAGGACTTATGGGTTCAGGAAGAGGAGGGGTTCGTTCACGCGTCTGTGAGCAAGTGGAGTCCACTCCATCGCCAGCTATACAGCAAAAGGTACGTCACGTCCTGCTGCGGCGCCAGCCGGCAGGGCTTTGTGTTTTTCAATGATGCGAAAACGGCCAAGGTGCTGGACCAGGCTCCGGTGGAGCTGTCCTTTGACGATTGCTTCCGGCTCGTGCGGGAGATGCAGGAGGGAGCCGAGACGTTTAACCGTACGGGCGGTGTGCATAACGCCGCTTTGTGCGACCGAAACGGGATCCTTCTGTCGAGAATGGATATCGGGCGGCATAACGCGCTGGATAAAATTTATGGTTACTGCCTGAAAAACGACATCGCGGTGGATGATAAAATTATCGTGTTCAGCGGCAGAATTTCCTCGGAAATATTGCTGAAGGTGGCGAAAATCGGCTGTGCCGTCATCCTTTCCAAATCGGCGCCAACGGAGCTTGCGCTTGAGCTGGCGGACAATTTGGGCATTACGGCCGTCGGCTTTATCCGCGGCCAATCCTGCAACGTGTATACCCACCCGCACCGCATTGTGGAGTGCAGGCCGCAATCCTGAGCGGCCCCAGGCGTACCTGCTGCAGCAGCACGAATTGTTTCGGGCACCAGCCCACATCAAGGGAATTTGCAGCTTCAAATGAAGGAGGGATCATCATGGAAACCCATGATCAATACAACCGTATACTCAGAGATTTGAGGCTTTCCGTGACGGACCGCTGCAATTTCCGCTGCCGGTATTGCATGCCCGAGGAAATCTTCGGCAAGGATTACGCTTTTTTGTCCAGGGAACATATTCTCAGCGTCGAGGAAACGGTGCGGATTACGCGGATTTTCACCCGCCTCGGGGCCCGCAAAATCCGCATCACCGGCGGCGAACCGCTGCTGCGCAAGGAGCTTCCGGATATGATTCGGGAGGTGTCCCGGATCCCTGGCGTGGAGGACGTTGCCTTGACGACGAACGGCAGCCTGCTCGCCCGGCACGCCCGGACGCTGCGTGAGGCGGGCTTGATGCGCGTCGCCGTCAGCCTGGATGCGCTCGATGACGACACTTTTTTGGCGATGAACGGCGGAAAGGCCAAGGTGGCACAGGTGCTGGAGGGCATTGACGCCGCCGCCGAAGCAGGCCTGGCCGTGAAGGTTAACATGGTGGTGCAGAAGGGCGTCAACGAGCATGCCCTGCTGCCTATGGTCCGCTATTTCCGCGAGCGGGGCCATATTTTGCGCATGATCGAATATATGGATGTCGGCAATACGAACGGTTGGAACTGGGATCAGGTCGTCAGCAAGCGAGAAATGCTGGAGCGGATTCACGCCGAGTTTCCGCTGGCGCCTGCCGATCCCAATTATGAGGGAGAGGTGGCTTCCCGCTTCCGGTTTCTTGACGGCCAAGGCGAAATTGGCGTCATTTCATCCGTCAGCGACGCCTTCTGCTCCACCTGTACGCGGGGCCGATTATCGGCGGACGGCATGTTCTACACCTGCCTGTTCGCGACGAAGGGGCATGATCTGAGGGAATGGCTGCGTTCAGGCGCGACCGACGACGAGATCGCGGAGCATATCACAGCCATTTGGGAAGGACGGCATGACCGGTATTCGCTGGACCGCGGTAAAGCCGGCACCGGTACGGGCCGGGAAGCCAAGGTGGAAATGTCCAGGATCGGCGGATGACGGCTTGTTCCGGTCTGGCTTCCTAGAATGGTCGTTGGTCATCGTTTTTTTAAAATTGTTGACAAATTTATGAACCGGTGTTTATCATATGTATGAAATGTCATAGACAAATGGGGTGGATGTAGGGACTGCACCTGCCCTATTCGTTACGTGTCATGTGTGTTTGATCTCCCTATAGGAATCGGGTAGGGGAATTAACCGCTGTCAATCAACTTTCGGCTGCAGGGCCGGGGTTTGATTTGTGGCGGTTTTTTTGTTGTTGGAAAGAACAAGTGAAAATGGATTTTTTTGTGAAACACAGGCTTTTATCGAACAAAGTTACGAAGGAAAATGGAAGGAATGGTACGATGTCGTCTTTTTATTCACCGCAGCAAATTCGTGATATTGCCATTGAAACAGGGGAGAAGAAAGCCAAACTGCCGCTGCCCGCGGTCCTCATTCTCGGCTTCCTGGCGGGCGCGTTTATTGCGCTTGGTTTTCTGCTGGATATCCGTGTCATCGGAACGGCTCCGAAGGAATGGGGCTCGGTCGCCGGATTTCTGGGTGCAGCTGTCTTCCCAGTAGGGCTGATCCTGACCGTCTTGGCCGGAGGGGAACTATTAACGGGTAACATGATGACGCTTCCAATGGCGTGGTTTTCCCGTAAAATCGGCTTTGGCGCCGTCCTCAAAAACTGGATTCTCGTCACGGTCGCCAACTTTATCGGGGCGGTGTTCGTCGCCTATTTCTTCGGGCATGTTGCCGGGCTGACGGAAGGGGCTTTTCTGGCCAAAACGGTTGCTGTGGCCGAAGCAAAGGTGCATGATTCGTTCCTGCAGGCTTTTGTATCGGCCATCGGCTGCAATTGGCTCGTCTGCCTGGCGGTCTGGCTCGGTTACGGCGCGAAGGATGTTACCGGAAAAATCGTCGGGATCTGGTTTCCGGTCATGGCGTTTGTCGCCATCGGCTTTCAGCACGTGGTCGCGAACATGTTCGTCATTCCGGCTGCGATCTTTGCCGGACAGATGAGCTGGAGTCAATACTTCCCGAACTTCGCGGCGGTGTTCCTGGGCAACCTGATCGGCGGAGCGGTCTTTGTGGCCCTTGCGTATTTCGCCGCTTACCGCCAGCCCGCCGGCTCCATGCTGCCTCTGGCCGAGAAGGCGAATCATAAATCGGCGTAATGCCGCTTGGCGTACTGCTCCAAAATATGCACGAATTTGAGCAGCGCCATGCCGGCCGGCTGATCTTTGCCTTGAACCATCAGCAGGTTCCGGCCGAGCTTCATTCCTTTCAGCTTGACCTCGCACAGCTCGCCGCTGCCAAGCTCCTTGCGGACGACCCAGCGAGAGAGGACAGCGATGCCGAGGCCCGCGGCGGCCGCTTCCTTGACACCCTGGCTGCTGCTGAAGACGAAGCTCCGCTTGACCGCAAGTCCTCCCTCCTCAATCAGCCGGTCGCTGTAGGCCCGCGTGCCCGAACCGCTTTCGCGCAAGACCCACACCTGGTCCTGCAGCATGCCGGGATCAATCGATTTGTAGGCGGCGAGGGGATGGTCGGGCGACATCACGAGCACCATTTCGTCCTCCATGAACGTGGTCAGCTGCACGTCCCTGGCGGTCGTGCTGCCTTCAACCAGACCGATGTGAAACCGCCCTTCGCGGATATCGTGCACGATGTTGTCGGTGTTGCTGATGTGAACCTGCACATCGACGTCGGGGTACTGGTGCGCATATTCGGCGAGAACGGCCGGAAGGATGTATTCGCCGATCGTAAAGCTTGCACCGATGCTCAAGGAGCCGGTCACGACATCCCGCAGCAGATGGATCTCCTGCTGGGCCTCCTCGTACAGCGCCAGCATCTGCTTGGCCTTCCGGAACAAGATTTCGCCGGCCTCGGTCAGTCTGACCTGCTTCGGGGACCGGAGCATCAGCTTCGCGCCCAGCTCATCTTCCAAGTTCCGGATGTGCAAACTAACCCCCGGCTGGGACAGATGGAGCAGCTTGGCGGCGCGGGAGAAATTGCGCTCTTCGGCGACGGTGACGAAGACCTTTAGTGTGTCTGTGATCATGGCGTTGACTCCTGTTCATCATTTCTTCAGCGGCAAGCGAGGCTAAGGCGGCGCTGAAGATTACACTCAGTGTAACGTGGGGGAGGGCTGCAATCAATCATAAGTTATCCTGATGATCGGGATAGCAAATCGGTATTTCCCTTCCGGAGCCGGACATTCTATAGTGAGCGTATTGATAGCCGCATGAATGATCAGGCTACGGACGGGAGGAATGAATCATGATTGCATCTCAGGGATCGGCCCTGCCGCGCAAAAAGCGCAATTTGAACGCTTATATGCTGGGGCTCTGCCTCACGTTTGTATTATCACTGCTGGCCAAGGGGCTGGCGCTGCTGCCTTTTCTCGGCATCATGGGGCAGCTGGTGCTGGCCATCCTGCTTGGCATGGTTTACCGCGCATTCGCCGGCGTGCCGGAGTACGCGATGCCCGGCATCGCCTTTTCCAATAAAAAGCTGCTCAGGCTGGGCATTATTTTGCTCGGCATGCGGCTGAACCTGGCGGACATCGTTCATGCCGGGCCGAAGGTTCTGCTGCTGGCCGCGGTCAATATCAGCGTGACGCTGCTCGCGGTATACGGCATCGCCCGGCTGATGAAGGTCGATCCGGTCATGTCGCTGCTGGCCGCCTGCGGTTCGGCCATTTGCGGGGCGGCGGCTGTGGCCGCCATCGCGCCGCAGGTTCGGGCGAACGAGCAGGAGACGGCGGTCAGCGCCGCGGTAGTTGCCCTGCTCGGCACCTTGTTTACGCTGCTGTACGTCGGCCTGTATCCGCTGCTCGGCCTGTCGCCGGCCGGTTACGGCGTGTTTGCGGGCGGCACGCTCCATGAAGTCGCCCATGCCATCGCGGCAGCAGCGCCAGGGGGCAAGGAGGCCGAAGATATGGCCGTCATCGTCAAGCTGACTCGCGTGGCACTGCTTGTGCCCGTCGCCGTTCTCGTCGGCCTCTGGAGCAGCCGCAAGGGCGGGCGCACCGCACCGGGGGAAAGAACCCGTATTCCCATCCCATGGTTTGTGCTTGGCTTCCTGGTGATGAGCGGTATCCATACGCTGGGCATCCTGCCGGAATCGGCTGCCTCGCAGATCGTCACGGCAGCTTATATGCTGATGGCCATGGCCATGGCCGGTCTTGGCCTGAACGTCGACTTTGCCGTGTTCGGGCGCAAAGGGGGCCGGCCGTTCGCCGCAGCGCTGCTCGGCTCCTGCCTGCTTGCCGGCGTCGGATATGTGCTGGTCAAGGCGCTGGGATTAGCATAAACGCCGGAACGTACCGGCCAGCACTTAAAGAAGGACTCCGGCCGGGAACGGCGGAGTCCTCTTTTTTACAATCTTAAATGAAAGTACCGGCTACAGTTCTTCGGAATCGTCGCCGTCATATCCATTGATCAGGTCCGTTCCGTGCATATCCTCCACCATGGCGATCGCGGAAGGATCGACCGGACTGTTCGCCGAAATGTCGTCCGCATCCGGAACGTCCGGCAGCTCTTCGTCCTCCGTCAGTTCGTTTACGGCCGAGGATTCACCTGCATACGCGCCGGACGTCCCGCCAGAGGCTGGAACCGAGTCCCGGCCCCCAAGCTCGGAACTCATGTCGGACCGAACATAGAATTCCACGTCCTCCGCTTCCGGCTCACGGCTGATGCTTTGCTTGGTGTATGTTCCCGTATCCTTGAAGTCATCCCGGGGCAGCTCAAACTCGGGCGGAAGCTCGCGCTGCTGGTCGTAGCGTTCATAGGTCAAATCGGCATCGCTTTTGATATTCTTATTATACTCATCAGCCATGTCATCCATCTCCTTTGGCGTATTTTCTTTCCTTACCGTTACCCGAATTGAGCCCGTATATCCGCTCCCGAATTAAAACTTAGGAAATACGTATCGGATCAAGAAGTAGAGGAAACCGAAAAAAATGATAATGTACGCGGCATATTTGATAAAAGTGGCTGCTACAAGACTGGAATCGGACTTCTGCTGAACTTCCTTATGCTCAACCTCAACGTTGTTCCGGCGGAATTCACTCATGGGTAATCCTCCTTTCAGCGCAGATCGGGAAGTCTCTGTTGTTTGCTACTTTAATAAACGTACCCGTTGAAGGTGAAACATCGTTACCATACTTAGGAAAAAGTGGTATGATTAAATAAATCTCGGCTTGTGTAACTCCGAAGGCAGTTGCGCTCAGGTTGAAGTCAATCCGGGGATTGTTATGTTTTCAAATGCATAAATATAATAATGTCGCCAGTATTCTCCAAGTTATATGTATATTTATGCAAATGATATATTTTTTGACGACGACCGAAAGAACAGGAAGGAGTGGACGATGATGATAGCGAATCTACATAACAGTTGAAAATTTACAAATATTAACTTTTGAGGTGTTTTATGAAGGGTTTCCCCAAATCCGTAATCACGAAGCTCGCTCTGATCGCTTGCCTGACGCTGCTGTTTGTGACGGTACCGGTATTTGCTGGGGCGATGCAGACGGGTGGAGAGCGTTGGATTACCGAGTGGGAGGTCAAATGGGCGGACAGCCCGGATCTTGCGGCAGTTCCCGGATCCGTAACGGCAAGCGAAGGCTGGAGCCCGAATCAATCCGGTATGGCTTTGCCGAAGAGGCCCGGAACATCATCGACATTATGGATCAGAACGAAGCTCCCTGCCTTGAACTGGGACATCCCCTCCATGCTAATCCCTAAGATATACGGACAGAACATTGCGATTTTTATCGGCACGACCCCCATCTACGAATCAAACCGCGACTATATTTACGATAACAACAAAGTGTTAACTCCCCTTCAGAGAAATGATTCCGATAAAATACTTTACATAGGCGTTCAATCTGCCAAGGACCGCATTGGACTGCGCCACGGCATTGAACTCGGGAACTATCCGGAATTGCTGGACAACTACGTCAAGAGAGACCTGATCGATATCATACTGGGCTGCGCGTTTGTCTTTATTGCGCTCGTCATGCTCATTTGCTCGGTTTTTTTGAAAAAGGAGCAGAACGCCTCCTGGATTTCACTGAGTCTGGTGATCGCCTCCGCCGGAGTGCTGGTCATCACGTATTCCCCGTTTCTTTATACCTTTTACAAGGATTACGGCAAGCTCTACACCCGCCTATGGGATGTCGCGCTGTTTGTGCTGCTTCCGTCACTAACCTATTTTATCGAACGGATCTTCGGCAGCGGGTACCGGTCGGTGATCCAGAAGCTGTTGTATTTTCAAATCGGATATTCGGCATTCTGCCTGCTCTTCATGCTGGCGAACATCGTGCTGAACGACAAACTGTTCGGTATCCATTATTTTCTGTCGGTCCGTGTTCTGGGAATCGTTATGATCGTACAAGCCGTGCTGCTCGTCAGCAATTCGATCATCCATGCCGTGAAAGGGAACCGGAGCGCCGAGATTCTTACCGTCGGTTTTGCGGTGTTCGGCCTGACGGTCATTGGCGAAATGGTCTGGTTCTATTTGAAGGACGGCAACTATGACCTGTTTCTGTGGAAGTGGGGGGCGGCTGTATTTATCATTTCCCTGATGCTGATCCTCGGCCGGAACTATACCATCAATCACGAACAGATTGTAAAATATTCAAGGGAGCTGGAAATGTTCAACAACGAGCTGCAGCGCTCCGAGAAAATGGCCATCATCAGCGAATTGGCGGCATCCGTCGCCCATGAGGTCCGGAACCCGCTTCAGGTGACGCGCGGTTTCCTGCAGGTGCTGACCAAGAAGTACAGAAACCAGGATAAAATCTATATGACGATGGCCCTGGAGGAGCTGGACCGGGCCGCAGGCATCATCACCGACTTCCTGACCTTTGCCAAGCCGCAGTTTGAACGGATTTCCGTCCTGAACGTCAAAGAGGAGCTGGGGCATGTGGAGGGCGTCATCGTACCGCTTGCGAACCTCCAGGGCGCCCAGATCGACATGCGTATTCCGGACCATCTGCAGGTGAAAGGGAACTCTTCGAAATTTAAGCAGGCTTTTATCAATATGGTGAAGAACAGCATCGAGGCGCTTAGCGGAGACGGTCAGATTAACGTATGGGCTTACGAAATGGACGAGCGGGTTGTCATCCATATTCAGGACAATGGGGAAGGGATGAGCAAGGAGGAGCTTGCCCGGCTGGGTGAGCCGTATTTCTCCAACAAGACGAAAGGGACCGGGCTTGGTCTTATGGTTACGTTCCGCATCGTGGAAGCCATGGGGGGAAGTCTTGAATTCAAAAGCGAAAAAGGGGTGGGAACCGAAGCGGTCGTCTCCTTTCCATCAGCGGCTGTATAAGCCGCTTGACGGTAAGGTGGCGAACTTCGCTGTTCCCAACCCTTTCATCATTTATGTATATTCAAGATGAGGTGTGTAGTCTCAATTACCAGGAGTATTTCGGCGCCGCGGCCGCTCTGACCGTTTCTGTTGGACTTGGGGGAAGCACGAGATAAAACTCGTTGGATGATTCCTCCACTGTCTTTACTTTGATGTGTTCAGGTAAAATAATACCGAGCACTTCTTTGATTGCGGCCTTAGGGTCGGCCAGGAGTCTTTCCTTGAAACTTGGGTCTTCCCAGGCTTTTTGAATAACTTGGTTGTGAAGGATAGCTTCTGCTGTCATTAGAATCACCCTTTCAACAAAATGGTTAATATTACCTTTATAAGTATACCATGGAATAAATTATAAATCTATCATTATTTGATATTATTTAACATCCATAAACTTAATCCGCCTTTTTTCAAGGCGTTTCTCTCATCTTCGATCCGGTTTGCGTCGTCCTGAATCGACATCAGAATATGCTCGTGAAAAGAAAGCAGCTGGGGAATGTTCAATGGGGTCTGCTTGATGTGCTCATGGTTGGCTTCCGCCACGGCGGTGTATGAACGCAGAATGCCGTGAACGGCAATATAATGCTCGACACGATCGGCAGTGAGCGGTTCGTCGGGGGCAAACTGCGACCGGATCAGCG
Organism: Paenibacillus favisporus; assembly: GCF_040545415.1. Taxonomy (NCBI): domain Bacteria; kingdom Bacillati; phylum Bacillota; class Bacilli; order Caryophanales; family Paenibacillaceae; genus Paenibacillus; species Paenibacillus favisporus. The sequence continues at coordinate 252,215 of NZ_JBEPLV010000007.1, read as the reverse complement.
AGAGCAGGCTGTTATAGCTGCCTTCCTCAAGATCTTCCCGCCAGTCGGCCCAATCGTCCGCCATTTGCAGTGTAGCCAGTACGTGTTCGAGCAAGTCGGTCACGGCCGGAATTTGTTCCTCCCCGCCCGACAGGAGCAGCGCTCCGGTGCTCGACAGCTTCAGCGGCGCAGCCTTGCGCGCGATGAACAGCGGATTCACGCGGAAATAGTCGGCCGTGTGCTCATTGGTAACGGCTTCCGCCCATTCATGCAGGTACTGCCTGAAATAGGACCAGAACCGGGACGCTGAGGGGAAGTAGCCGCGGTAGATGTCGAGAAACTGTAGGTACAGCAAATTTCCCAGCGGCAGCTGCTCCTTGTCCTGGGGCGAGGAGGAATCCATGCAATCGTCCTGAATGAAAAAATAGAGCATGGCGCAAACGTTGCCGATCGACAGCTTCCGGGCGTCTTCGGCGGAAAGTCCTGCCGTTTCCATCAGCCAGAAGGGCAGCAAATAGCAGATATAGTTTTTGGCGCTGTTTTCTTCGAGCGGGTTAAAATGGCTTAAATAGGAAAGGCCTTTCGTGTTCAACGGAGAGGGGAACGCGGCAATGATGCACTCGGTTTCGCGGAATACATACGACAAATCGGCTTCATAACGCTCTAACCATTCCATATAATCACCTTTTTTAGATAGAATTGTTGTTCCAAGCGGCGGTATCCGATGCTGAAGACATCATTGAGCCGTTGACTGGTTATGAGTATGAGGTTGTGTGTATGTTGTTATATGAAGTTTAGTTGAGGTTTTGATTAGTTTAGCATATATTTCCAATTTATGAAATCCGAAATTGAAAGAACCGGATGCGAGGCTGCAGACCGCTGGTTCCGGTACACTAACATTCGGTAGAGGTGCACATATGAAAGCTTCGAGAAAATACGGCATCATCGCGGCGGCGATATGTATAGTCATCCAGCTTGTGCTTGCCGCCTCCTGTTACGGCAGTTCCGAACCGGCTCTAAAGCCGCTGACGGACTGGCGGTTCACATGGGAGGGCGTAGGTACAGGCAGCCGCAGCACGGACGGCATCGGGCCGGCTTCCGGGTGGGAGCCGTACCGGATGAAGCAGCCGCTGCAGCTCAGCACCGGGGAAGAGAAGGCGGGATGGTTCGAAACGAAGCTGCCGGCGCTCATCTGGAATACGCCTGCCATTTTGCTCAAACCGGTTTATGGAATCAAAATCGACATCTACGTCGGTCAAGAGAAACGATACGAAATCGATCGGGATTACCGGTACGATGTTCATCATATCCTGCTTCCGCTCAGCCGTGAAGACGCCGGTCAAACGCTGCTCATGAAAATTCAGGGGGGAAGCGGCCGGATCGGCATGGACGGTCCCGTGTGGGCCGGCGATTACCAGACGCTGTTGACCAAGCTGATCAAGGCTAATCTGGGTGATATCGTTTTGGGAAGCTCGTTTATATTCATTGCGCTGATTATGCTGATTTCGGCTGTACTCCTGAACCGGAGTGAGCGGAACAGCTGGCTGTCACTGACGGTAGTCATTTTGTCGATCGGGCTCATGATCCTGACTTATTCTCCTTTTGTGTACAGTCTGTTCAGAAGCTATGGAGAATGGTTTCAGGTCGTTTTTGACCTTGGCCTGCTGTCGCTCTTACCGGCGATAACCTATTATTTTGAAAGAACCATTGGTCCCGGCTACATGCTGATCATTCGGATTTGCCGTAAATTCCAGACAGGGTACTCGCTCTTTTGCCTCGGGTTTATGGTCATCAACCTGCTTAGCGGCAGCCGTTTCTCCGATATTTATTATTTATTTTCCGTCAAGGTGCTCGGCTGCATTATGATCGTTCTGCTGATGATTTTGGCGGCCAGCGCCATATCCTACGCCTCCAAAGGAAACAGGGACGCGGCTGTGTTTGCTTCGGGATTTGCCTTGTTTGCCATCCCGGCGCTGGGTGAACTTGTCTGGTTCTATGTACGTCAGGGGGACTACGTGCTGTTCTGGTGGAAATGGGGAGTCCTTGGCTTCGTGATCAGCCTCATCATGATCCTTGGCCGGAAGTTTGCCCATAATCATCGGCAGATTGTCGTGTATTCCCGGGAGCTTGAAATGTTTAACAGCGAGCTGCAGCGGTCGGAGAAAATGGAAATCATCAGCGAGCTGGCCGCCTCGGTTGCACACGAGGTGAGAAACCCGCTTCAGGTCACCCGCGGCTTTCTGCAGCTGCTGCAGGAGAAGTCGAGGGACCGGGAGAAAGAGTATCTCCGGCTGGCGCTTGAGGAATTGGACCGGGCATCGGGGATTATTACGGATTTTCTTACGTTTGCCAAGCCGGAGGCGGAGAAGGTATCCCTGCTCAATGTAGGGTATGAATTCCGGCATATCGAGGGCATCTTGATCCCCCTGGCTAACCTTCAAGGCGGCCGGATGACGACGGATATTCCCCAAGACTTGTACGTTTACGGCAATTCGTCGAAGTTCAAGCAGGCTTTTATCAATATGATTAAGAACAGCATTGAAGCGCTGAGGGAGGAAGGCCACATTCAAATCCGGGCTTACCGGGAGGACGGCCAGGTCGTCATTCGCGTCGCCGACAATGGAGAGGGGATGGAGCCGTCAGAGGTGGCGAGGCTCGGCGAGCCATATTACTCCAACAAATCGAAAGGAACCGGGCTCGGACTGATGGTCACGTTCCGCATCATTGAGGTGATGCAGGGAAAGATCGAGATTGAGAGCAAGAAAGGCGCCGGTACGGTGATGACCGTCCGTTTCCCGGCCGCCGCATCCGGCGAACAGGGAGCGGAATAATCCCGTGATCCGCATACACTGGAACAAAAAAATGACGCCTGCATCGGCGTCATTTTTTTTGCGTTTAAAATAGCTCTTCAGGAGCGTTCCCTCCATGGAGGTCTATCCAGGCCAGATATAAGCTGATCGTTGCGGCAATAAGGAACAGAAAAGCGGAAATAAAGGCAAGCTGCTTTCCGGTGCTCATCGCACCGATACTCCCGCCTGCTCCCATTCCCGGGGTTGCGGAGGGGACCAAACCGCTGATTCGAACGGGTTTCTCCGGTTTTGATCTTGATTTAACCCGCTTCCTTGGCTTTGCCGATTTCACTGGTTTCACGTTAAGACACTCCTTTGCGTGAGAATCCTTCTTTAAAAAACGATGACAGGGTGCTTTAACGAACTCACAGTAAGTTATGTTACTGCCGTTCGGGTCGTTCCGAGGCCAAGAGAAAATAGACTGGGGAAAGAAACCGATGTATGTTTGATCATCTGAAATCGATTTATACAGCTTGTCGCCGCAGCTGAAGCCAGAGGGCTTATTGCAGTGTATGATGGGGCGGCCGAGATGTTATCTACAGGAGCAAAAAAATAGGGGCCCGGTTGGCCCTCGTGCCGTCCCTTCCCGGTGATCCGAAGATGTTGAAAACATCCGGCTGGTGGGGAAAATGATCATTTACTAGATTGTTAGTTTTGTTATAATAAATTATGCTAACTTTCTTTGGACAATACGAGCAATGGCAGGAGGATATCATGGACAAAACGCAATGGAACATCAGCAGCTGGAGCTTTAAGGCTTGCAAGGACCAGGAATGGATGGAGGCGAAGGTACCGGGCTGCGTACATACGGATCTGCTTGCCAACGGCAAAATTCCGGATCCGTTCTACGGAACGAATGAGAAGGAAGTGCAGTGGATCGATAAGCAGGATTGGGAGTACGAAAGCCGGTTCGATTTGCCGGAGGAGCTGTTGTCCCTTCCGCATCTGGAGCTCGTCTTTAAAGGGCTTGACACCTATGCGGACGTCGCCGTGAACGGCAAACCTGTTCTTCAGGCGGATAATATGTTCCGCACATGGAAGGCCGATGTCAAGGATGTGCTGCAGCCGAAGGACAATACGGTCCATGTGCGTTTCCGCTCGCCGGTCCAGGAGGATCTTCCCAAACTGGAGCGCCTCGGCTACGATTTGCCGGCAACAAATGACCAGTCGGATGTCGGAGGACTTGGAGACCGGAAAATCAGCGTATTCGCCCGCAAGGCGCCGTATCATTACGGATGGGACTGGGGGCCTCGTTTCGTGACCAGCGGCATTTGGCGGGATGTCTATATTGAAGGATGGGATCACAGCCGAATTCAGGATGTGTACATCGATCAGACGGAGGTTACGGCAGCGTCCGCAAAGATAACGGCCGTGATCGAGCTGGAATCAGACCTGGAAGGGGAAGCGCTGGTTCGCCTGAGCGCGGACGGTCAGACTTGGGACCAGCAGGTCCAGCTGTCACAAGGCGCCCAAACGGTGGAACTCCCGCTGGTGATCGACAATCCGAAGCTGTGGTGGTGCCGTGGACTCGGTGAGGCGAATTTGTATGAGTTCCGTGCGGAGCTGATCGTTGACGGCGGCGTGACAGCCGAGAAAAGCGTCAAAACGGGCCTGCGCTCGGTCAGGCTGGTCCGCGATAAGGACGAGGCCGGCTCCACCTTTTATATCGAGTTGAACGGAGTACCGGTGTTCGCTAAGGGGGCCAACCATATCCCGAACGACAGCTTTATTACCGAAGTAACCTACGAACGCTACCGTCATGAGATTGCCAGTGCAGCAGCCTCCAACATGAGTATGCTGCGCGTCTGGGGCGGGGGAATTTACGAGCAGGACGCTTTCTATGAGCTGTGTGACGAATACGGCCTGATGGTATGGCAGGATTTCATGTTTGCCTGCAGCATGTACCCCGGCGACGAAGCCTTTTTGGAAAATGTTCGGCTGGAAGCGGAGGAGAACGTCAGACGTCTGAGAAATCATCCTTCGATTGTGTTATGGTGCGGAAATAACGAAATCGATACGGCCTGGTCCCACTATTCCGAAAATACCGGCTGGGGCTGGAAGCAGCAGTATACTCCGGAACTCCGCGAGCGCCTGTGGCAGGATTATGAGGCGATCTTCCACCGGATTTTGCCGGAAGCGATTTCCCGATATGCGCCGCAGGCCGATTACTGGCCATCTTCGCCGATGATCGAGCTGACCGGGGACATTCGTCAGCATGCGACGAACAGCTCCACCGGCGGGGACATACATTACTGGGGCGTATGGCACAATGTGGAGCCGTTTGAAAATTATAACGTGTACATCGGGCGTTTCATGAGCGAATACGGTTTTCAGTCGTTCCCGGAATACAAATCGGTTCGCCGTTATGCCGAAGAGCATGATTTGGCTCTGGAATCCGAAGTGATGCTGGCCCACCAGAAGAACGGGCAGGGCAACCGTCTAATCAAGCAGTATATGGATATGTACATGAACGAGCCGAAGGATTTTCCATCCTTCCTGTATATGAGCCAGGTGCTGCAGGCGGAGGCCATGAAGATGGCGATTGAGGCGCATCGCCGCAAGAAGCCTTACTGCATGGGGACGCTGTATTGGCAGATGAACGATTGCTGGCCGGTGGCTTCCTGGGCGGGAATGGATTATTTCGGCCGCTGGAAGGCGCTCCAGTATTACGCCAAACGCAGCTTCCAAGACATCGCCGTTTCCATTGACGGTACGCGCGGCGGTGAATTGGACATTTACGTCCTTTCCGATGTGCTTCAGCCGCTGTCCGGAAATCTTCGCCTGCAGGTCATGGACCTGAAAGGAAACGTCCTGCAGGAAACGGCGGAGAGCTTCAGCATAAGCCCGAACACATCGGAAAAGGTGCATACCTGCTCCGTGGAGCAGCTGCTGGGCGGAAGCCGCCCTCAGGAAACGTTTCTGCTCGTCCGGCTTGAAGTGTCCGGTCAGGTGGTGGACAGCAAGGAGCATTATTTTGTGCCGGCTAAGGAGTTTGCGTTTACCAAAGCGAATATCACGGTACGGGAAGAAGAGGGCAGCGAGGGTCATACGCTGATTCTTACAACGGATACGCTGGCCAAACAAGTATGGATTTCCAGCGAGGCGGAGGGCAGCTTCAGCGACAATTTCTTCGATTTGATCCCGGGCAGGGAGCAGCGCGTACAGTTTTACGCCCGTTCGGAAGGGGAAGAGCCGTTCATCCCGGCCAGACCGGGCCGGATCGAAGTGAAATCGATGGCAGACTTTATCGTAAAATAGGATGTTGGCATACAAAGGAGCCGACCGGATATCCCGGGACGGCTCCTTTTCTTTGGGTTGGACGCGTATGCATCAGCGCTGTAGTCGCTGCTGTTAAATATAATGCAGTCCGGATAAATAAGGCAGAGGTATCGTACAGAAATCCTCCGGAGCCCCGGCCAGGTGGGGAGACTCGGGATCAAACAGCAGCGACAGCAAACCGCTGTCATCCAGCACGAGTTCCTGTCCCTTGTTTGTGACCGTGTATGATCTGCCGCCGGCTTCATCGATGCGGATAAAGGATTTCCAGTCCACCTTGAGCAGCGGGGAACACTGCCTGAGCAGGCTGTGGGCGTCCGCGATCCATACGGTGCCGCTGTTCGGGCCGGATTGGACCGCGGCGCCGGCCTGCTGCAGCAGTTTCAGCAGGGCTTGCTCCTGCCAAGGCACTGGAACCTCCAAGCGCTGAATCTGGTGGCGCTGGAGCATTTCGGCCAGCAGCCGGGCGACGGCATGCGGATGGCCTCCCCACTCGACGGCCTTGGCCGGTTCGCCGGACGTCGAGGATTCAGGAGCCGTTGGCACGGCAGCGGCCAGAAAGGCTGTGATCGCGCCGTCTTTGCGAGCGGTAAGCGTCTCTTGGCGCATCATGGTGATGTCCGCGATGGCGCTGCTGCCCAGCAGCGTGAGCAGCTGTGCGGGGCCCTGCTCATAGGCCGGGGATGCGCCGGAGAGGATCGCAGAGATGCCGAACGTATCCTCCGGCCGCATAGGGCTAATGCTCCATTCTTCTGTATCCGCTTGCAAAAGGGCTGCCGCGCTGCCGCTATCCAGCATGGCATAATGGACTCTGCCAAAATCGTAGCAGCCTGCTCGGCGGTACAGGGAACGGCCGCCGGATACGAATACGAGGGAAGCTCCGGAGCGGCGTGCATGGTCCATGCATTCCGCCAGAAGCGTGCTGGCCAGATTTTGCCCGCGGAAGTCAGGGTGTGTGCATACCGAACCGATGCTGAACACGTTCAGCCTGGCTTCCCCGATCTGCACCACGTCCGGCGCCAGTCCCATGAACGCCACCAGCTCGCCCTCATCGGTGAACGCGCCGTATGAATGGCTGACGCCCGGATGAAACAGGGCCGGAAACGATTTGCCCATAGAGGGCTGGCCGGGTTTGCCAAATACAAGGTCTGACAGGTCTGCGGCCTGTTGTAATTCATTTGAATAAAGCAGCCGAATCTCCAAGTTATATATGCCTCCTCATCCGTCTTGCTTGTTGTCTAATAGGTCGAGAATAAGTATAGCCCTCTAACGGGATAAAGTGAAGACAGGTGAACCATTTCCTCTATTGAAAAAAACAGATGCCCGGAAAGCCGTTGTCTGCTCCAACGTTACAAAAAAGTGCTTAAATGACTTTGAAGTGCGTACTTCCCGAGGGCGCAATCCGGGTGCACAATAGAGCCATCACCAAGCACAATATACAAAGGAGCTGACATTCCATGAATGATCATAAATCGGTTAAGGAAGAACGGAAAGTGGCATTGGTCGTCGGGGCCAATGGGGTGATTGGACGCAATCTCATCGACTATCTACTGACGCTGCCGGAGTGGGAAGTGATCGGGGTATCCCGGAGGGGAGGGGAGGACCGGGAGCGGGTCCGCTATATCGCGGCGGATCTGCTGGACCCGGAAGATGCCCGGCGCCGCCTGGGCGCGCTTCCCGAGGTGACGCATCTTTTCTACGCCGCTTATCAGGACCGTCCGACCTGGGCCGAGCTGGTGGCGCCGAATTTGGCCATGCTGGTCAACAGCGTCGAGGCAGTCGAAGCGGGATCGCCGGGGCTGCGGCATGTCAGCCTGATGCAGGGGTACAAAGTGTACGGTGCGCATCTCGGCCCGTTCAAAACCCCGGCCAAGGAATCGGATGCCGGTCATATGCCGCCCGAGTTTAATGTGGATCAGCAGCAGTTTTTGGAGAAACGGCAGCAGGGAAAAGCTTGGACGTGGTCGGCCATTCGTCCTTCGGTGGTAGCGGGTTTTGCATTGGGCAATCCGATGAATCTGGCCATGGTTATCGCCGTATACGCGTCTATCTCCAAGGAACTGGGCATTCCGCTCCGTTTTCCGGGGAAACCGGGGGCCTATCATACGCTGATGGAGGTTACTGATGCCGGGCTTCTTGCCAAAGCTACCGTGTGGGCCGCAACCGATCCGCGATGCGCGAATCAGGCGTTCAATATCAACAACGGGGATCTGTTCCGCTGGAACGAGATGTGGCCGAAGATCGCCGCTTACTTTGGAATGGAGACGGCGCCGCCCCTTCAGATGTCCCTGGACGTCGTTATGGCCGACAAGGAGCCGTTGTGGAATGACATGGTCCAAAAGCACGGGCTGGCCCCGCATTCTTATCAAGAGGTTTCTTCCTGGGGCTTCGGCGACTTTGTCTTCTCCTGGGATTACGATTTTTTCGCCGACGGGACCAAAGCCCGCCGCTTTGGCTTCCATGAGTACGTGGATACAGAAGAGATGTTTATGAACATTTTCGATGATTTGCGCCGGCGTAAGGTCATTCCGTAACGTGTAGGTTTGGCCGTCATGCCTATGATATCCCCAACGTATAAAAAAGAGAGGCTGCCCCTGATTTTGCAGGGATGCAGCCTCTTTGCTTATATATGCTTCGGATCCTTCCGAGTTAAGCCGCAGGATCCCTCTTGGCGCCGCCGGTGCCTTTTAAACGACCGATCTGCCGATGGCCGCCTGCCCTTGCAGCCGGTCAACCTGCTTGTTTACGGCGCAGACTTCAAGCGGGAGTTTTCTCTGATGGCCGCCGTTCCCTGGTACTTTTTATCGACATGCATTTCTCCCCATCGGCACATCATGTGCAGCAGCTCCTTCATGCTCCAGCCATACTCGGTCAGTTCATACTCAACCTTGGGAGGAACTTCATTGTAGATAATGCGCTGAATGATGCCCTCGTCTTCCAGTTCGCGCAAATGCTGGGTCAGCATTTTCTGGGTGATGGAAGGAATGAGATGCAGGAGCTCGTTGTTCCGCTTTTTGCCGAAGGTCAGATGAAACAGGATGACCGGCTTCCACTTGCCACCGATCACCTCCAGGGTTACTTCCACCGCTGTATTATATACTTTCACCGGTTGATCCATACGTTCGCACCTCCGTAAGTAAGGGTCTGTTCGCCGCCGTCTTCAAGTCATCTTTAAGGTATATGATAACCTGGGGCCGCAGGGAGCGATAATCCGTCTGATTATTTCCAATATAGCATGACTGGTTGCGATCCGCATAACAGGCGACGGGAAAATGGAGGGCATTTTATTTTTATCCTTGAATTTAATATATGTATGCGATATATTGCATACATAAGATAAAGGAGTGAGCGATCATGCCGATCCCTAAAAGTTATTCCTCGCCTGTGCGTATGACCGCTAAGGAGCGGGCCTTCAGCCAAATTCAGAGATGGATTATCGACGGCACCCTTCAACCGGGAGAAAAACTGGTGGATGCCGAGTTGGCAGAGGCGCTGGGGGTTTCCCGCACCCCCGTACGCGAGGCGCTGCAGCTGCTGGAAGTTCAAGGGCTGGTAGAAATGCATCCGGGAAGGGATACGCGCGTTCAGACGGTCGAGAAGGATGACATTCTGAAAATGTACGCTACCCTGGCTGCTTTGCATTCCCTGGCGGCTGAAACGGCTGCGACTCATATTTCGGCGGAGCAGATCGAACAGCTGAAGGGGCTTAACGCCGATTTCGCCGCCGCGATCAAGCAGGGACAGCCGTACCAGGCGATGGAGCTTGACGAGCAGTTTCATAACCTGATCGTGGACGCCTCTGATAATGCCTACGTTGCATCCTTCAGCGCCTCGCTGCAAATCCATATTCGGAGGTTCAAGTATGTTTTTCTGGCTCAGCCGGTGTCGGCAACCGCTGCCTCGGCAGAAGAGCATGCCCGCATCATTGAGGCGTTCGAGAAGAAGGATGCGGCGCTGGCCGCCTCGGTGATGAAGAAGAATTTGCTGAGACCGATGAATGAGCTTTATGCATTCATTCAAAACCACTCGGAAGGAGACGATTCGAAATGACGAGTCAAGATCGACCTGATCTGCGGATTCGCAGCAAAGTCATCAGTGAGGGCGTAAACCGGGTCCCGAACCGGGCCATGCTCCGTGCGGTCGGATTTAAGGATGAGGATTTCAAGAAGCCGATGATCGGCGTGGCCAGCACCTGGAGCGAAGTGACACCCTGCAATATGCATATTGATGAATTGGCCAGGGAAGCCAAGAAAGGCGCTCAGGCCGGCGGCGGGGCTCCGCTCATATTCAATACGATCACCGTTTCCGACGGGATATCTATGGGGCATGAAGGCATGCTGTTTTCGCTGCCAAGCCGGGAAATTATTGCCGATTCGATCGAAACCGTCGTGAACGCCGAGCGTTTTGACGGCCTGGTAGCGATCGGCGGGTGCGACAAGAATACGCCGGCCTGCCTGATGGCGATCGGACGCATGAATCTTCCGGCTGTATACGTTTACGGAGGCACAATTCAGCCTGGATCGCTGAACGGCCGGGACGTAAATATCGTGACGGCCTTCGAAGCTGTCGGGCAGTATCATGACGGCAAAATGACTCCCGAGGAGCTCCATCAAATCGAGTGCCACGTTTGTCCGGGTGCCGGAGCCTGCGGGGGAATGTATACGGCCAACACCATGGCTGCGGCCGCGGAAGCGATGGGCATGAGCCTGCCTGGTTCCTCATCGACGGCGGCCATCGCAAGCGGAAAAGCCGATGAATGTGCGAGGGCGGGAGAAACGGTGATCCAGCTTCTCGAAAAAGGGATTTATCCAAGAGACATTATGACGAAAAAGGCATTCGAGAACGCCATTACCGTCGTCATGGCTCTGGGGGGATCGACCAACGCCTTTCTGCATCTGCTGGCCATCGCCCATTCCGTTCAGGTCGATCTGACCATCGACGACTTCGAGCGGATTCGCAAGAAGGTGCCGCATCTTGCCGATTTGAAGCCGAGCGGCCGGTATATGATGCAGGATCTGAGCGATGCCGGGGGTGTCCCTGCGGTCATGAAGCTGCTGCTTGAAGCGGGCCTGCTTCACGGCGATTGCATCACCGTAACCGGGCATACGATCGCGGAAAATTTGGCAGCGGTGCCGCCGCTGCGGAGCGGGCAGAATGTCGTCAGACCGCTGGATCAGCCGCTGAAGCCTACAGGGCCGCTCGTGCTGCTGAAGGGCAATTTAGCGCCGGATGGGGCCGTGGCCAAAATGTCCGGCCTGAGCAGGCTGTCCTTTACCGGGCCTGCCCGCGTATTTGACAGTGAAGAAGAAGCCACAGAAGCGATCGTGGGCGACCGGATCCGGAAGGGAGATGTCGTCGTCATCCGCTACTGCGGACCGAAAGGCGGTCCCGGCATGCCGGAAATGCTGTCCGTCACCGCCATGATTGTGGGCAAAGGACTTGGCGGCGACGTGGCGCTTCTGACCGACGGCCGGTTCTCCGGCGGCTCGCACGGTTTTGTGGTGGGACACGTGGCTCCGGAAGCTCAGGTCGGTGGTCCGATTGCCCTCCTTCGGGAAGGGGATATCATTACCATCGACAGCGAAACCCAGGAAATCAATATGCAGGTCAGTTCCGAGGAGCTGGAGGAGAGAGCAAAGCAGTGGTTCCCGCCGCAGCTGAAGCATTCCGCCGCCGTGCTGCGGAAGTATGCGCGGCTCGTATCCTCGGCATCCAAGGGAGCCGTCACGGATGGGGACGTTTAAATTGTAAACAGGGGGCACCGCGACAGATGCGGTGTTCCCTTTTTATTTCCATGATCCGTCCATGTCCAATAACCCCGCATAATCCCGCCTTTATTTGGAAAATGTAGACCCATGATTCCCCTTTTCAGAGGGCTGTTCTCACCGCCAATTGACGGCCCTAAAGGGGGAGGGACATACCGCTTCTGTTTGTATTGTTAGTTGCTTGGTTTATATATAACTAGGGCAATTTTCTTGTTCGCAACCGAAATCTAGGCGTGTTTACATTCCATTTTAAAGAGGCGAGGCTGTTTGGATTCCACAACATTGGTTAATTCACTTGTTCTATTAATGGCCGGCCTGCTGCTCGTCGGCGTGCTGACCACCAAATTTTCCTCGAGATTCGGCATGCCGGCCCTTGTGCTGTTTATCATCGTCGGCATGCTGATTACGCGGTTCGTGTATTTCGATAACGTCCTCATCACCCAGATCGTCGGGATTTTGGCGCTGATTGTCATTTTGTTCGAAGGGGGCATGCAGACGAAGTTTGACGATATCAAGCCGGTCATCAAGCCTGCTCTGTCGCTGGCGACGGTGGGGGTGCTGCTGACGACCTTTATCGTTGGCGTCTGCGCCAAGTATATTTTGGGCGTGTCCTGGGTGGAAGGCTTTCTCTTCGGTGCCATCGTCGGATCGACGGATGCGGCCGCGGTATTCTCGGTGCTTGGAGGGAAAAATATCAAAAAGCGTCTGACCTCCACCCTGGAAGCCGAGTCCGGCAGCAATGACCCGATGGCCGTCTTTCTTACCGTCTCCCTGATCGAATATGATCAGCATCCCGAGGCGGAAATCTTCCAAATGATCCTGTCGTTTTTCTGGGAAATGGGCATCGGTCTGGTCATGGGGCTGCTCATCGGCAGGCTGGCGGTTTACGTCATCAACAAGATCAATTTCGATTCGTCCGGACTGTATCCCGTGATGGCGCTGGGGTTCGCCATTCTTGCGTACAGCGCCACCTCGGTGATCCATGGCAGCGGGCTCCTCGCCGTCTACGTGACAGCCATCGTCATGGGCAATTCCGATTTGGCCTATGGGCGCTCGATCATGCATTTTAACCAGGGGTTCGGCTGGATGATGCAGATCGTCATGTTCGTGCTGCTGGGCCTGCTTGTCTTTCCATCCGAGCTGCCGGGCATCGTCGGGGAAGGTCTGCTGCTTTCCCTGATTCTGATGCTGATAGCAAGGCCCGTGGGCGTCTTCCTCAGCACGCTCGGGATGAAGTATTCTTTCCGGGAAAAGCTGCTCATTTCCTGGGCCGGCCTGCGCGGAGCCGTACCGATCGTGCTGGCGACTTATCCGATGCTGGCGGAAATGGAACACGGGCGGCTATTTTTTAACGTGGTGTTTTTCGTCGTTCTGACCTCGGCCATTATCCAGGGGGCAACGATTTCCCCGTTTGCCGGGAAGCTGGGGCTGGCGGGGGAAATCAAACCGTCCAACCCTTCGCTCCTGGAGCTGACGGCTTTGGGCAAGGCGAAGTCGGAAATCAACCACGTGGACGTCAACGAGACGATGGCGATCGCCGGCAAGGAAATTTCCGAGCTCGACCTGCCGGAGGACATTTTGTTTACGGCGATCATCCGCCACGAACAGATCATCGCTCCGCGCGGAAACACGAGGATCGAGTCCGGAGATACGGTGTATGTGCTGAGCCCGAAGGCGAAGCGGAAGCAGGTGAAGGCGATTCTGACTTCCCCGGCACTTCCGGTGGTTCATCTCAACGAGGTGAAGCAGAAGCCGGAAGAAGCCACCAACATCATACCGCCTAAAGAACCGGACGACCCTCCGGAAAAGGAGACTTAACTTAACACAAAAGCCCTGCCTTCTTTGCGAAGAAGCAGGGCTTTTTGGAATGCCTAGGTTCAGGCTTTTCCCAGGATAAAGCTGATGATCAGAATCAGGAGCACCAGGGTGGTAATCCCCGTATACAGCTTGTCGCCTTCGCGCACAAATACCCAGATGGAGATCGCGACGCGCAGTACAGGGGTCAGAATGAGAAGGATCAATCCGGCCGTGATGACGGCGTAAGGCTTGAATGACGCGATTCCGCTCACAATATCGGGGAGGCTGTGCGGGTAAGAGCTGCCAGGGTAACCGCTGCTTCCCTCCATAAAAAAGAGCACCAATCCGACGATGATGACGGCTGCGCTCAGCACGACGCCGACCCGGAGCCAGCGGCTGACGGCCAGCTCCACCTCCAAAATATCTTTCTGTTGCCGCTCTTGGCGTTGCTCGTTCGGTTCGCTCATTTCGTCAGTCCCACTCCTTCCAAAATCATCTGCACGGCCACGTACGCCAGCACCGGAATGAACAGCAGGCGGATCGTTTTGCTCTTGAGGCGCTGCATAATTTGCGCACCGACGGTCGCTCCGGCCAGAACGCCGAGAGCCACCGGTCCGGCGATATGCGGATCGATATCCCCGCGCAGCAGGTAGACTCCCGCGCTGGCCGCCCCGGTCACGCCCATCATGAAGTTGCTGGTAGCGGTCGAGACCTTCAAAGGAAGCTTCATGAACACGTCCATGGCCAGCACTTTGAAGCTGCCGCTGCCGATGCCGAGCAGGCCGGATACAATTCCCGCGCCGTACATGACGGAGAAGCCTCCGTAGACGTTTCCGGCATGGTAAGGGACGTCCTGCTTGATGGCTTTATCATAATAGCTTCCTTCAAGCCGGAGCTTCTTGGCAGCCGGGCTCATGCTGACCTCACCGGCGGCACCTTCGCTCTTCTTCTTGATCATATTAAACGCGGAGTAGATGAGCAGCAGCCCGAAGATGATATAGAGCAGATTAGGGGCGATGATGCCGCCGATAAATGCGCCGGTGATCGCCCCGATGGTTGTGGCGATTTCCAGAAACATCCCGACCCTCATATTGGTGATCCGGTCGCGGATGTATGCGATGGCGGAGCCGCTTGAAGTGGCGATGACAGATATGATGCTGGCGCCAATGGCATGCTCGATACTGACCCCGAATAGAAGCGTCAGCGCCGGCGTGATGATGATGCCGCCTCCGAGCCCCAGCACCGATCCGACGATGCCGGCCAGAACGGAGATGAGCAGAATTTCCAAAGATAACGTAATCACATGAGTACACCTGCCTGTGTCAGAAAATAAGAGTCCGGATTGCGTTCTTCCGCCGTGTCCCTGTACACTAAAAACACGGGGCTTATCGCATCCGGATGCCGTAGAACGGATTCATTATACACCGTTTGTATAATTTTAACCATACAAACGGACGATATATATGCATTATATTTTTACAATGTAAAATACAACGAAGCAATGAAGCTTATGCCGGGAGAGGAAGAAAGCCATGAAATTCAAACACTTGGACGAAAAAGACAATATGATTCTGGATCATCTGCTCGATAACGGCAGGCTCAGCCATGCCGAGCTCGGCCGTTTTGTGAACCTGACGCGGGCTGCCGTTCGGGAACGGGTCAATGGCCTTATGGAGCAGGGAATCATCGATAAATTTACGGTGATTGTCAACCCGCTGAAGGCCGGAAAAAGCATGTCGGTGTACTTCTTGATTGAAGTGGAGTGGAACCTGCTTGAGACCGTTGCCGAAACGCTGCTTGCGGATGATGAAATCACGAGCGTCTACCAGATGAGCGGCGGCCCGCACCTGCATGTTCATGCGTTGATGGATGACCAGGAGCATGTGGAAAAATATTTGCGGAAGCTCCAGACGGTGGAGGGCATCACGAACGTGCACAGCGAGTTTCTGATCCGCCGGTTCAAAGAGCGGGAAGGCATACAGATTTAAGATGTCCTTCATGCAGCTGCATCCATGCGGTCTTTCTCGTTTATCATGCCTATCTATGTATGTGGGTAACCGGATCGCGGGGAAGGCGTATCGGAGCCGTGTTAGATGAACAACCAATTTTGGGAGGTGTCTGGACAGATGGAGACCAAAGATCAGCTAGAGCAGGAATTAAGGCGGATTGAAAAATGGGAGAAGGATCAGAAAAGCGCGTGGTTTTGGGAAAAATGGAGTCGGCTGCCGTTTATGCTGCTGGACCGGCTGACGCCGAAAGTGATTCAGGACAAGCTGGCCGAAGGGCTTGGCGAGGTCGGACGGTTTCTGCAGACCGGCGGGCAGTATTTGGTGCAGCGCAGATCCATTCTTAAGCGGCTTGAGCGGACGCATTCGCTTATGGGAAGCGGTCTGGAGGGAAGGGGGGCGCCGGAACCGGCCGATGGGCATGACGGCGGGGATGGAGCCGGACTGACGCTCGCCGAGGCGGCGAATCTGCCGCTTGCGGTCATGGACAGCGTGGCGGATGAGCTCACCGCGAGCCGCGCCAAGCTTGCTGCTGCCCAAGGGGCGACAACGGGCATCGGCGGCGTATTGACGCTGGCCATCGACATCCCTGCGGTGCTAGGCCTTTCTTTGAAGGTGCTGCAGGAGATCGCCGTTTGCTACGGCTACGATCCAAGGGATGAGAAAGAGCGCCTGTTTATCGTCAAGTGCCTTCAGTTCGCATCGGCCGACATTGTCGGCAAAAAGGCGGTGCTGGACGAGCTTGGGCAGTTTGACGGAGACCACGCGCCGGCCCAAGTCATGTCGCAGATTCAGGGCTGGCGGGAAGTGGTGCAGACGTACCGTGACAGCTTCGGATGGAAAAAGCTGTTCCAGCTCGTACCGATTGCCGGGATTTTCTTCGGCTCCATCAGCAACAAGGGCACGATTGAGGATGTGGCCGAAGCCGGAAAAATGCTGTACAGGAAGCGGCGGATTGTGACCAAGCTGCGCTCGGAGCAGCCGGACGATGAGGCATAAGGGCCGGCAACTTAAAAGGACCGCCACCAGGCTTTATTATAAAGCCCAGGGCGGTCCTTTTTTTCAGATGAATTGCTTGGACGCGCAACAACTCTGATCAGGCTTCCGTTCCCTCGGACCACCGGTTCAGCAGCTTGTCGGACGGAAGCAGATAAGTCAGAATGCCAAGCAGCGGCAGGAAGCTGCATATCTGCATGACGGTCGTAATGTCCACGATATCGGTCCATTTACCCAGCACGAGTGCGCCAAGGCCCCCCATCCCGAAAGCCAGGCCGGTAATAAGGCCGGAGACGGTTCCGATTTTGCCGGGGAACAGCATTTGCGCATACACGACCGTCACCGAGAAGCTGGAGAAGACGATCAGGCCGATGAGCGCCAGCAGCACGCCTGACCAGAACAGATTCGCATAAGGCAGAAGGATGGCCAGCGGAGCAGCAAGGATCATCGAACAGAAGATCATGTTCCGTTTGCCGAACCGGTCGGCCAGCGGACCGCCAAAGAACGTGCCGACGGCGCCGGCTGCTAGGAACAGGAAAATGTAAACCTGCGCGTCGCTCACGGAAAGGTGGAAATTCTCCATGAGATAGAATGAAAAGAACGTGCTGATGGACGAGCTGTACCAAGAACGGACGAACACGAGCAGCACCAGCAGCACGATCGCGAAACGGACGCGGGAGCGCACTTCCGGCCGCAGCTGGCGCGCCTGCGTTTTCTTCTTCTGGTACGCCCCGGTGCGCAGGCGGTTGCCGTACCATCTGGCGATAAAGATTTGGACCGCAATGCCGGCCGCGGCGACGATGGTAAACCAGATCGAGCCGAACAGGCCGAGCGGGATGAAAATCCACATCGTCAGCACGGGAGCCAGGGACTGCCCGGCGTTGCCGCCGACCTGGAAGATCGACTGGGCCAGCCCGCGGCGCGTTCCGGAGGCCATGTGGGATACCCTCGAGCCTTCCGGATGAAAGGCGGCCGAGCCCAGGCCCACGAACACGACGGCCAGCAGCAAGGCCGGATAGGTGGTGGCGAAGGCCATCAGCAGCATCCCAGTGAAGGTGAAGCCCATCCCGATCGGGAGCAGCGCGGGCGTCGGCTTGCGGTCGGCGAACCATCCGACCACCGGCTGCATAATGGAGGACGTAAAGTTGATCGCAAAAGAAATGATCCCGATCTGCGTATAGGTCAGGTGCATGGACGACTTCAGAATCGGGAAGATCGCCGGGATGACCGATTGGATCGAGTCATTAAACAGATGCACGAGGCTGATGGCGATGAGGATCCGGTAGACCGTGGCCGACATATCCGGCTGCGTCAGCGGCTGCTGTCCACTTGGCGGCGAAGTCTTGGTCATCGTTTGAACGGACATGTTACCTCCTGGTGTTTGAACTCAAGAAGGATCGGCTATGTACATGTCAGGTCCTCTATTGTTCGGAATGTTTAAGGAGATTATATGTCAGATTCAGGCAAACCGTATACCCCTTACTTGATAAAAACTCCCCCGAACGGAATGATCTCCCGCAGTACCCGCTTGATCAGCCCGTCGTTATTCAGGTCCTTCTCCAGGTGGCTGCTCCGGTGTCCGGCCTGAAACAGCACCGTTCCCACACCCGTCATTTTAAAATGATAATTCATGTGCTGGCTGGCCAGCGTATTGCCGTAAACCGTCAGGTCGAGTTTGGCATTCTCGGGGTAAGCGATCACGCTTCCCGCGTCAACGTACAGCGGCTCGTCCGGATGAAGCTCCGCTTCCAGGACCATGCCTTCGGTCAGGACGCCGATCGTGCCCGTCCCGGCAAATTTCACCTTGATGGCGTCACGGGTAATCAGCATATTCTTCGCGCTCAGAATCCGCGTTTTCATGGTGATGCCGGAGCTGTAAAAAAACAAATGACGCAGGTCGTACAGCAAATCGCTGCCGCCGGCAAGCTCAATCGGCTTGACGCTGTAGCCGGGAGGCAGCGCTGCGGTAAAACTGCAGCTCCCCCGCATATCCGCCTGAATCAGTTTTTTCTTCCGGTACATCCCCTTAATATTCATCAGCCGGTCGCTCCGCCCGTCGGACGGTCCCCTGTAGGCGATGATCTGCTCCGGATGCAAAAAGTGCATCTCTTCCCCTTGTTCCAGCAGGAAGGTCACGGCTTGTCCGCTGTCCGGGCTTGCATGTTCCTGTATCGACAGATTCAATGGCAATTCCTCCTACTTCGGGTTCCAGGATTGTCGCTAAATCCGATTGGCTCTGCGCATGAAGTACCGCATAATGCGGATAAAAACAAAATACCCGGCGGCCAGAGCGACCACTGTGATCAGCATGACTTTCAGCTTATGCTCCCTGGCTGCCCTGGCCTGATTGGTTTCCTGCAGCGCCTGAACGGTTTCGGACAGCTCCTTGTTCTGAGCCATCAGCTCGGCGTTCTGCTCTTGGTACTGCTTCGCGTCAGCTTGAGCCCGGTCGAGATCGTCCAAGGTTTCCCGGTAGCTCTCCTTCAGCCGGTTGACTTCGCTGGGGAGGCCGGAGAACGTCTCCACCCCTTTATAAAAATCGTCGAAATAATTCGCTTTGGCGGAAGTCTTGAACAGCATCGTGCCGCTTATGACAATCATAACCGCGCATAATAGGCGGATCAGCGATAAGTTCCGGTTCATAAAGCAACAACCTCCTGCATAGAGTTATAGAAAGTGAGGGTTGTCCATCACGCAGGACAGGCCGGAGCCGTCCATAGAATATACTCGAAAACCGGCGAATAAGTTCCACTTTCGTCCATTTTTGCCGGACCGGTTTCAAATGGCGCCCAAAGCGGGTAAATGAAAAAGGAAGCCGGATGACGCACCAAAAGGCGGACAGAAGAGCCAGTCCCAGGAATAGAAGAAGCCCTCTCAAATATACGAATATATAGGACATGAAAAGGAGCAATGAATGATGCGTGAAACAGAACAACAATATAAAAAGATTAGGATTACCGTTAACGGCGAGCCTTTGGGCAAGGAGCTGTGGATTGACAAAGTTACGTATGCACCGGTCCAAATCCTCGAAACGGCCGGTCCAACCGAAACCAAAATGAATGCAATTGTCAGTTAATGTCTAAATAATACCATATTTCAAAGCGCAAAAGACCTGGAATCCTTCGAGATTCTGGGTCTTTTTTCGCATGGGCGAAATTTATGCCGATAAAAAAAGTTTGCCGCTTCGAATCTATACTACACGTTTCGACATTTATTTCAATTTCGTTCTTTTATACTAGTTTAGGACAAATCGTAGGACTTTTTACATAAAGATGCATTGAAGTGAAAAGGCCGCGATGAAGGGAGTGGTTTACTCGAAAAAAAGGAAGAATCAGGTAGAAAATAGTGGAATGTTGTGATATTATTTACAAATATATGTATACGAACATATGTTCCGTGACAAGATGCTGTCAGCCAATATTGGTACGATATAAAGACGATGAATTGAGATAGGGGTGAACATCCATGCAGTCAGGTATACAGGATCAATTTACATGGAACCGCAATCATATTTTTGCCAGCGGAATGAATAAGGCTATTCTACTAGTCGAGTGGTACGGAGGAACGCTGCGTCCTGCCCGGAGGCGAACCTCCCCTAAGCTTATCGCCCGGGATGTGGAGCTGCACTTGTGGCTGGAACCACATGTGACCTTGCTGCGTATTTACGGGGCAAAGGCAAGAAGAGGTCTGAATCATTCATTGATCATGCCGCTGGGGCATCTGCAGGACGGAGTCAAGCAGTTCTTTGCGATCGAGCTTGCCCTTGAGCCGCAAAGTCCAGGTCTTCATGGCGTTATCTCGGTCCAGTGGCGTTACAAGGAGCGGAACAAGGAGCGGATCAAGGAGCTCCCCGTCAAAGAACTTTATATGAATTACACGTATCACATGGGGCTTTTGCGACAGCCGGAGGATTTTCACGTCCATAAGCATGTGAAACTTCTGGAAACACCGGGAGTAGTCAAGGAAGCCATCAGGCTGTTTGAATTCGGCGATATTGAGCATGGGGAATGGGTGCTCCGCCGCAAGGGGGACGAGCTGCTGATCAGCGCGGCCCGGAACGCGGACGGCCGTTTGCTGGCCGAGGCCGACATGCTGTACCAGCTCAGCGAGCATTATGTAGGAACTTACATGAATAGGAATACTTCTTTGGTCAGAAACGGGTAAGGAGTCGCATGTATACCCTTCCATATCAAGTACATATTTTTCAAGAAAAAATAGCAAAAACGAAGGGGATGGTCTTTGGAACATGAAAGCAGGATTCGCTTTGCTACAAGTCGAATGGACTACTTCGGAAGTTGAGATATGAGTCTAATTTACTATACGAGCTAGGAGAATCCACATGACAGACAGACTGATCCGACTAATGCGCATTATCACCCTGGTTCAGGCCAAGCCCGGCATTCTGGCGAGGGAGCTTGCGGAGCGCTGCGGCACCAGCGAGCGGACGATATATCGCGATATGGATGCCCTGAGCGCCATGCACATTCCGATTACCCATCAGGGGCATGGCAAGGGGTACAGGTTCATCGGGGATTTTGCCTTGTATCCGCTGGATTGGACGGAAGAGGAAACGTCCGCTTTCGCGGCGCTTCCTTCCATTATGAATCAGATTAAACCGATCCTGCCCGCGGCGTTTGAAAGTGCATATGAGAAAGTCATGGCGGCGAACCATAAGCGAAGAGCAGATTCCGCGGTAACAGAGCAGCAAGAAGCAGTGACATCGGCGGACAAGTCTGCGGCAGCGATACGGGATCAGCCGCCGTTTCTCATCCCGATTCTCATGGCCACCTTGTCCCAGCATACGATCCAGGCGGAATACTTTCTTTCTGAACGCCGGGAGCGAAAGTCCGGAAGAATCGATCCTTACTGGCTCGTACCTTGGAAGCATCGTTTTTATCTGGTCGGCCGGAGCCATTCGGAAGGGAATATCCAAATTTACCCTCTCAGCAATTTTCAGCAGGTAGAAGTTTTAGATGACGTATTCGTCAAAGTACATATGCATGTTCAGCAAGAGTTGTTGGATCCTTATCATGAGCAGCACGAGCAAGACCAAATACAGTTTAAAATCAGGATCTCCCCCCGGATGGCGAATATGTTCAGAACTGAGGCGTTTATTCCCCCGATGCGCATGGCGGAGAGCCGGGACGGCAGTCTGATTGTGGAGTTATGTGTGACCAACGTGGTTGAATTTATAAGCTGGCTGTCCCAGTACGGGGCGGAAGCCGAAATTATGGAGCCCGTATTTTACAGGGAGATGATGAAACGGAATTTGCGCAAATGGCTTGCTTTATACAAATGATACAGGATCCCCGCACTTTATTGCTCACCCTGCAACAGGGAAATGCCAGCAGTTGACATCCCGCCTTCCCGATGGATGCTGGCCCTGTCTTTTCAAATTCCTCTTCATGCATGGCAGCGACTTCAGGTATGTTTTCCCGCCCCATTCGAGAATCCGAACGACGAACGGCCGACTTCACTTGAGTCATTACGATACAGCCCAGGAAATCGTATGTTTATCATTTTCCTATCATTCTCCTCACTGTCAAGATATGTTAAAATTATAAGGAATGTTTTCCAGTTTGAGATGAGTGCAAGGAAGTGGGGAGATCGGTGAACAATTTTTTGGGAAGGAACGTGAAAGGCGACAAGGACAATGAGCCCAAGTCCGGGCTTAACTTACGGTTGAATTTGTTTTTTTTCAGCACCTTCGTCATCTTTTGCGTCATTATTATCCGGCTGGCCGTCATACAATTCGTCGAAGCAGATACCCTGACGGAGAAAGAAACAGGGCAAAACACGAAAAATATTCCGCTTCCGCCTGCCCGTGGAGATATTTTGGATGCGACCGGCACCAAACTGGCTTTTTCTACGCCGGTACAGTCGTTGTACATAACCCTTCAGAAGGATTACAGCAACGCGACGGAAAAAAGCAGGAAGAACCGCGCGGAAGCGTTGCAGTTGGCTCAGAAAATAGCGGATGTCTTTAACGGATTGGGGGACCCGATCAAGAAGGAAGACATCATTGAAGCGATGGACCTGGATTCCAAGAAAGAGCACGGGTATTATCCGCGCCGGATCAAGATGGATTTATCGCAGCGGGAGATCGCCTATTTCATGGAGCGGAAATCCGAATTTCCGGGCATCGAAATTATTGAGGAATCGAAGCGGACGTATAACCCGAATACGATCGCGGTGCAAACGGTCGGATACATTAAGAGCTTCAAGCATACGGAGTCGTTAAAAGAGTATGACGAGGCGCGCAAGGACCAGAAGGATCCCGGACTCGTCTATACGCCGGATGAGCTGGTCGGTGTCGACGGTGTCGAGATGTCCTTTCAAAAAGAGTTGCGGGGCAAAAACGGGTATAAAGTAGTCTCGGTAACGCCGGGCAACATCGTTGACGGTGTCGAGGAGATCGTCCCGCCCGAGAAGGGGAACGACGTCTGGCTGACGATCAACAAGCAGGTACAGCAGACGGCGGAGCAGGCGATCATGGACCAGCTGGACTGGGTGCATCACAATCCCGTGTCTGGTCAGACACATAAAGATGCGCTGACGGGTTACGCCGTTGCCATGGAGGTGGATACCGGCAAAATTGTGGCCATGGCCAGCATGCCTGACTATGACACGAATGTATGGGGGAATGGAGGGATTTCTCCAAAAGATTTTGATAAGATCCAGACCAACTATCAGAACGGAACAATTACTCCTTATTCCTCCGGTAAATCAGGCCACAACATGGAATCTACGCTGCTGCTCGGTTCCACGATGAAGCCGCTCAGCGTGCTGGTCGGCCTGCAGGAGCATTTGTTCTCGACGACGACGCCTTATAACGATGTCGGCATTGCGTATTTCGGTAAAGAGAAGAAGCCTGTACGGAACTCGCAGAACCATGCCTATGGATACCTCCGCACCCCTGCTGAGGCCATCGAGCATTCATCGAACGCCTTTATGGTGGATATGGTCGGCGACAGGTTGTTTAAGAAATATATTAACGCGGGCGGCGCATACAACAAGGGTGTCGACGTCTGGGATAGATATATGAAGCAATTTGGTTTAGGTGTATCGACGGGAATCGATCTCCCCAATGAATTCCTTGGCAAACGGGAATATATGCCCGACAAAAACGGAAAGTTCCCGCAAACAGGCAGCGCCCAAGGGTCTCTCGTCTATGCATCCTTCGGCCAGGAAGGGAGGTATACAACCCTTCAGCTCGCCCAATATGCCACCACGCTGGCGAATGAGGGGGAACGGATCAAGCCGCAGATCGTCAGCAAGATTACCGACCAGAACGGCAAGGTCGTCAAAACGTTCAAGCGCGAGGTGCTGAACAAGACGGACGACTTTGACAAGTCTTACTGGAGCCTTGTGCGGAGGGGGATGAACACTGACGTAAAATCCGCGTTCGCCGGCTTCCCATATGATTTTGCCAGAAAGACAGGGACATCCCAGCAGGAGTCGTCGGATGGGGTCAAACGGGATAACGGCGTCTTTATCGCCTATGCCCCGCGGAACAATCCGAAATTGGCCGTCGCCGTCGTCATTCCGGAAGGAGGCTTCGGCGCATACAGCGCAGCTCCGATCGCCCGCAAAATCTTCGATGCGTATGACCAGGAATACGGACTCGACGGGGTGCCGAAGAAAAACAAGCAGGCTGTGAACCCCTAAGACCGTTCGAAAACAACGGCCATTCGGCTTGGCAGCTTCACGGATGTCCGCCCCGATAGAACCATGCTTTCATATGTATATATTGGATGAAGACCGACCCGATTTTCCGGGCGGTCTTTTTCTGTTGTTCTTAAAAAAGTAACAGCATCCTTATGTCCTAACCAAGGGGAAGAGCGAAAGATGTCGAATGCATGCCTTTTATGCTAGAATAATAAAGGTCGTTTTACATAGGTCAGACAGGAAGGAGGAATGCTGGTGAGCGACTATACGACGGACCATGCGCAGGAAGGTCCGAAGAAAGGGAAAAACAGCTTTAACCTGCGGATTAACCTGTTCTTTTTCAGTACGTTTATTATTTTCTGTGTCATCATTATCCGGCTCGCCATTCTGCAGTTTGTGGAGGGGCCCACGCTGACGGAGAAGGAGTCCAGCAACATCGTCAAGGATGTGCCGCTGCCTCCGGTCCGGGGAACAATTTATGACGCTTCGGGCGTGAAGCTGGCCTATTCCACGCCGACCCAGTCGCTGTATCTTACCTTGATGAAGGATTACAGCGAGAAGAACGGGAAGAAGAACCGTCCGGAAGCCGAAAAAATGGCGGAGGATCTGCTGGAAGTGTTCAATAAATACGGCAACCCGAACGGCGAGAAAATGACCAAGCAGGATATCATAGATGCAATGGATCTGGATTACAAGAAATATTCGGGTTATTCACCGCGCCGGATCAAGATGGATTTGTCAAACAAGGAAATCGCCTACTTCTCGGAGCATAAGTCCGATTTCCCGGGTATCGCGATCGAAGAGGAAAGCATCCGGCATTATGACCCCGACACCGTGGCGGTGCAGACGATCGGGTATATCCGAACCTTTAAAGGATCGAAAAGTTTGACCAAATACAAGACGATCGACGAGAAGCAGCGCAGCGGCGATGCGCAGACCGATCCGGGCCTGATCTACACCGAGCCCGAGTTTGTCGGTTACGATGGCCTGGAGCTGATGTACCAGGACGATCTGCGCGGCAAGAACGGATACAAGAAGGTGCCGATCGATCCCCGCAACATGCCGGAGGGCGTGGAGGAGATCGTGCCACCGGAGAAAGGGCATAACGTCTACAGCACGATCAACAAGGAGATTCAGCTGCAGACGGAGCAGGCCATTACCGACCAGCTGAGCTGGCTCCATACGCATCCGGTTTCGGGCAAGCTGCATCCGAACGCCACGACGGGATTCGCCGTCGCGATGGAAGTGAAGACGGGCAACATCGTCGCCATGGCCAGCATGCCGGACTACGATACGAACGTGTGGCAGTCGGGCAGCATCTCGCCGGAAAACTGGGATAAAATTCAGAACATTTACCAGAACGGCACGATCCGTTCCTTTAACCCGGGGAAATCCGGCAGCCATCCGGAATCGGTCGTGCTGCTCGGTTCCACGATGAAGCCGCTTAGCGTTCTGATCGGACTGAAAGAAGGCTTGATTCGAACAAACACCTACTATAACGATACGGGTGCGGCATACTTCGGTAAAGAAGGCCACCAGACCCGCGTACAGAACTCCCAAGGCCACGTGTACGGCGGGATGGACCCGGCGCGTGCGATCGAGAAATCGTCCAACGCGTTTATGGTCGACGAGATTGGGAAAAAGCTGTATGAAAAATACGGCTCCAAAGCCATCCAAGTATGGGACAGCTACATGACTTCGTTTGGTCTCGGGGTCAGCACGGGCAGTGGTCTGCCAGGTGAATGGGAGGGCCGCAAGGAGTATATGGATGTTAAAGCAGCCGGTTCAGCCCAGGCGGCCATGGCCTATGCTTCCTTCGGGCAGCAGGGGAAATACACGACGCTGCAGCTCGCCCAATACGCCGCCATGCTGGCTAACGAAGGCAAGCGGCTGAAGCCGCAGCTCGTCAGCAAGATCACCGACGACAAAGGCAACATCCTTAAGACGTTCAAGCCGGAAGTGCTGAACACCGTCAATTTCAGCCAGTCGTACTGGGATGAAATCAAGCGCGGGATGAAGAGTGACGTCTCCTCCTTTGAAGGCTTCCCTTACAGCTTTGCCCGGAAGACGGGGACATCGACCCAGAGCGTCGGCGGCAAGCTGATCGATAACGGGGTGTTTATCGCTTTTGCTCCGAAGGAAAATCCAGTTCTGGCCATTGCGGTTATGATCCCGGAAGGGGGCTTCGGCTCGCAGAGCGCCGCGCCGATCGCGCGTAAAATTTTCGACGCGTACGACGAGGTGTACGGACTGGACGGCGTTCCGAAAGGCAAGAAGGAAACGACTGATGGTCAAAGCAACCCATAATAAATTCAGGCAGTGCCTGCAAGGCCGTGGATTCCATCGGTGCTTGCGGTAAACTGGCTGATCTAGCAGGCAGTGACACGGGACTTTCCCCGGCTGCCTGCTTTTTTAATGGTAGGCCTGTCCAGCAATGTAAGTGCCGCTGTAAATCCTTTTTGTGAGGTCCCGGTCCTTGTGGTAAAATGTCCGTATGTCTGTGTCAAAACGGAAAGAAAAGCGCTGGAACAAGGACAGGGGGAAACGGCATGACTACGAAATACAAGTTACTCGCACTGGATATGGACGGAACGCTGCTGACCGATGAGCAGAACATTTCGAAGGAAACGGCGCAGTGGATCCGCAAGGCATCGAAGCACGGCGTGCATGTGTGCCTGTCGACAGGACGGGCATTTATGAGCGCCCTGCCTTATGGGGAAGAGCTCGGGCTGACCACGCCCATGATTACGGTAAACGGCAGCGAAGTATGGCGTGCCCCGCATGAGCTTCACCTCCGCTCATTGATGGATGTGGAGCTGGTGAAGGCGATGCACGACATCGCGGTGGAAGAGGACTGCTGGTACTGGGCCTATTCCGTTGAGCAGCTGTACAATAAGGATCATTGGACGGATGACGTCGAAGGCAAGGAATGGCTCAAATTCGGCTACCATACAGAGGATGACGAAGCGAGACACCGTATACTCATGAAGCTGCAGGATATGGGCGGCCTTGAAATCACCAACTCCTCGCCGTTTAATCTGGAGATCAACCCGGAAGGCGTGAACAAGGCTGCGGGCATTGCGGAAGTGTGCAAGCTGCTGGGCCTGACGATGTCTGAAGTCATTGCGGTCGGAGACAGCATGAACGATCTTGCGGCGATCCAGCAGGCCGGGCTCGGCGTAGCTATGGGCAACGCGCAGCAGGTCGTGAAAGATACAGCCGATTATATTACGTCAAGCAACAACGATGACGGAATCGCTGAGGTTATCCAAAAATTCATTTTTAACGAGGAGTGAGCATAGGCGATGGCTGTGCTTGGCTGGATTTTGGTCATTGCGCTGTTCGCAATCGGCTTGGCCGGCGCCGTGTACCCGATACTGCCGGGGGCGCTGGCTATCTTTTTTGCCTTTTTTGTGTATGGCTGGTTTTTTACGTTTTCCCATTTCAACACCTGGTTCTGGATCATCCAGGGCCTCATCATCGTGGTGCTGTTCGTAGCCGATTATGCCGTCGGCGCCTGGGGAACGAAGAAATTCGGCGGCTCCAGGCTGTCGGTCATACTAAGCACCATCGGGGCTATCATCGGGCCGTTCGTCATTCCGGCCTTCGGACTTGTCATCGGACCGTTTGTAGGCGCGTTTGTGGGAGAGCTCATCAACGGATCGTCCCCGTCAAAAGCGGTGAAAGTGGGCTTCGGGACGCTTGTCGGCCTGTTCAGCAGCATGGTGATGAAAGTGATCCTGCAAATCGTCATGATCATCGTATTTTTCGTATGGATCGTGTTTTTCTAATGAGAAGATAACGCATGGGCGGTCACCCGTCCGGGGTTGTGCTTGCTGGGGAAAGAAGGGGAATAGGGTTTGGCGAAGAAAGAATCATTTATTAGAGGCACGCTCATTCTGGCTGCCGCTGCGCTGGTGGCGCGCGTGCTCGGACTGGTGCAGCGGGTTCCGCTGGATCACCTGTTTAATGACATAGGCAAGGCCTCGTTTACGATTTCGAACAACGTCTATTTGCTGCTGCTGACCGTGGCAACAGCAGGCATTCCGAGTACGCTGAGCAAAATGGTATCCGAGCGTTATGCGCTGAAGAAGCCGGCGGAAGCGCAGCGCGTGTACCACGCAGCGCTCATTTTCGCCGCGGCGGCAGGCGTCATCATCACCATTCTGCTGTACGTGCTCGCACCGTATTATGCGACCTACGTTTCCAAGGTGCCGGAAGCATCGCTCGCCATCCGCGCGCTGGCGCCGGCGCTGCTGCTGTTTCCGGCGATCGCGATGATGCGCGGATACTTCCAAGGCCGCGGCAACATGACCGCGGGCGGCATTTCGCAAATCGTCGAGCAGTTCGCCCGGGTCGGCACTGCGATCCTGCTGGCTTATATTCTGCTGAAGAGCGGATATGAGGACAGCTGGGTGGCGGCCGGCGCTTCTTTCGGGGGCGTGCTCGGGAGCATCGGCGCATTTGCCGTCATGCTGTATTACACCGTCAAGATTCGCAAGCAGGACCGGGCGCTGATGCTGGAAGCCGGCCCGAATTCGCATCTGCCGATGGGACAGATTTACAAGGATATCTTTACGATTTCCATTCCGATCGTCCTGTCATCGATGACCGTGCCGGTGGTCAACTTTATCGACTCGTCGATCGTCAATCCGCTGCTGATCGGCCGGATCGGCGAAGCGAAAGCTACGCAGCTGCTCGGGATTCTCGGACAGCGAGCGCAGAGCGTGGCCGGCATCCCGCCGATTCTGGCCATAGCGCTCAGCACCTCGCTGATTCCGGTCATTTCGGCCGCCTTCGCCCGGAAGGACGAAGCGCATTTGAAGCAGCAGATCACACTTGCGCTGCGCATCTCGATCCTGACCGGCATGCCGATCGTCATCGCCCTCTGCGTGGCGTCGTATTCCATCAACGGCCTGCTGTTCAGCAGCCTGGACGGCAGCGGACTGATTATGCTGCTGACGTTCGGCACGATCTTCCAGATTACGATGATGACGACCAACTCGATCCTGCTGGGTGTCGGCAAAGCGTACCTGACGGTCATCAGCGTGATGATGGGCATTATCATCAAGCTCCTTGGAAGCCTTATTCTCGCTCCATGGCTTGGCATTTACGGCATCATCGCCGCGACGGGACTTTGCTTCCTCGTCATTACGTGGCTGAACCTGCGCGTCATGAAAAAAATCGTGCCGTTCTCTATTCTGGGGAAACGCTGGCGTGGCTTTCTCATTACCGTGATCGTCACCGGTGCCGTTGGATACGGGCTTAACGCCGCGGGCGACCAGCTCGTCCGCATTTTGCCGGACAGGCTGGCGTTCCTGATCACCTGCCTGGTGGTTGGCGTCGTGGTCGTGGTGCTGTATCTGGCACTGCTGGTCATGCTCGGCGTGCTGCGCCAGCAGGAGCTGTCCAGCTATCCACGTATCCTGCAGAAGGCGCTGCGTCCGCTGATGCGCCTGCAGCCGTCCCGGTTGAAATCGCAGGAACGGGGTTAATACGGTCCATGCCGCATCAGTTTATAGACAAGCTAATACGTTGAAGTCACAGCCCTCCCGACATCGTGCGTGAGGGCTGTTTTTTGCAGCGCGTACCGGTGGGCATGCGTCATTTCGATCATAAAGGGCCGTCTCGGCCGGCTTACGTAATGAATCGCATCCTCATTTTTGAACCAGTCATAACGCGGGATCGGTTCGCTGTACAGGTCATGCCACACGTCGTGCAGGAGCGGGCTGTACAGGCGCCGGCCTCCGGGGAGCCATTCCTGCTTCATCAGCTCGACACTTTCCAGAGGGGAGTTCAGCGTGTTTTTCTTGTCATGGGTAAACAGCTGCGGCCAATATTCGCTCCGTGAACCGCGATGCTCGACGACTGAGGCGAACGAGTGCACGCCGGACAATACATCCTCGTAACCGAACAGAGTGGCGTAAAGCGCTTTGCCGAAGGCAATCCTCTCGTTCAAGCTGGAGAACTGTTCCAGAATGAGTCCGACCATAGAATCGGCGGCGTAGCCGGCTGACTCGCGGATCCGGGACTTTTCTTCGGGGGTATGGAACACGTCGGCTTCGAGCTCCGGGATATGCGGCAGCATCGGGAAGACGACTTGATTCATCTGAAATTTGCTGTGCATGGAAAATGCCTTTTTACGGAGGACCCGGCTTTGATAATAACCGTTCTGCACGACGCGGCCCTCAATATAGTTTTGTTCATTGATGATCAGCCCGACGGCAAGCAGGGCGCTGTCCCGTTCAATCCAGAAGCGGTCCCAGAACGGGCTCATGAACGCCGACACGCCAAAGCTCGGGAGCAGGTGAAACAAGCTCCGTCCAAGGCGTCGGCTGTGACTGTACAACAGAAGCTGGGGGTAGGCGTCCTGAAAAATGAGCGCGTTGCACCGCTCCAGCATCCGGTACAGGTCCTCCCGGGCGGAAGGCTCCATCAGATCGGACATGAGTCCGCCCTTCAGGTCGCTCATATTCCAGCCGGCGTTCCGCGACACCATGTGGGCCAAAAAGGACCAATGGAGCTCGGGATACTCCCGGTAGCAATCGTAATAGGCCTTCGTCCGCGTAATGTTGCTGCGGTTGGCCTCCCGGGTGCGGGTCCGGATCGTATGAAGAATGTCCTGCTCTTCCTGGGAGCGGGCATTCGTATCGCGGGGATAAGCCAGATGGTGGCGCATTTCCCGCATCCGGCCGATGTCGCTGGCCATCCGGTCCAGCTGGTCGCGGATACTCTGGGCGGACGTCTCCTTCCAGTTGAGCGGCCGGCGGCGCCGGGTCAGCTGCCGCGAGGCCTTCCAGCCGGCGGCTTTGCCGCGGGCGACCTCGGCGGCCGTCTTCGGCAGGGCCGACATGATCCGGATCCAGGCGGGTACAAGGGTGCGCTGCGCAGATGTTACCGGCATGACCGCATCCTCCTTTCTTGTAAACCTCACATTACTTTCAGTATGGCTAAAAAATTTGACTTCCACTCGGTATTTTGATTCACTAAGAGAAGAAATGGACAAGAATTGGACAAGATATGGGATAGAAAGGGCGGATATCCATGCAAAAAATTACTTCTCAAGCCGAATTTCAAGTCGCAATCCAGTCTCCGAGACTGACCGTAGCCGTATTTAAAGCGGACTGGTGCTCGGACTGCAAATTTATGGACCCGTTTATGCCGGACGTGGAAACGAAATTTTCGAACGATCTGACGCTTGTCGAAGTGGACGTGGATCAAGTCGGTGACCTCAGCCAGGAGCTGAACATTTTGGGCATACCGAGCTTTGTGGCCTTTTCGGACGGCCGGGAGCTGGTGCGGCTGGTAAACAAGCTTCGCAAATCGCGCGAAGAAATCGAGGGATTCCTGAATACGGCGCTGGACGTATACAGAACGATTCATAAATAAGCTAATTCGCACCGCTCTTGCCGCACAGAGGCATTTGAGGCGGTGCTTTTCTCTTTAAAGAGCAGCTTCATGGCATGGCTGTACGGAACCGAAGGTATTCGGGTTTCACTACCATTTGGCCGAACCGGCAGCGAAGCAAAGCCCCACTTCGTGGGGCTGTTTCATTTCTCCGACATTTCTCCGACATTTTGTCACAAAGTGGCCGTGATGTATGTCAAGGAATCAGGTATAATAGATGAGATTGGTAAAATATTGAGGTACCTGTCTTCAGTGGTAAAGTTTTTATTATGAGCAGCAGGTGAGAGAATTTTGAATACCAGACAATTGAAATGGCTCAGTTATTTAACGTTTGTCGTGATGTTTTTTGCGACGTTCGGCGGAACCGTGGTCACCAAGACCGATTCCGGACTCGGATGCGGGCATGAATGGCCGCTGTGTCACGGTGAGTTCGTTCCGGCGCATACCATCGCCTCATTAATTGAATATTCGCACCGGCTGGTCAGCGGGCTGGCAGGACTTACAGCAGTCGCGGTGGTGATCGCCTTCCATCTGTTCGCCAAGAACCGGCGCGACCTGCGCACGTATTCGGTGTTGACCCTAATTTTCGTATTGGTTCAGGCTGTCATGGGGGCAATGGCCGTCGTGTACGACCAGTCCTCGGCCGTGCTTGCCTTCCACTTCGGTTTCTCGCTGATCGCGTTTGCCAGCTCGCTGATGCTGGCCTTAGGCGCCCGCAGGATGGACAAACTGGGCGAGGCTTCGTACCCGTCCGGCGGTACGTCGCGCGTCAACGCGACCTTCCGCGGTTATACATGGGCCGTAACCATCTACTCCTATATCGTCGTTTATATCGGAGCATATGTCAGCCATACCAACTCGGCGGGAGGCTGCCTGGGATGGCCGCTGTGCAACGGGAAGTTCATTCCCGAGCTGTCCGGAGGGGTGACTATCGCGTTTGTCCACCGGATCGCGGCACTGCTGCTGCTGATCGCGATCGCCGTACTGGCCGTCTGCGGCTACCGGCTGAACCGTGGGAACCGGGAGCTCCAGGGCCTCGGCATCGCCGCGGTAACGTTGTGCCTGATGCAGGTGTTCAGCGGGGCGGCGATCGTGTCGACGCTGAACAAGCCGGAGGTTTACATCTTTTCCGCGCTGCTGCACAATCTGCTGATTTCGTCTCTGTTCGGCGTGCTCTGTTATTTGAGCGTACGTGTCTGGCAGACCGGAAGGGCGACGCTTCAGCAGCCGAAGTCCGCTTCGGCCGCCCGGGGAATCGGCTTTGAGCCGCAGGGCGGCAAACGATGAACTGAATACCGCTGCACATCCAAAGTCCGCGAAGTGATTCGAGGGCTTTGTTTGTAAGTTTATTTATTATTTTTTGGCTTATTCTGGAGAGGAATGATCGTGTGAGCTATCAAAATTTACGCCAATGGCTCGAAGCCTTGCGCAAGGAAAATGACCTGAAAGTGATCGAGGCTCCCGTGGATCCGTACCTGGAGCTGGCGGAGATCCACCGCCGGGTCATCGACGAACAGGGGCCGGCGCTGCTGTTTACGAATGTACAGGGGACTCCGTTTCCCGTGGCTACGAATCTGTTCGGTACCAGCCGGCGCGTAGATATGGCGTTCGGACCGCGTCCGGAGGAGCTGATGAAGTCCCTGGTGGGTGCGCTCGATACGATGCTCCCGCCGACGCTGTCGGCGCTGTGGAATGAACGCGGCCTGATCAAGGACATTCTAAAGGTAGGCATGAAAACCGTTCCGATGGGCGATGCACCTGTGCTCGGCGTCTCCCGCAGCGACCAGCCGCTGAAAGACCTGCCGCGGGTCACAAGCTGGCAGGAAGACGGCGGCCCGTTCATTACGCTGCCCCTCGTTTATACGGAGAGCCCATCGCGGCCCAAGGACCACAATCTGGGCATGTACCGCATGCAGATTTATGACAACCAGACGACCGGTATTCACTGGCAGATCCATAAGGGCGGCGGCTTCCATTACCACGAAGCCGAGCAGCGCGGGGAAGCGCTGCGCATGACGACGTTCCTTGGCGGACCGCCGGCCCTGATCGCGTCGGCGATTGCGCCGGGCCCGGAAATGCTGCCCGAGCTGCTGCTCACGTCTATGATTCTTGGCGAAAAGCTGCCGATGGTGGAAAATCCGCTCGGCGGGCACCGGATTCCGGCGGAAGCCGAGTTTGCGATCAGCGGCCTCGTCCCGCCGTTCGAACGGCGTCCGGAAGGCCCGTTCGGGGACCATTACGGCTATTACTCCCTGATGCATGACTTTCCGGTCTTTCACGTCAACCATATGTGGCACCGCAAGGACGCCATTTATCCGGCGACGATCGTAGGCAAGCCGCGGCAGGAGGACTATTTCATGGGCGAATTTCTGCAGCGTCTGCTGTCGCCGGCGTTCCCGCTCGTCATGCCTTCGATCAAATCGCTGTGGACGTATGCCGAGACGGGATTCCATGCCCTTGCTTCGGCTATTGTCCGCGTCAGTTACTCCCGCGAAGCGCTCGTATCCGCCTTCCGGATGCTGGGCGAAGGTCAGTTGTCCCTGACCAAATTTCTGATCCTGACCGACCAGCCGGTCGATCTCGAGAACGCCAGCGAGCTGCTGGAAACGGTGCTTGCGCGGTTTAACCCGGCCGTCGATCTGTTTATATTTAATAAGACATCCCACGATACGCTCGATTACACCGGACGCAAGCTGAACCACGGCAGCAAGGCCGTGCTGATGGGGATCGGGGAGCCGGTTCGCGAGCTGCCGCGTGCTTATGAGGAGGGGCCGATCGCGGAGATCGAACAGATTGTTCCTTACTGCGGAGGATGCCTCCTTGTCTCAGGCGCAGGGTACGAGGACGAGCCGGAGCTGCCGGAGCGCCTGCTGCAGCGGCAGCAGGAGAAGGGAACCGAATGGCCGCTCGTCCTTCTGGTGGACGATGCCCGCCAGACGGCAGCCGACCAGACGTCCTTCCTGTGGACGGTGTTTACGCGCTTCAACCCGGCCACGGACATCTATGCGGGTGCCGAAGTGCGGAATCACCATCTGTCGTACCGACTGCCGATTGTAGTGGATGCACGCATGAAAACCGGGTATCCGGACGAACTGATTCCGCGGGAGGATATCGTCAAGAAGGTCGATGAACGCTGGAACAGTTATTTTGCGTAAATACTGATCAGGGAGAGAATGCCGATGCTGCGAACGCTGCTTGGAGAGATGCCCCGCCAAAATAACGGGCTGCTCGAAGATGCCATCGAAACGATGGTGGAGACGATCCATTTGCTCCAGGACGAGATCGAAAAGAATGAGGATCCCAGCCATGATTATCGCAAACTGGAGATATGGACACGCGGTTTGGTGTCTTCCCTGGACGAATTGGAGCAGAGCTGGTATGCCGCTTCCTTTTTCCGTCAATCGGTCAAGGCCGGTTATGTGGATGACATGACGATTGAGGAGCAGGCCGAGTACGCCAGGTACGTATACTTCTATAAAAACGGGTTTATCCGCGTGTTTTCCGTTCTGGACAAGCTCGGTACGGTGCTCAATGATCTGTTTGATCTGAACACGCAGAAGACCAAACCGCATTTTTCCTATTTTACGGTGCTCCGGCAGTTTCACTACATGAAAACCCATGAAGGCCTGGCCGGACAGCTGTCAAAGATCAAGGACGAATACAAGAGCGCCCTGAACGTGCTGCGCAAACGGCGCAATGCGGAGGTTCATTACATGAACTCCGAGATGCAGGATGACTTGTGGCAGCGGCACCAAGGTCTTAAGGATAAGGTCGAGCTGGAGGATCTGGACCAGCATTTGAGCGAGCTGAAGCAGGGGCTGGACATGGTATGCAAGTCGCTCTCGGCATCCTTTCATTACGCCAACAAGCTGTGGAAAAAGGAAGGTATGCATCCATAAAGGGATACAACAAATTTCCTTTTGACAAAGTGGGCAAATATATCTATACTGTAAAAATGAAAACACGTCATCATTAATTTCATAATCTTTTCTTATCGAGAGAGGCGGAGGGACAGGCCCGATGAAGCCCGGCAACCGATTTGAGCACGGCATCCGCCGTTACTCGAATGTCATGGTGCTAATTCCTACAAGCTGCAGCTTGAGCTGCAGGTTGGCAGATGAGAAGGCAGCGACTTTTACAAATAAGGGAGCCCCTTTTCTGATTCTGTCAGAGGGGCTTTTTATTTTGCCTGGATTCGATAGAATAGACTGGTCATTTAGATAGATTATGCGAACCCTATTCGGGTAGGATAGGGGGAAGAGAGGGGGCCCTTCGGTTGATCGAACTGAAGCAGCTGACGAAAAGGTACGGCCAAGGGGCAAAGGCGACGGAGGCTTTGTCCGGGCTGAACCTCAGCATTAATAAAGGAGAAATTTTCGGCGTGATTGGCCACTCGGGCGCAGGGAAGAGCACCTTGATTCGGTGCATGAACCTGCTGGAACGCCCGACCTCTGGAGAGGTGTGGGTAGGCGGCGTTAACCTGACGGGCCTGAGCAAGCAGCGGCTGCAGAACGAACGGCGGAAGATCGGGATGATTTTTCAGCATTTCAATCTGCTGAGCTCGGCAACGGTCTATGACAACATCGCCTTTCCGCTCCGGTTGGCCCGTAAGGGCAAGGCGGAGGTGGAGGCCAAGGTTAACGAGCTGATCGCGCTGGTCGGGCTGGAAGCCCATCGCAATAAATATCCGGCCCAGTTGTCTGGAGGCCAGAAGCAGAGAGTGGGCATCGCCCGCGCGCTGGCCAGCGATCCGCAGGTGCTGCTGTGCGACGAAGCCACTTCGGCGCTCGATCCGCAGACGACGGATTCAATCCTGAAGCTTCTGCTGGACATTAACAAGAGGTTCAATCTGACGATCGTCCTGATCACCCATGAGATGCACGTCATCCAGAGCATCTGCGACCGGGTGGCCGTGATCCATCAAGGCGGCATCGTTGAAGAGGGAGCGGTCACGGACGTATTCCTGAAGCCGCAGCACCCCGTGACCAAAGATTTTATCCGCGGGGAGCAGAGCCAGGGCGAACCGCTTGAGCTGGCTGCCCAGGCTTCCGGAACGGGTTCGGCGCAGGCTGTGAAAATTACGTTTCTCGGCAGCAAAACGTACGAGTCCATCCTGTCCCGGACCGTACGCGAGACGGGGGCGGATTTCGCCATCCTGCAGGGCACCATTTCCACCATTAAAGATACCCCGTACGGGCAGCTGATCGTCCGCTTTGAGGGCGGACGGGAGCAGATCGATGCGACGCTCGCGAAGCTGAGCGAGCAAGGGCTTGACGTGGAGGTGATGAACTGATGTGGGGTTTGGATTTTTCCTCGGTTGACTGGAACGAGATCGGCGTAGCCACCCTGGATACGCTGAAAATGCTCGGGGCTTCCGCGGTGTTCACCTTTATCCTCGGCCTTCCGATCGGCATCGTGCTGTTTATGGCATCACGCTCGACGACGGGCTGGGTGCGTGCCGTCTATGCGGTCATTTCCTTTATCGTGAACATCCTTCGTTCGGTCCCGTTTATCATCCTGATCGTCGCCCTGATCCCGGTCACGAAAGCGATCGTCGGCGTCACCTTCGGGGTGCTGGGGACGATTCCGCCGCTGGTGATCGCCGCTGCGCCGTTCTTCGCCAGACTGGTGGAAACATCGCTGCGCGAAGTGGACCGCGGCGTAATCGAGGCGGCGCATTCGATGGGCGCTTCGACCTGGCAGGTCATCACGCGGGTGCTGCTGCCCGAAGCAAGACCGGGCCTGCTGGCCGGAATTACGATTACGGTCGTGACACTCGTATCCTATACGGCGATGTCGGGGATGGTTGGCGGAGGAGGTCTCGGCGATTTGGCCATCCGCTACGGTTATTACCGCTATGAAACAACCGTCATGATTATTTCCGTCATCTTCATGATCGTGCTGGTGCAGCTGCTGCAAATGGCGGGCGACCGCCTGGTGCGTCACTTTACCAGAAAGTAAGGCGTACAACGTGTTTGGCTCACAGTCATGCATCCGGACCACCGGATTTGACCTGGAAAGGTAAGGCAGGTAACATCAAAGCACTGCCTTTCTAATATAAATCATATTATTCTTATGAATTTAAGGGGGATTTATCCAATGAAAAAATGGCTCGTTTCTTTTCTGACCTTGGCCCTGGTTGTCGTGCTCGCCGCTTGCGGCAGCAAGCCGAATAACAGCAGCAGCGATGCTGCGGGCGAATCGACGGACAAACCGGCTGCAGCCGAAACGGTTACATTGACGGTTGGCGCGACGGCGAAGCCTCATGCCGAAATTTTGAAGCATATCCAACCTGCGCTTGAAAAAGAGGGCGTGAAGCTCGTTATCAAAGAGTTCTCCGATTATGTGCAGCCGAACGTGCAGACGTTCCAGAAACAGCTCGACGCTAACTTTTTCCAGCATCAGCCTTACCTCGACAATGAAAACAAACAGCGCAAGATGGACCTTGTTCCGGTCGTAGGCGTTCACCTGGAGCCGCTTGGAGCTTATTCCAAGAAGTTGAAAAGCGCTGACGAAATTCCGGACGGCGCAACTGTCGGCATTCCGAACGATGCGACAAACGGCGGACGCGCGCTCAGCCTGCTGGCCAAACAAGGCTTGATTACTTTGAAGGATCCGAATAAAGTGGAATCTACGGTGAAGGACATTACCGCCAATCCGAAAAACCTGAAAATCAAGGAAAACGATGCAGCAATGCTGCCGCGTCAGCTGAGCGAATTCGACCTGGCCGTCATCAACACCAACTACGCGCTGGAAGCCAGCCTTGATCCAACGAAGGACGCACTCTTCATCGAAGGCAAAGACAGCCCTTATGTTAACATCCTGGTGGCCCGTCCGGACAACAAAGACTCCGACGCCATCAAGAAGCTGGCTGCTGCCCTGACTTCCGACGACGTGAAGAAGTTCATCGAAGACACGTATAAAGGTGCCGTTATCCCGGCATTCTAAAGCCTGCGCAATGGCGCAGCACAGCCGCAAGGGGTTCATCCCCTGCGGCTTTTTTATTTGCATCTGCGTCGGGCGGACATTTTTTATTTGGTTCGCTTTTCCTCGCGGCCCGGCTGTACTGGGTTTCCAAGTTGCGGCGGTGCAATGAAATCTTTTATACTATACAGGATCAATGATCTTGCGTGAGGTTTGTACATACATACACCATTATATTTTTAATAGGAATGATGTGTCATCGAATGGATCAAAGGATGGGAAGTTCGGATAGCAGAAAGGAGGGTGGCATTTTGAGGGGAAAGGTTGCCCTGATCACAGGCAGTGCCAAGGGACTTGGCAAAATGACGGCGCTCACGCTGGCACGTTCCGGCTGCGACGTTGCGCTTAATTATGTCCATAGCCGCCGCGAAGCGGAGGAACTGCGGGCGGTCATCGAGGGACTGGGCGTGCGCAGCATCGCCGTGCAAGCCGATGTCTCCGACACGGGCCAGCTGGAGCATTTGGTGGCTCGCGTCGAGTCCGAGCTTGGCAGTCCGGACATCGTCGTGAACAACGCGGGACCTTTTATCCGCGAGCGTAAACGGTTCTCCGATTATACCCAGGCGGAAATTTTGTCGCTCATCCAAGGCAATCTGGTCGGCACGATGCTGCTGGACCATTTGGTGCTGCCTGGGATGCGGACTAAGCGCTGGGGAAGAATCGTCCACTTCGGCTTCGGCCATGCGGCGGAATCGAGAGCGTGGCCGCACCGGGCGGTGTACGCCGCCGCCAAGACCGGACTGGTTTCTTTTACGAAGACGCTGGCGGTCGAGGAGGCCCCGTACGGCATTACGGTGAATATGGTGTGTCCCGGGGACATCCGCGGGGATAACAAAGAGAAGACCATTGCCGAGGTCGCCGGGTTGCAGGACGGAGAGACGCCGCGGGGGAGACCCGGCAGCGGCGAGGATATCGCGCGCGTGATCGAGTACTTGTGCCGCGACGCTTCCGATTTTATCACCGGCAACATTATGGACATCTCCGGCGGGCTGGATCCGATCCGTCCCTGGATTGGTCCGGCAGATCACGGGATGTGAGACCTCATTTGTTCACGTTGCAGCATGTAGAAGGCTATTCCGAGAGCTAATGCGCAATAGAAGCAGAGCACGGCAAAACCTGCCCAAGGCAAGAGCGGATAATATCCTAACTGTGGCGTGTACAAACTGATGACCTGCGGATATTCCGGAATACTCTGCTGGACCGCGAATCCGGCCGCTGGAGTGAGCCGTAGAAGCCACTGGGCCGCGTTAATGGGTATAACGTTTGCTAAAATGTAGGGAAGGACGAGTACCGTAAGGCTTGCAGTGATCGCCACAAATCTTCGCCGGAATATGGCAGCAAATGCGGCAGCTAAAATTGCACCCAAGGCGAGAACGGCCGCCGTACCTAACATGACCCGCAGCTCCGTGAGCAAAGGAACAGGAAGGATATGGTTACCTTTTGAAAGCAAAATTTGCTTGCTGAGTGGGATCGTGATCGTGGCGGCAACAATGCCGGCCACGAAAGCGGCCATACCGATGGTCATCCCTTTCGCTGCCAGCAGCCGCTCCAGCCGATGCAACGCGATTTGCGGATTTCGTACGAGTTTCCGCCTGTAGTCCGCGGTGACGTACAGTACGGACACAACGATCACTGCGACCAACCCCGTCAGCATGCCGATCAGGGGGCGCTCAATGGTCCAGCTGCCCTCAACTCCGAGTGGCGCGATATCTCCGGATCCGGTTACCGTGATCGTATCGCCGGACTCCTTAACCCCCCCATAATGGTGAGCCGGTTCGCCGGTTCCTATTCCAATATCGTCATGGCTCCATTTCTCGTCAAAGGCATCACCCTGCAGCTTAAGATGATCAAACACAGCGGTTGCATTGGCAAAGCGAATTTTGGCTTCGGAGACCGATACATCCCCGGGGGACGTGACGAAGAGTCCGACCTGCACGGAAGCAGGCGAATCTGCTAGGTCAGCCGCGCCAATCTTGGTCCACTGCTGGCCATCCACAGATTCATAGCCAATGATCGTTTGATCGGAGCGAGTAAGCCGCAACCAGCGCGGGACGCTGCCCGGGTGACCCGGAATGTCCTCGAAAAAGTTGGATTGCATGCGAACCCCATGGCTGCCCGTAACCATTATCGCTGCGTATGGGGATCCCTGTTTCGTACTGTCTTTGATCATGATCCCGGCCTTCGCCCATGGCACAACGCCTGGTACAATGAGGTCATTGTCCGGCGGGGGATAAGTAATTTTGCCAGTCAGTGAAGTTACGCGAGCGGTAATGCTGCCGTCTCCGGTTAACGTTTTGTGTACGAAGTAGAACTTATCGGTTACAGCTTTGCCGTCCGGCCCTAATAGAGTAGGGGGGCCTTCGTTCGAACTCGCAGCGAGGAACAGCCCAGGCAGGATGGTAAGCAGTGCCGTGACCGCGATCCCGATGATCCAGCCGCGGACGGAGTGGAATTTGGCCCACTCTGCCAGCAGTAATTTCGTGAAGCCCTCAGCCTCTCTGTGTATGCTCGGTTTTATCGTCATCTCCCTGGCCTCCTATAATATCTTATATCAATGTACCTCGATACTCACTATAAGATAGGCAAGGTTAAATGACGGTTAATTTTTCGGCAGCATGACGGTTACTTCTGAAAAACTTCCGATTTCACTCTGGATAAATACGTTGCCGTTGTGCTTTTCTATGATCGTCTTGACGATCGAAAGCCCCAGCCCACTGCCTCCCAGTTCTCTGGAACGAGAGGTATCCACTCTATAAAGCGGTTCAAAAATATTTTCCAATTCATCCTCCGGGATGCCTATGCCCGTATCCCTGACTATAATGACATCAAAATCGTCATGCTGGGCTGAGGACACCACGACTTCTCCATTGCTCTTATTGTATTTTACGGCATTCTCAACCAGATTAAAGAAGGCCCTTTGCAAAAGCGCCTGTTCACCGAAGGCCATGATGTCAGGGATGTTGTTAACTATACGGATGTTATGTACTGTACAGCTTTCCGACAAAGCCGAGATCAGGCTATTAAACATTTCTTTTACATTAAAGTGAATACAACGATCGGCGTGAAACACGCTGTTCAGCTTGAGCAGATCATTAACTAAGGTAATCATTCGTTGGGCGTTTGCATATGCATCTTCCAAAACTTCTTTATATTCTTGCACGGTAGGCTTTTCATCCAGCTGCAAAACCTCAATATTCGCAATCATACCGGATAGCGGTGTTCGCAGCTCGTGGGCGGCATTGGCCGCAAATCGCTTTTGATGATTGAATGACTTCTCCAATTTTACAATCATCTGGTTGAAGGAAGCGGCGAGCCTGGCAACTTCATCATTCGTATCAAATCCTTCAATCTGCTGAAACAATTTATTTTCGTCAATCGATTCTATGCGTTTGCTCAGATCGGCGACTGGCCGTAACGCTTTCCCGGCAACGATGTAGGAGCTGACCGTACCTAATACGATCATTATGAACATGTAAACCATGCTGGTGAAGGTGAAATCATTACTTGGAGTTTCTGAATGGAATGGGCCGATCGAATGGGCATCAGGCGGGGTGCTTATAGCCGGATTCAATGGGGAAGGGGTTAAATGCCCTTCAGCAGGGACCGCATAAATGTGATGTGCGTTAAAGATAGAAGAGATCGTCAACAGCACGCAGATACCCGTAAGGACAAGGGCCGTCAGAAAGGTCAACCTCAGTCGCAGCGGTATTTTATTCAGCGGTTTCATCAGCAACCTCCTTTGAGATGAAATATCCAAGCCCTCTGGTATTTTGAATGAGTCCCTTATCTCCGGTATGTTTGGCAAGCTTCTTTTTTAAAGAATTGATATGTACTTTGAAAGAGTTGGAGAACAGGTTCGCCTCGCTGTCCCAAACGTGCTCGATTAGCTCCTCGGCACTCATGATCCGGCCTTTGTTCAAAAAAAGGCATTCCAGGATAGAATATTCCTTTTTGGTTAACTCGATCTTTTGATCGTTAACACTAACACACTTGAGGGCGGTATCCACGGTGATATTGCCATGCGTATGGACGGAATCCTGTTCAATAAATTGCCTGCGGAGCAAGGCGCGGATTCGGGCTTCAAGCTCTTTGAAATGAAAGGGTTTTGACAGATAGTCATTCGCCCCGGCATCAAGGCCGGAAATTTTGTCTTCGACTTCCGTTCTTGCCGATAAAATCAAGACCCGAAGCTGCTTATTCGTCTTCCGAACTTTTCTGAGAACATCCATCCCGTTCATTTTAGGCAGATTCAGATCGAGTATAACCAGATCGTAGGCATAAATTTCGATAAGCTCTAAAGCAAGCTCGCCATCATTGGCCGGATCAACGCCATAGCCGTATTTTTTCAAGCCATTGCACAGAGCTTTTCGCAAAGACATTTCATCTTCAACCACTAAAATCCTCATGACCCACCTCCGTTATGACATCTACTTGAATTAACCTTCGTTACCTGCTGTACCTATGCAAAAAAAGAGACCCGTCTTCGATGAAGTCAGGTCTCTTCTTGCTATTGAATGGGATTAGAATACTTGAATAACGTCGTTGATTCCTTCAACTTCCTCAACGAGGGCGCGTTCGATCCCGGCTTTCAATGTAATGGTGGAGCTTGGGCAGCTGCCGCAGGCACCCATCAGTTTCAACTTCACGATGCCGTCTTCCACGTCAACCAATTCCACGTCGCCGCCATCGCGTTGAAGGAACGGGCGAAGCTTATCAAGCACTTCCGCTACTTCATCATACATGGTGCTCTGTGCGTTTTCGCTCATTGATTTCAACTCCTTTCCTGTAATCCTTATTATATTACAAACCGAGACAAAATAAAATGGCTATATATGCTGCATCGGACAAGACCGTTGATATTATCTGCTTCACCCGGTAAACTAAGATAAGGCCTACCTAAGAATCAATACCTAAAGCAGGTGATATCATTGAGACCCATCATCGAGTTTTGCACCAACAACATGCATTTCGGAACCGATGAAGTCATGGAGAAGCTGGAGGAGAATCCGGATTACGACGTTATCGAATACGGATGCCTGAGCAATTGCGGCCAATGCGCCATGATGCCCTTCGCCATGGTGAACGGTGAGATTATAGATGCTGACAGCGCCGATGAGCTGTATGAGGCCATTATGGCCAAAATAAAAGAACTCGAGGCTTGGGACAGCCTCGAGCTGGATTAGCCGAAATGGCGTCTGGACTTCCAGAGTACCCCGCTTTTCAACAGGCGGGGTACTCTTCCTTTTACCGAAGTTTTCCCCATCAGGCCAAAGCCCGCCTTGCTGCCAAGCGATCCAAGGGTTCCACGAAGGTGGATCTTGTGGATCTTCGGCGTTTCGCCTTTCCAGAGCGCATGGATCACATCAGCCACTTGTCTGGCCTGAGCTCCTGCCGCCTGGGCGCTGGGAGCGAACGGAATGCTGGCGCAGTCCCCCACGACATACACTTCCGGGTAATCCGGAATTTGGGAATACGTGTTGACCACGACCCGGCCTCCTGGATCCTTCGGCACGTTCAAATCCTGAACGACCTTCACCGGCTGAATGCCGCCCGTCCAAACCGCGGCGTCAGTGTAGATTGCTTCATCCCCGTTATAGACGATACCGTCTTCCAACCGGCACACGGATATGTGGGAGCGCGTATTCACTTCATGATCCATGAACCACTGCTCCACGTACAAGGAAACCGTCTGCGGGAAGGAGGAGAGCACCCGGCTGCCCCGGTCCAGAATCGTGATGTTAAGATCCGGACGGCTCTCCCGCAGCTCCGCAGCCGTTTCAACGCCGCTGAGGCCGCCGCCGATAATATGTACGTTTCCGTACGGCTTGACATCATTCAAGCGCTGATAGGTTTGGCGAGTGCTTGAGAACGTCTGGATGCTGTTCGTGAATTGATCCGCGCCAGGTATGCCGTGATAACGGTCGGTACAGCCCAAGGCGATCGTCAGGTAGTCGTATTCGATCGGGTCGTCGCCTTCGAGGTGTACCCGCTTGCCTTCCAGATCGATGGATGTGACTTCGCCGTATTTTTTCGTGAGCTGGGGATGGTTCGGAAACTGGATGCGCAGATCATAGTCGCTTGCCGTCCCTGCCGCAAGCGCGTAATACTCGGTTTTAATGCCTTGGAAAGGCATGCG
This sequence comes from Paenibacillus favisporus, assembly GCF_040545415.1. Lineage (NCBI taxonomy): Bacteria > Bacillati > Bacillota > Bacilli > Caryophanales > Paenibacillaceae > Paenibacillus > Paenibacillus favisporus. Next base: position 207,352 of record NZ_JBEPLV010000007.1, on the reverse strand, counting down.
GTCAATCAAAATCAGCTCCATATCTTGGGGGAAGTGGTTGTTCAGGAGACCTTGAATCAATGCAAGGCCTCCGTAACCTCCACCCAGGATGACGAATTTTCTCATATGTCCGTCTTTCCTTTCTCATACGTCGGCTTTGAGGAAAGGTATAAAATTCCTCTTACTTATTCATAAACTTTTATTTCATTATAAAACGTGTCGCGTTCCACTGGAATGCGTCCGGCGCCTTTGACTAGCCAGATCAGCTCATCGCGGGTGAGGCCTTCCGGAGTGAGCGCGCCTGCGGCGTGGCTGATGCGTTCCTTAAGGATGGTGCCATGGACGTCGGATGCCCCGAAGCTCAGCGCAACCTGGGTCAGCTGCGGCCCGATATTAATGAAGTAAGCCTTCACGTGGTCGATGTTGTCCAGCATCAGACGGCTGATGGCAATGGTCTTCAGATCCTCGTAGGCGGAGTTACGGCGCATGATGCCGGCATTTTTATTTCTTGGCTGCATGGAAAGAGGAATAAATACCATAAATCCGTTCGTTTCGTCCTGAAGGTCGCGAATCTGCATCATGTGGCGGATCCGGTCTTCATGGGACTCAATCGATCCGTACAGCATGGTAGTATGCGTCTTCATGCCCAGGTTATGCGCCGTCCGGTGCACCTCGAGGTATTGCTCGACGTTAGCCTTTTCCACCCGCATTTTTTTGCGGTATTGGTCGGACAAAATTTCCGCACCGCCGCCGGTCAGCGATTTCAGTCCCGCTTTTTGCAGCTCCTGCAGCACTTCCTTGATGCTGAGGCCGCTGATGCGGGTGAAAAAGTCGATTTCGGCCGCTGTATAGGCTTTAAGCGTTACGTCCGGGAAGCGGTCGGTCAGCGCCTGCAGGGAATCCACATAGTATTGGAAAGGCACGTGCGGGTTATGTCCGCCAACGATATGGAATTCCCGGACGCCCGGATGAATGTGCTGCTCAATGTATTCAACCATTTCAGGACCGGAATACGTATAGGAGCCTTCATCACCAAGGTCTTTGCGGAAGTTGCAGAACGCGCAGTGCGCCTCGCAGACATTGGTAAAGTACAGGCTCATGTTTTCGATGAAATATACTTTTTTACCGTTCTTGCGCAGGTTGGCTTCGTTCGCCAGCTGCCCCAGCGTCAGCAGATCATCGGTTTCATACAGAAATACTCCATCCTCGAGGTTCAGCCGCTCACCCTGGCGGACCTTCTCGATGATTTCCTGCATGCGTCTTTCGGTGTTCGATGTTACAATAGTGGACATTTCCATTCCTCCTGTTCGCATTTTGGTCGTGCGGAAGACACGCCCTTTGCAGGACGCAAGAGTCAACCCGCAGCGCCTGGAAGGAGTCCGGCGTTCAACCCGTCCAGTCGATTTGCCAATTTTATCGGTCAGCGTCTTCCATGTACCGCAGAGGATATGTATTCAGCGGATCATCCAAGCCGTAAGGCCAGACGCTTTGGTAAGCACTCCGGAGAGGCTTTTGGCCGGTAAAGAAAAAGTAGGGGCCCGCCTTTTTAGATTATAGGATGTATACATTTTTCAACGAAGCCGAAGAATTCTATAATCCCAAGACAAACATCCGCCAAGCGCGGCCTGTCTTCTGTGAATGAATCGATAGACTTTTTTATGTGAAAAAAGTTACAACCCAGAGTGACAGACCGTTGTCTTTTCCATGACAAATTACCGACACTTGCTCCCTCATTACCCACCTATTATAAACCGCCTATCCGGGGTCCGCAATACAGTTATAAAGAATCGGCATGCGGAGATCCGGAAATCATACCATCTTTAAGGATCCTGCGAAGGGGGCAAATGTCGTATAAATCCTCCGGATTAAGCCTGATTATAGCTTTTGGAGGTGCGAATACGGCCTTCCGAAGGCCTTTCTGGTACATCATGGGAACGGAGTGGCTGCTGCCGGGCGGAACCTCTCTTGAGGCGAACAACGTTGTGGAGTATACTAAAGGTAAGTGCAATGTACTCACAGAGCGGGACTTTTGCTCGGCCGCCTTTCAGGTGCGCTGCTGAAGCCCTGCAATGAATAAATTCACATCAGTTAACCAAGGAGGGTTACCTATGATCAACATTAGCGATTCCGCTTCCGATAAGCTGAAAGAAATGCTCGCCGAACAGGAAATTCCAGGGATGTTCCTCCGTCTTGGGGTACAGGCCGGCGGATGCAGCGGATTTTCTTACGCTATGGGCTTCGACGATGCCGAAACCGAAGATGATGTATACATGGACGTTAACGACCTGAAGGTGGTCGTGGATAAAGAAAGCCTCCGCCTGATTGACGGGCTGGAAATCGACTTTGAGGAGTCCGGCATGAGCGGCGGATTCACCATGAACAATCCGAACGCTACGGCGACCTGCGGATGCGGTGCTTCGTTCCGTACAGCGCTCGATGCAGGCAAACCGGCTCCGGAGGAGTGCTAACGGGCACGCACTGCGGATGAATAAGACAAAAGGCTCACACCTTCTTCGTCCAGAAGCAGGTTGTGAGCCTTTTTTGTTCGTTAGGAGAGCCCGGGAACGATAAACGTTTTGTTCACCATCATGACGAGCATGGCCGCTGCCACGATTGAAAAGGCGATGCAGCAGGTGCCGAGCCCTTTGCGTCTGTCTTTCAGAAATTTAAAGCCCAAAGCAAAGATCAAAACGGTTGTCACGACCAGAGCAAGGGACATGCCGATCATGCCGACCCAGTATAATACCCCGAAAAATTGAGCCACAGCTGTTATCCTCCTTCGCAGGATATTCCAATTTTACACACTTCATTTCATTATATCCGATTTAGACAGGCACGCCAAGGCTCCGCTATCCCCCGTTTTTATGCGTTTATCCTTTTCTATGCACAAACATACAGGAGGGAACCCGTAGATACGAGTATGTTAATAACATAGGAGCATAGAAAGGAGGCGACAACATGGGGGGAAGACAGCTGGCAAGCAAATGGCTGAAGACCGAAGCGCTGCTGACGGATCCGGATGTTGCCCCATATATTCCGCAGACCCGGTCTATGAGCCGGGAGAACCTCCAGCAAATGCTGGGGATGTATGACTTTGTCGTCGTAAAACCGGTCGTCGGCGGAGGCGGTTACGGTGTCATGAAAATATCCCGTACCGGCAGCGGTTATAGTATAACCAGATTCTCTCAAACCTATTATTTTGACAGCTTCTCCGGCATGTACAGCGGTTTTCGGAAGCTGAAGGTGAGAAGGACCTATTTAATTCAGCAGGGAATTAAATTGGCCCAGGTCGATGGGCGTCCGATCGATTACCGTGTCAAATACGTCAAAGTGGACGATCGTTGGGTCATTACCGCAATGGTGGGACGAGTCGCGCGCAGCGGACTATTCGTAACCAATCTGTGCAAGGGCGGTTTTTTGCTGAAAGGCCGCGTTGGCCTGAGCCGTTCCCTGCCGCAGATTTCTTCCAAAGCAAAGCTTAAAGAGATGCGTTCCCTTACTCGGCGCTGTACAGCAATTCTGGAGCGGCGTTTTCCCGGCATCGGCGAGCTCGGCTTTGACTACGGCCTGGACAACAGCGGGAGAATTTGGATTTTTGAAGTAAATACGCGCCCTCAATAAATCAAACTGGCAATGTTTAGGAGATTATAGGCGGGGTAATATCATTTATATAAGACTATGAAAATGGAAAAAAATTTTTGAAGCCGGGTGGTATGCACAGCACCTGTGTATAACATTTATCCCCAAAATCCACTGCAATTTTGTTGGTATTCCGACACTTGCTAACAAATTATACACAGGATTTCCACAACAGGTTGTGGATAAAGCGAACGCTTGTTCTCTTATGCGATGTTTGATATGATAGTTTTGAGGAAAATTAAGGAAAGGATGTGAAGATAATGGCTATGTTGTCGGATGAATTGCTGCTCGATTCTTATCATATGGCCGTGGAACTCATGCTGGATCATGATTTCATCGCTTTACTCCTGGCCGAAATCCACAAGAGGAATCTAGAGACTTCATCAGAGAGTTTAGTTCATTAGGACACATCCCGGTACACATCCACAAATGCTGTTGTACTATAAGCCGCATATGACGTGGAAGTTATGGAAGGTGTGGAGGTGTAACATCTATTTTCCAGATTGGCAGCATCGCATCAAAATGAGGGTATCCTATCTGAATCATGATTTCATGACGATCAGATCAGGATACCCTCTTTTTTTGTGGCCCAATTTGCGCGTTACTTCGGGCTAGAGTTTCATATTGCTGCTGTGGCCGGGAGACAGCTTAGCTTCCGGATCAATGTATACCTTCGCGTTGTTGACCGCAGTCGGCGCCTCGCCGAATCCTACGGCGATAAGCTTCAGCTTGCCCGGATACGTGGTGATGTCTCCGGCGGCGAATACGCCGGGAATGTTCGTTTCCATGCGGGAATCCACCACGATGGAGTTGCTCTCGATCTGAATGCCCCAATCGGAGATCGGGCCAAGGGAGGATACGAAGCCAAAGTTCACGATGACGTCGTCGACTTCGATCTCCTGCGTTTCTTTGGTCTTCACATGGGACAAAGTCACCTTGGTAATCGTGTCTTCCCCGTGCAGAGCGGTGATTTCCGTCGGCGTCACGACCTGAACCTTGGACGCCATCAAATTTTCGACGCTGTGCTCATGCGCACGGAATTTGTCGCGGCGGTGGATCAGCGTGACCTGCTCGGCGATCGGCTCCAGCATGAGCGCCCAGTCTACCGCGGAGTCTCCGCCGCCGCTGATCAGCACCTTTTTCCCCTTGAAGCGGTTTAAGTCATTCACAAAGTAGTGCAGATTCGTTTTCTCAAATTTCCTAGCGTCTTCAAGCTCCAGTCTGCGGGGTTCAAAGGCTCCGACCCCAGCCGTAATAATGACGGCTTTGGAGTGGTATTCGCCTTTATCGGTCGTCACCACAAAATGGCGCTCGTCCTGCTTAACGAGGGAAGTAACCTTTTCCTCCAGTCGTACGTTCGGCTGGAACAGGTCCATCTGCTTTTGCAGATTGTCGACCAGCTCCTGTGCCGTTACTTTAGGGAATCCGGCCACGTCATAAATGTATTTCTCGGGATATAAGGCTGCAAGCTGCCCGCCAAGCTGGGGCATACTTTCAATGAGTGTGACTGATGCCTGACGCATCCCGCAATAGAAAGAAGCGAACATGCCTGCAGGACCTCCTCCGATAATGAGCAGGTCGGTTATGTCAGCCGGCTGCGATGTCATTAGTGTAAGCACCTCCAACAAATATAAATAAGAACGCTAGCGAAATTAAGCACGCTGTATATTCTTCAAATTCCATCTCATTATAATACATCCGGGCTTCGGCTGAAAAGTTTACATCCTATTTTGCAAATTTTCCGTTTGGATCAGAGAATAAACTTGCCTGAAAACTGGAATGAAAAGGAAAATGAAAGCAGCATGGCTGCTCACTTGGAAGGCCAAATAATACTTGATCTTTTATGGGAAAGTGGCTATCATTTTAGTTATGTGCGGGCAGGTTTTGGTAGTATTCCCGCTGTTTTTTTTCTCACACAGGCTGCCTGTGATAAAAAGATTCATTGAAGTTCAAACTAATGTGTAATATTTCACAATAACATTTGTAATGGTTCACAAATATATATAGAGACCGACATTTTGGAAGGAGCAAGATGATGAGCAACATTCCCAAGATAGTAATCCTTGGTGCGGGTTACGGCGGCATCCTGACAGCACAGCGCCTTCAAAAGGAATTGAATTATAATGAAGCGGACGTAACGCTTGTTAACCGTCACGATTACCACTATATTACGACCCATTTGCATATGCCCGCTGCCGGTACGGACAGCGTCGAGAATACACGGGTACCGATTTCGAAGCTGATTGACGAATTCAAGATCGATCTGGTCAAATCCTCCGTTCAGGAAATCCGTCCGCATGAGAAGAAGGTCATCCTGGAGGACGGGACGCTCTCCTATGATTTCCTGGTTATTGCCCTCGGCGGGGAATCCGAAACCTTCGGCATTCCGGGGATGGCTGAATATGCGATGACGATCCGCAGCATCAACTCGGTGCGGCTGATCCGCAAGCATATCGAGTACCAGTTCGCGCTGTATAAAAATGAACGCAGTCCGCAGGAAAGAATCAATTTTGTCGTCGGGGGAGCGGGCTTCAGCGGCATTGAGTTTGTTGCCGAGCTGGCCGACCGCATTCCGGCACTGTGCAAGGAATATGATGTCGATCCGAATCTTGTGAATGTCTACAATGTGGAAGCGGCGCCGACGGCGCTGCCGGGTTTTGCTCCGGAGCTCGTGGAATATGCCATGGAGGTGCTCCGCAAGAAAGGCGTAACCTTCAAAATCGGCGTGGCCATCAAAGAATGCAAGCCGGACGGCGTAGTGCTTGCGACCGGTGAAGAGATCAAGGCGGCTACGGTGGTGTGGACCGGAGGAATCCGCGGCAACCATATGATTGAAGCGGCCGGCTTTGAGACGGCAAGAGGCCGGGTGAAGGTTGACGAGTACTTGCGGGCGCCTGGCAGCGACCACATCTATGTCATCGGGGACAACGCCCTGATTATGAATCCGGAAGGGCGTCCATATCCGCCGACGGCGCAGATCGCGATGCAGCAGGGCGTGTGCTGCGCTCATAACATCGTCACGGCAATCCGCGGCCAGCAGCCGAAAAAGTTCGAATACAGCAACAAGGGCACCGTCGCTTCCCTGGGTAAAGGTGAAGGTATCGCAGTAGTAGGCGACAAGCATATCAAGGGCTGGCGGGCAGCTCAATTGAAGAAGATCGTGGATATGCGCTACCTATTTATTATCGGCGGCATTCCGCTGGTATTGAAGAAAGGAAAATTCCTGTAATGAGGCACTGCAGTGTTCAAGTCCGCGCGTTGTTGACCCGGGACGAACTGGACCGTTATAACGCCTTGATGGAAGTGGGATCGTTCCTCGAGGATCAGAACCGGTACGATCTGTCGTACACGGTCCAAAAGGAAGTGGACATCCTCATCCTGCCGGCCATTGAAAGGCTGAAGGAAAAGGGAAGGGACCGCGACCGGGCGACCGCCGAATTTTTGGAGTCGATGAAATCGCAGCAGGATGAACAACAGGAAGAGGACTAAGGAAACAGCAAAAAGGTTTGCCCTGAATTTACTCGGGGCAAACCTTTTTTAAAACTTCCTTTAGACGCGGTCTGTCTTCTTTGAAGGTACGTCGATAGACGTTCTTAATATATGAAAGTAAGTATTCTAAATTTTCAGCATGTCTTCAAAAGATTCCGGCGTCAGAATCGCTCCTACGAAGAAGCCGCCGAATTCGGCATAGCGGGCGCTGACTTCATCAAAGCGCATTTCATAGACCAGCTTCTTGAATTGAAGCGCGTCCTCGGCGAACAGGGTAACTCCCCATTCCCAATCGTCGAATCCGATGGAGCCGGTAATGATCTGCTTCACTTTGCCTGCATAGCTGCGGCCGATCAGCCCGTGGCTGCGCATCATGTTGCGGCGATCGTCCATGTCAAGCATGTACCAGTTGTCGGCCTGATCGCGCTTTTTGTTCATCGGATAGAAGCAGATGTACTTCGTCTTCGGCAGAATCGGCTTCAGACGGGCAACGACATGCGGATTTTCCATCGGGTCGCCTTCGCCGGAACCGGCGAGATAGTTGCTGAGCTCGACGACGCTGACGTAGGAATAGGACTTCGTCGTATATTGCGCAAACAGCGTTTTGTTAAACGCAGTCTCGATAGCGTTCAGGTCTTCAAGCGTTTCGCGCAGGTGCATGAACACAAAATCAGCCTTCTGCCCGATGATGCTGTACACCGCTGTGCTGCCCTGCTTGCTGGACTCCACCTCGGACCATTCGTTCAGGAACGCCTGGAGCTCGTCCAGCGCCATGGCGCGGTCTTCGTCGTCGGCGGCCTTCCATGCCGCCCAGTTCATGGAACGGAAATCGTGGAGAGCGTACCAGCCCTCCAGAGTTGATGCTGCTTCATTCATCTATGAATCACTCCTATAAATAGTTGCCTGTAAGCGGATCCCAAGGCTACTTGCTGGACCCGAGTATCAGGGTCGTTGACATTTTTCTTCATTGTAGCTCAACCGCAAGCGCAAGAGCAAATGAAGTCACAATCTATTCACCGATTGTTCGTTGATTCGTGACCGTTTTTTTAGTAAACTAACTACTAGTCCACAAAACGTGGCAAGACTGTGAACGGCCTGTTTGTATCCGTTTTAGCGGGGCGAAACAAAAGAAGAGGTGACTTGGCTGAGATGCAATTTATACCCGTTCTCGTGCTGATGGTGTTATTTTTTGTCATGATGTTCGGCATCGGCTTTATTTTGAATATGTTAATGAAAACGACCTGGTTCCCTTGCTATTTGTTTGTCATCGTTATTTTACCGGTGGTCGTATACTCTTTATGGGACCGCAGCCAAATGTCGCTGCTCAGTCACTTGGAGTCTTTTCGCGTAGTCGACTATTTAACGGGGGTAGCCGGACTGGCAGGTGCGGTCATCAGCGGCTGGTCCATCCAGAAGCTTCGCAGAAGCGGATTTAAAATGTTCTAGGCCGGCAACCGGCCGATTTCGAAACAGCTCTCCACCCGGGGGGCTGTTTTGCGCTATCCCGGCGCTGAAGGGTTGAATGATGGGGGGACGGATGGATGTGGAGAAAAGCATTGGGTCTGGTGCTTGCCGCCGGGCTGATGGGGGGAGCTTCGTTACCAAACGCGATGGCGGCGTCCGCGGGAGAGCAGATGATGATTCCGCTCCGGACAGCGGCTGAGGCGCTGGGCGCCAAGGTGCTGTGGGACGGGACGGACAAGCGGGTTCAGGTCTCGCTCGGCAAAACCCGCTGGAAAATCACGCCCGGCAGCAAGCAGTCCTTGTTGGACCAAGCGCCGTATGAACTTGCGCGTACCGCGGTGACGGACGGCGGAGGAGCGCTGCTCGTGCCGCTCCAATCGTTTACCGGGGCTTTGGGCATCCGGGGAACTTGGGCGGACCATCGCTGGTCCCTCGATCCGGATGACTGGAAGGGGCGAGCGATCTACTGGATGACCCTGCTGCGCCATGGGAAATGGGAAGAGGCGGGACGGATGATGGATGCATCCTTATCGGATGCTTATCCGCCTTCGTCGCTTCCAAAGTACGAAGAACGGCTGGAAAAGCTGTACGGCCTCGACTGGAGCCTGCTGCATGCCGAAGCCTATACGGATTCCGTACGCAGCAACGCCCGCCTGGTCTACCAGACGCCAAAAGGAGAGACGTTCGGCATGGAGCTCCGGTTCAGCCCGGAGGGGTTGCTGGACGATATCGCCTGGATCGAAAATGTGACCAGCAGCTATCGGGCACCCGCCTATGACTACCCGGAAAAGTACACGGAGGAAGAAGTGCAGGTCGGCCAGAGCCCTCTGCTCCTTCCAGGCACGCTGACGCTCCCCCGGAACGTTCAGGAGAAGGTTCCCGCGCTTGTGCTCGTTCACGGCTCCGGACCCAATGACCGGGACGAGTCTTCCGGGGGAGGCAAGCTGTTCAGGGACCTGGCGGTGGGGTTGGCCGGCGAAGGGATTGCGGTGCTCCGCTACGAAAAGCGGACGCGGGAATACCCGCTTCGTTCCGCCACCCCGTCCTTTACCGTTCAGGAGGAGACGGTTGACGATGCCGTCAGCGCCGCTGCCCTGCTGGCCGCCGATCCAAGGATCGATCCGCGGCAGATTTATGTGCTCGGCCACAGCCAAGGCGGGATGCTTGTCCCGCGCATCATCGCTTCGGATGCGGGCAAGCATATCGCCGGCGCGGTCGTGATGTCCGCCCCATCCGGACCGCTGGAGGACCTGATGCTGATGCAGTACCGGGGAATATTGGAGCGGGCGGAAGAAGAGGGAGCTTCGGATGAGAAGCTGGCCCGTCTGCAAAAGCAGGTGGATACATGGGAAAAAGCCGTCGCGCTGCTGAAGGACCCCGGTTATTCGAAGGAGCATCTGCCGGAACATTTTCCGCTGCCGAACGCGTATTGGTGGTTCGATTTCAGAAACTACAGCGGGCCGCTGCTCGCCAGAAATCAGAACGTCCCGATGTACATCCTCCAGGGGGAGAATGACGTGCAGGTCCCTCCGCCGAGCCTCAAGGTGTGGAGAAGTGCGCTGAGCCAACGAAAAGACGTAGCCTTTAAGTCATATCCGGGACTTAATCATATGTATATATATTATAGTAAGAACTCGACCGGTGAGGAGTACAAGCTGCCCGGCAATGTGCCTGAGGAGGTCATCACCGATGTCGCAAACTGGATTCATTTGGGGATGAAAGACTTGTCGAAAAACGGAGAAGAAGCGGACCCTTTTGTGATAGAATAGAGAAAGTCTACGAATCGATGGGAGGGAGCATAGATTATGCATATGAAGAGCCTGCTGCATTTTACCGAAAACCACCGGTACTGCGTGTTCCGTGATTTTGGTTTAAGCAGCCTCGACAACCGAATGCTCAGCTCCGTATACCAGCCCATGGTCGGGGCATTTGCCATCAGCTTATACCACCTGCTGTTTCAGCATATCCCGGCAGAGAAGCTGGGCTACTCCCGGGTTGAACAGCAGCGGCGCATTTTCCTGTCGCTTGGGCTTGAGCCGAGCGAGAAGGGACGCAAATATCTGATTGAGCAGGCTTCCCGTCTGGAAGCGGTGGGGCTGCTGCAATCCTGCCGGATTTACGTGCCCGAGCAGGAAGATTACATGTACGAATACGAGCTCCAGGCACCACTCTCGCCGTCGGAGTTCTTTAATACACAGCATTTGACGCTGCTGCTGCGCGATAAGATCGGCAAATTTGCCGTCCTGTCGCTGCGCGAGGAGCTGTGGTCGAAGGAACCGGAAGAGTATGCCGGATCATCGTCCGTCCATAAAGAAAATATTTCATTGGCCTTTTACGATATTTTTGAACTGAACACCCATGTGATCGATTACGAGCTGGAACAGGCGCTGTCTGAGGTATCCACGTCAAGACAGCCTGGACTTCGGGTTCTCGATGAGGAAGGGGCGCTGAATTATTCCGATATCATCCTGCGCTTCCCGCGGGATTCCGCCAACCGCCGGCATGTGGAGGGGCTGCGCTTCAACCATGAGCAGATGGGCGTCATCAATTTTGTCGGACGCAAATACGATCTCAGCGTCCAGGACATTTGCCGCCTGCTCGATGAGGACGGCATCTTTGGGCCCGACGGCGACATTCTGCTCGACGAGTTCCAGCATAAGGCCAGCCTGCAGTTCCGTCAGGACAAGCGGCGCCAGGAACAGCGGGACGTGTACGCGGGGAAGGTCATTTCCTTCCGGCAGGCGGAAACGGAAGAAGAGCAGGCTCCGCTGGAGCATGCCGTGCAGATGGAATATTACGTCGACGTTCCGGTTCAGTTCCAATCCAAATGCGACATTCACCAGTATAATATGATGCTTCGGAATGAGCCGTATACGAAGCTGCTCAGAACTTATTTTCCGGGCTCGGTGCCGGACAATTTTATCGATATATTCGAGAAGATCGACCTCAGCTACAAGCTGCCGGGTGAAGTCATCAATGTGCTGATCCACTACTTGATGTCCCTGTTGACCGAAGGCGGGAACGACCAGCGGATCAACCGCAATTTTGTCGAGGCCATCGCCTCCAACATGCTGCTGAAGCAGGTCAACTCCTATGAGAAAGCCGTGGAGTACATCCGCGACCAGTCCAAGGTCAAGGGAAAGCAGGCCGCAGCAGCCGGCGGTGCAAGAACCCGTACATACGGCGGCAAAACGGTGAAGATGAAGCCGGATATCCCGCTGGCCCAGGAAGACGGGCAGGGCGGCGATGTCAGCGAGGAAGAGTTTGAGGAAATGCTGCGTATGGCAGCTGAAATGCAGGCAAGCAAGAAAAAGGGCGGCATATAGAACCGCCTGAAGAGAGGGGAGGACAACCGGCATGGATTCTTTGGGGCAGCTGCTGAAGCAGATGAGAGGGCCATCTTTTATACAGCGGTCGCAGGAGATCGCGGACGAACTGCTAAGGGATCCGGCGGTACAGGAGCTGCGGCAGGAGCATCCGGAGCTGGAAGAATCGCTGCTGCGGATGAACGTGACCCGGCTGTACCAGTTTGCAACCGACCGGCGGCACTGTGACCGCTGCCCGGGGCTCGAGCGGTGCCCGAACGATTTTCAGGGTCATTACAGCAAGCTGGAGGTGGAGGTCGTCAACGGGATTACGGAGCTGGTGGAACGCAAGGTTCCCTGCACCCTGCAGACGGCCAAGCAGCAAGAGGACCAGATCAAGAAGCGGATCCGCAGCTTTTACGTGGACGAGCGTGCATTGAGCGAAGGATATAACGAGGTCGAGATTATGGGCAAGGACCGGAACCGGGCTCCGGCGGTGAACCAGGTATTCCGGTATATCCGGGACGTACGCGAGAACGGTCTGCCGAACAAGGGACTGTATCTGTACGGATCGTTCGGGACCGGCAAAACGTTCCTGATGAGCTATCTCCTCCATGAGCTGGCGATTACCGGTCATACCGGGGTTATCGTGTACATGCCTGATTTTGTGGAGGATCTGAAGGGGATGCTTAGCGATAACGTGAAACTGAAGGAGACCGTGGAGTTGATGAAGGCGTGCGATCTGCTCATTTTTGACGATATCGGCGCCGAAAATTTGAGTCCCTGGGTACGCGACCACGTGCTGGGCTCCATCCTGAATTACCGGATGAACCGCAAGCCGACCTTCTATACGTCAAATTATGCTCTGGACGGCCTGGAAAGGCATCTGAGCTTCACGAACAAAGACGGCGAAGAAGGGCATAAGGGGCAGCGGCTGATGGACCGTATCGCGCCGTTCGTCGATGTCGTGCATTTGCACGGGGAGAATCAGCGCCGCAGACAGTGATAATGGGCCGTTTCAACAGGACCCGGGCCAAGCGGCACTTTGCATCATTACCAAACTCACTGTTTATAAGCCAAAAAAACCTGGCCAACCTGTCCAAAAGACAGGTAAAGCCAGGTTTTCTTGTAAGCCCTATGGGGCTAATTAGCCGGAAATAACAAATTTAATGATCACCATGACTGCAAACAGAACGGTCATAAACAGCGCCATTCCGCCAAAGCCATTCATCAGATCCATTAAATCATTGCGCGGCTCTTCGTTCACGTGTTTCCGCGGATCGTTAGCGTGCACGTTTGCATCCATTTGAACAAATGCCTCCTCATCATGGTTTCAGCCTGATGTCAATGAGCCTTCTCATGAACAGAGAAACCCGAGTTAACATTAGTATACCCAAACTTCAAAGAATTTGTAAAGAATATATGGTGAATACTTATAGGGGCAGGGAAGGGTGGCTGAACGGTTAAGGGGCCCGAATTTCGTTTAATCTGTAATTAAGGGTTTCACATTTCTTGACGGAATGTGTTATACTTAAACTGTCCACAAAGACATATCAGTTTAGACGTCCATTTGCGCTCTTGCGATTACGGGGGATACCAAGCGGCATGGCCGTTTTTTCGTCCCCTGCGTACAGCCGCTAAACATGGTCTGTCTTCTGTGAAGCAGAATACACCGAATTTTTTTCTTATAAGGAGGAAACCTATTATGGCAATTGTGAATGTATCCGACCAATCCTTTAACGCTGAAATCGAAGGTCAAGGTACGGTTCTGGTAGATTTTTGGGCACCGTGGTGCGGTCCTTGCAAAATGATCGCTCCGATTCTGGAAGACCTGGCTAACGAGCTCGGAGACTCCGTGAAAATTGCCAAACTGAACGTGGATGACAATCCGGAAACGGCGTCCCGTTTCGGCGTGATGAGCATCCCGACTTTGATTTTCTTCAAGGACGGTCAACCGGTTGATAAAGTGGTCGGCCTGAACTCCAAAGAAAACCTGAAAAACATCATCGCTAAACACCAATAATTGGTGCATGGCCGATGACAGGCGCCTCCGGATGATTCCGGGGGCGCTTTATTTCGTGATCGGGGCGGGAATTTCCCCCGCGGGGACTATTAAAAACAGGATCACAGTGGCGGGTTGCCCCGAAGGTAACCGAATAGGCTATCTTGACGAAACCCCGACTTTTGCCGGGTCATATTGCTGTATTCAGCCGTTTTCTCCTATAATATAAGTACCGGGAGGTGAGCCGATACGGCATGGACGATTTTGCAAAGCAATTACAGGAACAGGAAAAAGCACTGGAGAAGATCCGCAACAAGCTGGCTTTGCTGCCCGATCTGCCCGGTTGTTATTTAATGAAGAATGCCGATGGCAAGATTATTTATGTAGGTAAAGCCAAGGTGCTGAAGAACCGGGTCCGCTCCTATTTTACCGGCAGCCATGACGGCAAGACGCAGCGCCTGGTGGCGGATATCCGGGATTTTGAATATATCGTGACCGGAAGCAACATTGAAGCACTCATTCTTGAATGTAATCTGATCAAAACGCATCAGCCGCGATATAACGTCCTGCTGAAGGACGATAAGACGTTTCCTTATATTAAAATTACCAATGAGCCGCATCCCCGTCTTGAGGTGACCCGCCGCGTGCTCAAGGACAAAGCCAAGTATTTCGGCCCTTATCCGAATGCTTACGCCGCGCAGCAGACGAAAAAACTGCTGGACCGGATGTACCCGCTGCGCAAATGCGGAGTCATGCCGAAGGAGGTATGCCTGTACTACCATATGGGCCAATGCCTGGCACCTTGCGAGAAGGAAGTCCCTCAGGAGGAGTATGACCGTATTACCCAGGAAATTAATTCTTTTCTGAGCGGCGGACACGAAGAGATTAAGAAGGAGCTCCAGCGCAAGATGCAGGAGGCGGCGGAGGAGCTGTATTTTGAACGGGCGAAGGAGCTGCGCGACCAGATCCTCAATATTGAAGCGATCATGGAGAAGCAGAAGATTACGACGACGGACACGAAAGACCGCGACGTATTGGGCTTTGCCGTGGATAAAGGCTGGATGTGCGTGCAGATTCTGTATATGCGCCAAGGGAAAATGATTCAGCGCCATGCGTCTGTTTTTCCGTTCTATGGCGAGGCGTACAGCGATTTTATGTCCTTCGTGACGCAGTATTACAGCGACAATCCGGCGCTGCCGAAAGAAATTTTGCTGCCTGACATGCCAAAAGGGGAAGAGGCGGAAGACAGCAGCCGGCCAGAGGATGCCGGGGAATCGATCGATGCCGGCGGCGGCGCTGCATCCCTGCAGGAATGGCTCGGCATCAAGGTGCTGGTGCCCCAGCGGGGAACGAAGCGCCAGCTCGTGGCCATGGCGGAAGAGAATGCCAAGGTCTCACTGGACGAGAAGTTCCGCCTGATTGAACGGGATGAGGAGCGGACGTCTAAGGCTGCCGCGAACCTCGGCCAGTATATTGGCATTGAGTCGCTGCACCGGATCGAGGCGTTTGACAACTCCAACATCCAGGGAACGAATCCGGTATCGGCGATGGTCGTGTTTATCGACGGTAAGCCCGACAAAAAGGAATACCGGAAGTA
The DNA here is from genome assembly GCF_040545415.1 of Paenibacillus favisporus. Classification (NCBI taxonomy): domain Bacteria; kingdom Bacillati; phylum Bacillota; class Bacilli; order Caryophanales; family Paenibacillaceae; genus Paenibacillus; species Paenibacillus favisporus. The sequence continues at coordinate 191,877 of NZ_JBEPLV010000007.1, read as the reverse complement.
CAAAATCCGTTCGGTTCAGGGACCGGACGATTACGATACGATGCGGGAGGTCGTCCGCAGACGCTACGAGCGCGTGCTCAAGGAAAATTTGGAGCTGCCTGACCTGATTGTCGTGGACGGCGGCAAAGGCCAAATTTCCGCCGCAATCGACGTGCTGCAGAACGAGCTGGGCCTGTTCATCCCGGTATGCGGTCTGGTCAAGGACGTCAAGCACCGGACCGCGCAGCTGATGGTGGGCGATCCGCCCGAGCCGATTTCGCTGCCGCGCGACAGCCAGGAGTTCTACCTGCTCCAGCGCATCCAGGATGAGGTGCACCGGTTCGCCATCACCTTCCACCGCGAGCAGCGCGGCAAGTCGATGGTGGCATCCAAGCTCGACGCCATCCCAGGCATCGGCGAGAAGCGGCGCAAGCTGCTGCTGAAGCATTTTGGCTCGCTCAAAAAAATAAAAGAGGCCCGGATTGAAGACTTCCGGCCTCTCTCGATCGGCGATAAGCTCGCCGGACAAATTATAGCAGCCCTTCAGGAGGAGGAGTCGTAGCATACGGCTTCTCCTTCTTTTTGCCGTAAAACAGGTAAATGACCCAGGCGACGATAAACGGCATGACGCAGGTGACCACGCCCGCCAAAATGTTCGTCAGATCCCCCATGCTGAACAAGCTGAAGCTCATCAGGATGCTGTCGAACACGACGTGGGCGAACATGACCGCGATGTAGCCGTGACGCAGGAAGATCAAGCAGAACAGGAGACCGATGAACAGGAGCTCGATCGGCCGGGTGTATATCGGGTAGATCGGGTACAGCGTATGGCCGAAGGCCCAAATCAGCGTCGGAATGACGCAGGCGACAAATGTGTTCCTTACGATTTTCTTCAGCATCGGAATGCCGAACAGGCGGTACACGGCCTCTTCGGAGATGCCGGCCATCCAGGCCATGATCGGCAGCATCCACGGGTACAGCATGTTATACGGGGACTGCGAGGCGTCCGTCGTGGACCAGCTGTGGATCGTCCGGTCCAGGACGAGATAGATCACCGACTGCGCCCCCATTAGGATAAATGCCCACAAATACCCGGTGAACATGCTGTGGAGCACGTAACGCCCGTATCCTGGCTCTTTGGCGCGGGCCCAGGCGTTGTAACCGGCTTTGCGCCATAGTCCGTCCCCGCCGACCAGGGAGAAATACAGGAGCACCGTCATCGCTATGCTCAGGATCACCTGAACGACCATGGCCACGATCAGCCCGAACTGGGAGAAGCCTTCCGCTTCCAGCACCGGCAGCATGTTATAAGTCGTCAGCAATGAGACAACAAAATAAAACAAGGATAAAAACAGCCCGCGGGCAAAGGATGTGTACCGCCGCGTCAGCGCACTGTAAATGATGGCGAGAATGCCGAGCACGATCGTAAACAGTCCATATCCCAGCATGGTCAGCATTGTGGCGCTATTGGTCTGCTTCTCTACATAAGCCGTATGAGCGGATGGGACCGAAAATCCAGGGAGAAAGGAGTGAAGCTCCCCATCCTCAAAAGCAAACTTGAATTCCAGCTGCGATTCTCCAATTTGCGAGGAGGAGTCGGTATAGATCAATCCGGGCTCATCCTTGCCGCTCGATACTTTCAAGGAGCTTGTGTTGTAGCCCAGCTTCTGCAGCCAGGACGAGGCGATTTCCTCTTTATCCTCCAGCGTCATGTTTCCTTCGACAATTCTCAGTTTCTGCTTGCGCATCGTTTCGTTCGTTTCGGCCATCGCGGCCGCATACTTGGAATACGGAGGCGTGATGGAGAACCCGACGACCTTGCCCGTGTTCATATGTACGTCTACATTGACATATCCCTGATCGCTCGACTCGGGCAGCCGGACCCGGAACACGTCATAAGGATACTTCGGTTCGTATTTCTTGTTATATTCGGTAAGAAGCTTCTCTCTGGATAAATAACCATAAAGGTCCGATTCCGACTGGTACGTGACAAGCGGCTTATCTGCAATGCCTGTTTGAATATTCAACCGGTCCGAGGCAAACGCTTTGGCGGCTGCTTCCGCCTCCGATTTGCTGATGACCTTGGTCGTTTGCCCCTCCAGCGTCTCCGAGCTCGTCTGCGGAAACACTTGTACGAAAAAGAATAAAATAAGGCCGATGACTCCCAAAATGCCCAGCCATTTATAATTGGCCCTGATTTCCAGCGGCTGGTTTAACCGGTCCATGAAATCCCCCCTTGAATGTGATAAAGATACCATTCCCCCCAATACAGTACGGTAAACATAACATAGAAGATTCGCCCAAAACCAGTATACCCTGAAAATAGTGGTGAAAAAACGATGAAAATCAAGGAAAGCCATCGAAAAGAGAAGATAACCGCAGGCCGTGTCCACTTGCATTGCGAATCAGGCTGTTTTCCAACCAATTCATCAGAAAAAGGCCTTTGTGATGTCCCACAATAAAGATTATAATTTTGATGCAAATGAATAAGAACGCCGAATTTCTCATTGAAAACGGGGGAACCATTTTTTTGGGGTGAATTTCGTTGGGCGGTTTTGTCGTCCGCGAATAGGGCAACCTGTGCATGCCCGAATCCGTCAGCTAACCTCGTAGGCGTCGTGCATGCAGGAGCCAAACCGAAAGGCATTGGATTTCCGATGCTTTTTTTCTTTTGACTTTTTTAAAGAGGTGAATGTATTGATTGGTAAATGGAAGTGGTTCCGGCTGGCCCCTCCGCAAATATTAACTCTGGGTTTTGCGGCCATTATTTTGATCGGAGCCATACTGCTCACCTTGCCGATTTCGAACACGACGGGAAAGCCGCTGAGTTTTATTGATGCCTTGTTTACGGCAACCTCGGCGACCTGCGTGACCGGTTTGGTTGTCAAAGATACGGGGCTATACTTCAGCACGTTCGGCCAGGTGGTCATCATGCTGCTGATTCAAGTCGGGGGACTCGGCTTTATGACGATGGCCACCCTGGTCGCCCTGGCTTTCAAGCGCCGGATTTCACTTCGGGACCGGCTCCTGCTGCAGGAAGCGATGAATCAGAATACGATGGAAGGCATCGTCCGTCTGATCCGGAAAGTCATATTTTTTTCGTTGGCGATCGAAGGCTGCGGAGCGCTGCTGCTGGCCATCCGGTGGTCGTTCGATATGCCTCTTGGAAAAGCAATCTATTTTGGAATATTTCATGGTGTGTCCATGTTCAATAATGCGGGATTCGACCTGTTCGGCCATTTTAACAGCCTGACGGGATTTGTATACGACCCGCTCGTCAATTTTGTCGTGATGTTTCTGATCGTATCCGGCGGTATCGGTTTTATCGTCATGTCCGACCTGGTAGATTACCGGGTAAACCGGAAGCTGTCACTTCATACGAAAGTGGTATTGTCCATGACCGGCGCCCTGATCGTGATCGGAGCGGTCGTCATCTTTATCTTTGAATTCACGAATCCCAAAACGCTCGGTTCCCTGAACTGGGGCGGCAAAATTCTCGCCTCACTGTTCCAGTCGGTTACGCCGCGGACGGCCGGGGCGAATACGCTGGACCTGGCAAGTATGCGCCAGGCGTCGCAATTTTTTACGATCATCCTGATGTTTATCGGCGCTTCGCCGGGCTCCACGGGGGGCGGAATCAAGACTACGACGTTCACCATTCTCGTCGGTGCGGTGATTGCGATGATCCGCGGCCGCGACGATATCGTCCTGTACCGTTACCGTTTGGCCCAGGAGCGGATTTTCAAAGCGCTGACCATTACCTTCCTGGCCTTGTTCCTGGTGGTCGGCGTATCCATGGTTCTGTCTACGACGGAAGACAGCAGCTTCTTGATGATCCTGTACGAGACGACTTCGGCTTTCGGCACCGTAGGATTATCGCTCGGGCTGACGCCGCATTTGTCCTTGATCGGGAAAATCCTGATCTGTGTGACGATGTTTGCCGGGCGCCTTGGACCCCTGACCTTTGCCTATGCGCTCGGTCCGAAGAAGGGCAAGGAGCTGTACCGCCATCCCGAAGGCAAAATCATTATCGGGTAACCGTGGCTTGGATGAATCAACGTTTCCATTTTGTCAAAGTCATCATATATAAAATCAACATTAAGGGATAAGGAGCATCTGGAGAGAAATGAAAACACAGCAGTTTGTCGTCATCGGTTTGGGGCGGTTCGGCTCAAGCCTGGCCATGGAGCTTATGGATTTGGGTTACGAGGTGCTTGGGGTGGATATTAATGAAGAAGTGGTCAATGACATGAGCGAGCATTTGACTCACGCCGTAGTGGCGGATGCAACCGATGAGGAGGTTCTTAAATCGCTGGGAATCCGTAACTTTGACTGCGGGATCGTGGCGATCGGGGACGATATCCAGATGAGCATCCTTGCCGCAATCCTGCTGAAGGAGCTCGGCGTTCAGACCGTGGTGGCGAAGGCCATCTCCATGCTGCACGGCAAAGCCTTGTCCAAACTGGGCGTGGACCGGGTGATCTTCCCGGAGCGGGATATGGGCATCCGGGTGGCGCATCAGCTCGTGACGCCGAATTTGCTGGATTACATTGAGCTGTCCAAAGAATACAGCATCGTGGAGATGACCGTACCGCAATGCCTGAACGGAAAGACGCTCAGCGAAGTCAATACGAGAGCCCGGTACGGTTGCAGCATCGTCGCACTTCATCGTCCTGAGGGAATCATCGTTGCGCCGACGGCGATGGACCAGCTGCATGCGGGGGATATCATGGTCATTATCGGCTCTAACAGCAATATCGACCGCTTCGAGAGCGAAGCGGTGAACGTCAAATCGTAAATCTGGAAGTGAGACAGACATGGAATCCCCGACGACCGAAATCATTCATCACATTTTAATACTGCTGCTGTTTATCATTGCCGTCGGCATGCTGTCCGGAAGACTGGCCTCCTGGCTCAGGCTTCCCGACGTTGCTGTGTTTATCGTGGCAGGCATGCTGCTTGGGCAGGGGCTGCATCTGATCAACGAGGCAAGCAGCTCGCTGATCAACCAGCTGATCCTCTCCGTCGGCTCGGCGCTCATTCTGTTTGACGGCGGCCGGAACCTGAAGCTGAGCGGGCTGCGGAAGGTATGGATCACACTCTCCATGCTGAGCGTTCCCGGCGTCGTCGTCACGACCTTGATCGTCGGAACGGCCGTGCATTACCTGTTCGAGCTGGACTGGCTTTTTGCCTTCCTGGCCGCCGCCGTCATTGCCTCGACCGACCCCGCTTCGATCATTCCTGTGTTCAAGCAGGTAAAGATCAAGGAAAGGGTCCGGGAGACGGTGGAGAGCGAGTCTGCCTTCAACGACGCGACCGGCTCGATTCTGACCTTTGCGCTGCTGGCCGCGGTGACGGGCAGCGGTTCCTTACATATCGGGACGATGACCTGGGATTTCTTAAAAACCGCCGTCGGCGGCATTCTCGTCGGCGCTGTCGTATCTATGATTCTTACGTATCTCGTTGCCCATTTCCGGCTTGGCGTTCTGAAAGACTACACGACGATCACGATGATCGTCGTCGCACTTTCTTCTTATTTAATAGGGGACCTGATTCATGTCAGCGGATTTATGGCGACCTTCGTGGCCGGGCTGATCTGGGGGAACGCGGATACGTTCGGGCTGTCGATGGACGATAAGCTGGAGGAGACCGCAGCGTTTGCGGACAATACGAGCATCATGATGCGGATGCTGATTTTCATCCTGCTCGGCAGCCAGGTCAACTTCCGGGTGCTTGGCGATTACTTCTGGCCAAGCCTGGCGGCGGTCCTGGTGCTGATGGTCATCGCACGGCCCATCACGATTCTGCTCTGCGCCCTGCCCGACCGCAAGGTCAAATGGTCCTGGCGCGAGCTGCTGTTCATGATGTGGGTCCGGGAGACCGGGGTCATTCCCGCCGCCCTTTCGGGCATGATCGCCGGCATGGGCGTAGCCCACGCCGATGTCATCTCGGCCGTGACGTTCATGGCGATCATGCTCACGATTCTGCTGCAGGCCAGCACCACGGGACTTGTCGCCCGCAAGCTGGGCCTTGAGGTCAAGGCGGAGCCGGCGGCTTCCAGGCCCATGGGGAAGAAATAGCCTGTAACATGATACGAGCCGTCAGGAGCGGGGAACCCGGTCTTGACGGCTCGTCATTTGCCGGCACCGCGTCATTCATCCCGGGTGCGGCCGAAAATCTTTTTCGTTTCTTCGATCCAGCGGCGTGCTCCGGCGCTCAGTCCCCCGTTTTCGGAGTAGACAAGCGAGGTGGTGCGCCGTGTTTCCTGCAGATCGGGAATATGAAGAATCGCCAGGTCGTTGTCGTCCAGCAGCTGACTGCGCAAATACGACTTGGGCAGCAGTGCCGCCGCCCTGCAGGCGGGCAGAAGCCGGACGATCGCTTCAAATGAATCCATTTCCATCCGGATGTCCGGCACGACGCCGGCCCGGTGGAACAATTCGTCGGTCAATTTCCGGTACCACGTTCCGGTTGAGAAAATAATCATCGGCAGGCCGTGAAGCATGTCCATGCTCACGTTATCCTGTCCGCACAGCCTGTGATTGCGGGGGAGCACCAGCTCCAGGTGGTCGTCGAACAGCGGCGTGCAGCGCAGGCCGGGCTCTTCGATGGAAGAGGCGACGATGCCTGCGTCCAGCTTCTTGTCGCGGACGGCCGACACGATTTCATGCGTTTTCCCGGTGACCAGCTTCAGCTCAGCGGAAGGGTGCTTCTCCATAAACGCGTTCACCAAAGGCGGCAGCGTCGTCTGAAGCGTGGTCAGGCTGGCTCCGAGCGTCACCGAAATTTGATCGTCCCCTTTGTACTTGGCGATCATCTGCATGAACTTCTGCTGCTGCTGCCGCTGCTCCAGGGCAAAGGTATAGGCCGACTGGCCGAAGGCCGTCAGCTCAAGGCGCTTGCCGCGGCGGTTGAACAGCTGCACGCCGAGCTCGTCCTCCAGCTTGGTAATTTTGCGCGAGAGGGCGGGCTGGGACAAATTCAGCAGCTTCGAGGCCTTGTTCAGGCTCGACTGCTCCACCACCGTGGCGAATACATCCAGATCTTCAAACATGTCATTCATCTCCATGAAACTTTTGGACTGGGGCTGCTTGGGGTAAGATGGTTATAGGCGCGGTCTGTCTTCATCGACAATTGATTTGCTTTAGATAAAAGAACGATAAGCATCGAAGGCCGGGCTTCCTTATATCGCAAGAGAAACTTCCACTAAACGCGGTCTATCTTCTTTGAAAGTACATCGATAAACGTTTCTCTTATGCATTTACATTATAACGTTTAATAATTATATTGCAATTCCATTATAAGAAAAAAAAGAGTAACATGAAAAGTGCCACAAGTTGTTCACAGGTTAGAAAAAGGGTGGCAGAATGATGTCGAATAATGAATTATGAAAACGTTGTACTATGAAGAAAGGGGCACGTCAATTTATGAAAGGTTACTATGCCAGAAAGCTTCATTCGCTTCTTGGGGTCATTCCGCTCGCCTTGTTTTTCATCGAGCATGCCCTGACGAATTTTGGCGCATTTGAAGGAGGTCCTGAGCGGTTTAACGCTGGTGTCAAATTGCTGAACGACCTTCCGCTCATTTTCGTGCTGGAGTGGGTGCTGATTTATCTCCCGCTGATCTACCACGGCGTGTATGGGCTGTATATTGCGTATCAGGCGAAACCGAATAACGGACATTTCAATTATGAGCGCAACTGGCGTTATTTGCTGCAGCGGATTACCGGTGTCATTACGTTCGTATACATCATCTGGCACGTATTCGAAACCCGGTTCCAGATCACTCTCGGCAACGTGACCCACGAAGGGCTAGGCTCCCTTATGCATGATATCGTGACACAGCCGGTATTTTTCATCCTCTATCTGATCGGCGTCGTATCCGCGTCCTTCCACTTTGCGAACGGACTCTGGTCGTTCCTGGTCGCATGGGGAATCACGGTCGGGCCGCGCGCACAGCGGGTATCCTCGTATGTGTGCATGACGCTGTTCGTCTTGGTAGCATTGCTGTTTATTTTGTCCCTGGTCGCCTTCCGCAGAGCGGAATTCCAGGAAGCTTCGGTATGGATTGATACCGTGAAGTCAGTTTTAAGTTAAGGAGAGTGAGCAGGCATGGCAACATCTAATATTATTATCGTGGGCGGCGGTCTGGCAGGTCTGATGGCCACCATCAAGGCAGCGGAAGCAGGCGTCCATGTTCACTTGTTTTCTTTGGTTCCGGTCAAAAGATCGCACTCCGTGTGCGCACAGGGCGGCATCAACGGTGCCGTCAATACGAAGGGCGAGGGCGACTCGCCATGGGTTCACTTCGACGATACCGTGTACGGCGGGGACTTCCTGGCCAACCAGCCGCCGGTCAAAGCGATGTGCGAGGCGGCGCCTGGCATCATCCACTTGATGGACCGGATGGGCGTTATGTTCAACCGTACGCCGGAAGGACTGCTCGATTTCCGCCGTTTCGGGGGAACGAAGCATCACCGTACGGCGTTTGCCGGCGCAACGACCGGACAGCAGCTGCTGTACGCGCTCGACGAGCAGGTGCGCCGCCACGAAACGGAAGGCCTCGTCACGAAGCATGAACACTGGGAATTCCTGCAGGCCGTCATCGACGACGAAGGCATCTGCCGCGGCATCTGCGCGCAGGATTTGCGCACGATGGAGATTCATACGTTCCAGGCTGACGCGGTTATTCTCGCCAGCGGCGGACCGGGGATCATTTTCGGCAAAACGACCAACTCGGTCATCAATACCGGCACCGCGGCCAGCGCCGTGTACCAGCAGGGCGTTCATTACGCCAACGGTGAATTCATCCAGATTCACCCGACAGCGATTCCGGGCGACGACAAGCTGCGCCTGATGTCCGAATCGGCCCGCGGTGAAGGCGGACGGATCTGGACGTACAAAGACGGCAAGCCTTGGTACTTCCTTGAAGAGAAGTATCCGGCCTACGGCAACCTGGTGCCGCGTGACATTGCGACCCGCGAAATTTTCGACGTGTGCGTCAATCAGGGGCTTGGCGTCAACGGGGAGAACATGGTTTACCTCGACCTGTCCCATAAAGATCCGAAAGAGCTGGACGTCAAGCTTGGCGGCATTATCGAAATCTATGAAAAATTCGTCGGCGACGATCCACGCAAGCTTCCGATGAAGATCTTCCCGGCGGTTCACTATTCCATGGGCGGCATGTGGGTCGATTACAACCAAATGACCAACATTCCAGGCCTGTTCGCAGCCGGCGAATGCGATTACCAATACCATGGGGCCAACCGTCTTGGAGCCAACTCGCTCGTATCAGCGATCTTCGGCGGCATGGTGGCCGGACCGAAAGCCGTGGAATACATTAAGGGAATGAAAAAATCCTCAGCTGATGTACCTTCAAGCGTATACGAACGCTATAAGAAGCAGCAGACGGACAAATACGAAGGCATCCTGAAAATGAACGGCACTGAAAATGCGTACGGGCTGCATAAGGAGCTCGGCGATATCATGACCGCCAATATGACCGTGGTCCGTTACAATAAAAAGCTGGAAGAAACGATCGCCAAAATCAAGGAACTGAAGCAGCGCTACAAAAACATCAACGTCAACGACACGTCGCGCTGGAACAATCCGGGCGCTTCGTTTACCCGCCAGCTGTGGAACATGCTGGAGCTGGCCGAAGCGATGACGCTGGGAGCACTGCTCCGCAACGAGAGCCGCGGGGCCCACTACAAGCCGGAATTCCCGGAGCGCAACGACGAGGAGTTCCTCAAGACGACCAAAGCGACGTGGACACCGGATGGCCCGCAAATTTCTTATGAAGCAGTGGATGTATCGCTGATCCCTCCACGGATCCGCGACTACTCCAAAGACAAGTAAAGAAGGGGGATTTGACATGGCGGAAGCAACTGCATCTTCCAAAAAAGTGAAGTTTATCATAACCCGTCAGGACGGCCCGGACGCTGCTGCCTATACCGAGGAGTTCGAGCTTCCGTACCGCCCGGGAATGAACGTGATCAGCGCGCTGATGGAAATTCAGCGCAACCCGGTCAACGCCAAAGGTGAAAAGATCGCCCCGGTATGTTGGGAATCCAACTGTCTGGAAGAGGTGTGCGGCGCGTGCTCGATGGTGATCAACGGCAAGCCGCGCCAAGCGTGTGCGGCGCTGATCGATAAGCTGGAACAGCCGATCCGGATTCAACCGATGAAGACGTTCCCGGTCGTGCGCGACCTCGTCATCGACCGCAGCCGGATGTTCACCGCGCTTAAGCGGGTGAAAGCCTGGATTCCGATCGACGGCACGTACGATCTCGGCCCTGGACCACGGATGCCGGAGAAGAAGCGTCAGTGGGCTTATGAGCTGTCCAAGTGCATGACCTGCGGCGTCTGCCTGGAGTCCTGCCCGAACGTAAACGACAAGACCGACTTTATCGGTCCGGCGGCGATTTCCCAGGTTCGCCTGTTCAACTCCCACCCAACGGGTGAAATGAACAAGGAAGAACGCCTGGAAGCGCTGATGCAGGACGGCGGCATCGAAGGCTGCGGCAACTCGCAGAACTGCGTGCGCTCCTGTCCGAAAGGCATTCCGTTGACCACGTCGATCGCAGAAATGAACAAGCAAACCACCAAGCACATGTTCAAGCAGTGGCTGGGTGTATAAATCATCGTTAACCATCATCCCCTTGTCAGCGGACAGCTTTTCGCCGGCAAGGGGATTTTTGGTATACCTCGGGATGCGTCCAACCCTTGTGGCGGGGGTAATCTAACCATAAAGACTTCTAAAACTTTACAGGCAGAAGACGTGCAGGAGAATGGAGGAGGATGGCTCATGTCTTGGTGGATGTGGGTGCTTAATATTTCCGGTTTGATTGTCCTGATTGCGGTGTTTTACGGGTTGGAGAAAAAATGGACGAGCAAGGCGATCCTGCTTGGGCCCATTCTCATTTATGTTCTGGTCTCCCTGGAAGACCTGATCGGCTGGATCGATCTTTCCCGGGTTGTCCCGGGAACTGGCGGGATGCGGGCCTTGATTCTGATCTTCTGCCTGAGCTCGGTTATCTTCTACGTGCTGTATATTTTCAACCGGATTGCCGAGTCGGCCCTGAAAAAAGAAGTGCAGCTCAAAACCGTCATTACGCGCATCAGCATGGCAACGTTAACGTGCATCCTCTTTTTTACCGTTATCTACACGTCGATTTACAAGCTCTTCGGCCATAACAGCTTCGACGGCAAAAATATCGGCAACGATTTGCTGAGCCAGCTGATTTCCTTCCTGTATTTTAGCGTCGCGACTTTTGCGACCGTCGGTTACGGGGATATCACGCCTGTCGATAACACCTCCAGAGGTGCTGTCGTGATGGAGATCGCCTTCAGTTTTATTACGGTTGCCTACGCAATGTCGTTGCTCAGCGTGTTCCGTAAAATTTTCAAAGAAGGCCCGGAGGGCGCAGATCAGGAGGAGGGGTAAACTTTCCCGCATTATGCCCGGACTTCGCGCATAACGGTTCATCGTATCCCTTTGAACAGCAGCATTTGTCCGGAGAGAGCGCACCGCCTCCGACGGAGTGATCCGCACTGCTGGAAGAGCGGCGGCCTGAAGGATATAATAGGGGAAAGTCCTATTCTATTCCAATACAGGAGGCCGCCTGCATGAAAAATACGCCGCATCCGGGAACGGGAAATCGGCAGGATGCAGCCCAGCCGGAGCTGCCCGGCAGCCGGCTCACCCGCAGGCAATTTTTGAAGCGCGGCGTCGCCCTAGCGGCCGGAGCGGGATTGCTGACAGGCGCCTATGCGTGGTTGTGGGAGCCGCAGCAGCTGGATACCGTGTACCGGACGCTGGTATGTCCGCGGCTGCCGGCGGCTTTTTACAACTTGAAAGTCGTCCATTTCAGCGATGCGCATCTCGGGTTTCACACCCGGAGGAAGCACATCGAGCATCTGATCGCGGCCATTCGCAGGGAAGCTCCGGAGCTGATCTGCTTTACCGGAGATATCATTGATTCGAGTGCGGAGGCGATAAACGAGTATATTCCGCTGCTCGCTTCGATCGAAGCCCCTCTTGGTAAATTTGCGGTGCTGGGCAACCACGACTTTTGGGGAGGGAGCGGCAAGGATGTAAGCCAGAAGCTGCAGGTGGCCGGCTTTCGGGTCCTGCAGAACAGCAGCCAGCTCCTGAACCGCGGCGGACAGTCCATCGCGGTGGTCGGCTTGGATGACTGGCTGCATGGATTTCCCGATCCGCATAAGGGAAGATCCGGCATTCCGGACGACATGTTCACCTTACTCTTGATGCATGAGCCGGATTACGCCGGTAACGCCGCCCTGTTTCCTTTCGATCTGCAGCTGTCCGGTCACAGCCATGGCGGACAGGTGCGTCTACCTCTGCTCGGTGCGCTGATGACGCCTCCGGGATCCAAACGGTACGTCATGGGCATGTACGAAGTGGGAGAACGCCGAATGCCGCTGTATGTCAACCGGGGGATCGGGGAGACCCACCTTCCCGTCCGCTTGTTATGCAAGCCGGAGCTTACCGTCTTCACCCTGCAGTCTGGCGCTCGTTAGACAAGCTGGTAACGATTCGAATCAAACGAAGGGAATCAAGCGAAGGAAGGGGAGAAGAGCGTGCTGAATGAGGACACACAAACGCCGATGCCCTTGCTTACGGGCAGCCGTTTGATGATGAAACCGATCGAACCGCAGGACGCGCCGAGGCTGCTGGATATCCTGGCAGACCCCCAGGTGATCAAATACGTGACCCAGAGCTCCTTCTTCAGCTTTGCCCGCTCGCGGCGCATCGCCTCGGAGCTGCTGAGCACCGGCCGCAGGGACTCGCTGCACATGGGCATCTGGCTTCATGGCGAGCGCGAGCTGGCCGGCGTGGTGTCGATGCAGCATTGGCGTGAGGAGAAGCGGGATGCCATGATTGGCTATATGCTCGCCCAAGCGTACTGGGGCAGGGGAATCGCCACCGAAGCGCTCGGCTTGATGCTGAACTATGCCTTCACCAAGCTGAAACTGCTGCACATCGAGGGCAGATGCCATGCGGTCAACACGGCGTCGGCCAGGGTTATGCAAAAAAACGGGATGCAGCTCAGCCGTACCTTTCAGCATAGACGCATGTTTTTCGCTGCGCCGGTCGAGATGATGGTGTACGCTCATACCGACCGTACCTATGATGAATACCGGAAGGGGCTGCAGCTTCCGGCTAACCAGGCGGATGCGCCGACTCTGCAATCATATGAAATCAGGTAAGATTTGTAACATAAATGAAATATTGCTGTTATGGGACTCTAACAGAGACCGGGTAAACTTATTCACATGACCCCCTTTTTGAAAATATAAATGATGTTCTGGGACCCGGATCGTGCGGGTTCATTTTTTTTGCCCAAAAAAAGAGGCTCCCTCAGAGGGGAACCACCTTTTTGTCTTTACCTTTGAAATACACCCATTCCCGGAATCCGATGTCCTTCAGGCGCCGGGCTACTTCGTCCCGCTCGTCTCCCACCCTTCCAGGAACATGAGCGTCCGAGCCGAAAGTGACGTCCACGCCGAAGTGGAGCGCCCGCTCAAGGATGGCGTCCGCCGGGTACCAGCCGCCGCTGAGCTTCGTTTTGCCCGATGTATTGATTTCGATCGCGATTCCACACTCGGCAATGGTCTGCAGCGTTTCGTCAATGATCTCATCGGCGGGAATGTCGGAGAAGGCCGGGAAGTTGCCTTTCATCGCGTCAATGTGCCCAAGGATTTGGAACATGCCGCTCCGGGCGGAGTCCTGGATCAGCCGGTAATATTCCTCCTTAACGCGAATGCGCTCCTGTTCGGACAGCCCCTTCCAGCGGTTTTTGTTAAAGATGCTGACGCCGCCCACGCTATGTACCGAGCCGATGATGTAGTCAAACGGAACATCGGCAAGAACCTTCCTGTATGTTTCGGCATGCTCCGGAAAAAAGTCGGATTCGATGCCGAGCAGCACGTCAATGCGCCCCTCGTATTCCTTTTTCAAATCAAGCACTTCCTGCACATAATGCTGAAGCTCCGATTTGCCCATAGCGATGCGTGGAAACGCCCGGTCCTCTTTCTCACCAAAATAAGGGGTGTGGTCCGAAATGCCGATGACTTGAAGCCCGGCCTCCAGCGCCGCTTCCACGTAATCCCGGATATTGCCGTCGGCGTGCCCGCAGCGGAAGTGATGGGTATGCAGATCGAATTTCATATCGTACTCCTCCTTGTCAATAATCGTTGGAATCAAAGGTCTGCGGCAGGTTTACTCCGAGCTGATGAAGTTCGTTTCCGGCATGCCTTTCAGATCGCTCAGAAATTGCTGCATGGCCGAGTTCAGGTATTTGCCGGACTTGTAAATGACGCCGACGGGATGGCTCACTTCCAGTTCGGTCAGCGGTATGATCTTCAGTGTTCCGAGGCGGAGCTCGCTCGCGACCGACTGTTTGGACATGATCGCCGCGCCGAGGTCGATTTCGACCATCCGCTTGATTTCTTCACTGCTGGACAATTCCATGACGACATTGGGCTCGATTCCGTGCTTTTTTAAAATATCATCGGCAAACCGTCTGCCCACCGTATCGGGAGACAGCAGGATGAGGGGCGTTTCCCGGAGGACATCGATCGTGACGCCCGTCTTCCGGGCAAGCGGATGGCGCGGGGAGACGATCAGCTCGAACGTGTCATAGTACAGAACCGACGTCATCAAATTGGGGTTGCGCTCGATCAGATAACCCAGGCCCACATCGATCTGTCCGTTCTCCACGCTGGTGTAAATCTGGGAAGAAGCCATGGACATGATAGAGGTTTTGATGAGTGGAAACTGGTTCTGGAAGTAAGAAAGGACTCTGGGTAAAATTTGTATGGCTATCGAAGTGGTCGTTCCGAGCACGATGTGTCCCTGCGGGGTTTGATCCAGGTCGTACAGGCGCTCCTTCAGCTCTTCCACAATCGCTAGAATCCGTTCAGCATGGCTGAGAAACACTTCTCCGCGGTCGGTCAGCGTGACGGGCTGATTCCGGTCCACAAGCACCGTCTTGAACTCGTCCTCCAGACTTTTGATCTGGGCAGACACAGCCGGCTGGGTCAAGTTGAGCAGCTCTCCGGCTTTGCGGAAGCTCATCGTTTTCGAGATGGTAATCAGGGTCTCCAATTGGCTAATGTTCATGCATTTCCTCCTTCGGCGTTGATGGCTGCCGTCAAGCAGATCAGTTCGAACAAGTGTATCCTTTCATTATATGGGATTCCGGAAGTCAGGGCAACGCAGATGGATGCAGCCGGTGATTCGTTTATTTTTAGAAAAAGCAATCTACAAAATTCGCCACGGTCTTCAAAATTGCTCCGGAAGTACCGATATAGATAAAGGGAATCATCCCGGTTTTCTTTCTTAAATAGGAAAGCCGGCGGATATATAAGGGTATTTATACCCTGGATTGAAGACGTTTCATGAATTTTTCGTGATTTATTCCAGGGTTTAAAGTATAATTATTCCAATGGTAATGGGACTTTTGGGACATGTCCCAACCCGTTGTGAAAGGGGCAGTAATTACATATGAAGGCTGAAGTCATTAATCCTTTTCTGGAGTCCGCCCGGACCGTCATTGAACAAGTGATTCAGGTTACCCCTTCTACAGGCAGCCTCGGGGTGAAGAATATGGAGATCATCGAGGATCACATCTGGATTCAAATCGGGATGACAGGACAGCTTACCGGCAATATCGTGTTCGGAATTCAAGAGCATGTAGCGCTGCGGATGGTGTCCGTGATGATGGGCGGTTACATTCTGACGGAAATGGACGAAATGGGCCAGAGCGCCATCTCCGAACTTGGTAATATGATCAGCGGCAATGCCAGCACGATTTTGTCCAACCAAGGGGTCACGGTCGACATTACGCCTCCGAGAGTGATGAAGAGCGAGCACATCGAGTCGTTCCTTCCGCAAAAGGCGCTCAGCATTCCGCTGCTCATGGACGGAATCGGCGAACTGGATATTCAGGTCATGATATCTTAAAATATCAGCAAGGAATAACGGCAGGAAGCACAAGCGTTACGTTTGCTGATCCCTGGGCATGATGCTGGTCCGCTGTGAGCATGCGGGCGACGTTATCCTACAGAAGTGGGAAATGGCGGGAACAAGCTCTGGACGGCGCTGCTGCGCTGATTCGGGGTGTTCCGGCTTGTTTGCCTATAGGAGGACGAGAAGCCATGTTAAAGGACAAAGTCGTCGTGATCACCGGGGCGTCGAGCGGGATCGGGGCCTTGACGGCGAAGCTGGCCGCAGCGGAAGGCGCGGTGACGGTGCTGACCGCCAGGTCGGAGCAGCGCCTGCAGGAAGCAGCTGAGGGCATGACGGGATCCTTCGAACTGCGGGCCATGGATGTGACCCGGGAGGACCAGGTGAGCACCACGATGCAAGACATTATACA
The DNA here is from genome assembly GCF_040545415.1 of Paenibacillus favisporus. Taxonomy (NCBI): domain Bacteria; kingdom Bacillati; phylum Bacillota; class Bacilli; order Caryophanales; family Paenibacillaceae; genus Paenibacillus; species Paenibacillus favisporus. The sequence continues at coordinate 175,493 of NZ_JBEPLV010000007.1, read as the reverse complement.
TAAGTACGGCCATATTGACATTTTGCTGAACAATGCGGGCTACGGCAAGTTTGAGACAATTACGGACATGCCTGCCCGGGAGTTCGGACAGATGATGGACGTCAACTATATGGGCACGGTCCGGTGCACCAAGGCGGTGCTGCCGTCAATGCTTCAGCGCAAAGCGGGACATATCATTAATGTGGCGTCGATGGCGGGGAAAATCGGAACGGCCAAATCCACGGCGTACACGGCCACGAAGCATGCCGTTCTCGGCTTCAGCAACGCTCTCCGGCAGGAGCTGCGGGAATCGGGCATTCGGGTGTCGACGATCAATCCAGGTCCGATCGATACGCCGTTTTTTGACATTGCAGACCCGTCGGGTGGATATGTCAGCAACGTGAAGTGGCTGATGATGACGCCGGAACATGTAGCCCGCAAAATCGTCAAGGTGATGCATACCGGGAAGGAAGAAATGAACCTGCCGGGGAAAGCGGCGGTCGCCATGCGCCTGTATCAGATGTTTCCTAGACTGGCGGACCGGCTGACCTACCGGATCATGAACCGGAAGTGATACACCTTCTGATCTCTATATATAGGCTGGCTCCCATAAGGGGCCGGCTTATTTTTTACGCCCGCAGAATTTTGCGGTGAGTCCGATACTTGCATTTGGTGGGATGGCGCTTTTGGCATATAATGATAAAGAATGACTTAAAACATAAAGGATGAACGATTTCATGAACCCGACTTCTTTTGAAGCAACAGGTATTGACCGAGTATGGATAGACAAGCTGGCCGAGTACGGCATAACGGAGCCTTCGCCGGTCCAGGCGCAGGCCATTCCTGCGGTGCTGCGCGGAGCGGATGTGCTCGCCCGCTCGCAGACGGGAACCGGCAAAACGCTGGCCTACCTTCTGCCGGTACTGCAGACCATCGATCCGGAGCTGAAGGCGACCCAGAAGCTAATTCTTGCGCCGACCCAGGAACTGGCGATGCAGATTGTACGCGAAGGCGAAAAATACGGGGAAGCTCGCGAGATCGGCGTGCTTGGGCTGATCGGCGGGGCCGCGGTCAAGCGCCAGGTGGAGAAGCTGCGGCTGCATCCCCAGCTTGTGGTCGGAACTCCCGGCAGAGTCCGCGAGCTGATCGAGATGCGCAAGCTGAAGATGCATCACGTCTCGACCATCGTGGTGGACGAGGTCGACCAGGTATTTCAGCTCGGCGGCGCCGGCGACGTCGACCGGATATTGAGCAGCGCACTGCGTGACCGGCAGCTGGTATTCCTGTCGGCCACGGTCAGCGAGAGCACAGCGGCGCTGGTCAAACGGGAGATGCGCAGCCCGGTCGAAATCGGCATCGACCCGGAGCAGACGACCGCGCCGGGGCTGGAGCATTTGTATGTGGTGGCCGAGGAACGCGACCGGGTCGACATGCTGCGGCGCCTTATCCGCCAGTACAACCCGCAGCGGGCGATCGTCTTCGTCAATCAGACCGAATCGATCGCCGAGGTGGAGGCGAAGCTGACCCATCTGGGCATCGCGGCGGAGGGATTGTACGGAGACGCGGACAAACTGGCGCGCAGCCGGGTGCTGGGCGGCTTCCGCCACGGCAGGTTCAAAGTGCTCGTGGCAAGCGATGTGGCGGCGCGCGGACTTGATATCGAAGGGCTTGAGCTCGTCATCAACTTCGACCCGGCGCCTGACGCCGAGCACTATGTGCACCGTGCCGGACGGACGGGCCGGATGGGGCGCAGCGGGCGTGTCATCACGATTGTGACGGACCGCCAGACCTTTATTATGCGGAAGTTTGCAGGAGAGCTCGGCATCTCTCTCGAGCCGCGCGTGCTGTACGCCGGCAAAGTGCTGTCGCCGGAGCAGTTTGCGGCCCGGAAGGGGGAGCCGTCAGGCCAGTCCCATCAGCGCCAGGTTCGGCCATCCGGTAGCCAAGCCGGCATGGCGGAAGTGCGCGGCAGCCGGCAAGGCGATTCGAAGCCGGCCAAGGGGAGCGTCCGCGGCTCATCCAGCCCGGGCGAACCGCGGGAAGGCGGCGGACGCCGCGACGGCCGGGAAACGACCCGGCAGGGCGGTGAGCCATTCAAGGGCGGCAAACCGGCGGCCCGCCAGAGCCAAAGCGAACGGGAGCGTATCCGCAAGAACAAGGGCGCCCCGAAATGGTTGAAAAATAAACCTCCCCGGCCTTAATCGGCGAGCGGGGAGGCAAAGTACGGATGGATTCTCCCGTGCGGCACGCGCCCCTGGCTGTTCCGCCCGGGAATTGAATGAGGTGAAATGTTGATGAGTGATACGGCTGTGCTGGATATTCAAGGCCTCATCGGTGGTTACAGCCTGAACCGCCCGGTGCTGCACGATATTTCGTTTCAGGTCGGGTCCGGTGAGATGGTCGGCTTGATCGGATTGAACGGGGCCGGCAAAAGCACGACAATGAAGCATATTCTCGGATTAATGCATCCGCAAAAGGGTGACATCCGCGTGAAGGGCAAGAAGCGGGAGGAAGACGCCGGGACCTACCACGGGGCGCTTGCCTTCGTTCCGGAATCTCCGCTGCTCTATGACGAGATGACGGTCAGGGAGCATTTGGAGTTTACCGCAAGAGCGTACGGCGTTGACCGCCAGGACTACGAAGAGCGGGCGGACCGGTTGTCACGCATCTTCCGGATGCAGGACAAGATGGACAGCTTGTCCACGCACTTATCCAAGGGGATGCGGCAGAAGGTCATGATCATGTGCGCGTTCGTGGCCCGCCCTTCCCTGTACATCATCGACGAGCCGTTCCTTGGCCTGGATCCGCTCGGCATCCGCTCCCTTCTTGATTTTATGGTCGAGCTCAAAGAAGGCGGGTCGTCGATCCTGCTGAGTTCCCATATTTTATCGACGATCGAGAATTACTGCGACCGCTTTATCGTTCTCCACCAGGGACGCGTGATCGCGCAGGGGACGCTGGAGGACATCGCCGCGCAGGCCGGCAGACCGGGACTGCCGCTGGAGGAGCTGTTCTATACTCTCGTGCAGGGCAGGGATTGAATGATGGACTTGAAAAAACTTCGGATGGAGCGGCGCGGCCGCTTCTGGGGGGAAGTCACCCCTTATCTCGGCTACGTGATCCAAAGCGGTGTGGCCGTGCTGCTGCTGTTTATGCTGATTGCTTTTGCGGCGTGGTACACGTCGCTCGTTCAGCATATTCCAGCCGGGCTGCCGATTCGCTGGATTATGCTGATCCTGTTCGTGCCGCTGACGGTAAACAGCAGCTTCCGGACGTACCTGCAGCCGGCGGACACGGTGTTTCTGCTGCCTCAGGAGTCAAGGATGAACGACTATTTCAAGGCAGGCTGGACCAGCGGCGTCGTTTATAAACTTATCGGCCTTGCCCTGGTCTTCATCCTGTCCTGGCCGCTGTATGTACGCAGTGATGCGGATCCCAAGTCCTTCTGGCCGTTCCTGCTCCTCCTGTTTGCCTTGAAGATTCTGGCTTCCTACGGCTGCTGGAAGGAGCTGCGGATGGTTTCCCGTCGGGCATCGGCAGGTTACCGTCTGCTGCGTTACGTCGTGCTGATTCTTGCGGTTGCCGCCTGGCAGTGGCAGCCGGAGTGGCGGAGCCTTCTGTTTATCGTGCTGCTGGCGCTGACCTATATCGCCGCCCTGCGCATTCCGGCCAAGCACTTGGTGGCCTGGGAGCGGCTGATTGCCGTGGAGAAAACGCACAGCGCCCGCGTAATGCAGATCCTCGGCTGGTTCGTTAACGTTCCAGGCAGGCAGCAGCGCGTCTATCCGCGCAGGTGGATGTCCTGGGCGGGGAACCGGGTTCCCTGGAAGCCGGAGGCAGCGTACCGCTATTTAATTACGAAGAGCTTTGTCCGCAGTGATGTATTCAGCATCGTGATCCGGGCAGGCATCCTCGCAGCGCTCCTCGTATGGTGGACCCGGCAAGGGCTGCTCGGCAGCGGGATTTACCTGTTTTTCGTATTCGTGATCGGCGTTCAGCTGTCCTCGCTGCTGCGCTACCACCAGGAATCCTTCTGGCTGCACATTTATCCGGTGCCGCCTGCATCACGCAAGCAGAACGCCGTTAACCTTGCGTTTCAAATTCAGTTGGTTGTAGCTGTATTGATCTGGCTGCCCATGCTGGGTGCGGGGAGCGGCCGAATCGGACCGATGCTGCTGACGCTGCTTGGCGGGGTCGTGATCAGCGTGCTGTTCCGTTATTTTCAGTCCCGGAAGGGCAAGAGTGACGACGATGACGATGAATAGACAAGCGAAAAAAGACCGGGAATAGGCTCCCGGTCTTTTTGTGCATCCGTCCAAACTGCCGAGAGCTCAGCAGTCTGCTTGAATGCGGTTTGCCTGTTTACTTTTTCGATTATAACCAGAAAGAACGAGTGATGATAACCAAGAGGATGAAGAGAACCAGGATGGCGCCTGTGTTGCCAAACAATCCGTGGCAATGTCCGTATCCGTATCCATATCCGCCTCTTACTTCTTCGCTCATTGTGCATTCCCCTTTACAGTGGTTTGTTTTTCGTTACACCGTATCCTATGTCTAGGGGGGCTGCTGTGCTTGGGCAATCACCCGTTCTTTCCCAAAAAAATAGGTTGTTGATGGTTGCCCGATAATCGGTACTTCCGTGCTTATTTCCGCTGCAAGTCCTGGACGCCCTGATAGATCAAATCGAACAGATCTTCGAGATATTCCTCGTCGATGCAGGAGAACGCGATGCGCAGGTCATGCTCGCCGAGGGCGATGGTGCCGACTCCGTATTGGTGGATCAAGTGGCTGCGCAGCTCCTCGGCCGACACGCCTTTCAGCTTCAGGCACATGAAATATCCGGAATTAAACGGATAGTACTCCCACACATCACCGTACTTGCCGCTGTCCAGCAGCGATTTCACTTTGTTGGCGCGGCCTTTCATGATGTGGAACTTCTCTTCCTTCTGAGCCGCGAAATCAGGCGACTTCAACGCGTCCAGCACGAAGGTCTGGGAAGGATGGGGGCCGCTGGAAATCGTCGCGCGAATGATGCCAAGTGTCTTTTGCTCGAGGGCGGCGAGCACGTTGGTATCTTGGGATGCGTAGGTGATGAAGCCGACCCGGAATCCCCAGACGAACTCCTCTTTGGTGGCACCGTCGACTTTAACGGCAAGCACGCGCGGATGGATATCCGCCAATTTGCCGAACAGCGACTCTTTGAGGGAGTCCTCAAAGAAAAGGCCGAAATAAGCGTCGTCCGTAACCGCCACGACATTGATGCCGGCTTCGGCAGCTTCCTTGATGGCGGCGACGATCGCTTCGCCTTCCGCCGGACCCGGAGTATATCCCGTCGGATTGTTCGGGAAGTTGAGCAGCACGACGGCTTTGCCTTTGTCCTTCTGGGCCAGCAGGGCTTCGCGAAGTCCGTCACTGTTGAAGGTCATGTCCCCGGTGAACAGCGGATAATTGACCAGTTCGCCATGGCGGCGGATCCCGAAGGTCAGCTCGTAGTTCTCCCAGTTTTTGTCCGGATAAATCACGGCGTCCCCTTCGTCCACGAACAGATCGGCCACGATACTAAGCCCGTGGGTCAGGGCGTTCGTCACAATCGGGCTGCTGACCGTTTTGCCCGCGAGCGACGGGTTTTCTTCGATCATTTTCGCCAGCCAGGCAGCGCGCAAATCGGGTTTGCCTGCGGGCGGTGCGTATGGGTACAGGTCCTTCGGCGCGAATGCGGACAGCTTCTCCTGGATAGCAGCCAGATGCATCGGGATGCCCTGTTCGGTCGCAATGCCGATCGTTGCGTTATATTTTTTGGCATGGCTGGTCGCTTCCGCAGATTGGCTCAGGATGCCTTCCTTCGGAAAATAGATTTCCTGGCCGAGCTTGGACAACATTTCATACACATGCGCGTTGCCGGCTTTCAAACTTTCGTTCAACTGTGCAGCGAGTGGGTTTAACATGGTTTCCATCCTTCCAAATCGGTGTAATGATAGGCTTTTGCAAGGTATATGCCATTTTAACTGCCTAACATTATATCACCTGTGATGAGAGCCGTCACGGAAAAAGGAAAAGGATGGTTGCGCTGTGAAAAAGGCTCTCTAAGGCGCTTTGTGAGCCATGCTGCTTTACTCTTCTTCGGAATAGGGATCCGAGGCCAAGGTTTGCTGCATATGAGGGCAAGCGCTGCTGCGAATCAGCACCATCGTCTCCCGATCCTTGCTGCGGCCTCTGGCGTCCAGACCCTGCAGCACCTGTTCCCTTTTGTCCTCCGTCAAGTTTTGCCCAAACTTGAACTTCGCAGTGATTCGGTCGGGTACGATCCGCAGAACGGCGACCCCGCGCAGTCTGGAAGCGTATTTGGGGTTGGCGGCGTCAATGGGGGCGTATCCGCCCTCGGGCTGGAGCTTGTTCATAAACAGGGTAAAGGCGGCTGCTTTCTCTTCCAGGTCCTGTACGATTTCGACCCGTCCCGATGCGGTCACGCTCTTGAAATACGAAGTGGCGGGGCAGGCCATCAGCGGGTCGGTAAAGTAGGAAGGAATGATCGCATATTCCTCCGCGACACTGAAGCTCACCGCGGGATTGGCGGCGAGGTGGTCCATTTTTTCGCCGAAACGGCTGCCATGCATGTAGAACATGCCTTGATGATACACATAGTTAATCGGAGTCACCCGCGGATGTCCGTCTTCTCCGATGGTTCCCAGGAAGCCGAAGCTCATCTCCGACAAAAACGCCTCGATTTCTTCCTGACGCGTCACTTCAAATTCATTTCTTCTCATTGGTTTTCTCCTCCTTGATGCATCGCTTGCCGATCGGCGGTTATCGCTGCGGTGACAACAGCATAACGGGAATATTGACAAGGAAAAAGGTCCAATTTAGAGTATTTTTTATAGTCCATTTTGCTGGCGGTTAAGACGATAAGCGTTCACGGGAGGAAAAATAGTTTGTTGAATCTGGTTTTTCCACAGCAATGGAGGGGAGGACGGCATGGAGATATCCCTGCATCTGGAAACTTATATTGAGAAACACCGCTACAAATACCTTGCGCTGTATCACGCTTTGAGGGACGCCATCATGGAGGGGAGGCTGCCTGGAGGAACGAAGCTGCCTTCGACCCGCGAGCTGGCGGATCAATACGGCCTGTCGAGAGGATCGGCCGCCTTAGGCTACGATATGCTGGTGTCGGAAGGCTATGTCCACAGCGAAGTGGGCCGGGGGACCTTCGTGGCTCAAGCGGGACCTGCGCCAACCGCAGGGGGGGATCTGGCAGCCGCACCGCTTGCCCTTTCCCGCTGGGGAGAGCGGCTGCTAGAGCTCCCGCCAATCCCGGGATCCGGCGGCTGCAAGGGTCCGGCCGGCATCGACCTGGGGGGAGGCGGGATGAGCATGGAGCTGTTTCCCTATGCGGAGTGGCGCAGCGCCATGACCTATGCAGGAGGCCGGGGCGGAGAGGATATGCAACGCGGGGCTGATCCCGCCGGGGACCTTGGCCTGCGGCAGGCGCTCGCCGCCCACCTGCGCGTCACGCGGGGAATTCATACCGATCCGGAGCAAATCGTGCTCTTCAGCGGATCGATGCAGGGCATTACCCTGCTTTTTCAGCTGCTGCTGAATGAAGGCGAGGCGGCCGTGCTTGAAGATCCGTGCTATTCGGGCATCATCCGGGCGGCGGCTGCCTGCGGAGCGGAAGTGATTCCGGCTGAGGTCGATGTCCACGGCATCCGTTTGTCCGACTGGGACGCCCGCCTTGTACTGGTGACGCCGAGCCGCCAGTACCCGACCGGCGCCGTCCTGACGCTGGAGCGGCGCCGGCAGCTGCTGGATTGGGCGGAACGGCATCAGGCGGTCATCCTGGAAGACGATTACGACAGCGAGTTCCGCTTCGGCGGCAGGCCGATCGAGCCGCTGAAGACGTTGGATACGCGGGATCGGGTTATTTATATCGGCTCCTTCTCGAAGACGATGTTTGCCGGGCTGCGCCTGGGTTACGCCATCGTCCCCCAATCGCTCGTGGATGCGGTGCTGCGGGCCAAAACGCTGTACGAGCCGCTGACGACAGGGCTGCTTGAACAGCGGGCGCTTGCCCGGTTCATGGCCCGTGGCGATTATGGCCGGCATCTCCGCCGGCTTACGCGGATCTATGGTGCCCGCCACCGCCATTTCTGCGCCCGGATGCGGGAGAAAGCGGGGCATCTGTTCTCGCTGATGCCTGGGGATTCCGGCCTGCATGTGTATGCTTATTGGCTGCAGCCGCCGGAGGCTTTTGCAGCTTTTACAGCCGCAGCAGCGGCTCGTGGCGTAACGTTCAGGGACGCGTCCGGCTACAGAATCCAGCCGGGCCCGCCGGCCGCCTTTTTCAGCTATGCCCGATGGGATGAGCGGCAGCTGGAGGAGGGGGTTGACCGGCTGGCCGCGGCATGGGAGGATATCCGTCATGGTATGAACGGGTAGGCGAAGCAAGCATCCCGTAACCGCTTGCGGTTATTGACTGTGCTGGGAGCATTAGGAGAAGGCGCGATTTTGGACAGGCCTACAGGGGCGGTAAAACCTGCGGAAGCTCAGGGGATATGGGCCGGATGTGCAAAAACCGCGCCGAAATAGTATCATAGGGAGGAAAGATATGAGTCTATGATATAGGGGGGAATGACGACATGCTGCACGCATCGCCGTCATCTTTTGAAATATTGCCGTCCCTCGCCAAAATTGTGTGCGAGCCCGGCTGGAAATGGCAGAAGCGCGAGAAGGCGCTGGAAAATTACGATTTATTTTATGTGTGGAGCGGGGAAGGGACTGTCATCCGGAATGACGAACCGTATGAGGTCGGCAAGGGGAGCTGCTTCCTGTTCAGGCCCGGCGACCACACGAGCGCCACGCACAACCCGCAGAAGCCGCTCGTTCTGACTTACAGCCACTTTCGGGTGTCCGAGCCTGTGACGGATATTCCGCTGCCGTACCGGAAGCTGACGGAAACCGTTGACTTTGAATACATGCTTGCCCGTTACGTCAGGCTGTTTCTTGTGAACACCTTCGCCGCCCAGGAAGAGGGGCAGCTGATCCTGAAGCAGCTGATGATCCATCTGCTCCGGCACGACCGGCAGCAGCCGGAGGAGAAGAAGGTCAGCAACCAGCTGACCGAGGTGATCCACGAGATCGCCAATTACATTCAGCAGCACCCCGGCTTACCGCACCGGGTCGAGGATCTGGCCGCCCGCGCCGGGTTGTCGCCGCGGTATTTCTCGATCAAATTCAAGGAGCTGATCGGCTCACCCGTTCAATCCTACATTATCCGGACGCGGATCGACCGGGCGCAGCATCTGCTCCTGCATGCCGGCATGAACGTCACGGAGGTGGCCGATGCGCTCGGATACCGCGACATTTTTTTCTTCAGCCGGCAATTCAAGCAGTATACGGGCAAGAATCCGTCCGAAATCCGGTAATTGTTTCCTGCTGTTTCGCGGTCTTCCCCTTTCGGGTAATAAGCTTCAAGCTTGCAAATGCACCGAATAAACGAAGGGAGGAAAGCATCGGATGAGCAGACGGCGGATTCGCAGGCGTGACGGGTATGCCGCAGCTGCGGCGGCGCGGGGGAAAGGCCGTAACCGGATGCGCCGGTTCAGACCGGTCAGCATCATGAGCGACGTATGGTTTTAACCCCACTCGTTAACCTTTTTTATGAACTTCATCACACATGATATAAATGATGTCTAAGAGCAGCGCGGGATGCCAGCCCGCCGCTGCTTTTTTGTGCGCGCATCATCAGATTGGAATGGTCTATAGTACCGGTTACGCGGAGAATGCAGTTCGCGGTTGCGCTCTCCCCCGGCCTGCCGGCTTATGGTATGCTGTGGGAGCAAGGTGTTAAGCAGAGGATGGAGGATAGCGAAATGAATGAAGCATTCGGAGCAAATTCGGAGGACAGCCTGCGCCTCCTGCTGGTTCAGGCAGAGCAGGTGCTGATGTCCGCCCTGGGGAAGTTTGGCATTAAGGAGGAACAAGCGGAATTTATTCAAATTTCAGACCATATTACGTACCGGGTGAGCGCGCGGTCCGGCGGTAAATTTTTGCTGCGGATCCATCCGGTGTCGGCCGACGTACCGGCCATCCGTTCGGAAATGATGTGGCTGAATTGGCTTTCATCCCAAGGCCTGCCGGTTCCGGGGGGCGTAGCGGACCAGGAAGGGAATACCGTGGCGATTTGCGAGGCGGACCGGAGCCAGGGCTGGCCGGTGACGCTGCTGCGCTGGATCGAAGGGGAGCAGGCGGATGGCGGCCTTGATGACAGGCAGGTGTACCGGATGGGCGTGCTTATGGCCAGGCTCCATCAGGCTGCGCAGAGCTTTGTTCCGCCGGAAGGGTTCGTCAGACCCGAATGGGGGGCTGCGAGCCTGACAGAAGATATGCAGCGGCTGGAACGGCGGCACCGCGCCTTTCTGAGTTCCGATGAATGGGCGCTTTATGTACAGGCGGCGGACCTAATCAAAGGTCGGATCGCCGCATGGCCTCCTGGCCCTTCCCGGTATGGCATGATCCATGCGGATCTCCACGAAGGGAACGTTGTATTCAAGGACGGGGAACCTTGCCCTATCGATTTTGGCCGCTGCGGGTTCGGTTATTATGCATACGACTTGGCACAGGCGCTCATCGGTCTGTACCCGGCACAGCGGAGCATGCTGCTGGACGGGTACGAAAGCATGCGACTTCTTCCGAAGGAGAGCGTGTCCATGCTGGAAACCTTTTTCCTGCAGGCGGTCCTGGAGAATCAGGCGTTTCACGCCGGCAATCCGCAGGAAATTCCGTCGCTGAAGGAACAGAAGGGGTATATTCTGTCCGCGATCCGCAGCTACTTGGCGGAAGAGCCGTTTCTGTTTCCGGCGAAATAACATCTGAACGGGAGTGGAGCGCAATTGGGAGAACATGATGAGCGGCCGGTCGTGCTGGTCACGGGCAGTTCCAGCGGCTTCGGGCTGCTGGCCAGCGTGGAGCTGGCTGCCTCCGGATACACGGTTTTTGCCGGCATGCGAAGGCCGGAAGCGAGCGGGGAACTGATGGATGCTGCGCAGACGGCGGGGGTCAGAGAGCATATTCACGTGGTTAGGCTAGATGTGACGGACGGGGGGCAGGTGCTTGAGGCGGTATCGGGCATCCTGAAATCCCACGGACGCATTGACGTGCTTGTGAACAATGCAGGCACCGCATACGGAGGAATGATCGAGGAGATTCCGATGGACGTGTGGAAGGCGCAGCTGGAAACGAATTTCTTCGGGATGGTTGCAGTCACCCAGGCCGTTCTTCCCGCGATGAGAGAGGCCCATCAGGGAACAATCATTCAGATCAGCAGCGTCAGCGGGGCTGTCGGATTTCCCGGCTTTGGCCCCTACGTCTCGTCGAAGTTTGCTGTAGAGGGCTTCAGCGAGTGCCTTGCCCTGGAAATGCGGCCATTCGGCGTCGATGTCGTGGTGGTGGAGCCGGGCTCGTACGGGACGGCCATATGGGACAAAGGATTTGGGCAGATGAGCGCCGCCGAACGGTCACCCTACGAGCGGATGCTGAACCAGGTGATGGCCTTTTCCCGTGACAACGCCGGCCAGCGCGGCGATCCGGCCGATGTGGCCCGGCTGATCGCGAGAATCGCGAGTATGAACAAGCCGGCATTCCGCTATGCGCTGCCTGCCGGCACGCGCTGGACGATGAAGGCCAAGCAGCTGCTTCCGGGCCGGTGGTTTCAGCGGATTATGCTCGCACTCCTGAGCAAAAAAGGCTGAGCCGGATTCGCTTCCGGTTCAGCCTTTATGCGGGTGCAGCTGACCGAGCAGCTGGCCCATGCGGACATGATCTCCGGTCCGGAGGTCTGTCCGCGGGGTGAATGCGCCGTCCTGGATCAGCAGCACGACGGTCGAACCGAACTCAAAATAGGCGAGCGGATCGCCGTTACGCCAGGAATTGGCGGTTTCGTCGTCGTAGCGGATGCTGCTGACATTCATGGCGCCGACTTTGACGACCGCGACTTCTCCCAGGGCTCCCTTGATATACGTAATCAGCCTCTCATTGCGGCACAGCACGGATTTCATCTGGGTCATGCCAAAATCATTAACCGGGTAGCATCGTCCCTTGATATGCTCGCTCTCCACCTTCACACCTGTGATTGGAGAGTGGATCCGGTGGTAGTCTGTAGGGCTGAGGTACAGCACAAAGACATAGCCATGTTTATATAACTCCAGGTGGGGAGAGAAATTAAGCAGCTCCGCCACCGAATAATCCTGCCCTTTCACGTTCAGAATCGTGCCTGAGGTGATTTCACCCATTGCGGTGATCTTGGCGTCGACGGGGCTCGTGAGTACGTGCTCGCCTTCGTGAATTGGACGCATGCCGGGCTTCAGCCGCCGCGAAAAAAATTCGTTGAGCGTGCGGTATTCATAGATTTCTTTCTCCGCTTCATGCGCAGGGATCTGATAGCTTTTGATAAAAGTAGGGATGACCCCTCTGCTGAGCCGGCTGTGCGAGAAGCGTCCCATCATGGAAGAGAGCCACTTTCGCGAGGAGAGCTCTGTCATGAGCCGCAGTAATTTCTTTGTCATGCCTAATCTCCCTTCCATACGTGCCTGTAGCACTCTGAATATATTGACATAGAACGGCTATCAAATCAATATGCAACAAAGGCTGGAAACCGCCCCGGAGAAAAATGGTATTGCCAATCCTTCGAGGATCATGTATTTTGGAATCAATACGGGCCCGATGCCGACTCATCGCGGCGAGGTGCCTGTTACACGGAATCGAACCCAAGCTTCTCATCGCTTTGGACGGCGATGGCTCCGGGACCAGGAGGCGGCGATGCCGCGCCTTGCGTTCATCTGTGTACATATGGGAATACGGGAGCTCGAGCGAATCGGGCTGAGAGTGCAGCTAATGAACCGCTGCTGACCGGGAATCTGATCTGGATAATGCCAGCGTAGAGAATTCAAGTCCTTTTATGGGCTTATTTGACGATCTCCCTCGCTTATCCAGGGGGTTTTTTTATTGCCCAATTTTGGAAAAAGAAAGGATGTTGTCAAATGAACAGCAGTACGATGCAGATGGATCGACCGAAGGGGCTGAAGCTCAGCGACCTGCTCGTGACGATTCTGCTCTCCCTCGTGATCGGGGTGGTGTACCATTTTTGGGGTTCGGTGAACGACTTGTTCAAGCCGCTGTTTTTCCAAGCGGATGAGCTGATGTACGGTATGTGGTTCCTCGCCTCGACGCTTGCCGCGCTGCTGATCCGCAAGCCCGGCGTAGCCCTCCTGGCCGAGGTTGCCGCGGCTCACGTGGAAATTCTGTTCGGCAGTGAATGGGGCCTTCAGCTGGCGATTTACGGCGTAGCGCAAGGTCTTGCCGCAGAGCTGATCTTCGCCCTGTTCCGTTACCGCAAATTCTCCATGGGGGTAGCGGCGCTGGCCGGTATGGCTTCGGGATTGGGATCATTCCTGGTGGATGTGTACTACGGCTACGTCACGGACTATACGACATGGATGATCGTGTTCAAGTACGTGATGCGGTTAATCAGCTCGGCGGTACTCGCAGGGTACCTGGCGTATGCCCTGACCAAAGCTTTGGAAGCAACCGGAGTAACCCAGCTGCTCCGGCCGGTGACAGCCAAGGATTATGAAGCGCTCGATCATGACTGAGGCTAACCGGGGAGCCGCGACGATGCAGCATCCGGCGGTGCATGAGACGGGTCAAGGAGCGGGTCAAAGGGCGGATCAAGGGAGCGGGCAAATTGCCGTTTCGGTAACGGACCTGCGCCTGAAGTTTCCGGGTGAGAGGGCGTTCGTGTTCAAGGATGTTTCCCTGTCCGTGCCGGCCGGGGAAAAGGTGCTTCTGCTCGGCCCAAGCGGATGCGGGAAATCGACGCTGCTGCAGGTGCTCGGCGGGTTGATTCCGGCGGTCATTGACGTTCCGCTCAAATATGCGGACATCCGGAAGCCCCGCTCGTGCGGGTATGTATTTCAGGACCCGGACACCCAGTTCTGCATGCCGTATGTCGATGAGGAACTGGCGTTTGTGCTGGAGAACCGCCAAGTAGCCAGGGAGGATATGGTGCCGCGGATGCGGGAGGCGCTCGGCCGGGTCGGACTGGACCTTGAAGAGCTGCACACTCCGATTGAACGGCTGTCCCTGGGGATGAAGCAGCGGCTCGCGCTCGCTTCGGTCCTTCTGCTGGAACCGGAAGTGCTTCTGCTGGATGAACCCTCGGCGCTGCTGGACCCCGAGGGGAGACAGCAAATTTGGGAGGCGGTTCGCGGTGTATCGGCCGGACGGACCGTGCTGATCGTCGAGCACCGGATCGAGGAAATCGTGAATTGGGTCGACCGGATCGTTCTGTTCGCGGCGGACGGAAGCATTCTGGCCGACGGCAAGCCGGCGGAAATCTTCACGGCGTACCGCAGAGCCCTTCAGGAAAATGGCATTTGGTATCCCGGCGTTTGGGAGGATTATATCCGTCACCGGGATACATGGAACAGCGGCCTGGTGCAATCCCCCCAGCAAGGCGCGGACTTGGCAACGCCGGTCCTCTCCTTGCGGGGGTTTGTCGGTCTCCGCGGAGATGCGCCGGCGATCATGGTGGAAGAGGCGGAGGTATATGCCGGCGATTTTGTTGCCGTTGTCGGTCCTAACGGGGCGGGGAAAAGCTCCTTGCTGCTGAGCCTGATGCAGCTTCTTCCGACAGCCGGCAGCTACGTGCTGGAAGGCAGACTGCTGCAGGGAAGGGGCAGGAAGCGGACCTGCCCTTCGGACCGGATCGGGTTCGTGTTTCAGAACCCGGAGTTTCAGTTTGTGGCCCAGACAGTACTGGAGGAGACGGCCTTTTCCCTTCACATGCAGGGCGGCATGTCGCGGGCTGAGGTGGAGCGTAAAGCTGAAGACTGCCTTAAGACGTTTCATTTGCACGGCTTGGAGAACCGGCACCCGTATCAGCTCTCGACTGGACAGAAACGCAGGCTGAGCGTTGCCACCGCGGCGGTGCGCCGTCAGGCGGTGCTGCTGCTGGATGAACCGACGTTCGGGCAGGATGCCCGCAACGCCTTTGCCATCCTGGAATACTGTGAAGCGCTTCGGCGCAGCGGCACGGCGATCATTATGGTGACGCATGAGCGAGAAATCGCTGAGCTGGCCGCTACCCAGGTATGGGAAATCCGCGGCGGAAGTTTGACGGCGATAAAGCCCGGGAGGCGGAGGCTTAAGGGAGACGGCGCAGCTTCGGATGCGCAGGAGGAGGTGAGCGGATGAACCGGTTTTTGACTCCGAGCCGTCATACCTGGCTGCACCGGGCGAATCCCTCGCTGAAGCTCGCTGTGCTGATCATGTTGTTTATCGTTACGATTCAGACGCGAAGCATTGATTTTGCCGTCTATCAGGCAGCGGTCTACATCGCCCTCCTGTTTCTGCTCAGCGGTTATCCGGCATGGAAGGTGGCGCTGCTCGTTCTCTCCTTCAGCCTCGTATTCGTCTCTTCATCCCTGACGATGATCCTATTCGGGAAAGGGGATCACGTCTGGTGGCAGTGGGGGCTGTTCCGCGTATCCGAGGAAAGCTTCTACCGCGGGCTGCACCTGGGATTCCGGGCGATTGCCTTTGCGGCAGAAGGACTGCTCTTCGTCATGACCACGCCGTCCGTCAAGCTGTTCTATTCGCTGATGCAAAATTTTCGCCTTCCCCCCAAATTCGCCTACAGCTTCATGGCGTCGATCCGGCTGCTGTCCATCGTATGGGAGGAGTTTCTCATCCGCAGGCAGGCGCTGCGGATCCGCGGCGTGCGGACAGGCCGAGGGCCGAGTGGCCTCCTTGAGCATGTCCGGCTGTATGCGGTGCCGCTGCTGTCGCAGAGCATCCGCCGGGCGCACCGCGTAGCTGTGGCGATGGAAGCGAAGCAGTTCAGCGGGTCGGGGCGCAGAACGTACTATTATCCGTCGGCTTTCAGCAGGTATGACGGGCTGGCGGTTCTCATGTTCGTCATTGCCCTGGCGGCTGCGTACTATGCGGCCGCTGCTCTTCCCTGGTTCGGCATCGAAGATGTCAGGTACCATGGACAAGGTTAAGCCGTATGATAGCTATTAGCCGATGTGTTAAAACACAGAGCCGGAAAGCCGCATGGGCGGACTTTCCGGTCTCTTGCTTTCTATCAGGTATTTGAATGTGAGATGGCAGCGGCCCGTATAAGGTTATAATGCCGCGCTGGCATGCTGCCGGTTCACCAGATACCGGGCATAGGCCATCGGCTCGCGATAGGTATTTTTCCATTGCTGATGCATCCCGGCTTTTTGAAATCCATACCGTTGGTCCCGTCCGTTGCATTCGATAAAATACGGCTTGCCGCTGGCGGTGACACCGATATCAAGTCCAAGATCCGCTATAAAGGGCAGGTGCTGCTCCAGCTGCTGGGCGACCCGGAAGGCGAGATGCTGCACGCTATCCACAACGCTGTTCACCGGCATTCCGGGAAGGCTTTTGGCCAGGATCGGTTCGGCTGGAAAGGCTTTGCCGCCTTGGGCCACATTGGAGACAAACATCCGGGACGCAGCGACTTTGGCATACATTCCCGTCAGACTCCAGCTGCCGTTGATGCCCCGTTGTATGGATACGCGGAGGTCGTAAGGCCGCTGCTTATATTCGGCCAGCGCAATCCGCTCCTGAACGAGAAAGGGCACCTGGGATATCCGACGGAGCAGGATGCCCGGAAGCCGGTGGTCGTGGAGCCGGACCGTCGTCCATCCTCTAGATCTGCCGGTTCTGGCGTATGTTAAATACCAGTGCGGACCGCTGGCATAGAGCCGCATGATTCCCCTGCCGACGCTGCCTGTGCAGGGTTTTAATATGAGATCTCGATACCGCCGCATCATATCCTGGATAGAGGAAGGTGCGGCGGCAGTCGTGTAGGGAAGATGCTGTGCCAGCAGCGGGTCAGCGGCAAGCAGGTGATGAATTTCGTCCTTCCCGTACCGGTTGTAGCCGTTAAAAATAATGTAGCCTTCATTCAAAAGCCGCTCTATTCTATTTTTTGATCGTGCGTCAAAGTAGATTGCCCGGTTATGAATGACTTTCGGCAGCGGTAGTCTGGTTTGAACGTATTTCCCGCCTCTCAGCACAAATGCGGTACATTCACGGTGATCGATGTCGATATCCTGCAGTCTCATATAGCACGCGTTCAAGCCGAACATCCGGGCCGCCTCATCAAAATTGGCGAGGGATTCCGCTCCCGTCTTTCCGCCGGGAATTCCCCGGTGCACCGCCGCATTCAGCAGAATTCCTACATCAGAAATCCACACGTTCATCCCTCCCTGGCATTCAGTCGTTCCACGTTTATATATCCTATGCCATAGATTGCTATAAGCGAGGGTCTTTGTCCGTGAGGCTCTGCCTATTTTCGCATAAACCGCCGGACGAACCGCTCGGAGCGTTTTATTGTGGCTGGTACCCCTGAGCGGTTGAGGGATATGTCCCCTCCAGCGTCTCCTAAACTTCACCGTTTTCACGTGGGCAATTCCAGCCAAACTGTCCACAGGAACGGTTTCGCCGGGCAAGTCGGTCCGTTTCTCTAGGCCAAAATCGTGCAAAAACCGCCAAGTCAGTGACATCGGCCTATTTGTTCGCATATGATGCCCAAGATGCATCCGGTCAGGAAGGAGCGAGGTCTTTTGAAGAAGAAGAATAAAAGCCGGACGGTTAAACAACCGAACAAGAACCTCTATTTTGTCGATAATCCTGATATGCAGGAACTGGAATTGATCCCTAAAAGCAAAGTAACAACGCCAAAGATAACCCAACAGGATTCGCATGCGCAAATCCGATCCGTAGTTCTTGAAGATGCCATCATAACGGAAGAGGTTACGCCCGAAGCGGCGTTGGAAGGATCCGAGCAGGAGCAGGAACAAGAGCCTGAAGCCGTGGAAACGGTGGAAACGGTGGAAATCCTGCCTGAGGCAGCAGAAGTGCCTGAGGAGGAAGCGGTTGTCGAGGAAGAAATACCTGAGGAAGTGGCACCGGTACTGGACCGTGAGGTGCTGGAAGAGATCATTGAAGAAAAAAGGATGCCGCAATCGCCGGAACCGATCATTTATACGGACGATCTGAGCGACAGCTCGGTGACGACTTCCAAAATTGCGCTGCGTGCCATTGACTCCGCCAGACTTCAGCCCGGCTCGGTTGGCAGCGAAGCTATTGCCGATTACGCCGTGACCCATATTCATCTCGCCGACGGTTCCGTGGTCGCTTCAAAAATTGCCGCCGAATCCATTTTGGAGGAGCATCTGATTGAC
The DNA here is from genome assembly GCF_040545415.1 of Paenibacillus favisporus. Taxonomy (NCBI): domain Bacteria; kingdom Bacillati; phylum Bacillota; class Bacilli; order Caryophanales; family Paenibacillaceae; genus Paenibacillus; species Paenibacillus favisporus. Next base: position 157,239 of record NZ_JBEPLV010000007.1, on the reverse strand, counting down.
GGCGCGGTCAGCGGCAGCAAAATCCGCGACCGCTCCATCAGCGGCGAAAAAATCCGCGACGGCAGCATCACATCCGCCAAGCTGGGCGACCAGGTGATCGACTCCGCGAAAATCGCCGACGGTTCCATTTCGTCGCGTCATTTGAGCAATCTGCTGGTGACCACCGATTTGCTGCAGGACCAAGCCGTGACGTCAAGCAAAATCGCCGGGTCCAGCATTCAGACCATGCATCTGACGAATGAAGTGATCGACACGTCGAAATTGGCCGAAGGCGCGGTTACCGGCTCCAAGATCCGTGCTGGCGAAATTACGGGCGACAAGCTGAAGGAGCGCTCCATCGAAAGCGTTCATTTACGGGAAGGCTCGCTGGGAGGGGAAGTGCTGCAGGACGGTTCCGTCGGCGGTAAGCAAATCGCGGGAGGAGGCGTGTCGAGCGAGCATATTGCCGAAAACGCGGTCGGGACCCGTCATCTGCAGGACGGAGCTGTAACCACACCGATTTTGGCACCCTTTGCGGTGACGTCCGCTCATTTGGCGGATGCAACCATCCGCGGCAAGCATATCGCTCCGGGTGAAATCACTACGGCGCATTTGGCCGATCACAGCGTCGGGGCGACCAAATTGGCGGAGCAGTCGGTCGGGACGGTTCATATCGTCGAGCAGACCGTCACCTCCTCCAAAATCGCCGACCAGAGCATCCTGCCCCAGAAGATTGCCGATGAGGCGGTTCAGACCCGCCATCTCGCACAGGGCTCCGTCCAGAAAGGGCAAATCGCACCGAATTCGATCCAGACCTCCCACATTCAGCAGGGGGCGGTTAATGGCAGCCATATCGCAGCCAACGTGGTGGAGGGTTCTCATGTCAGACACGGGTCCATCAGTTCGGGGCACATCACCCGAAGCGCCATTGTCGAACAGCATATCTCCGACAGTGCGGTAGGTTCCCGTCATCTTCAAAACAAATCCGTCACCTTTGATAAGCTCGCCGGGGGAAGCGTGACGAGCGGGATTTTGGCTGACGGCGCGGTGGGCGGCCGCAATATCAGCGAAGGCGGCGTCGGCGGTGAACATATCCGCCAGTCCTCGATCCAGGACCGCCATTTGGCCGACAAAAGCGTGCGGTCATCTGCAATCCAGGATCAGGCCGTCACATCCCAGCATATTGCTCAAGGGTCGGTAAACGCCGAACATTTGACTCCCGGCATTGTGCACAACTCCATTATCAAGAACGAAGCCGTAACCTCGGAGAAGCTTGCTTCCGGAAGCGTTCAAACCGTACATCTCAATCACGGCATTATTTATCCGGCCCACTTATCGGATCATGCGGTAACCTCTCCGAAGCTGTCTCCCGAAAGCGTTGCGACTGACAAAATCCAGGATCTGGCGGTGACGTCAGGTAAACTGGCGGACGGCAGCGTGAGCGGCCCCAAGCTTGCTGCGGCTTCCGTAAGCAGTGAGCATCTGGCCGACAATGCCGTCACTTCCCGCTCGATCAACCTGGGTGCGGTAACCCAGCGGCATCTGTCCGAAGAATCGGTCGGCGGAATACAGCTTCAGGTCGGTTCCGTTGCGGGCGTGCACCTGCAGAAACTGGCGGTGGAAGAAAAGCATCTGAACGAAGGCATCGTCAGTGAGCGCCACCTTACTGCCGGTTCAGTCGGCGGGACGCAGCTTCAAGCAGAGTCTGTATCCAGCATCCATCTGCAGAATCAAGCGGTGGAAGAGCAGCATTTGTCCGAAGGCATCGTCAGCGAACGCCATCTCATGGCCGGCTCGGTCGGCGGGACGCAGCTTCAAGCAGAGTCTGTATCCAGTGTCCACCTGCAGAATCAAGCGGTGGGAGAGGAGCATCTGGCCGAAGGCATCGTCGGCGAGAGTCACCTCAAGGCCGGCTCAGTCGGCGGAAACCAGCTTCAGGCCGAGTCTGTATCCAGTGTCCACCTGCAGAACCAAGCGGTTGAAGAGAAGCACCTCTCTGACCAAATCGTCAGTGAGCGCCACCTTGCATTCGGCTCGGTCGGGGGGAACCAGCTTCAGGACGGCTCCGTTTCCGGAGTGCACCTACAGAACGGAGTAGTGGAAGGGAAGCATCTGGCAGACCATATCATCGGCGAGCGTCACCTTGAGGAAGATTCGGTCGGAGGCGGTCAACTGCAAGCTGGTTCCGTTGCGGGCGAGCATCTGCAGGACCATGCCGTAGAAGCAAGGCATCTGTCTGAAGGCATCGTAGGCGAGCGCCACCTCACGGCCGGCTCGGTCGGCGGGGATCAGCTCCAGGCCGGCGCCGTATCCGCCACGCATCTGCAGGAGCATGCGGTCGAGGAAAGGCATCTGTCTGAAGGCATCGTAGGCGAGCGCCATCTCACTGCCGGCTCGGTCAGCGAAGGACATCTGCAGTCCGGATTGATCCAGGAACGCCATTTAAGCCCGGTTTCGGTAAACACTGAAGCGATCAAGGATGGTGCTATCACAGCTTCGAAGCTCGGACCGGAATCTGTCGGCAGCGTCAACATCAAACAGGATGCGGTCCGTTCCATCCATTTGCATGAAAAAAGCGTACAGCAGCGTCATCTTGCTCCGGGATCGGTTGCCTTCCGGCATCTTTCTCCAGATTCCGTTGGAGAAGAGCAGCTGCAGTCGGGCAGCATCAAGGCCCAGCATTTGGCTGAGGGTGCCGTATATTCGGAAGCACTGCAGGATGGGGCTGTTGTTGCCTCCAAGCTGGCCCCTGAATCTGTGGGGAGCGACCATCTGAAACCGGCGTCCATCGGCTTCGAGCATCTGCAGGAGGGCATCATTCGAAACGGCCACTTGGGTGAAGAAGCCGTAGGCTCCAAGCAGCTGGCGCCGTCATCCGTAACAACCATCCATCTGGCGGCGAGCAGTATACAGTCCGGCCACCTGGCCCCTGATGCGGTATCCAGGGATTCTCTGCAGGACGAATCGGTAACCGGTGAGAAGGTCGCGCCGGATTCGATCCAAACCCGCCATATCCAAGCGAAATCGATTGGCTCAGCCCAGCTGCAAGAGAAGAGCGTGCAAAAACAGCATATTTCCCCGGGTGCCGTTGATTTCAGACATTTAGCCCCCGAATCGGTCGGGGAGGAGCAGCTGCAGGCAGGCGTTGTCGGCATGCAGCATCTGGCCACAGGTTCGGTGCATGCCGAAGCGCTGCATCCAGGTGCGGTCACAGCCGAGAAATTGGCGGACGCAGCGGTTGGAAGCAGCCATATCCAGACAGGCGCGGTTGCAGGAGAGCACCTGGCCGCAGGAGCCGTTCACGAGCATGCACTGAAGGATGGTTCCGTAAGCTCGGCAAAATTGGCCACGGGTGCGATAGGAAGTGTCCACATTCAGCCGGAATCGATCCTCCCGCTTCACCTTCAGGCTGAGAGCATTCAAGATTGGCATCTGCAGCCTGGACTTATTAAGGGCCAGCATTTGGCCGATGGAGCCGTCGGCCCAGATCATCTGGCTCCCGAATCGATCTCCTCGGATCATCTGCAGCCGGGCAGCATTCAGCCGCAACACTTGAGCCCAGATTCTATCACTAATGAAGTGCTGGAAAACGGGGCTGTTACGGGAGACAAAATTGCCTCCAACGCGGTCGGCAGCCGGCATATTGAGCCGAAATCGATCCAGCCGCATCATCTGCAGCCAGGCATTGTGCAGGAATGGCACCTGCAGCCGGGTCTCATCCAAGAGCATCATCTTGGCGAAGGGGTTGTCGGTTCGGATCATCTGGCTCAAGAATCCATTACCTCGAATCATCTGCAGGCGGGCAGCATTCAGCCGCATCACCTGGCGCTGGATTCTGTAACCAGCGACGCGCTCGAGAACGAAGCCGTCACAGGGGATAAAATTGCTTCCCACGCGATTGACGGCAGCCACATCCAGCCGGAATCAATCCAGCCGCACCATCTGCAGCCCGGGCTGATTCAGGGAGAATATATTGCCGAAGGAGCGGTCGGCCCAGATCATCTGGCTCCCGAATCGGTCACCTCGGATCATCTGCAGCCAGGCAGCATTCAGCCGCAACACTTGGGATCGGATTCCATTACTAATGAGGCGCTGGAAAACGAGGTCGTTACAGGAAACAAAATTGCTCCTCACGCGGTCGGGAGCGGGCATATTCAGCCGAAAGCGATCCAGTCGCATCATTTGCAGTCAGGTATTTTGCAGGAAAGGCACCTTCAGCAAGGGCTCATCCAAGGCCAGCACATTGCGGAGGGGAGTATCGGATCGGGTCATCTGATCTCTGGATCGGTTACGTCGGATCATCTGCAGGCAGGCAGCATCCAGCCGCATCACCTGGCGCTGGATTCCGTCACCAACGATGCGCTCGAGAGCGAAGCCGTTACAGGAGATAAAATCGCCTCCAAAGCGATCGACAGCAGTCATATCATGCCGGCATCCATCTATGCGTACCATCTGCAGCCGGGCCTGATCCAAGGAGAATATATTGCCGAAGGATCAGTCGGCCCGGATCATCTGGCACCCGAATCGGTTACGTCGGATCATCTGCAGCCGGGCAGCATCCAGCCGCATCACCTGGCGCTGGATTCCGTCACCAACGATGCGCTCGAGAACGAGGCCGTTACAGGAGATAAAATCGCCCCCCACGCGGTCGACAGCAGCCATATTCAACCAAAGTCGATCCAGACACATCATCTGCAGTCCGGTATTGTGCAGCAATGGCACCTTCAACCGGGTCTCATCCAAGAACATCATCTCAGCGAAGGGGTTGTCGGTTCGGATCATCTGGCTCATGAATCCATCACCTCGGATCATTTGCAGGCGGGCAGCGTCCAACTGCATCACTTGGCGCCCGAGTCCGTCACCACTGACTCGCTGCAGGATGAAGCCATAACGGGCGACAAAATCGCTCCGAACACGATTGACGGCAGCCATATTCAGCCGGAATCGATCGAGCCGCATCATCTGCAGTCCGGCATTGTGCAGGAATGGCACCTGCAGCCTGGCCTTATCAAGGGAGAACATCTGGCAGAGGGGGCAGTCGGTTCGAAGCATTTGGGATCCGAGTCCATTACTTCCGCTCATTTGCAGCCGGGCAGCATCCGGCCGGATCATTTGGGGCCGGAGTCTATCTCCACCGACTCGCTGCAGGATGAGGCCGTTACGGGCGACAAAATCGCTTTAAACACGATTGACGGTAGCCATATTCACGTGGAATCGATTGAGCCGCATCACCTGCAGTCGGGTATTGTGCAGGAAAGGCACCTGCAGCCTGGCCTCATCAAGGGAGAACATCTGGCAGAGGGGGCTGTCGGTCCAAGACATTTGTCCTCTGAGTCCATTACTTCCGCGCATTTGCAGCCAGGCAGTATCGAGCCGGATCATCTCGGACCGGGATCCGTCACCACTGAATCGCTGCAGGATGAGGCTGTAACGGGTGACAAAATCGCCCCGAACACGGTGGACGGCAGCCATATTCAGCCGGAATCGATTCTTCCGCTCCACCTGCAGGCGAAGAGCATACAGGATTGGCATCTTCAACCGGGGGCGGTTCACTCGGAGCATCTCCAGAACGGATCGATTCAGAACAAACACATCGCCGCCAAATCGGTTACCAGTGAGCAGCTTGCTTTTGCACCTGTACAGAGCGCCTCGGGACAGCCGGCCGTGCAGCAATACGGGATCACTTCCTTCCGGATCGGTGAAGGCCAGGTTCAGGTGGAAGTGCCGGTTACGCTGCAGGAACCTTACCCGAACACCCATTATGTGATCGTGGCGATGTGTAACCATCCGGATTTCTATGCGGTCCTGAACACACAGCGGGAGGATATCGCCTTTATCGAAGTGGTGCGGAGACGGGGCGGCCCGGAAACTTTCGGATTTCTGTCCTGGATCGCGATCGGCGCAGCTTCCCCTTCGGGGAAAGGAGCCGCCGGTTACACGCAGCGGAGCATGAGACAGCGAAGCGCGTATCGGGTTGAAGCCGAACCGGGTGAAACTACAGATCATGATTGAGGCTAACTGATTGAAGCTAACTGATTGAAGCTTACAGGCGCGGGGGCGTTCCCCGCGCTTGTTTTGTTGTGCCGCCGGGCTAGAGAAGGGGAGGAAATGCCGTGAACCTGACCCCTAATACATGCACAAGAGCCGCTTCCCTTGCACCATTGCCGGCATAGGATGTGATGAGATACGAGCCGATATGACAGGGAGGGATGTGCCGAATGCAGCGGCGGATGAAAAGGCGGATAACATACAGGCGATCCTATCGAACCATGCGCCGAAGGTACCGACATGCAGCGAAGTCGGCAGCAAGGCCTAAGATGCGGTTCAACACCAAACTGCAGACAAGGCGGGCGCCGCGTTCCGACGCTGTCCCTGCCGTATCGGTGATTATCCCTGCGATGAATGAGCAGAAGACGATTGCCGCCGTAGTCCGGGAGGCACTGCGGGTGCATCCTTCCTGCGAGGTTATCGTCGTGGCGAATGGCTGCCGCGACCGGACGGCAGAGGCGGCCGAGTCCGCGGGAGCCCGTGTGCTAAGGTATGAGCAGCCGCTGGGACATGATGTAGGTAGAAGCGTGGGCACGCAAGCGGCACGGGGCCAGGTCATGCTGTACCTGGACGGAGATATGCCGATCAAGGCCCCGGAGCTCCGCCCCTTTGCCTTGGCTGTCCTCGGCGGGGTAGACGTCGCCCTGAACCGTTATAACGGCCCGGTCCGGCTCCGTCAGGCGCATCCGGTCGTTCAAGCCAAGCATGCCTTGAACACGCTGCTGCGCCGTCCCGATCTGCAGGGAGCCTCTCTGACCGCCGTGCCGCATGCGCTAAGCCGCCGCGTGGTCGATCTGCTCGGAACGGAATGCCTGTCGGTCCCTCCCCTCGCCTTGGCACAAGCGGTCACCGCCGGGCTCAGGGTCGAAGCGGTTCATGAGGTGCCGGTCGGGCGGTTGAACCGGCGGAGGGCCAAAGTGGACGGGATAGATCCCCTGCAGCAGGTCGTCCTCACGGATCATATCCAGGCGGTCAATTGGTACTTGTCCGAAACCGGTCCAAGAGGCGGCCGAACCGATCTGGGCCGGGAACGAAAGCGGGTGAGAAGGTGAGCCTAATGAGAAAAAGATCAAGAAAAAGCTTATTGGCGCCGGTACGCAGGAAGCGGGGTGGACGGAGGGCCAGGCCCCGTGGCCGGGCCATTGCGGTGCGGAGCAGCGCGGCGATGGTGCCTGTGAACCGGGCGGAGGAAGGTCCCTTGTTGGAAGCAGCCTATCAGGCAGGGCTTCTCGCCGGGGCTGGCGCTATGTCAGAGGAAGCCGAGGCTCTCCTTCATGAATCGCAGCTTCAACGGACGTTTGCCGACTGGTGTGCGGCCCATGTGAAGAAGCGTCCGGATATCCAGGCGATGCTCCGGCTGTCCAGAAGCTACACCAGCGGTTATGCCAAAGGCAGCGGCCGGAAGGATAACCGCATTCCGCTGCCGCTGGCCGGATCAGCCGCAGCGGTCGTGTGTGCCAGCAATGAAGAAGACACGCTGGGCAAGGTGCTTCAGCAGTTGGAACGGCTGCCGCTTCGCGAAGTCATCGTCGTACTGAATGGCTGCCGGGACCAGAGCTACCCGGTCGCACGCGAGCACCGGATCGCCAGCCTGCTCCATTTTCCGGATCGGCTCGGACATGACGTGGGCCGCAGCGTGGGGGCCGCCATGACTTCGGCGGACATCGTGCTGTTTACGGACGGGGATGTCGCGATCACTGCCGAGGAGCTTGCCCCTTTTATATATAAGGTGGATGAAGGCGCAGATGCTGCACTGAATGATCTGAATCCGTATCTGCCGCTGTTTGGGCAGCAGGACGAAGTAACCCGGTGCAAGAGCTTTTTGAATACGGTGCTTGGACACCAGGAGCTTGGGGCGAATTCGCTCACCGCCGTGCCCCATGCGCTGGCTGGACGCCTGATCGCTGATATCGGCGTCGGGCAGTTGATGGTTCCTCCCAAGGCCCAAGCGTTAGCTCTGGCAAAGGGCTACCGCTTCGCCTTGGTGAAGCCGGTAGACGTGATCACCGCGAACCGGAAACGCCCAGGCAACACGGGGGCCGGCAATGCGGTAGCCGACCTGATCATCGGGGACCATGCGGAAGCGCTCCATTCGCTGCTCAGTGCCGGCTGGACGCCTCCAGCATCGGCAGGCACCCGCGTGGAAGTCGCCTTGCGGAGGAATGCACGATGAGTACGGACACGCGTATGACAAGCATCATTATTCCCACTTTTAACGGCCTGCCGATGCTGGCAACCTGTATCGGGGCGATCCGCCAATACACCGATACCCCCTATGAAATCATCGTCGTGGACAACGCCTCGACGGACGGTACCGACCGCTACTGCATCAATGAAGGGATCCCTTTTATCTCCCTCCCGGAGAACCGGGGGTTTCCGGTCGCGTGCAACATGGGGCTGGCGGCAGCCGGAGGGGACGATCTGCTCTTGCTCAACAACGATGTCACGGTGTCGGCCAACTGGCTGACCAATATGCTTGCGGCTCTCCACAGCAGGGAGGATGTCGGTCTGGTCGGTCCTGTAACGAATGCGGCCTCGGGCAGGCAGAAAGTGGAGGTCGCTTTTCGAAATATCGAGGAATTCCAGCAGGTGGCTGCCCGGAACAATCAGTCAGACCCGTCCCGTTGGGTGGAAGTCAGCCGGATTATCGGTATGTGCCTGCTCATGAAGCGGGATGTGCTGAGCAAGATTGGATTCCTGGACGAAGCGTTCTCGCCGGGTCATTATGAGGATGACGATTACTGCTACAGGGCCCGGCTGGCCGGGTACCGTCTGCTGATGTGCGGGGACGCGCTTGTATACCATCAGGGCAGCGCCAGCTTTATGCGGTCAGCCTCAGACCAGATTCAACAGCTGATTGACCGGAACCATCGCTTGTTTATGGATAAGTGGCATATCGATCCCCGCCAGTTTATTGAAAAAGCAGGCAGCATATCTGAAGGAGGAGAGGTGCAGTGAGAGGTATCATCTTGGCAGGCGGGACAGGTACCCGGTTGTATCCGCTGACCCGGCTGATCAACAAGCATTTGCTTCCTGTCGGAAAGTATCCGATGATCGTCTATGGCATCGACAGACTGCGCCAGGCAGGCATCACGGAAATTCTCATTGTCATGGGTAAACAGTCCGCAGGCCTGTATACGGACTTCTTGGGAAGCGGACAGGACTTTGGAGTACAGCTGACCTACCGGATTCAGGAGTCTGCGGGAGGAATCGCCGAAGCGCTGGACCAGGCAAGAAGCTTTATTGTCAAGGATGAAAAATTTGTCGTTCTGCTTGGAGACAATCTGTTTTTGGACGACTTGGGCCCGTATGTGAACAAATTCATGCGGCAGCCCGCCGGCACGGCTCGGGTGCTCCTGAAGCAGGTACAGGATGCCCGGAGGTACGGCGTTCCGGTGTTTGACCGGGCACATCCCGAACTCATCAGCCTGATTGAGGAGAAGCCGGCGAAGCCCAAGTCCTCATACTGTGTCACAGGCTTTTATATGTACGATACCGCTGTGTTCGATATTATTTCCGGGATTCGCCCATCGGACCGGGGTGAACTGGAAATTACCGACGTCAACAACGTCTATGCCGCAGACGGGCGGCTGGAATACGATATCCTTCAGCAATGGTGGAGCGACGCGGGCACGTTTGAATCCCTCCAGGAGGCCGGCAAGAAGATGAAGGGAATTCTCCCATGAGCCGCCGCCCTCCTATCCGTAAGAGAGCCTTCATTCCTTCTTGGAAGAGGGCTCTTCGTTTCAAGGGGTCCAAGCGCCGCCATTCTTCCCGCAGGCGCCAGGCTCCGCTCGGCAGAATGGTCAGAAATACCAAGCCGCGTTACGGCAAGGTGCGTCCGAAACCGCCGTTATTCGTCCCTGCGCCCGATACGCTTCAACTTCCTCCGGAGGACTTGAAGGAAGCAGCCCGTCCGATGCCCGAAATCGATATCCAAGCCATGCGCGAGGAAGCCTACCGTGCCGGATACGCAGAGGGAGTGGAGGAGACGGTCGCCTCCCGTCTTCCACCGTATACAGTGCTGCCAGAGATCGGCGCCGGGGAGGTTATCGCTGCCGGGCTGCAGGTATACAGGGAGCATTGGCTGCCTTTGCTGCGTCCCGAGGAAGTCTACGGACGAATGGAGCATGCCTTGGCCTTCGGCCAGCCGTTATCGGTCGTCCGTCTGGGAGACGGTGAACTGCTGGCCTTGGCACATGATACCGTGCTCCATGTGGAGGAAGTGCGGCAAAAGGGCCGCTTTCTCTCGAACGCCGGGATGACGCTGCCTGATCCGCAGGCCCGCGACATGCTGGCCGAATCGCTCCGCACGGCGGGGATCATCGGCATTCCGCATTCCCGCCTGCCGACGTTCCAGGGCCTGCTGTTTCCCGTGCTCCGGCATTACGGAATATCTTACCGCAGCCTGACATTAACGACGTCCACGATCAATTATGCGCTGCATGAGCATGGCCTGCTGCAGCTGCTGCTCTATGGAAGACGGCTGCTCCTGATCGGAGACCGCGCTCCCGAGCTTGCAGACGTACTCAGGGCTTCGGCTGCTCTGAATATTGCCGCCGTGATCAGCCCGGTACGCGGGTTTCGCGACATTCCGAGAGTCATGGCCGAGGCGGCCGGATGCGAGTTTGACCTGGCTGTGGTGGCAAGCGGCATTCCCGCTGTCGTGATCTGCGAGCGAATCGCCAACCAGCTGGGCAAGGTCGCGCTGGACTTCGGGCATCTGGCCGACAAGCTGGCATCCGGCGAGACGCCATACGCGGGAAGATAGGAATGCACCACCGACAAGAACACCATTCGTACAAATGGGGAGGGATCAAGATGAAGAGGCGGAACAGGATCGATGAAGAACGACAGCGGGCTTGGCTGTCCAGCTTGGCGCCACCTCGAAGCAGCCGGTACAACGAAGGTTACGAGCGCGGGTATACGGAAGGACTGCAAAGGGGAAAAGATACGTTTCATATTCCGTTCCAGGGCACCAGTATTATCATTCCGACCTTTAATCAAGCCGAATTTCTGATCCAATGCATTGCAAGCATCGAAGCTCATACGCCGGAGCCGCATGAAATTATCGTCGTCGACAATGCATCGACGGATGATACGGCCGCCTGCCTGCAGCGGCAGAGCAGGCCCATCCGGTATGCCCGACTGGAAGTGAACCGCGGATTTGCCGGCGGCGTAAATTACGGCATGATGATGGCGAAGGGAGAGACCGTCGTCATTCTGAATAATGATACGCTCGTCACCCCGGGCTGGCTGAGCCATATGCTCCGCTGCCTGGACAGCGACCCCCGAATCGGCGCCGTGGGGCCCGTGACGAACTATATCAGCGGAGAGCAGCAGATTCCGGTTCCTTATGAAAACGTGGAGGAGATGTGGGCGTTCGCCGCCCGTCATAACGTCCCGAACGAAGGGTTATGGCGTGAAACCGACCGCCTGGTCGGCTTCTGCCTGCTGCTCCGCCGGGATGTTCTGCACCGCATCGGATATTTGGATGAAGGGTACCGGATCGGCAACTATGAGGACGATGACTGGATCATCCGGCTTCGGCTCACCGGACGGAAGCTGCTCATTGCGGGGGACTCTTTTATTCACCATTTCGGAAGCGTGAGCATGAAGCAGCTGGGCCAGCAGTTTGAGCCGGTTCACCAGCGTAATGAGACATACTACATCAATAAGTGGGATAACCCTTACGCCTGGGTGACGAACATGAAGGAAGGTGCGCTTGCGAGGTTCCCCGGACTCCGAAGCGGGTATGATCTGTACCCGTCACACGTACTTGTCCGGGACCAGGCAGGGCGCCTGTATTTTTTGCTGAACGGACAGAAATATCCTGTCAGCGGCGGGACGGTCCAGGATGTGGCTGAAGCCACACTGCTGTCCATGATGGATATTCGGCAAATCCCGGACGGCGTGCAGCCGCTGTCCAGCGACCAGATCCGGACGATGTTGGATACCGCATCCCAGTCCGAATCCGCGGGACCAGGCGAAGCGGCTGACGGTCTGCTGGTGGCAGGCGCCGGCGGACGCGTGTACCAGTGGTCCCGCGGAACGCTAAGGCCCTTTGCGTCCATGCATGCTCTGAACCGCTGGCATATGGACCACAGAAAACTATCGGCATGGCCAATGGATCTGGTGAGTTCCGTGCCGGAAGGGGATCTGATCATCGCGCCTCCGCATCTTGACAACCCTGTGCTCTGATCTTTACAAAAAATGATAAGAAAAAAAACGGATCACGCCTCCATTCGCGTAACTGTCTTCAGGGCGGCGGCATAGGATATAGCAGGCAGATGCGGATCAGGCGGACCGCCTATTCGCAGACGGCGTGACCTAACATCAGGGAGGAACCGGAATGCAGAGCAAAATTGACGAAATGCTCACCCATATGTCACATTCCAAGCAACAGATGGCCAGGGTTCTGGATGCCGAGCGTCAAGTGGCGGTCCGGATGGCCCAGATTATTCATGATTTGCCCGATGAACATCCGGAGTTTGACGGTGTGAGCGGGTTGATTGAAAATTCCAGCCAGATCAACAAGAGCATCATTTCTTACCTTAGCAGCATTGCTGACCTGCAGGAAGCACTGGCGGAAACGTTGAATCACGTGGTGAAAGAGATGGGCAGCAATGAAGAGGAATAACTTCGGGAGAAACGTAAGGGAGTGCTGGATATGAGCAGAGAACAGGCCTTATTGCATATGCTGGACGCCGCCTCCAAAATCCAGTGGAACATCGCCATGATTCTGGAAGCCAAAGCAGTCGAAGCGGAGAAAATGCGGAACTGGACGCTGAATCATTTGAACTCGGACGCGTTTGCAAGCCATGAAAATCAACTGAGCGAGCCTCTACAGATTCACGGTCAGATCGTGGAGCTGCTGGAGGGGCTTACGAAGATGGAGAATGGATTGTGCAGCAACTTGAAAGCATTGCTTGTACAGGAAGAAGAAGAGTACGGCGGTGGCGGTGGCGGGGAAGGCATGTTCGGCGGCGGCGGTGATTACGGCCTCGGAGACATGGGCAAATGAGTTTGCTCCTTCGTGAGCAGGAAACGAAGCTGGAGCTCATTCGATCCATCGCGCTCAGCCAAAAGGCGCTGGCCCGGATTCTCGGGAGCATCGCCGACATTTCTTCCGAGTCGGACCTCTCTGCCCGGGCACTTCTTGAAAATATCCGGCTTCTGACGCAGCATCAGGATGCATTGTGCCGGATGCTCACGGGCATCAGCCTGTGCCAGCCCCGTAGCGGGAATGCCGCACCGCCCTGGTTAAACGCATCTCTATCCGCCCATTCCGCAGCCACCCGAGAATTACAGGAGGATTAACGGATGATAACGAAGAAAAAACGTCCTCGGAGGTCAAAATCCGGGAAGCGCCTGCTGCTTGCCCGTAAAGCACGGGCCACCAAGACCAAAAAACGGCGGAACAGCCTGCTTCTGAAGAAAAGAAGACACCGGATCAAAAGCATCCGCAGAAAACGGAAACGGGTCGCGAAACCGGTGCTGCCGGTTCCTGTGGCTCAAGGCGTAGAGCCTCATACCAGTCCGGACTCGGCGTACAGCCAAGGATTTGACGAAGCATACAATGAAGGGTTCAATGCGGGTTTTGCCAAAGGCTATGAAGATGGTCATTTGTTAGCCTATCAATCCAAGTAATAACGTGAGGGAATGGGACACAGTCAGGCCTTTCGCTCCATGGAGACAGCCATGGGGCGAAAGGCTTTTTGACGTTTTTTTGGCAGGGCATCCGCCAATTTAGCCGTGCGAAGGCAGTCGTCCATGATGCAATTGCCTCTTCCGCATATATTTATATTGTTCTTTCACAATTCATGACAGATAGGGTGAAGACTGTGGATAATGTAGCTGAAACGGCGGCAAGCACCAGTTACCGGCAGGGCTACGAGGACGGCCTGCGCCTTGGTGTCTGTCAGGCTGTCATGGAACGGATACCCGCTACGGAGCCTTATTACCGGGACATGAAAGTGTTTTATATTCCGCAGGGCTTTCATGCCATTGATCAGGGAATATCCGCCGCTCTGAGCAGCCTGGTCAGAGAATGTATCGTCGTAGAGGCTCCGAAGATGCTGGAGCTTGCTCAAAAGGAACGTCCCGATCTCATCCTCGTATTGAACGGACTGCATGTATTTCCCGAGAATCATTTGGAGGATATCCGGCGGGTTCGCGCGATGGGGATCAAGACGGCCGTCTGGTTTGTCGATGATCCCTATTTTAGTGAGGATACCGCAGCCGCATGCACCGCGTACGACGTCGTGTTTACCCACGAGCTGGGATGCGTGCCTTTTTACAGTGCTCTCGGGGTCAGAAGAGTCCACTATTTACCGCTGGCTGTGAACGTTGACATGTTCAAGCCCTTGCGCTGCGGACCGGAGCATCTGTACGACATTTGCTTTATCGGCAATGCCTTTTGGAACCGTGTCGCCATCTTCGATGAACTGGCGCCGTTTCTGAGGGATAAAAACGTGCTGATTGCCGGGGGATTTTGGGAGCGTTTGTCCCAGCAAGACCTGCTCGGGCGTTCGGTAAGGCTTGGATTTATTCCGCCGGAGGAGACGGTCCGTTATTACAACGGATCGAAAGTGGTCATTAATATCCATCGTCCCGATGAATGGGGGCAGGACAACCGCAACAGCCACCGGATCAGCGGGAAATCGATCAACCCGAGGACCTATGAAATCAACGCTTGCGGGGCAATGCAGATTACAGACATCCGTGAAGATCTCACCAATTATTACAGACCGGGCTATGACATCGAAACCTTTACATCCCCAGAGGAGCTTAAAAACAAGATTAACTATTATCTGGAGCATGAAGAAGAGCGGAGAATCATGGCGGCCCGCGGGCTGTACACGACCCGGCAGGAGCATACGTTTATTTCCCGGATGAGAACGTTTCTGGAACAGTTCTGACACCGGACAATATCAAACGAGGGAGTGTCGATATGTCGAAGGTTAAATGGCCCGAAAGGGTTCCCGATCTGACTCTGAGCTACGATTCGGCCCAGGCGAGAGCCAGGGGACGTGAAGACGGCTACCGGAGCGGATATCATGAAGGTTATTTGCGGGGACGTGCGGATGTGATTGCCAGCCGGCCAGCGGAACCTGTCCCGTTCCGTCAAATCCGGGTGCTGTATATCGCTTCCGGCAAAGGGTACCCGTATTCTCCGCTGGACGAGGCCATCTCTTCCACGCTCCGGACGATGGTCGCCGAAGTGATCATTATCGAGCCGGGGCAGCTTACCGTCGAAGCAGTACTGCAGGCAGCTCCCGATCTGGTGCTTGTTCTGGACGGTATGTTCGTGAATAACGAAATGATGGATACCGTCCGGCAGCTCGGAATTCGGAGCGCGGTCTGGCTTACAGACGATCCTTACTATACCGACATGACGATGGAGAACGTCAAGCATTATGACTACATTTTTACGTTGGAGTCGAACTGCATTCCTTATTACCAGCAGCTGGGCTGCACGCATGTCTACCATTTGCCGTTTGCCGCCCACACCGAATATTACCGTCCGTCCCGGAATATATCCCCGCTTCGCCGGGATGTCAGCTTTATCGGCTCGGCCTACTGGAACCGCATCGCCTTTTTTGACCCGATCATTGACCGGCTCATGCAGCATAAAACGGTGATCAACGGGATCTGGTGGGACCGTCTGCCTAAGTATACGGCCTATCAGGACCGGATCGAGCTCAATAAATGGATGGGGCCCGCCGAGACTGCGGAGGCGTATAACGGCTCCAAGATCGTCATCAATCTGCACCGCTCCCATGAGGACGATTCCGTGAACAACAACGCCGTCAAAATTCCCGCAGCTTCCCCCAATCCCCGCACCTTTGAAATCTCCGCCTGCGCCACGCTCCAAATCAGCGATAACCGGAGCGACCTGGCTAAATATTACACACCGGGCGTGGAGATCGAAACGTACAGCTCCCCGGAGGAATTGCTGGGCAAAATCGAATATTACCTTGCACATGAGGAAGAACGCAGACAGATCGCTTTGAATGCATTGGAGAGAACGTTCAGGGACCATACGTACAGCAAGCGCCTGAACGAGATGCTGTCGATCATTTACGCGTAGGCCCTATACGTTTGAACGCATTTTTGGACGGATGGCGGGCACCATGTGTCGGTTCCGGCGTATATGCGCCTCTCATATCTTGTATTACCTGGGTGAAAGGAGGTGTGATTCGTACCCCTGTACGATTTTACAGTGGTCCTAAAGCATGGATATGACAAAACCTAAATTAATGCTGTTCTCACATGTCAGCAATACCAAAAGCATTACAGGAGCCGAGAAACTGCTGCTCCTGTTCTGCCGGTATATGTCACCTTATTTCAATTGCATCTTAGTGGCTCCGGGCGAAGGTAAGCTGACCGATCATGCCCGTAAACAGGGAATACAGGTCATGATTCAGACCTTCCCGTTGTTGTACGGCATGTATAACCCGGATTCCCGGCTGCCGCAGAATGCCGAGGAGCTGCGCAGCCATCCCGATTACGCCTCCGTCGTCCGGCTCATTGGAGAGACTGCACCGGATTTGGTGCTGACGAACACCATCGTCAACGCGCTGCCGGCAATCGCCGCCAAATCGCTCGGAATCCCTGTTGTCTGGAAAGTGACGGAGGTCATTCAGGAGAACGAGTTCACGACGGACGTGCTGAACATTGCTGACTTTTACAGCGATTGGATTATCTCGATTTCGGAATCTGCCGCCAGGGTGTTCCTGGGACGAATCAGCAGCCCGATCAGCCTGCTGCCTCCGTCTACGGACAGCGAACGGCTGCATTCCTTCAGCGAGATGGTAAGGCAGAGCGAGCGGAAAGGGCTGCGGCTGAAAGAGGAGCATAAGTGCATCGGCTACATTTCCGCTTTCATTCATCCGGAAAAAGGCTTAAACGAGTTTATTCGTATGGCGATATCTCTATGCCCCAGACGACCCGAATGCCGGTTTGTGATCGTCGGCAGGGCTGCGGATCATCGCTATTACGATGCCTGTTTGACGGATGTCAGATTTTCCGGATATAAATCAAGGTTCCAGTTTATCCCTTTCGTGGAATCGGTACAGTCAGTTTACAGTGCGATGGACATTCTTGTCGTCCCGAGCATGGTGTCGGAGGGCTTCGGAATGACCGCGCTGGAAGGCATGCTGTGCGGGAAACCGGTGGTTGCTTTTGCGTCTGGGGGGCTCGGCGAGCTGATGGTTAGTACAGGCAATGGGCACCTGGCCGTACCTGCCGGAGATGTGCAAGGGCTGGCCGACAAGGTTGCCGGTCTGCTCGACGATCCGGCTGCGCTGGCGAACACCGGATTCCACAATGAAGCGACGGCAAGGGCGATGTACGGAATTGAGACCTATCAGCGGAGGCTGGATGAAATCATGAATCAGTGGCGCACATTGTATCCGCACTGGCTGATGCCCGGAAACCGCTCGCCGCTGATCTTTGCGGAGCCCGAGGTACCGGCTCAGCCTCCGGCTGTACAGGCACAGGCCCCCCGAAAAGGGCGGAGATCCAGTCGCCGAAAAACCTTCCGCATCCGGATCTTCCGTAAAAGGAGGCTGAACAATTTTGCGAGGAAGTCGCGAAAATTTCCAATCAAAAAGGCTCTTCGAAAGCTGAAAATCAAGAGGGCCAAATCCGCCAAAAGGCGGAAGGGAAGGAAACGATAGAATAGGAGACGGAAGTTATGAGAATTATGACGATTTTGGGTACAAGACCCGAAATAATCCGCCTCAGTCTCATTCTTCCGAAGCTGGACCGGTATGCAGAGCGCCACGTGCTCGTGCACACCGGACAGAATTTTGTGGAAAGGCTGAGCGGCATCTTTTTCCGCCAACTTGGATTGCGTAATCCCGATTATGTGCTGCAGGACTCGGCAGCATCTCTGGGAATGCAGCTGTCTTCAATGTTTTCCCAAATAGAGGTGATCCTGAAGAAGGAGAAGCCCGATAAGATTTTGCTCCTCGGGGACACCAACAGCGCCCTCTGCGCGATTCTGGCCGAACGGCTCGGGTATACTGTAGTGCACATGGAAGCCGGAAACCGCTGCTTTGACCTGAACGTTCCGGAGGAGAAGAACCGGCGTGTCATCGATGCCATTTCAACCATTAATATGCCGTATACCGAACAGAGCAAGAAGCATTTGATTGCCGAAGGATTTCCCAGCTCGCGGATCGTTCTCACGGGAAATCCCATCTATGAGGTGATGAAGCATTACGAGCTCCAGATTCAAAGCAGCCGCATTCTCGATACCTTGGGGCTGAAGCCAAAGGAGTATTTCCTGATCACGGCGCACCGTGCGGAGAATGTGGACCGACCCGACCATCTGGAGCAGATTATGCAGGGCTTGAACCTGATTGCAGAACAGCACGGACGCCGAATTATTTGCAGTATTCATCCCCGGACGGCTTTACGGATTGCCGAGCATTCTGGATTTTCCATGAACCCTCTGGTTGAATTCCATGAACCCTTTGGATTTTTCGACTTTGTCCAATTGGAGCGATTTGCCTGCTGTGCATTAACGGACAGCGGAACGGTGCAGGAGGAGTGCTGCATTATGCAGGTACCGACGGTCACGATGAGGCAAACGACGGAGCGTCCGGAAACGGTGGATTGCGGAAGTAACATCGTATCCGGCGTCGATGCGAAACGAATTGCCGAGTCGGCATCCCTGATGCTCGAGCTGAATGCGAAGTGGCAGTGTCCGCAGGGATATCTGGCGGAAGATGTATCGGATAAGGTTGTCAAATATCTGCTTGGAGGGAACGTGCATGTTTGAAAATCAGCGTATTTTGGTGACCGGCGGCACCGGTTCCTGGGGGTACGAGTTGATTGCCCAGCTGCTGCCGCTGGGTCCGAAGGAAGTGGTGGTGTTTTCCCGGAACGAGTCTTCCCAAGTGGCGATGAGCCGGGAGTTCGAGAACGAACGGCTTCATTTCCGGATCGGGGACATTCGCGACAAAGAAGCTCTGACGGCAGCATGTCATAACATCGATTACGTGTTCCATCTGGCCGCGCTCAAGCATGTGCCGGTATGCGAGGATCAGCCATATGAAGCGTTAAAAACGAATGTGATTGGCACGCAAAATGTGATTGAGGCGGCAATTGAAAATAAAGTAAAAAAAGTGTTTTATATTTCGACCGACAAGGCGGCGAACCCCTCCAACTTCTACGGGATGACCAAGGCCATCGGCGAGAAGTTAATCGTGTATGCGAATTTGCTTCACACCGATACTCGATTCGTCACCGTTCGGGGAGGTAACGTACTTGGAACAAACGGCAGCGTCGTGCACGTCTTTAAGGACCAAATCCGGAGCAAGGGCCAGGTATCGATCACAGATATGAAAATGACCCGTTTCTTCCTGACCCTTCGGGATGCGATCGCCCTGCTGTTCAAGGCGGCAGAAGAAAGCATCGGCGGTGAGATCTTTGTAATGACGATGCCGGCATGCCGGATCGTTGATTTAGCGGAGGTTTTGATTGAGGCTTCGGGACGGGATGGAGTGAAAATCGTTGAAACAGGTACTCGCCCTGGCGAGAAAATTCATGAAATTTTGATGAGTGACTTTGAAAGCATGACGACCGTCGTCTATGACGAGGAATATCTGGTCATTTTGCCTACACTCAACATGCCTGAGCTTAAGGAACGGTACAGCCACTGCGAGCCGGTTTCGTTCAGCAGCTTCTCTTCGAACTACCATTTGATGAGCAAAGAGGACATTCGCAATATCTTGGAGCGCGGGGGGTTCTTATAATGAAACTGTTGATCCTGGGCGCAAGCGGAATGGCAGGCCATATGCTGGTCGATTATTTCAAGCTGCAAAGCAAGCACCAGGTCTTCTACACGACCCGTGACCCCCGGAACAATGGCGGATTGATCGTGGATGCTGCTGATATCGCGACGGTAGATAAACTGATCGAAATCGTAAGACCCGATTGCATTATCAATGCAATCGGCGTCCTCAATCATTTTGCGGAAGAAGATAAAATCAATGCTTACCATATTAACGGGTTTCTGCCCCATCGTCTACGCCGTGCAGCAGATGCGATCGGAGCCAGATTGATTCATATCAGCACCGACTGCGTTTTTGAAGGAACACGCGGAGGTTACCAGGAAAACGACGTACCCGATGGAACGAGCGTCTACGCTTTGACGAAGGCGTTAGGGGAGGTCTGTGCTCCTGGACATTTAACGATTCGTACTTCCATTATCGGCCCGGAAATCCGCTCCCGCGGAATCGGGCTCATGCACTGGTTTATGCATCAACGGGGAACCGTAACGGGGTACTGCAACGTGTTCTGGAACGGGGTTACGACGCTGGAACTGGCAAAAGCGATCGATACTGCATTGTTGATGCCATCATTGTCTGGGCTGATTCATCTGGCTCATCCGGAACCGATCAGCAAACACGATCTGCTCCTCTTGTTTCAGGAAATTTGGAACCTGGTGGATGTGACTGTGGTTCCGGCAAATACCCCCGTGCAGGACAGAACGCTCGTTTCGACACGAAGTGACTGGAATTACGAAGTTCCGCATTACCGAGACATGCTGAAGGAGTTGGAGAAATGGATGCGAGAAACGACCTCCACCAGCGTGTCATACTAATTACCGGGGCTTCGGGATTTACCGGCAGCCATGCCTGCCGGTATTTTGCAGGGCAGGGTTTGCAGGTTGCCGCGATAGTACGCCATATCAGAGAAGAGGATAAGGTCGAAGGAGTCCGATACTATTCGTGCGATCTCCTTGACAAAAAGTGCATTGAAGAGCTCGTCGGAACCATTGCTCCGGATTATGTACTTCACCTTGCCGGTAAAAACTCGGTGCCTGAGTCCTGGGAGGAACCACTGCTATATATGGAAACCAATGTGCTTCCCACGCTCTATCTGCTGAACGCTCTCCGCCCTTTGCCTTCCTGCCGGGTGCTGATCGCCGGCACGATGGCGGTATTCAAGCTTACACCGCCGTTTCGCCCGCCGCATCCGTACAGTCTCAGCAAAAGTTTGCAAAAGGCTGCCGTGTTGTCATGGAGGGAACTATTTGGTCAGGCCGTGATGCTGGCAGAACCGTCAAACCTCATTGGCCCCGGCCCCTCTACAGGCTTTTGTGCTTTATTGGGGCGTCATATCACGGCGTGGGAGCGGGGTGAAGCAACGGAGCCATTCCGCATTTCCTCCCGCAACGCCAGCAGGGATTTTCTGGATGTGCGGGATGCAGTCAAAGCCTACGGCATTCTGCTCGAGAAGGGAAAGCCCGGTAAGAATTATGCTGTTCGGTCCGGTAAGGAATACACGCTGGCCGAGATTACGGGACTCTTTATGGAGCTTGCCGGAAAAACCGCTCCAGTGGAATGGGGAGAAGGGGAGGATACCACCAAGGGAAAAACGGCGCATAAAGCGGCCAGTATGAAGCTGCTGCGCTGGGAACCCTCCATTCCAATCCGCGACTCGCTAACCGATGTTCTTGAATATTTCCGCATCCGGGGGGGAGGTTCCAAATGAGACCTTTGGTTACGATCGTCATTCCTTTCTTCAACGATCCTTACGTGGAGCAAGCGGTTGAAAGCGCCTTGTCGCAATCCTACAAACCCATAGAGATCATTGTAGTCGATGACGGGTCGACACAACATGCCGAGCGATTGGCGCCATACAAGTCCCACATTCATTACCTGGGAAAGGCCAACGGGGGTACTGCCAGCGCCCTCAACCACGGGATCCGTCATGCCTCGGGAGAATATATAGCGTGGCTGAGCTCAGACGACTTGTTTTACCGGGACAAGATCAACAACCAGGTGCTGTTCATGCTGGAGCGGAACGCTTGGATTTCTCACACCAATTTCAACTATATCGATATGCACAACCAGATTACACAGTTTCGTGCCGGAGTGGTCTTTCAGCGGCCGGTGGAATTCTATCGCTGCTTCTTAAATGCCAATCCGGTCAACGGGTGCACGGTTATGATGAGAAAGGAGCTTTTCTGCCACGTCGGCTTGTTCAATGAAGCCCTGCCATATACGCACGATTTGGATTTTTGGGGCAAAGTGATTCAAGCCGGTTTTCCCTTCCCGTATCTGGATGAGCCGCTGGTCGGATACCGCTGGCACCCGGGTATGGGAACCTTACGCCACCGCGAAGCTATTAACCACGAGTATGCCGCGACGCAAGAACGCGTTAGAAGCGCCATCCGACCGATCGTTGCGGCAATGGAGTAAAATCCGAGGATCATCCGGCATATATTTCCCTCCTGAAATTGGATGAACAGACAGGATAGTTCGTCCATGCGAGAGGCAGAACCCTCGCATAATCTATGGATGAAAGGAGGGAAAATCTTATGCCAAATCGTTTAATTGACAGCCAGATTTCACAAAACGTTTCTACCGCCGGGGCTGTTGCTATTCCGGCAAGCACGACGCCTGCCTTGTTCGGAACGCTGGGTCTGAACACATCTACGGCAGGTGCGAACCTTTCCGTCCATTTTACGGCAACCGTAACGCTCAGTGCCGTCGTCGCCGTACTCGTACCGGTAACGGTAACGATCTTCCGGGTGGTCGGCGGGGTGTCTACGCTGATCTACTCCGCAACGGAGACGCTTCCGGTCGGTACGCTGCTCTTAACGACGGACGTACTGACAGTCACGGGAATTGACCTACTCACCACCAATCCGGGCTTCGTCATTTATCAGGCGTTTGTCAGCATCCCTGCTGGATTGGCGGTCATTCCGAACCGTACAGGCCCTGAGAGCTTTGAAGCTGTGGCCTACTCCGACTAATCTACTATACGCAAAGAGGTTTGCTGAAAGCGCCGGAACCAAGTGGTTCCGGCGCTTTCTTGCCTTCATCTTCACTAACGCCGGCCGTTTTTTCTCGCTTTGCTGCAATTTATCTGAAAAAAGGGCTAAAGAGTCGTGTCCCGGCCTTTTTGTTTTCAATATAGTATAGTGTCTGCTATCAATACGATCATCAGTGAGTCCGGCTTCTCGCCGGTCCCATGGGAAGGAGAAGGCATGAAAATATTACTTGCTACATTCTGGCTGATTCCCCATGTCGGCGGCGTATGGAAGTATATGACGCAGCTTCAGCAGAGGCTGGAAGCGATGGGACACCAGGTCGATCTGCTCGGAAACAGCCCGGACTATTCCAAGTATCATATTATCAACCGCGGCAGGGAGCTCCATAAGGAAAAGATTCGGCCGTTTCTGACAGCCAAGCTAGCCAAGGAGCAGTCGCCTTTACTGCATACCGATCCGCTGATTTATTTTTACGAAGAGGATCGCTATAATATGGAAATTTCCGCCGCCTGTTTTGGTCTTGACCAGTACGATTTGATACACACCCAGGATATTTTTGCTGCGCGGGCGATCAGCCGAGTCAAGCCTGCTCATGTGCCGCTGGTGGTTCAAGTACACGGTTCGGTTTCACAGGAACTTCACAACCATTTTCGTTTAAATCCTCATCTAGGCATTACAGAAGGGTCCCCGGCATGGAAGTATTTTGAGTCCATTGAGTATTACGGAGCCTCTTCGGGAAGCGTAACGATTACTTCGACACAGTGGCAGAAAAACGAGCTTGTCTACGATTTCGGCATCCCGGAGAACCGCGTCAGCGTTTTCCAATACGGTCTGGATACCCAGGATTTTTGGCGGAAGGCCGAGGCGGGAACCGATGTCCAGCGCCCTTCGGATAAAAAGGTTATCATATTTCCGGCACGGCTGTCCTTTGTCAAAGGAATCGATGTGCTCATCTCGGCCCTCGGCATGCTTAAATTTATACGCCAGGATTGGGTATGTTGGATCGTCGGTAACGGTGAGAAAAGAGAGGAACTGCAGCGACAGGTAGAGGGACTGTCCCTGCAAAACGACGTGCTGTTTTTGGGTGAGCGCCATGACGTCCCGGCACTATTGACGAAATCGGATATATTTGTGCATTCCTGCATTCAGGATAATCAGCCGTTCTCGGTCATGGAGGCGCAGATTGCCGGGCTTCCTGCTTGTGTATCCAATGCCGGCGGCCTGCCGGAGATGGTCGAGCATGGCGTGACGGGGCTGGTCTCACCGGTGAAGGATCCAGTCACCTTGACCCAGCATCTGAATATGCTTCTGCAGGACGATCCGTTTCGCCTCCAGCTTGGACGAAATGCCGCCGCTTGGGGGGCTCAGCACTGGTCATTGGATCTCATGATGGATCGGCTAATGAATCTGTATCAACAGGTAACCGGCCGCGTCTGAAACGCCATTTCAATAGGAAGGGGGGGGAGTCTGTTGCCGGGAGAACCCTTTATGGTCATCGGGGATCTGTATAACCGTATTTTTGTGAGTCAGTCATCCCATTTGGAATTGAAGGTCGACTATTCGATTTGGAACCAGATTTTTGCCAATCTTCCTAAAGATTATCGGCTGCCGGACATCGAAGTGCTGCTTCTGGATAAACCTTTGTAATCGGGGTAACTGATGGGTGCGGCAGTTCACATAAAAAGGGGCTTTCTGGTGCTGGCGCACGGAAAGCCCCTTTTTATAATTGGAGAATTTGCAAGCTTCTTTGCTAGGATTCGTCAAGTACTATGCCGCTTAAGATATCGGCCCACAGCGGATCGTTGCCATCCCATTTCCCGACTTCTGGCATTTGAAGAGAACATACCCGCTTCAGGGGGCAATCGTTTTCGACTATAGTCTGAACGGCAGTCGTGTGATTGAGAAGTAGGATATTGAAGTCGTTGACAACGAGGCCTGAGAGTACTTGTTCAAGTTCGGCAGTCTGCTCATGCGTTCCTTCGGTGCGGATAAACAGGATTCTTCGAGCCGTCGCGCATTTGTGCAGGAAGCGCTGTACCCGCCGGTCGTACTTGGCTTTGATCGCTGGATAATCTGCGAGATTATCAGGTGTGTTTTTATACGTCAAAAAGTCATGATTGGACAAAAAGTTGTATTCCTTCTCAACGACAAGGTATAGCGCATCGCTGATCTGTTTTTCAACCTCGAGGTTGGCTAGATCCATAAACCGGGCAAAGCGGTTGGTGAGGAGCCGGTTTACGTCCGAAAGGTTGTATGAGGCCATCCAATCTAGGGGGCCAGCATAGGGACGGAGGTTATTTTTCTCCAGTTGCATCGAGATTAAACACAAGTCACCAAGGCTGAAAATTGCATCGTAGCTGCCTTTGATATCGGCTAGTTTCAAGCGAAACACTCCTTTCTTTGATTCTTCAAAAATATGAATACGACTACATATTATTAAATGCGCCGGGAGGGAAGTTGCTTGGATGTACGTTTACTGGGAATAAACAAATAGGTGCTCTTCTCCCTAGCATCAGCCCGTACCCTTGTTGGTTAAATCCATAACATGATATAAAAGACTTCTGCTCTGGAGGAATGGTCATGTCGATACTACGTCTGGAATCAGCCGCTAATACACCAATTGACTGCCGGTATATTCAATCCCTTGACTTGGAGATCAGCAATCAAGGGATAGAGCCCTTTGAAATGCTCATTCACGGATATGGAGAAAAGGGATTGTTCCATTTGGGCCTGATTCATGTCGGGGCGGGCCAGACCGTAGCCGTTCCGGACATCGTTACGAATCATTCGCCTTTTCAGATTGTGCTGGTCACCAACATCAATTCGTTCGCGCATACAGGTGTTATTTTCAGAGTTAAGTACCAAGGGATGCTTATCGCGGTGTATACGCAGGAAGACACCGTACGGACCCCATGAGGGGCAGAACGGGGGGATTTCAACGTGAAAGTATTATTTGTGTTTTATGTGCCCAGTGGAGGAATGGATTCGATTAACCGTCTACGGTGCCAACAGCTGAGAAATTACGGGATTGAGGCTTCATGCTTGTACTATTACTGGGGGGCAGGCATGCAGAATAAGGCCGATTTTCCGATCTTTATAACGAATGATGATTTGGAAATTAAGCGAATTTTGGATACCGGGGGTTATGACGTGATCGTTGTTACGACGGACCATATGAGCTTTCCCCGTTTTCGTAACCTCGGTTATACCGGTAAGATGGTGCTTGAAATTCAAGGGTATGGGCCTAAGGAAGTCGCAAGGAAAAAACTAATCGAAGCCGTACCCTATGTCAATGCGTTCGCATCCGCGCTGCTCAACCCCTGCACGCCGCATATTGCGGCATTGTTCCAGGAATTGTTCCCGCATATACCACAGTATCATATTCCCAACTGCTTTGATGCCGAGGCATTTACTTACCGTAAGACGATCCCGCTAACTTACCCTGTGATCGCCTGGCTCGGTCGAATGGAGGATAACAAAAACTGGAAGGAATTTTTATATATCGGTCACCAGCTTTCCTACTATGTGCCTGATTTGCAGATGTGGATGTTCGAAGATTCCAATTTGTCCGATCCTGACCAGCGCGAGCAGTTTGTTCAGACGATCAAAGCGCTGGACCTTGAGCCTCGGTTATCTTTGTTCTCCAACATTCCGAATGAGGAGATGCAGTATTATTATTCGGCCATCGGGGATTCCGGGGGATTTATGTGCTCGACCTCTAAGGTAGAAGGAGGGCCGGTATCGGTACTGGAAGCAATGAGCTGCCGATGCCCCGTACTGGCAACGAATTCGGATGGGGTGGCCCTGACAATCAAACACAACGTTACAGGCAAAAATTACACGCTCGGCAACGTTTCGCAGGCAGTGTTGGAGGGACTTAGCCTGATAAAGGATCATCAGTTGCGCGAAACCATTCGGAATGCTGCGCAGACTAGGCTCAGAGCGGAATTTAATCCTCATGTATATTGCGTGAGCATCATCGAGATGCTGTACAACATTTGAGAAAAGAAGGGATCCTGTGATGAAATATCATGCTAAATTAGGTGCCTCTGAAGGTTCCTATACACCCTTTACGGTCGGAAAACAGGAAATCGTGCTGACCTCGGTGTCGCTTCAGCAGGTCTCGCCGGGGGATCTCATCGAGCTTGAAATCGATGTTACCTGGGTGAAATCCATTTACTGGGACATGGGAGAAATGGAATTCATACTGCGTAAAGACACTCCGGACGGACCGGTCATTTATTGGACGCTAGAAACCTGCTTTGAAAAAGGGCGTACCCGGGAAAGCTGCTCGTTCTATGCCGATCCAGGCATGTCCGTCTTTTATCTGAGCGTTCGGTCAGCGGATGAACGGGGCGTGATATCGGGAGACTACTGGCTAAAAGGAACGGTTAAATCTGTAACTTAACATAGCCGTCCGGTTTGATCCCGGACGGTGTTTTTTATACTTTGCATAACTCAAGTACTTATTCTTCGAAACGGATCAATTAACCTGTATGGGTTTTATTGAGAACCAACAATGAAACTTCGATACGTCTCTTGAAGCCCCTGTTCCAGCGAATAGACGGGTTTCCAAAGCAGCTTTCGCTGAATCGCTTGATTCGATAAGCAGCTGTGACGGATATCTCCAGACTTGTCTGGGCCGTGCTGCACATGAATTTGACGGGAATGAAACTTACGGAGGAACGACACCAAATCGTTAACCGTAGCCGCTTTTCCGGTGCTGACATGCAGCGTCAAATCCTCCGGATGGCTGCTTGCCGCGATGAGTGCTTCGACGACATCCTTGACATAAATAAAGTCCCGCGTCTGATTTCCGTCGCCGTTGACAACCAGCTGCCGGTCATGGTGGATCCGGTCCATAAAGATGGCCACGACGCCGCCTTCTCCCTTCGCGGTCTGACCCGGTCCGTACACGTTGGCGAAGCGGAGAATGGCATGGGACAACCCGAATAAGGATGTGTATAAACGAATGTACTGCTCGCCGGTCAGCTTGGAAAGGCCATAGAAGGAGATCGGGAGCGTGGGGTCACTTTCCGTCATGATGTCCTTCTGCAGGTTACCGTATACACCTGATGTGGAAGCAAAGATGAACTTGCGGACCTTTGCTTCCCTGCAGGCGTTCAGTATGTTAAGCGTGCCCCCAATGTTAATGTCCATATCCAGGAATGGATCCCGTATCGATTGCTGAACATCCGCCTGCGCAGCCAAATGGACAACGACATCCGGCTGAATGGAAACAATCATCTTATAGGCATCCGGGCTCCGAATATCAAGCGTATGAAGAACCGCCTCAGCGGGGACCTTTTCGGCTCGGCCCGTGGACAGATTATCAATCACATGCACCTGCGAACCAAGAGACGCAAGACGACGGACAAGATGTGAGCCGATAAATCCCGCGCCGCCTGTCACGACAACCGTATTCATGCATCTACCTCCTGTGTATTAGGTCATGATCTATCGTATGTGGAGGAGAAACGTTCGGTATTAGGCGATCCAACCATTTCCGCGGCTGATGCAAAGATCTCGGGCGAATGGGTAAAATGAAGGCAAGGAAGGGTGAAATCGAATGTCTTCAAGCAAATGGGGGATGAGCCATGCACGTTAAGAAGTGGTTAGGAGTGGCCGGGTGCCTGCTTTTGGTCGTTATTGTCGCAACACTCATAGCGGATCGTGAAGCGAACCCGCCGGATTCGGCCCGGGAAACAATAGCTGCAAATGGAGAGCAAATCCAGGAGTCGACGGGGATATTCCAATGGAATGATAAAGAGGTCCGGAGTGTGGAGTGGGAAGGGAAAAACCAATCCTGGATTTTGCAGCGGGAACCGGCTGTGGCGGAAGAGAGCATGTTAGGGGGCGGATGGCTGCTTAATGGAAGCGAGCTGCCTGTAAGTCAAGCGGAATCCAGGATTCGTAAGCTTCGCGAGTTGGGGCAAGACGGGGGTACCCGCCGCGCTTCGACTTTAAGCCATGAAGTGATCGTTGGTACCATTACGGTTACTTTAAGCGGATTAAAAAAGGAACCGGAAGTTTACCTCATCGCGGTCGAGCCGGATCACCCCGAACAGGTATGGATCCTGCGGAGCGGCGATCCTTTAGCTTATTTGGTACCCAAAGATGCATATCTGGAACTTGAGCAGCTGCAGTAGCACCGGCTCCCGCCATGCCAAAACCTTTCAGCATACCGGATCATGCGGGTGGTCATCCTAAATGGTGTTATTAATACACCTATTAGAGATGGAGGATGAACTCATGCTACGATCCAAAGCGATTAGTCTTTCGGTATCAGCAGCCCTGCTCGTGAGCATGGCCGGCGTTGCCGGCTGTACGACGAAGGAGCCTGCAAATACGAACATCCGCACCAAAAACGTCATTGACGGCAACGGCAGAACGGGCCGTATCGGCGTGAATTCCCTGCGGGAAAACGGCTTGATCAGTCCGAAAGGCTACACATACAATACAAACAGCACGAATAACGGCAACGCAGCGACCACCCATAACTTGACGAATGCCCAATTGTCGCAAAAGCTGTCCGATAAAGTGGCGGCCATGAAGGAAGTTAAATCCGCCAACGTTCTCGTGGCCGGTGATACGGCCTACGTTGCCGTTTCCCTTCGGGATACCGCAAGCAACACAGGCGGCAACATGGGAGCGAAAAGCTACGGCGGTACCCACAACATGATGAACGGAAGCAGCTTTAACAATGCCGGAACAGGCAATGGAAGCAGCTTCAATAACCGGTCGAAATCCGGAACGGTGCGTAACGGTGTACGCGGAACCGCTCCAAATCCCGCTGCAGCGCATCATAACATCCGCAACTATTCGTCTAAAGGGGCCAGCATTACGGGGAACAACGGCTATAATATGACGACGTACGGTACGGCAGGCACGACGGATAACGGGGTAGGCACCAACAACGGTATGGGTACCGGCAATGCCGTGGGTTCCACCGGTAACCGTACCGGCCTGATGGGTGCCGGAGGTTACAGCGATTACCGCAATGACACGATCACGTCCGATATCAAAGACCGTATCGCCAATACGATCAAGAGCACGGATAACACAATCAAGAACGTCTATGTATCTGCAAATCCGGGCTTTGTCCAAGGGTTGGCTAACTTATCGGCACAAACACAAGGAGGACATCCGATCAAAGGACTCATGTCCGACCTGTCGACGATGGTGGAGCGCATCTTCCCAATGAATGCCGGGAATGGCAACCGCACTACCAATTACAATGCCCCGGTTCACCATTTTGATACGACCAATCGGTAAAATTGCCGATAAAAAGGGGCTGCCATAAGCTTGTTATGGACAGCCCCTTATACATAATCCGTTTTTTAAAATACCTTACGTCCTTTAACCCAAACGCCTTGAATATCCAGCTGGTTATCCAGCAGCAGAACGTCTGCCTGCTTGCCGATTTCGATCGTGCCGGTGCGGTCTTCAATCCGCAGCCGTTTGGCCGGATTGAAGCTGGCGGCGAGGGACGCCTCTTCGATCGACAGGCCTACGTTGTTGATGAGGTAGCGGAAGCCTTTAATCATCGTCAAGGTACTTCCGGCAAGACTGTCCCGCTGACCCTTCAAGGTAGCGATTCCGTCATGCACTTCAACCGGAAGGTCGCCGATCATGTATTCCCCGTCCCCGAGTCCGGCTGCAGACATGGCGTCCGTAATCAGGAGCAGATTGTTATCCTGCTTCAACCGGGCCAGGATGGAGATGCAGGCCGGGTGCACATGGATGCCGTCGGCGATGATTTCCGCGTGAATGCGCGGGTCGCTCAGCACCGCCCCTGCGGTTCCGGGCTTGCGGTGGTGCAGCGGCGTCATCGCGTTAAAGGTATGCACGCCTTGGCGCAGACCGGCTTCCACGGCCGCTTCCACCTCGTCGTACGTCGCATCCGTATGGCCCAGCGCGGCGTTGATCCCGTGCTCGGTCATCCAGGCGATCGCGTTCAGCGCGCCTTCGCGCTCCGGCGCCAGCGTCACCTGGCGAACGAGACCCGGATACGCAGCTTCCCATTCTTCCAGCCATTCTACATTTGGCAGGACGATATGCTCCGGATTTTGCGCTCCCGGCCATTTCGGGCTGATAAAAGGCCCTTCCAAATGAACGCCCTCCACGGTTGCGTAAGGCATGTCATGCTGCGTATACTCGTGAACCTCCTTGAGGACGCGGTCGATCGCGGCCTTTGGCGCGGTCATGGTCGTCGGAAGAATCGAGGTGGTTCCCTGTGAGCAGTGGAAGGCGGTAATGGTATCCAGCACTTCCTTGTTTGAATCCATAAAATCCTGGCCGTTGCCTCCATGCACGTGGACATCAATAAAGCCGGGAACGATGTATCCGTCCGATTTGTATTGGCTTGCAGCAGAGTCTGTCCAGCGCTGCGGCAGATCGCGGGCAAGCCCCGCATAGACGATCTTGCCGTCCTGGATGGCGACGGCTCCTTCTTCCAATACCCCTGCCGGCGTTACGACCTTGCCGTACAAGAGCTGTACGTTTTCTTCACTCATCCTAACAACCTCCCTGCACCTTGATCCAGCAGCACCACGACGTTCGGATGGCATTGAAGCAGCGATGCCGGGCACTGCGTCGTAATCGGTCCTTTCAGCGCGCGCTTCACGATCTCAGCCTTGTCTTCGCCGCGAACGAGCAGCAGAATCTGCTTGGCCTTTAGAATGCTGCCGACCCCCATGGTAATCGCGTGCTTGGGCACATCGTCCAGCGATGGGAAGAAGCGTGCGTTTGCCGTGCGGGTTTTTTCCTGAAGCTCAGCCACGTGCGTTCCGCCGTCCAGGCTGTCATCGGGCTCATTGAACCCGATATGCCCGTTGTGGCCGATGCCGAGAATTTGCAGGTCCACCGGGCCGTTCTGCTCCAGCATGGCGTCGTACTTGACGCATTCTTCCTCCAGATCGGCGGCGTTGCCGTTTGGAACATGCGTATTTTCAAGCTGAATATCGATATGGTTGAACAGCTTCTCATTCATAAAGGTACGGTAGCTCTCCGAATGGCCGTCAGGCAGGCCGACGTACTCGTCCAGATTGTAGCTGGATGCTTTCGCAAAGCTGACCAGGCCCTGCTGGTACATTTCGATAAGCCGTCCATAAATTCCTACCGGGGTGCTGCCTGTGGCCAGGCCGAGTACCGCTCTCGGTTTGGTATGAAGCAGGCCGGCGATCAGGCTGGCCCCGGTGGCGTTAAAATCAGCTTCGTTTTTAAACGTATAAATGTTCATGCTTGAAAATGACCTCCTCTGGATTTTCGGTAATTCTGTACGTTATGGTAGGACTGCTCCAGCTTGGGAACATACTGTCCGAACTGCTCGCTGTTCATCCCCATAAACAGGATGTCGACGAGATGGAGCTGGGCGATGCGCGAAGCCATGTCTCCCCGGCGCATTCCTTTTTCCAGGGAAGAGGCAAACAAAGGAATATCGGCCATGGCAGCCAGCGTATTGCTGCTGTACGACGTCAGCGAAATGGTCGCTGCCCCGCTGTCTTTGGCGCAGGCCAGCGCATCGATCGTTTCGAGCGTTTCCCCGGAATAGGAGATGGCGACCGCCACATCCCGGCCCGACAGCGTCGAGGCGGAAGTAATCTGCATATGTGAATCAGCGAAGGCGGTACAGTTCTTACCGATCCGGATCAGCTTCTGGTAGAAATCCTGGGCGACGATGGACGAGGTGGCTACCCCGTACAAGTCGATCCGATCGGCGGCGCAGAGCAGGCGGATCGCCTGGGCCAGACGGTCCATGTCGAGCAGGGACGTCGTGTCGCGGATGGAGGCCAGATGGTTGGCTTCCATGGCCTCTACGATTTGGGATAACGGATTGTTGGCCACGATATCCTGATAGGAAGATATGCCGCTCCGCTCCTGCATTTCCGTATGGGCGATTTCGGCGGACAGCTTCACTTTTAGATCCGGGTAGCCCTTGAGATGGAACGCTTTGCAGAACCGGGTTACGGTTGCGGGACTGGTCCCGCACTGCTCGGCCAGCTCCTTGATCCCCATGTGAACGACTTCGGAAGGGGAGGAGAGGATAAAATCGGCGATCCGGCGCTCCTGCTGGGACAGCCGTTCCTGTTCCTGCGCCAAGGCGTGTAATATAGGTGCCAATCGCAAGCCTCCTTGGTTAAAACGATTGATGCTGAAGATCATGAAAATAATTTTAATGATTGATTCTGATTTTGAGAAAATAATTTTTGTTTCATCCCCATCATAGGCCATTTGTCTTACGTTTACAAGGGGCGGGAATGTTAAATTTCTGTAAAAGCGAAGCGCAAAAAACCGGACTCCTTAGAGTCCGGTTTTTATTAGAGATTTATGCGCGTGCCTTGGATCCCTGCGTATTCCGCAGTTCCACGCGAATCAGCTGCCATAGCACGAAAGCAAGCACGACCATCTGTGGAATGAACGTTTCCCAGGTCGGATACATGCCAAGCCAGGATACGGACGGCAGCCCGGGTTCCGAATGGGCGGGAATGCGACCCGAGACCTGGAGCGAATGGATGCTGTCGCCGAGGAAACGGAAAACCAGGTAGTAGATCAGCACCGTCGCCGCCAGGAAAAAGCCGCGCAGAGGCAGGCGGGCACTGAGCACGATAATCGCATAAGCGAGCACGGCCAGAACGGCAAAGGCGCCGGCGATTCCAAGGATCAGCTGCCCCATGTCAATGGAGGAGGCCATCCCGGCATAGAAAATGGTCGTTTCCGCGCCTTCACGCAGGACGGCCAGACCGGCCAGCACGAAAAGAGACCACAGGCTTCCTCGGGCCATCGCCTGATCCATCTGGCTGCCTACGTATTTGTTCCAGGCGGCCGTGTTTGACTTGCTGTGCAGCCATTGCCCGACGGTCAGCATCATCACCACGGCCACCAGACCGGTGATGCCTTCGATCAGCTCGCGGGCGCTGCCTGAAGCCGCTTTGGAGATGGAGAAGGTGAGCACGACTGCGAGCAGGAGGCTGAGGACGAGACCTGACCCGGCTCCGCCCCAAATCCATTTCTGGCCGCGCGTATTTCCGCTTCGCTTCAAATAAGACAGCAGGGCGGACAGCACGAGAATGGCCTCCAGGCCTTCACGGAGCAGAATCAGCGCGGCATCCCAAGCGGTATATTTGTGATCGACCGCAAGCGGGGTGAGGGAGGACTTCATCGCGTCCATGACCTTTACGGCTTCATCCAGTTTGGGCGGACTGGAGAGCAGGTAGCCGGAAACGGCCGACATTTTATTTTCAATATCCGTGTAAAGGTCCGGAGCGGATACCCGCACCTCGCCCTCGACCGCCGGCCAGATGGAAATGAACTTCGTCATCTGGTCCGCCGCTTCGCTGCTGCGGCCGGCCTGCGCATCCTGGCGTGCGGTTTCGAGGATGCCCAGCACGTCGGATAGCCGGTAATTTCCGTCACTACCGGCATCGGCGGCAGCGATTTTTCCTTCGGTATAACCGGTCATCAGCGTAGTCAGCTTCTGCATTTCCTGCACGGCCTGCTCTTCGCGTACCGGCTCAGCCTGAAGGGCGATCCGCACGAGGCTGATCCCGGTTTCAAGCTGTCCGTAGACCGTGAAGTTATCGCTGCGGATCGGAGTTTCTGCCGTCGGCCATGCATCTACGATTGACTGATAGCTGCGCTTGGCCGCGCCCCAGTCCCCCGCCTGCATGGCCTTCAAGCTGTCCTGCGCCAGAGGCAGCAGCTTCTTGGCCGATTCTACACCGCTTATGGCCGCGCCGGAAGATCCGGTCGAGCTCTCGGCTGCGGTGACGTATGCGTTGACCGCCTTGGCCAATGCGGACAGCGCGGTTTTTGCCTCCGGTCCGCCGCTTGCAAGCTTGCTCTGCGCGTCTTGAAGCGCAGCATCGACGGCTGCGGTTAAGCCGGCATGATCTGAGTCCCCGGCTTTGACCGGCTCCCAGAGCTGTTTGAATTGGTTCAGATCCTCGCTCGCTTTGGACCATTCCTGCTGGCCCGCTTCAACCAGGGCGCTGCCTACAGAAGGCAGGAGGGAGTCCAGAGCGGAATTTTCTTCCGCTTCGGCGTGCGGGGCCAAGATGCTCAGGAGGAGCATCGCAAGGGTCAGCAGGGCGCCGAGCAGCGGGCGGTTCCATCGTCCGGTACGAGGCGTAAGGTTGCTTCGCAGCATGGTGAAGTCTCCTTTATGTCAATTCTGCTAGAGTTTGATATCTACGGGCTAGAGCAGCGTCTCTCCGATATAACCTCCCGAAGAGGCGCCGGGGAAGCAGGCGAACACCGCGCTCCCGACATGCTGAATATATTCGTTCAGCCGGTCGCTCTTCGCAAGCTTCTCCTGAAGGGGGATGAACTGTTTCTGCAGGTCGCGCTGGAAGCAGATAAAGAGCAGTCCGGCATCCAGCTGGCCGGTCTTGGCGTCCATGCCCCCCGAATAAGAATAGGAGCGGCGGAGGATCTGTACGGAGCCGTCTCCGCGGGCGAGCGCCATATGCGAATTGGCCGGAATAGCCGGCGATCCGTCAGGCCCCTTGACGGACAGGTCGACCTTGTCGAACTCGTGCTGTCCGCCAAGCGGTGCGCCGCTGGCCCGGTACCGTCCGAACGTCTCCTCCTGATCCTTGAGGGAGGATCGGTCCCACACCTCGATCCGCATCCGGATCCGGCGCACCGCCATGTAGCTGCCGCCGGCCATCCAGGCTGCGCCGCCTTCGGCCCCGGCCCAAACGACCCGGTTCATCTGCTCGCTGCTTGTCGTATCCGGATTGGCCGTGCCGTCCTTGAAGCCGAGCAGATTCCGCGGGGTTCCGCCTGCGGGGTCGGCGCTGCCGGTGCGCTGGAAGCCCTCCTGGGTCCAGCGGAGCACGGCCGTGCCGCGGGCAATGCGCGCCAGATTGCGGATGGCGTGAAACGCCACCTGCAGGTCGTCCGCGCAGGCCTGGACGGCCAAATCGCCGCCGCACCAGCGGGCGTCCAGCTGATCCCCGTTAAAGGCCGGGAGATCGCTGAAATTCGCCGGCCTTTTTGAGGCGAGCCCGAAGCGCGAATCAAACAGGGACGGTCCCGCGCCGAACGTCAGGGTCAGCCGGGAAGGTGAAAGACCTGCCGACTCTCCGGTATCCACCGGCGGCAGGTTGTGATTGGCGCTCTCTTCCCCGAGCATGGAGCCTTCGGTCATGGCCGCAGCTGCGGCAGTCCAGGCTTGAAACAGCTTCTTCAGCTCCTTCGCATCGGTCGTGGTCACGTCGAAAGCGGCGAAGTATATGAAGTTTTGTGAGGGGGTGATAATGCCGGCCTGATGCTTCCCGTAGAACGGGATGCGGTCTTCGGTGACAGGATGGCCGGCAACGGCCGCCGCGGTCTTCCGCTCCTTCGCAGCGAAGAGGCTGCCGATACCGGCGCCCCCGATGACCAGTCCCAGGCCGCCAGTGCCCGCCAGCCGCAACAAGTCGCGGCGGGACAGCGGCTTTTTCAAAATCGACGAATCTTTGGTTTTCTCATGCTCATGGTTTGACATGCTTTACACTCCAAGCAGGGTGCCCATATTCGACAGCGGCTCCGCCAGGGCATCCAGGTTTTGGCTGAGCTTGCGGACTTCGTCCTCTTTCAGCTCGGTGTAGCTGACGTATCCGTCGCCTTTCTTATAGGCGTCCAGCTCTTTCTTGAGCGCATCAAATCGCTCCCCGATCTGCTTTTCTAGATCCGGGTCCTTTTTGGCCAGGTCGGGCTTCAGGATTTCGTAAATCTTGGCGGCGCCTTCCACATTGGCCGCAAAATCGTACAAGTCCGTATGGGAGTACAGCTCTTCCTCGCCGGTTACCTTGGAGGAAGACACTTCGTTCAGCAGCTCAACCGCTCCGGTTACCATCAGGCTGGCGTCAATATCGACCGTCTCCACCTTGGCCCGAAGCAGCTGCGCGTCCTGCAGAAGCCGGTCGGCAAAGGCTTCATGGCCTTTGGTTGTCTTATCCTCCCACAGTCCCTTCTCGATCCGGTGGAATCCGCGCCATTCGGCGGCATCCACATCGTTCACGCGGGCGTCAATGTCCGGATCCAGATTGCCAAGCGCCTCGGCAATCGGTTCGATCCGCTCGTAATAGGAACGGGCCGGGGCGTACAGGGCCTTCGCTTCCTCGAGCTTGCCGGCTTTCACCGCTTCGGTGAATTTTTCCGTTTGCTTCACGAATTGATCGCACTGCTCCACCGCGAAAGTGCGGTAGGATTCCACGGCTGCGCTGAAATCGGCCGTCTGCGCTGCAGCTGTATCGGTACCGGCGCTTTGCGCCGATGTGTTGGTATTAGCGGCTGACGTCTCAGTCTTCGTCTCGCCGGCAGCAGGATCCGCGCTTTCTTTCTCCGAGCAGCCTGCGAAGAGCAGGGAGGAGAGAATAATACCGGCGGGAATGATCGTATGTAACTTCAAGTTCAAAGCAGCTCCTTTTTTAAGATTATAGAATGTATACATTTTCAGCGGGGCTGAATGTTTCTGTAACCTCAAGAAAAACTTCCTCTATTTTCTTATAGAAGAAAGGGGATGGATCAATTTGATAATGATTCTCAATTTCATTGCTAGCAACATCATAATGAGTTACCGACCATGTGTCAACTGCCATTTTAAAATGCCGAAATCTTCCTTGTTGTAAGCCCTTTCGAGGCAGGTGCCTAATTTTTACGCATAACGACACCAAAGCCCGGTGCCTTACATAATATGAGTTGACTGTATCCCTTTACCTTGTTATACCATACAAACCCGAGCAAGGAGGGGTGACACCATTGAAGGGGAACGATCATAAGAGCAAATTTTTGTTGACTCATCGTGAGCGCGAAGTATTTGAACTGCTCGTTCAGGACAAAACGACACGCGATATCGCCGGTCAGTTATTTATCAGCGAGAAGACGGTCCGGAACCATATTTCCAATGTGATGCAGAAATTAAACGTCAAAGGCCGTTCTCAGGCCGTTGTCGAGCTGATCAAGCTTGGGGAATTAAAAATCTGATCGAAGCCTCTCTTGCGACCTTGGCCTTCTGCAGGATGTCTTCCTTGACGGGAAGGCATAGCGGGAGGTTCTTTATTTTGTTCACTTTCCATCCTATGCGGGGATTTCGTAACATGAGAAAGGGTACCCTGTCGGGCACCCTTTGCAGATGGTTACTGTCTGATGATAAGAATGTCTTGCGGCGGTCTGCCGGTGCTTTGGATTTGGGAAATTTCGGCGTTCGTCAGGTTGCGTCCAACGAGGATGAAAGAAGACGTGACGTTGTTAAAGTTGAAATTGCCCAGGTTGGCTACATTTTGGCTGCCACGGAACACGCGGAAAGATCCCTGGAAATTAATCCGTGAGAACAAAACAAGCGTCACTTGATTGCTCTGCACCGTATTTCTGAGACGGAAGCTGGAGAGAACATTGTCGAAGCGGAAAGCTCCAAGGTCGCGGACCGCAACTCCACCGCGTCTGAACAAGATTCTGCGGCCCGTAAAATTAATGCCGGACCAAAGGGCAAGACGTACATCGCTGTTTGCCAAATATATCACTCCTTTTCTTAAGATTGATATATTCTATGCCGGCTTCACAGATCGGTATCGGACAGATGATCGTGTGCAATAGTTTGATTTTCATAGATTTATATACGATGAGCACGCGGGGGAGCGAGAAGCGCCTCAGTTAAGGAAAAAAACGCTATACCCAAACTTTATCGCTTCATCCATGGGATTGCATGAGATAATGAGCGAGGCAACTCAATACCATTTTTTGGAGGAATACATATTGTCAAACTATACGATTCGCCGTTTTGGCAGGGAGGATTTTCAAGCAGCCGCGGCGCTGCTGAGCCTGATCTGGTCGGAACCCGTCACCGCCAAGCAGCTGCAGGACGAAGAGGAGAGCATTCCGCCGGGCCAGCTCTATTACGACGATGAGGGGCGGCTGATGGGCTGGGATCGCCCGAAATGGGTCGCTGTGAACGGGGACGGAGAGGTCATCGGTTACGCCATCGCCTGGCGTGCGCCATGGAACGAACCCGGCAGCCTTAACGTCACCCTTGTCGTCCATCCGGATGAACGCGGCCGCGGAGCCGGCAGGGCTCTGTCCCGGGAAGTGCGCGAGTGGGCGTGCCTGGTTAAGGCTTCCCGTCTCGTTTGTTTTATGAGGGAGAATGACGGGGCCTCGCTGGCGTTTGCGGAGCGCCGGGGCTACCTGATGGAACGCCACACCTTTGAATCTGTGCTGGACCTGTCGTCTTTTACCGACCAAGCTTTGCTGCCAAGCGTTCGCAGCGCCGAGTCATCCGGCATTATGTTCGTGACGCTGAAGGATGAGCCTGGAGAGGCACAGGAGCGGAAGCTTCATGAGCTGTACAGGATCGCCCATCAGGACATTCCGGGATACAACGAGGATTTCCCCTGGTTTGAGGAATGGAAGAAATGGAACATTAACATGGCCGGCGTGCGGCCGGAGTATGTACATATCGCCAAGGACGGAGACCGCTATGTCGGCGTCGTGACCCTGCAGCAGAACGAACAAACCCAGGCGATGTACCATCAGTTTACCGGTGTGCTTCCGGAGTATAGGGGCCGGCGGATCGGGCTGGCACTGAAGCTGTTGGCCATACAAACCGCACGCGCTGCCGGGGTGCCTTATTTGCGAACCCACAACGATTCGCTGAACGGTCCGATGCTTCGCATCAACCGCGATCTGCTGGGGTTTCAGGCGGTACCCGGAAACTTCAAAATGGTCTGTTCTCTGGAGAAGGGGCGGTCATAAAAACAGCAGCATAAACAACCCGATCACGATAAAAATCGAGCCAAGCACGATCGCAAGGAAGCCGCGGATCTTTTGGAGTTCCAGGTAGGACTCGCTGGGCTCCGCTTCTTCTTCTGTCTTCCAGCTCTCACTGCTCCGCCATCCCCTCTCCGGGTTCCGGCGATTCATGATGCCGCCTCCAATCAAGATCAGCCCAAAGATGATCAGATACACGTTCATATCCATCAGCTCCTTTCTATATAGAACGTCTGAATGGAGCAGGATGTTCCCGGACACAAGTAATATGCAGCTTCATATCATTTTCCGCAATTCATAAGAAATCCCGGGAAATGAAACATGCTAGGATAATGGCAGAATCAACGAATCCTTTAAAACTTGGAGGAGGATACCCGTGGATACGAAAAACACAGCACTTCCGCAAATCGTTTCGGAAACAGAGTGGATGGACGCGCGTGACAAGCTGCTCGTCAAAGAGAAGGAGCTTACCCGCGCGCTGGACGCGCTGGCCGCAGAACGACGCAGGCTGCCGATGGTACGGATCGACAAAGATTATATGTTCGAGGGACCAGGTGGTCCAGCGCGACTGCTTGATCTTTTTGACGGACGCCGCCAGCTTGTGGTGTACCACTTCATGATGGCTCCAGGCGCCAGTCAAGGCTGCACAGGCTGCTCCTCTTTTGTCGACAACATCGGCCACCTTGCCCACCTGAATGCCCGTGATACGACCTTTATTCTCGTCTCCCCCGCGCCCCTGTCTCAGATCCAGCCGTTCAAAGACCGAATGGGCTGGAATGTACCTTGGTTCTCTTCGAACGGGAACGAATTCAACAATGACATGGGTGCTGGGGACGGATTCGGCTTAAGCGTCTTTCTTCGCGATGGAGATGAGGTGTTCCGCACCTATTTCACGGCCTCCCGCGGCGTCGACCGGATCCGCGCGGACTTCAATTTGCTCGACCTGACACCCTTTGGCCGCCAGGAAACGTGGGAGGATTCGCCTGAAGGATGGCCGCAAACCCAGCCTTACATCTGGTGGCGTCTGCATGACGACTATCGTTAATCCGTTTTGACGACACGCGATGCCGCTCAGGTTCTTTCCAAAAATAAAGGCAGCCTCTTTCTCCGACACGGAGAGAAGGGCTGCCTTGTGCTGTCTGCTGATCCGATATCAGGCCAGTTTCTTCAGCATGGCGTTGATCATGCCGGCATGCGATGCTTCATGACTAATGTTCATGACCAGCAGCTCGTCGATCGTCTCGGCTTTGGCAAAGTTGTCCGCTTTGGCGACTGGCTGATTTAGGTCGTCACCGAGCTGCTCTTGGAACACGCGAATCTGCTCGGTGAGCTGCGAAATCAGGGTATCCCACGCCGGTGCCTCGCCCTGCCAATCCGCCGGTTTCGTCCCGGAAGCAAAATAAGGGCGGTATTCGGCCGGAATGACGCCATCTTTGCCGCTGTACTGGAGCACGAGCATGTCGGATATGACCAGCAAATGCCCGAGGTGCCAGTGGATATTGTTGTTGAATCCGTCGGGGACGATATCCCGCTTGGATTCAGGCAGCGCGGACACCTTGTTGATGATGCCCGTGCGCACGCGCTCGATTTGGCCGAACAAATAAGCATTTCTCATTATTGTACCTCCGTCGTTCTCCGATTATGATGTAACAGTAGTTATTGTAAATCTGCCCGGCCAGGGAGGCAACCCGGGCGAACGTCCCGGAGTCTACCCCAGCGGGAACCTCTGCAGAGCATAAGCATGTGTTGGGAAGAGCTGAGGGTACGCAAACAGTAGATCGCAAGGGACGGCAGCTCACCCGCAGCCTGTATGCAAAATGATTGGAATGAAAAGAAAAAGTTTAAAAAATGCTTATCGGTTACAAGCTATACCGGTAGTTTGTTACGAGTAAGGCAGTAAAGGAGTGTGGCACCATGTACAAGGTGGTTCTGGTCAGACATGGGGAAAGTGAGTGGAACCGCGAGAACCGGTTCACCGGCTGGACGGACGTCGATCTGACGGACAAAGGGGTCCAGGAAGCGATCAAGGCCGGGCATCTGCTGCAGGATATTCCCTATGAAATTGATATCGCATATACGTCCGTATTAAAGCGGGCGATCAAAACGCTGAATTATATTTTGGACGTCAACGACCTGCTGTGGATCCCGATCCGCAAATCGTGGAAGCTGAACGAACGGCATTACGGCGCGCTTCAGGGACTTAACAAAGAGGAGACGGCGAAGAAATACGGGGCGGAGCAGGTCATGCTGTGGCGCCGGAGCTATGACGTGCCCCCGCTGCAGATTACGGCCGACGATGACCGCTACCCGCCCAAGGATAAGCGCTACGGCAACTTGACGAAGCAGGAGATTCCGCTGGGAGAAAGCCTGAAGGACACGATCGCACGCGTGCTCCCTTACTGGGAAGCGGAGATCGTGCCGCAGATCAAGGCGGGCAAGAAGGTGCTCGTCGTCGCGCACGGGAACAGCCTGCGGGCCTTGATGAAGGTGCTGGAAAATATCAGCGAGGAGGACATCGTGGATCTGAACATCCCGACCGCGGTGCCGATTCTGTACGAGCTGGACGACGATTTGAAGCCGCTGAACCGCCATTTTCTGGGGAGCCCGGAGCGCGTGCAGGAGAAAATCGACGTCGTCGCCAACCCGGCAAAAATTATGGAATAACGGCGTCAGGCATCGGATTTGGGTATCAGCAATATCCATTGGCATTGAGGAGTGATCTCTTGGGGAGGTGACTCCTTTGCCGTTTTTATGG
Source organism: Paenibacillus favisporus (assembly GCF_040545415.1). Lineage (NCBI taxonomy): Bacteria > Bacillati > Bacillota > Bacilli > Caryophanales > Paenibacillaceae > Paenibacillus > Paenibacillus favisporus. Next base: position 114,907 of record NZ_JBEPLV010000007.1, on the reverse strand, counting down.
TAGGTTAGTAATGCCGATATATTAGATCGGGCACAGCTTTAGAAAGAAAGAGAAAGAAGGGAACGGCTTTGCCTTTTGTCAGATTTACAGGTTTTGAAAAGAATGTGGTGGAGACCGCCGCACCGGCCATTATCGAATGCATTTCAGGAATCGCCAACATCCCGGAAGAAATCGTCAAAATTGAGCTTTTACATGTGGAAAAAATCACAAACAGCCCCCGGTCCGTGGAAATTTTCATGTTCCCGCGCGAGGAAGAGAAGCATCATGCGATCGCCGAGAACATCAACCGGATCCTCGAGAACCTCGGATGCCCGCATACCCATATTTTCTATGTGCTGCTGAATCCGTCGCTGTATTATAAAGAGGGCCAGCCGCTGAAGCGGATTCCGGCCAAGACGCCTCCCGAAATCAGGCTGTAATCAAGCCTTCAGGAATAAATCTCTGTAAAGGAATTGGAATATAGCCCAATTCCCGCTATAATCGTATGTAGATTACGGCATGAACCAAGTCTTCATTTATTCCAAACGATAAAGGAGCAGTTGAAACCATGGCAAAAACATTGATTTTCGGGCATAAAAACCCGGACACGGACACGATCACATCGGCGATCGTATACTCTTACCTCAAAAATAAGCTCGGCCATAATACGGAGCCGGTTCGTTTGGGCGCCGTCAACGGCGAAACGCAGTTTGCGCTGGATTACTTCAAAGCCGAGGCCCCTCGCCAAGTGGAAACCGTGGCTAACGAAGCAAGCGAGGTTATTCTCGTTGACCATAATGAGCGTCAGCAAAGCGCTAGCGACATCGATCAGGTGCGCGTGAGCGAGGTCATCGACCACCACCGCATCGCGAATTTCGAGACAAGCCATCCGCTGTACTACCGCGCAGAGCCTGTAGGCTGCACGGCAACGATCCTGAACAAGCTGTTCAAGGAAAAGGGCGTTGAAGTTACGCCGCAAATCGCCGGTCTGATGGTATCCGCGATCGTATCCGATACGCTCCTGCTGAAATCCCCGACCTGCACCGAGGAGGACGTAGCTGCTGCGCGCGAGCTCGCCGACATCGCCGGAGTCAACCTGGAGCAGTACGGACTGGACATGCTTAAAGCGGGTGCCGATGTCAGCAGCAAGACGATTGCCGAGCTGATCTCCCTGGACGCCAAAGAATTCCAAATGGGCAGCAGCAAAGTGGAAATCGCCCAAGTGAACACGGTAGATCCTAACGACGTCCTGAACCGTCAGGCTGAACTGGAGGACGCCCTGAACGCGATCATCAGCGAGAAAGGTCTCGATCTGTTCGTGTTTGTCGTAACGGATATCCTGAACAACGATTCCGTGGCGCTGGCTCTCGGAAAATCCGCTGCTGCGGTTGAATCGGCTTATAACGTGAAGCTTGAGAACAATACGGCCGTATTGAAAGGCGTTGTGTCGCGTAAATCGCAAATCGTTCCGGTGCTGACCGAAACGCTGAGCAAATAATTACATTGAATGGCTGAACAGGAGCAGGCTGATTCCTTGAAATGGGAGGACGGCCTGCTCGTTCTATTTTTGCGATCGAAATCAAAAAACCTGTTCATCGCTGAACAGGTCTGTTGGATTAGCTTCTGTGTATCTGGGAGAAGGGATTGTGTTGCCAGTTAAGCTTCTTCGTCGTCTTCTTCATCGTCGGCTTCTTCGTCTTCGTCCTCATCCGCCTCTTCTACGAATTCGGATTCTTCCTCGTCTTCCGCCTCTTCATCTTCTTCTTCGATGTCGTCGATCTGCTCTTCCTGTTCTGCTTCTTCGTCAGCCATCAAGATGTCCAATTCCAAATGTTCCATATCTAATCCCTCCAATTTTTAAAACACTATGATTAGTGCATATTTACTATATCACCAGTCTGGTAAAAGGTTTGTCGCAATATGGGCCGGGTTCCGCATTATTTTCCGCTATATTTCGGCAAATGATGCCGGCTGTGGCAGCTCTCCTAATGCTCTTCATTTAAGGGGGTCGACACCGAAAGGCAGATGGATTAATCTGGATTCAATTCATTCAATTCGGTTCGAAGGAGGAGACATAAAATGAGGCTGGAGACAAACAGGCTGGTCATCCGCGAATTTGTGCCGGAAGACTGGGAGAGCGTACACCGTTACGCATCAGATCCCAAAGTTACCCGTTATACCCTTTGGGGTCCGAATACCGAGGAAGAAACGAAGGACTACGTCGCAGGCATGAAGGCGATGCAGCAGAAAGAGCCCAGGACCCATTACGAGTGGGCGGTAACCCGCAAATTGGACGGAGAGCTGATCGGCGGCTGCGGAATCAACGTCTCGGGCTCGAACGGAGAAATCGGCTATTGCTTCCATGCGGATCATTGGGGCCAAGGCTATGCTTCGGAATGCGCGAAGGCGATGCTGGAATTCGGCTTCCGGCAGCTGGGAGTACACCGGATTTATGCGACCTGCCGTCCGGAAAATATCGGGTCCGAGCGGGTCATGCAGAAGATCGGCATGCAAAAAGAAGGCTATCTCCGCGAGCATTTGCCGACGAATAAAGGAGGCTTTGCGAATTCCTGGCTGTATTCGATTCTGTCGCATGAATATGTGCCTGAGTCGTAAACCGGACCAGTCCTATATCGGCTCGATTCATACAAACCCATGGCGCGTCGAATCCTATACTGCATACGGCGGGCACAGGCTGCCAGCGGGCTGGTTTCAACCGTCCTTTTTGAATGTAATAATTCATGGAACCGACTCACATACACAGGAGGATGACGCAGAGGATGAAGGATTGGTATGAAAAAAGCTTTGGAGAGGATTATCTCCTGGTATATAAGCACCGTGACATCGAAGGGGCAGCCCGGGAGGTCAAGACGATGATCTCCTGGCTGGACCTGCCGCCAGGGGCGCAGGTGCTCGACTTGTGCTGCGGAACAGGCAGGCACTCCCTCGCGCTGGTGGACGCGGGCTACCGCGTCACCGGGGTTGACCTCTCCGACGTACTGCTGCGGGAAGCCCGGAAGCTGGACACGAAGGAGCGGGTGGACTGGCGGCAGGCTGATATGCGCGAACTTCCGCTGAAAGGCGGGTTTGATGCGGTCGTTAATCTGTTTACGTCGTTCGGGTACTTCCGCGAGGACGGGGAGCAGCTCAAGGTACTCCGGGAGATTCGCCGAATGCTGAAACCCGGAGGATGGTTTATTATCGATTTCATGAACTCCCCTTATGTCCGGAGACATCTGGTTCCGGCATCGGAGCGGGAGGAAGAGGGGCAGCGGATCGTGGAGAAGCGCCGAATCGAAGGGGATTTTGTAATCAAGGACATCTCCATATCGGATATGCACGGCACCAAGGGCACACGGGAGTATCACGAGCGGGTGAAGCTGTACACGCGCGGCCGGCTGGAGGAAATGCTGCAGGAAGCCGGGCTCATGACAGACGAAGTGTACGGCGGCTATAATGAGGAAGTCGAATATGACGAGGGGCGCTCACAGCGGATGATTTTTGTGGGACGGCGCCCGCAGGAAGAGAAAGCATAAATGAAAGAAGGACGGGTCATTGAATATACCCGAGATTACGCACTATGAAGACGGCATCATTCAGGTAAAGATGGCAATGTCATACCCTTTGCGCTGGGTAAACAGCTATCTGCTGCAGGGGCCTTCCGGCGGGGTTACGGTGATCGATCCGGGACCGCGGACCGCGGAGAATGAAGCTGCCTGGAACAAGGTATTGGACGAACTGGGCATCCCTTTCGGGAACGTGGAGTCAGTCGTGCTTACGCACCATCATCCCGATCATTTGGGATTGTCGGGGTGGTTTCAGGAAAAGGCGGGCTGCCCGGTCCGGATGTCCGCGCGGGCGGCGGAGGAAATGCAGCGGATGTGGGGCGAGGCATCCACGATGAATGACGACCTGCCGCTATTGTTTCGGCAGCACGGCATGCCGGAGGCGTGGACAAGCCAGCTTCCCGCCCATTTGGAGAGCTTCTTCCCGCAGGTGGAGCCGCTGCCTTCGGCGCTGCCGCTGACCGAAGGGGAACCGCTGGAGATGGGCGGGCGGCGATGGACCCCCATCGAAACGTGGGGCCATGCGCCAGGCCATATGTCGCTGCTGCATGAGGAGAGCGGGGTCATGCTGTGCGGAGATGCGGTGCTGCCGCAGATCTCCCCGAACGTCAGCCTGCTGCCCGGAAGCGATCCCGAGCCGCTGCATTCGTTTATGAACGGGCTCAGGAAGCTGCAGGCCTTCCAGGTAAAACGGGCCTATCCGGGACACCGGAATCCGTTTGACCACTTTGAGGCCCGGCTTGAAGCCCTTCTTCAGCATCATGAAGAGCGGCTGGTGCGGTTGCTGGGACGGATTCAGGCAAGACCGGCGACCGGATTTGAGCTGTGCGCCGCCCTGTTCGGCACCGCGCTCGGCATTCACCAGATGCGCTTCGCCATGTGCGAGACGCTTGCGCATACGCAGGAGCTGGAGCGGCGCGGCCAGGTGAAGAAGGTGCCGGGTCATGACGGCACCTTCCGATATGAAGCCGCCGTTACATAGCGGCAGGAAGAGCAGGAAGGACGGCCAAGAGGCCGTCCTTGTTTGCGTTCGGAGCGTTGCATTAGTCCGGCTCCGAACCTTCTGCGTTATTTCCTCGCCAAATGACAAGAGGAGGGCTGACGAATCAGCCCTCCTCGATGATGAAAGATGTTTTAGTGATCCTCGGGTAGCCGAACCTCATCGGGTCCGTCGCCCGTTTCCTTCTCCGCCTGCTTGCCGTGCGCGATCCGGCTGCTGGCCGCCGCGGCGACCGCACCGACGATATCGTCCAGGAACGTATGGGTTTCCCCGGTGCTTTTGTCATTCAAGCGCTCCAGCACGCCGGGCTTGAGCTTATCGATATAACCGTAATTCGTAAAGCCGATGCTGCCGTATACGTTCACGATGGAAAAGGCCAGCACTTCGTCGACGCCATACAGGCTCTCGTCATTTTCCAGCATGTCCTGCAGCGGGGAGAGCAGCTTGCCCTGCTCGGCCAGCATATCGAGCTGGATGCCGGTCAGCACCGCGTTTTGCACCTCGCGCTTGCTCAGCACTTTTTCCACGTTCAGGATGCATTCCTCCATCGTCAGGTTCGGATAGTACTTTTTCTGCAGCAGCATAACGAGCTCGGCGATCTCCTCCACCCTCACGCCCCGGTTATGAAGCCATTCCCGCGTCGCTTCGGATACCTTTTTACTGTTTAAGCTGTATGGAATTTTTGCTTGTTTTGCCTCATTTGCTTCACTCATTACGTCACCCCGTCATCCAAGTAGTATGTAACTTCACGCAATTTGATTGTATGTTTTGCAGTATATCTTTGTCCAGTTATGCCCATTTTGACGCATTCTCAAGCAGCAGGGAAGGCGCAGGGGCCTGAATAAAATTAATATGGACCGGCTGTTATTTTTTCGGAAGGGGGCTCGTATACATGGTAGTACAAACTGTACAAAATGATTAGGAGGAACCAGACTTATGACCAAGCTTAACAAAATTCGCGGCATTTCCGCCGCCGGATTGCTGGCCGTTCCCGTTATCCTGTCCGGCTGCGGTTTGTTCGGGACCCATTCGGCTTCGGAAGACATCGATGCGCCGCCGAAGGCGGTCGAGGAGCAGATGCTCAATATGTCGGACGGCACAGGCACCACAGGCGCCAAGGCTAAGGCCGAGCTCACCGGCACCCCGACGACCGTGTATTTGGCGGACGGGAACGGGATGCTTGCCCCCGTCACCCTCGGTCTGCCGGAAGTAAAGGATAAAACTTCGGTTCAGCTGTCGGTGGAAACGCTCGTCTCCGGCGGAGCCTATTCCAAATATATTCCGGAAGGCTTCACGGGCGTTCTGCCTGCAGGAACCGAGGTCAAGAAGGTCACGGTGGACAAGGATAACAAGCTGGCTGTTGTCGAGTTTAACAGTGCATTCACGAAATACAAAGCGCCGGATGAGCGCAAAATTCTCGAATCGCTGGCCTGGACCCTGACCGGTAATGCGGATGTGCAAAAGGTCCAGCTGTGGGTTGACGGCAAAAAGCTGTCGGAAATGCCTGTAGGGGGCACTCCGCTGGATCAGCCGCTCAGCCGGAGCATGGGCATCAATCTGGAAGTCGGGCAGGGGGCCACGCTGACGAATTCGTCGCCAGTCACCGTTTACTTCTCGGCGGCATCGCCGGCAGGCATCCAGTATTACGTTCCGGTAACGCGGCTTGTCAAACCGGGACAGGACGCGCTGCAGTCGGCACTTGCCGAATTGATTCGTGGCCCGCAGGAGACAGACGGCCTGGAACAAGTCATGACCGACGAGACGCAGCTGCAGTCCGTGAAGAAGGAGAAGGACGGCACGGTAACGGTATCCTTGAAGGAAGACATGTTCGCCGAAGGCGATGCGGTACCGACCGAAATGCTCCAGTCTGTCGTGCTGACGGTGGCGGAAAACGCGGGGAATCCAAAGGTCAAAATCGAGCTGAACGGGGAGTCCAAGGTCGTCGGAACCGACAATCTGGACTACAGCCAGCCGGTTACACGCCCCGATTATATTAACGAAATCCCGCTTTAAGGGCAGCTCAGGGTGTTTTTATCCCTCCATTTTGGTAAAATAAAGGTTGCTTAAACAGGATGCGAACGAAGTAGGAGGCAGAAATGATGAGATCAAACGGACGCAGCAGCCATCAGCTTAGGCCGATGAATTTGACAGTGAACGTAAACAAGTACGCGGAAGGCTCCGTGTTCATTGAAATGGGGGACACCAAAGTCCTTTGCACCGCCACGGTGGACGAGAAGGTTCCTCCTTTTTTGAAAGGACAGGGGAAAGGCTGGGTAACGGCGGAGTATTCGATGCTGCCCCGGGCGACGCAATCCCGCAACCAGCGGGAAGCCGCGCGCGGTAAACTCAGCGGACGTACGATGGAAATTCAGCGGCTGATCGGCAGAGCGCTACGCTCCGTTGTGAATTTGCAGGCGCTGGGCGAGCGGACTATCACGCTGGATTGCGACGTCATTCAGGCAGACGGAGGTACGCGCACGACGTCGATTACCGGATCGTTTGTGGCGATGGCCATTGCGATCAACAAAATCGCCCAGCAGCACAAGCTGCCGGTGTTCCCGATCAGCGACTTTCTGGCTTCGGTCAGCGTCGGAGTGGTCGGTGAAGAGCCGCTGCTCGATTTGAATTATGAGGAAGATTCGAAGGCGAAGGTGGACATGAACCTCGTCATGACCGGCAGCAGTGCGTTCGTCGAGCTGCAGGGAACCGGCGAGGAAAGCCCGTTCACGCGGCAGGAGCTTGATGAGCTCCTGAAGCTTGGAGAGCAGGGCATCCGCGAGCTGATCGCCAAGCAGAAGGAAGCCCTTGGCCCCATTGCGCTGATGATCGGCTCGGGACAAGCCGGAAGAGAGGCCTAGCATGATTCCGGCGGGCGATACGATTATTGTGGCGACGAAGAACAAAGGGAAGGTCAAGGAGTTTGAGCATGCCTTCGCCCCGCTGGGCAAACAGGTGAAAAGCATGTTCGACTATCCCGGCATCCCGGATGTAGTAGAGGACGGGAGCACGTTTGCGGAGAATGCGCTGAAGAAAGCCAAAACCGTAGGCGATGCCCTTGGGCTTCCGGTGCTGGCCGACGATTCCGGCTTATGCGTTGACGAGCTGGAAGGCCGTCCGGGCGTGTACTCCGCCAGGTTTGCGGGTGAGCATGCCACGGATGAGCAGAACAACGAGAAGCTGCTGCAAATGCTGGAGGACAAAAAGATGGGCGCGGACGTTCAGGATTCGCTGCTCAGCCCGGCGAGCTTTGTCTGTACGCTGATACTGTATGATCCGGCAACGGGCGGCTTCATTGAGGCCTCCGGCTCGGTTCAGGGCTGGATTACCGCCGACCGCGCCGGCTCGGGCGGTTTCGGGTACGACCCGCTTTTCTATCTTCCCGAATACGGGAAAACGATGGCCGAGCTGACGATGGAGGAGAAGCAGGCGATCAGCCACCGGGGAGCGGCGCTCCGCAGCCTGATGGCCAAGCTGGCCCCATAAATAAAGATGATTCCGATGAAGGCTGCTCCTTTGGATCTACCCGATCCAAGGGGGCGGCCTTTTCGCTGTGTCCCGTATCGGGCGTCCCACACGGAGTTCCCATAGGGAAGAGCATGGTCATATCAAAGCTGAGAACCCGCCTGGAGGGGGTTATTCGTGCCTTTAACCAAATTTTGTGATCGCTTTCCGGCGGATTATGATAGAATGGGCGTGCGCAAACTTTGAGAAATGAGGTGTTGATGTGAGCAACACAGCCATACCGGAGATGGAGCTCCGGTTCATGTCGTATAACATCAAAAACGACTATGACAAGGAAGGCGAGAATACATGGAACAGCCGGCGGGACCTGGTTGCCGGAATTGTCCGCTTCCATCGCGCCGACTTGGTCGGCATGCAGGAGGTGCTGCATAACCAGCTGACGGATCTGGAAGAGCGTCTGCCGGAGTACGGCTGGATCGGAGCCGGCCGGGAGGACGGGAAGCAAGACGGCGAATACGCCTGCATCTTTTACCTGAAGCAGCGGCTGGAGCCGCTGGAGCATGGACATTTCTGGCTGTCCGAAGAGCCGGAGAAGCCGGGCAAATTGGGCTGGGACGCAGCCTGCACCCGGATGGTAACCTGGTGCCGGTTCAAGGATACATATACGGGAAAAGAATTTATCCATCTGAACACTCATTTTGACCACATCGGCGTCGAGGCGGTTAAGCAGAGCGCGCATTTGATCAAAATCCGGATCCGGGACTTGGTGGAAAAGGGCGCCGCGGTGCTGACCGGGGATTTCAACGTCACCAGCGATTCGGAAGCCTACCGCGTCCTCTGCGGCGAAGAAGAGGGCGGGGCTCTGCTGCGTGATGCGGCGGTCAGCGCGGATTACAAGCATTTCGGCCCGGCATTCACCTTCCAGGGCTTTGACTCCCGGGAAACGGCCGCGCGGCTGTTCCCTGCGTATTTGAGCTCGGGCGAGGAGCATGGTCTCGAGTTTGAGAGCGCCATCGATTTTATTTTCGTGACCGGCGGGGTACGGGTGCGCAATTTTGGCGTGATCACCGACCACCGCCAGGGCAAAATGCCGTCCGACCATTTTCCGGTGGTCGCCGACCTGCTGGTGTAGCAGGCATTGGCAATTCGCATGTCAGCCAAAAAACATCCGCTTGGCTTCGTCAGCCGCGGATGTTTTTTTGTAATACGCCCATCTGTTTATCCGTTTAGCGTCGCCGTCTCGGACCCTGCGCCGGCCGTTTTGCCGTCATGGCGGACCATCGTCAGGAACAGCAGGGCGATCAGCAGGCTGGCCGACGCGACGACAAACAAGGAGGCGTAGCCGAACTGGTCGATGATCAGCCCGAGCAGCGGCGGCGAGGTGATTGCGGCCAGGGAGGACACGAGGTAATACAGTCCGGTTCGGGTTCCGATGCTCGCTTCGCTTCCGGTCGATACGATGAACGGATAGGAATTAATATTGATGCACGCCCAGAAGATGCCGCCGAGGGCAAGCAGCACGCGGAGCGGTCCCACGGTCCCGATGAACGGAACAGCAGCGAACACGAGAAACAGGCCGGCGACGCCCGTCAGGATGATCTTCTTCTTCCCGTAACGGTTGCCAAGCCAGCCGCTCGGGATGGCAAACAGGACGAAGAAAAGCGAAAAGAAGGTCAGGGAGAAGGAAGCGGCGCTTTCCTGCAGCCCCATATGATGCTTGCCGTAAAGCGTAAACAACGATTCGACGCCCTGATACCCGACGAACCAGAAAAAGATGGCGATCAGCAGCAGCACGGTCGTCCGGTCCAGCTCGCCGCGCAGCTTGATCCGGCTTCCTTCCTGCGGCGCGGAGGAAGGTGTGGAACCGCTTCCCCGCACGGGGACGAAGCGGTACAGAATCCACAGCGACAGCAGGGTGATGACCGCCGCGGCGATAAACGGGAAGGAGCGGTTCTGGTTGTACAGCAGCGATCCGCCGGCAAATGCGAGAATGCCGCCTACGCCGCCCATGAAGTTGATGACGCCGTTGGCTTTGGTCCGCTTCCCTTCCGGCGTGATGTCCGGCATGAGCGCGATCGTTGGCGAGCGGTAGAGGCTCATCGCCAGGTTCATCAGCATCATGAACAGGACCAGCGTCAGCAGACTGGTGTGAAAGGGGATCAGGATGACGAACAGGGCAGCGAGCGGCATCCCGATGAGCAGGTAGGGCATCCGCTTGCCGAAACGGGAGACGGTCCGGTCGCTCCGGTTGCCGATCCATGGCTGCAGGAACAGGGCGAAATAGTTGTCGATGGTCATCATGAAGCCGATCCACGCGGCGCTCTTCAGATACGGATCGAGGAAAAACGGAACAAACGCATTGTAGAGCGCCCAGGTAATGCTGATGCTGAAAAATCCGAAGCCGAGCAGCCAGGTCTTTTTCATGGACGACAAATCCTCCGTTTCGTGTTAGGGGTCATTTTCCACTATTATACAACGGCAGTGTATCCGGTAGCTTCATGCGATTGTAAAAATTAATTCAGGAAGGATATTCCTGCCGCGTGTCGTATTATGTTTCAGGACACCCCGAGTGGGAACATAATAGGAGGTTTTTGTCATGTTGAAAGGAATTTCTGCATTGCTGTCTCCTGAGCTGTTGAAAATATTAAGCGAAATGGGGCACGGGGACGAGATCGTATTTGCCGACGGAAATTTCCCTTCCGCCAGTCTGGCCAAGCGGCTGGTCCGGGCGGACGGCCACGGCATTCCCGAGCTGCTCCAGGCTGCGCTTGAGCTGCTGCCCCTGAACAGGTACGTGGAGTACCCCGTCATGCTGATGCAGGTGGTGCCGGGAGATCCGGTGGAAACGCCGGTGTGGGAAGTATATCGCAAGATCGTGCATGAGACGGAAGGGGAAGACATCAAGTTCACCGAATTGGAACGTTTCGAATTTTATGAACGCGCGAAGAAAGCCTATGCGGTCGTGGCGACCGGAGAACGTGCGTTGTACGGCAACCTGATTTTGTCCAAAGGGGTCATTTCTTAAGAGAATGACAGATAAGAAAGGTCCAGAATCCTCACCCCCAAGCAAGCAAAAACGGTGCTCTCCTCGCCTAAGAGGACGCACCGTTTTGTTGTATTTTCTGACATGTCACGAAAATGTAACACGCTTAGAGCTGGGGCAAAATATCCGCCCAGACGGCGTCGAGAATGCCCTGCATATCATCCTCGTCACTGTTGATGGCGATCACGGCCTCTTTGTCCGGGATGACGACGCAAAACTGTCCACGCATGCCGTCAGCGCGGTATGCTCCGTGCGTGCACATCCAGAATTGGCCGCCGTAACCCGCACCCCAGTCGGCCGTTCCCGGCGTGTCGATTTGCTTCCGCGTAACCTCGCCGATCCATGCCTCCGGGATCAGCTGGACGCCCTGCCACCGCCCCTTCTGCAGCAGCATCTGGCCGAACCGGCTCAGCTCTTCGCAGCTGATCCACAGCCCGGTGCAGCCGAGCGTGACGCCGAGCGGCGACGTGTCCCACCGGACATCCCGGATACCGAGCGGCTCGAACAGCCGCGGCACCAAATAATCGCGCACCGTCTCTAGGGCGGCTGCCTGAACCATGGCCGAGATCATAAACGTGTCGCCGCTGCTGTACGTGAAGGTCTCTCCGGGCATCCGGTCCAAGGGCAGAGACATATAGTATTTTGCCCAATCCTTCTCCTGCAGCGTTTCCCGCTCTTCCGCCCAGAGCGGCGGGTCATCGTGGCCGGAGGCCATCCGGAGCAGATGACCGAGGGTCAGCTCTCCCGGTGGATAGGCCGAATCCTTCACCGATTTTCCATAGTCCGGGAAAAAATCGTTTAACCGTGCATGCAATGTCAGCTTTCCTTCGGCGATGGCAAGTCCGACCGCCATGCTTGTAAAAGACTTACTGACCGAATGCTGAAGCCGGCGGGCGTCGCCATTCCGGTCCCAGAGCCCCAGCAGCCGCCCCTTTTGCAGCACCCGGACTGATAAAACGTTCAGTTTCCTGCTGCCTACGTTATCAACAAAACCGCCGATTTGAAATGTCATCGTTAAGCCTTCCTTCCGCTTAATCCTATGGCTGAAACGGGTTACAGCATGTGCCGTTCCGCTACGGCCGTCAGGAATAGGATGAAATCTATAGAAACGTTTCCACATTGACTCGTTAATCTTGAGATTATTACAGATTACTTTATCTTGTCAACTCCATTTTGTAAGCGGTTACCATTTGTTATCCGATAGGGATTTTGTCGCATTAACGTAAGTGAGATCAGGGATTTGCACAAAAATACAGTTCGCTGGGCCTTTGTAAAAAAGGTTGTTGACAGGTTTAGACAACGGGCTTATGATGTTAATCGAAACGATTCGAAAAAATCGCTTTCATCGCTTTTGACGCTCCTGCGGCAGCTACCGATAATGCCCGATAAGGCTGAATCGGATCTTGCTTAGGCGGGAACGCAATCGGCGATCAGAAGAACCAATGACGGGCCGAAACTGTCCGTTATCGGCTCAGCCGGGCCGGCTTCCCGAAAGGGGGCTGCCGCTGACTAAGGCGGACAACACGATAGAGCAGTCGAACTGAAATGAAAGGGGTTACATATGGCGCATCTAACGATCGATACCGGCTCGCCAACACTGCGGATGACGACCAGCATCCATGTGATCTCTCCGGTGGATACCGGCGTCCCCACTTCAAGCACGCTGTATCTTCTGCACGGAGCGGGGGACAACGCCAGCACCTGGCACCGCCTGACGACCGTGGAAATGTTCGCGGCGAGGTACGGCTGTACGGTGATCATGCCGGAAGCAGGGCGAAGCTTTTATACCGACATGGTTTACGGGCTGGACTATTTTCACTACATCACGGAGGAGCTACCCGAGCTGTGCGGGCGCCTGTTGCATTTGAATACCGATCCCGAAAGAACGTTTGTGGCGGGATTGTCGATGGGCGGCTACGGAGCGCTCAAATGCGCGCTCACCTACCCGGAGCGGTACGCCAAAGCCGTATCTTTCTCGGGCGTGACCGACATCCGTCAGCGTCTGAATGACCCGGCGATGCCGGAAGGGATGCGCAGGGAGATGCAGGCCGTCTTCGGACCGGGGCTTGAGGTGAAGCCGGATCAGGATGTGTATGCGCTGTCCGCGAAATTGATCGAAGAGGGCCGAAGGCTGCCGCCGGTGCTGTGCTGCTGCGGATCGGAGGATCCGTTCGTCGGAATGAACCGGCAGTTTGCCGCCAGTATGGAAAACAGCCCGTTCGATTTCCGGTACGTTGAGGGACCGGGAACGCATGACTGGCTCTTTTGGGAAGAGCATTTAAAGACCGCTTTTGATTTTCTGTTTGAAGACAAGACCCAAGAATAGTGAGGAGATGCCAATTGAAACCCGCAGCCTTAGGGCCGAACAAAAATGCAAAGGGGCGTTCCAAAACCGGTAATCTGTTTACGGAAATTTGGAAGCACCGGATGACGTATACGCTGCTTATTCCCGGCATCATCTGGCTGATCCTGTTTGCTTATCTGCCGATGGGCGGCTTGTCGCTCGCGTTTAAGCATTACAAAGCCAACATGGGAATTTGGGGCAGCCCTTGGGTCGGCCTGGAGAACTTCAAGTATGTATTCCGCGACCCGACGTTTGCCCAAGCGGTGTGGAGAACACTGTACATCAACATTATCAAGCTGATTATCACCTTCCCGTTCCCGATTCTGCTGGCGCTCCTGCTGAACGAGCTCCGGATGCGGAAGACGAAGAAGCTGTTCCAGACGATCTTTACGTTTCCGCAGTTCCTGTCGTGGATCATTGTTTCGGGGATCGTGATCAACGTCCTTTCCTATGACGGCCTGCTGAACAGCGCGCTGCAGCTTCTTGGACTTCCGACGATCAACTTCCTCGGCTCCGAACCCATGTTCCTGCCGATGCTGATTTTGACGGACATCTGGAAATCCACCGGATGGGGGGCCATCATCTTCCTGGCTGCTATCTCGGGGATCGACCAAGACCAATACGAATCGGCGCAGATCGACGGCGCTTCGCGGATGCAGCAAATTTTCAAAATTACGCTGCCGAACATTTTGCCGACCGTCACGGTCATGTTCATCCTGAACGTGGGCGGCCTGATGTCCGCCGGCTTTGACCAGATTTTCAACTTGGCGAATGCGGCGACGCAGAACGTGTCCCAGGTGCTCGACGTGTACATTTACCGGATCACGTTCCAGTCCTCGACGGACTTCTCGTTCTCGACGGCGGTCAGCTTGTTCCGTTCGCTCGTGAACATGATTCTGCTGCTTGCTGCAGACCGCGTGGCCAAACTGATGGGCGGAGACGGATTGTTCCGTTAGGAAAGGAGTGTTAGAGAGATGAGTACGCATGCTGAGAAACGGCATAAATACCGGGTCGGTAAAATGACGCTTCTCGATTACATCATGTTTATCGTGCTGATTGTGTTGGCATTAATTATTTTGATTCCGTTCCTGAACGTGATCGCGATTTCGCTCGCCTCACAGAAGGAGTATGCCGATAATCCGATGATGCTGTGGCCGAAGCATCCGACGCTGGACGCCTACCGTGCGCTGTTCGAAGACGGCAGGCTGCTGACGGGCTTCTGGAACACCATTAAAATTCTGGTGGTCGGCCTGCCGCTGAGCTTGTTCCTGACGAGCACGATGGCTTACGGCCTCAGCCGCAACAAGTTCCCGGGGAAAAAGTTTATCTTCTTCCTCGTCCTGTTCACCATGATCTTTAACGGCGGGATTGTGCCGCTGTACCTGGTCATGAAATCGCTGCACCTCACCGGTTCCCTGTGGTCTGTCATCCTGGTTGGAAGCTTCAGTGCCTTCAATATGATCCTGATGATGAACTACTTCCAGGGCCTGCCGGAGTCCTTGATGGAATCCGCGAGGCTCGACGGGGCGGGCGAATGGCGCATCTTGTTCTCCGTCGTCCTTCCGCTCGCGGCGCCGATTATGGCGACCATTACGCTGTTCTACGGCGTGGCCTTCTGGAACGGATGGTATGATGCGATGATCTTCCTGCGAAAAGCGGAAATGCTTCCGCTGCAAAACGTCCTGCGGACCATTATCGTCGAATCGTCGACAAACGTTTCGAATGCGGCCAGCGTAGACGCCCTGAACAAATCCGGTTTTTCCACGGGAATGAAGATGGCTTCGGTCTTCGTATCGATGGTGCCGATCATGTGCTTCTTCCCGATGCTGCAAAAGCACTTCGCCAAAGGGGTGTTAACAGGGGCTATCAAGACCTGATTACACAATAGATTTTTTTTACCACAAAAAATCTGATCAAAAGAGGGGAAAAAACATGAACACCAAAAAGCTGTTCAAACCGCTTCTGGCCGTTGCGCTGTCGGCGGTGATGCTGACGGTGACTGCCTGCGGGAAAGACACGGCATCATCCGGCGGCAACGAAAAAGACGCGGACGGGAACTACAAGGACAAATTAAAAATTTCCGTCGCGCAGACCACGGAAGTAAAAGACGGTGTGCTCGACAACGAGTTCCACAAGTACTGGATGGACAAATTCAACGTCGAGTGGGATTACAACTACGTACAGTGGGATTCATGGCCGGAAAAACTCCGCCTGTGGATCAACTCCGGCGACCTGCCTGACGTGGCCAGCTGGAACTACGTGCACGGCGATTTCATGAACTATGTCGATCAAGGACTGCTCTACAAATTCCCGGATGACTGGAAAGAGCGCTGGCCGAACGTAGCGGCGGCCTACAAGCTGACCGGCCTCGGCGACAAGCTGGAAGAGCTGACAGGCGGTACTTACATTCTGCCGAAACCGGTGTACTACCAGAACAAACCGGCTGATCCGCTTGTGAACCAAATCGGCGTCATTGCGATCCGCAAAGACTGGGCCAAAGCTGTCGGGTTTGAACTGAAGGATGCATACACCACAAGCGAACTGATCCATTATGCGGAACTGGTCAAAGAGAAAGACCCAGGGAAGCTGGGCTCCAAGCTCGTTCCGATCTCATACACAGCGGATGACGCTTTGACCAACATCATCATGGCCAACAGTGAGCACTCCCGCGTGGAATCGGCGTTCTATAAAGGAGAAGACGGCAAGTTCCATTGGGGACCAGCCGATCCGGAGACGCTGACCGGTCTGAAGCTGATGCAGAAAGCGTACAAAGAAGGCCTGCTTAATCCGGAATTCTACACATGGAAAAACAACGAAGGCAGCGACAACTTCAGAGTTAAAGGCGTTGCTGCGATGATGTCGCTGGGCGGTCTGGCTTCGTACAGACAAGACATGGACAAGAACATGCAGAAGAACCTGGGCGTAAGCAGCGACGACCTCGTCCATACGGCGATCGTTCTGGGTGACGACGGCAAATACCGCAACCTGGAGCAGCCGAACTTCTGGTCTGCGCTGATCTTCTCGCCAAACATCAGCAAAGAGAAGTTCGAACGCATCATGGATATTATCGACTACTCGACGACCAAAGAAGGACAAATGCTCCTGAACATGGGCTTTGAGGGCAAGGATTGGAAGTACGACGAGAACAAAGAGCCGGTCAGCCTGCTTCCGGAAGGAACGACCTTGGAAGACAAATATCCGGCACGTTTTGAAGGACTGTACATTTTGGGTGACGACTTCAGTATCGTGAACCCTGCGATCAAGAAGGAATACCGTGACCGCGCCGTTGAGCTGTTTAAAGAGAAAGCGAAACTGGGCAGCGAAGGCGGCAAGCTGGCAACTTACGACTGGGATGTGCAGCTGTACGATTCCAAAGCGAAGAGCCAGGCATCCTTCGATTACCAGAACGAGTACGCCAACCTGATCCTGCAAGGCGGCGATCTGGAAGCGAACTGGAAGAAGTGGGTACAAAGCAAGCAGTCCCTCGTTCAACCGGTTCTGGATGAACTGAACAGCAAATTTGCCAAGTAACAGATCGTTCTGAAATAAGGATAAGAACTGAGCATTATACGCAGTCCGAGTCTAAGGAACCCGGTGTGCAGCACATTTTGATGCAGCCGGGTTCTTCTCTTCCACGGTGGTGCCGGGCCGGGTTTCTTCTATTATAAATAGGCCGGCCTGGCCACGGGGAGGAGACATAGATTCTAATAACGATTAAAGAATGCAAATGTATATCGATAGACGCTTTTCTTCATGAGGAATTTGCACAAAAGATAAGCGCCAAGGACGGGTTTCATCCTTGCTGCCCTTGTCAGCCAGGTTTTGTGCAAGCTCCTGAGAAAGGAGAAAGGGTCTGAAAGCGCCGGACCATTCGTGTCCGGAAGGCCTGGATCATCATACGACTTTGTTGTGGAGGGAATGGAATGGACAACCGGCAGTTAATCGAACTGTTACATCAGATGACGCTGGAAGAGAAAATTGCGCAGCTGCTCCAGCTGACCGCCAATTTTCATGAAGGCGGCGAAAGCCAAATTACCGGACCGCTTGAGGAAATGGGGATCACCGAATCGATGGTGACCGCCAGCGGCTCCGTTCTGGGGTTATCGGGAGCGCAGTCGGTCATCGATGTGCAGAAATCATATTTAAGCAAAAGCCGGCTCGGCATTCCGCTGATGTTTATGGCCGATGTGGTGCATGGCTTCAAAACGATCTTTCCGATCCCGCTGGCGATCGGATGCTCCTGGGATACGGAGCTGGCCGAGAAGAGCGCCGAAATTGCCGCGAGAGAGTCGGCGGTGTCCGGCATTCACGTAACTTTTGCCCCGATGGTCGATCTGGTGCGCGATCCGCGGTGGGGACGCGTCATGGAGACGACCGGCGAAGATCCGTACCTGAACAGCCTGTTTGCCCGGGCTTTTGTCCGCGGCTATCAAGGCGGGAGCCTGAAGGAAGAGCCGGAGCGGCTGGCTGCCTGCGTTAAGCACTTCGCCGCCTATGGCGCTCCTGAAGGGGGACGCGACTACAACACGGTCAACATGTCGGAACGCAATCTGCGGGAGCAGTATCTGCCGGCCTATAAAGCGGCACTGGACGAAGGCTGCGAGATGGTCATGACGTCGTTCAATACCGTGGACGGCATTCCAGCTACCGGCAATGAGAAGCTGATGCGCGGCATCCTCCGCGATGAGTGGGGTTTTGACGGCGTCCTGATTTCGGACTGGGCATCGATCCGCGAAATGATCGCGCACGGCGCGGCGGAGGACGATGGCGAGGCCGCTTACCGGGCGATCCGGGCCGGCGTGGATATCGAGATGATGACACCTTGTTACGTACAGCATCTGCCGGGCCTCATCGAGAGCGGACGCGTGGACGAAGCCTTGGTCGACGAAGCGGTGATGCGGATATTGCGGCTGAAAGACAAGCTCGGGTTATTCGACAATCCGCTGCGAGGAGCCGATCCGGAGCGTGAGCGCGAAGTGCTGTTCTGTCAGGAACATCGAAACGTTTCTTACGAGTTGGCAACCAAGTCGAGCGTACTGCTGAAAAACGAAGGCGGCCTGCTGCCGCTTGCGCCTGGAAAGAAGGTTGCCCTGATTGGGCCGTTCGCCCAGAGCGACGACATCCTCGGCTGGTGGTCCTGCGTCGGCGTGAAGGAAGACGCCGTGAAGCTGGGAACCGCGCTGCAGGAGCGGCTGGCTGAGGGGCAGCTGGTCATTGCCGAAGGCTCCGGCGTCGTAAGCGTGGAGCAATCGCAGATTGACGCTGCCATCGCCGCGGCTCAAGACGCGGACGTGATCGTGCTCGCCCTTGGCGAAGATTCGGCCATGAGCGGGGAAGGCGGGTCCCGAACGAACATCCGCCTGCCGGAAGCCCAGCTGGAGCTGGTGCGGCAGCTGAAGAAGGTTGGCAAGCCAATGGCTGCGGTGATCTTCAACGGCCGTCCGCTGGACCTGCACGGAATCATTGACGAAGCGGACGCCGTCCTGGAAGCCTGGTTCCCGGGCAGCGAAGGCGGAGCCGCGATCGCCGACATCCTGATCGGGCGCGTGAATCCTTCGGCCCGGCTGACGATGTCCTTCCCGCATTCGGTGGGTCAAATTCCGGTCTATTACAACCATTACAATACCGGCCGTCCGATGAATCCGGACAAAACGGAAGAGCGGTATGTGTCCAAATATATCGACAGTCCGAATGATCCGCTGCTTCCGTTCGGATACGGCCTATCCTATACGACGTTTGAATACGGCGAGCTGAAATTGTCCGGAAACGAGATAACGGCCAATCAGCCGCTGCAGGTCAGCGTGAACGTAACGAACACCGGGGATCGCGCAGGCATCGAAACGGTTCAGCTGTATATCCGCGACGTGGCCGGTGAAGTGGTCCGTCCGATGCGCGAGCTGAAAGGCTTCGTACGTCTCGAGCTTGCTCCCGGGGAAAGCGCGGATGCGGTCTTTACGATCACGGAGGAACAGCTTCGTTATTATCATTCCGACCTTACGCAAGCCAGCGATCCGGGAACGTTCCAGGTGTTTGTCGGTCCGAACAGCCGGGACACCCTTGCTGAGTCGTTCCGGCTGGTTTAGATGAACAGACGGCCATGCGTGTACACAAAGAACAGCGCATGGTCTTGGAGAGAGCTGACCAACAAGACGATGCAGGATGAAAAATACTGTAAAAGCTGCCTCGAAGCCGTACCGGACAGGTTCCGGCCGGCTTCCGGGATAGGAGGATGAACAACTATGACAACCATTACGAATTCCAAGCTTCAAGTCCAGGCCGGCGATCTGTCCTTTACGTTCTGGGAAAGCGGCGACCTGTTCCAAGCCGTCAGCGGCAAGACGATGATCAACCAGCTGATGAGCAGCCCGCTCGATGGGGCTTTAAATAATCTGTATCTCCGCTTCCATGACGATTCCGCCATCCGCTTCTACCCGCTGCTCGGCATCCGTTCGGACAGCCGGGTCAGCACAGGCGAGGGACGTATCGTCTGGACAGGCGAAGCCGAAGGGGTAGCGTACAGCGTAACGTTTGCGCTCAGTCCGCTCGGCGTGTGGTTCTGGGACGTCCGGGCGACCGGGCATGGTTTCAAGATCGACGTCGTTTACGGCCAGGATATCGGGGACGCGGATCCGGGCGCCGTTCGCAGCAACGAGGCGTACCTGTCCCAATATATCGACCATACCGTCTTCGAAGACAAAGACCACGGCTATGTGGTGTGCTCGCGCCAGAACCAGCCGCAGGGCGGAGCGTTCCCTTACATACAGCAGGGTTCGCTGACGCGTGCCGCGGGGTTCTCTACGGACGGCTTCCAGTTCTTCGGCCTGTCTTATAAAGAAACGAACGTGCCGGCATGCCTCAGCCAGCCTCAATTGGCGAACGAGGTCTATCAATACGAGTTCGCCTACACGGCGCTTCAGTCCGAAGCGGTAACGCTGGACGGGGAAGCACGCTTCGTGTTCTACGGCTTGTTCAAGCCGGATCATGCGGCTGCGGTAACCGAGCTGGAATTCAAGGACGAGGTGCTGAAAGCCTGGGATCAGGTGCAGGCAAATCTGGCCGCTGCGGCCGGTCCGCTGCATGAACTGCCGCGGGTCCGCCTGAATCCGGAGATCGGTGAACCGCTGCGTACCCTGCCGCTTACTGCGGAGGAGCTCGAAGCCCTTTTCCCGGCAGCTGGAAGACAGGAGGAGGAAACCGAGAACGGACAGCTTCTTGCGTTCTTTACCGACACCTATGAGCATGTCGTACTGAAAGAGAAGGAGCTGCGGGTGGAGCGTCCGCACGGGCATATTCTGATGAGCGGCGGCAGCGTGAAGCTGGGCGCCAAAGTCGTGACGACGACTTCTTATATGTACGGCATTTTCAACTCTCATCTGGTGGTGGGCAATACCAACTTCAACAAAATGATGAGCAATGCCCGCAGCGCCTTGAACGTGCCGAAGACGGCGGGACAGCGGATATACGTAAACATCGAGGGAGTGTACCGTCTCCTGACGATGCCGTCGCTGTTCGAGATCGGCTTCAACTATGTGCGCTGGTACTACAAAACGGCGGATGACATGCTGGTGATCACCAATTTCGCGGCGGCGGATGCGCCTGAAGTACGCCTTCATGTGCGCTCGGAGAGCGGCAAAGCGTATGAATTCCTGGTGACCAGCCAGGTCACTATGGACGTCAACGAGTTCGAAGCACCGGTCCGCATGACGGAATCGGCGGGTGTGCTGACGTTCCACGGCGCCCAGGATGCACTCCGGAAGGAAGCCTATCCGCACCTGAAATACACCATGCGGATCGACGGCGCCAAGGCGGCTGTTAGCGATGAAACGGCACTCGCAAGCGGCGTTAAGGCTGGGGAAGCATCAGTAGTGACGCTCAAGCTGGATGCTGCCCCGGAGTGGACTTTGACGATGCAGGGGCTGCTGGACGGGGAAGACCTTCCTGAAGCTAACCGCAGCGCAGAAGATGAAATCGCGAAATATCGGGAGTTCTTCCGGGACGTGATGAACGGATTCCGCTTAACCGGCGGGGATGGCACCGAAGGCAAGGACTTCTTCAAAGTGAATGCGCTGGCCTGGTGGTACACCCATAATATGCTGGTGCATTATTCGGTGCCGCATGGCTTGGAACAGTACGGAGGCGCAGCTTGGGGAACGCGGGACGTCTGCCAGGGGCCGACCGAGTACTTTATGGCGACGCAAAAATTCGAACAGGTGCGCGACATTCTGACAATGGTGTATTCCCACCAGTACGAAGACGACGGCAACTGGCCGCAGTGGTTTATGTTCGACAACTACTTTACCGTCCAGCAGGAGGAGAGCCACGGCGATATCATCGTATGGCCGCTGAAGGTGCTCAGCGATTACCTGCGGGCGACCGAAGACTTCGGCATTCTCGAGGAGAAGGTTCCATATACGGTCAAGCACAAGTTCCATTTTACCGAAGAAACCGCCACGATTCTGGATCACGTGTACAAGGAGATCGGTTACATTCGCAGCCACTTCCTGCACGATACCAACCTGTCCTCCTATGGGGATGGAGATTGGGACGATACGCTGCAGCCGGCCAACGCCCAGCTGAAGCAGTATATGGTCAGCAGCTGGACCGTCGCCCTGACGTACCAGACGATGACACAGCTCTCAGGCGCCCTGAAATCCGCCAAGCCGGAATTGGCTTCGGAGCTTCATGATATGGCGCAGGGAATCAAGCGCGATTACGAAAAATACATGCTCGGAACAGAAGTCATTCCTGGGTTCCTCTATATGGAGAATCCGGACGAGGTGAAGCTGATGCTCCATCCGACCGACAAGGAGACCGGCATTCAGTATCGCCTGCTGCCGATGACCCGGAGCATGATTGCGGAGCTGCTGGATCCGGAGCGCGCGAAGGCGCATTATGAGCTGATCAAAGAGAAGCTCTTCTTCCCGGACGGCGTCCGTCTCATGAACCGTCCGGCCCAGTATGCCGGCGGCGTCAGCACGCACTTCAAACGGGCGGAGCAGGCGTCGAATTTCGGGCGCGAAGTGGGCCTGCAGTATGTTCACGCCCATATCCGCTTCATTGAAGCGATGGCGAAGCTCGGGCATGCGGATGATGTATGGAACGGCCTGAACGTGATCAACCCGGTCGGCATCCGCAATGTCGTGCCGAATGCCGAGCTGCGTCAAAGCAACGCTTATTTCAGCAGCTCCGACGGCAAGTTCAACACGCGTTATGACGCGCAGGCGCATTTTGATGAGCTGCGCAGCGGCAGCGTGCAGGTGAAGGGCGGATGGCGTATTTACTCCAGCGGTCCGGGGATCTACATGAATCAGCTGATCTCGAACGCGCTGGGCATCCGCCAGGAGCAGCAGGATCTCATCGTGGATCCGGTGCTGCCGCAGAAGCTGGACGGACTGCGCTTCGACTTCCGCTACGACGGTCAGGACGTGGCCTTCATTTACCATTTGAGCGGCACCGGCGAGCGCCGCGTGAAGCTGAACGGCCGGGAGCTGGAAGCTTCGGCGGTGAGCAATCCGTACCGCGAGGGCGGATTGCGGATTTCGAAGGACGTGTTCGAGCAGGGAATGAAGCCGGACGGCCACAATGTGGTTGAGATTTTTATGTAGCAGTTTAAGGCGATCTTCACGGATCGCCCTTTTCCATGAGAACTGGAATATGGATAATTTTGGACCTAGCAATGGTTTGATACGGGGGAGCGAGGAACATTGGTTAGTATTAAGGATATCGCTAAAAAAGCCGGGGTTTCCATATCGACGGTATCATATGCCCTAAACGGCAGCAGCAAGGTGACGGATGAAACCCGCTCGAAAATTTTGGCGATCGCCAAGGAACTGAACTATGTGCCGAACGCGGCCGCGAGATCGCTGAAGAAGCGGGAATCCCGGATCATCGGGGTATTTCTGACGGATTTTAAAGGGGATGTGTATGGCGATCTGCTCGACGGGATGAAGGAGGTCTGCAACGCCCAGGGCTACGACCTGATCGTATGCAGCGGCAAGCAGGCCCACCGGATGCTTCCGGAGCGGATGATCGACGGAGCCATTATTCTGGACCATGCGTTTACGAACGCCGAGCTGCTCAAATATGCCGAGCGGAACCACAAAATCGTCGTGCTGGACCGGGAGCTCGAGCATCCCAACATCAATCAGGTGCTGCTGGATAATAAGGCAGGGGCTACGCTGGCCACCGAATTTTTGGTCGAGCAGGGCCACAAGAAGATTTACATCGTGACGGGGCCAGATGACTCGTTTGACTCCATTCAGCGCATGAAGGCGGTCAAAATGGTTGCGGACCGCACGGAAGATGTGGAGTGGATCGAGATCCCCGGCGACTTCAAGAAAAGCGGAGGGGAACGCGCCGCCGAACGGGTCATCGGTGAGTATACCGGCCCGGCGGCCGTGTTCTGCCTCAATGACGAAATGGCCATCGGTTTTTGCAACCGGCTGGCGGAGACCGATTACCGGATCGGGGAGCATGTGCATTTGATCGGCTTCGATAATATTGAGCTGACGAGCTACATGCAGCCGCGCCTGGCGACCATTAACTACTCCAAACGGAAATGGGGGGCGCTGGCGTCGGAGCAGCTGATCAAAATTTTATCCGGCGAGGAAGTGGAGCATGAGCGCATCTACGTCACGCTGATCAAAGGGGAATCTGTCGGAAAAAGCGCCCGGCAGGTTAATGTGACTAGATGAAGCACGCATGCACCGCGGTGAACAAACAGAAGGGTATCCGGCTGACTAGAGCCTGTCGGATACCCTTTTTGCATGTTCATTTTACGTTAACGAATGGCCACATTGTAGGTTTTCAACCAGTTGTTGACCTGGGCCAGGTAAGCAAACAGCTGCGGCCCCGACATCAGCTGGCCGAACCATGGCAGATTCGAGGATGCCTCGGGGGAAGCGGCGATCTCGAGAATTTTGTTCTTGTCGATCAGCGGCAGGATCGGGGCAGACGGATCGTCCAGAATGTCGAGCATCTGCTGCTTGACGGCGGCAAGGAAATCCGGATTGTGGGTTTTCGGATACGGGCTCTTCTTGCGGTAGAGTACGTCGTCCGGCAGCACGCCTTCCAGTGCTTTGCGTAGAATGCCCTTTTCCCGACCGCCGGTCATTTTGATGTCCCAAGGGATATTCCATACGTACTGGACCAGCCGGTGATCACAATAAGGCACGCGTACTTCGAGGCCGACGCCCATGCTCATGCGGTCCTTGCGGTCCAGCAGCGTCGGCATGAAGCGGGTGATGTTCAGGTAGGACATGACCCGCATTTTGGCCTGCTGGCCGGTCTCGCCGCGCAGCTTGGGAACTTCCCGTACCGCATCGGCGTAACGGTCCCCCAGGTAATCCAGCGGACGGATCCATTCGCGGATTTCGGGTGACAGCAGGCTGGCTCTCATGTCGGGTGCGACCGACCAAGGGAACGTGCCGGAATTCAGCATTTCCTCGCGGTGAAACCAAGGATAGCCGCCGAAAATTTCGTCGGCCGCTTCGCCGGAGACGGCTACCGTCGCCCCTTTTTTGATCTCACGGCAAAATAAATAGAGCGAGCCGTCCACGTCCGCCATGCCGGGCAGGTCCCGGGTCAGGGTAGAGGCATTCAGCGATTCCACGAGCTCGGGGGTATCAAATTCGATGTAATGGTGCTGTGTCCCGAGTTCCTCCACCATCCGCTGGATAAACGGAGCGTCGGCCCCCGGCTGGAAGGCATGCGATTTGAAATGCTTCTCATTGCCGACGTAATCGACGGAGTAGGTGTGGACCTGCCCTTGGTTGGTCCGGTTATAATACTGAACGGCAAGGGCCGTCAGGGCGCTGGAATCCAGCCCTCCGGACAGCAGCGTGCAGACCGGAACGTCCGAAACCAGCTGCCGTTCCAGCGTATCCTGCAGCAGCTCGCGCAGCTTCGCCGCCGTTTCCTCCACGCTGTCTTCGTGGATGTGGCTGTCCAGACGCCAGTAGGCGTAACTGCGCAGCCCGTCGCGGCTGAAGATCATCGCGTGGCCTGCCCGCAGCTCCTTCATGTCTTTATAGACGCCCTGTCCCGGCGTCCGCGCCGGGCCGATAATGAACACTTCGGCGAGCCCTTCCGGGCCGACCACAGGCTCCATCTTGGGGTGCTGCAGCAGCGCTTTGGGTTCGGAGCCGAATATTAAAGTGCCGTCGATGTAGGCGTAGAACAGGGGCTTAACGCCCAGGCGGTCCCGCGCCATAAACACCTGCTCCCGGACGCTGTCCCAGATGGCAAAGGCAAAAATGCCGTTGAACCGGTCCACGCAGGCCGGCCCCCACTCGATGTATGAAACCAAAAGAACTTCCGTATCGCAATGGGTCCGGAAGTGATGTCCTCTTTTGACCAATTCGCTCCGCAGCTCGGCCGCGTTATATAGCTCCCCGTTATAACAAATCGCATACACATCATCATCATCATGAACGATCATGGGCTGTGCGCCGTTTTCGGGGTCAATGACGCTCAGACGGCGGTGGCCGAAGGCGCATGGATTGGAGATCCATGTTCCCGAAGCGTCCGGTCCGCGATCCGACATCGTTTCCGTCATTTTGACAAGGATCTGCGAATCCTGGGTTAAGTCGCCGCTCCATTGTATAAAACCGGTTATTCCGCACATGATGGGTCATCCTCTCTTTGTCGTTTGTCCACTCGCTGTCCTTTCTGTTTGCCAAAGTGATACAGTTATATGCCGAATCGGGGCATAAAATGTCTGTCCTTTAACGAAAACTATAGGAAAGGCAGTGTAAGAAAAACGTGTCTGTCGACGTACTTCTACAGCAGGCAGGCCGCATTTAGCGGATGTTTTTCTTGCGATCATGGAATGGTTCAGCTCCGCTGAAAACTTATACATTTCTATGATCTTTACAAAGGAGAGTAATGAGACATGGATAAGCAGCATTTTTATGTATCGGTACACGGCAGAAGCGTTCTTGCCGAACAAGGCGCCGCTCCTTATGAGCTGGTGATGTACTGCACGGTGGGGCAGGCCAGGGAAGTGCAGCAGATGATGGAGGATATGCAGGAGCATGCCGAAGACTCCTTCCTGGCCTATACGTTTCCATGGCCGGATACGCCGGAGGATGACGTCAATTCGCAGTACACGGAGAGCCTGAACAAGCTGTACCGGAAAATATACGAATATGGTACGGCAGAAACGCGCCAGCATCTAACGGAGAACAAAATGCTGGGTTATACTTGATTTCTGAATTCCGGCTGACCAGGGAGAGGAGGAAAGCATGTATTATATTAAGGATGCCAAGGTGCGGCGGATGACGGAGCTGGACGGGGTCCGCTGCGCCGAAATCGGCGTGCTGCCAGGAGCGGTAGACGATCCCGCGCTTTTGGCTTATGTGGCCGAATCGTCGCCGGGCTGTTACGGCCTGATCCGGCTGATCCGCAACGATGCCGACACAGAGCTCGACTGGTACGACAACAGTATGCATCAGGCGTATACCGATGTGACGATGCAGGCGTTCGAAGGCAGCTTCTTTCTGACGGCCGACGAGGAGCGGGACCTGTTCCTGCGCGATCTGATCTCTTTTGGGAACGTAGAGGAGGATCTGCGGAGCAGGTTCGCAAAGTAAACGCAGCCATAATTTTAGGAACATAGCCGGCAGACTCCCGCCCCATACTATGGTTTAGGGGAGGTGAGCTAAATGGCGGACTTCACGAACAAAAAAGGCAAGAGAAGTAAATACGCCCGACAAAACGCTTTTGCGGGTGGAGTGACGAGCAGAAATTCGAGAAATTTGGCTGTGCCCCATAACCCAAGACGTTTTGGCAACCAGTAACCTCCTTGAACCATGCAAACCTCCGGGGATATCCCCGGAGGTTTGTTCAGCTATTCTTAGCTGTTCACGCTTTACGCATATTCGCGAAGCACCTGAATGCCTTTAACGATGTTGTACACAAACGTGCCGAAGTAAATAACGCAGAACAGCAGGATATATCCCAGGATCGAGCCGGCATGGTGGGCTGCCAAAGTAAAAAACAGCAGCGGTACGGCCGCAATGAATGGCAGCAGATGCGAGAGCAGCGCTCGCTTGGCATGCCTGGCGACGTATTCGTCCCGGACGGCGATCCATACGATCACCGGCAGGATAAACGGGGCGAAAAATATGCTGAAGTAGGAAAGTGAAGATAACAACTGTCGCATGGGAAGTGCTCCTTTACAACGTATTTTGTTATGATATTACCCATAGTATTTCCCGCCAATCGGCTTTCTCATTTTCCTCTTGAAAAATTGGCTAAATGCGGTATAATAAATAACGCATTCGCTTTTTTTATTACATAGCAAGTCCCAGTAGCTCAGCTGGATAGAGCAACGGCCTTCTAAGCCGTCGGTCGGGGGTTCGAATCCCTCCTGGGACGTACAAGGAAAGCCCTCACTCGAGGGCTTTTTCTTTAGATATAAGCAACTGGAGCGAGAAGGGAGAGAGACCGGATGAATCAGGATATTAAAGTATCACAGTGGACCGCACTGCTGATCGAGCAGGCGAAGCGGGCCGGACTGTCCGCGGCCGCCATCGCTGAGGCTGTCCATAACAAGGACGCTGAGCCGTTTATCCAGGCTGGGCTTGAGGGCGAGCGTTATGCCAACCTGTTCGGCTACTCGGAGGAACACGGGGAGCCGCTGGCCCAGGCGGCAACGGAAGGCTACCGCATGACGTTTAACACGCGGAACGGGCTGAAAAACTGGCTGGTGCAGCGTTTTGGACTGGATGAGGAAAAGGACTTTGAGGTTGGCGAGGGCGTGATTCACGGGCTGCGGCTCACCTTGGAACAACTGGCTGCATTGCAAAAAGCACTGGCCGTAAATTGGGTGATTGCCGGATCGCGCGACCTTCCGGGCGGCATGGTGGAGCTGGATTTGTCCATTCGTGCCCTTCAATCCGCTTCTCAAGCCTAATTCGATCTAAATAGGCGTATGCCGGTTATTCATAATTAAAGGGGCTGTCCCATGCTGTCGTGTCATGCACGACGGTGGGCAGCCCCTTTGTCATTTCGTTTCAATAGCTCCCATAGAACGATTCCTGCTTTCTTCCTTGTTAACCACGCCTAGCCGGAAGTTCCCCGCTAACTGATCAACATCAGGATGATCGAGGACAATGACAGGCAGGCACTGAGCAAATAGATGAACACGACCGCCTGCTTCGGGCTCAGCCCCCAGGACAGCAGCCGGTAATGGAGCTGGCTTCGGTCGGCCTTGTACACCGGCTTGCCGTCCCGATACCGTTTGATTACAACGTAAATGTTATCGAAGATCGGCACGCCAAGCGCCAGCACAGGAACGAGAATGGAAATGACGGTCACCTGTTTAAAGGCTCCGTCCAGGGCGATGATGCCGAGCATGAACCCGATAAACGTCGCGCCTGCATCCCCCATGTAAATTTTGGCGGGCGGCTTGTTGTATCTCAGATAACCGAGCGTCACCCCGACCAGCAGCACCGCCATAATCGCGGAATGGGACTGGCCTTTGGCAATAGCAACGATAAACAGCGTAAAGGCCGAAATGGCGGCCACGCCTCCGGACAGCCCGTCCAGCCCGTCCATAAAATTAATGACCGTCGTGACGCCGAAGATCCACAGAATCGTCAAAATAAACTGCAGCCACTCCGGAAACACGACCATATGGCCGGCGAACGGAACGGTGATCCCTTCGAATGAGATCCCTGAATAATAGACGATCACCGCAGCGCCTACCTGCACGAGCGTTTTGGGCAGAGCGGCAAAATCCTTGCCTTTCGTCTTGTACCAGTCATCGATCATGCCGATGCCGAGGATGAGCAGCGAGCCGGCCACAATGCCGGCCATTTCCTTGTCCCAGTGTCCGGTCAGAACGATGTAGGGAACCATAAAGCCGAGAAAGATGGCGATGCTTGCCAGATGCGGTACGGGTTCCTTATGTATTTTGCGAGTGGTGGGCCGGTCGACGAAATCAACCCGGATCGCGAGCTTCCTTAAAGGAGGGATCAAAGCCAAAACGATAACAAGCGATACAATAAATCCAATTACATACACAATGGTCAGGCCTCCAATACTTAGCTTTGCAATTTGCTGTCGTTTCATTCAAAGTCTCTGGTTGGGTTTCGGATACAGTTAAATGTAGCATTTGTATTTTTAACTAGAATAATCGCTATTTTTGCAAAATACAACGATAAAATATTTAATATTTCCATAACATTCCAATCAACCGCTTTTTGCGATTCTAGTAGAAAATAGGTCTATAGCACTTATGCTAATAGAAGAAGGGTGAGCCGATGTTGTCATCCTGCTGACCGCCGGGCTACATCGGAAACATAAGCTTCGGTGCTGAAAACCGACCTTTTGGAACATGCACTTATATGTATTCATACCGAAATAAGCTTTGAACTAGGAAAAAAGGGCTGTCTTTCGGCATAATGACTCTGCCGGCGAGACAGCCCTTTAAGGTTGACTGATTTATCAGCTTATTCAGCGAAACTGAACGCTTGAGATGACTGCAAGCCAATACCATTGGCTGAAGGTGGTCAGGATGTTTGCCCTCAACGGCCTGTAATGATATCCAGCTGTGCGGAAGTATCATACACCATCTGATAAGGGTCGGCGCTGTACGGAGTGAGCTCGGCCGTGACGGTATCCGTGTAGCCGATCTCGTTCAACGCCCGACGTACTTCGTTCCAGTTGACGCTGCCCGACAGCAGCGGGACGAAGCCGTTCGGTCCGGCTGCCGGATTAAAGTCCTTCACGTGGACTTTGCGGATCCGCTCGCCCAGCGTCCGGATCCAATGCTCGGGATAGCCGAAGAGAAGGACGTTTCCGATGTCAAAATAGGCTCCGACCCAGGGCGAATCGAGCTCGTCGATATACCGGGCCATCTCCATCGGGGAGAGCAGGAATTTGTTCCAGACGTTCTCGATGCCGATATGAACGCCGTGTTGTTCGGCCAGCGGAATGAGTTCCCGCAGTTCTTCCTGGCTGCGGCTATAACATTCCTCATAGGTGACGGAAGGCGTCACCGCCCCGGGAACGACCAGCACGGTGTCCATCCTGAGCAGGGATGCAAGCTCCAGCTGCCGGGTGACGATCTCCCGTCCGCCGGCGCGGACATCCGGATCCGCCGCGGACAGGGGGGATTTCCACAGCATGCCGGTCGAAAGGCTGCGCAGCTGAATGTTGTGACGGGAAGCCAGGGCCAGTACGGCCTCCGCCTCCTGTGCAGTGGTGTCCATGGTCAGCCCGGTTCCGCCGGACGGATACAGGTTCAGCTCGACGGCATCGTAACCCGCCTGCTCCGCATGAAGAAAAATCATCTCGAGCGGGGTTCCCTCCGGAAATCCCCATTGATTTATCGACTTCAGCATCGCTTCATACACCCCTTTGTCAGGTTTAGGTTCAGAGCTCTGCAGGCGAAACGGCTGCCAATCGCTCCGCCGAGCGGTATGCAGCCAGGGCCACTTCGAGCGCCTTGAGCCCGTCGACGCCCGTCACGTTCGCCTCGGTCCTGCCTTCCGCGATCGAGGCTACAAAATCCCGGACCAGGCCGAAGTCCATATCGTCGCCCCAGAAATGGTGCCGGTAGCCGCGCTCTTCGCTGAATACATTCAGCTTCTGTCCGAAGGCGTCGATCGTCAGGGTGCCGGCCGTCCCGACGATTTCCAGCGTCACGTCGCCCCAGGTCGGGAAGGAAGGATTCCTGGACCAGCTGCAGTCCAGCGTGGCAAACACGCCGTTGTCAAATTCGATCGACAGAATTCCGCAGTCATCGATGGGGGCGGCGGACATGAGCTGCCCGATTTCCGCGTACACCTCTTTTACCTCCGCGCCGGTGAACCAGCGCATAATATCGGCGACATGAACGGTGTGGTCAATGACCGCTCCGCCGCCGGACAGGGCGGGGTCGACGAACCATCCGCCCGGATTTTGCCCGCGGTTGGTCCCTTTCATGGCGAGGATCCGGCCGAGCTTGCCTTCGTCGATCATTTGCTTGGCCCGGATGACGGACCGGTTATACCGGACCGGAAAGGCCGTCTGCAGCATGACGCCGGCGGCTTTGCAGGCCTCGATCATGTCCCGGGCGTCCGCGGCATTGGTCGATATGGGCTTTTCGCACAGCACATGAACCCCCGCCTTGGCGGCCGCAAGGACATGCTCCTTATGGTTTGCGTTCTCCGACGTAACGACGATCCCGCTGAGGCCTTGCGACAGAAGCTCGGCATAATCGCCGTAATAGCTGGTGCCAAGGATGCCGGCGAACTTTTGACCCCGCTGCTCATCGGGATCGTAAATGCCGGCGAGCTCCACTCCTTCCAATTGGATCAGTGCTTTCGCATAACTGTAAGCGTGCATATGGGCAAAACTGGCGATGCCGATTTTCATGAACCGATCACTCCTTTGCTGCTCGGGTCGGCTGTACCGGTTCCGAGATGAACCGGCCGCCCGGTCTCCATCGATTTCAGCGCCGAGAGCGCAATCTGGAGCGCCTCATAGGCGTCTTCCGCGGTTACGATCGGCTCTTTATCCTGCTCGATGCAATTCAGGAAATGGCGAAGCTCCTGGAAATACGGGTTTTCCTCGACCGGGCTTTCCGGAACGGGGACGCCGCCGCCTCCGGCTGCATGACCGCCGCGCTGAAAAGACAGCAGCGGCTGATCCCGGGCGCTGTCATAGCCGATGATCCCCTGCGTGCCGGCCATCTCCAGGTTCATGGAGAAGCCTTCATGCGACCAGGTTCCCTCGACGTGGGCGATGGCGCCGCTTTGAAAGCGGAGGGTCACGAGCGAATAGTCCAGCTGGGCGTGAACTCTCCCATGAAGCCCCTTGGCATACACACGTTCCACTTCGCCGAAGCACCAGCGAAGAAAATCGAAATCGTGGATCATGGCGTCCAGCGTAATGCCGCCGCTGGCCCCGAAATCGCTGTACCAGTGCTGCCAGCCGATCGGATACCCTCCACCGCGGCCCGCGCGGATGACGGCCGGCTTGCCGATGACGCCATCATCCAGCAGCTGCTTGGCATGCGCATATTCGTGGAAGAAGCGGAGAACATGCCCGACAAACAGCCGGACGCCACGCGAACAGCAGTGGTCGATCATTTCCCTGGCGTCGGCCAGACTGCGCGCCAGCGGTTTCTCGCAGATGACGTGCTTGCCGTCGTCGGCCGCTTGAAGAACAAACTTCTTGTGAAGCGGCGTCGGCAGGCAAACATCGACGACATCGACGCGGTCAAGCGCTTCCATCGCCTCTGTGTAGGAAGTGAACGAAGAGGTGCCGAATGCCTCGGCAAGCCGCGCTCCCTTGCCGGCGTCGGTGTCGACGATACCGGCCAAGTGGGCGTTCGGCATATCGGCATAGGCTGCGGCATGGGTGCTCCCCATCGCCCCCGCGCCTATAACGAGTACGTGAATCATAACGGTTTTCAGCTCCTTTTATGATGGACCGGTTACACTTGTAAAAGGTCTATTCGTTTCCTTATCCTTTGATGCCATTCATAGCGATTCCTTCTATAAAATAGCGCTGCAGGAAAATAAACAGGATGATGATCGGCAGCGTAGCCATCACGGCACCCGCCATCAGCAGCGGATAATCGGTCGAATGCTGTCCCTGGAAGGAAGAGATGCCGATCGATAGCACGCGCATATCCTCCGAGCTGGTCATGATGAGCGGCCACAGCAGGTCGTTCCATGCCGCAAGAATCGTAAAGATAGCCAAAGAGACGAGAGCGGATTTCGACAGCGGCAGGTAGATGTTCCAATAAATCCGGAAATAGCTGCAGCCGTCGATTTTGGCCGCCTCCTCCAGATCTTTCGGCAGCGTCATGAAAAATTGCCTCAGCAAAAAGGTGCCGAATGCGCTGAAGATGCCTGGGATAATCAGAACATAGAAGGTATCCAGCCAGTTCAGCTGCCGCATGATGACAAAGCTCGGGATCATGACGACTTGGGACGGCACCATGAGCACGGCCAGAAGGGCGAGAAAAATGACGTTTTTCCCCGGGAATTTCAGGCAGGCGAAGGAGTATGCGGCCAGGGAACACAGCAGCAGCTGTCCGGCCGTGCGGCCCAGCGTCACCAGAATCGTATTGAGGTAGTAAGTGCCGAAGTCGATGGTCGTCAGCACCTTGGCGTAATTTTCAAAATGCCATTCCGACGGCAGCAGCGTAGGGGGCACCTTCATGGAATCCGCAAAGGACTTTAACGATGTGGACAGCATCCAGACAAAAGGGGTCACCATCAGGACGGCTCCTGCGATCAGCAGAATATGAACGGCCAGCCGTCTTCCGCGGTCGGAAGTTCGGGTTATCATGACAGCCTCTCCTCCTCATGAAGGTTATTGATAATGAACCCAGCGTTTTTGGAAATACATCTGAAACGCGGTGATGATCAGGATGACGATAAACAGGATGAACGCCTCCGCCGAAGCGTAGCCCATGTTGAAGTATTTGAAGCCGTCCTCCCAAATGCTGTACACGACGGTTCGCGTGGAATCGAGCAGGGAGGTCTGCTGCCCCATCATGATGAAGACGAGGTCGAATACCTGGAAAGAGTTGATGAAGGACATGACGAGCACGAAAAACAAGCTCGGCGTCAGCAGCGGCAGCGTAATCCGGAAAAAGCGGTAGACCGTGCCGGCGCCGTCCAGCGACGCCGCTTCGTAATAGCTCGACGGAATTCCCTGCAGCCCTGACAGCAGGATGACGGCGTTGTAACCGACGCTCGTCCAGACGCTGACAATGACGATCGACATGAGCGCAAACTTTTCGTCGAACAGCCAGTTCGGCTGGGGCAGATGCATCGCCCCGAGCACGTAATTGATCAGGCCGAACTCGGAGTTATACAGCCATTTCCACACCATGCCGACCGCGATCGGCATGGTGATGACCGGGATGAAATAGAACGTGCGGTATACGACCATCCCTTTGATATGCTGATTGAGCAGCACGGCGAGCAGCGTGGCAAAGACGATGGACAGCGGGACGGTCGCAACGGTGTAGAGCAGCGTATTCAGCAGGGAACGCGTAAACTTCTCGTCCTGCATCAGCTGGGTAAAATTGTCGATCCCGTTGAACGCCGGAGCGGACATGCCGTCCCAGTTCGTAAAGGACAGAATCAGGGAAGCGGCGGAAGGCACCATATAAAAGAGGGCCAGACCCAGTGCGACGGGGAGGATAAATACGTACCCCCAGACCGCCTCCTGGATGGCCAGCTTGGAAGTTTTCCGCTTCCGGGCTGCAGGCAGGTTCGGGTCTTTCGACTTGACGGCCAGCGGCGTATTCACCGGCAGCACCATCCTTTCTCTCGAAGGTTAAGTGGATACAAGCAAAGGCTCTTCTTTAATCCTTCTTCTCTTCCGCGAGAATCTCGTTCATTTTATCGGCTATCGTCTTCAGCGCTTCCTCAAACGACTTTTTCCCGAGGTAGGCGTCCTGAAGCTCCTTGGTCTCCACGTCCTGCCACTCGGCCGTCCGCTCGGACACCGGATACGGCACAGCAAAGTCCAGACTGTCCACGAATACCTTCAGGTCAAGGGAAGGGATCGACTTCAGCCAGCCTTCCTCCGTTCCTTTATAAGCGGGAATGCTGAAGCCCGATTCGGCCAGGTACTGCTCGCCTTCTTTGCCGGAAAGCACCTGGATCAGGTCCCATGCTTCCTGCTGATGCTTCGTTTTTTCGTTCATCGCCCAGCTCAGGCCGTGAACGATCGTCGCTTTCTGTTTGCCTGCGGGCAGCGGGGCAACCCCCAGCTTGTCTCCCAGCAATTTGTACAGCTCGGGCGCGCTGACGGAAATGGCGGGGAACATGGCGGCTTTGCCGGAGCCGAACAGTTGGAGCGGCTTGGTCTCAAGCTGCTGCTGGGCGTTCGGGGAATAGCCCTGGTCCATCAGCTTTTTCTCCCACTGAAAAGCGGACAGCGCCTCGGGCGAATCGAAGCCGGATTTCGTTTTATCTTCGGAGATGATGTAACCGCCGGCCTGGTGGATCAGATCGTAATATCCGGACTGGCTGTCAATCAAAGCGGTGTAGCCGTACACGCCGTTCTGCTTGTCCGTCAGCTTGGCGGCATTCTGCTCGATCGTATCCCAGGTCCAGCTGCCGTCCGGGTAAGACACGCCGGCTTTGTCGAAAAGTTCTTTATTGTAGTAGAGTCCAACCGCATCGAGGAAATAAGGAAGTCCATAAAGATGATCGTTGTAGGTGTACAGATTGACGAGGGCGTCGGTGTAAACGGAGGTATCGAGCTTGCTTTCATCAATAAGCGGCTGCAGATCTTTGATCCAGCCTTTGGAGGCATAAGCGTAGAAGTTGGGGCCGTTCATCCAGAAAACATCGGGCCCACTGTTGCCGGCGAGACTTGTTTTCAATTTGGTCCAATAGTCGGCCCAAGGGGTGTAAGTTACTTTGACTTCCACGTCGGGGTGGTTTTTCTTGTACAGCTCAATCGATTTGTTGACGGTGTCCTTCACGTTCTCATCCCATAGAGCTACGTTGATTACTTTTTTGCCGCCGGCTTCTCCGGAAGAGCCGCCGCAGCCCGTCATTACAGCAGTGAACAGAAACAGGAACACGAGGATGATCGACATTTTTCTAGCCATTCCAATAACCTCCTCTAAATATGGTTCTTGCACTCATTCTTGATCTGCCGCAGTTCCAATGATGTACGAATTTCCCCCCCTTATCTTGCGAAAATCCATCGCCATACTTATTCCAATATTCAAAATAAGTAGATGCCAGCCGACCATTCGATGTAAGGTATCAGGAAAAGAATGGCATCTATTTGCGTAAGATTATATATTTGGTGATTGTTATTTTCAATAGTTTGATAAATATTTGCACAAAAACTTTTGGAAGGCAGGAAAACGGCGTTTTCAAGTGGAAAGTATCGGTTTCCGCATATTTTGGTCATTGGAATATGTTACATGGAATGGAGCATTGGGAACTATATTTTACTGTAAATATGGAATAAGATGGAATATATTGATGCATTTTGCCGAAGAAAGGGGAAGATGGTTGAAAACGATGAGAAAAGGCGATTGGAAACTGATTCAGGAGCTGAACCGGTCGATCATTTTAAATAAAATCCGCCTGGACGGCCCGATCTCCCGGATCGAGCTGGCCAAAGGAAACCGGATTAGCCCCTCCACCGTAGCTGCGGCGGTTCAGGAGCTGATCCGGGAAGGCTATGTGACCGAAATCGGCAGAGGAGAGTCCAGCGGCGGGCGCAAGCCCATTTTGCTGCGATTTGCGCCGGATAACCATTTTTTGTTTGCCGCATCGATCTCAAACACAGTCATCGAGGTTGCTCAATTAAACCTGGAGGCGAACATCCTGCGTAAAGAATCCGCCCCTGTCGGAACGCGGCAGGGAGAAGGCGTCATCGAGCTGATGCTCGGCATGATCGACCGCTTCGTCACCGAAACCGGCAGCCTGGACGCTTGCATCGGCATAGCCGTCACGACACCGGGCGTGGTTAATGTTGAGCAGGGGGTTGTCTACTATAATTCCAAGCTCCGCCTGAATGACGTTCCGGTCAAGCAGCTCGTGGAAAGCCGCTATGGGATAAAAACCTGGGTCGAGAACGATACCAACTCGCTCGTGCTTGCAGAGCGGCGGTTCGGGAGCTACAGCTCTTTTGCCAATCTGATCTATATTATGGTCGGCAATGGGATTGGGGCGGGCATCCTTGTCGACGACATGATCCTCCGGGGAAAGCTGGGAGGAGCGGGCGAATTCGGCCATACGAGCGTCAACCGGAGCGGAATCCGCTGCGAATGCGGAAACGTCGGCTGCCTGGAGAACTCGGTAAGCTGGCCTGCGGTGCACTCCCGAATGATGGCGGCGATGGCTTCGGGCCGGCAGACGCTTATCCACGATCTGACAGACGGCGACTTCAGCCGGATCGAGCCTGCGGTGTATAAAGAGGCACTGTCCAGAGAGGATCGGCTGGCCATGGACATCACCGAGGAGATCGCCGAGCATCTGGGTGCAGGCATCGTCAACCTGGTGAACCTGTTTAATCCGGGAGCGATCGTGTTAGGCGGGAACGTGGCTCAGGACAATCCTATTCTGCTTCATAAGGTTGAGGAGCATATTTCAAGGTATGCCATGCGTATTTTGAAGGACGATCTGGTTGTGGGGCAGTCTTCGCTTGGGGATGACGGCAAATTAATCGGTGCGGCCGCTGTCGTGCTGCAGGATCTGTTTCAGTTTTCGTTAACATAGCCGTCATCCTTCGGTGAGGAGACTGTGAGGAAATGAAAAAGAAACTGGAAAAGGCTTCATACATAAATATGGTTGATGGAAACCGGTTCTAGCAGTACAATAAGGCAGCGGTTCTCGAAGGAATCCCTTAACATCTTTTGCAACCGGCAGAGAAAGGTTTGATATGGTGACGAAGGTAAATGCAATGATGCAGAGGCTGCGTCCTCTCGCCCCACTAGTACTGATGCTCGTTTTTCCCGTTCTGGGGTCGATTTACCAGCTGGTGAACCACCCGAATGACCGCGTGTATTCCCTTGTCACGCAAGCGGATCTGGCTATTCCATTTATCAAATATTTTGCGCTCCCTTACGGCGTATGGATCTTCTATATCTATGCCTGCCTGGTCTACCTTTTCTTTAAGGACCGGAATTTGTATTACCGGGGTATTATACTGTACACGTTATGCGCAATGACATGCTACGGCATTTATCTTGTGTTTCAAACGACGGTGCCAAGGCCGGTCGTGACCGGCAGCGATCCGTTCAGTGAGCTTGTCCGATTTATTTATAAACGGGATCAGCCCTACAATTGTTTTCCGAGCATTCACTGCTTCTCGAGTTACATGGTTATGCGGCTCTTTCTGACAAGCAAGGCCCGGAGCCGCATGATCATGATTCTCGTCAGCACGATGTCGATTCTCATCATCGCCTCGACACAGTTCGTGAAACAGCATGTCCTCTGGGACGCCGTTTCGGCGATCGCGATGGTTGAAATCTACTACTTCTTGATCTATGTCCTGCCCGGTGCACACCGTAGCCGGGAGAAAGTACGGCAGCAGAAGGAACTTCAAGCATAAGGCAGCATGCTCTAAAAGAGCCCGGCTGCACCAGATCGGCAGTCTTCCGAGTGAAGGCTGCCGTTGCTGCGTTTCAGGGCCGAGGATGGTGCAAAAACGAAAAAATTGTGCAGGAAACCGAAGTTCTATGCTACAATGAACCAAACATCCTATGTTTGGAGGTATTCGAATGAACTTGCAGCGTCCAACGCGTTCAACGCTTGTCGAGCAGGTCGCTTCTCAGCTGGAGAAGCTGATTGAAGAAGGGCAGTGGCCCGTTGGGGAACGCATCCCTCCGGAACCGGAGCTGGTGGAGAAGCTGGGCGTCAGCCGAAACACGATCCGTGAAGCGATACGTGCCCTGATTCATGCAGGACTGCTCCGGACGCGGCAGGGGGACGGGACGTACGTCGTCGCGTCGAGCAGCCTCGGTCCCGTCCTTCAGCGGCGGATGGAGCGCTCCAAGCTGAGCGAGACGCTGGAGGTTCGCGCTGCGCTGGAGCAGGAAGCCGCCCGGCTCGCCGCCCAGCGGAGCACGGAGGATGATATCAAGCAGATCCGGCTTACGCTTGCGGCCTGCAGCGCCGCTGAACAGTCCGGAGATATGGAAGCTTACATCATCGCCGATTTGGCCTTTCACAAGCAGGTGATCGCCGCTGCGCATAACCGGCTGCTCAGCGAATTGTATGACAGCATTAGCGAATCCGTGACGAGTTCCCTCTCGCTGGGCAGCTTGCGCTGGGATCTGGTGCTTGTGCACTGCCGGCTCAATGAGCGTCTGCTTGAAGCCATCATCCGCCGGGACGCGGCGGAGGCGGGCGAAATTGTCCGGTCGTATATCCAGGCATCCCAAGATGCCTTGCTTGATTAGTCTGAAGGAGGAAATACAGAACATCATGAATAAAACATACGAAATGTCTACGCAGCCGGCGGAGAATCCCCAGGTTTCCACAGGGATGAAGGCGCTGCTGCTGGTTCTTGGAATTATCCTGATCGCGACGACGCTGCGGGCGCCGATCACTTCGGTGGGTCCGCTCGTTGAAACGATCCGGCTCGATACGGGAATGTCGCATACCCTTGCAGGGCTGCTGACGACGTTCCCGCTGCTGGCCTTTGCCGTCGTCTCCCCGATTGCTCCGAAGCTGGCCCGGAGATGGGGCATGGAGAAGACGCTGTTTAGCGGAGTGGCCGCTGTAACGCTGGGCATTGTCCTGCGGTTCGTTCCTTCGGTCGCCGCTTTATTTGCCGGCACGATTCTGCTCGGCCTCGGCATCGCGGTCAGCAATGTGCTGCTGCCGAGCCTGATTAAGCGGGATTTTCCGCTGCGGGTGGGTGTCATGACGGGAATCTATTCCGTTTCGATGAACATCTTTGCGGCTATCGCCTCCGGCGTCAGCCTTCCGGTGTCGAATCATCTCGCTTCCGGGTGGCGGGGATCCCTGCTCATCTGGGGAATCCTGTCGTTGATCGCGCTCATCGTCTGGCTGCCGCAGCTCCGGTACCGGCATCGGACCGGCGAGGTGCGGATTTCATCGAAAAGCAGCATCTGGCGCTCGAAACTGGCGTGGCAGGTCACGATTGTTATGGGTTTGCAATCCTTCGTATTTTACTCGGTCGTGTCCTGGCTGCCTGAAATTTTGACCGATCGGGGCATGAGCGGTTCGACGGCAGGCTGGATGCTGTCGCTGATGCAATTTTTCAGCGTGCCGGTCACGTTCTTCGTGCCGATTCTGGCGGGACGCTTTAAGAATCAGCGCGGACTGGTCATCGGGACGTTCCTCTGCTTTGTTCTGGGCTTT
The DNA here is from genome assembly GCF_040545415.1 of Paenibacillus favisporus. Lineage (NCBI taxonomy): Bacteria > Bacillati > Bacillota > Bacilli > Caryophanales > Paenibacillaceae > Paenibacillus > Paenibacillus favisporus. Next base: position 74,694 of record NZ_JBEPLV010000007.1, on the reverse strand, counting down.
GTGCTGCTGCTTAGCGGATGGAATGCGATCGTTCCGGTCGCGGTCGTATTGGTCGGAATCGGCACCGGTGCGGCCTTCGGCCTCGTAACGATGTTCTTCATGCTCCGCACCCGCCGGACCGAACAGGCTGCGGAATTGTCCGGTATGGCCCAGTCGGTCGGGTACCTGCTGGCCGCTGTCGGACCTCTGCTGATTGGACTTATCCATGACCTGAGCGGAAGCTGGACGACCGCGACCTCGGTCCTGCTGATCGTGGCCATCGTCTATATGCTGGCCGGATGGGGCGCCGGGAACAACACTTACATTGAAGAATAAAGCACAACCTCCGCCGGAAGGGCGGAGGTTGTTTGCATTTTTCTTGAGACAGCCGTTACAAATAGATGCCGCTGCTGAAGCCCTGAATGTACATGGCATGCTTTCTGCGGGAGCTGCGGCGCATCGTAAGGATGCGGGACTTGCTGCCGCTGCCGGTTGCAGATTTGCGCCGGGAGTACCTGGAGTGTCTGGAGGCTTTTCTCCGCTTCCTCATGACGACCCTTTCACTCTGTTCCCTTTCGCTCCGGTGGCGGGAGGATGGTTTTCTAGGCGAGTGTTTGCGGGTTTTGCGTTTCATAAGCAGATGCCGGGCTTTTCTGTCCGCGCTTCTTTTGATGGGCGCCGGGAGGATCGGCTCCTTGCTCCATGGCGTTAATCTCAGATTATCCTGATAGAGGACATATCCTGGGGAAAGCGGGTCCCAGCACTTCATGTCACCGGCAAAGTGAACGATTTTTTGCTGGAGGTCCATTTCGGAACCCGGGACGTAAAACCAGTTGAACCGTTGATCCAGCAGCAGGCAGTTTCCCCCGAATACGTGGTTCAGGCAGTCCTGGTCCGGCATCGAGGTGCCGGGAAAGGCGCGGAAAAAGTTCAGCATTTCTTCAAACCACGTCACGTGCTGCCGAATGGCATTGAGGTCAAATACAAGGACCCCGGAGTTAAAATAGGTTTCGGGGTTTAAACCCTGGACGGCCACGACTTCTGCGATGCCGAGGATGCCTTGGTCGTGGATAGCCCCAAGGTAGCCGCCGTTCAGGTCAATCTCCCACAGCTCGGTAATGTCCATATTGACCATCACGTCGCAGTCGAGATAGATTACCCGTTCAGCAGGTACCACGGCTGGCAGCAGCAGCCGATAAAGACTGCCCCACGTCCATCGGTCGATGGAGCCGGTTCCCGAGAGAACATTCATCATCTCCACCGGCAGGGTCACAGGATAGAAGTGGATCGGATGCTTGAAATCCGCCGCCAGCTGGGCGAGCTTGTTCCTGTTTTCTTCCAGGAGCGAATCGTCATGGAGGATGTGAACCTGAAGCTCGGAGGAAGTATTACGGAACACCGAAGCCAACGCGGCGGCAGCGTGCTCGGAATAGCTTCCGTCCTTATCCGTAAAAGCTAAAGCCAATTCAATCATTTGCGGGGACACCTCTCTTTAGAATTGGTTTTCCGTTACATACCTGCATCACGAGAAGGCAGGCGGGTGAAGCTTGGGCTTACGGCGCAGGGTCACCGGAATCGGAATCCGGTGATTGAGGGTCCTCTTTTAACAGCTCGCTCATTTCGTCCTGCAGGTGTTGCTTCAGTTGCGCTCTTTGTTTCGTCAGTGCCAAAATGGCCTTCACATAACCCAGCGGATCACCGACGTCATGCCAACGGCCTTTGATCTCGCAGGTATAAATCGCTTCTTTGGCAAGTAATTGATTCAATGCGTCCGTCAGCTGGATTTCGCCGCCGACTCCCGGGGATTGGTTTTCCAGGATATCGAAAATGGATGCAGTCAAAATGTAACGGCCCACCATGGCCAACCTTGAAGGAGAGGCATCGACCGTGGGTTTTTCCACCAACCGGTTCACATACGCAAACGAATCGACCAGCGGTTTGGCGTCGACGATGCCGTAACTCGATACCTTGTCAGCGGCCACGCTCTGCACGCCTACGATGGACGTCTGCAGCCGGTCATACCCATCCATAAGCTGTTTTAGCGACGGCGGATCAGCGTCAAAAAACGTGTCTCCAAGCAGGACGGCAAAGGGCTCGTTTCCGATAAACTTGCGCCCTACCCCGATGGCGTGCCCCAGACCTTTACGCTCTGATTGGCGAATATAGTGGATGTCGACAATGCCGGTAAATTCCCGGATTTTGCGGAGTTCCTCGAACTTGCCTTTTTGCTCCAAATAATATTCGAGCTCCAGCGCCGAGTCGAAGTGATCCTCGATCACCTTTTTGCCTTTGCCGGTCACGATCAAAATTTCCTCAATCCCGGAAGCCGCGGCTTCTTCGATAATAAACTGGATGGTGGGCTTATCGATAATCGGCAGCATCTCTTTGGGCATTGCTTTGGTGGCGGGAAGAAACCGCGTTCCGTAACCGGCTGCCGGAATGATCGCTTTACGAATCTTCAAGCGGTCCTCCTCCTTTGCTGATAGCAATTTCGCATACTGTCATCTTATGCCGAAGAGAGCTGCGGATCGTGGACATTTATCCAGTGAGGCAAAATTAATGGATGGCCGTTTTTTTGCAGGCAGAAGTAAACCCCAAAAAAAATTTATCCGTTCCGGGACACGGTTTTTTCGCTGCTCTGCCAGGTTGGGAAAAGCCCAATCTTTTTTTTCTGTGGTATATTTTAATGGATGGGTCGGAAGCGGGTAATGATGAAATATCAATTCAATTGAAACCAAAGGAGGGAATGGAACTCTTGAAAAGCTTCGAACTGCTCACCAATTATTTGAAGAAAAACGCGCTTCTCTACCTGACCGCCGTCATCCTGATCATCCTGTCCAACGTGGATCAGGCGCTGCTGCCGCAGATTCTCGGTAAGGTGACGGATGGACTGAAGGAACGTTCGATCGGTCGCGAGGACATCATCCGCTACAGCCTGATCCTGCTGGGGATCGCCGTGTCCTATGGCGTGCTGTTCGGCTTAGGGCAGTTTACGATTATGCGTCTCGGCCGGCGGTTCGAGTTTTTGACAAGGGGACAGATCTTTGCCCAGTTTTCCCGCCTCAGTGAGGACTTTTTTTCCAAACAGGGGACCGGCAAGCTGCTCAGCTATGTCATGAACGACGTGACTTCGGTTCGGGAAGCGATTTCATTCGGAGTCACGCAGACGACCAACGCCGTGTTCATGGTCATCTCCTGTGTTGTCATGATGCTGGTTACAGGTATACCGGTCACTCTGATTCTGGTCAGCGTGTGCCCGCTGGTCGCCATTCCGTTTCTGGTCATTTATTTCGGTCCCCGCATCCGGAACCGGTCGATGGATGTGCAGGAAGGGTTGGCCACGATGACGGAATCCGCCGATGAGCAAATCGGGGGCATCCGCGTCACGAAGACGTTCGCTATCGAGGAGACGGCGCAGCGCCGGTTTGACGAGACGGTCGACGGGGTGCGCAGCGCGCAGCTGCATCTGGTGAGGATGTCATCCTTGTTCCAGGCGCTGCTTCCTTTTCTGGGGGCGTTATCCCTGGTCGTTTCACTGCTGGTCGGCGGATATATGACGATTCAGGGCCGGATGACCCTTGGAAGCTTCGTTGCGCTGACGTTCTACCTCCGGATGCTGACGGGACCACTGCAGCAGATCGGCAACGTGATTAACATGATGCAGCGCTCGGGAGCCTCCCTGGAACGCGTCAACCGGCTGCTGGCCCGGGTGCCGAGCGTGAGGGACAAGGACGACGCTTCGGACCTTGCCCGCATCGGGGATATCGCCGTGGACCACTTGACGTTCTCTTATCCGGGGACGTCGGAACAAGCGCTTAAGGACGTCAGCTTCACCATTCCGGAAGGCCGCACCGTCGGGCTCATCGGCCGCACCGGCAGCGGCAAGTCGACGCTGGCAAAGCTGCTTCTGCGCATTTATGAACCCCCGGCCGGCAGCATTAAGGTAAACGGTCAAGATATTACCCGCGTGACCCTGGAGTCGCTGCGCCGCAAGATCGGCTATGTGCCGCAGGACGGGTTTTTGTTCAGCACGGATATCGCCGACAATATCGCCTTCAGCGACCGCTCCGCCAGCATCGAGCAAATCCGCGAGGCAGCGGCCCAGGCTTTGCTGCTGGAAAGCGTCAACTCCTTTGAAGCGGGATTTGAGACCCGGCTCGGCGAGCGGGGCCTTACGCTGTCCGGCGGTCAAAGACAGCGCGCGAGTCTGGCGAGAGGGCTGATGAAAAAGCCCGAGCTCTTGATTCTCGACGACAGCATGAGCGCCGTCGACGCGATGACGGAATCGGGCATCCTCGGCAATTTGATCCGGGAGCGCAGCGGCAAATCGACGCTCATTATCGCGCACCGGATCAGCAGCGTCCAGCATGCCGATGAAATCATCGTGCTGGATCAAGGCCGCATTGTCCAGCGGGGCAGCCATGAGGAATTGATGGCCTGGCCGGAAGGGCCATATGCATCTTTATACCGGATTCAACAGGAGGGACTGCAGCATGCCTAATTCTTCAGCCGCTGCCCTCAAGGCAACGCAAGCAAAGGATGCAGCGGAAAAGAAAAGATCATTTGAAGCCTTCAGGGCGATACTGGCTTACGGCAAACCGCACAAGTGGGCTTTTGCCGGCGTATTTGTCTGCGCGATCCTCGGCATTTCCGCCGATCTGCTGCAGCCGTATCTGGTCAAGATCGTGATCGACGATCATTTGGCTGTCGGCGGCAGGGATATGGGGTATATCGCCACGATCGCCGGCATTTATCTCGGCATTTCGATCGTCAGCTTCTTATTCACGTATTTGCAGAATAACCTGCTGCAGTACGCGGGTCAAAGCATCGTGGCACGGATCCGGAAGGACCTGTTCCAGCATATTTCCAAGCTGTCAATGTCCTATTTCGACCGCGTGCACCGCGGCAGTCTGGTGACCAATGTGTCCAGCGACACGGAGACGATCAGCCAGTTTTTCACACAGGTGCTGCTCAGCTTGATCCGCGACGGCATGACCCTCGTACTGATCATTGTCTTTATGTTTCAGCTCGATACGACGCTCGCCTGGTATTCGATGATCGTCCTGCCCGTCATCGGCCTCGTGGCCTTCCTGTTCCGCCGCTATCTACGCCAGGCGTACCAGGTAACCCGGAGCCGCTTGTCGCGGTTAATCGGATTCATTGCGGAGAATTTGTCCGGGATGGGGCTGATTCAGGCGTTCCGCCAGGAAGAGGAGCAGACCCGGCGTTTTAACGAAAATAACCAGAGCTACTGGGAAGCGAACATGAGGGAGGTCCGCGCCAACGTGCTGTTTAACCGGACCTTCGACATTCTGGGCAACGTCGCCCTCGTTACGGTCGTCTGGCTGGGCGGACTGGCGGTATTCCATGAGCATATGGCCGTCGGCGTTCTGTACGCGTTTACGAGCTACATCCGGCAGTTTTTCCAGCCGATCAACCAGATCACGATGCAGTGGAACACGTTCCAGTCGACGACCGTATCGATGGACCGGATCTGGAAAATATTCAGCACCGAGCCCGAAGTGAAGGACCCGGAGCCTGACAAAACGTGCCGGCTGCGCTTGTCCGAAGCCCGCGGACGGGTCGACTTCAATCACATTTCTTTCGGCTATTCGGAATCCAAGCCGGTCATTCCCCATCTCGACCTCCATTTGAAGCCCGGGGAGATGGTCGGCATCGTCGGCACAACGGGAGCGGGGAAGAGCACGATGATCAGCCTTTTGAACCGGTTCTATGACGTTAATTCCGGCAGCATCAAAATCGACGGGGCGGATATCCGCGACATTCCGCAGCAGCAGCTCCACCGTCTCGTCGGACTGATCCAGCAGGAGCCCTATCTGTTCGCGGGAACCGTCCTCGATAACGTCCGGCTGTTTCAGGAGGACATCTCCCGAGAAAAGGTGATGGATGCCTGCCGGTTCGTCGGCGCGCACGACATGATCATGCGGATGTCCGGCGGATACGACACGCTCCTATCGGAGCGGGGCAGCGGCCTGTCAGCCGGGGAGCGGCAGCTGATCTCCTTCGCGCGGATCATGGTCTTTGAGCCGCGGATCCTCATCCTGGATGAGGCGACCGCCAACCTGGATTCGCATACGGAGCAGCTGGTGCAAAGCGCGCTGGCGAACGTGTCCACCGGGCGGACGACGCTGGTGATCGCCCACCGGCTGTCCACGGTCATGCACGCCGACCGCATTCTGGTCATGAAAGACGGCCGGGCGATTGAGGAAGGCACCCATGACGAACTGCTGGCCATGCACGGATACTATGAGCAGCTGTACAATCATGCAAGACAGGCGGCCGATGAAGAGTAGCCCGGGATGCAGGGGCCGGTTGGAGGCCGGCTGAGCCGGATGTATAGAAACGGGGAGAGAGCGATGCTCTTTCCCCGTTTTATTTTGCAAACAGGAAAACGAGGCTTCCAGCGTAACGGGATCGGATCATAACTGTAGTAACGGCGTTCCTCCGGGCGCAGGCTCTGACGCGTGAAATACTCCCTCAACCGACGAGTTTTTAGAGGCGAAACGGATTCTACTGCGACTTTTTAACCATTTACTTAAGACCTAGTGATCTTCTAAGATAGTGAATAAACCTAACATGAATCTCTGTAATAAAACCAATTGGTTTATTGGCAAGCGTTTTCAATGTTATGTAATATTACATAATCATTTCATAGACCGACGTAGGAGGGATCATATGCAGCATTGGTTCGGAACATCCTTGAAGCATAAGCTGTCTCTGCTCACTATTCTGGCCGCGCTGGTTCCGCTGCTGTTCCTCGGCATTTTCTCCTACAAAATGGCCGAGAGCCTGACCGAGGAAAAAGCCAAAACCTCCGGGATGAACAATCTCAGGCAGCTGGATGTCTATCTGGAGACGATGGTCAAGGACGTTGAGAACATTTCGCTTTTTCTGATCGGCAACGAAGGCGTGCAGTCTTATTTAAAAAGCTCCGAAAGCAATTATGTGCAGCAGACCGCCGTCATCAACTTTCTGACAAGCCTCGCCTTTTCCAAAGATTATATCGCGAACATCATCGTCGAGCCGCTTGGGGCCAAGGACTCGATCTCCTACAAGTCGCTGGTGCGGTCGGAGTTCCGGGATGTCACGGAGAGGGATCCTGGTTTTTATGCCGAGCATCCCAAATGGTGGTCTTCGGTCCACCGGCAGTGGACCTTTGAAGGGGTGAGAAAGATGATCACGCTGGCAAGACCGATCCGCAGCACTGATAAATACAAGCCGATCGGAAACCTGCAGATCAATCTGGATCAGGGGGTCATCGCCAGCCAGGTCCGGCAGGTGGCATTGGAAAAAACGGGCTTCGTGCTGCTGCTGGACGAGAACAACCGGATTCTCGCAGGCCCCCCGGATATGGAAACGAATCTTGCGCTCGACGCTTATTATCCTTCGATTGGCCCTTTTGAGGGACAGAGCGGGGATTTGGTCTACGGGCAGGGGAGCGGCAAGAAGACGATTTTATATAAAAAGATGTCCAGCGTGGGCTGGAAGCTGGTGGGGATCATACCGGCTGCGGAATACAGCTCGCAAAACCAGTATTTTCTAAGGCTTACGGCTATCGCTGTCACCGCTGCGATCCTATTTGTCATCATTCTGGTTCTTTTTCTGATTCAAAAAATTACTAACCCGCTCTCCGCGCTCACCAAATTCCTCAGAAACGCCAGGCCGGAAGAACCTCTGCCTGCACTGCCGGTCAAAACGATAGACGAGGTAGGTCAGCTGATCATCAGCTATAACCGGCTTACTTCGCGGATCGTGAAGCTCACCGATGAGGTCAAGCGCAATGAATCACTGAAGAAGGAAGCCGATATGCATGCGCTGCAGGTGCAGATTAACCCGCATTTTTTGTATAACACCCTCTCCTCGGTGCAATGGCTGGCGCTGATGAATCAGGACGGTGCCAAGATCGCCGAGATGGTCGGCTCGCTGAGTGATTTTCTGCGGTTCAGCTTAAATGCCGGCCAGGAATACTGCACGGTGCTGCAGGAGATCACGCATGTCCGTCATTACATGAATATCCAGTCGATCCGGTATCCCGACAAATTCGATTTTCGGGTCGATGCGGCTGAGAGTTTGCACCATCTAACGATGCTTAAGCTGCTGCTTCAGCCGCTGGTGGAGAATGCGATCCTTCACGGCCTGCTCGGCCGAGACGGGCGGGGCATGATCCGGATCGCGGTGGAGCGCAGCGGGGGGTTCCTCGATTTCGCCGTTGAGGACGACGGGATCGGAATGCCCGAAGAGAGGCTTCAGTGGCTCCGGAACCGGCTGGCGGAGCATCCGGCGGCCTACGGGCAGGAGCCTGACGCCCGCGGGAGCTACGGGCTGCGCAATGTCAACAAGCGGCTGGCGCTGCATTACGGCAGGGATGCCGGACTTGAGGTAGAGAGTGTGGAAGGAGCGGGCACGCGGATTACATTCAGGATCCCGATCGTGCAGGAGCCAAAGGAATGGACTCGGGAACAATCAAGCAAAGGGGAGAACCAAGATGAAGGTTATGATCGTTGATGACGAAGTGATTATCCGAAACGGGCTAAGCACGGTGGTCAATTGGGAGGAGAACGGTTTTACGGTGCTAAAGCCGGCCGCTTCCGCCGAAGAAGCGCTGCAGCGGATTCCGGATGAGCAGCCCGAAATTATATTTACCGATATCCGGATGACGGGGCTCAGCGGTATCGATATGGCGCGGGAGGTGAAAAAGCAGTTCCCGGATACCGAAATCATCATCATTTCCGGATTCGACGAGTTTGCCTATGCCCAGCAGGCGATGCGCGAAGGAGTCAGCGACTATTTGCTGAAGACGAGCAGACCGGGGGAAATCATCCAGTCCGCGGCCAAGGCCAGGGAGCGGCTGGAGGTTCGCCGGCGGAACGAGGAGGGCGGCAGGGTCCAGCAGACGATCGTGAACCGCGGTTTCTTAAGGAGACTGTTGGCTTCGGGATCCGCACCCGATGCCACGACCGAAGCCGAGTTTTGGGACCGGTTCCCCGACCTTCGGCCCGATGCTGACGGGGGCACGGTGCTCCGGATTTGGCTGCTGTGGGTCCATTCCTCCAGCTCGGGGAAGAGAGGCAGCCGCCCGGACGGCGATGTATACCGCATCGTCGGCAGCTGGCTGGCTGAACGATTGCCATGCGCATGGCTCGAATGGAACGGTGCACTGCTTCTTCTGGTAAAAAGCCGGGGCGAGGACGACTGGAGCCGCATGAGGCCGGTGCTGGGCCATGCGGAGGCTGAGCTGGGCTGCCGGGTCACGGCTGCCGGCGGGCTGCCGTTCACCCAGCTTCAGGACCTGCCCGCCGCCTTAGCTGCCGCAGCGGAGGCCGGCTCCTATGCATGGCTGCTGCGTGCAGAACGGCGCATCCGGTATGAAGAGGTAGTCTCCCGCCGGGGCATCCGGACGGTATGCACGGTGGAGGAAGAAACCGAGCTGTTTGCCCTGCTCCGGGCGGGCGACACGTCCCGCCTGCAGTCCTGGATTACGGATTTGCTTGAACGGATCATACTGGACCCCGAGGCTACGCCAGGATCGATGCAGGCTTACCTTCATTCCATTCTTGTTTCGGCCCGTCGGTGGCTGGAGCGGGCTGCCGCTTCGATCGGTTACTCCAGTCCGCTTCCTTCAGGGACTCCATTCGATATCTACGAGCTGGCCAAGTGGCCAGAACGAATCATGGTTCATGAATTGAAACAGATCATGCAGCAGTACAGGGGGATGGTATCGGCGTCCAGTCCGGTAGAACGGGCCATTGCTTACATTCACGACCACTTGGACCAAAGCCTGTCGCTGCAGCAGGTGGCGAAGCACGTCCATATGAACCCGAACTATTTCAGCGAGTTGTTCAAGCGGGAGACCGGCCGCAACTATCTCGAATACGTCACGCAGGCGAAACTTCGCAAGGCGATGAGGCTCCTGCGGGAAACGCCGGCCAAAATCAGCGAGGTCGCCGGCGAGATCGGTTACGAAGACCTGAAGTATTTTAATCGCCTGTTCAAGAAATTCACCGGTCTGACCCCTTCGGAATATCGGGCAAGTGCTGAAGTTTGTCCCTCCCTTGACTGAATTCTATCCCCTGTGGGAGACGTTCATCCTCTTTTATACTTGGGCTAATCATCGCAAGGCTGATTGAACTTAACATTTATATCAGAGGGGGATGACCATGAAAACTACACGCAAATTAGGCATTGTTCTGCTGCTCATGACGATGCTCCTTGCTGCCTGCGGCAGCGGCGAGAGCGGCAAGCAGGCAGAGGGAAGCGCGGACGGTCAGGAGAAAGTGAAAATGACGATCTGGCACAATTTTGCAGGGGATGATTTGCGGGCCAAATCGGTCCGGAGCTTCATCGAGCAGTTCGCCAAAGACCATCCGGAGGTAGAGCTCGACGCCCAGGCCATCCCGCCTGACGGTTACCGCCAGCGACTGAGCACGGTTGCCGCAGCGAATGAGATGCCGGACGTATTTTTCGTCTACGCGGGCAGCCAGTCCTCCGAGCTGTATCAGGCCAAGCTGCTTCAGCCGATTACGGAGGTGCTTGACGCGCATTCGGATTGGAAAGACAAGTTCCTGCCGGGCGCTTTTGAACCGTATGAGTTCGAGCAAGGACAGATCTATTCGGCTCCGCTGGGCATGTCGGCCACCTCAATCCTGTACTATAACAAGGCCTTGTTCGAAAAAAACAACGTCAAAGTTCCGACCACGTGGGATGAGATGATGACGGCCGTCACCGCATTTAACGCCAAGGGCATCACCCCGATTGCGCTGGGCAACAAAGCCCCGTGGGTAGCGCAGTCCACGATTCTCGGTTCGCTCGCCGACCGGGTAACGGGAACGGAATGGTTCAAGAACGCCGCTGCGCAGAAAGGGGCCAAATTCACTGATCCGGAATTCATCCAGGCGCTAGGTCATTTTAAGGAGCTGGTGGATCACAAGGCGTTCCAGGACGGCGCCAACAGCATCGACAATACGCAGGCTGAGCAGTATTTCATACAGGGGAACGCGGCGATGATGATCAGCGGCGCCTGGACGCTCACGAACCTGGCGGCATCCTCTACGGAAGATCAGATGAAGGATATCGAAGTGACGGTGCTGCCGCCAATCCCTGGAGGGAAAGGGAAGGCAGGCACGATTTCCGGCGGTGCCGGCGGCGGACTTGCGCTCAGCAGCCGGACGGAAGGCAAAGCAAGGGAATTGGCGTTGGAGCTGATTTATGCGGTCAGCGGACCGGATGCCCAGAAAGCGATCGCCGAGAGCAACTCCATGGTGATGTACGACACCGATATCGACAAGTCTAAGGTGACTTCCCTCTATTATAAAGCCTTCAACCTCGTCAAATCGACCGAAGTTACGCCGGTCTATGATGCTTATTTGTCGGCTGAAGCGGCCGAGGTCATTAATAACGGCCTTCAGGAAATCATGATGGGCGGCTCCGTAGAAGGCGTCGCACAGAAGCTGCAGGACGCGCAGGCCCGGTCGGCCACGCCTTAATGACGGACATGAGAAAGGGAGGAAGCTGCCATGCCAACAGCGATGCGAAGTAAAGGATTCATAGCGCTAGCTCTTCTTCCGGCGCTCCTGCTGTTTTTGATCTTCGTCATTATTCCGGTGTTCTGGTCGGCGTATTACGGGTTTTTCAGCTGGAAAGGCTTTGGCGACGCCAAATTCATCGGGCTGGACAATTATAAGGAGATGTTCCGGGATCCGATTTTCTGGCGGGCGCTGCGCAACAATCTGATCTTGGTCGTATCGTCGATTGTCGGCCAGGTTCCGGTCGCGCTCGTTTTGGCCATCGTATTGTTCAAGAACTCGCTGTTCTCCCGGTTTGTCCGTTCGGCCGTTTTTATGCCGATGGTGCTGTCAACCGTTGTAGTCGGCCTCATCTGGGGATACATTTATCACCCGCAGTTCGGGGTTGCGAACCATGTGCTGGATCTGCTCGGCCTCCACTCCTGGACCCGGGCCTGGCTGTCCGACCCGAAGGTCAACATGCTGGCCATATCCATTCCCATCAACTGGGCGAACATCGGCCCTTACCTGGTTATTTTCGTCGCAGCGCTGCAAAATATTTCACCCGAAATCCACGACGCGGCCAAAATTGACGGCTCCTCCGGCTGGAACAAGCTGATTCACGTCACTCTCCCCATCATTTGGGGGACGGTGGTCGTCACGATCGTACTATGCATCTCCGGAAGCCTGAAAGCCTTCGACCATGTCATCGTCATGACAGGCGGGGGGCCGGCGCGGTCAACCGAGCTGCTGGCGACGTACATGTACAACAGCACGTTCAGCGTTTACCGGTACGGTTACGGCTCGGCCGTGTCCACCATGATCATGATCGTCAGCGCAGTGCTGATCGCCTTGAACTATTTGGCGACACGCCGTAAAAGCAGCTGAGGGGAGGAGGAGCAAGGATGAATGCATCGATTACGGCCGCTTCCCGGAGCGGCACGGGCAAAAGAGCCGTCTTCAAAGGGCTGGCCGGCTTCGGCAAGCTGATCCTGCTGGCGTATGCCGTCGTTACGCTGTATCCGCTGTACTGGTTGTTTACGAGCGCTTTTAAAACAAACCAGGATTTCTTTGCCAATCCGTATGGACTGCCGAAACAGTGGATGGCTGAAAACCTGGTAAGGGCGTGGGATCTGGGGAATATGGGAAGGGCGATGCTGAACTCCGCGGTCGTGACGGTCTCGGCGGTCATCCTGACCGTCCTGCTCAGCGTGCTTGCGGGGTATGTGCTGTCGAGATTTTCGTTCCCGTTTAAAAAAGTCGTCGTCGTGCTGTTTACGATGGGTCTTCTGATTCCGATCCACAGCACGCTGGTTCCCTTGTTTATCATGATGAAAAACTTGGGTCTCCTCGACACCTACGGTGCGCTCATTCTGCCCTATACAGCGTTTGAGCTGCCGATCGCCGTGTTTCTGTCCATGGCCTACATGTCCTCGATTCCGAAAGAGATTGAAGAGGCGGCGATGATCGACGGCAGCGGATGGTGGGGAATATTCGGCAGGATGATCCTGCCGCTCTGCACGCCGATCGTGGCGACGATTTCGATTCTGGCGTTTCTGCGGTTCTGGAACGACTTTTCCTTTGCGCTCGTCTTTATCAACACGCAGGCGCTGAAGACGCTGCCTCTCAGCCTGTCCCTCTTCTCGGACGGTTTCGGCACAGATTACAGCTTGACGATGGGGGCGATGGCCATCGCGGTGCTTCCAACGATCGTCATCTATCTGATCCTTCAGGAGAAAATCATGAAGGGCATGGTGGCCGGCTCCACCAAAGGATAGGGTGGATGCTCAATGATCGAAAACAATCTGCTCGCGTAAAATCAGGCAATCCGTCAACGGTTCATACCGGGCGGGTTGCTTTTTGGTTATGACCGTTTATTTGTCCGGCTGTGGCTTGGCATCAGGCGCGAAGCTCTCCCTGTATTGGGCCGGCGACATCCCGTAGGTGCTGCGGAACACGCGGTGATAGTAAGAATAACTGGCAAAACCGCAGGTTTCAGCGATCTCCTCCTGGGTCATGGTGCTGTATTTCATCCGTTCGATGGCGGCGTTCAGCCGGATTTCCAAGGCGTATTGGATCATCGTTTTGCCATATTGCTCCTTGAAGATTTTCACGGCTCTGGACAGGCTCAGCCCGACATGGGCGGCGGCTTCTTCCAATTTAAAGGTAACGGTGGCATGCTCCTCAACAAAACGCTTCAGCCTCAGCGCGGTATACGCGGTGCGGTTCGCCGGCTTCGTCTCCGTGATGGCCCGGTCCAGGCAAAGGCACAAGCTTCGCAGCAGGTAACCGGTGAGCTCCACGTTCTCCCCCTCCAGGCCGCGCCTTTTTTCTAGCAGCAGCTGCCTCCACAGACCGAGCAGGCGATCGTCGCTGCCAATCCGGCTGACGACCGGCCGGCTCATCCGGCTCCACCAGGCATCGATCCAGCCGCCTTCGCAAAACAGAAAATAATCCCCGCTCGAGACGCGTCCCCCGCCGGCATCTTCATGCACCATAAGCTCGTATTCGTCTCCCGGTTTCAGCAGCAGCAGGTCCCCGCCTTCGACATGGTAATCGGTGCCGTTGCAGAATACGGTGCAGGATCCTTCCGTCTGCAGCCGGAACAGATAGGTCGTCAAGCCCGCGCGGTGGCTGTTGCTGAACTGCTGGAAATGGTAGGAGTAATCGCAAATCAGCAGTCTGGCTTCCATCAAGTGCTCCCCTTTCTCAAAAAAACAAGCAAATAGTTCATGTTGCAATCATATTGTTTATGTTCATTTTAGCTTACTTGCATGTATGATAGTAGCAGATAGAGCAATCATTTTATTGGGAAACGAGGTGCCCTTTTTATGAAAAAATTGAACATTGGCTTGCAATTGTATACGCTTCGTGATGAAACGGCTAAGGATTTCCGAGGAACGCTTCGCAAAGTGGCTGAGCTTGGGTATGAAGGTGTGGAGTTTGCCGGATACGGTGACATTCCTGCTGAAGAAATGAAAACGCTTCTTCAAGAGCTCGGTCTTCAAGCGATCGGCGCTCATGTGGGCCTGCATCTGCTTCGGGCCGACCTGCAGAAAGAGATCGATTACCTGAAAACGATCGGCGCGACAACCATGATGTGTCCTTACGTTGCACCGGAAGACCGGGAGAACATCGAGCAGTGGAAGGAACTGTTTGCTTTCCTGGAGGAAGTGGGTACCGAGGCGCGCAAACAAGGATTGACCTTCGGATATCACAACCACGATTTTGAATTCGCGGACAAGATTGACGGCGAGTTTGTATTCGACGCCATGTATTCCTCCACTTCGCCTGAAGCCGTTCAAGTGGAAATGGACGTATGCTGGGTACAGTTTGCCGGACAGGATCCGCTCACCTATATCCCAAAATATGCCGGACGCCTGCCGCTCCTTCACCTGAAGGACTTCAGCAGGGATGCCGAAGGCAACATGAAGACGCTTGAGCTTGGTCAAGGGGACGTGAATTTGCCGGGCGTCATTCAGGCCGCTACCGATGCTGGTACGCAGTGGCTGATCGTCGAGCAGGACGTGTGCCAGAATCCTCCGCTGCAAAGCGTGGAGAACAGCATGAACTGGCTGAAACAGAACTACCTGAACCAATTTTAATTTAATGAAGATCAGAGCCGAAGAAAGGGAGATTTGTATCCATGAGTAAAATTAGAGTAGCGGTTTTTGGCTGCGGCGCCATCGCCCAGCGCAGACATATTCCTGAATACGCAGCGAACCCGAATGTGGAACTGGTTGCTTTCGCGGATCCGCTCAAGGAGCGCGCTGAAGAAGTGGCGGCACAGTATGGTGCCAAAGCATACACCGACTACAAGGAACTGCTGAAGAACGAGAAGCTTGACGCCGTCAGCGTATGTACGCCGAACTACCTTCACGCTTCGATGAGCATCGATGCAGCGAATGCCGGGCTGCACGTCCTGGTGGAAAAGCCGATGGCGACCACGAAGGAAGAAGGGGAGCAGATGATCGAAGCGGCCCGCAAAAACGGCGTCTTCCTGATGGTGGGCCACAATCAGCGCCTCATGCCTCCTCACGTGAAGGCAAAAGAAATTCTGGATTCCGGCAAGCTCGGCAGAGTGCTGACGTTCCGCACGTCTTTCGGCCACGGCGGTCCGGAAAGCTGGAGCGTCGACGGACGCGACAGCTGGTTCTTCCGCAAAGATGAAGCGATCATGGGCGCTATGGGCGACCTCGGCGTGCACAAATCCGACTTCATCCGCTATTTGCTGAACGATGAAATCGTGGAAGTCGCCGGCTTTATCGGTACCGTACATAAAGAAGGTACGGACGTAGACGACAATGCGACCTGCATCGTGCGCATGAAGAGCGGAGCTGTGGGCACGCTGATGGCGAGCTGGACGCACTACCGTTCCGGCGACAACGGTACGGTGCTCTGGTGCGAAAACGGCTGCATGAAGATCGGAACCGTTGAAGGCGACGAGGTTATCGTCGAGCTGACCAACGGCACTGTGGAAACGTACAAGGTCGGCGCCATGGCGACGAACGAAAAGCAAGTACCGAGCGGCGTCATCGACGCGTTCGTGGAATCGATCCTGACCAACACGCCGCCGCAAATTTCCGGCGAAGAAGGTCTGCGCTCCCTGAATGTCATCCTGGGCGCGTTTGAATCGCAGGACACAGGCAAAATCGTGAAGCTGTAACAAGCATGGAATAGAGAGGACCTTGGGGTAAAACTTGGGGTCCTCTTTTTTGTGTTCAGGTGAGCGAATGGGTGGCGAAAGAGGAGATTATCGGTGCGTATGCTCCGACGAACCCCTTGAGGGGTTCTCATCCCTATGGACGCAAAAACACGTCCCAGCTCGGGATACCGCCCTAACGGGCGGACTGCGAAGCTGATGCTACCGAAGCGTATGCTCCGACGAACCCCCTAAGGGGTTCTCAATTCCCTCGTGGAACTAAAAAAAGCTCTCCAATAAGGAGAGCTTTCTTACGTCCCAGCTCGGGATACCGCCCTAACGGGCGGACTGCGAAGCGGATGCTATCGAAGCTTATGCTCCGACGAACCGCCTAAGGGGTTCTCATAACCCCTCCTGGAACTAAAAAAGCTCTCCAATAAGGAGAGCTTCTATACGTCCCAGGAGGGATTCGAACCCCCGACCGACGGCTTAGAAGGCCGTTGCTCTATCCAGCTGAGCTACTGGGACATGAAAAAATTCAAGCAAGAAAGATCATAACATATATTTTTGATAATATCAATATGTTTTTCTTTCCTTTCTCATAGTCCCCCTCATCTGTTCTTAGGGCAAGATAAAAAAGTTGTTTCAATCCCCGTTTATATTATTAATGGTTTCTATACGTTTTTCATAGAACGAATGGATTCCCCGTCCATTCACATGTTTTTTTTCAAGTTGAAAGAGGTATGCTATAATCAACAATTATTTGCACAAGCACGGGGAAAGGAGGGAATACATATTAAAGAACATATTTCCCCAGCGAAGGACAACGTCATTCTTTTTCCAAAGACGCTCGACTTCTATCAGATTCAGCTGACCGTCATGCTGGAAAATGAACGGTACGGGGAAGCGATGGAGCTTTTGCGTTTCCTGCTGCAGTGCCAAGGGCAGGATGAGAGGCATTATGAAGAATGGCAGGCGCTTCTGGA
Source organism: Paenibacillus favisporus (assembly GCF_040545415.1). Classification (NCBI taxonomy): domain Bacteria; kingdom Bacillati; phylum Bacillota; class Bacilli; order Caryophanales; family Paenibacillaceae; genus Paenibacillus; species Paenibacillus favisporus. The sequence continues at coordinate 57,565 of NZ_JBEPLV010000007.1, read as the reverse complement.
ATGGCTGGAAGCCGCTTTTCCACAATATATGAATCACGGCGGCGGGCAGGGTGCAGGCTTGGACTCTTATGAGCATGAGGAGGAGCCCGACGAGGAAGAAATGAAACGGCAGAACGTGCGGGCCAAGCTGGCCGAAGACCAGCATTACGCAGACAAGCTGTTGCACACCGCCATGGAAGAGCCTTTATCGGAGCAGACCATGCTCGCTCTCGAGCAGCTGTCCTATCTGGAAGGCTCGGATATCGACGACAAGCTGGTGGGGTGGCTGATGCAGGCTCGCCTTCATCCGCTGCTGCAGTTCAGGGTGCTTCAAACGCTGCGCAAGCGCGGTATGCAGGGCACGGTGCAGTTTAAGCGCGGACAGGAGCAGGTAAGCGTCGATATGGAGACGGTGCCTTTGACGCCTGAGGAGTTTCCGCCGCAGGTGGCAATGGTAACGGAGCGCGTGGCTGCGCAGACCGAAGTGCAGGAGCCGACGCTGTATTATTTTGCTCAAGAGCTGTGGTCGCAGTTTATTATGGCGATCTACGGGACGGAGGATTACCGTTCGATCCTTGACGAGGACGACACGACGATCGACATCTGGGCGGCTGCCCTGCATCAGATCGTCACCGAGAGCCTCACAGGCAGCCGCAACGAAGAGGAGTCCCGGGCGATGTACGGGATCACGGACACGATGCGCTTCCGTTTTGAGCAGGCTTATCGAAGCTTCAGGCAGTTCGTGTCGGCCGGTATGCAAGAGTAGGCGATCGGAAACGTTTACCTGAAGAGTTGCCAAGGGCTTGCCCTTGAAAAACACGGCAATGTTGTTTATACTATAATGGTTATTCTGTGCGTGCTGATAACTTAAGTACATGTGAATTATTTTTGGAGGGGAAAGCATAAAATGAAAGCAACCTGGGAAAAAATAGAGAAGAACCTTGGCGTTCTTGAAGTCGAAGTGGAAGCAGACCGTGTAGCTGCAGCCCTCGACAAAGCTTTTAATAAAGTAGCAAAAAAGGCTAACGTGCCTGGTTTCCGTAAAGGTAAAGTGCCTCGGCCGATCTTCGAAGCCCGTTATGGCGTCGAAGCTCTGTATCAAGACGCAATCGACATTTTGCTTCCTGAAGTATACACAGAAGCTGTCGACCAAACTGACATCTTCCCTGTAGACCGTCCTGAAGTGGAAATTGACCAATTCGCGAAAGGCGAAGTGTTCAAATTCAAAGCGAAAGTAACGGTTAAGCCTGAAGTAACTTTGGGCGAATACAAAGGCGTGGAAGTTCCGGTACAAAAGGTTGAAGTTTCGGACGAAGAGCTTGACGCTGAACTGAAGCGTCTGCAAGAACGTCATGCCGAACTGTCGGTTATCGACGAAGGCTCTGCCGAGAACGGAGACATCGCCGTGATCGACTTCGACGGATCTGTTGACGGCGTTCCTTTTGAAGGCGGACAAGCTGAGCGTTATTCTCTGGAACTGGGAAGCGGCACGTTCATTCCTGGATTTGAAGAGCAGGTTGTCGGCATGGCGACTGGCGACTTCAAAGACGTGGAAGTGACTTTCCCTGAGACATATCATGCAGAAGAACTGGCCGGCAAGAAAGCCGTGTTCAAAGTGAAAGTGCATGAAATCAAGCGCAAACAGCTTCCTGAACTGGACGACGAATTCGCCAAAGACGTAAGTGAATTCGAAACGCTCGCCGAGTACAAGGAAGACCTAAAGAAACAGCTTCTCTCCCGTAAGGAACAAGAAGCCAAAGGTAATAAGGAAGCAGCTGTCGTAGACAAAGTTGCTGCCAACGCCGAGGTGGAAATTCCACAAGCGATGATTGACAGCGAAATTCAAAACATGATGCGTGATTTTGACAACCGTCTGCGCAATCAGGGCATGAACCTTGAAATGTTCCTCAGCTTCTCTGGCCAAACGACGGCTGATCTGCAAGAGCAAATGAAGGACGATGCCGAGAAACGCGTTCGCAACAACCTTGTTCTGGAGCAAATCGCCAAAGAAGAGAACATCGAAGTAACTGAGGAAGACATCAACAAAGAGCTGGAAGTGATGGCTGAATCTTACAAGCGCACGCCTGACGAGATCCGCAACATTCTTACAGCAAACGGTTCGCTGGGAAGCCTGCGCGAAGAAATTTCCCTTCGCAAAACGGTGGATCTCCTGGTTGAGAACAGCAAAGAAGTGGAAGCAGCCGAAGAAACTGCTGAAACTGCTGAAGAAAAATAAGAAGGAAACGGACGCGGTCATCTTCATCTGATCTAAGTGCGGAGGCTGACATAAGGGACCTATAGAGAGATAAGGCACGTATATTCATTTGCGTGCCTTATTTTTAACTAAAAGTATCCATTTATATCTAAATCTTGCATGAAAATGGATGCTTTGTTTCCATACATATTCGATTCAACAGTCCGTTTCGGGTTATAATTGTTAGAAGACTCATACACTGTATTAAATGGTGTGGAGTGAAAAAATGACATCGTGCTTTGAACATGTTAGAATAGTGCTGTAAACTTGATTGAAGCACGCATCACATCTTTTACATGGAAAAGAGGTTGGACACATGAGTCTGATACCTATGGTTGTAGAACAAACCAATAGAGGCGAGAGATCGTACGATATTTACTCCAGATTGCTCAAGGACCGCATTATCTTCCTGAGCAGTGCGATTGATGATGATGTTGCCAATCTCGTCATAGCTCAATTATTGTTCCTGGCTGCGGAGGATCCGGAGAAAGATATTCATTTGTATATCAATTCACCGGGTGGTTCTGTCACAGCGGGGATGGGTATATATGATACGATGCAGTTTATCAAGCCTGATGTATCCACGATTTGCGTTGGTATGGCGGCGAGCATGGGATCTCTGCTGTTGACGGCCGGAGCACCCGGCAAGCGTTTTGCGCTGACGAACAGCGAGGTCATGATTCACCAGCCGCTCGGCGGTGTTCAGGGCCAGGCGTCCGACATCCAAATCCATGCGAGCTGGATTATTAAAACCAGGGAAAAGCTCAATCAAATTTACGTGGAGCGCACGGGTCAGCCCCTTGAAAAAATTGAGCGCGATACGGATCGTGACTTTTTCATGAGCGCGGAGGAAGCGAAAGCATACGGCATAATTGACCAGGTTCTCACTTCACCGATTAAATCTTAAAGGGGTGTTTACATGTTTAAATTTAACGATGAAAAAGGGCAGCTGAAGTGCTCTTTTTGCGGGAAATCCCAGGAGCAAGTGCGCAAGCTTGTTGCTGGCCCCGGTGTCTATATATGTGACGAATGTATCGAGCTCTGCACGGAGATCGTGGAGGAAGAGCTCGGACATGAGGAAGAGCTGGATCTGAAGGATATTCCGAAACCGAAGGAAATCTGCGATATTTTGGACCAGTATATCATCGGTCAAGAACAGGCGAAGAAATCGCTGTCCGTTGCCGTGTACAACCATTACAAACGGATCAATACCGGCAGCAAAATTGAAGACGTAGAGCTTCAGAAGAGTAACATCCTGCTTTTGGGTCCAACCGGTTCGGGTAAGACACTGCTTGCCCAAACGATGGCCAAAATTTTGAACGTTCCGTTCGCCATCGCCGACGCGACTTCCCTTACGGAAGCCGGGTATGTGGGCGAGGACGTAGAGAACATCCTGCTGAAGCTGATTCAAGCAGCCGATTACGACGTGGAAAAAGCCGAACGCGGTATCATCTATATCGACGAAATCGACAAGGTGGCGCGTAAATCCGAGAACCCTTCAATTACCCGTGACGTATCGGGAGAAGGGGTACAGCAGGCGCTGCTGAAAATCCTGGAAGGAACGGTCGCTTCGGTTCCGCCACAAGGCGGGCGCAAGCATCCGCACCAGGAGTTTATCCAAATCGATACGACGAACATCCTGTTTATTTGCGGCGGTGCCTTTGACGGCCTGGAGCAAATGATCAAGCGCCGGATCGGTAAGAAAGTTATCGGCTTTAACGCGGGTACCGACAACCAGAAAGATCTGAAACCGGGTGAATACCTCGGTCTGGTTCTGCCGGAAGACCTGCTGAAATTCGGCCTGATCCCTGAATTCGTGGGACGTCTGCCGATCATTTCGACGCTGGAGCCGCTCGATGAGAAGACGCTGGTGCGTATTCTGTCCGAGCCGAAGAACGCGCTGACGAAGCAGTATCAGAAACTGCTCGAAATGGATAACGTAACGCTGAAATTCGAGCCGGAAGCCCTTGAAGCGATTGCCCGCGAAGCGATCAAACGCAATACGGGTGCCCGCGGACTTCGGGCCATCATTGAAGGCATCATGCTGGACGTAATGTATGAGGTTCCTTCCCGCGAGGATATCAAGGACTGCATCATTACGGAGCAGGTGGTCAAAGAGAAGATGATTCCGGAATTGATCAGCAAAAAAGATAAAAAACAAGAGGAAAGTGCGTAATCTGTTTGTAAAACAGATGCCATTTTCCCAAATTTAGGTGCCGATTCTCCACTTCCGCCCTGCCGCTTGCTTCGCGGGGACGGGGTGGAGTCTTGGCGTTATGGGAGAGAACAATCATGTTTTTGAGACAAGACACACGGCCGGTCAAGGTCGGTAATTTGACGATTGGCGGTAACAACGAAGTCATTATCCAAAGCATGTGTACGACGAAGACCGCTAACGTGGAAGCCACGGTGGCGGAAATCCTTCGGCTCGAAGAAGCTGGCTGCCAGATTGTCCGGGTAACGGTCAACAATGTGGAAGCGGCGGAAGCCATTAAAGAGATCAAAAAACGCATTCATATTCCGCTCGTTGCGGATATTCATTTTAACTACCAGCTGGCGCTGAAAGCCATTGAGAACGGCATCGATAAAGTCCGGATCAACCCCGGCAATATCGGAAGCCGCGAGAAGGTGGAAGCGGTCGTCCGGGCTTGTAAAGAGCGCGGGATTCCGATCCGGATCGGCGTCAATGCCGGTTCGCTCGAAGCTCATCTGCTGGAGAAATACGGGTATCCGACGCCTGAAGCTATGGTAGAAAGTGCCCTTTATCACATAGGCATTTTGGAAGAGCTCGACTTCCATGATATTATCGTGTCTCTGAAAGCCTCCGACGTGCCGATGGCCATCGAAGCTTACCGTAAGGCGGCCGAAGTGATTCCTTATCCGCTGCACCTTGGTATTACCGAATCGGGAACGCTGTTCTCCGGTACGATCAAAAGCTCGGCAGGCATCGGCGCCCTGCTCTCGATGGGTATCGGCAGCACGGTGCGTATTTCCCTGAGTGCAGATCCGGTGGAAGAAGTCAAAGTAGCGCGTGAGCTGCTCAAGACCTTCGGTCTGATCTCGAACGCCGCAACGCTCGTGTCCTGTCCGACCTGCGGGCGGCTGGACATCGACTTGTTCTCCATCGCTAACGAAGTGGAAGCCTACATCTCCCAGCTGAAAGTGCCGATTAAAGTGTCCGTGCTTGGCTGCGCGGTCAACGGTCCGGGCGAAGCGCGTGAAGCGGACATCGGCATCGCCGGTGGTCGCGGCGAAGGACTCCTTTTCCGTTACGGAGAGATGATCCGTAAAGTGCCGGAAGCCGAGATGGTGGACGAATTGAAGAAGGAAATCGACAGCATCGTCAAAGTATACGAAGAAACCGGAACGATTCCGGGGCGCAAACACTAATTTTGCCGCAAGAAGCCGCAGTCCTGCTTATGCAGTGCTGCGGCTTCTTTTTTGAATGTGGGCGGACATTTTCCAAAAAAGATGCAAAAATCCCGGCCCATCCCGTTTACTCATGGGTGAAAAGGCTATACTACCATGTATCAGGCTAACGAACCTATTTCCGGCAAGATGATTTATCGATCTAAAACCATGCCGGAGGAGAAGCCACTGAACTGAGAATCGGGAGGGATTTACTATGGATTTAACCATGATTATGATGCTGGTACAATTTTTCTTTGCGATCATCATCGGCGTCTATTTTTGGAATTTGCTCCGCGGGCAGAAGACGAACCGCACCGCGGTGGATCGGGAATCACGCAAAGAGATGGATAAGCTGCGCAAGCTGCGTTCGGTTTCGCTGACCAAGCCGCTGGCCGAAAAAACGAGACCGCAGTCGCTGCAGGATATCGTCGGACAGAAGGACGGGCTTCGTGCGCTGAAGGCCGCGCTGTGCAGCGGGAACCCGCAGCATGTCATTATCTATGGGCCACCGGGAGTCGGGAAAACGGCAGCCGCCCGGGTCGTGATGGAAGAGGCCAAAAAAAATCCGGCCTCGCCATTTAAAGCCGATGCCAAATTCACCGAAATCGATGCGACCACCGCCCGTTTCGACGAGCGGGGGATTGCCGATCCATTAATCGGATCGGTCCATGACCCGATCTATCAGGGGGCGGGCTCCATGGGCGTCGCCGGCATTCCTCAGCCTAAACCGGGTGCGGTTACGAAAGCGCACGGGGGAATTTTGTTTGTCGACGAGATTGGGGAATTGCATCCGATCCAAATGAATAAATTGTTAAAAGTACTGGAGGACCGTAAGGTCCTGCTCGAAAGTGCATACTATAATTCGGAGGACAGCAACACCCCGGCCTACGTGCACGATATTTTCCAGAACGGCCTTCCGGCCGATTTTCGTCTGGTCGGGGCAACGACACGCTCGCCGCAGGAAATTCCGCCGGCGCTGCGTTCGCGCTGTATGGAAATCTTTTTCCGCCCGCTGCTTCCTGAGGAGATCAGCCGCATTGCGGAGGATGCGATTCAGAAGATCGGTCTGAAGCCATGCCCAGAGGCGGTCGAGGTTGTGAAGCAGTATGCGACCAACGGACGCGAGGCGGTCAATATCATTCAGCTGGCAGCAGGTTTGGCGTTGACGGAAAAAAGGGACTCCCTGTCGGCTTCCGACGTCGAATGGGTAGCAAGCAGCAGCCAGCTTCAGCCCCGTCCGGACCGGAAGGTTCCGGAGCGTCCGCAGGTTGGCCTGGTCAACGGCCTTGCCGTGTACGGTCCGAACATGGGAGCGCTGCTTGAAATCGAGGTGACTGCCGTTCCTGTCGCCAAAGGACAAGGTATCTACAATATTACCGGAGTCGTCGAAGAGGAAGAGATCGGCGGGGGCAGCTCCAGAACGCTGCGCCGCAAGAGCATGGCGAAGGGTTCCATCGAAAATGTACTGACCGTTCTGCGCTCCATGGGTCTCTCGCCTGGGAATTACGATCTGCATATCAATTTCCCTGGAGGAACGCCGATTGACGGTCCTTCCGCCGGCGTCGCCATGGCTACCGCCATCGTTTCGGCGATGAAAGGGCTGCCGGTAGACAATCGTCTGGCCATGACGGGCGAAATCAGCATTCACGGTAAAGTGAAGCCGATCGGGGGCGTTATCGCCAAAGTCGAGGCGGCCTTCCAGGCAGGAGCAACGACAGTGATCATTCCGAAGGAAAATTGGCAGACCCTGTTCGAGGATTTGAACGGTCTGCGCGTCATTCCGGTGGAGTCGATCCAGGAAGCGTTCGGGCATATTTTCGGAAGCGAGCTGGATCGTCAGGTCGACAGCAGCGCAGAGGAAACGATCGAACCCAGCGCGGCCCCGGAGACATTCCCGGCAGCTTCAGCTTCCTTCCTGCATGCCAAGCCTGCGCGTAACAGCCAAATAACGGATGCCGGCTCCTGCTGATCAGGCTACAAAGATTGGTGTTTTATGTGAACATTTGCTAAAATAAAATCGAATGTCATAACCCTGAGAACGGCTGGAGGTGCAAAAGCGATGGGGCCCAGTAAATCAAAAGGCCGCCGGTTTCCTTTACTGCCTTTGCGAGGCCTTCTAGTCTACCCGAGCATGGTTCTGCATCTCGATGTAGGCCGGGAGAAATCGGTCAAAGCGCTGGAAAAAGCAATGGTGGAAGATAATTTGATTCTCCTTTGTTCTCAGTCCGAGGTGAACATAGAAGAACCAACGCAGGAAGATATTTTCCGGGTTGGCACAGTCGCCAACGTCAGACAGATGCTGAAGCTTCCGAACGGCACCATCCGGGTGCTGGTGGAAGGGATGGAGCGCGCTGAGATCATTCAGTACACGGACAATGAAGAATATTACGAAGTCATTGCCCGCGAGCTGAAGGAGGAAGACAGCGACGATCCTGAAGTGGATGCGCTGATGCGTACGGTACTCAGTCAATTCGAGCACTATATTAATTTATCGAAAAAGGTAACGCCCGAGACGCTTGCCGCGGTGTCCGATATCGAAGAGCCCGGCAGGTTGGCCGACGTCATTACGAGCCATCTGTCGTTAAAAATCAAGGATAAGCAGGACATTCTGGAGACCGTCGACGTTGGCAAACGGCTCGAGAAGCTCCTCGATATTCTGAATAACGAACGCGAAGTGCTGGAGCTCGAGCGCAAAATTAACCAGCGCGTCAAGAAGCAGATGGAAAAGACGCAGAAGGAATATTATTTGCGCGAACAGATGAAGGCGATTCAGAAGGAGCTGGGCGAGAAAGAAGGCCGCGCCGGAGAAGTCGAAGAGCTGCGTGAGCAGATGAACAAGCAGGAGCTTCCCGAAAGGGTCAAAGAGAAGGTGGAGAAAGAAATCGACCGTCTCGAGAAAATGCCTGCAAGCTCGGCGGAAGGCGGCGTGATCCGCAATTATCTCGATTGGCTGCTTGGCCTTCCGTGGTCGGCTAAGACCGAGGACGATCTGGATATCCATAAGGCGGAGCAGGTACTCAACGAGGATCATTACAGCCTCGACAAGCCGAAGGAGCGCGTACTTGAATACCTGGCGGTTCAGAAGCTGGTGAAGAAGATGAAAGGGCCGATTCTGTGCCTGGTCGGACCTCCGGGTGTTGGTAAAACTTCGCTTGCCCGGTCGATTGCCAAATCGCTGAACCGCAAATTTGTCCGGATATCGCTCGGGGGCGTGCGGGATGAAGCGGAAATCCGCGGTCACCGACGCACCTATGTGGGAGCGATGCCAGGGCGGATTATCCAGGGAATGAAGAACGCGGGTGCACTGAACCCGGTATTCCTGCTGGATGAGATCGACAAGATGGCTTCGGATTTCCGGGGAGACCCGTCTTCGGCACTGCTGGAAGTGCTCGATCCGGAGCAGAACAATACGTTCAGCGACCATTTTATCGAGATTCCGTTCGACTTGTCCCAGGTAATGTTTATTACGACGGCGAATGCCATTCATAATATTCCGCGTCCGCTGCTGGACCGGATGGAAGTGCTCAACATTCCGGGTTATACGGAACTGGAGAAGCTTCAAATCGCCATGCGCTACCTGCTGCCGAAGCAGAAACGGGAGCATGGCCTGAACGAAGACCAGCTGGAGATCGGGGAAGAGGCGCTCATGAAAGTAGTCCGCGAGTACACCCGGGAATCCGGCGTGCGGAACCTGGAGCAGCAGGTCGCGGCATTGTGCCGGAAGGCTGCGAAGATCATCGTATCCGAAGAGATCGATAAGATTACCATTGAGCCGGACGAGGTCAAGGACTATTTAGGCAGCCCGAACTTCAGATATGGCGTGGCCGATCTCGAGGATCAGATTGGTGCGGTAACCGGCCTGGCCTGGACCGAGGTCGGCGGCGTAACATTGATGGTCGAAGTCACGGTCGTGCCGGGATCCGGCAAGCTGACCCTGACTGGCCAATTAGGGGACGTGATGAAGGAATCGGCGCAGGCCGCTTTCAGCTACACGCGTGCCAAAGCCGATGAGCTTGGCATCGACCCCGATTTTCATGAGAAGAATGATATCCATATTCATATCCCTGAAGGGGCGATTCCGAAAGATGGACCTTCGGCAGGCATTACGATTGCCACGGCCCTCGTGTCGGCCCTGACCAAGAAACATGTCTCCAAAGACATCGCCATGACCGGTGAAATCACCCTGCGCGGCCGGGTGCTGCCGATCGGCGGACTGAAGGAGAAATCGCTGGCTGCGCACCGCGCCGGCTACAAAAAAATACTGCTCCCCAAAGACAACGAGCGGGATCTGCGCGAGATTCCGGACAGTGTCAAAGAAGAAGTGGAGTTTGTTCCGGTGTCCCATATGGACCAGGTGCTGAAGCATGCACTGGTGGAGCAGGCGGGAGTGCACTAGAGAGGGTTTTATTTAACATGAAAGTTACGAATGCAGAATTTATTATCAGCGCCGTCGGCCCTGACCAATATCCTGTGGACGCCTTGCCGGAGATTGCTCTGGCAGGGCGTTCCAATGTCGGCAAGTCCTCGCTCATCAACCGGATGATCAATCGGAAGAACCTGGCGAGAACAAGCTCGACCCCGGGCAAAACCCAGCATATGAACTACTATCGTATTAATGAGGCTTTGTATTTTGTGGACTTCCCAGGGTACGGCTACGCCAAAGTGTCCAAGACGCAGCGGGCCGCCTGGGGCAAGATGATTGAGAAATACATGCTGGAGCGGCAGACGCTGAAGCTGGTTCTCATGGTGGTGGATCTTCGCCACCCGCCGACCAAGGATGACATCATGATGTATGACTGGCTTCAGCATTACGACATCCCGATCTGCGTCGTGGCTACGAAAGCAGATAAAATACCGAAGAGCCGCTGGCAGAAACACGTCAAGCAAATGAAGGAGGGGCTCCTTCTCCGCAGCACTGATTTGTTCGTCATGTTTTCTTCGGAGCTGGGCGTGGGTAAAGAAGAGTTATGGGCTGTGATCCAGTCTTTTGTAGAAAGCAGCGATTCTCCACAGTCCGGAGCGGTTCCGCAGGAAGGGCAGCAGCAGGAGAACCTGTAACGCCTCAACCTAACGGAAATGCGATAAATTCGCTGTATACTATAGGGATTCAGACTTTTCGCGGGAGGAAAGTGAGCATCCCATAAGATTTTTCGGCTACAATCCGGTTTAATCCGTTATTTTATGAAATATGAAGGAAATTCATGGTTCGCTCAGCAAGCCAATGCTCGAGGATGTGCTGTATAATAATACTAAAGGTTGTTTAAAGAGGCCTTGAGCTCCTTTAACGATCTTCACCCGCCATGTCCGGCGGAAATTTTTCTTGCGATTATAGAATCGAACCGTGCCGGAGCACATCATTCTGTAATCATAAAAAAGAATTGAGGAGATTTTTATGGCTCAGCGGTTAGCCACAGAGTATGTTCAAACTACTTTACAAATGACGGAGCAGCAATTGAACCAATTTTTGCATTCGGCGGAAAGCTGTCATGTGCATCCTTATGTGAAAGTACTGGATGGCGGAGGACAAGAAATTGTGCTTGAAGACGAAAGCGGCGAGGCGGTTCATCTCCCTCTGGAGCGTAAAGGTTCGTTATACATCTGTGAATTGTCTTGCCGCTTGGTGAACCCTCATCTGACAAACGCGGTCCGCAAACTGTTCGTCGCCTGCAAAGGAGACGGAATCGTCAATCGCATTTATCAAGGATTCACAATGATGTATTATTATGAAAAAGGCTCGGTTCGCAAAATTGCGGAAGTTACGACTTCCCAGAGTAAGCTGGTGTATGAATATAAGCATACGGCCGGAGAACTCCAGCGAATGTTCCAGCTCACCGAGGTCGAACAGGAAATATCCCGTTTATACCAAGATATTAACTTTTGGCTCGATGAACGGAACAAAGCGGTGACCCCTGAACAGATTGCTGTTATTGACCAGAAACTGCGCCTCACCACACATAAATGGTTTGCACTTGAGGCTTGAGATGGCCTCGGAGAAAGAGAACCCTTCGGTAACCGAAGGGTTCTTTTTATGTCTCAAACGCCCGGTAAAACGGGTCGGGTGACGCGGGGATGAGTGGCTAAAAATAAATATTTGCAAAGGATAAAAAAGGGTTGCAATTAGTGCGGATAGATGTTATTTTTAATCTCGTTGAAAAGAATTATATAGGAACCAGGATTCACTCAGGACATTGAATGTTGCGAGAGATTATTCCCTCGGGAAGTGAATGACGTAGGTCCTAGCGGATGAAATTTTCAAACATTTTATTCCTAGGAAGGGGGAACCGAAGGATGGAATATTCAACTTTCGGAAGACACGTTGCTGTTGATACTTGGGGTGTAGATTTTGACATGCTGAATGACGCGGAATTTCTGCAGGCTCAAATGGTTGAGGCAGCCGAAGCATGCGGTGCTACAGTCATGTCGGTACAATCCAAGCAGTTTGAACCACAAGGCGCTACAGTACTCGTATTGTTGTCAGAAAGCCACCTCTCGATCCACACGTATCCTGAGAGAGGATTCGCAGCGATCGACTGCTACACTTGCGGTGAGACGGTAGATCCACAGTTGGCCATTGATTACCTGGTATCCGTATTGAAACCTGAGAAAACTTACGCCAAGAAACTGGTGCGCGGTTTGGGTGAATTGACGGTAGAAACCCCTGAACTGAAACAGACCGAGCTGGTGTAACTTCGCGGCACGAATAACGATATCTAAATCATAACCATGGACATCTCCATGGTTATTTGTTTTTTTGGACCCCCATACAATGAGTAGTAAGCTTGTTAACAGGGAGGTTCGCTTAAGCGTGAGAAGGAGAAAACAGAGGGATTTGCTGTTTGTCGGTCTGCTGCTGGTCCTGCTTGTCAGCCTTGTCTACCAAGGATACCGGATGATGTGGCCTCATACCGAAGGAGAGAATGCCGAAAGGATGCTGTTCGAGGTGGCCCAGTTTCAAATGCAGGTGCTGGGAACGTCCCTGGCGGATGCGGCTGGCAGTTCGCGCACCGATGAGCTGAACGCCCTCAAGCTGGCTGCTTATTCGGCGTCGTATGCTCACGACCGGCTGGCAAAAACATTTGGGGACGGTGCTGTCGATCCGCTTAAACCGGTCGGTGATCTGGTTAATGTAATCACAGAGTGGCAAATCGGCGGCGACCGCCTCCTTACCGACGCGGAGAAGGACATGCTGCTTCGGTACAGCCAGCTGTATGCAGGTGTCATGCCTGTATACGAAAAGCTGCTGAGCGAGGACGGGCACGTGATCGCCTCGCAGGCGGGCCAGCTGAAGAAAATCGGCAAAGAACTCGCCAAGACGCTGGAAGAAACGCAATAAAGAGGGTATAAAGCCCAGTGCTTTGTGACACAATAAATCACATGTAATTTCATAAACATTTCAAAAATAGTTCAGAGAGAGCAGGACATTTGTGATATAATGAACACGTTGTTAATGAACTACCGTAAGAAAAACGTCTATCGACGTACCTTCAAAGAAGACAGACCGCGTTTAAATGTAATTTTTCTTGCAATATCAGGAAGCCATGGCTCTGGAGTTTATACTTTCTGATATTATCAAAAAAAACGTCCTGAACTGGATCTTTTTTTTTGAAATGAAACATAGGCAGGTGAACACGTAATGCACATCGTCGTTGTCGGATTAAACTATCGTACAGCGCCTGTAGAAGTGAGGGAACGTTTTACATTTGATCAAAGCGAACTTCCAAAGGCACTCAGCCAGCTGATGCTGACGAAAAGTGTAATGGAAGGCGTGATTGTGGCTACGTGCAACCGCACTGAAATATACGTGGTGGTAGACCGTCTTCATATGTGCGGATATTTCATCCGCAGTTTTGTGGAGCAATGGTTTGACATCCCAAGAGAAGAATTTACAAAGCATTTATATATATATGAAGACGAGCAGGCCATTTCCCATTTGTTCCGGGTGACCTGCGGCCTGGACTCCATGGTGATCGGGGAGACGCAAATTTTGGGTCAAGTCCGCAGCGCCTTCCTGCAAAGCCAGGAGGAGAAAGCGACGGGCACCTGGTTCAACATGCTGTTCAAGCAGGCTGTGACCCTTGGCAAGAGAGCCCATTCGGAGACTTCCATTGGGGAAAGCGCAGTGTCCGTGAGCTACGCGGCCGTTGAGCTGGGCAAACGGATTTTTGGTATGTTCAACGACAAGAAGGTGCTCATTCTCGGAGCCGGCAAAATGAGCGAGCTGACCGTCAAGCACCTGTACGCGAACGGGGCCGAAGAGGTGATCGTCGCCAACCGGACCCTCGCGCGGGCGGAAGAGCTGGCCAGCAAGTTTCAAGGTACGCCGTGCACGATGGAGCAGGCGATTGCCCGGCTCCACGAAGTGGACATCCTGATCAGCTCGACGGGTGCCAAGGATTACGTGCTTACGCCGGCGCAGGTCAGCGAGAGCATGAAGAAGCGGCAATCCCGGCCGCTGTTTATGATTGATATCGCGGTGCCGCGGGACATTGATCCGGCTATCGCCGAGATTAGCAACGTATTCCTGTATGATATTGACGATCTCGAAGGAATCGTTGAGAGCAACCTCGAAATGCGCCGGGCCGAAGCGGCGAAGATCGAAGTGATGATCGAAGAGGAGAAGACGGCGTTCTATCAATGGCTCAAGACGCTCGGCATCCGGCCGGCGATCCGTGCGCTTCAGGAGAAGTCCACGGCGATTCATGAAGAGACGCTGGAAAGCCTGTTTAACAAGCTGCCTGAACTGAACGACCATCAGCGCAAAGTCATCCGCCGGTTGACCAAGAGCATCGTCAATCAGATGATGCACGATCCGATCAACCGCTTGAAGGAAATGGCCGGCGGCAAGGAAGGCAACGAGGCGCTAGAGTTTTTCACACATATATTTGCTTTGGAAGAGGACATGAATGCGTCCGGTCATGGCAGCAGCGTCATGGAGAAATCCGGCAAGGTTCCGCAAGGGAATAGCAAGAACCCATCGGACATGAAGCTGTCCAAGGTTTCTTTGACTCCTGCAAGCCTGTAAGCCGGTAGGGGGAGTTGACATTGCTCACTGGTTTTTACGATGCCGGCATTTATATCTACGCCCTGAGCCTTCTGTTTTTTATCTCGGATTGCATACGACGCAATCAGGGGGCAAAGCGGATGGGTACAGGGCTTCTTGTTGTAGTTGGCGTTTTGCAGGGAGGCGCGCTTCTGATCAGAGCGTGGCAGGAGAGCATGCTGCCGATCTTTACTCCATTTGATTTTTTGCTCTTATTTTCATTTAGTATCGTCATCGCCGCGCTGATCCTGAACTGGGTGCAGCGGTCGGAGTTTGCCGTCCTGCTGCTCGGCATCATCGGATTCAGCGCCATGGTGCTGAACCGTTTATGGTTTGCGGCGGGGAATAACCCGCTGCGTCATTGGGAGACGGTACACGGCCTGCTCATTCTGCATATCACGCTCGCCAACCTAAGCTTCGCCGTTTACACCATTGCCGCCGTATTTGCCGGCATGTATTTGTTTCTTCATAGAAGGCTGAAAGGGAAAAAATGGAGCGACACCGTCCGCCGGCTTCCGAGTCTTGAGCTGATGGACAAGTATACGTACCTGCTCGCATCGATCGGAACCCCGCTCTTATCCGTTTCGTTCATCGTCGCGGTGCTGTCGCTTATTTCCGAAGGCAAGCTCAGCCTGCTGCTGGATTTGAAAGTAGTGGCTACGCTTGCCGGACTGGCGATTTATTATTTTTTTCTGATTCGTAAACGTTCCAAACAGCATTCCGGTCAAGTGATGGCCCAGTGGATTCTGATCGGATATGCGTTTATTATATTTATTTTCGTACTGAATACGTGGTCCGATTTTCACCGTTGGACAGGAGAGTGAGTCCTTTGTCGGTATATTTGCCCGTAATGCTGGATTGCAAGGGGCGCCGCTGCGCCGTGGTGGGCGGCGGGGCCGTGGCCGAAAGAAAGGTAAACTCCCTGCTTGCGGCTTCGGCCGATGTGACGGTGATCAGTCCGGAAGTGACACAAGGACTGCGGCAGCTTGTAATGGAAGGCCGGATCCGCTGGATTTCCCGCGAGTACGCGGCGGGAGATTTGGCGGGGGCCTTTTTGGTCTATGCGGCAACCTCCTCGCCTGAAGTGAACGGTGCCGTGATCGATGAGGCAGAGCGGATGGGTGCGCTGGCAAACGCAGCCGGCGGCAGTAGGACGGGTTCTTTTATCAGCCCGAGCGTGCTTCGCCGGGGCAGGCTGGTGATCGCCGTGTCCACATCAGGCGCCGGACCGGCGCTGGCTGCGAAGATTTGCGACAGGCTGGAGGAAGAATACGGCCCCGAATACGAGGAATATCTCGAATGGATGTACCGGATGCGCAGCAGCATCAAGAGGCAGGTTACGCGCCCGGAAACCCGGCAAAGATTATTAATGAAAGCGGCAGATCTTGAAGTGCTGGATGAAATCCGCAAGGGCACGTTTGAGCCGTGGGATACGGAACAAATCAAGCAATGGATAGCGAACAACCAGGAGGAATCATGATGCGGACAATCGTAGTAGGCAGCAGACAAAGCGCATTGGCATTAACGCAGACAGGGCAGGTCATAGACCAGCTGAAGCAGCTGTGCGCGGAACACGGGTTTGATTTTCAATTCGAAGTGAAAAAGATCGTGACGAAAGGCGACCGCATTCTGGATGTGACGTTGTCCAAGGTCGGCGGGAAAGGCTTGTTCGTTAAAGAAATCGAGCAGGCTATGCTGGACGGTGAAATCGATATGGCCGTGCACAGTATGAAGGACATGCCTTCGGTTCTTCCCGAGGGTCTGATGAACGGTGCGGTGCCCCGCCGCGTCGATCCGAGGGACTGCCTCATTTCCCTTCATGGGAAAAGCATTGACGAGCTTCCGCAGGGAGCGAAAGTGGGAACGAGCAGCCTGCGCCGCTCCAGCCAGCTGAAGGCTCACCGGCCGGACCTGGAACTGGAGCCGGTTCGCGGGAATATTGACTCGCGTCTGCGCAAGCTCGAGACGGAAGGCTTTCAGGCGATCATTCTCGCCGCTGCCGGGCTGTACCGCATGGGCTGGGAGGATAAAATCAGCTCGTATATTCCGGTGGAGACCTGCCTGCCGGCTGTTGGCCAAGGAGCTCTCGGCATCGAATGCCGCGAAGATGATGCCGATCTGCGCAAACTGCTTGATTTGTATAACGATAAGGAATCGGAGCTGACCGTTGCTGCCGAACGCAAGTTTCTCGCCGTACTGAACGGCGGCTGCCAGGTGCCGATCGGGGCACACGCCGTACTCGTTCCGTCCGATACGGAGCATTCCCAAGAGACTCCGCCCGTTATACAATTAACGGGAATGGTAGGATCTCCCGAAGGGGACGTCATTTTAAAAGAAACGCTGACGGGAACGGATCCACTGAAGCTTGGGGAAGACGTTGCCAATAAGCTGATTGCCCAGGGAGCCGAGACAATTCTGGAACAGACCAGGGAGTAGGGGATGAGAACATGGCGGGAAGAGTATTTTTGGTGGGAGCCGGGCCCGGGCATGCCAAATTAATTACGGTAAAAGGGCTGGAATGCCTGCAAAAGGCGGATGTCGTCGTGTATGACCGCCTGGCGGGGCCGCAGCTGCTGCATTCACTCAAGCCGGGAACGGAAAAAATATACGTCGGCAAGCTCCCGGACCGCCATACGATGAAGCAGGAAGAGATCAACCAGCTGCTGGTGGACCTTGCCCTGCAGGGCAAAACGGTCGTGCGGTTGAAGGGCGGCGATCCGACGATATTCGGACGCGTAGGTGAGGAAGCCGAACTGCTAAGGCGAAACGGCATTCCGTATGAAATCGTGCCCGGCATTACGGCGGCGATCGGGGTACCGGCGTACGCAGGCATTCCGGTGACCCACCGGGATTTGGCCTCTTCCTTGTCCATCATCACCGGGCATGAGAGCCCGGACAAGCTGGACCGGATGATCGAATGGGACAAGGTCACGAACGCGACCGGAACGCTGGTCTTTATGATGGGCGTGGCCAAGATCGGTTATATCGCCGAGCAGCTGATGCGCCATGGACGCAAGCCCGACACGCCGGTGGCCTTGATCCGGTGGGGGACGCGGGCGGAGCAGGCGGTGCTCACCGGGACGCTCGCCGACATCGCGGAGAAAGTGAAGCAGGCGGACTTTCAGCCGCCGGCCGTCATCGTTGTCGGGGACGTCGTGCGGCAGCGCGAGCAGCTCAAATGGGCGGAGTCGCTGCCGCTGTTCGGCAAGCGAATCCTGGTCACCCGCTCCCGGGCCCAGGCAAGCGATCTGGTCAACCGGATCGAGGAGCTCGGCGGGGAGCCCTACGAATTTCCGGTGATCGAGACGGTGTATCCCGAAGCGCCCGAGCTTAAGCAGGGCCTCAAGGACGCCTTCGACCGGCTCGGTGAATACGACTGGGTGTTCTTCACCAGCACCAACGGCGTCGACTACTTCTTCCGCCATTTGAAGGAGCAGGGGAAGGACATCCGGCAGCTGCATACGGCGCGGATTGCGGCGGTCGGCCCGGCCACAGCCGAAGCGCTCGGGCAGCGGGGCATCATCCCCGTGGAGCTGCCGGACCGCTTCCAGCAGGAGGGACTGATCGAGTCGCTGGGCAGTCAGCTGCTCGCCGGCCAGAAGGTTCTCCTTCCGCGCGGGGATCTGGCACGAAACTGGCTGCCTGAGAAGCTCGCCGAGATGGGACTCGAAGTCACCAGCGCCGTGATGTATCAGACGATCGCCGGGCGGGAGGACGATCCCGAATTGATCCGGCTGCTGGAAGAGGGCGGGATTCATGCCGTGACGTTCACCAGCTCGTCGACGGTGAACAATCTGCTCTCGATTTTGCAGCGGATGGGAGTACAGGACCCGGCAGCGCTGCTGCAGGGCGTGGAAGTTGCATGTATTGGAGAAATTACGGCCAAGACAGCCCGTGACGCGGGACTTGAAGTAGGCATCATTGCCGAAGAAGCGACGCTGGACAGCCTTGTCCGGTCGCTGTGCCTGTGGAATGCGGAAGCTGCGGCCGCATCAGAATAGAAGGGTCTGGGATGACCCTGGACTCGTAAATATCTACCAACAGGAGGTTTACAGCTATGAGTTTTCCAATGGTAAGACACCGGCGCCTCCGCCAGTCCGCGGGCATGCGGAACATGGTGCGCGAAACGGTGCTGAACGTGAATGACCTGATCATGCCGATTTTTGTAACCTATGGAGAAAACATAAAAAACGAGATTTCATCCATGCCGGGAGTCTATCATTTTTCGCTGGACCGGCTGAAAGAAGAGGTGGACGAAATTGCCTCCCTCGGTATTCCGGCCGTGCTGTTGTTCGGCATTCCGGAAACGAAGGACAGCATCGGCTCCTCGGCCTTTGCGGAAGACGGCATCGTGCAGGAAGCGACACGCCTGATCAAGTCCTGGTATCCGGACCTGCTCGTCGTAGCCGACACCTGCCTCTGCGAGTTTACGGATCATGGACACTGCGGCATGGTGCATACGTATGAACGGGATGGCCATGTGTGTGGCGACGTCATGAACGATGAATCGCTGGAGCTGCTGGTCAAAACGGCGGTGTCCCAGGCGAAAGCCGGCGCCGATATTATCGCCCCGTCCAACATGATGGACGGCTTCGTGCAGGCGATCCGCGCAGGGCTTGATGAGAACGGATTTGAGCATATTCCGATCATGTCTTATTCGGTCAAATATGCTTCCGCCTTCTACGGCCCATTCCGCGAAGCAGCCGACTCGGCACCCCAGTTCGGCGACCGCAAAACGTACCAGATGGATCCGGCCAACGCACGCGAAGCGCTGCGTGAAGCGGAATCCGACGTGCTTGAAGGGGCCGACATGCTGATGGTCAAGCCTTCTTTGTCTTATATGGACATTATGCGCACGCTGAAGGATCAGTTCGACCTTCCGCTCGTCGCCTACAATGTGAGCGGGGAGTACTCCATGGTCAAAGCGGCGGCCATTCAAGGCTGGATCGACGAAAAAGCCGTAGTGCAGGAAATGCTGACGAGCATGAAGCGCGCCGGCGCGGATATCATTATTACTTATTTTGCCAAAGACGTGGCCCGGTGGATCAAGGGATAACCGAAGCATCGGAGCAAAATCCCCGCTTAGCGGGGTGATTTAAACCGATAGATTGGAGTGAATGACATGAGCAGTATGTCAGGAAAGCGCAAGGAGGAGGCTTCCCGGTCGGCCTTTGAAGAAGCCAAGCAATATATCCCCGGCGGAGTGAACAGCCCGGTCCGCGCCTTTAAATCGGTCGGCCTTACACCGATTTATGTGGACCATGCCGAAGGATCGCGCGTGTACGATATTGACGGCAACAGTTTTATCGACTACGTCGGCTCCTGGGGGCCCCTGATTATGGGACACGCCCATCCGGAAGTGATTGCTGCGGTTCAGGAAACGGCGGCCAAAGGCACGAGCTTTGGCGCGCCTACGCTGATTGAGACGGAGATGGCCAAGCTCGTGTGCGAGCGTGTCCCTTCAATCGACATTGTCCGGATGGTCAATTCCGGTACGGAAGCGACGATGAGCGCGATTCGTCTGGCCCGCGGGTACACGGGACGCAGCAAAATTTTGAAATTCGAAGGCTCCTACCATGGACACGCGGACAGCCTGCTCATCAAAGCCGGCTCCGGGGTGGCGACGCTGGGTCTGCCTGACAGCCCGGGCGTGCCGGAAAGCGTAGCCAGCAACACGATCACGGTTCCATACAACGACTTTGAGTCGGTAATGGTTGCCTTTGAACGTTTTGGCGAGGAGATCGCCTGCGTCATCGTGGAGCCGGTAGCCGGCAACATGGGCGTCGTACCTCCGCTTCCGGGCTTTCTGGAGGGCTTGCGCGAAATTACGACAAAATATGGCAGCCTGCTCATTTTTGATGAGGTCATGACCGGGTTCCGTGTTCATTTGAACTGTGCCCAAGGCCGGTTCGGCATTACGCCTGACCTGACTTGCCTGGGCAAGGTCATCGGCGGCGGACTGCCTGTCGGCGCATACGGCGGCAAACGCGAAATTATGGAGAAAGTGGCGCCGTCCGGTCCGATTTACCAAGCGGGCACACTGAGCGGAAATCCGTTGGCCATGGCGGCTGGATATACGACGCTGAAGCTCCTGACGCCTGCCGTATATGACCAGCTGGAAGAGCGCGCAGCCCGTCTGGAGGCCGGTTTTGTGAAAAATGCCAAAGAGCTTGGCATTCCGGTGACGATTAACCGCGTCGGTTCCATGGTATGTCCTTTCTTCACGGAAGGGCCTGTCGTGAATTACGATACGGCGAAGACGAGCGACATTCCGCGCTTCACCAAATATTTCGGCAATCTGATTGAGGAAGGCGTGAGCGTGGCTCCTTCCCAATTTGAGGGGATGTTTGTATCGGCTGCCCACAGCATCGAAGACATCGATGCGACGATCGAAGCCAATTACAACGCCCTCAAGCAGCTGTGAGCCTGAACCACTGGCTCCGGCGCGGGGAATGGCTGGAGCTGGCTCCGGGCAAAAAAATCGCATCGGCCGAAGACCGCGAAGCGGCGGCCGCAGCGTGGCTGCTGAACGAGGCAGGCATGCCGGAGAAGCTGCTTGGACAGCTTAAGGCATCAAATGGCATCGAGTGGAAAGGGGACCGGCTTCGGCTGGCCCTTTTTGCTTCCCGCAAGGCGGGGATTGAGCCGATCTGGATGGATCTCACCGTGCTGTACGAGGACGACTTCTGCCTGGTCGTTCACAAGCCTGCCGGGATGAAGGTTCACCCGGATGGACACTCCGACGAAATCACGTTGGATCATGCTGTGGCCGCCCATTATCAGATGCAGGGGGAAGAGATTGCGGTCAGGCATATTCATCGGCTCGACCAGCATACCACTGGGCCCGTGCTGTATGCCAAAAATGACTGGGCGCAGCTTGTGCTGGACAAGGAGATGAGCGGCAAGCGGATTTCGCGGATTTACGCCGCCTTTGTCGAGGGGCGGATCCCTGCGGATCTGAAGGTCATCGACCTGCCCATCGGCAAGGACCGCCATCACAAGCAGCGCAGACGGGTGTCTCCGGGAGGGCAATCTGCGGTGACCCGGATTCTCCATGCAGAAGCCGGGAATCAAGCCAGCCTCGTCTACTTGGAGCTGGAAACCGGACGGACGCATCAGATCCGCGTTCATCTCAGTCATGTCGGCCACCCGTTGCTGGGCGATGCCCTGTACGGCGGAAGCATGTCCGCCATCGGCAGGCAGGCGCTTCACGGGGAGCGTCTCTCTTTCGCCCATCCGCTCACACGCGAGCTGATTGAGGTAAGCGATCCGTGGCCTGAGGATATGGAGCGTCTCAAAGCCCTTGTGAGAGCGTAAACCTAAGTATCATATGAAAACTGGCATGCTCCTCTTTTTAAAGCATATAAATAGAACGAGTAACGATTTTGGCTCGTGCTGTGGGGATGGCCCACGGTTAGAAATATGCCGAAAAGGAGGACGTTATTTGTGTTTGACCAGTCCTACGGTTTACGCTTTGACATTTACGAACGCATTCATTTAAACGAAGACGTGGCGGGAATCGAAGAACTCGAGGAAATCGAGCTGCTTCCGCATATTCAAGTGATCAGCCAGGACGAACAAGCCAGTCTGCGCGGGCATCTGCTCCTGTCGGGGCTGTACAGAAGCGAAGGTGAGGAAGAAGGAACGCAGCGGCTGGAGCATTTCATTCCAGTAGAGATTACGGTTCCCTTGAACCGGGTAACCTCGCTGGATGACATTGCGGTGGAAATCGAAAATTTCGACGTCGACCTGCTGTCCAAACGAAGCCTGAATATTACAGGCGTTCTCTCTCTGCGCGGCATCGAGACTCAGGTCGCGGAATCACCCGCCTGGAAAGCGGACGAATTCACGGTGGTTCATGCACCGGATGAGGACATTCTGGAGGAAGCGGCTATCTTCGCGCAAGAGCGGGAGGAAGAACCGGCTTCGGCAGAACCGGAACAGCGCGAATTCACGCCGACGGACGACCCTGCGCCTGTCTGGACGGCACCGGCTCCGTCCTTTGCGCCGCCTCAGTCCCACATTCAGGCAGAGCAGCCGGAACAGGTTCCGGTCGAAGCAGCGGAAGCCGATGACTCGGATGAAGCACGGGAAGCGGCAGCCTGGGAAGCCGTATGGCAAGCGGCTGCTGTTCCTCCGTCCGAGCCGGAGGAAGCGGCTGTGCCTCAGGCGTCCGATTCCCGCGAAACTGCGCCGTCTACCGCATGGGAATTTGCCCGCGAACCTGAGCGGGAAGCGGCAGCGCCTCCGCCGCAGGTGGCCGGATTATCCGCTTTACATACGGACAAGGAACCATCGGAGCGGACAGCAGAGCCCCAGTACCCGAACAAGTGGCATTTTGAGCATGAAGAAGAGTCGGAGCTGCTGCATCCTGAAGCGACGGCGGTTCAGGCGGATGAAGAGCAGGAAGAAGACATCTATTTGAACGCGGCGGGTAAAGACCCGTTCAGCGAGCCTACGTTCCCGTTTGGAGCTTTCCAGGATAAAGTTCAGCAGGAAGAACCGCCTGAAGACCGGGAAATGCGGATTGCGCTCGGAAGCAAGAAGGAGCCCGAGTCCGGCGAGAAGGAAGCGATCGGCTTTTCCTCGATCTTGTCCTCAAGCCGTTCGATCAAGGAGCTTGAGTACCAGCAGGCGCAGGAGGAGCAGCAGGCTGCGGATGCCATCGCCAGCGCGGGTGCTGCTGAAGCCGATGACATCAAATGGAAGAACCTGTTCCTTGGCAGTATCTCCGAGCAGACTCCGTTCCGTAAGGTCCGGCTGTGCATCGTTCAGCGGGAGGAGACGCTCGAGACAATCGCCGACCGTTATCAGCTGACGCCGCGGGAGCTTGTGCTGTACAATCGGCTGGCGGACCAGACCGTGCAGGAAGGTCAAATTCTGTATATCCCATAACGTTTTTGACGTAATCAGAAGAGCCTGGCGCTTTGCGGCGCAAGGCTCTTTTTTTTGTTCCCGGGATGAGGTCTGCCTGAACACGGGAAAATGGTCCTGCACTTTGGGCCAAGGGAAGTTGACTATCGACATGAAGCGCGTTATTATGGAGTATATGTTTTGCAGAAAAACATCAACGAACGTCAAGTACAGATGACATTCAGTATTTGGCGGAAGTTTTTCTTGCGATATGAAACGCTTCAGCTTCACTGAAAATGAATCCATTTTACCATCTTCACAAAAACGATGAACGGGAAGAGTAGGCGGTATTGCCCTTCAGAGAGCGGAATTGCAGCGCTGGAAGATTCCGCAGGATGCAGCTGTCCGAAGTCGCCCGGAAGTTGTCGGTTTGAGCACTTGCGTCCGAAGGCGCGGGAGGTAGAGCCGGCCGGCTGCAGCCGTTATCTGTACGAAGTGTTGCGAAGGCATGCGTGTTTGTGCTTGCTGTCGCAAAACAAAGGTGGTACCGCGAAAGAACAGCCTTTCGTCCTTTGAGGACGAAAGGTTTTTTGTATTTTTGGCAAAGCTGATCTTGTGATGGAGGATGAACAATATGACAGACCAGGAAAACCAAGCAACAACCGGGATGCCGACGACGTATGACCCGAAATCGGCCGAGAAGAAATGGTACAAATACTGGATCGACGGCCAGTATTTCAAAGCCGGGCAGAAGCCCGAGGCGGAGCCGTATACGATCGTGATTCCGCCGCCAAACGTAACGGGGATGCTCCATATCGGGCACGCCCTCGACTTTACCCTGCAGGATATTCTGATTCGCACGAAGCGGATGCAGGGGTACGACGCCTTGTGGCTTCCGGGCTCGGACCATGCGGGCATCGCGACGCAGACCAAGGTGGAGCAGAAGCTGCGTGAGCAGAATATCAGCCGCCACGACCTGGGGCGCGAGAAGTTCCTGGAGAAAGTGTGGGAATGGAAGGACCAATACGCGGAAACGATTCATGAACAGTGGGCCAAAATGGGCTTTTCGCTGGATTACTCCAGAGAGCGGTTTACGCTTGACGAAGGTCTATCGAAGGCGGTTCGCGAAGTTTTCGTGAAACTCTATGAAAAAGGGCTGATCTACCGCGGCAAAAAGATCATCAACTGGGATCCGGCCGCCAGAACAGCCTTGTCCGATATTGAGGTTGAATATAAAGAAGTCAACGGCCATCTGTATCATTTGCAGTATCCGCTGAAGGACGGAAGCGGCCACATTACGGTAGCGACCACACGTCCTGAGACGATGCTTGGCGATACGGCAGTAGCGGTTCATCCGAAAGACGAGCGCTACAAGGACATGATCGGCAAGATGCTCGTGCTCCCGATTGTCGGACGCGAGATTCCGATTATTGCCGACGAGTACGTGGAACGCGAATTCGGCAGCGGCGCCGTAAAAATTACCCCGGCACACGATCCGAACGATTTTGAGGTGGGATTGCGCCACGATCTGCCGCAAATCATCGTGATGGACGAGACCGGCACGATGAATGACCAGGCCGCGAAGTACGAAGGCATGGACCGGGCCGATTGCCGGAAGCAGATCGTTCAGGATTTGAAGGACCTCGGCGTGCTGATCAAAATCGAAGACCATGTGCACCAGGTAGGGCACAGCGAGCGCACAGGCGCCGTAGTCGAGCCTTACTTGTCGACGCAGTGGTTCGTTAAAATGCAGCCGCTCGCGGAAAGAGCCATTGAGGCGCAAAAGGCGGGCAATGGGGTACGCTTTGTTCCGGAGCGTTTCGAGAAAACATACCTGAACTGGATCGAAAACGTGCGGGATTGGTGTATTTCCCGTCAGTTGTGGTGGGGACACCGGATTCCGGCTTGGTACTGTGAATCCTGCGGTGAGATCCACGTAGCGCATGAGGATGTAACCCAATGCTCCAAATGCGGAAGCACCGAGCTTACGCAGGACAACGACGTTCTGGACACCTGGTTCAGTTCGGCGCTGTGGCCGTTCTCTACCCTCGGCTGGCCGGAGCAGACTCCGGATCTGGAGCGTTATTATCCGACGAATGTACTCGTTACGGGCTATGACATCATCTATTTCTGGGTAGCCCGGATGATCTTTACCGCGCTGGAATTTACGGGCGAAATTCCGTTCAAGGACGTGCTGATGCACGGTCTGGTCCGGGATTCCGAAGGACGGAAAATGTCCAAGTCGCTCGGCAACGGCGTCGATCCGCTCGACGTCATCGAACGGTACGGCGCAGATGCGATGCGCTACATGATCTCCACGAGCAGCACGCCGGGGCAGGATCTGCGCTTCCGCTGGGAACGCGTGGAGCAGGCGCGCAACTTTGCCAATAAAATCTGGAACGCTTCCCGATTCGCTCTGATGAATCTGGAAGGATTCACATATGACGACATTGACATAAGCGGAGAGCTCAGCACGGCGGACCGCTGGATTCTCCACCGCCTGAACGAAACTTCCCGTGACATTACGCGTCTAATAGATGCCTACGAATTTGGTGAAACGGGCCGGCTCCTGTATAACTTCATTTGGGATGACCTCTGTGACTGGTACATTGAGTTTGCCAAACTCTCTTTGTACGGAGACAATGTGAGCGCCAAGAAAACGACGCAGTCGGTGCTTAGCTATGTGCTGGACCGCACGCTGCGGATGATTCATCCGTTTATGCCGTTCATCTCCGAAGAAATTTGGCAGCATCTGCCTCACGAAGGGGAAACGATCACGCTTGCGGCATGGCCGGAGTATGATCCAGCCTTCGAGGATGTCGAAGCTGCAGCCGAGATGTCGCTGCTGATGGATGCCATTCGTGCCGTTCGCAACATCCGCGCAGAGGTTAATGTTCCGATGAGCAAGAAGATCGAGCTGATGCTGAAGGCGGGCGACGAACAAGTGCTGCAGATCGTGAACCGGAACGAAGTATACGTTCAGCGCTTCTGCAACACCTCGAGCTTTGCGGCAGGTCTGGACCTGACGACGCCGGACAAGGCGATGACCGCCGTGATTACCGGTGCCGAGCTGTACCTGCCGCTTGCCGGTCTGATCGACATTGACCAGGAGATTGCGCGGCTGGAGAAAGAGCTGCAGCATCTGAACAGCGAAGTGCAGCGGGTGGAGAAAAAGCTGGCCAATGAAGGCTTCGTGGCTAAAGCGCCGGCAAAAGTCATAGAAGAGGAGAAGGCCAAGATGGCCGACTATTCCGATAAACGCAGCAAAGTCATCGCACGGATCGAAGAGCTGAGAGGCTGATCACGACGCAGCAGAAACTTAACTAAAATTCAGAAGGTGAATGGTATGGGGGATCAAATGGAAGCCGGACGGGAGGCTTCTCTGCGCACTTATGAAGAGGCGGCGAATTGGATTAACGGTCTGATTCCGTTTGGGATCAGACCGGGGATGCAGCGGATCGAAACCTTAATGGAGAAGTTCGGGAACCCGCACCGGAGGCTGAAATTCATTCATGTCGCCGGTACGAACGGGAAAGGGTCGACATGCGCTTACTTGACCCGTGTACTTCTGCAAAGCGGTTATTCGGTGGGCACGTTTACTTCGCCGTATATCACCAAATTCACGAACCGCTTTCAGTACAACGGGGAAGACATTCCGGAGGAGGTGCTGCTCTCCCTGGCGAACCGCCTGTACCCTGCAGTGCAGGAGATTGCGGCCACGGAGCTCGGATCGCCGACGATGTTCGAAGTGTCCACGGCTCTGGCGATTCTGTATTATGCCGAGGAATGCTACCCTGACGTGGTTGTATGGGAGACCGGGCTCGGGGGAAGGCTGGATGTAACGAACATCGTTCACCCCATCGTCTCCATCATCACCAATGTCGGGATGGACCACACCGATATTCTTGGCGATACGCTTGTGGAAATCGCTACGGAAAAGGCCGGTATTATCAAACCAGGCGTTCCGGTGGTCAGCTGCGTGAACCAGCCGGAAGTCATTGAGGTGCTGAAGCAAAAAGCCGAAGAGTGCCGCACGACGCTGTATTTGGCGGGAGAGCAGTTCACCTACGAATATACCGGTCTGGAAGGTTCCTTGCAGACGTTCCATTTCAAAGGTCCTTTCCGCGAGCTGGATCTGAGCATCGGGATGAAGGGCGAGCACCAGATTGCCAATGCCGCCGGCGCGATGATGGCGCTGGAAGTGCTGCGGCAGTACATGGCTTTTGTCATGGACGATGAGGATCTGCTGAAGGGGTTCCGGGATACGAAGTGGGCCGGCCGACTCGAAGAAGTGGGCGATTCTCCGCGAATTGTTCTGGACGGGGCGCATAATCCGGAGGGGCTGGAGAGCCTCAGCAAGAGCCTGCAAAGGCATTATCACTTTAAACAGTTAAATTTGATGATGGGAATGCTGTCAAATAAGCATCATGAGTCCTCATTGAAGCATATACTTCCAATAGTGGATACGCTTATCCTGACCGAGCCGGATTTCCGGAAAAAAATGGACGCTGATGCTTTGCTGGACATTGTGGAGCGGCTGAAGCATTCTCACGGCAAACCAGGTTTGCAGATCATCGTAGAACCGGATTGGAAACACGCGCTAGACATACTTAAGTCACGGACAGAACCGGGGGATTTGGCAGTGGTGTCCGGCACGCTGTATTTGATTTCTGATGTGCGGGCAGCCCTGCTGGGTCAGACCGATTCTGAAAAAGGTTGGTGAAAATCTGTTGAATTCTGAACATGTTCATTTTATCGGTATTGGTGGCTACGGGATGAGCGCCATCGCACGGGTTATGCTGGAAATGGGATACACGGTCACGGGTTCGGACGTGGCTGCCCAGGAATTAACGGAAAAACTGGCTGCCAAGGGAGCCAAAATTTATATAGGCCATACGGCCGAGCAGGTTCACGGAGCGGATTTGGTCGTCTATTCGACGGCGCTTCCCAAAGACAACGTGGAACGAAGAGAGGCGGAGCATCTGAACATTCCGATCCTTCACCGCTCGCAAATGCTGGCCAGATTGCTGAATGAGCGCAAGGGCATCGCCGTTGCGGGAGCACACGGCAAGACAACTACGTCGTCCATGATTGCACTCGCCATGGAGGAATGCGGCGCAGATCCGACGTTTATTATCGGCGGGGAAATTATGAACGTCGGCACGAACGCCAAGGCCGGCAAAGGGGACTACGTGGTGGCTGAGGCGGATGAGAGCGACGGCTCCTTTTTGCAGTACCATCCGTGGCTCGGCATCGTGACGAACATTGAAGCGGATCATCTTGAAAACTACGACGGCGATTTCGAGAAGCTGAAGAGCGCTTATGTGCAGTTTTTGAGCCAGATCAAGGAAGACGGCACGGCTGTCGTCTGCGCTGATGACGCGAATATCCGCGCGATCCTTCCTTCGATCCGCTGCAATGTGGCCACCTACGGGATCGATTCCGATGCGGAATATACCGCCGAGGATCTGGTCCTGGGCGACCGTCACGTATCCTTCACGATGAAGCATAACGGACAGACGCTGGGAACCGTCGAGCTTTCGGTTCCTGGACGGCACAACGTCTATAACGCCATGGCCACGGTGATCGCCTGCCTGAAGGCCGGGATTCCGTTCGAATCCATCGCTGCGGGCGTTTCGAAGTTCCACGGCGCCAAACGCCGTTTCCAGGTGCTCGGTGAGAAGAACGATATTCTGATCATCGACGATTACGCGCATCACCCGACGGAGATCGAAGCTACCATCAGCGCCGCCAAGGCTACGGGCAAAAAGATTATCGCCGTGTTCCAGCCGCAGCGCTATACACGGACCTTCTTCCTGCTCGATGCATTCAGCCGGGCTTTCGGGGGAGCCGATGAAGTGATCATTACCGACATTTATTCGCCAGCCGGAGAGAAGCAGATCGAGGGCGTGAGCTCTTCAAAGCTGGTTGATTTGATCGTCAAAAACAGCAATGCGGGTGCCCGTTATTTGCCGACGAAGGAAGATGTCCTGAACGATCTGAAGCCGCGGCTTCAGCCAGGGGTGCTTGTCCTGACCATGGGGGCAGGCGACATTTGGAAAGTCGGGGCGGAAATCGCCAAGACAATGTAAGGAATGCCTCTGCCGGATGGGCAAGGCTGCATATGATCATGACCGAAGAAACCGTAATTCCCTGATTCTGAAGGGGGATTACGGTTTTTTTGCTCTTGTCATTTTCGTGGGACAATCAAACATAACTTCTGGAAATCTATCATATATACATAGTAGATACGGACAAGGGTGAGGTGTTTGGGTGTGAACAAGGCGAGAATGACGTTCCGGTTTGATGAAGAACAAGGGCGCCAGCTTGAAGATAAGAAGGACCGCGGACAGCTGACGGTTGCGGGATCGGCTGCACAGAACCCTGCATGGGCGGATGATCGTAATTCCGGTAGCAACCGCCGCGATGTTGAAACAAAGCGTACCCCGATATCGGCTGTGCCTGCGTCGATGCAGGGATGGAGTGATCCGTTCAACAGGGAGGACAGCTGGGAGCGTCTGGAGGAGAGGATGGGTTACGGAATCCAGGAGCGGGCAGACGATACTCCTGAGCATGATTCCGTTGCGGACGGGCCAGATCATCGCTATCCGGACAGCTCAGAAGACTGGGACCTGGATCGTGCCAATAATAGGTACACGGTCAGGGAGGGCTATGATGCCTACGATAACATCGAGAACAGACCCGATGAAGCGGGGCCCGGGCCCATCATCGAGGAATATTCCTACCGGCCTCACCGGCCGGGGTCGATATGGAAAGTCGTCGGAACGGTAACTGGAGCCATCGTCACCGGGGCGTTGTTCGGTTTGGTGGTCCTCTCCTTTTTCAAGGACGGATCTTCGGGGATGGACCCGGGCGGCAGCACAGGAAACCCGAGTGCTTTAAGCACCTCTGCGCAGTCCGGTGAGGATCAAGCTTCCGTCCCGGCGGTCGCCGTCGAGGTGGGTCCTCAAACCTACTACATGCTGCAGTATGGCGTCTTCAGCACCGCCGACCGGGTTCAGCAGGCGAAGGACGAGCTGGAGCAGTACGGCATTGCCGCAGGGAACGACCCGGATGAGGAAAACCGGGTGTATGCGGGCCTGTCCACAGACCGCGAACAGGCCAAGCTGCTCAGCAATCAGCTGAAGGCGGAAGGGGTTGATCTGTATGTGCGGGAGGTGGATCTCCCGGCCGCAACCTCCCTGCATTTTAACGGAGACGCGGAGGCCGTTAACCAATACTTTCAGGTGAGCGCGGACCTGGTTGCGCTGCTGAGCCAAACCTCGGCGAGCCTCCTGGGCAAGGATCTTCCAGGGAAAATCGGTGACGAGGATATGAACCGTTTGACCGATCTGCACCGGCAGTGGACGGAGGCGGCCAAGCCGTTCCAGGCCGGCCTGGGCGCGGATCAGCAAGAGATGGGCAAGCAGCTGGAGCAGGCGATGAACAGCTCGCTTTCGTCCGTCGAGGAATACAACAAAAATACGGCGAAGGGGCATCTATGGGAAATCCAGTCCAGGATGATGGAATTCATCATGCTGCAGAAGCAGCTTGTCGCTTCCCTGGAAAAAGCATAAAACACAAAGATCCGGCGTGGAAATGGAAATACTTCCCCATGCCGGATTTGTGTTTGTATTGACGTCCAAATAACCGTATAATAATGTGGGTGTCAAATTATGGCGAGGGAAGAGAAGAATGAAGAAGAATGTTGGAATATTACTGCTGTTTCTGCTGCTTGGCTGGCTGGCGGGAGCATGGATAGCCAAAGCGCTGGAGCCTGTACAAGCTCTTTCTTTTCTGACCGCATCCACGATGATCAAATGGTCACCGCAAGCTAATTTGGACATTATCAGTTACGACATTACCATTCAAATGAAACTAAGCCTGCTGAGTTTGATCGGCATCATTGTCTCCGTGTGGCTGTATCGCAGGCTTTAACTACCGGACAAAGGAGATCCTTTCATTGAAATCAAACCATTCACGCCGCATTATTCTGGCATCAACTTCACCGAGAAGGCAGGAGCTGATCGCTTCTCTACATATTCCGTTTGAGATCCGTCCCAGTCACGCTGAAGAACATACACCCGAAGATTGGACACCGCAGCAGGTCGTGGAAGGACTGGCCTTACGCAAAGCGGAAGCCGTTCATGCCTCGCTTCATGATGATAAGGAGGATGCCGTGATCGTCGGCAGTGATACGGTTGTTGTGCTGGACAATCAGGTGCTGGGCAAGCCGGTCGACAAGCAGGATGCGGTTCGCATGCTGACATCGCTGCAAGGCCGGACCCACGAGGTATATACGGGAGTCGCCGTCATCGATGTCATGAACGGCAAGACGATAGTGCGCCATCGTGTGACGTCGGTGACGATGAAGCCGCTCACCGGGCGCCAGGTAGAGGCTTACGCCATGAGCGGAGAGCCTGATGACAAAGCGGGCGCCTATGCGATCCAGGGACTCGGGTCAACGATCGTCGAACGGATCGAAGGATGCTATTTTAACGTGGTCGGACTGCCGCTGTCCCTGCTTTCGGACATGCTGGGCGAGTTCGGAATCGACGTTTTGTAAAACTTGCGGATGTTATTTGAATGAAGGGAAAGAAGGGGAACTTATGGAGTCGCAAACTTATCTGCTGCGCGACATCCCCCATGAAGAACGCCCGAGAGAACGCATGCTTGAATATGGGGCGAGTGCTTTAAGCCATGCCGAACTGCTTGCTATTTTGCTTCGGACGGGAACCCGCCAGGAGTCAGCCGTACATTTGGCTCAGCGGATACTGAAGCAAGTCGGCAGTTTGCGAAATCTGGTCGACCTGAGCGTCGAGGAGCTGATGTCCATTCGGGGCATCGGCAGCGCGAAGGCGCTGCAGCTCAAAGCCGGAATCGAGCTTGGACAGCGTTTGTCCAGAGCTCGCAAAGAGGAGCCCGTTACGATACGGAGCCCGAAGGATGCCGCAAACGTGCTCTCAGAGCAGCTGCGGTATTTGCAAAAAGAACATTTTGTCTGTTTGTTTTTGAATACGAAAAATCACATTATTGCTCAAGAGACGCTTTCGATCGGCAGTCTGAACGCCTCCATCGTGCACCCCCGCGAGGTGTTTCGCGCAGCCATTAAATGCAGCAGCGCATCCGTCGTTTGTGCACACAATCATCCCAGTGGAGATCCCACCCCTAGTCCAGAAGATATTTCCCTGACCGCCCGGTTGAAGGAGGCAGGGGACATTGTGGGCATAGAGGTGTTGGATCATTTGATTATCGGTGATGGAGGATACGTCAGTTTGAAGGAGCAAGGCTTGATGTAATATAATAGTTGAGATTGACGAAGAAAGGGAGATTACAGCATGTTAGGGAGCTTCACGAAAGATTTGGGTATTGACTTGGGGACGGCGAATACACTCGTTTATGTCCGTGGAAAAGGAATTGTCGTAAGAGAGCCCTCGGTAGTCGCTTTGCGCACCGATACGAAGAGCATTGAAGCCGTTGGTGAATCCGCCAAGAAAATGATCGGCCGCACGCCGGGGAATATCCGTGCCATCCGTCCGATGAAGGATGGGGTCATCGCAGATTTTGACACGACGGCCACTATGATTAAATATTTTATCCGTCAGGCGCAAAAGCAGCGCTCTATGTTCCAGCGCCATCCGAACGTGATGGTTTGTGTACCTTCGGGCATCACTGCGGTAGAGCAGCGGGCGGTTGAAGATGCCACCAAGCAGGCGGGTGCGCGTGAGGCTTACACCATCGAAGAGCCGTTTGCGGCAGCCATCGGTGCAGACCTTCCGGTATGGGAGCCGACAGGCAGCATGGTCGTTGACATCGGCGGGGGTACAACTGAAGTTGCGGTTATTTCCCTGGGCGGTATCGTTACGAGCCGTTCGGTCAGAGTGGCCGGCGACGAAATGGACGAATCTATCATTCAATATATTAAACGGCAATACAATTTAATGATCGGGGAACGGACTTCGGAGCAGCTGAAAATGGAAGTGGGCTCTGCGCTGCCGCTGGAACAGGTGGAAACGAGCGAAATCCGCGGGCGTGACCTCGTAACCGGCCTGCCGAAGACGATTACCATCACATCCGACGAAATCAGTGAAGCTCTGTCTGACACGGTCAATGCGATCGTTGAAGCGGTGAAGGTGACGCTGGAGAAATGTCCGCCGGAGCTTGCCGCCGACATTATGGACCGCGGTATCGTCCTGACCGGAGGCGGAGCCCTGCTGCGCAACTTGGACAAGCTGCTGGCACAAGAAACCGGCATGCCGGTCATCGTGGCGGACAATCCGCTGGACTGTGTCGCCATCGGTACAGGGAAAGCGCTGGAGAACATTCATCTATTCAAATCCCGCAGCAGTTCGGCCGTGCGTTCCAAACGCTAGGCAGTTATATAGCGGGTCACCCCTGATCATGGGAGAGAAATCAGTAAGTTAGAGGGTGTTAGAACTGTTTAAACTGCTCGGTAATAAGCGATTGTTTGTCATACTGATTGGTTTGGTTATGTTTATTGCGCTCATGGGATTTACGTTGGGGCCCCGGGCCTCGTTATCCTGGCCCGAGAAGTTTCTGAGGGATACGGTCGGATTTGCCCAAAATATCTTTTATAAGCCCGCTGGTTACATAGCGGGCTTGTTTAAAGATATTGCCAATATGCGGGACATCTACAAAGAAAACGAGGAGCTTAAGATTGCTCTTGCCCATTATACGCGCGATAAGGTCAAATATAATCGCATGGAAGATACCAATAAGAAACTGGAAGAAGCGCTGCATTTTACGAATGCCCAGAAAGAGCAGAACAATTATACTTATCATATTACCCAGGTCGTTAGCGTCAACTCGGATACGGTAAACCGCTCCCTGGTCATTGATTTGGGCGAGCGGGACGGCATCAAGGTCGGCCAGTCCGTCATTTCGATCGACGGTCTTGTCGGGGTCATCAGCCATGTCAGCAATTTCACGTCGACCGTCAAGCTGATTACGACGATGGATGCGAAGGACCCGAATTCCAACGGCATTTCTGCGACGTCAATGAACAATCATAATGTGTTCGGAATTATCGAAAGTTACGACGAGGTCAGCAAGACCCTGCAGATGACCCAGATCAAAGAGAACGATCCGATCAAGGCAGGGGATATGATCGTTTCCGCAGGAGATCCGAGCAAGTATCCACAAGGTCTGATCATCGGAAAAGTCACCAAGGTACAGGTCAGCCCGTTTGGGAAGACGAAGACGGCGACGATTGAGCCAGCGGCGAAATTTCAAGATTGGAAGCTGTTGTTCGTCGTATCGCAGCCGGAGGTACAGCAATAATGGTCCGCAAGCAAGTGCTGATCCTGCTGCTGTTCGTCCTTTTTCTTCTCGAAGGGACGGTCGTCCCCTGGCTGCTGCCGGGCTCCTGGCAGAACGTCATTTCGCCGAATCTGGTCTTTATCGTCCTGTTATTCGTTTCGGTATACCATCACCGTCATACCGCGCTCGTTCTCGGGATTATATTCGGCATGCTGCATGACGTCGTCTTTTACGGGGATATGATCGGCACATACTCCTTTGTTATGGGAGTCTCAGCCTACCTTATGGGCTTCATTTTTCAGATGCCGCGCGCCCAAATGCCGGTCATGATGACGGTCATCATTTTGGGTAGCCTGCTGTTTGACAGCCTGCTGTACGGGATCTACCGGGTGTTCTCGCTCACGGCCGTTCCGTATAACTGGAACCTGCTGCACCATATTCTGCCCGATCTGGTCGTTCATTTCGTTTTCGGGTTAATCATTTATGTTCCGCTGCGCAAGCAGCTCGAGAAGCTTGGTAAACGCGCAAAAGTGGAAAAGGCGGCGTAAACCGCCCTTACAATTTGCATAATCAGGCAGGAACTTATGCATCCGGGAACGAAATGTATAGAGATGGGAGGGACAGGCATGGCAGTCAAATCGAATCATGTGACGATTAAGGGCATCAAAGATGGCCTGGTTTTCCTGCTCGATGACGAATGTGAATTTGAGGAACTGCTGGGTGAGCTGAGGTACAAGCTGGAGCATACTCATCAAAATATTTTGACCGGACCGATTATTCATGTAGACGTAAAGCTTGGGTCAAGGCGTATATCGGAAGACCAGAAACAATCCATGCTGGACATCTTGAAGCAAAAGGGGAATTTGCTGATCCGTTCCGTGGAGATGCCTGAGGGGGAAAACGAACCCGGGAAAGAGCCGGCTTATGCGGTCATGAGCGGAATGGTCCGATCGGGCCAGGTGCTGCATCATCACGGGGACCTGCTTTTCCTGGGCGACGTGAACCCGGGCGGAAGCATTCTGTGCACGGGTGATATTTATATATTGGGGGCTTTGCGTGGAATGGCCCATGCAGGCGTTGAGGGAAATGAGGAAGCGATCATTGCAGCCTCCTATTTTGCCCCCACCCAGCTCCGGATTGCCGAAAGAATCAGCCGGCCTCCGGACGAATGGAACATTCGGGAGACGAGCATGGAGTTTGCGTTTTTGCGCGACGGAGCCATGCAAATCGATAAAATTAGCAATATTGTCCGGATACGGCGGGATTTTAACGTGTTTAAAGGGGTGTAACACATGGGAGAAGCTATCGTCGTTACTTCCGGTAAAGGCGGTGTGGGCAAAACGACCACATCGGCGAACATCGGAACCGCGCTTGCGCTGCTTGGCAAAAAAGTGTGCCTGGTCGATACCGACATCGGCCTGCGCAATTTGGACGTCGTGATGGGCCTGGAGAACCGGATCATTTACGATTTATGCGATGTGGCGGAAGGGCGCTGCCGATTGAACCAGGCGCTGGTGAAAGATAAGCGCTTTGACGAGCTGTATATGCTTCCGGCCGCCCAGACCAAGGACAAAAACGCGGTGTCGCCGGAACAGGTCAAGGATATTATTCTTGAGCTGAAGAAAGAGTACGAATATGTTATTATCGACTGTCCTGCCGGCATCGAGCAGGGATTTAAGAACGCGATTGCCGGAGCGGACAAGGCGATCGTCGTTACCACTCCGGAGAACGCCGCGGTTCGCGACGCCGACCGTATTATCGGGCTCCTGGAGAGCTCTGCCGTGGAGTCGCCCAAGCTGGTCGTGAACCGGATTCGGCCGAATATGGTCAAATCCGGAGACATGCTCGACATAGAGGATGTGCTCCAGGTGCTCAACATCGATCTGATCGGGATCGTGCCGGATGACGAGTACGTCATCAAGGCAGCCAACAGCGGGGAACCTACGGTGATGAACCCGGAATCGCGGGCCGCGATCGCGTACCGCAACATTGCGCGGCGCATCCTGGGCGATACGGTGCCGCTGATGCAGCTGGACCAGAAGAAAAGCATGTTCACCCGTTTCAAAAAGCTGTTCGGAATGGGATGACCGGATTCTTTTATACGATGATTATTCTATAGAGAAGGGATGGAGCCAAGTGGCTTCATCTCTTTTTTGCGTTCGAGCTCCGCAGCATTTCCTCCAAATCCCCTTGATGTATAGGCCATTTCCTTTCAATCATCCATCCCGGGCGTGAATAGAGGCTTGGCGAATTGGGTTAAGTTACTACAAAGACAACCTGAGAATAGACAAGGGGTGCTTATTATGCTCGGAATACTGATTTTTATTTTCGTCATCCAAATCGTATACGTCTCTTTCTTTACGCTGCGCATGATCCTGACGTTGAAAGGCCAAAAGTATTTGGCCGCGGTGCTCAGCATGTTTGAAATTACGATTTATGTGCTCGGGCTCAGCATTGTGCTGAAGTATGTCAATCAGCCGCTGTCCCTGATCGTGTATGCCGTGGGCTACGGCCTTGGTGTTCTGGTGGGCTCGTGGATCGAAAACCGGATTGCGCTCGGCTATATTACGATGAAGGTCATCGTCAATGATCCCGGGAGCGATATGGCCAACACGCTGCGCAACATCGGGTATGGCGTCACCTCCTGGATCGGCAGCGGCCGCGACGGCCATCGTCTGGTCTTCGAAGTGCTGGCCAAACGGAAAAACCAGAAGAAGCTCTACAACTCCATACTGGAGCTTGACCCAAAGGCATTCATTGTCGTCACCGAGCCTGTCATGCTGCATGGGGGATTCTGGACCCGGGGAACGAAAAAATAGTACCGGCGGACGTTTCATGCGGGATCGGGAGACGGTGCTGTAGAGACTGCATTTTCTTTTTATAAAAAAAGCCCCCTGCCTGTTTCATTTTGCAGCAGAATGGGTAATAAACTAAAACCTGCTGTGAGCCAGCCAGGCAGGAGGTCCCGAATTTGTTGCTTGGAACCGGATCCACAGTCGCATTTCGCCAATCTTCCGTCCAGGTCCAAAAGAGTTAGGCTTGTCTATTTGCAATTTGGTATGTCTGTTGAACGCGAGAATCGAAGGATGCAAGGATGCTTAGCTTCATCCATTCGTTGCATATGGCAACGTTCACGCCGTATATGGATGATTCCTTTAACTCCCCGTAAGGAAAACCGCTTTTCCACTACATAACAGGCCCGTGAAGCCTATCTATGAAACAAGCTCGGATACTTGAAGATTGAAGCCATGTTTGATGGACCCGCTCCCTTTTGCGGACGGACCATGTCTTTGCGCCGGATGGCGGATGATATGCGAAATGCTCCACATACTATGAATACAGCTGGCTAAAGGAGCGATTGAATGATTGTACTGGATCATGTAAACAAAGTGTATGATGACGGGTTTCACGCCCTCAAAGACATCAACCTGGAGTTTAAGAAGGGTGAAATTACAGTCTTGATCGGCCCAAGCGGCTGCGGCAAATCGACGACCATGAAGCTGATCAATGCCCTGAACACCCCTTCCTCCGGAAAAGTACTGATCGACGGAAAAGACATCTCCGGGCTTAACCCGGTGGAACTGCGCCGGAATATCGGATATGTCATTCAGAGTGTAGGCTTGTTCCCCCATATGAATATCGCCAAAAACGTGGCGGTCGTCCCTCATTTGAAAAAGTGGGATAAAGAGAAAACCGACCGGAAAGTGAACGAACTGCTCGACCTGGTTGGTCTCGACCATACCATATACCGGAACCGTTATCCTTCCGAGCTCAGCGGCGGGCAGCAGCAGCGGGTCGGGGTTATCCGGGCGCTGGCGGCCGACCAGGATATTATCCTGATGGACGAGCCGTTTTCGGCGCTCGACCCGATCAGCCGGGAGCAGCTGCAGGATGAGCTTATCCGGCTGCAGCAGGAGCTGAGCAAGACGATCATTTTCGTGACGCATGATATGGACGAAGCGATCAAAATCGCGGACACGATCGTGCTGATGAAGGACGGGCAAATCGTGCAAACCGGGAAGCCCGAGGCGATTCTGCGCCATCCTGCGAATGACTTCGTCCGCAACTTTATCGGCTCGAAACGGCTGCAGAGCGAAAACGAGCCTTCCTATGAAATTCCGCTCGTCGACGACGTTATGATTACGAATCCCGTGACGGCATTCCCGAATCGAGGCTTGGCTGAAGCGATCAAAATGATGGAGTCCAAGCGTGTAGATTCCCTATTTATCGTGGACCGGAACAAGCAGCTGCAGGGTGCGGTCTCGATTTACCGGGTGCTCGACATGTACGGGGAAGAGGGCAAAACGGTTGCCGACGTCATGGTCCCTGTCCGCTTCTCGGTAGCTTCGGGGAGTACGCTGCCCCAGGCCATTGAGCTCATGGACAGCCACCAGCTGAGCAATATCCCGGTGGTCGACGGAAATAACCGGTTCCTGGGACTGGTAACCCGGGGCAGTGTCGTCAAGCATCTGGCCGAGGTATATCCGAACCTGGCCCCTCCGCAGCCTGCCGGAGAGGGGGAGCCGGTGTGAATGAATTTTGGAGCTTTATCACCGAAAGGTACCCGGATATCCTGCTGGCCCTCCGGCAGCATCTGACCATCTCCTTTTCCGCGGTGATCCTCGGGACGATCGTGGCGGTCCCTATCGGCATTTTGCTGGTATACAACCGGGTCGGCTGGATCAACAGCGCCGTATTTTTTATCGCCAACCTGTTCCAGACGATCCCGAGCCTGGCGCTGCTGGCCATTCTGATTCCGCTGCTTGGCATCGGCGTGAAGCCGGCGATTTTGGCGCTGCTGCTGTATTCCCTCATGCCGATTCTGCGGAACACGTACGACGGATTTCAGTCGGTGGATAAAGGCGTGCTGAATTCCGCCAAAGGCATGGGATACAGTGCAGCCCAGACGATTCTGAAAATCCAGCTTCCCTTATCGCTTCCTTATATTATGTCTGGCATACGGATCACGACGGTGTATATCATCAGCTGGGCGACGCTTGCTTCCCTGATCGGGGCCGGCGGACTCGGGCAGCTGATCGTTTCGGGGCTTGGCGTCAACAAGCCGGAAATGATCTTTATCGGCGGCATCGGCGCAGTTGTTCTGGCTCTGGTGGCCGACGGACTGCTGGGGCTGCTGGAAGGCTGGCTGACCCGGCGCTACCGTCAAACCCGGAGTGCTGCCGTATGACAAGGCTGATGAAGCCCTTTAGACTGATCCGAGGAGGCGTGATGAAACTGAAAACGTTCAAATTGTCGTTATTTTTGTGCTGTGCCATCCTTCTAACAGGCATCACTTCGGCCTGCGGGATCCAGCAGGATGTGGTCATCGGAACCCAAACCTACACCGAAACGAAAATTTTGGCCGAAATGTACAAGGCCTTGATTGAAGATAAAACCAATGTCAGCGTCGACATCATTCCCGACCTGGCTTCAAGCTCGATCGTCATCAATTCGATGAAAAGAAACGACATCCAAATGTCCACGCTCTATACGGGCGAAATTTTCAACAACCATTTTCCGATCAGCGAAACCAAGGACCGGGCGAAGGTGCTCGAAGAAGCCAAGGCTGGGTTTGACAAGTACTTTCATTTTACCTGGCTGGATCCCTTAGGCTTTGAAAATACGTATGCCTTTACGGTTCGTAAGGATCTCGCCGATTCGAAGGGCTACCAGAAGATTTCGGATGTCAAAAAAGATATGGCGTCCATGAAGCTCGGCGTGGATACGACGTGGCTGGAACGGGAAGCGGACGGTTACCCGGCCTTTTCCAAGGCTTATGGCATCAATTTCGGGCAGGTGTTCCCGATGGAGATCAGCCTCGTGTACAGCGCGGTGGCGAACCGTCAAGTCGATATCGTGCTTGCCTATTCCACGGATTCCCGCTTGAAAGCCTATCAGCTGCAGACGCTGAAGGATGACAAGCAGTTCTTCCCTCCGTACGACGCGAGTCCGGTGATCCGGACGGACATCCTCCAAAAGCATCCTGAAATCAAAGACGCCATTGCTCCGTTGATCGGGCATATCGATGCCGACACGATGATTTCGCTGAACTATCAGGTGGATATCGAGAAGAAAAGCGAGCGGGAAGTCGCGATTGCCTATTTGAAGGAGAAAGGTTTGATCAAGAGCTAGAGGGGGGTTAGCATGGACGAGAAAAAGCTAACGTTTATGGATTTCGTATCGTATGTCTCGCGGAACAGCGGGCTATTATGGGAGTATTTCATCCAGCATATTTTGATGGTGGTGATCGGACTGGGGCTTGCGATCGTCATCGGGGTACCTCTCGGTATTTTGTGCTCCAGAAGCCGCTGGGCGGCGAAGGTCATTTTGTTCATCACCAACATTCTGCAGGTCATCCCCAGCCTGGCGATGCTCGTCATCCTGATGCTGTGGCTCGGCCTGGGTATGAAGACGGTGATGGTCGGTTTGTTCCTGTATTCACTCAATCCGATCGTCCGCAATACGTACGTCGGGCTCAGGCAGGTGGACCCGAGCTATATGGAATCCGGCAGAGGCATCGGCATGAGTCCGTTTCAGCTGCTCTATAAAGTCCGGTTCCCTTTGGCGCTGACCTACCTGATGTCAGGGATCCGCATCGCCGCGGTCATTGCGATCGGTGTCGTGACGATTGCGCCATTGGTCGGCGGCAGCGGTCTGGGGCGGGAAATTTATGCGGGCCTGAACAGCAACAACTCGCTGCGGATTTTTGCCGGGGCCATCCCTGCGGCACTGCTGGCGATTGTGGCGGACATCGTGCTGGGCTACCTGCAGAAGAAGCTGGACCTGAGCAAACGGAAGTCGTCAGGCGCCGCCCCGGTCCCGCCTAAAATTCAGAAGGTGTGAGGAATGGAAGCAAAAGCAGCTTCGGGAATGTCCCGGGGCTGCTTTTTTGCGTTCCGTAACTGGGTGAATAGGCATTGGATCACCGAGGGCCCTGAAACTCCAATAGCCAATGCTATGGAATCATATGGTGGAACAGGCTTGTTCTAAAAACGGGACTTTCCCACATAAACTGGTATAAAACAAGCCTCGAAAAGGGGATGAGCACAAGTGGACATGAAATCTTCCATCAAACAGCGGAGAGAAGAACGGATCCGCGATCTGCTGACCAGAGACGATTTGTCAAAAACGATGCCGATCCAACCGCCCTCGCAGCCTTCACCATTGACTGTACAGGACGAGCCAAGGCTGTGGAGCCGGGGCAAACTGCCCGAAAGCTACGTGCCCGAGCCCGATCCGGAGAAGCAGTGGAAAAAGGAACGTTATCAGGCCGGCGGCCCCTTTCATAGAAAGCACCACTTTGTTTCCGGCTTCATGTGGCGCCTGTTTTTCAGCGCCATCGTGTTTGCGGGAGTGTGGGGCGTGTTCCACTTTCCGATCAACCAGCCGTGGAGCGGCAAAGTGCAGAGCTTTGTCGTTCAGTCGCTGAACCGGGAAATGGATTTTCAGGCTGCGGAAGCCTGGTATGAAACATACTTCGGGAAAGCTCCCTCTTTTATCCCTATTTTCAAACAGGATCCGGTGTCCCCATTGAAAGTCGATGCATCCAAATCGATGGTGCCCCCGATCGAAGGGAAAATCGTACAGGCCTTCGCCGTCAACCTGAAAGGAGTGGAAATTGCTCCGGATGAGGTTTCAAGCACGGCGCTTCAGGTGAAAAGTGTAGAAACGGGACGTGTCATGGAAGTGTCGGATTCGCCGGAAACCGGAGTCTCGGTGACCATCCAGCACTCCGGCGGCCTGGTAGCGACATACAGCCATTTGCAGGAGACGCAGCTGCAGAAGAACGATTGGGTCGAGGCCGGAGACCCGGTCGGGTCGCTCGGACAGGGGAGTGACGGTGAGACGCCGACTCTGTTTTTTGCGGTCAAAGAAGGGGGCCATTATGTGGATCCGGCAGATGTGATCCCGATTGATTAACGTTCGCGGAATGACCCTGTCGCTGCACCCGTTTTTCGTGATCCTGATGCTGTTTTCGGTCGTTACCGGGCATTTCCTCGAGCTAATTACGCTGTTCGTCATCGTATTCATTCATGAGCTGGGACATGCCGGGGCT
The DNA here is from genome assembly GCF_040545415.1 of Paenibacillus favisporus. Lineage (NCBI taxonomy): Bacteria > Bacillati > Bacillota > Bacilli > Caryophanales > Paenibacillaceae > Paenibacillus > Paenibacillus favisporus. The sequence continues at coordinate 14,692 of NZ_JBEPLV010000007.1, read as the reverse complement.
GCGCTGATGTACGGCGTGCGCATTCGTTCGATTCAGTTTCTCCCGTTCGGCGGGGTGGTGGAAATCGAAGATCAGGGCCGGCTGACCGCGTGGAAGGAAATCGTCATCGCGGCAGCGGGGCCTTTGCAAAACGGAATGATGATCCTGTTCGCGCTGCTCCTCCGTCTGGCCGGCTGGGGAGATGGCGCCTTTCTGTCTTATGTAATTTATGGCAACGCGATGATTGCATTGTTTAATCTGCTGCCGATTTTACCCCTTGATGGCGGGAAAATATTACAGTCGGCTGCCAGCTTGTTTTTCCCTTATCACCGTACGCTTCTGTGGTCCTCGAGGATCAGCGTTGGGGCGAGCGTGATCGTCATTATATGCGCGCTGGCACCGCTATTTCAAGGGAAGGGCAGCGTTCAGCTCAACCTGCTGTTAATCGGTATATTTCTGCTGTACTCGAACTGGGTCGACTACCGGAACCTGCCCTACCGATTTACAAGATTTCTCATGCACCGTGAATCGATGTACACCCGCTCCAGAGCGGACGGGGAACTCGCGCAGCCCATCGTTGCCGATCCGGCGAAACATTTGGACAGTATCCTGCGTCTATTAAAAAGAGAGAAATACCATCTTATTTATGTGATGAACGAGCGCGGAAAAATCATTGCCGTGCTTCCCGAGCAGCGCATTATTTCTGCTTATTTTGCGACAGATCGTACTTCGTGGATATAAATACGCAAGGAACAACGAACGTGAAAAAGGTGTGAATGCGGGCTGCTCCTAACTCAGGGATGGAGCTAATTTAAAGGAGATTTCATGGTACAATGAAAAAGATATGTCTTCTGGCAGGGGTGAAGCCATGAAACAAATGATCGTTCACATCGAACCGAAGCTGACCCAGATGGCGCTCTTGGAGGAAGGCAAGCTGGTGGAATTCGCTGCCGAGCGGAGCCAGGGGCACAGTCTGGTCGGGAGCTTTTACAAAGGGCGGGTCGTCAACGTATTGCCCGGCATGCAGGCCGCGTTTGTGGATATCGGCCAGAAAAAAAACGCCTTTTTATACGTGGACGACGTGCTGCATCCGCATTTGGAGAAGCAGCCGAAGGACAAGCCGAATATCGAATCGCTGCTGCGCGTCGGGCAGGAAATCGTCGTCCAGGTGATGAAGGAGCCGCTTGGCGGCAAAGGCCCGAGGGTGACGACGCACTATTCGCTTCCAGGCAGATGGATCGTGTATATGCCGCATGCGGATTATGTGGCCGTCTCCAAGAAGGTTTACCGGGAGCATGATCGGAACCGGCTGAAGGTGCTGGGCGATTCCCTCCGGAGGAGCGGAGAGGGCGTCATCATGCGGACCGTCTCCGAGGATGAGCATCCCGATGCCATCGAAGGGGATTTGAACGCGCTGCGGGAGCGGTGGCTAAGCATTCAGGAGAAGGCTGACGCCTGCGCGGCACCGTGCCTGCTGCACCGGGATCTCAGCATCGTGCAGCGGTTTATCCGCGACGTGTTCGATCCGGAGCAGGACGAGCTCTGGATTGACAGCAGACCGGAAGCGAGAGAAGCCGAGCTGTTTCTGGAGGAGATCGCCCACGGTGGACACCGGCCCGTCCGAATGCACCAGGGCCACGAGCACATTTTTAGGGCCCATGGCGTTCAAGAGCAGCTGGAGCGGGATTTTGCGCGCAGGGTGACGCTGGAGAGCGGAGGCACGATCGTGCTGGACCAGACGGAGGCGCTGACGGTGGTCGACGTCAATACGGCGAAATATACCGGCGGCGGCAATTTGGAAGAGACGGTCACGAAGACCAATCTGCAGGCGGCTGAAGAAATCGCCCGGCTGATCCGTCTCCGCGACATCGGCGGCATCATTATCGTCGATTTTATCGATATGGAAGAGGAGAAGAACCGGCAGGAGGTTGTCAACCGGCTGGAGGCTGGCATGAGTCGGGACCGGACCAAAAGCCATGTCGTCGGCTGGAGCAAGCTTGGTTTGCTGGAGCTTACGCGGAAGAAAGTAAGAGAGGACACGGCTGTCATGTTTTCCAAATCATGCGAAGTATGCGGCGGAACGGGGAAAATAAACCTTCTGAGCGCGCATTGACTTATGATGGACGGTTATGTTAATATCTATGAGTATGTGTCCAGTATTTATTGCTTGTCACATGCTGTAACCGCTCCGGTCGGGTTTACAAGTGCCGCTGTTGAAGACAGCAGGCCACCTGGATTAGGCGAGTCTGAGACATGAGGAGGTGCAAGCAAATGTACGCAATTATCGAGACAGGCGGTAAACAATACAAAGTTCAAGAGGGCGACGTATTGTTCATCGAGAAGCTGAACGCAGCTGATGGCGAAAGTGTAACTTTCGACCGTGTATTGGCTGTATCCGGTGACAACGGTCTGGTGGCAGGAACTCCAGTCGTAGCCGGCGCATCCGTAACCGCTAAAGTTGAGAAGCATGGTAAGGGCCAGAAAGTTGTTGTATACAAATACAAACCTAAGAAGAACTACCACAAGAAGCAAGGTCATCGTCAGCCATACACAAAAGTTACGATCGAGAAGATCCAAGCGTAAGAAGGTGCGCTAATTGATTAACGTACGGATATTACGCCGGGAAGACGGCAAGATTCGTGGCTTTGAAGTGAAGGGGCATGCGAACTACGCGAAGGCCGGAGAAGACATCGTATGCGCCGGAGTATCGGCGGTCACGGTGGGGACGGTCAATTCGGTGGAAGCATTAACCGGAACGGTCATGGACAGCAGAATGAACAACGGTTTTCTGAGCGCGGACGTTCCTTCGATGGAGGAATCAGGCGTGCACGAACAGGTTCAGTTGCTGCTGGAATCGATGGTGGTTATGCTGAATTCCATAGCAGAATCATACGGGAAGTATATTCAAATACAAGAAGTACATTACTAACAGAAGGAGGAGACAACATGTTAAAGCTGAATCTTCAATTGTTCGCTTCGAAAAAAGGTGTTGGTTCCACAAAGAACGGACGCGACAGCCAAGCGAAACGTCTCGGCGTTAAGCGTGCTGACGGCCAAACCGTTACTGGCGGAAGCATCTTGGTTCGCCAACGCGGAACGAAAATTCATCCTGGTACGAACGTGGGCATCGGCAAAGACGACACTCTGTTTGCTAAAGTGGACGGCGTTGTGAAATTCGAACGTTGGGGCCGCGACCGCAAGAAAGTGAGCGTTTATCCTGTGGATGTCGCTCCTGTAGCGGCAGCAGTAGAAGCTTAATTGTCTGCGAACGCAGAATGAACAAGAAGCCTCCGGCAATGCTTGCCGGGGGCTCTTTTTGAATTAAAGCATATTCTTGGGAGTCCCCCCCCTGCAAATCTGCTGAATATGCGTTGGAGCAAAAGCCCCACTTGGTGGGGTTATTTTGTAGGCTGCGTATTATTGATATGAACATAACTGGACAATTATGGTATACTGGGCAATGATGTTAACTATCTCATGTGTGGGACGGGGACGGGGAGTGCTATGAAATTTGGGAAGAGCATAATGGCCGCTGCGGTCATTTCAATCGTGATTCCGTTAGTATTTATATACCGTGGCGGCTCGTGGATTTGGTACATGATCCTTCCGCTGTGGATATTAGCGGTGCTTTTTCTCGGATATGCGCAGATTCGCCGGAGTACTTCGCGTCATCATGATGCTGTAGTCCGCAGTCTGGAGCAGACGGCCATCCGGACGCTCAACCATCACCGCCATGACTGGATGAACGATTTGTAAATTTTGTATGGTTATATCAAGCTCGGAAAAAGTGATAAAGCGGTTCAATGTGTGGAAAGAATAAAGGAACAGATGGCTGTCGAAAGCAAAATAGCCAAGCTGGGCATTCCTTCGCTTATTTTCTACCTTCAGTCTTTTCGCAGTACCAGCAGCAATTTGGAGCTGGACGTTCACGTGGATGACCAGATGACGCTGATCAACAACCTCAGCCAGGAAGAAGGGGCAAACCTGGCTTTGGCCGTCATCCAAACGATCCGGGCATATCAATACAGCAGCAAGTCTTCGCGGGGCGAGTCCCGCAAACTGTTCCTAAGTCTTTATGAGGAAGGCTCGGAGCTGATCGTAAGGTTTGAGGAAGAAGGTTCCCTTGGGGACCCGGAACTGCTTCGGCAGCAAATATATAATGTGGTACAAGGCAAGAAAATGAAAGCAGAGCAGATCGATCCGACTCAGGCTTCATTTGAATTGCGCGTGCCGTGTGGAGCATGAGGAAGGTGAAGTCATGTTTGTAGATAAAGCGAAAGTCTATGTCAAAGGCGGCGACGGTGGTGACGGCCTGGTGGCTTTCCGCCGGGAGAAATACGTGCCGGAAGGCGGGCCTGCCGGCGGTGACGGCGGCAAGGGCGGAGATGTCATTTTCCGTGTGGACGAAGGTCTGCGCACGCTGATGGATTTCAGATACCAGCGCCATTTCAAAGCCAAACGCGGCGAGAAGGGCCGCAATAAGAGCCAGCATGGCGCAGGGGCGGAGGACATGATCGTCCGCATTCCGCCGGGTACCGTGCTGATTGACGATGATACGGGCGAAGTCATTGCCGACTTGACGCGTCATGGACAGCAGGTGGTTGTTGCCAAAGGCGGCCGCGGCGGTAGAGGCAACATCCGTTTTGCCACCCCGAACAACCCGGCTCCCGAGCTCGCCGAGCACGGGGAGGAAGGCCAGGAACGGTATGTGGTGATGGAGCTGAAAGTGATGGCCGACGTCGGTCTGGTCGGCTTCCCGAGCGTAGGGAAGTCCACGCTCTTGTCGGTCGTTTCCGGTGCGAGACCGAAAATCGGGGCGTACCACTTTACGACGATTACGCCGAACCTCGGCGTCGTGGAAGTCGCGGAAGGCCGGAGCTTCGTCATGGCCGATCTGCCGGGATTGATCGAGGGTGCTCATGAAGGGGTCGGCCTCGGGCATGAGTTTCTCCGCCACGTGGAACGGACCCGCGTCATTATCCATGTAGTGGATATGGCGGGGTCCGAAGGCCGGGATCCATACGAGGACTGGGTCAAAATTAACGACGAGCTGAAGCTGTACAACGCCACCCTGGCCGAGCGGCCGCAGATCGTAGCAGCGAACAAAATGGATATGCCGGAAGCGGAGGACAACCTGGCCGAATTCCGTGAAAAGGTCGGCAAAGACCGGCCTGACCTGGAGATCATGCCGATCTCCTCGCTGACCCGGCAGGGCGTTCAGGAGCTGCTCTACCGTGCGGCGGATCTGCTGGACCAGATTCCTGTGGAAGCCGCGCTGGAAGAAGTACCCGAAATCACCGAAAGAAAAGTGTACAAGCTGGATAAAACCGAGGACAACTCGTTCACAATTACGAGAGACAACGAGGCTTATGTAGTCCACAGCGTCAAGATTGAGCGCCTGCTCAAACGCATGCAGATGAACTCGCATGAAGCGATTCTGAAGCTTGCGCGGACGATGCGCCATATGGGGATCGACGATGAGCTTCGCAAACGCGGTGCCGTTGAGGGCACCATTGTGAGAATCGGCGATTTTGAATTCGAGTTTGTAGAAGGCAGCAGCTACTATTAAACATACAAGAACCGGACACCGTATATTTCGTATACGGCGTCCGGTTTTTTGTTGCTGCCCCTTTTGTTTCTGACATTTTACGTTACATGGCGGGCATTTTTTTGTATGATGGAGATTAAAAAGGCGTCGGACTATTGACCGTCAGGCAAGGGTTCCTATATAATGTCCACTATATGAATACATCAGTCTTTGAGGAGAGGACGTTCGTGAAAGAACGCTATTATTTGGTCCGGGAAGACATTTTACCGGAAGCCGTTGTCAAGACGATGCAGGTGAAACAGCTGCTAGCGGCCGGGGACGCGAAGACGGTTCATGAAGCCGTGGAACAAGTCGGGCTGAGCCGCAGCGCTTTTTATAAATACAAAGACGGAATCCACCTGATCAACCAGCTGGAGCGCGAGCGGATCGTGACGATTTCCATCGATATGGAGCACCGGGCGGGCATGCTGTCGAAAGTGCTGAGCACGGTGGCCGGTTATGGCGGAAACGTGCTGACGATCCACCAGAGTATTCCTTTGCAGGGGATGGCGAACGTGGTGATATCCGTCGAAGTGACGCGGCTTGGCGACGAGCTTGGGGACATGCTGGAAGGCATGCGCGACGTAGCGGGAGTCAAGCGGGCGAATTTGATCGGACAGGGGTAAGTCCGTGCCTGGTGTCACAGAAGACAAAGAATGTTATTTGGAGATTCACGGGAGGTATGAGAATGAAGCCGGTTAAAGTTGGATTGTTGGGTCTGGGCACGGTCGGTACGGGGGTCGTCAGGATCGTGGAAGGCCATCAGGAGGATTTGAGCAGCCAGGTAGGCTCTCCGGTCGTCATCGAAAGGATCGCGGTGAAGAACTCCGGGAAAACGCGCAGCGTGGCCGTTGATCAAGGCAAATTGACAGAAGATCCGTGGGATGTCATCCGTGACCCGGAAATCGACGTCATCGTCGAGGTGATGGGCGGTATTGATGAGACAAAGTCCTACATTTTGGAGGCGCTGGAGCGCGGCAAGCATATCGTTACGGCCAACAAGGACCTGATGGCGCTGCACGGAGCGGAGATTTTGGCCAAGGCTCAGGAGAAGCAGTGCGACGTTTTTTATGAGGCGAGTGTGGCGGGAGGCATTCCGATTATCCGGACGCTGATCGAAGGATTTTCTTCGGACCGCATCTTAAAGATCATGGGGATCGTGAACGGCACGACCAACTATATTTTGAGCAAAATGAGCCAGGAAGGCGCGTCCTATGAGGATGTGCTGGAGGAAGCGCAAAAACTGGGCTATGCCGAAGCCGATCCGACCTCCGATGTCGAAGGCTTGGACGCCGCCCGCAAGATGGCGATTCTGGGCACGCTCGGCTTTCGCTCCAACATCGAGCTGAAGGACGTCAGCGTGCGCGGCATCTCGCAGGTCACCAAGGAAGACATTACGTATGCCAAACGCCTTGGCTACGAAATGAAGCTGCTTGGCATTGCGGACCGGCAGGACGATCATTTCAGCATCAGCGTGCAGCCGACAATGGTGCGCAAAGGGCACCCGATTGCCGCTGTGAACGGTGTCTTCAATGCCGTATACGTGTACGGGGAAGCGGTCGGCGAGACGATGTTCTACGGCGCCGGCGCCGGCGAAATGCCGACGGCTACCTCCGTTGTGGCCGACCTGATGGCCGTCATCAAAAACCTTAGACTGGGCGTCAACGGCCTGAAAGCGATCGTTCCTTACAAGCCGAAGAAGCTGAAGACCGATGAACAGATCAGTTACAAGAACTTTATCCTGCTTCACGTTGACGACAAAGCCGGTGTTCTCGCCAAAATTACGCAGGTGTTCGCCGAATTCGGAGTCAGCCTGGAATCGGTCGTACAGCAGCCGAACGAGCACAATCCCGAAGCGGAGATCATCATCGTGACGCATCAAGCCAACAAAGCGAGCATGGATAAAGTGCTTCAGCATTTTGAAGGGCTGGACGTCATCCGCAGAATCAAGAGCGTATACCGGGTTGAGGGGTAACCCCGCCCATTCAAATAACTACCTCGAATACAGAAAAGGAGTTTTACGATGCCATACCAAGGTTTACTGCAAACATACAAGGAATATTTACCCGTGAACGACAATACGCCTCTCCTGACGCTGAAGGAAGGCAACACCCCGCTGATCCGTGCCGAAAATTTGTCAAAGGAGCTTGGACTCGATCTTTATTTCAAATATGAAGGGCTGAATCCGACCGGTTCGTTCAAAGACCGCGGCATGGTCATGGCCGTTGCCAAGGCTATGGAGGAAGGCAGCCGCACGATCATGTGTGCTTCCACGGGCAACACCTCGGCTGCAGCGGCGGCCTACGCGGCGCGCGGCGGCTTGAACTGCATCGTTCTCATTCCGAACAACAACATTGCGCTCGGCAAGCTGGCACAAGCCATGATTTACGGTGCCAAGGTCATTGCCATTGAAGGCAACTTTGACCGTGCCCTGGAGATCGTGCGCGACATTACGGCCAAGCATCCGATCACACTCGTAAACTCCGTCAACCCTTTCCGCATTGAAGGGCAAAAGACGGCCGCATTCGAAGTGGTGGACCAGCTGGGCAAAGCGCCGGACGTACTGGCCATTCCTGTAGGCAACGCAGGCAATATCTCCGCGTACTGGAAAGGCTTCAAGGAATACCACGCAGCCGGCAAAGCCTCCTCGCTGCCGCGCATGGTCGGCTTCGAAGCCGAAGGCGCGATGGCTATCGTGAAGGGCGAGCCGATTCTCGAGCCGGAAACGGTCGCAACCGCCATCCGGATCGGCAATCCGGCCAGCTGGAAGACCGCTGTAGCTGCGGCGGAGGAATCCAACGGTCAGATCAATTACGTCACTGACGATGAGATTCTGAGCGCATACCGCACCATTGCCGCACGTGAAGGCGTCTTTGCCGAGCCGGCTTCCGCCGCATCGGTAGCAGGGGTGTACAAGCTGAAGCGCGAAGGATTTTTCAAAGGTGGAGAGACGGTTGTCTGCGTCCTGACCGGGAACGGACTGAAGGACCCGAACGTAGCGCTGAAAACGGTCAACGCTGAGCCTATCGTCGTTCCGGATACGGAGGAAGCCGTTATGGAGGCGATCGCGAAGCTGGAAGAGGAGCGGGTATGATTCAGCCTGACGGGGTACGGGTGAAAATTCCTGCCAGTACCGCGAATCTCGGGCCGGGCTTTGACACGCTGGGCATGGCCTTGTCGCTGTATGCCTGGATCGAGATGAAGGAAGCGGAGCAGACCGTATTTCATTTATACGGAGACGAAATGCAGGGAATTCCCCGGGATAAAAGTAATCTATTGTATCAAGTTGCGCAGCAGGTGTTCGAGCGTGCGGGAGTTCAAGTGCCCGAGCTCGAAATATCCATGTATTCCGACATCCCCTTGACCCGTGGGCTGGGAAGCAGCGCCACGGCGATTGTCGGGGCATTGGCTGCGGCCAACGCACTCATCGGGTCACCGCTGAGCAAAGCGGAGTTGTTTGATATGGCCACAGGGATTGAGGACCATCCCGATAATGTCGGGGCTTCTTTATATGGCGGCATCATTACGGCGATTTGGGACGGTGTTCATGCCGAATGCATCCGCTTCGATCCGCCTGAAGATCTGGAAGTGCTGGTCGTCGTCCCGGATTTTGAGCTGCAGACTTCGGAAGCCAGGAAAGTTTTGCCAGATTACATCAGCCGTAAGGATGCGGTGTATAATGTAAGTCGGGCCTCCTTTTTGGTCGGAGCGCTGGCCAGCGGCCGGATGGACCTCATCGGCAATGCGATGTCGGACCGTCTGCATCAGCCGTACCGGGCTCCCCTCATTCCGGGCATGACCCGGATTTTGGAGGAAGCGGGGAATCACGGCGCGCTTGGCGTGGCGCTGAGCGGTGCGGGTCCTACGCTGCTCGCTTTGGTGGACCGCCAACAATCCAGAAAGAACGAACTGGAAGCCTTCCTCCTGAATACGATGAGGGCTGAGGGCATCAACGCATCCGCCAAATGGCTGCTTCCCGACGTGGAAGGAGTCGTTGAGATTTCCGGGATGCCGTCCCGTTCATTTATGGATATGGTAAAGGGGAAGTAAGCGCATGAAACGAATTGCATTATTGCCGGAAGGGTCGGTGTCGCACGAGGCCGTCGCGTATTTGCTCGGGGATGAGCCGGTGGAGCTGGTCTATCATAAGCTGATTTCCGATGTATTTTTGTCGACGGCTCAGGGAAAAACCGATTATAGCGTCATCCCGATCGAGAACACGATTGAAGGCTCGGTAAGCCTGCATATGGACTGGTTGGTGAATGAAGTCGACATTCCGATGCGGGTGGAGTGGGTCTATCCGTCGATCCAGAATTTGATCGGTGACCGCCAGGAGTTTATGTCCGAGGCAGGGGAGATCGATTACAGCCGGATTGAGAAAATTTTGTCTCATCCTGTAGCCACGGCCCAGTGCCAGCAGTTTATCCGCCAGCATGCTCCGCAGGCCGAGCTGATCAACGCAGGCAGCACAACCGAAGCCGTAGGCATCGTCAAAGCCAATCCGGGCAAAGGCTGGGCCGCCATCGGCACAACACTCGGAGCGGCTACTCACGGGCTCGACGTGCTGGCCAAACGCATTACCGATCATGACAACAATTTTACCCGGTTCGTACTGATCGGCCATGAGGAACTTCCGCCGCTCAACCGGCCGGTTGAACAGCAAAAAACGAGCGTGCTGGTGACGCTGCCCGAGGATTTTGCGGGAGCGCTGCATCAGGTGCTTGCAGCCTTTGCTTGGAGGCGTTTGAATTTGTCGCGGATTGAATCCAGACCAACCAAGAAAAAGCTGGGAAGCTATTACTTTTATATCGATGTGCTCGAATCCGTGGACTCGGTGCTGCTGACGGCGGCCTTCGGCGAGATCGAAGCGCTGGGCTGCCAGGTACGCGTGCTGGGATCTTACCCGAGCTTTACTTATCAGGATCAGGAACAAAATTCGGAGGTGCGGTAACAGATGTCAGAACAGTGGATTTACTTAGATGGAGAATTTGTAACGAAAGAAAACGCGAAAGTTTCGGTGTTTGATCACGGCTTCCTGTATGGGGACGGCATTTTTGAAGGAATCCGAATCTATGAGGGCAACATTTTCAAATGCAAAGAGCACTTGGACCGCCTGTATGATTCCGCCAAATCGATCGATTTGGTCATCCCGCTGTCCCTCGAGGAAATGCGCGACGCCATGGCGGAAACGATTCGCCGGAATGATATGCGCAACGGGTATATCCGTTTGATCGTATCGCGCGGTGTGGGGAACCTGGGCCTGGATCCGAGACGCTGCCCGAAGCCAACCGTTCTTATTATTGTGGAGCAGCTGGCGATTTATTCGGAGGAAGCCTATTTGAACGGACTGAGAGCGGTATCGGTATCGCAGCGCCGCAACCTGCCTGATGCACTGAATCCGAAGATTAAGTCCCTGAACTACCTGAACAACATTTTGGTCAAAATCCAGTCGAATTTCGCGGAAGCAGACGAGGCGATCATGCTGAACGCGCAGGGATATGTGACCGAAGGCTCGGGCGACAACATTTTCCTCGTTAAAAACGGTGTCGTCTACACTCCTCCTTGCTACCTTGGAGCGCTGGAAGGCATTACGCGCATGGCGATTATCGAGCTCTGTGAGAAGCTGGGCTACAAGCTGAAGGAAGAACCGTTCAGCATGCACGACGTGTACATTGCCGACGAAGTATTCTTTACCGGAACCGCTGCCGAAGTCATCGCCGCCCGCGAAATCGACGGACGCGTTATCGGACAGGGACAGGCTGGGCCGGTCACTTTGAAGCTTCTTGAAGAATTCCGGAAAATCGTTACGCAGGACGGCTACAAAGTTTGGGAATCCTGATTCCGACAGCCTTTTTATGACCTGTTTTTCTCTACAATCCTTTCACGATCTTCTTCGTGGAAGGATTTTTTTGTCTAAAGGGATGTCATCCGCCTATCCCCTGCATAAGATGTAGTAACGAATGGAGGCGAACCCACGCCTACAAGAAGTTTAGGAGGTATTTGCCGCGTGAAAATACACATGGTTAAAAGTGGCGACACATTATATGAGCTTTCGAAAAAATACGGTGTTCCTTTGCAAAAAATTATCGACGCCAACCCGCAAATCTCCGATCCAAACCAGCTGACGGTCGGACAGAAAGTCAAAATCCCTGCGGAACCGATACAGGTTCCAAACAACGATCAAATCATCCATAAGCATGTCGTCAAGCAGGGAGACAGCCTTTGGAAATTGTCCAAAGCCTGGGGTGTGACGCTCAAGGATATGATCGACGCCAACCCGCAGCTCAAAAATCCGAACGCGCTCCTTGTGGGGGAAGTGGTCAACATTCCTAAAGTCGGTGGCGTCACAGCCGAGAGTGTAGACGGGAATGCGAATGCCAAAACGATCCCCGGCAACAAAACATATACCGGTCCCAAAGAAGAACTGACGGCACCGATTGAGGAGAATGTGGAGCCGGAAGAGGCGGAAAAACCGAATAAAGAAGAGCTTACAGCGCCTATGGAAGAAAATAAGGAAGAAAACAATGCCCAGGTGCTGCCGCAGCAGCTTCCCGAGCTGCCGAACATACCGTCTCCACCCCCGCTCCCCAACCTGTCGATGAACCAGGAAATGCCGGAAATGACCTCGCCGAATTACACCTTTCCAAACGTGATGCCCATAGCGGAAAACCAACCTAACGTCATGCCTGCTGCCGAAAACAAGCCCAATGTGATGCCTATCATGGAGAACAAACCCAATATCATGCCTGCGGTGGAAAATCAACCGAACGTGATGCCGGCAGCCGGGAAAAAGCCGACCTACAGCAAAGAGACCATTTACAGCGAAGTTACGCATAACCTCTTTATTCAGTACCCGGGTCCCGTGCACGAAGTGGCTTCCTATCACGACATGCCGAATGCCGAGAACGCAAACCTGCAGCACGCCATGCAAGAAAACATGCAGAAAACACCTTATTATCCGGGAATCGTTCAGGGTACCGAGTATGAACCGGGCCCCAACGCTTATCCGACAGGTGTGTCCCCTGCCTATGCGCCGCATTGGGAAAATCACGAGCATCCGGTCGTTTATGAGCCCATCCATGTGGGGCCGGCCCATTACCAGCCGAATGAGGCGTTTCCGCACAGTGTAGAGCCGGCGTTTTATCATCCGGTACACGCTGGAATTGCGCCGTATAGTCCATGTGGGTGCCAAGGAGCGGTATCCCCGTATTCGGGAGTGGATCCATTCTACGCTCATCCTTATAGTGAGCCGATAGCAGCATATCCAAACGCGAATGCCATGTTTCCGAATACTCAAGTAAGTCCGGAAGCAGCCTATCCGAATCAAATGCCAATGGTATCCCCGGCCGAAGCTTATCCGAATCAAATGCCAATGGTATCTCCGGCGGAAGCTTATCCAAATCAAATGCCGATGGTATCTCCGGCAGCGGCTTATCCAAACCAAATGCCGATGGTGTCCCCGGCAGCCGCCTATCCGAATCAAATGCCGATGGTATCTCCAGCGGAAGCTTATCCGAATTACGCACCGATGACTCATTACCCGGAAGTGGATCCAGCATACGCCTATCCGCATCATGCTTATCCCACTCCATATGATTGGTGTTACCCGTCACCTTATGGAATGGGGTATCCCTCGACGCTGGGAGCCTATGAGCAGGCAGGGCCCAACGCCCCTTTTGTAGGGGCCGCCGAGAACGCGGCGTACTGGGACCGTAACCCGGCGCCTGCCTACCCAGCCCCGATTGGGGAAGAGGTGGCCCAAGCGACAGCTACCATCAATGAGGCGGCGGTCCATGAGACATCCGAGGTAGAGGAGTCTGAGCCTGCGGCTGATGAGACTGCATCCAAAAAGATCAGCGACCCGAAGGATAAAGCAAAGGTAAATAAATCGAAAGCTCCCGCCGCTAAAAAGGAAAGAAAAAGCACAGCTGCTGACAGACCGCGTAAAAACCCATGGATTAATGGATGATAGCAGGTCAATTTGAGCAGAAGCAGGCATTTCGAGGTGAACGCCGGAATGCCTGCTTTTAATTGAGTTCAAGGTTCGTGTCATTGTAACCATTCTTCAGCAAGAGCATTTCCGCTTAATGGCGGTTTGAACTCTATGAATGCAGTATTAACTTTCATAAAAGAACTAGTATGAATATATGAAAAAGATGCTTGAAATATGCTAGAATTTATTTTGTTGTGGGTATAAGAATAGTATGAATATTTGATGGAATATTTTGTGTGTTGCGGCAGTGGTGAGAACTGTGATAAATTATAAGTCCGGCCGAGTTAACGAGTTAGCAGGTCGGGGAAAATGAGATTTGATAGAAAAAACTTCTTCAAAAAAAGTCTTGCAAATCTATCGAATATGTGATATATTATAAGAGTTGCTGCTGAAACGCTGAGCGGTAACGAAACGAAGTTTGATCTTTGAAAACTGAACAACGAGTGAGTATAAACGCGATGGTCGTATGACCGGAGCGATTGAGATTAAATCAATCTCGTCAGATTCAAAATGAGCTACAAACTTTCGTTGGAAAGCTACTCCCTTCGGGTGAGCAGATTCTTCCAACTTTCTTGGAGAGTTTGATCCTGGCTCAGGACGAACGCTGGCGGCGTGCCTAATACATGCAAGTCGAGCGGACTTGATGGAGAGCTTGCTCTCCTGATAGTTAGCGGCGGACGGGTGAGTAACACGTAGGCAACCTGCCTGCAAGACCGGGATAACCCACGGAAACGTGAGCTAATACCGGATATCTCATTTCCTCTCCTGAGGGGATGATGAAAGACGGAGCAATCTGTCACTTGCGGATGGGCCTGCGGCGCATTAGCTAGTTGGTGAGGTAACGGCTCACCAAGGCGACGATGCGTAGCCGACCTGAGAGGGTGAACGGCCACACTGGGACTGAGACACGGCCCAGACTCCTACGGGAGGCAGCAGTAGGGAATCTTCCGCAATGGGCGAAAGCCTGACGGAGCAACGCCGCGTGAGTGATGAAGGTTTTCGGATCGTAAAGCTCTGTTGCCAGGGAAGAACGTCCGGTAGAGTAACTGCTATCGGAGTGACGGTACCTGAGAAGAAAGCCCCGGCTAACTACGTGCCAGCAGCCGCGGTAATACGTAGGGGGCAAGCGTTGT
>NZ_JBEPLV010000006.1:0-533150 GCF_040545415.1 Paenibacillus favisporus | reverse complement strand
GAATCTGACGAGATTGATTTAATCTCAATCGCTCCGGTCATAAGACCATCGCGTTTATACTCACTCGTTGTTCAGTTTTCAAAGATCAAAACTTCGTTTCGTTACCACTCAGTGTTTCAGCAGCAACTCTTATAATATATCATGTTCACTTCTTAATTGCAAGTTTTTTTTAATTTTCTTTTTTGCTTGCCGGCGCCTTATCAGCGGCCGGATTTATAATGTACCACGTCAGTACTTTTTTAACAAGTTGAAAAATATTCCATTTCGTTGCGCCTTATAAGTCGCCTTATAACACGGAACTCAAATTGAGTTTGTAACTATAATGTTCTGCTGTCCCCTCCCTGCCAGCTAAATAATATATGAAGTTAGGAATTCGTTCTTTGGGAATTTCGACTCCATCATGTACCCTACTATACAATCAGCCGCGATCACTCGCGGCCGCGCAATACATATAAGCTGGGAATCGATAATCGCTTAGAAACCGCGCTCCCTTCTTCTAGCTACACCTGAAGCATAGGCTGCCTGAACCACGGCTTCTTTTACCTTTTCTGCTACATGGGGGTTAAAGACACTAGGGATAATATATTGCTCGTTCAGCTCATCCTCCCCGACAACGGAAGCAATGGCCTTGGCGGCAGCAATCTTCATCTCCTCCGTCACCCTGGAGGCCCGGCAATCGAGCACGCCGCGGAACAATCCCGGAAAACAAAGGACGTTGTTTATTTGGTTCGGATAATCTGATCTTCCGGTAGCGATCACCCGGACGATCCCTTCGGCTTCCTCCGGCGCAATCTCCGGGGTTGGGTTGGCCATCGCGAAGACGATCGGATCGGGAGCCATTTTGCCGATATCCCCACGACTTAAAACTCCGGGACCCGACACACCGATAAAAATGTCAGCATCCACAATCACGTCCGATAAGGTTCCCGACTCTTTGTCCGGATTCGTATGCTCGGCGTACCAACGCCAGGCGTCATGTGTATACTCGTTCCCTCGAACGATAGCACCCTCCCGATCCACCCCCACGATCCGCGTAACGCCGGCAGCTTGAAGGATCTTGGTACAGGCGATGCCGGCAGCGCCGATGCCGCAAAGGACGATTTTGCAATCCTCAAGTCTCTTTCCGACCAATTTCACTGCATTATAAAGGCCCGCCAGCAGCACGACAGCCGTCCCATGCTGGTCGTCGTGAAACACGGGGATGTCCAGCTCCTCGATCAGCCGCCTCTCGATTTCAAAGCAGCGCGGAGACGAAATGTCCTCCAAATTGATGCCTCCAAACGCGGGAGCAATCCGTTTGATCGTCGCGATGATTTCCTCCGTATCCTGCGAGTCCAGACAGATGGGAAAGGCATCCACCCCCGCGAGCTGCTTGAACAGCATCGCTTTTCCCTCCATCACGGGCATGGCGGCGAGTGGGCCGATATTCCCGAGTCCAAGCACGGCGCTCCCGTCCGACACCACCGCAACCGTGTTGCGTTTGATGGTAAGGGTATGGGCACGGGACGGGTCCTCATGAATCGCCATACATACGCTGGCAACGCCGGGTGTATAGACACGGGACAGATCATCCCGGGATTTGATGGCCATTTTCGGCGTCACTTCGATTTTGCCTCCCAGATGCATCAGGAAGGTCTGGTCGGAAACCTGCAAAACCTTCACGCCGGGCAGCTTATTCAGCACCTGGACAATTAAATCCTTCGCCCCCGTGTCCGTAATGTTAACCGTCAGGTCCCGGATCGTCGTTACTTTACCGGTACCGCTGACATCAATAGCTACAATATCTCCTCCTGAATCGCCGATAGCCATGGCAATTCTTCCAAACGCTGCCGAGGCCTTGTCCATTTCCACCCGGACGATGATATTCGTGCTCCCTGATTTAGGCACAGCCATGCCTTCCACTCTCCTCCGTCAAATTTCGACCCTAAGGCCGTGCCTGGCAAACGCCTCTTTCATCGCTGTTGTGGCCGCCGCTTCGTCAGGACCGTAAATTTCAAGCTGATACTGTTCCCGGCTCAACAGCGAAAAGCTCAACCCGAGGATGCTCTTGGCATCGATCGCCCGGCCACCGGCCTTAAGCACGATGCTGGATGTAAACCGGTTAGCCGTCTGATTTATATCCACAATCGCCTTGGTCTCCAAACCACCCATGTGTTGACCTCCGTTCTTTATCTTTGTGGGGTACTTGCACCTGCATCGGTCCGGGATTCATGCATCTGACGGTAATGCTGCAGCAGTCTGCCTCCCAGGACAATCCCAACGGCGAGTACCAGTGGAATAACCGTGTGAAACGCATGAGGCAAGGCATCCGTGATATTGGCCAGCCTCTTCTCTTTTAGAATCATTTCACCCGACGTGTACCCGAGAAGAGCAACGCCAACAATAACGATAACCGGAAAACGGCTCATTAGAGTCATCAGCAGTCTGCTGCCCCAAATAATCAACGGAATGCTGACGGCAAGTCCAAGGGCAATTAAGAGATAATTTCCTGACGCCGCTCCAGCCACAGCCACTACATTATCAAGGCTCATCACCAAGTCGGCGATCATAATCGTTTTAATGGCTTTTGCGAGGCGGGTGCTTGCTTCAAGCTTTCCCCCTTCGGCTTCACCCTGCATGAGTTTAAGCGCAATCCAGAGCAACAGGATGCCTCCTGCCAATTGAACAAAAGGTATCTGCAGCAGCCAAACGGCGGCAATGGTCAGTACGAAGCGAAGCACAATCGCACCGAAGCTGCCGAAGAAGACCGCTTTCTTTCTCTGTTCGGGCGGCAGGTTTTTGCAGGCGAGAGCGATAACGACAGCGTTATCGCCGCTCAGCACAATATTAATGACGATAATTTTTAATAGACCTAGAAGTAACCACTCCATATCCATAAGTGCCGTTTCCTTTCCTAGCCTTCCTCATTAACAAGAACTCTCCTGCCTTTCAGCTTCAGGATTAACGGAATCGTAATCCACAGCAGTCCAATGATCAGAAACACAAGGGAGACCGGCTTCTGGAGGAAGATCATAAAATCACCGTTGGAAATCGTCAGTGCGCGCCGCATGTTATTTTCCATCATGGGTCCAAGAATAAGTCCCAGGACGAGGGGAGCGAGCGGAAAGTCGTTTTTGGACAATACATAACCGACCACGCCGCAGCCCATAATTAAGAGAAGATCGAACGTCGAATACTGAACGGCGTACACTCCGAAGACCGAAAAGACAATAATTAAAGGGATCAAATACTTGGCAGGCGTCTCGATTACCTTGGCGAACAGCTTGACGAGCGGCATGTTGAGAATCAGCAGCATCAGGTTGCCGACAAACATACTGGCTATAACGCCCCAGGCCAGCTGGGGATGATCCTGAAACAGCAATGGGCCCGGCTGCACATTGTACATAATGAAGGCACCCATCAAAATGGCCGTCGTACCGGAAGACGGAATCCCAAGACTGAGCAGTGGAATCATGGCCCCGCCGGAAGCCGCATTATTGGCCGATTCGGGCGACGCTACGCCTTCGATGGCGCCTTTCCCGAATTTCTCGGGATGCTTGCTGATCTTTTTTTCTACAATATATGCAAAAAAGGACGCGAGAATGGCTCCTGCTCCTGGCAGCAGACCGATAAAGAAGCCAAGAATAGAACCGCGCGCGATCGGTGCGGCGCTATCCTTCATATCCTGCTTCGTTGGCAGAATGCGGTTGATTTTTGCGATTTCTCCGTCGTTATGGTCCCGTTCCAAAATGGTTTTGAACACTTCACCCACCGCGAACATGCCGACTGCGATCGTCAAAAATTCCAGCCCCTGATAAAGCTCCGGAATCCCGAAGGTAAACCGCTCTACGCCGGATACGCTGTCGATCCCGATCGTCGCCAGAAGCAGGCCGAGTGCCGTCATCATCAGCGCCTTGACCATCGATTTGCCGGCCAGGCCGCTGATCGCAAGGAGTCCGAGCACCATCAGCGAAAAGTATTCGGCGGGACCAAATTTGATCGCAACAGCCGATAATGGGCGGGCCAGGAAGATGAGTCCAACCAAAGAGATAATGCCTGCGGCAAACGAACCGATGGCCGATATCGCGAGCGCCGCACCCGCCCGTCCCTGCTTCGCCATTTGATATCCATCCAGAGTCGTGACGACAGACGAGGACTCGCCCGGCGTATTGAGCAGAATGGATGTCGTGGACCCGCCGTACATGGCGCCGTAATATACGCCAGCCAGCAGAATAATGGAACTTGTAGCCGCTTCTTCCGGACTCAGGCCCGATGTCATGGTTGCGGTAATCGGAATCAGCAGCGCCACGCCGCTCATCGGACCGATGCCTGGCAGCACGCCAACGACGGTGCCGATCAAGACGCCAAAAAATACAAAGACCAGATTATGCCACTGCATTGCCGTCCCAAGCCCATGCAGCAAATATTCAACGGTGCTCATTGTTTAACCCCCTAGAATAAGACTAACCAAGATGGAAAACCGGGCAGGGTACCATCCAGCACGTTGACATACAGATAATACACACCGTAAGAAAAGCAAGCGGAGATCACGGCCGATATCCAGATCCGGCCCCGCTGCATCGTTTGAAAGCCGATCATCAGGAACAGGAACGTTGAAATAACGAATCCGATATCCTCCAGGAAAAGGGCGTACAGCACGGCGGCCGTAAAAATAATACCGAAACGCTTGTAATCGAGCTTTTCCCGATTTTGCTGCTTCTGCTGCCTGCGGAAGGTTTCATATATCAGCCTGATGCTCATCAGCGAAAGAAATGCGCCGAGAAACATCGGAAAGATGTTCGCGCCGACGTTGCTGCCATAGGCGCTTGTCGATATGCTGGTGCTTCCGATGACAAAAGCGATGCCGATCGCACAAAATACGATGCCGGCATAGCGGTCAAATGAATGATTCATAGTCTTCACGCCTCCTCTTCAGGCAGGGAAAAAGGAAGTAAAGGAAGTCCCCATCCCTTTCCCTGCCCCTGCATGGCCTAAGCCGTTACTTCTGCATGCCGAGTGCCGTCAGCATTTCTTTCAGCTGATCATTTTGTTGAGCCAGGAAAGCCTTGAAATCGTCGCTGTTCTTATAATCGCTTTCCCAGTTGTTCGCCGTCATCTCGGTCGCCCACTCTTTCGTCTCGGTCATTTTTTGGATGGCCTGATCCCAATAGCTCTTCGCTTCATCGCTCATTTCCTTGGGTCCGAATATCCCCCGCCAAATGAGGAATTCCGCGTCAATTCCCTGCTCCTTCATCGTCGGCACGTCTTTTAAGCTTCCTCCCAGACGTTCAGGTGCGGCCACGCCGAGCACTTTGATTTTTCCGGCCTTTAAATACTGGTCAAGCGACGAGGCATCCGTACCCAGTACATCGGCGTTGCCGCCAAGCAGTGCGGTAATGGCTTCGCCGCCCCCGTCGTAAGAAACGTACTTGACGCTCTTGGGGTCAATCCCGTACTTGAATGCCGGCAGAATGGATACGAGATGATCCATAGAGCCGGGAGCCGATCCGCCGGCGATCGTGAACTTGGTCGGATCGGCTTTCAAATCATCGAGCAGCGACTTCAGATCGTTGTATTTCGAGTCAACCGCTACGGCAATGGCGCCATAGTCCTTCGTCAGCTGAGCCAGCGGCGTCGTATCCTGATATCCATATGGCGAATTGCCCTCCTTTTTTAAATTGTTGATCAGGATCGGCGGAGAGTTGACAAACAATTTGTAGTCATCCTTCTTGTCCTTGGTCGCGTACTCGGCCATAAACACGGCGCCGCCTCCGCCCGGTTTATTTTCAACCGTAATAGCTTTGCTGACAGCCTTTGTCTCGGTCAATACTTTCGCAATGGTACGGGCCGTCATATCCCATCCCCCGCCCGCACCCGATGGGGCCACGAGTGTTAACGCTTTGTCGGGATAATTGGATTTTTTGGCTGAAGTGCCCTCTTTTGCTGCTCCCCCGTTGGCACAAGCCGCCAAACTAAGCGCCAGAATGGCCGCAGGTATCACTTTCCAGGTTTTGCTCATCATTTTTTTATTCATCTGGATACCCCTTTCGAAAAGTTCATCTACACCCTTATCAACTTGGTGTCATCGCAATGTATGCGCTTTCTTTTTGTGGTTCTCAGCATATCACCCGCGGCAGCTTTAGCAAATGTTAAGCACATAAGATCTAAAAACACGATTATGGGCATTTTGTTCATTTTGTTCACGATAAAATGAAAGCCCTTTCAAGGCCTTTATGCTACAATAAAAGCAAAAAACGGAGGGGCGCACGGTACAACATGCGGCTGCAGACAAAACTGATTTGGATCATCTGTTCCCTGATTGCCTTTATCATCCTCAGCTTGAGCGGTATTTTTTATGTCGTGATCACAAACATTTTCGAGGATCAGATCGGTCAGCGCGCCCTAAAAGTAGCTGAAACTCTAGCGATCATGCCGGAGATTAGAAAAGCCTTTACTGAGCCGGATCCTTCGGCCGTAATCCAGCCTATTTCGGAAAGCGTCCGGATCAAAACCGGCGCCCAGTATATTGTTGTAGGGAACCGCGAAGGCATCCGGTATTCGCATCCCCTGCCGGACCGCATCGGCAAATCGATGGTCGGCGGCGACAACGGTCCGGTACTTGCGGGGCATTCGATCGTATCCAAGGCCACCGGTTCCATGGGGCCTTCCGTTCGCGGGAAGGCTCCTGTTATTGCGGATGACGGGACGGTGATCGGCATCGTGTCTGTCGGTTTTCTGACCGACAACATTGACCGGATAAACGACGTGTACCAAAATGAAATATTGCTGGTCTCCTTGATCGGTCTGGCTGTCGGGGCAAGCGGAGCCGTACTGATCGCACGCAGCGTCAGGCGTTCCATTCATGGACTTGAGCCCAAGGAAATCGGGGCGCTGTATATAGAGAAAAAGGCGGTCCTGGAATCGATCCGCGAAGGAATTATCGCCATTAACCGGGACGGCTTCATTACGATGGCTAACCGTTTCGCTCTTCAGCTGATGAATCTGTCGGAGAATGAAGCGATCATGGGAAAACATATTGAGGACGTCCTTCCGAACACGCGGCTGCTCGAGGTAGTCCGGAGCGGCGAAGCCGAGTTCGACCGGGAGATGCTGATCGGCGACCATGAAGTGATCGTGAACAGGCTTCCTATCATGGATATGAACAATCAATTAACCGGGGCGGTCTCCAGCTTCCGCAGCAAGCCGGAATTGTACCGGCTGGCCGAAGAGTTGTCCCAGGTCAAGCGTTTTGCGGAGTCGCTCCGGGCGCAGACGCACGAATACTCCAACAAGCTCTATGTCATATCCGGTCTGATCCAGCTGGAGTCTTACCAGGAAGCGGTTGACCTGATCAACCGCGAAGTGAACGTCCACCAGCATTTGATTCAGTTTGTGATGAGGGAAATCCCGGACCCGGTCATCGGCGGGCTGCTGATCGGCAAATACAATCACGCCCAAGAGCTGAAGCTTTCCTTTGAGATTGATCCGGAGAGCACGTTCGCTGACATCCCGGACCATATGGACCGCAGCCTGCTCGTGACCATTATCGGAAATTTGATCGACAACGCGATGGAAGCCGTTCTTGCGCGGCAAGCCTTTTCGGAATCCAAAGGCGAAGTCACGCTGTTCCTGACAGATTTGGGTGAGGACCTGATCATCGAATGCGAGGATAACGGAATCGGCATTCCGGAAGATATCGGAGATACGATCTATGAAAAGGGCTTCTCTACCAAACCGGGGGAACACCGCGGAATCGGGCTTGCCCTTGTCGTTCATGCGGTCAATAAGTTAAGCGGTTACATTACGTTCCATCGGAATACGGCGGGCGGCGGTACGGTCTTTACGGTGGCGATCCCCAAACAACCCGATCTATTCAGAAAGGAGCATCCTCATGGAAATGTCCGAACCAAACCCAATGATTGAGGTGTTAATCGTAGAGGATGACACCAAAATCGCGGAGATAAACAGGCGATTCGTAGAACAAGTGCCGGGATTTAAAGTCGTCGGCATCGCCACGGATGAAATGCAGGCAAAATCGCAGCTGGAAATCCTGGAGCCCCAATTGGTGCTTCTCGATATCTACCTGCATCAAGCCAGCGGCTTGGATCTGCTGCTGTTCATCCGCCAGCACTACCGCAGCACGGATGTCATCATGATTACCGCCGCCCGGGAAATCGAACCGATCCGGGAAGCCATCCGCAGCGGTGCGTTCGATTACCTCATGAAGCCGCTCATCTTCGACAGGCTGAAGGAAACGCTGCTGCATTATGCCGCATTTCAACGGGAGTTATCCCGGCTGGATACGGCTGGGAGCATTGGCCAGAGCGATGTGGACCGCCTGCTAGCAGGTCCCGTCAAAGCGGAGCCGCTCCCTGTGAATACGGCCGACGTTTTCCTGCCCAAAGGCATCGATAAATTGACGCTTGAAAAGGTCGTTCAAACCATTTCGACGGTGAACGACGGGCTAACCGCCCATCAAGTGGCCAAACGGATCGGCATCAGCCGCTCGACCAGCCGGAGATATCTGGAGCATCTCGTCGGGTTCGGCATTGTCTATGCCGACCTGTCCTATGGAGTCGTAGGACGGCCGGAGCGCGTATACCGGAGCAAAAAATAACCCGTCTGCAGGCGCAGGCGGGTTTTCCTTGCTATCGGATAATTCTTACCGCGTGCACGCCCGATACTCCGTCGGTGACATACCGGTATGCCCCTTGAACTGCCGGGAAAAGTGCGACAGCTGCATTCCGAGCTGATCGGCAATGTCCGCTACGGGCGCGTTCGTAAATGAAAGCAGGCGTCTGGCTTCCTCCATACGCTTGCGCTGGACGTAATGCATCGGTGTGCAGCCCATCGCTTTTTTAAAATAAGGGATAAAGTAGTTTGGATGCAGATGGACGATCTCGGCCAGCTTTTCGATCTCCATCGGTTCATGAAGATGGTCATGAATGTACTGCAGCACGCCGCCCAGCTTGTTCCCTTCCGTATGGTGCATGAAATCGATCCAATAGTCGGTGTATCCCCCCTCCTCCAGGCAGCAGGCCAGCATGTGCAGCAGACCCGCCTGCATGCGCAGGGCCGCGAAAGGACCTCCCGCCTGAAATTGACCGATCATATCGTTAAAAGTACTTCGAATAAACTCCGGGTCGCCGACATCGCTGATATACAGCTTGCTGTCTGCATGGAACAAAGGCCACTCCCCCACCTGGGCGTCAAAATGGCAGAAATACCGCGTGTATGGATTTTCCTTGGACGTGTAGGTCGTCTGGCTCGTCCCAGCAGGCATAATCATCAGCTGGTTCGGCTTGGGGTAATAGGTCACGCCGTTGATGACGACCGATCCTTCGCCCTCGGTGATGTAATAGAGCCGGTGGAAGCTCGGGGCGACTTCGGCCCGGTTCCAGTCGGGAAAGCCGCTTTTGAGCTGGACGTGACTGATATGTACCCGAAGCCCTTCCGGCAGCCGTGCGCCGAGCTGCATGGCCTGTGCCATAAATGACCCTCCTTATATAGAAAATAGTCGTCTAATGTAATGCCATTGTATCATCTCCATTTTACGAAAACACCTTAATTTTGTGCAAAACCCTCTTAATCTTAGCCATTTGCTTCCCATGCCATTCGGGCTAAGCTTGAGGGAGATGTAATGGCTTACATGCCTGCAAACTTTGTTCATAATCCATGGGAAGGCGGGATCATTTAGATGGAGCAAGTACGATACGGCATTATCGGCATCGGGAATATGGGAAGCAGTCATGCACTGAATTTGGTGGATAAAATCAAGGGGGCACAGCTGACGGCGATTTGCGATACAAGCCCCGCCCGTCTGGAGTGGGCACAGGCCCATCTGCCGGAATCGGTGCAAAAGTTCGACACACCGGAGGCGTTCTTCGCTTCGCAAGCGATGGATGCCGTCCTGATCGCTGTTCCGCATTATGATCATCCGGTGCTGGCGATCCAGGCTTTTGAGAACGGTTACCACGTCATCGTCGAGAAACCGGCCGGAGTCTACACCAAGGCGGTTCGTGAAATGAACGAGGCCGCTTCCCAATCGGGCAAGCTGTTCGGCATTATGTACAACCAGCGGACCTCCCCGCTGTATACGAAGCTGCGCGATCTGGTGCAGTCCGGAGAATTGGGGAATATCAAGCGGACCAACTGGATCATTACCAACTGGTACCGCTCGCAGAGCTACTATAATTCCGGCGGATGGCGGGCCACCTGGGCCGGCGAAGGCGGCGGCGTGCTGCTGAACCAGGATCCGCACCAGCTGGACCTGTGGCAGTGGACGACCGGCCTGATGCCGAAGCGCGTGCGTGCTTTCTGCCACTTTGGTAAATACCGCAATATCGAAGTCGAAGATGACGTCACCGCTTATGTCGAATATGAAAACGGAGCTACCGGCGTATTCGTGACCACTGTAGGCGAGGCACCCGGAACGAACCGGTTCGAGCTCTCCGGAGATAACGGCAAAATCGTCGTCGAAGACGACAAGATCACCTTCTGGCGCCTGCGCGTGCCTGAGCCGCAGTTCAACGCGGAATATACAGGCGGATTCGGCCAGCCGGAATGCTGGAAGTGCGACATTCCGGTGCACGGGGGACATGGTCCTCAGCATAACGGGATTTTACAGAACTTCACCAATGCCCTGCTGCACGGCGAGAAGCTGATCGCCCCTGGCGAAGAAGGCATCCGCGGCCTGACGATCTCGAACGCGATGCATCTGTCGGCCTGGACAGACGATTGGGTGGACCTTCCGCTCGACGAGGATCTGTTCTACGACAAGCTGCAGGAGAAGATCAAAAACTCGACGTTCCGCAAGGAAACCGCCGGCGGTAAGGTGCTGGACGTATCCGGAACTCACTGATAGACAGCCCATTTTCAATAAGAGGAGAATCGCCCTATGAAACTATCGGTATTTACCGTCGTCACCCCGGATCTGACCCCTGAAGAGCTTGTACTGGCCGCCAAGGAAGCCGGACTGGACGGCGTGGAATGGCGCTTCAAGGAAGTTCCCGCAAGCGCTGCAGGCGAGAAGCCGTCGTTCTGGAGCAACAATTTGTGCTCGATCGACCCCTCCCTTCCCGCGGACCAAATGCAGAAATTCAAAGACCTGGCCCTTGCGCAGGGACTTGAGGTCGTCAGCATCACTCCCTATCTGAACCATCTGGATCTGAAGGATACGGAGCATGTATTCCGGACGGCCCAGCAGCTTGGGGCGAAAATGATCCGCCTCGGCGTAGCCGGCTACAACGCATCCGCCGACTATAACGAGCTGTACGACAAGACGGTCCGTTATTTAAAAGAAGCGGAGCAAATGGCCAAGCAATACGGCGTCAAAGGCATCATCGAAACCCATCACGGCACGATCGCGCCGAGCGCCGGTCTCGCCCACCGCCTGGTCAGCCACTGCAGCCCGGACCATATCGGCGTCCTGTACGATCCGGGCAACATGATCCACGAAGGCTTCGAGCATTCCCGGATGGGCCTTCAGCTTCTCGGTCCCTACCTCGCCCACGTCCACATCAAAAACGCCGAGTGGATCCGCGAAGGAACGCGTGAAGACGGAACGGTCAAATGGCGTTCGAAATGGGCGCCGATGCGCGAAGGCATCGTAGATTTCACCTCACTGCTCAATGACCTGAAATCCGTCGGCTATGACGGCTACTTGGGCATCGAGGATTTCAGCGAACAATACACGTCGCGTGAGCTGCTGAAGGAATTCGCCCAGCTCATGCGCGAAAGGATGTGACCTTCATGACCGCACAAAATAAAGACGGAATGAACTACGC
Organism: Paenibacillus favisporus; assembly: GCF_040545415.1. Taxonomy (NCBI): domain Bacteria; kingdom Bacillati; phylum Bacillota; class Bacilli; order Caryophanales; family Paenibacillaceae; genus Paenibacillus; species Paenibacillus favisporus. Next base: position 521,385 of record NZ_JBEPLV010000006.1, on the reverse strand, counting down.
GCCGGAAGGCAAGCCGAACCATGTTGTTGAACCGGGAGAGTTTGTGTTTGCGGCGGCGGCCCTGGACCACGGGCATATTTATGGCATGTGCAACGGGCTGATCGAAGCCGGGGCGACGCTGAAATGGGTTTACGATCCGGAGCCGGCGAGAAGCCAGGCTTTTGCCGACAAGTTCCCGCAGGTTCAGATCGCGGACAGCCTTGAGCAGGTGCTCGAGGATCCGGAGGTCCGATTGGTGGCCGCAGCCGCGGTGCCAAGCGAACGCTGCGCTCTTGGGCTGCAGGTGATGGACGCAGGAAAAGACTATTTTACGGACAAAACGCCGTTCACTTCGCTGGACCAGCTAGAAGAGGCGCGCCGGAAGGTGAAGGAAACCGGTCAAAAATACGCGGTTTATTACAGCGAGCGGCTTCATGTGGAGTCAGCGGTCTATGCCGGACAGCTCGTGCAAAAAGGAGCCATCGGCCGCGTCATCCAGGTGACCGGCTTCGGCCCGCACCGGCTGAATGCGCCGTCGCGTCCGGACTGGTTTTTTGAGAAGGAAAAATACGGCGGCATTCTGTGCGATATCGGGAGCCACCAAATCGAACAGTTCCTGTTCTATGCCGGCTGCAAGGACGCCAAGGTTCTGCACAGCAAAGTAGCGAATTACAACAATCCGGACTATCCCGAGCTCGAGGATTTCGGCGACGCGACCCTGGTAGGCGACAATGGCGCCACCCAGTATTTCCGGGTCGACTGGTTTACGCCGGACGGTCTCGGCACCTGGGGCGACGGCCGGACGATCATCCTCGGCACCGAAGGCTATATCGAGCTGCGCAAATACATCGACATCGCCCGCGATCCGCGCGGCGACCATGTCTACCTGGTGAACGGGGACGGCGAACAGCACTTCGAAGTCAAAGGCAAGGTAGGCTACCCTTACTTCGGCCAGCTCATTCTCGACTGCCTGAACCGGACCGAGAACGCCATGACCCAGGAACACTGCTTTAAAGCGGCCGAGCTGTGCCTCAAGGCGCAGGAAGCGGCCGTACGTATCGATCAGGTGCTGCAGACGAATTCGTAGCCACAATTTTTGCCCGACCGCGTGTTAAATTAACGGGCTGCCAGGATTGACGACTTTTCCATAAGCAAAAAAGTTCCCGTATCGCGCTCCCCCTCTGTGTAAAGAGGTTAAGAGCACGGCGGGAGCTTTTTTGCATTCCATCCGGATTTGGATCTATTCCGTTAGGGCATCCATCGAATAAAGAATAGCCATACCATTCGGTTATATGTCATGCACGTGCTGAGGCAGTGGCTATTATTCGGTCACATTCGGTCACTACTCCCCGTAGACGTTGGTAAACGCCTCTTCGATTTTCGGAACGATGTTGTCCCAATCGGCATCCGGCATTTTGCTGACGGTGACGAACGTCCCGATGCCAAAAATGTTGTCCACCCCATCGATGCTGAGCAGCGCGCTGGCGAGCGGATGGTCGGTGTCGTCCCCTTTTTTCAGTGAGGTACTTTTCGGTCCTTCGAACAGGCTCTGGCTCGCATTGACTTTAAGCGAGTGCGGGTTCGGGGTCTGCTGAATTTGAATGGATACGGCCATGCTTAATCACTCCTTTCTGCCTATAACTGTACCATATTGTCCATTTTCCACCAAAACCAATTCGCCCTTCAGAAGTGAAAGCGACATCATTTGCGCTTGGCGAAACGCTGGATTACAATAAAAGGAATTGAACGGTTAGGGAGAGGTGAAGAAATGAGCGACAGCAGACTGCAGCCCGGAATGGACGCCACGTACATCGTTTCCGGGGACTCGATTTCCAAGGGGGTCGTGTATGATGAAACGCGCAGCAAATATGTCATCCTTGAGGATAATTACGTATCCCTTCTTCAGGACAAACTAAAGGGAGCCGTGAAAAACACGGCGAGATTCGGCAATACGCTGATGAAGGGCATCGGCAGCCTGAAGAAAGAAATTCTGAAGGGCAAGCCCAGCATCGTGCTGATTGAATACGGCGGCAACGATTGCGATTTTAACTGGAGCGAAATTGCCAGCAATCCGGACGCGGAGCACCGTCCCAAGACGGATTTTACACTGTTTGAGAAAATGCTGACGGATACGGTGAATTTTCTGAAAAGCCAGTCGATTACGCCGGTCCTCATGAGCCTTCCTCCCCTCAACGCGGATAAATACTTCAAGTGGGTCAGCCAGGATAACCCTGAAGCGGAGCGAAACATCATGAAGTTTCTCGGCAGCGTCACCAAAATCTACTGGTGGCAGGAGCGTTACAATTCGACGATCCTCAAGGTGTCCGAGCTGACCAAGACCAAATACATCGACGTGCGGGGAGCTTTTCTCGCCCATCCGGACTTTACCCAATTCATCTGCTCCGACGGCATCCATCCGAACCGGGACGGCCATCGTATCATTTACGACAAGGTTCTCGAGTTCGTCAAGGCCAATTACGGGCATTTGCTGAAAGACAATACGATAGGCTGCGAGGCGTAAATGATAGGATCATGCGAGTTTAGTTGAAATTAGATGGATTTGTACTAAAAAAGGCTGCCCTATCAGGTGACTTCACCTGATAGGGCAGCCTTTTTGTTATTCCGAGTTTTCGTCATTATGAGTTTCGTCATTATGAGCTTCGCCATTCGAGATTTCGTCCCTTGTGATTTCGCCATCCGTCATTTCGTCACTCGTAATTTCCACGGCCTTCCTTCGGGGAGAGCCGCAGAGTGAACGTCCAGTCATACGGCGTCATCAAATTGACGACCAGCGTGCGACAGCCGGCAGGAAAGCCGGTGTTGTTCAGCGCCTTCGCCCAGTGTCCGTGCTGCCCGCCCTCCATCTCGATCCAGTCCGTACCGGCGCTGCAGCGGACGCCGCCCGACTTCCAGAACAGCACGCCGCCGGACTCGTCTGCCGGAAACAATCCTTCCCCAACGAACGCCGTTTCGCCGCCGAAGACGAAGGATACCTGCGTCATCATGCCCTCAGGTTCCCGGCACTGCACGCGAAGCCGGAACCCCTCTTCATCTGCGGTCAGCTCCGCTTCGGCGCGATGGTGCTGCTCATGCGTCATCTCGCGCAAATGGTGCGGCAGCAAGTACCACGGGCTCGTCCCGCCGCCCGCCGCCGTCTGCGGCAGTACCGTCCGGGGGAGCGGGCCGTAATAGCCTTTGGCCTCGTCGCCGGCCAACCGATATCCGTCCGGCAGCTCTTCGAGCGTGTTCATTTTGACGTAGCCGGGTTCGAACGATGAGGCCAGCCTAACGCCCAGCAGCCTTACGGTCCCATGCCGGAGGGACAGGAACGAGTCCGTCTCCGCCATGACGGTCAGGCTGGTCTGACCGTCCCGCTGCCGTCCGACCGGAGCGCCGAAATCGGTGTGCAGCCGGCTGTGGTAAATGCGGCCGTAATGGCCCGCGCTATCCAGCTGCCGGAGGTACTGCCCGCGGTTAAAATGCCGGTTGATCATCACGCGGTAGCGATCGGGAAGAGGCGACGGCTGAACCCGCCGCTCACGCAGCTGCGGATAGCGAAGATAGCCGATCATCGCGTTGTTCGGCAGCCAGCCCGGATGGACAATCGCCTGACCGGCGGCATCGGCGAGCGCCGCAAACAGCGGATCCCGGTCCATATGCTCCATCAGTCGGCTGATTAGAAAATACCCGGATAGGTCATGCCTCACCCCGTAATCCTGGCGGCCGGAATAATCGGTGACCACCTCGCCGTCCGGATGAATCAGGTAAGCCATCATCCGCAGATTCCGGCGTACCGGTTCCAGCAGCTCCGGCCGGTTCAGCTGTTCCGCGGCATAATACAGCACGATGTCGCTGACCCCGTTATAGATTCCGTTGCTCCGCTCGGTCCATTCCCCGTCCTCCGTGCAGTCCATCCCTTCAGCCAGCCAGGCTTCGGCCCTGTCCTTCAGTTCCTCCTTGCCGGTGAGCCGGTACAAAAAGCCGAGGGCAGCCGTGAGCACCCACCGGTGGTTGGGGGTATGGCAGCCACCTGTCAGCAGTACGGGGGTGGTCCGGGTAAGGAACAACCGGATCAGGCCGGCAGACTTCCCCAGCTGCTCCCAATCTTCGAGATGGGCCTCGAGCAGCTCGTGCACCTGGGCGAGACCGCCTGCCACGAACGCCGTATCCGGCGGGGAGTGCATATTCGTCCAGCCCGGGGAGATGGAGCCGTCGGCATGCTGGAATCTTAATAGGAATTCGGCTCCATACTCCAGCCGGCTGAGCAGCTCTTCGTTATGATAATAACGCGAATCGGGATTGATCAGCGCCGCGGCCCAGAGCGCCATCACCATCGGCGTGCCGCCATGGCTGGCCCAGGCGATGCCGTTGACCGGGTCCGTGACGCCCCCATGATAACGGCTGTACTCGTCCAGCACTTGGCGGCTTAGGCTTTCCTCCACGCATCGGTCGTTAATGCCAACCAATTGTTCATACATGCTTTATTCACTCGCTTTCGGGTTCATCATGCCGCCGTATCCTTACTCCACACCACTTTCGTTAACCGGAATGTGCCCCGTCCCGGTCCGGCCGCCTGCTGCGCGCAGACGCTCCAGCTTGGCCGTCAGCAGCCCATGGCTGCGGTCGATCTCCTCCGGCGTACAGGCTGATTTCAGCTCGTAGACCTTCACGGGCGCGGCTTCGATCACCGGCAAAAACCGGTCGAAATAAGCCATGTCGCCGCTGTGGACATAGGGGCACCAGTGGTCGGACAAGCCCACGCTCTCGTGGATATGAATCCCCGCGATATGGTCCATGATCAGGCTCATGTCCGCCGCGTTGTCGTACAGACCCATCCGCTCCATCATCATGCCGTGGCCGAAGTCGTACCACAAGCCGATCTTGGCGCCTTGAAGGCGGTCAATGATGCCGCGCGCTTCCCTCAGCGTCGGCATCTGGTAGCACCGCGACCGGGTCTCGATGCCGATTGTTACGTCCCATCCTTTGGCTGCGATCCGCCCGCAGGCCTCTTCCAGGCTGTGCGCGATCCGCTCCGCATAATGCCCGCTCAGCGAATCCCGGCGCTCCAGCATCTCTTCCCACAGGCTGCGGTATGCCGGCGAATCGGGCCCGTGCTCCTTGTAGAGCGCCTTCAGCTCCTGATCGATATTGGCCTCAAACGGTACCTCTCCCGGGTGGACGACCACGGCTGCCGCTCCGTAACGGGCGGCATATTCCGCCGACTGCACCAGCAGATCGACCGCCCGCTTCCGCTTGGCTTCATCCTCAAATCCGAGCAGCACCGAATCGGTCCCATAATCGGGATCGTCAATAAACGGGAACGTATTATGCACACTGGAAATCCCGATTTCGCCGCGCTCAATCATCGGTTCGATCGTGGACAGCATTTCCCGGGTGACGTTATAGTTGAGCTCCACGCGCTTAAAGCCCAGATCCCGGATCTCTTCGATCATATCGCTTCCCACGGCGTGGCGTTTAATATTCCAGCAGGTTGAAAAGGAATACTCTCCCTTATCCAGAACCATCAAGCCGCCTCCTTCTACTCGATTAAAAGCGTTTCGCCCCTCGAAAGGCATCGCTCACTCAATCTCAAATTCAAACTAAGCCTCATATCTCCTGCCAAAAAACCGGTGCAACTGTGCAACTGACCCTTACAGCCAGTGAATATATTACCCACTCCCTTGCACCTATCCCTTAACCGCGCCGATCATGACCCCGTTCACGAAATACCGCTGCAGCCAAGGGTATACGAGCAGTATCGGAACGGTGGCAAAAATAACGCTCGCCGCCTTCAGGCTCTCCGGCTGCATCGGATTCACCATCGCGCCCTCCATCTGCATCAGGTCGGACACCATGTTGTTCTGGATCAGCTGATACAGCTTCAGCTGCATCGGATACAGCTCCGGGCTAGTAATGTACAGCAGCGTATCCGTGAACCCGTTCCACCGGCCCACCGCATAGAACAAGCTGAGCGTGGCGATGACCGGCATCGACAGCGGCAGGATAATGCTGATGAGCGTCCGGAAGTGGCTGCTTCCGTCCAGTTCAGCCGACTCCTCCAGGCTGTCCGGGATGTTGTTGAAGAACGAGATCAGGATGATCAGGTAAAAAGGGTTGATCAGCCCGGGCAGAATCAGCGCCCACATCGTATCGATCAGATGGAGGCTGCGGACCAGAATGTATTCCGGGATGATGCCGCCGCTGAAGAACATCGTCACCACGATCAAAAACATGATCAGCTTGCGGCCTTTCAGCTTTTTCTGGGTGAGGGGATACCCCGCCGCAACGGTCATCAGCATGCACATGACGGTATGCATCACGGTGAGCAGCACCGTAAAGCCAAGCGATCGGATCATCGACAAGTCGCTGAACACCTGCCGGTAAGCCCCCCAATTCAGCTCGACCGGGAGCAGGCTCACTTCTCCGGAGAGAACCGGGCGGCTCGAACTGAGGGATATAGCCAGAATATGAAGGAACGGGGCCAGGCAGACCACCACGACGATGCCGAGCAGCACCATATTGACGATATCGAATCCCCTGCCGGACGTTTGCGATCTCATCTTCGTTCACTCCTTTTCTCGTAAAAATGCTCCTGTCGAGCTACAAAATGCTTTCATCGGTCAGCTTCTTCGAGACAAAGTTCGCCCCGAGGACGAATACCAGCCCTACCACCGCCTGGAACAGGCCGACAACAGTAGCCAGCGTATACTGTCCCGATTCGAGGCCGATCCGGTACACAAACGTGCTGAGCACGTCGGAATAATCGCGTACCATCGTGTTGCCGATAATGTACGGGCGTTCGAAGCCGATCGAAATCATGTGGCCCAGGTTGATGATCAGCAGGGTCACGATCGTCGGCTTGATGCCGGGGAGCGTAATGTGCCAGATGCGCCTCATCCGCGTAGCCCCGTCCACCTCCGCCGCTTCGAACAGCTCTTTGTTAATGCCGGTCAATGCCGCCAGGTAGATGATCGTCCCCCAGCCCGCGCTCTGCCATACCCCGACCAGCAGATAGGTGATCAGCCAGGTATTTTTATCCGTCAAAAAGGGAACCTCCGGAAAACCAAAGGCCGTAATGACGTTGTTGATCATGCCGGACTGGGTGCCAAATACCTGGTACACGATGCCCCCGATAATCACCCAGGAAATGAAATGGGGAATGTAGAGGATCGTTTGGGACAGCTTCCTGAACCACGCGCTCCGCAGCTCGTACAGCATAATCGCCAGGATCAGCGGAGCCGGAAACGAAACGAGCAAATCGAGAAAATTCAGCATCAAGGTGTTGCGCAGCGTTTTGTAAAAGTCCCGCATGCCGAACACTTCCTTGAAAGCGTCCAGTCCGATCCATTCGCTGCCGTTAATGCCTTGAAACAGATTGAAATCCTTGAAGGCGATCTGAATGCCGTACATCGGTCCATACCGGAAGATGATAAAATAAGCCAGCGGCAGAAGCAGAAGCGCATACAGCTGCCAGTATCTGCCCAAATAACGTGTCATTTTCACAAGCCTTCCTCCTCTGTTGACGGGCCTAACCGCACGGTTTATTTCGACTTCATTTCGCCGTACACTTTGGTCCGCTCATCCAGAACGGCCTGGCCGCCGCTGGCCATATAATCCTTCATGAGGGAATCGTACACCGCTTCGAACTGCTCCGGTTTTACCGTCGTCGTCTTGACGATCATTTCATTGAACTTGTCGAGCAGCGTATTGCCGTATTTGGCCTGGGCTTCGATTGGCCGGTCCATCAGTACCGGCGGCACCGTATCCGAGTTGGAAATCTTCAAGGCTTCCCGGGCACCGTCCTGATACTTCGGCGGAAACTGAAGCGCTTTGGCCTCTTTGTTCTTCTCAGGGCTTCCCAGCTGCTGTCCGTTGGTAATGAGGGTCATATCACCGGCGTTGAACATCCGGTTCTTCGCTTCCTCCGTCGGATTTTCCAGCGCCACCGGGATGCCGTCTTTCATTGTATAATTCTCGCCTTCGACCCCTGTCTGCATGTTGAAGAGCACGTCACCCGATGCCATCCAGTCCAGGTATTTCACCGCTTCTACCGCATGCTTACTGGATTTGGGGATCATAACGTACAAGCCCACCGGCGCGTATTCCGGCTTGGCATGCTCACCTTTTTCATTCGTGTATACATCCACCGCCTGGAGTTCCGCATCCTTGACGTTGGACTGCAGCGTCTCGTAGGTACCGTCGGCATAGTAAATATTCGTGTCGTCCTCGCTGAAGAAGCCAACTTTTCCGGTGGAGATATCCTCGCTCATCTTCTTCTTGTCCTCGTCCAGCCCGAAGTCCCGGCTCATCAATCCCTCGTTGTACAGCTTGTTCATGAACTGGAGCGCATCCTTGAAGCCGGGAAGCAGGATCGGATAATCACGGGAGCCGAGCTGCTGCGTCAGCGTATATTTCTGCTCCTCCGTCGTCTCCTTGATGAAAGACCAGATCAGCGGCTCATACTGCGCCGGAGCGATCGTCATGCCGAGCGGGATCACTTTGCCCCCGGTTCCGCCCGGATCCTTGTCCTTAAAAGCTTTCAGCGTCGTGTACAATTCGTCCGTCGTCTGCGGCACAGGCAGGCTCAGCTTATCGAGCCAGTCCTTGCGGATAAACGAGGAATACTTGCCGAGGTTCGACCGTTTGGCCGGAACGGCATACAGCTTCCCTTCCACCTTTCCATAGTTCAGCACCTCCTCGCCAAGAAACTTTTTCAGGTTCGGCCCGTACTGGTCGATCAGCTCCGTCAAGTCCGTCAGCCCGCCCTGCAGCGCATATCGGTAAAAGGTGCTGGAATCATACGTGAACACGATGTCCGGCACATCTCCGCCGCTTGCCATCAGCACGTTCAGCTTCTCGACTTCCTCCGAACGCGGGACGGGAACGTAATTCATCTGAATCTGATTAGGAGTGCCGAACTTCTCCTGAACCCAGCGGGTCCAATAATTATCTTTGATGGTATACCCCGAAGGCGAATTGCCGCGGTCGAACACCTCCACCGACAGGGTCACCTGTTTGCCTGAGGACCCGGATCCTGATCCGGATCCTTCCGAGGCCGCCTGTTCCGATTTGGGCGAACATGCAGACAACAGCATACTGCCCGCGACCAGCACGGCTGACATGAAGCGAACCGATTTTGCCAAAGATCTTGTGTTCCTGTTCCCAACCATTCGTATCATCCCTTCATCTTTTCTTGCCGGCTCCGCTGAATGGCAAGCGGATTATTGTTTACGCTTTCAATCGGGCCGGTTACCGCATCAGCGGGAATGCCCACAGTATGTCACGGGATGCGGTGGCTGGACAATAAACCAGTTTCGGATCGATAAACCGTTTGGGCGTAGAGGCGGAAAACCTATGACACCCTGTTGAGCAAACCGTTTTCCGGCAATAAACTATTTTCAAAATACCGCTCAGGCCAGCAGCCGCAAGGCTTGGTGGACTGCTTACGGCTCCTGCATCTGCCCTCGAACGCGTTCCTTAAATCGGAACGTCACGCTGCGTCTTCGCCTTAAATTTGCGGTAATCGCCCGGGGTCACCCCCACCTCCCGCTTGAACGTCCGGCCGAAGGTAATGGAATTGGCGTAGCCGACCTGAAGCGCAATGTGCTGGACGGTATCGTCGGTCTCCAGCAGCAGCCGTTCCGCTTTGGCCATCCGCAGCTGGACCATGAAATCGACGAACTTCATGTTGAACTCTTCCTTGAACAGGTAACTCGCGTATTTACCCGAGATCTGGAAGCGGTCGCTCAGATGCTTCAGCGACAGATCCGGATCGGCAAAATTCTCTTCGATGTATGCCTTCATCTCCACGATCATCGCCCGGTGGCTTTTCGTTTCACTGACGGCGACGAACGTACGGTAAATCTCTGCCAGCTGCTCCGTAAATAAGGATCGCAGCCGTTCCAGCGACGTCGTCTCTTCAACAACCCGGCGCCAAGATCCAGCCCGCTCGCCCGTAAAACAGGACTGCAGCTGTTCGGAAAGGTCCCCGACCTCCCGCGCCAGCATTTCCATCATCGTCAGCAGCAGCATGCGAATATCCTCATCCTTCAAGGCATCGGCTTTCAGGTCGTCAAAAATCCGCTCAAGACGGCTCCGCCAATCGCCGTCGGACAGCCGGAACTGCTTCACGAATTCGGCGATGCCCTGCAGGTGGGTATACGTTCGGGTCGCCGCATTAACCGGCATGTCCTCGCTGAGAATAAATGCCCTCTGGCCAAGCGACAGCTTATGCTGCAGCGCCCTGGCCGCCGCCTGATACGAGGCGGACACCTCTTCCCATGAGCCCGAACGCGGTCCGACGCTGACCATCAGGGACAAGCCCAAATGGTCATTGGTCCAGGCGATGCCCCGCTCCGATAGCCTTCGAATTCTCTCCTGCGTCTCTTCTTCCGTCACATCCGGGCTCACGCCGAGCAGCAGGCCCATCCGGTTCGCTTCCGTCCATTCCCCCCAGCCGTGCAAGCCTTCGTCGCGGGCCATTTCCTGCAGCACATTGGTCAGCGCAAACTTGAGCGTACTCTGGTCCTGAACCGAAAAGCCCTGCTGGAAACGCGGAAATTCCAGTATTTCCACGAGGACAAGCAGATACGGCCCCGTGACCTGTACCGGCAGCGGCTTCAATCGGTCCAGACGCTCGCCTGCATCCCCAAGGCGTTCCCCCTGAACGAGGTCGATGAACAGCTGCCTTCTGGCGATCAGCATGTTCTCCTGCTGCTGCTTCTCGTAGTCGGCGGTCTGCCGGATTAAATTTTCCAATGCCCGGTCGATCAGAAGCAGCTCGTCGCTCTTGGCGCCGCCCGGAGGATCCATCCGGTCACGGACGGCTTCGATCCGGTGCATCATGGCGCGGATCGGTTTATAATTGCGCTTGGTGATATACAGTAAGTAGGCGACGGCTGCCAGCACGGTGCCTACGCCGATGACGATCCAGATGTACGAAACGACCGACACCCACGTAAACAGCTGGCCCGCTGCGATCCCGCTCTCAAACGTCCAGCCGGTAGCTTGGAACGGAATACGGTTCAAAATGCGGCCTTCTGCAGCCTCTGTGCCTCCCGGTTCGGATGGACGTGTCGAGAAGATGAGATTTCCTTCCCGGTCGCGGATTTGAAGAAAGGACACATCGGTATCTTTCATGGTCCGGATTTTCTGCTCCAGCGCATACATGTTGACGTTAATGACGACAAAGCCCTGCGTGCCGAACGGAAGCGGGGCCCGTTTGTACATAGAGATGACCCGCCGCTTCGCATCGCTCCCCATTTCATGATAGTCGCGGATCGGGGACCAGCCCTGGTATGCCGGCTGGCCCAGCGCCAGCTCGACAAACGGCCTGTCGGCAAACTCGTCCCACGCCAGGAGACCGCTCGTTGTGAGCGTCTGCCGATCGCCGCTGCGGTACACATACACGGAATCCACGAGTTCGTCTTTGGCAGCCAGGGTTCGCAGGCTGTCCACGACTGCGTATACTGCATCCCGCTCATGTGGACCGTCCGCCTGAAGAAAATCGTTGTAGCGGCTGTTCCGCTCCACCTCATCCAGTGCGTTCATTTCGATTTCCTTGAGGGCCATCTGGACCGTGTCCACGATGTATCCCGTAGAAATCTGATCCGCCTTAACCGTCTCCTTCTGGGAAATTTCATTGACGACGAGGAAGGACAGGAACACAAGAATCGTTACAGTGATCAAAAAGATAGGAAAATACGAAAGCAGCATTCGGCGGTACCAGCTGTTCCGCAATGCCAATCACTCCTTTACAACGGGTTATTTGCCATGGAATCACGATAACGGATCAAAGGGGCAATGGTAGTCGCCAATTTTTTTCGGCAGGGGGGTAAGCGCTTTCTTTATTCATTTTATTCTATCGGATGGGACCGTTCGGAATCAATCCATAGGCGCTGGATCATATGAAAAGAAGGAAACTCAAAAACGGCAGCCCGGGACATGACGTTCATGTCCGGACTGCCGCTCATATAGTTGATGATCTATATAGGATAAATAGAGCGATAAGCGTTTATTTTCCGTGGCACTTCTTGTACTTCAGCCCGCTGCCGCAAGGGCACGGCTCGTTGCGTCCCACCTTCGGCACGGTATCCGCTGCGGAAATGTTCACCAGCTTCACCAGCTCCGGCTTAACGCCATCGGCAATGGCCTGAAGCTCCACCAGGGTAAAGCCGTTATTGGCCCACATCCGGGTATGGTTATAGACTTCGGTCAGCAGCTGAATCGTCTGCTGGGCCTGAAGCGGGTTTTTGAAATTGATTTTGCGGCTCTCGAATTCGTAGATCAGATCCTGAATCGACGAACCCTTGGCGCACGCCAGCTGTAGATCGTCGATCAGGTATTCCACCGTCTCCTGGTCCTTGCACAGCTCCCGCAGCACGTACTGCTGAAGCGCGGACAGCTGCGGCGTCATTTCAAAATACGTCTCGTCCGCATACCGGAGCAGCTCCTCTTGGTCGGGAACATAATACGGTTTCCCTTCGACCTTCGCGATCCAGTCGTTGATCTTCTGCTCGTCCAGGTCGTGGAGCAGATAGCTGTTTACGATGTATCCGCCGTGAAGGAGCAGGTTCTCGCCACGGCCGATCGCCTCGTTCACTTCATTCAGAAGCTCCTCCGCACTCAGCGCCTGTTCATTCTGGGCGTTGTAGATCTCAAGAAGCTTGTCCACCTTAACCGCTCCATACAAATGGGATGCGGCAACAATATATTGATAAGCCAGCTGGTGCTGGCCGTGCTGCTGTTTCAAAGCAGGCAAATCAGCCTTGCGGATGGCGTCCCTTATTTCTTCCGGCATGATCAGGTGCAGCTGACCTTCCGAGAAAAAGCTGAATACGAGCCCGCGATCCAGCAAAAAGGCATAATCCCCGTATGGAATCGTATTATCTTGAACGGAAGACTCCTGAAGGAGCGTCTCAAACAGGCTCCATTCGGCACCATCCATCTGGAGCAGCATGGACGACAAATGCTCCGTATTCGTGACGTAATCCGACAGCGCTTCGGCAAGCTCTTCCTTCTTCATCTTGGAACGACCTGTGATGCTGTGGACGGAAGCCAGCGCGGACAGCCTCGTCTTGGTCAGGCTCAGCAAAATCTCGGACAAGCTGGTCATGGGTTCGCCGATGATGGCGTGCTGTATGTTTGTTTGTTCCAGTTGTAACGTAGGGTCTTCCAACATGTACACCTCTTCTTCGTTATTAAGCATGCGCAGCATGACCGGTTAAGGCATCACCCTGCGCCCTTCTACCATTATACACGATGTTCGCTTCACAGCCCGCCCTCCGGCAAAAAAAGGAACCCGGCCCGGAGGTCAAAACTCCGGCAGGCCGGGTTATACCGCCTGTCAGGCATTCTGCCGCAGGTCGGGAGGAGCTTGGCTTACACCATAATTTTGCAAATATCGTTCGTAAATTCGACCGGATCCTGGATCGGCAGCCCTTCGATCAGCAGCGCCTGGTTGTACAGCAGGTTCGTGTACAGGCCCAGCTTCTCGCGGTCCTTGTCATAAGCATCCTTCAGGGACTGGAACACCTCGTGGTGAATGTTGATCTCCAGCACCTTGTCGGCCTGGATGTCCTGGCCGCTCGGCATCGCTTTGAGCACCTTCTCCATTTCGATCGACAAGTCGCCTTCCGTGGACAGGCAGACCGGGTGGGACTTCAGCCGTTTGGAAGCCTTGACTTCTTTCACCTTGCCCGAGAGAATGTTCTTCATCTCCTCGAAGAGCTCCTTGCTCTCCGTCTCCGCCGCTTCATCCTTCTTGTCCGCTTCCGTCTCGATACCGAGATCGCCGCTTGATACCGACTTGAATTCCTTGTCCTTGTACTTCATCAGCATCTTGATGGCAAATTCGTCAATATCGTCGGTGAAGTACAAAATTTCGTAGCCCTTATCGGCCACCATTTCCGTCTGCGGCAGCTTCTCAAGCCGTTCCACGGATTCGCCGGCGGCGTAGTAAATATATTTCTGATCCTCCGGCATGCCGGATACGTATTCGTCCAGCGTTACCAGCTTCTTCTCCTTGGAAGAGGTAAACAGCAGCAGGTCCTGGAGAACGTCCTTATCCGCGCCGTAATTGTTGTACACGCCGAACTTCAGCTGTCTGCCAAACGCCTCGTAGAACTTCTCGTATTTCTCCCGCTCATCCTTGAGCAGCGTTTGCAGCTGGCTCTTGATCTTGCTCTTGATATTTTTCGCGATCAGCGTCAGCTGACGGTCATGCTGCAGCATTTCTCGGGAAATGTTCAGCGACAGGTCTTCGGAATCGACCATCCCTTTGACGAAGCTGAAGTAATCCGGGAGCAGGTCGCCGCATTTTTCCATAATAAGGACGCCGTTCGAGTAAAGCTCAAGCCCCTTCTCGTATTCCTTCGTATAATAATCGAACGGGGTGTGCTCCGGAATGAACAGGATCGCGTTGTACACAACGGCCCCGTCCGCCTTGATGTGCACATGCGTCAGCGGCTTGTCAAACCCGTAGCGCTTCTCGTTGTAAAAGTTGACGTAGTCCTCTTCCGTCAGCTCGCCCTTGTTCTTGCGCCAGATCGGAACCATGCTGTTCACGGTCTGCTCTTCGCTGTATTCCTCGAACTCTCCGTCCGCGCCCTCTTTCGGCCGGTGTCCGGTGACGTCCATCTTGATCGGGTACCGGATGAAATCCGAGTACTTCTTGATGATCGTCCGGAGGCGGTAATCCTCCAGAAATTCATCGTAATTGTCTTCTTCCGTGTTATCTTTGATTTTCAACACAATTTCCGTACCCACGGTATCCTTCGCCGCAGGCTCGATCGTATAGCCGTCCGCTCCCGCAGACTCCCACTTGTACGCCGTATCGGAGCCAAGCGCCTTGGTGATGACCGTCACCCGGTCCGCCACCATGAACGCCGAATAGAAACCGACCCCGAACTGGCCGATAATGTTGTGGCCGTCCTTGGCTTCGTTCTCGTTCTTGAAGGCCAGCGACCCGCTCTTCGCGATGACGCCCAGATTGTTCTCCAGCTCCTCCTGCGTCATCCCGATGCCCGTATCGGAAATCGTCAGCGTTCTGGCTTCTTTATCCGGCGTGATCCGGATGTAATAATCGTCTTTATTGAAAACCAGCTGGTCGTCTGTTAGCGCTTTATAATAGATTTTATCGATAGCGTCGCTGGCGTTGGAGATGAGTTCGCGCAAAAAGATCTCCCGCTGCGTATAAATGGAGTTGATCATCATTTCAAGCAGTCGTTTCGACTCGGCTTTAAACTCTTTCATGGCCATCTAGCATACTCCCCTCAACGAACATAGTATCTTAGCACTCAAACATAATGAGTGCTAATTATTCTTATTTTTATATAACATAAGTTCATTTTTGAAGTCAACAATTGGTTATCCGCACCACTTTCGCATCCCTTCCGGCCATTCCCGGCAAACGCCGAACAGGGCTGCCCCCGCAGCCTTTTGCAAAGCTTGCGCGGTCAGCCCCGTCCTTCATTGTCGCTGTCATGTTTTGCCTATCGGAATCCGCTATTCCTTGACCGACCCCAGCACGATGCCGTGGATGAGATACCGCTGCAGGAACGGATAAATCAGCAGGATCGGGATCATGGACACGAGAATTTTGGCCGAGTTGAGCGTGGTGTTAGAGATCTTGTTGTACTGCTGCAGCTGCTCAACCGACAGATTCTGCATTTGGTCCCGGGTCAAATTCAGCTGCTGCAGATACGTTTGCAGCGGGATCTTATGACTGTCGTTGATCAGCACGATCCCGTCGAAGAAGTTGTTCCAGTGGCCCACGATGACAAATAAGGTGATCGTCGCCAGGCTGGGCAGGGACACCGGGATGAAGATATGCCACAAAATTTTCAGCGGACCCGCCCCGTCGATAAAGGCCGCCTCCTCCATCTCTTTCGGAATCCCTTTGAAAAAGTTCATCAGCAGGATAACGTTGAAGACCGGCACCGCGCCGGGCAGCACGAGCGCCCAGATTGAATTGATCAATCCCAGCTTGCTGATGACCATGTACCAGGGAACAATGCCGCCGCTGAACAGCATCGTGAACACGATAATCCACATATAGACGTTGCGTGCCCGGAACTGCGAGGCCGTTCTCGACAGCGGATACGCCATCAGAATTGTCAGCACCATGTTGATCGCTCCACCCAGGGCGACCCGTTCCACCGACACCAGGAAAGCCCTCCAAAACTTCTCGTCGTCCAAAATTTTAACGTAAGAGGAGAAGTTGATATCTACCGGGAGAAAATATACCTTGCCCGCGTTGACCGCCGTGCTGCTGCTCACCGACACCATGATCGTATTGATGATCGGGGCCAGGGACAGGCAGGCGATCAGCACCAGCACCAGGATGATCAGGAAGCGGGAAGCCTGCGCCCCAAACGTTCTCGATTGTATCATGCAAATCAGCGCCCCTTTCTAGAAAATCCGGTAACCGGCGTATTTGGAAGCCAGCTTGTAGGATACGACGATCAGCACGAAGCTGATGACCGATTTCATCAAGCCGACCGCAGTGGCAAACGAATACTGCATCTGGATCAGACCCATCCGGTACACGAACGTATCGATGATGTCTCCGGTCTGATATACCAGCGGATTGTACATATTGAACACCTGATCAAAGCCGGCATTCAGCACATTGCCCAGGCTCAGCGTGCCGAGCAGGATGATCGTCGGCAAAATTCCGGGCAGCGTAATGTTCAGCGTCTGCTTCCACCGGTTTGCCCCGTCAAGAGCGGCCGATTCATACAGCGAAGGATTGATGCCCGTCAGGGCGGCCAAATAGACGATCGTTCCGTAGCCGAACTCCTTCCAGGTGTCGGTCACGATCAGCAGCGGCCTGAACCAGGTGTTGCTGGCCAGAAACATCGTCCGATCGAGTCCGAAGAGCTGCAGGATATTGTTCACCATGCCGTCGTAAGAGAAGATCATCGTCATCATCGTGCCGAGCACGACCCAGGACATGAAGTGGGGAAGGTACACGATCGTCTGCACGGTGCTTTTGAACACCTTCAGGCGGACTTCATTCAGCAGCAGCGCAAACACGATCGGCACGATCAGCCCCAGAATGATTTTTCCGACCGCGATAACCAGCGTATTGACGAAAATTTGCTTCGCGTCCGGGAGCTGAAACATATACGTGAAATTGGTCAGCCCGGCCCATTTGGAGCCGAAAATGCCTTTGGCCGGGATAAATTTCTGAAAGGCCATCACGATGCCGAACATTGGGACGATGGAGAAAATGAACAGCAGCACCATGCCCGGCAGCAGCATGAAGTGATAGGTCATTTCATGAAAAGCTTTCCGTTTCTTCCGTATCCGTCCCGAAACCTGCCGCTCCGTACTGAGACTTGCTTCCAGCGAAGACATACTTATCACTTCCATTTATCCAGGATGTATTGACTGGGACTTACCTGCTGCTCATCTCTTCCACTTCCTGTGTGATCTCATCGCCGCCGGTCTTTTTCCAGGTCGACACGAATTGATCAAAAGCATCGATGCTGGCTTGGCCCATAATAATCTTCAGCATCATTTCCTGCTCCATCTTCTGCAGGTTGGCCCATTTCAGTTTCATTGTCTCCGTCGTACCGTAGAAGCCGGCCGGGATTACTTCAAGGTTCGGATTGTTGGCCTCACGCTGCCCCTCGATCCGGGACAAATATTCGCCGTACGTATTGGCGTCGATCGCAGTCCCCTTTTGCTTGAACTCCTGGTACGCTTCATAGGACACGACGCGGTCCTCTTGAATTCCGTCGGCGCTGCCTGCTTTGTCAGCCTTCATGATGTCATCGTAATAGCGCTTGAGCACGTCGTCATAGTCCACCTGCATCGGAATTTGCGTCGGCTCGTTATTCCAGCGGCTGTGGTCGGTCAGCCCTTCGCTAGCATGCTCCTTCTTGTACTGGACGGCGTCGTCCGTCAGCGAGTACAGGAAGTCCGTCGTCAGGTTGATCGATTTCATGATCGCTTCAGGATGAGGGTAACCTTTGCGCACGACAACAATGCCTCCACCAACGGGGTCCTGCCGGATCGTTTTAAATTTGCCGTTCTCATCTACAGGTGCGGATACTGCCACCCATTCGGCTTTCGGATCCTGCTTGATAGAGTCCTTGTAGTTCGTGTATCCGATCCACCATGGGTTAAAGAGCATGCCGGCCTGGCCGTTGATGACCAGCGCTTCCTTCTCTTCGTCCGAGCGGACCGCAAACTGCTTGTCGATCAGCCCTTCCTTGTAATGCTCGGCCAAATCGGCGAGCGCCTCTTTCATTTCGGGCTGCACGGAGCCGTACACGACCTTGCCGTCTTTCTTGATCCACTGGCCCGGAAATGCATTATAAGCTGCAAATATCGGCGAAAAATTCATCGCGTCCTGATTCATCCCGAACCCGATCGTCTTGCCGGTTCCGGAGGCATCCTTCTCCACAAAGGTTCTGGCCAGGTTCCACACATCGTCCACCGACTGTGGCAGCTTGCCGCCGACCTTGTCCAGCCAGTCTTTGCGAACCCACAGCAGCTGATGCTGATTGCCGATATTCGTCATCGGCAGACCCATGATTTTGCCGTCTACCTTCACTTGGTCGAGCAGCAGATCCCCATAAGAGGAGTAGATGTTTTTGACACCCTCGGAGGCGGTTTTTTCGTAGACCTCGGTCATATCTTCAATGAGGTCATTGTCTACAAGCTGATTGAAAATCGTGCGGCTGACCAGCATCACGTCCGGCAGCTCACCGGTCGTCATCGACAGGGACAGCTTCTGGTCCATATCGTCGGTCTCCCAGGCTACCTTGGCCTTCACGTTCACTTTGCTCTCGACGTAGCGGGTCGCCATGTTGTTTTCAATCGAATCGCCCTTCGGCAGATTGTTCGTATGGCTCGTATTGCGTCCGATGGTAAACTCCACCGGTGATTCGTACTTACTGTACGGCTCGTAGTCCTTTTCGCTGACAACCTTGTCCTCCGCCTTGCCGCTTCCGCCGCCGCATCCGCTGACGATGAGCGCCGTTATGCACGTGACGGCCAGCAGTGACGATATTTTTCGCTTGTTCATCCCTTTGAACCCCTTTCATGTCGATTCCTTGTACAAGTAAAATTGTATGCGGTTGCAAAAAAATCGTATATATCACATTTTTCCGTTCTGTGTCACTTTTTTCATGAATGCCCCGCAGCGGATTCGACACACAAAAAGAGCGCCCCGAAGGAACGCTCTTTTGGCTCTGGAGGCAACTACCAGACGTTGAGCATGGGAATACCCCGGTATATGCCAACAGGCAGCACGACCGCCCGCTTCACACAGCCTCACCGATTATGGATGCTCAGCCTTGAACGGGGTAGTCCACCACCACGACCTGCTCGATCAAGCCATCGAGTTTGCGGACAAATTCCTGATGCGCCGGATGCGGCCCATAGGCTTGCAGCGATTCGCGGTCCTTGAAAGTCACGCGAAGCCCAAGGCTGAACCCGTGGATGTTCTCCGTTTCCTCCGTTTCATTGACGCCGGCCGTGAGGTCAACAATGCCGGGGATCTGATCTTTCAGCCCCCACAGCAGTTCAAGGAGCTCCTGCTCCAGCTCCGGTTCAAGAATGCGGTTAAATTTAAATGAGACCAAATGTTCAAACATGTGGTTTCTTCCTCCTCAAGCGTTCTTTCTTTCCTTACTCTCTTTCCATGCGGAATCCCGCTCTTCCTTCTACTCGCTAAAAATAGGATCGCCTGCCGGCCAATGGCGCTTCGAAGCGGATACACGCCCCATTCGCTACCGCTGATCCCACCCTCTATGGACCGGCAGCCGCGCTCTCGGCCAATCCCATCGGCGCTGTGCCCGCCGGCTCCGCAGGAAACGTCAGGGTGACCGTCGTGCCCATCCCGGGAACGCTGTCGATGGCAAGGCCGTACGTCGGCCCGTAATACAGCTTCATCCGGTCGTTGACGTTCTTCACGCCGGTTCCCCCGTTCTCGGCCGACAGCAGCTTGGCGGCCTGGACAGGGGTCATACCGACGCCGTTATCCGTTACGCTCAGCGTCAGGATGCCCTCCTGCCGGCGCGACGCAATGACGATCCGCGGAGTTTCCTCAGCCTCCGGATGGGTGAATCCATGCTTGATTGCGTTCTCCACGATCGGCTGCAGCACGAAGTGAATGATTTTCAAATCCGCCGTATCTTCATCCACTTGAAATTCCACGTCAAAGTCCCCGTCATTCATGACGAGCTGCAGGTCCAGGTACGCCCGGATATGCTCGATTTCGTTCGCGACCGTCGCCATATCCCTGCCCCCGTTCAGGGTCGTCCGGTAGAACTTGGCCAGCGTCGATACCATGTACCCGGTTTCCAGATCACGCTTCTTTTTGGCCCGCCAGTGTATAAAAGACAGCGTGTTGTACAGAAAGTGGGGATTGATCTGATTAATCAGCCGCTGGTATTCACTCTGCTGCCTGGCGATTTCCGCCTGATACACCTGGTGAATCAGACTGTTGATGCGCCCCAGCATCCTGCCGATGCCGTTCGTCAGTTCCCCAAACTCATCCCGGGAGGAGCTCTGGATGACCACGTCCAGGTTGTTCTGCTCCACCTTGTCCACTTTGTTTTTGAGGTGGATGATCCGCCTCGTGAAGTTGTTCGACACGATATAGATCAGGAAAAAGGCGACGAGCAGGCTTAATCCAATGACGAGCAGGGTGATTTTGAAAAACGTCAGCGCGTTGACATACGCATTCGCATTGGAGAGGTAATAATGGATCGTCCAGCCGTTGCTTTTCAGTGTCCGGTCGAGCCGGGTCGCCCCTTGCGCGGGCGGGTCCGCCTTCTGTTCACGGAAGATCGGCTGGTGCTGCGGACCCTCGATCTGTACGGTAATATGATCCGACAGCTTGTCCATATCCGAGAAAATGCTGTCGTAATTGACCGAGATCACCATGTAGTTGCTGTCCTTCAAATTGCTGATCAGCTCCTGCACCAGGTAGACGTGACTGCCGTCCACCACCCAATGCCTGCCCCGGTACCCGTCGAACCACGGCTTTTGCTTCAAATCGCTGAGCGGCAAAATGTTGTCGCGGATGCCGAGCAAATCCCCGGACGTATAGAACGTAATGCCTTCGATATTGTCGTCCATCGTTTTCGTATTGGAAATGAGCGGGTCCATAATATCCCGAAAATCGAGGAACATCTCGAAGTAGTTGCCCGCATAGTTCCGGGTGAATAATTTCGAAAAATCACGGTTCAGCACGATAAATTCGCTCAGCGTGTTGTAGCGGTTGATTTTATAATCGAGAATGTTCGCCACTTGGTCCAGACTGGCCGCAGCTTCGCTCTTCAGCTCCTTCATTTGGATGCGGTAGGACTGGATAAAAGCGAGAACGCCTAGCAGCAGAATAGGAATCAGCGCAATAAAAAGGTGGGACAGCAGCAGCTTGTTGCGGAACCGGATATCATTGAACCTGCTCTTGATCCAGTGAAGCATGGACATTCCCGCTCTCTCTATACTGTAATGGGCTCACGCCGTAGTTGGTTTTGAACAGCCGGCAAAAATAAGAGGTGTTGTCGATGCCGACAAACGCCGCGATGTCGTTAATTTTCATATTGGAGTTCAGCAGCAGATGGCCTGCCTTGCGGAGGCGGAGGTCGGTCAAATATTTGGAAAAGTTCATCCCGGTTTCTTTCTTGAACAAAATGCTCAAGTATCCTGGGGACAGGTACACCTCATTAGCCACCTCCGTCAGGGACAGGTCGCGCTGAAAATGGTCCTTCACGAACTCCTTCACCTGGCGGATCACCTTCGATTCCTCCGATTCCACCTCCGGCTCGCCGGCATGGGGGCGAATATGCGTAATCTCCTCCATCACCTCCAAAAATTCCTCGGTCACAAGCGGCTTGAGCAGATAGTTGACGACGCCCAGCTTAATGGCAGTTTTCGCGTATTCGAATTCGTCGTATCCACTGCAGATGACGATTTTGAGGTTGTCCTGCGTTTTTTTCGCCAGCCTGCCGAGCTCGAGGCCGCTCATCAGCGGCATTTTGACATCGGTAATCAGAATATCGATCGGGTGACGGTTCAAAATGGTTTCGGCCGCGCGGCCATTGTCGGCTTCGAGCACGTGGAACGGAAACCGGTATTCCGATATCAAATCCTTGATGCCCTCTCGTTGAACATGCTCATCGTCTACTACAAGAACATTAAACATCGTACGGACTCGTCTCCTTATGAACTAATGATATGCAGGGATAGAACTTTAGGGGCAAGCGGCTGCTGCGCTTTAACGATGCAAACGGTGGAAGTGATTGATATATTAGGTATGTCTGCTTTTATTGCATTATATCATATGAAGTGAAAGTGCTTTCAATAATTTGTTCACTCATAGGGTAAGGATGGCCGGCGGTTAAACAAAAAAAAGAGCACCGGCTTCATCGCCAGCGCCCGTAACCTGTACATTCGGGAAAGTTTCTCCGAAATGGCTGCAGGTCACTTTTTCGAGAAATATCGCTTAAATATCGCTTTATCGATCAACGACTCATCCACTTTCCGTTCGTGAAATCCGGAATCGCCACCGGATGACCGCCGAGCGCAATCGACTCCTCGGACAGAGCCGATATGCTCATCCATGCTGCCATATCGTACACGTCAAGCGGCGTATCCGTGCCGTTCTTCACGCATTCGATAAATTCGGAGTAGACCAGCCAGTCCATGCCGCCGTGGCCCCCCTTTACGCCTTCGCTGATGAATTTCTTCCAGATCGGATGCTCATACTGCTCACGGAAGGAATCGGCGTTGCCCCATTGGTTTTTCCAGTCAAAGTGGTGCTCGTCATGCTGTCCATCGATGTAAATGGAATGGTTCTCCTCCACATACATCCCCTTCGTGCCCCGGACCGTAAACCCTCTGGAGTAGTAGCGGGGAAGCGTCGTGTCGAGCGTGATCGTGATCGTTTCGCCATGGGCGCACTTGATAACGGTAGTAACGATATCGCCCTGCATAAACTCGGTCTGGGCAAGCGCCGAATCGGCGCCTCTCTCCCGGACAACGTATTCATGCATGCCTTTGGCCTTGGAGGACATGGAGACGAGGGATACCATCCGGTTGCCGTGGTTGATGCCCAGGATCTGAGCAATGGGTCCGAGCTCATGCGTCGGGTAGTTTTCACAGTTGCGGTGAATATAGTTGTTCAGGCGGTAATGCCGGTTTTCGATGCCGTAGGCAATTTCTTCGCGCAGATCGTGATGGTAGCCGCCGGCGCAGTGAACGATGTCGCCGAATACGCCCTGCTTGACCATGTTCAGCACCATCAGTTCTTCGCGTCCGTAGCAGCAGTTCTCCATAATCATGCAGGGTACGCCGGTGCGCTCGTACGTCTCTACCAGCTTCCAGCACTCCTGCACCGAATAGGCGCCGCCGACTTCGCTGGCCACGTAGATCCCGGCTTCCATGCATGCCGTTGCAATATGAATATGGTCCGCCCAGGATGCGCCGATCACAACGGCGTCCAGCCCTGGGAGGGCCACAACTTCCTGATATTTGGTCGTTACCAGCGGTCTGGCGGTTCCTGTCTCCTGGACATAGCCCGCCGCCTCCTCGCAGCGGTCTTCATACAGGTCGCAAACCGCGACAACCTCGACATCTTCCATATGCAGGATGATTCCTCTCAGCAGCCCCATGCCGCGTGCGCCGAGACCGATCATTCCAACACGCACCTTCTCCTTCACCCTCGATCACTCCTCCAAATATTTGGTTGTTTTGGCTGTGAACAATGCAGTCCATCTTTGGCTGTTTTATGGACTATACAAGCATAGTTCTCTATAAAAAGGGTTATTCCTTCTCCAAATTTTTCGTGTTTTTTGGATAACGAGTGTAAGGGAACCGGAAGACCTATTCCTCCCCCGGATCCAGCTTGGCCAGCCGCTCTTTATGTCTAAGAGGACTATATTGGGCCAAGTCCATAAAAAAAGACCAAAGCCATCGGTTCGGCTGTGGCCTTGGTCTCACAAGTTCATTTGTGGTTACTTCACTGCTGACGGTTCGGTCTTCTTCAGATAGGCGCGCCAGGTAATGCACCACTGCCGCGGATCGTCCAGGGACGATTCGTCGTTGCGGTGAACCGTGCTGGCATGAGGAGCCGTCCGGACCATCTCGGGATTCGTGTACGCTTCATTTGAAATATGCTCCAGCGCCTGGATGTACTCGTCCAGATCTTCCTTGGAGTACGATTCGGTCGGCTCGAGCGTAAACGGCTGCGGCACGATGTACGGATGATGGGACGTCCAGTAATGCAGGCCGAAGTCGCACATCCGCCGCGTAATATCTTCGGTCGTGACGCCGGTCTCGTCGGTCAGCTGCTTCCAGCTGTAGCGGACCTGCTCCAGGCGTCGGCCCTTGATGTATGGCGCGCTTGCCCCGCGGATCTGGAGGATTTTGTGGTACAGATAGTTATTGTTCAGCACAGCGGTCTGCGCCACATCCTTCAGCCCTTCCGCGCCGAGGCTGAGAATCCACGCGTAGGCGCGGAGCACCGTCTGGGCGACGCCGTGGAAGCTGCGGACCTTGCCGATGCTGCTGCCGCCCTGTTCCCGCAGGACATAGCTCCCGTCCGCCGCCTGATCCACCAGCGGTCCCGGCAGAAACGGCTTCAGCGCGTCCGTCACGCCGAGCGCGCCGGTGGCCGGTCCGCCGCACATATGCGGCGCGGCAAACGTCTTGTGCAGGTTGAAGAAGCACATGTCAAAGCCCGCTTCCTTCGCGCGGGTAATGCCGAGCAGGCCGTTGGCATTGGCCTGGTCGTAGTAGCAGACCCCGCCGGCGGCATGCACCACGTCCGTAAACTCGCGGATCCGGTGGTTATAAATGCCGGTGTCTTCCGGGTTCGCCACGACGAAGCCGGCGGTCCGTTCAGAGACCGCAGCTTTCAGCTTCTCCAGGTCCGGGAATCCGTCCTTGTCCGGATGAAGGGTGATGATTTTGTAGCCTTTGACGGCAGCGGTCGCGGCCTGGGACGGGTGGGAGAAGATCGTCGTGATGATCTCGTCACGCTTCTCCCCCTCCCCGCGCGAGTCATGGTAAGCCCGCACGATGGAAGCCATGGCCAGCAGCGCCTGGGTGCCGCTGCTCGGCTGAAAGCTAAAGGCGTCCATGCCGGAAATCTCCCGCATCGCAAGGTCCAGGCTGTAGTAGATTTCCAGCATGCCCTGTACCGAGCTCACATCCTGGAGCGGATGGAGCTCGGTCATATGGGGGCTGCGGATCAGCATTTCGTTGATCCGCGGGATATATTTCATCGTGCAGGTGCCCTGCCCGATTTCGACGTTCAAATCCGAGCCCAGCGTCTCCTGGGAGAGGCGCAGGTAATGGCGCAGCACCTTGGCCTGGCCGATCTCCGGCAGGGCAGGCGCCTGGCTCCGGCGCATGTTCGCCGGAATGGCGTCCTGCACGCCGCCGGCTTCCGCTGCAACGGCCGGTTCGGCCTGCGGCGGGATGACGCCCCGCTCTCCCGCGCGGTGCAGTTCAAAGATGACCGGCTCATCCCATTTGGCTTGGTGGAACTGGCGGACCTTCCGGTCCCTGACAATCCGTTTCATGGCGTCTGCTCCTCTCCTGATGCTCCGGCCGCCGCGGAGCCTGTGCCCACGATGGCGCGGACGGCTCCGGCCAGGCGGTCCAGGTCGGCCTGGGTATGAATTTCCGTGACGCAGTACAGGGCGCACTGCCCCCACTCGGGATAGCTTGCCGACAAATCCTTGCCGCCGAAAATCCCTTCGTCCAGCAGCCGGCGGTTGATGTCGGCCACGGTGCGTCCCGTACCGTTGAAATCGACGACGAACTCCTTGAAGAACGGCGTGCCGCCAAAGCGCAGGGATACACCTGGAATGCCGGACAGCTGGTTGGCAGCATATTTCGCCTTCTGGACGATCGTTCCCCCCACTTCCTGCATGCCGTTTGGTCCCATCAGGGCCAAGTAGACGCCAGCCGTAATGCCCCACAAGGCGGTTTGCGTGCCGACGGATTCTTTGCCCTTCTCCCGCAGCGCAAACGAGGTGCGCTCGTATGCAACGTCGCCGAATCCGTACTCGCCCTCCACTTCCGTCGGAACGATGCCGAACAGCCGGGACGGGTATTCCATGACGAATTTCTCTTCATCGCGGGTTGCGATAAATCCGGCCTGTCCCCCGCCGTAGTTCATATGCATGCCGAGCGGCTGCAAGTCCCCGCAGACGATATCCGCGCCGTAACGGGCCGGCGGCTCCAGCACGCCGAGGGAGATCGGGTCCACCCCGACGATCGACAATGCCTGAGCGGCATGGGCGAGGCGGGATATGTCCGCTCCCTGGTCCTCGATGATGCCGAGATACCCGGGATTCTCGAAATAGACGGCGGCGGTGTCCCCGTCCAGCTTGGATTCCAGATCGGCCAGGTCCATTTTCCCGGTGGCCGGGTCGATCTCCACCATGCGGATGTCCATGACCGGCGTGCAGTAATTACGGATGATGGCGACCTTATCCGGATCTACCGAGCGCGGAATCAGGGCGGTGCGCCGCCCGGTGATGCGGCCGGCCATGCGGATCGCCGTGGACGCCGCCTGCGCCCAGTCAAAGGTCGGAACGTTGACGACGTCCATATCCACCAGCTCGGCCAGCAGGCTCTGATACTCAAACAGCGCCTGGAAGCGGCCGTGATCCTCATAGGGCTCGCCGGCATAAGCCGTCACGAATTCGGAGCGCTGGTTAATTTCGTCGCAAACCGCCGGAATAAAATGCTGCCAGCAGCCTGCCCCCAAAAAATTCAGGTAATCCGCGCCGTGCTTGTTCTTGGCGAGTATGCCTTCGATATGCCGGCGCAGCTCATATTCGTTCATGGCCGGCGGAAGGTCCATCTCCCGCTTCAGCTTCAGATGATCGGGAATGGCGTCATGCAGCTGGTCCATGGACGTCAGTCCGATTTCCCGCAGCATGGCGTCCCGGACTTCCGGGACGGTATTCGGTATATAAGGATGGGCATACATTCTGTGTTCTGCCAAAGTTAACGCCTCCGTTCTGTACAGAATGAACTAAAGAAATGATGGGATTGTAGTATAGGGTTGAAAAAATCAGAACGTGCTTCGTGTCAGGCGATCCCGCCGCCGTCGACGACGAGCACGCTGCCCGTGACCCAGGCGGACAGGTCGCTCGCGAGAAACAGCACCGCGTTCGCGATATCGCGCGGCGTGCCGAGCCTCTCGAGCGGGCGTCCCCCGGCGGAGGCGACAAGGAACGCCGCCTCGTCCTGCTGCAGCTGCTTGGCTTCGTCCCGAAGCAGCGGCGTGTCCGTATCGCCCGGCGATACGCAGTTGACGCGGATGTTTGCCGGCCCATGGTCGATCGCCATCGCCCGCGTCAGGTTCACGACGCCGGCCTTGGCGGCGCAGTAGGCCGCGGCACGGTCCCCGCCCTTAAGGCCCCAGCCGGAGCCCGTATTGATAATGCTGCCTCCGCCGCTCCGCTCCATCACCGGAATGACGTACTTCGAGAGGAGGTAGACGCCTTTGAGGGACACGTTGAGCACCAGGTCCCAATCCCGCTCCTCGAGCTCGGTCACGCTTTGGCGGCGGATCACGCCCGCATTGTTGAACAGAATGTGGATGCCTCCCAAATCAGCGGCGATCTCCGCCGCGGTCCGTTCGCAGTCCGCGGCCGAGGTGACGTCGCAGCGGCGGAAGGTGGCCAAGCCTCCTTCGGCCCGGATGCCTGCGGCTGCCGACTCCCCAGCCGCCTCATTGATATCGATCAGCACGGCGTGAGCGCCGAAGCCCGCCAGGAGCTCGGCGGTAGCCAGGCCGATGCCGGATGCTCCTCCGGTCACGACCGCCACTTTCCCCGACAAGTTCAAAACGTCCTGTGTATTAAGCATCCTCGTTCTCCTCCTTAAGTGGGTATCGTGCGGCCTCCCCAGCCATCTGCCGGCTCAGCCGCTCCGGCACCTGGTCCTCCGCCAAATACGGCTGCAGCAGCATCCGGAACCGGAACGGTTCGGGCTTCACCGCATGCTCCGGCGCCTGCGCCGGACCGCAGCTGTTGCTGCCGAGCCCGTTCTGCCGGTAGTCCAGGTTCAGCGTAATGTAGTCGCGCGGCTTAAGTTCAGTCATGTGCTGCGCCTGCTCGAGATCCTGATCCGTGTACCGCCTTGCGCTGAACTCCAGTACGGGCGAGCCCGCCGCAAGCAGCCCCAGCCCCGCGCTGTCCGCCATCGAGACCCAGCGCACATCGGTGCGGTTGCCGTTCTCCTGCGGATACACGTACGGCGTAAACAGGCCGTCCACCGTGCTCCGGTACACGCCGATGCGACCGGCTTCCTTGCTGTCCGAGTAGCTCTCCCCGGGACCGCGGCCGTACCAGGCCACCCGTTCACAATCCCCCGGAAGCTGCAGCTGCAGCCCGATCTTCGGCAGCATGGACGGCGGCGTGCCGATCGGCGATCCGGCTACGTCCATGATGATAAGCCCGTCCGCCGTCACCGTGTACGACGTCTCGCAGCGGAAGCCCCAGTCGTATACCGGCGGCGCGATCCGCGAGGACCAGGCCAGCCGGACCGCGTCCGCGCCAAGCCGCTCCCAGCGGAAACCGTCCACCCGCTCGGTCAGCCGGTTCAGGTGCGCCTTCCGCCAGTCCGCCAGCACATACATATCGTTGTCGATCGGCGCGCGCCAAAAGTTCAGCCGCGGTCCGTGCCAGATCAGCTCTTTGCCGTTCATCCGGAGCGAAGTGATGCCGGGTTCAAGCCTGCTCGCTTCCAAGTGGAATCGGTCGCTTGCCAGGATCAGCGCATGCCCTCGTTCCTGAACAGACAGGTCCCGGCGCAGGCTCGCAGCCTCAGCGGACCGGGCTGCTTGATGCCGCGACGCCTCTGCCGGAGCCACATCAGGCAGCGCCAGCTGCGTCCAGGCGACTTCATGCCCCTGCTCCGCCCAGCTGCAGTCAGCCGCCAGCGTGAAGCCGACGTTCAGCCACCGCTCCGTCCCGGCTTCCAGACCGCTTTCCGGACGGTCCCACGCAAAGGGGAGCGCAAGCTCCGCCGATTCCCCCGGCCCCACGGCCGGAAGGGTCAGCACACCGCTGCGCAGGGTACGGCCGTCGGCCGTCACGCTGTAATCCGCCTGAAGATGTTCAAGCGTCATAAAGTCATACTTGTTCGTGATGCGGATGCGGCCTGCTTCCGCCCACTCCACACGAACCGGCTCAATGACTTTCTTGTATTCGATCAATCCAGGCGACGGCGTGCGGTCGGGGAAGATCAGACCGTCAAGACAAAAGTTCCCGTTGTTCGGCACGTCGCCGTAGTCGCCGCCGTAGGCGTAATCGTCACGCCCGTCGGCCGTGCGTCTGCGCAGACCGTGATCGATCCATTCCCAGACGAAGCCTCCCTGCAAGCGTGGGAACTTCTCGAAGGTATCGAAATACGCCGTAAGCCCGCCGGGTCCGTTGCCCATCGCATGGGCGAACTCGCACAGAATATGCGGCTTCGGATGGTCCATCAGCTTCCCGAAGCCCTCCATCTTCTCCACGGAGGAATACATGGTGCTGACGATGTCGCATACTTCCGCTTCCCGGTCTTCTTCATAATGCACGAGGCGCGTCGGATCGTTCGCCTTACACCACTCGGACATGGCGCGGAAGTTGCAGCCAAAGCCCGACTCGTTGCCGAGCGACCAGAAGATGACAGAAGGATGGTTGTGGTCGCGCTCGACCATGCGCCGGACGCGGTCGACATAAGCTTCCGTCCAGGCGGGATCGTCGCTGAGGCGCGAAATGTACCCGAGCGGCTCAAACCCGTGCGTCTCCAGATCCGTCTCCTCCATCACGTACAGCCCGTATTCGTCACAAAGTTCATAGAACCGCGGATCGTTCGGATAATGGGCCGTTCTGACGGCGTTGATATTGTTGCGCTTCATCATCAGGATGTCTTCCCGCATCGTGGACAAAGTCACGGTTCTGCCGGTATCCGGGTGATGGTCGTGCCGATTGATTCCTTTGAGCAGGATCGCCTTACCATTTACGAGGAATCTGCCGTCCTTCACTTCCACCTGCCGGAATCCCACCCGCTGCGCAATGATCTCGGTCTGATTCCCGCGCGCGTCCGTTACCATGATCAGTAAATGGTACAGTGCAGGATGTTCTGCGCTCCACAAAGCCGGATGAGCAACGGGCAGGCGGACATCCAAGGTACTGGAGCCATTTGGCACTGCTTCATTAGCAGAGGCAGCTTCCTGCCCCTCAGGGTCAAGCAGCCGCAGCGCGACGCCTCCGTCCAGTTCAACCCCTTCCAGGTCAAGCCGAACGTTCAGCACCCCCTGCTCAAACTTTGCGTCCAGCTCGGTAACCACCTTATAATCGGCGACGCGGATCGAGGCGGGCTCGGCGATCAGGTAGACGTCCCTGAAGATGCCGCTCAGCCACCACATGTCCTGGTCCTCCAGGTAACTGCCATCCGACCACTGATATACGCGGACGGCGAGACGGTTGACCCCCGGCTGTAAATAAGGCGTAAGGTCAAACTCCGAGGTCAGCCGGCTTCCCTGGCTGTAACCGACGAACGATCCGTTCAGCCACACATGAAAGGCGCTGTCCACGCCGTCGAATTTGACGGTAATCCGTCTTCCCTGCCAATAGGGCGGCAGCTCGAATTCCCGGACGTAGCTGCCCGTTGGATTGTCATTGGGTACCCGGGGCGGATCCACCGGAAACGGGTAGTCCAGGTCCGTATAATGCGGACTGCCGTACCCCTGCAGCTGCCAGTGTCCCGGCACCCGAATATCCGCCCAGTCCCAGCCGGTCAGCGCTTCTTCCCGAAAGTCGTCCGGCGCCAGCTCCGGCCTGGATGCATAATGAAATTTCCAAATGCCGTTCAGCGATTGAAACCAGGGCGAGCTTCCGCGGTCGCCGCTCAAGGCCCCTTCGACGTCCGCATAAGGAACGAAATAGGCTCTGCCTTTCATCCGGTTCTTTTCCAGCACGGCGAGATCGTCCCAATCCCGGGGGATGTTCGTGTTGTGCATGCTTTCCCTTCCTTTCTCTCTGGCTGCATCTCCTCACTTGTTCGAAAGAGGCGTCAACCTTTGATGCCCGTGCTCGCAATGCCGCCGACGATATAGCGTTGTGCGAAGAAAAAGATGGCGAGCGGCGGAATGGAGATCAGGCAGGTGATGGCCATAATCGACTGCATATCGACGCCGTACATGCCCTTGAACTGCGACAGGCCCAGCGTCAGCGTGTATTTGGTCTGGTCGTTCAGAAAAATGAGCGGTCCGAGGTAATCGTTCCAGCAGTTCATCATCTGGAACACCGCCACCAGGATAAGCGACGGCCCCATCAAAGGCACGATCACCCGCATCAGCACGGTAAGCTTGCCGGCCCCATCGATCGTGGCAGCTTCATCTAATTCCCGCGGTAATGTCATGATGAATTGTCGCAGCAAAAAGATAAAGTATGCAGAGCCGAACCAGGACGGAACGATCAGCGGCTTGAGCGTGTTGATCCACCCCAAATAATTGAACTCCATATACTGCGGGATCATCGTCACTTCCCACGGAATCATCATCGTCGCCAGCACGATCAGAAACAGCAGGTTCCGTCCCTTGAATTCGAACCGGGCGAAGCCGTAGGCCACAAGCGTACAGGATACCAGCTGGCCGATGGTGGATAGCAACGTGACGATCAGCGTGTTTTTCAAAAACAGGTTAAAGGGCTGTATATTCCAGGCATCCGCAAAGTTGCTGAATCGGAAGACGGATGGAATCCATTTGGGCGGAAACAGGTACAGCTCCTGCGGAGACTTGAGCGCTGTCGTAATGGCCCAGAACAATGGCGCGATAAAGAGCAGGGACAAGACGATCAGCGCAAGATAGCTCAGCGTCTTTTTCATCCTACCCGTCCTCCTTTCGCCGGCTTCGGCTTCTTCTGCGGTCCGCGCTTCATTTCGCCTTCATAAAACACCCACGCTTCCGACGACTTGAACACCAGGAACGTCAGCGTCAGCACGATCAGGAACATGAACCAGGCGTTGGCGGCAGAGTAGCCCATTTTGAAATATTTAAATGCGTTCTCATACATGTACATCGCGTAAAAATACGTCGCCTTCATCGGTCCCCCGCCCGTCAGGAGCAGCGCCAGCGTCAGCTGCTGGAACGCCGCGATAATCGACGTGATCAGGTTGAACAGAATCGTCGGGGTGATCATCGGAACCGTGACGCTGACAAACTGCCGAAGCTTGCCTGCGCCGTCGATGGAGGCCGATTCGTAGAGATCCTTCGGGATGCCTTTGAGCCCCGCCAGAAAAATGAGCATCATCGAGCCCTGTCCCCATAAGCTGGCGACGACCATGGCGACCAGCGACCATTTGGTGTCGTTCAGCCAATCCGGCCCCTGAATCCCGAAGATCGACAGGAAGTAGTTCAGGATGCCGTAATCGCCGCTGTACACCCAGGACCAGATCATGGCCAGTGCCACACCCGAAATAACGGACGGGAGGTAGAACGCCGTGCGGAAAATCGCGCTGCCCCGAACCTTCTGGTTGAGCAGCATCGCAAGCCCGAGGGCGACAATGATGTTCAGCGGCACGAACAGCACGGCGAATTTCAGCGTCACCATCAGCGATTTCCAGAACAGCGGATCGTCGGTGAACATTTCCACGTAGTTGCCAAGCCCGATAAACGTCACTTTGCCGACAATCGGCCAGTCAAAGAACGAAATGACGAGCGAAAACAGCAGCGGTCCCAGCGTGAAAACCAGAAAGCCGAATATCCACGGAAAAATGAAGAGGTAGGGGGCAGCCCCACCCCGTCTGCGTTTCTTCAAGGCCTTGAGGGCGGCTGACTGTTCCCGTGCCGGGTGGAGGTAGGTTTGAGCCATCTCAAAAACCTTCTTTCTTCAGGTATTATTTCATGTAGCGCTCGCTGTCCTTTACGGCCTGGTTCAGCACATCCTGGGCATTGCTGCCGTGCATGACCGATTCCACTGCGGCGGAGAGCTGCCGGTTAACCTCATTCCACTTCGGATTCAGCAGGAACGCCGGGGTGTTGTCCGAACGCTCCAGCATCGTATAGTACGGCTTGTAGAGCGGATCCTGGTCCTTTTTCAGCTCGGTCACGACGCTTTGACGCACCGGAAGGTCGGCAACCCGCATTTTGATTGACGCATCGGATACGTAGAACTTGATGAACTCCCAGGCCAGATCCTTCTGCTTGGAATCCTTCGCGATCGACAGCGCCGATTCAGCCAGTACGCCTTTGACCGGTTTGCCCGGGAAGGCCGGCATTTCAACTGTGCCTACATCGACCCCTGCCTGACGGAACGACTCCAGCGGCCAGATGCCGCTTTCCCACATAGCGATTTTGCCTGCCTTGAAAATGTCGTCGCCGCTCTGCTGCCCCTTACCGCCGGTCAGCACGGCCGAGCCGTTCTTCACCATGTCGCCGAACATCTGGATCGCCTCTGCGGTTTCCTTGCTGTTCATGTAACCGTCGATCGTCTTGCCGTCAGGAGAAATGAACGAGCTCCCGTTGCTCCATACGAACCCCTGCAGATCGTAAGTGTCGTTCTCCGCGCGGACGCCGAAGCCGTACTGCTTCTTGGATTTGTCCGTCAGCTTTCCGGCCATCTCCTGGAATTCGGGCCAGGTCCAGCCGTCCTTCGGATACGGCACGCCCGCCTCATCAAACAGCTTCTTGTTGTAATACACCACCCGCGTCGTAAAGCCCGCCGGAATGCCGTACAGGGCACCGTCGATTTTGCCGTAATTAAACAGGCCCTTGTAGAAGTCGTCAATATTTAAATCCTTGTCTTTGTCCGCATAGCTGTCCAGCGGCTCCAGCGACTGGTGGTATGTCGGAAAATCCCACATGTACATGACGTCGGGCGGATTGGCGGCGCCAAAGCCCGCAGCGAGCTTCTGATCAAAGCCGTCCGCGTATGCCTCCACCTGCACCTTCGTGCCCGGATGGCTCTCTTCGAACTTCTTGGCGATGTCCTGCTCAATTTTGAGCGCATCCCCCGTATCCCAGGTGGCAAAGCGCAGCGTCTTCTCCGATCCGGAGCCGCCGCCCTGGCCGGCCGTTTCGGCCTTGCCCCCGCTGCCGCCGCAGGCCGACAGTGACATCATCAGCGCCGCTGCAAGAACGATAAGTGAAACCTGTTTTTTCATATTGTCAGCTCCTCTCGCGAATGAGGCATCTCATATTTGAACCGCTTTCATCGTAACGCTTTTGAAAGCGGTTCAAAACGTGCGTTCATCGGCAATTTGGCGTCTTTTTGTTTGAACTTTCGTGCGGGGTGTCAAACTGTCCGGTCCGATTCGCCTTTTTGCACGGTCCGGAATTGGCTTGGAGTCTGACCCGTGCAGCGCTTGAACCATTTGCTGAAATACTTGCTGTCGCCAAGTCCCGTCCGCTCGGCGATATCCTGCATCGTCAGGTCCGTATCCCGCAGCAGTCCCTGGGCCAGCCGAAGCTTGCGCTTGTATTGGAACGCGATAAAGCTGTCGCCGACCGTCTTTTTGAACAGGATGGAAAAATGGCTGCGGCTGAGCCCGACCTCTTCCGCCAGCTCGCTCGCCGACCAGTCGGAACCGGGCTGCTCATGAAGCAGCCGCACCGCCTTTTGGATCGGCTCGGGCCAATCTCCGCCGGATACGCCGTACGCCCGTTCCAGCTCGGCCTCTTTATGCAGGGAGCGAAACGCTTCCGCGATGCCGCTGCTGGTGCCCAAGGGGCCCTTGGCGGACCACTTCAGCCGTCCATGGCTGCCCTTGGCTTCGATCAGCAGGCTGTTTGCCGCCTCCTGCAGCCCTTCCGGCACGATCCAATAGCAGGCGTCACCGCCATAGGGGATGACCGCTTCATTTCCCGTGCTGTGTACGAGCTGCTTCGCTTTCAGCCATTCGGCCCACGGCATGCCGCAGCCCTCCGTCCGGACAAGGTACACATGCACGTCCTGGCCGCCAAAACGCCACGCCTCCGCGCGAAGCCGCTCCAGCTCGGCGGGAAATCTTCCGCTGCTGCCGCTGAGCCAGCCGAACAGGAGCGCCTCCAGCTTCTCCCCGTCCAGCGGTGCCGGGGACGGACGCCGCTGCAGATCCCGCCGCAGCTTCTCCAGCAGCCCTTCCAGCTCCTCGTCCTCAAACGCGGTCTTCAGAAGGTAGCCCGAAGCCCCCAGCTGGATGCCCTGCTGTGCGTATTCAAAATCCCGGTGGCAGCTGAGCAGGATAATTTTCGTCCGTTCCTCGGCCTCCTTGACCCTGCGCAGCAGCTCGATGCCGTCCATCTCCGGCATCACGATATCGGTAATGACGATGTCCGGGCGATGCTCCTTGAAGGCTTCCCACGCCTTCGCCCCGTTGGGAGCGTCGGCCACGACCTCCATACCGAACCGCTCCCAGGGCACCGTCGATCTCAGGCCTTTGCGAACGATGCTCTCGTCATCGGCAATCAGCACTTTCAGGTTGTTTGCGTTCTCCATCCGGATGCTCCTCCTTTTTGGGCCAGCGAATCAGTATCGATGTTCCCTCTCCTTTGATTGAACGTACCGTAAGTCCGTACCGCGGGCCGAAATGCAGCTTGAATTTCTGGTCCGCGTTTCTTACACCGAGACCGCCGCGGCCGCGGGGCTCGGGATTCGGAGCGAAGAGCTGCGCAAGCTTCTCTTCCCCGATGCCGGCCCCGTTGTCTTTTAGTTCCAGCAGCAGTTCCTCCCCCTGCTCCCGGACACGCAGCTCGATTATGCCGGCCCCGTCGGTAAAACCGTGGAAAAAAATGTTCTCAAACAGCGGCTGCAGCGTCATCCG
This sequence comes from Paenibacillus favisporus, assembly GCF_040545415.1. Taxonomy (NCBI): domain Bacteria; kingdom Bacillati; phylum Bacillota; class Bacilli; order Caryophanales; family Paenibacillaceae; genus Paenibacillus; species Paenibacillus favisporus. The sequence goes on along the minus strand of NZ_JBEPLV010000006.1, from coordinate 485,628 downwards.
CGGGATGACAAACCGTTTCAGATCTTCCTCGCAGTCCAGCTTATATTGGAATACGGCTCCATAACGGATCTCCTGGATTTTCAAAAAGTGCCCGATCATCCGCAGCTCCCGCTCCAGCGTAACGAGCTCCTGCGATATATCGAGGTTGCCTTCCAGCACCATCGTCAGGTGATACAGCATTCGGCGGATTTCCTCCGCCCCTTCCAGCCTGGCCTTCCACTGGATCGAGTTCAGCGTATTGAAGAGCAGATGCGGATTGATCTGATAATGAAAAGCCTTCAGCTCGGCCTCCTTCTTGAGGCGCTCGCTTCGCTCCACTTCCTGGACGAGCGACTGCACGCCGCTGACCATCCGGTTGAAGCTGATATCCAGGCTCCCGAGCTCGTCCCGTCCTTCGACCGGAACCCGCGTGTCCAGTTTGCCGAAGCTGACCTTTTGCATCGATTCCTTCAGGGAACGGATCCGCCCCGTAAACCGGGACGTAAACAGATAGGCCAGCCCGAAAGCGAGCAGGCAGGACCAAACCGCCACGATGACCGTATTCGACCGGATGACTCCCGATGACTGGTAAAACGCCTTGGCAGGCAGACGCGCCTCGATCTTCCAATGATTGACGGACAGTGTCTTGTCCCAGATGATATCGTTATCTCTCGGCGTAAAGGATTCCGTGCTTTCGTAAACGGTCCGGCCGTCCGGCGCCTGAATCGAAAGATGCGCCTTCGTGTCCTCCTCGAACTGCCGGAACATGCGCAGCAGCTCCCGGGCGTCCTCTTCGATCAGAATCGTGCTCCCGTCCTGGGCGCCGCCCGGGTTCCGGATCGGCACGGCCAGTCCGAGGACCGCCGGGCCGGCTTGCTCCGAGGCGGATATCGCATGGTTCTGCATATGGAAGCCCAGCCAGTAAGGGCCGCTATTCGAGGCGGGCATGCTCTTCCAGGCCGGAATAGCGGCGAGCTTGCCGACGTCGAGGTTATTTTCGCCGTAGTAATAACCGGATGGCGTAATAATATAAATGCCGGCCGTCTGGTCGTTAGCCAGCGACCTCAGGACGGATTCGAAGTCGTTCTTCTCCATGATTTCGCCGTAGGTGACCGGCGGATCGCTCCCGAGGTCCGCATGGGCGGGGTCCAGCAAATACGAGTAGATCGTCTGGCTCATCTGCTTCATGCGGACAAGCATGGAGTCCGACTGCTGCTGCAGCTGGGTCACCGCGTTCTCGCCGTAACGGCCGAACTGGGAATTGACCGTACTGGCGGACTGGTAGTAAGAAAGCGCCCCGAGCGAGAGCAGCGGGATCAGCGTCACAATCAGAAAGCATACGAGCAGTTTGGTCCGGATGCTGCGGTAAGCTCCTGCCGGAAGCCAGCGCCGCAGCGGTCCGTGCCGGCGGATATTCATGGCGGGTCCCCTCCTCTTCACGGTAGTCGTCTATCTGCATTCTAGCATGGACGGACAGGGGACGGAGCCCTTTCGCCGCGCAATTGTTACCGCTTACAAGAAATCCGTGGTCAAGCGCCTTGTTTGCCGAAGCCAGGCACCTTTCAGAAACGGGAAAAGCACTTCCCCGGAGGACTTTTCCAAAAAGTCCCTTCCGAAGAAGTGCATGATCCCGCTATAGTTCCCCGTATTCATATCCGAGGATCAAAAATACGCTCGACGTCCAGGTAAAAGCCCTGTCCCGCAGCCCTTCCCCCGTCAGCGCGTCGAAGTTCTCCGCCATGCCGCTCTTGTTCAGCATGCGGCAGAACCGCTGCGCCACCTCTCTGGCGAGCTCCGTATCCCCCGCCGCGGCGGCGCCTTCCACGAGCAGCATGGTCGATGGCGCCCAGATCGGCCCGCGCCAGTAGCCGTCAGGCTGGTAATACGGGCTGCGGACGCTTTCGGTCGCCCAGCCGTTGCCGGTGAGGAAACGGCCCTCTTCCCGCAGCCCCTGCAGCAGCGCGGTCCGTATCTCTTCCGGCAGCCGGTTACCGAGCAGGATCGGCACGAACAGCAGCAGGCTGTCGCCTTGCGAACGCTCATGCGTCCCTGACCGGCATGCCGTGAAGCGGCCGTCTTTCCAGAAATGGCTTAGCATGGCGTCCAGCGTATCCCCGGCAAGCAGGCGCCACCGCGCCGCTTCCTCTGCCTTCCCCAACAGCCCGGCAATCTCGGCCAGAAGCTCCGCCTGCAAAATCAGAAAGGCCGACAGATCCGGGCTTTCCACCGGAATGCCGTTATTGAACGCCGTGCTGTTGTCCCAGCCGGAATCGTTGCCGTGATTGTACTGGGGAATGCCGTCGCCGTCGCCGTCTCGGTACCGGAACCACCAATCCGTCCATTTGGACAGCGGCCCGTATACTTCCCGAAGCTGCGCTTCGCCGATCCAATCGGTCCGGCGCATCATCCAGCCAAGCGTCCAGCCGTGGATCGGCGGCTTGTTGCAGTTCCACAGCTCGTACTTGTCGTTGATAAAATCGGGAAGCAGCCCGCTCTCATCCTGCCGGTCGAAAAAGATCATGAACTGGTCCCACGCCAGCTTCGGATCGTGGCGCACCAGCGCCATGGCGTTAAAGCAGTGGTCCCAGCTCCATATATTCGTCATCCAGTTCTTCGACATGTACATCGCCGGGCGCGTCAGGCAGCCTTCGGCCGGGACGAGGCACGACCATGTAATGTAAGCCGCCAGCTCCCGCCCTTCCTGCCAGCGCGCCGGCACCGTAAGGCTGTGATCCAGCCAGGCCGCGAATTCGGCCTCGGCTTCCTTCACCGCCGCCTCAAAAGGCTCCCAGGCCGGCCGCGGCTTCCACACGGTGCGGAACTCTTCAATAGCGAATTCGGCCGTACCCGCGGCACCGTCGGGCCTGAACTCAGCCACGATGCGCGAGCTCTTGATCTTGTCCCATATCACTTCCATCTTCATGCAGCCGGCGAGACGGGTCAGCATAAACCGGCATTCGTGCGTAAAGCTGTTCACTTCCCAGCTGCCGGGCACCGCCTCGTAGGCATAATCGTAAGCCGCCGGCTGAAACGTCAGCCGGATGCCGCAGCCTCTGGTCCGTAACCGCGCGGTGCGGCTGTCCGATATGCACAGCTCTGCATAACTACCGCTGTCGAGGGCAGCCAGCTTCACGCTGGCGGGATTGGCTTCGGCCTTGAACGGCAGAAGCTCTCCGGCGTCATCCAGCAGCTCGATGCGGAACGCCTCCCCGAACTTGTCGTCCCCGCCCCGGACGGTGCGCAGGTACAGCCCGGCCGGTCTATTTTTACCCTCAGGCAGCAGCGATACCGCCAAAAACGTCTCTCTGCGGCTGAAGGGTACTACGTTCAGGTCAAAGTTCATGGCTGTTCTCCTTTTATCCAGGAATATAACGCTTTCATTGTAAACCGCGGCTCCTGGAAGGGAAACGGCCAGGTGTTTCCATGTACCTGCACATTTGTTGGGGACGGCTTTATTTTCCGGACAATCGTGTCTTTTTGTCAGGTGGGAGGGGGTGCGATTGTTAGATTCGGCAATTTGTCTCCCTTATACGCCCCATTCCTTGCGGGCATCGGCGACCGGCTTGGGCGTCGTTTTGCACCATGCGTAATGCCCCTTCGGCTTGCGGCCCACCCATCTCTCATCAACCGGCTCCGATGCGAGCTGGTAGCGGGTATCTGAGCTGATCCGGTAGCGGCCCGTCATGTTGTTAAGCGAAGTATGCATCATGTACATGCCGAAAATAATGGCATCGCCCGCTTCGAAAGACGTTGTGGCCCATCGTCCCCCAAACGTATCGACGATCTCCACAGGGTCTTCGGAAAACCAGCCTGTCGCGACATTATCCCGGTCCACATCCATTTCGCCGTACGTTTGCCTAATTTTACTGAAATGCTGGGAGCCCAGGCACATAGCCAACGTTCCGAGCTCAAGCGGCGTGTCTCCGAAAGGGGTCCACATCGTATATACGTTTTTGGTGCCCCTTCCCATATACACGACGTCGTAATGCGCGCCGGTATTCCCGCCATGGGCTACGGCCCGCGGCCATTTATAGTCGTATGTCATCGATTTGCCGCCAAGCAGACGGTCAAAAAAATCCAAGACCGAAGGATGGTTCACCACATCCAAAAATCGGGGGAAGTCCGCCTGCAGCTCTTCCGCGCCGCCGCCCCACATCATGCTGCGGTTGTCTTGGGAAATGCGCCCTTCGTCCAGCGGAGTCCCCGGCTCCAATCTGCCCATGGCCTGGAGTTTGCGTAAAAACTCCTCCCTTGCGGACAGTACCCGCTCGCGGTCGTGAAATCCGCGGATCAGCAGGTATCCCTCCTCCGCCAGACGCAATCTCAGCGCATCCGTGTCCTCCAAAATATCGTTGCTGCTGCGCAGCTCGGTCAAATACCGGCTTCCCATCACAAGCTCCCTCGTTCCGATCGTCACGTTCATGCCGCTCTCTCCTTTCAAGGTATCACCGCTTTCCTGCCGGAACCGGAAGATTCCCCCTCATCATAGCCCCTGCTTCAGGAGAAAGTCGTTAATCGAAACCCGCCACAATTTACGCAAAACCGGACCGGATGCCTCAATGATGGTCGCGGCGCTGCCTCGTTCTCCACTCTGACGGTGGACAGCCTTCGGTCTTTTTGAACCACAGCGAAAACGAGTGCAGCTGGGCAAAGCCGATCTGCTCGGCTATGGCCTGCATATCCTTGGCTGCCGAGCTGAGCAGCCACTTGGCTTCTTCCAGGCGGCACATCTGCTGATACTGCTTGGGCGTCATGCCGTAGGCTTTGAAGAACCGTTTGCGGAAGCCTTCCTCCGACAGGCCGGCCATCTCCGCGAGGCTGCCGATAACGATAGGTTCTTGAAGATGCCGGCGAATATAATCGCCTGTATGCGATACCGTGAACGACTGCTGGTCCGGGTGGGAATGCTCGTTTAAAAACAGCAGCAGAATTTCGATCCAGGCCAAATCATTTCGGACAGGCTCTTTCAGCGTAGACGAACGGCTCCTCAGCCATTCCCGGAACAGCCGCTCATAGCGGTCCTGGTCGAGGCGGGATAAGGCAATGAGGCGCGGTTTGCCAAGGACAACCAGCCGTTCGAACAGCTCACGTACATGTGCCGGCAGTCCGTCAACGAGCACAACCCCGAACCGGATCGGGGTCATCGCATGGAAAGAATGAGCGGATAAGGACGGGATCAGCGCGACATGCCCTGCTTCGACACGCCTTTCTTCCTGTTCATAAACAAAGCGCCCGCTTCCTTCCAACACGACGGTGATTTCCAAATCGGGATGGCTCCACTGCCGCTCGTCCTCCCAGTCCTTGTCGTGGGTTCCGATAAAACCTCTAATTTCAGGCAAAATCGCTTCATCCTCCTTGCCCGCAAGCTTGGGCCAAGCCAAGCGCTTGATGATGTTATGTTCACTATACATCAATCGCGGAGAGGATCTACAGTCCCAAGCTTTATTGCTTGTCCATACTTTTTCATATCTCAGTTTTCAGCCTATGGTATAATCAGGAAAACTTATGTTTTAATGGTATATTGACAATAAGGGAGGAACTGGATCATGGGATGGTCGGAACTGCGGGCGGTGCCCAATGATTACGATGAGGAAATCCATGCGGTCGATACGCAGCTGATTGAGCTGCTCAACCACCGGAAAGCCCTGGCGAAAGGGCGACGGTGTTTTCCGCCTAAGGAAGTAATGAAGGAGTTTGAAGAGAAATTCGGCTTGAAGCCTCCCTATTTGAACTGGCTGTTTCATTCGATTAACGGAGGGTTTCATCGCCCACGCTCCGAAGGTCCCGGCGAGCTGCAGGGCATTCTGCAGATTATGAAAACAACCGTGCAGGAAGGGTACCAATACAGGATCACCCATGCGATGCAGCATGAGCATGGCAGTATTGTACATATCGAAATCAAACAGCTGGAGGATGTGGATGATTTCACTGATTTCCGCCCTCTTCTTCAGCTCGATGTTACTAGCCAAGATAGAGAATACAGTGTAGGGCGCAACGGATCCCGCGGTGGTGGAGGAATCAGCTCCATGTCCTTTATCGTCGAACCGCGCCTGCCGGAGCAGCTGAACCAGATTCACTTTGCCCTGATCCCGTTCGAAGAGCCTATGGATTTTAGCCGCAAGGAGATCTTTCTGGATCAGGAGGTTCATTTCGAGTAAGCTCCCGGGGATGAGTAACAAAGGGAAGGGTCAGATCCTTGTGTACATCCAAGTAAAGAAGCAGGCATCTTGCCTGCTTCTTTGTTATGATCTGAACCTATAGTTAGTAGTGCAGTATCTCCTCATCCTGTGAAGATTCCACCTCAACAAGGAAATGATGCAAGGTGCTCGATGATGGGCCCAAACGCCTCCGCTTCGGTGAAAAAGCGCTCCGTGTCCTCCCCGCAAAATATCGCGGATACCGACAGGCGGAAGATGACCGCCCGTAACAGCATTTCCCGGTAATACCCGTCATTCGGCAGCAGACCAAGATCTGAGAGCGGACATCCCTGCCAGGCGATGCCGTCGCAGACGAGAATCGCTTCAGCATACGCCTGCGGGGCAACTGTCGGGGAAAAGTCGATGATCAGCGGACCGAGGGCATCGTCGAACAGGATGTTCCCGGCTAGATCGCCGTGGATCAGCTGAACGGGATACTCCCCGCTTCTCTTGACCTTTCCGAGCAGGCCCGCCAGGAAATCCCTCACAGGGACAGGGAACCCGGCCGGGAGCCCTTCGGTCTGCCACGCGATCCGGTGGCCCCGGGACCAAGGATGGTCCGGCTCCGAAAACCCTTCATAAGGAATGCTGGCCAGATCCCGGTGGAACAGCCGGGCCACCCTTAGCTTTTGTTCCAAGTTACCCTGAACTTCCCTGCCCGGCTCGAATCGGCTGCACGTCCATCCATCGCTGACAAAAGACCCGTTCCGTGCCGGAACAGGCCTGGATACCCGGTATCCACGCGGCTGAAGACCGTGCATGATGCCAAGCACCCACTCGTCATGCTGTTCATTTCCCGACGGTTTGAGAACTGCCTCCTGTACCTTCACCGATGTATTTTGCCCGCCTTCGAGAGGAACCGCCTCCCCTTGAAGCCCGAATGACTCCAGAATTTCCCTAGATAAAAGCATGGCCTCTCCCACATCCCTTCCCCCTTCTATTTTACTGTATGGCAGCGATGATTTTGACCGGATTTCACCTTCCATTGCCGTTCCTACTCCCCGCATTTCACCAGCTTTTTCCGATCCTGATCCCAACGCCACACAGGCTGGTCACCGCTCAAATGAACGCCTCCGTACCACCGGTCGATGCCGCACTGCTCCAAGTAATCCTCACCGTTTAAAACCCGGGTCCCCCACTCCGTAATCTTGACCTTGCTGTCCCGGAAAGCAGGAGAAGATCCCGTATATCCGGGAAAGGATTCCACCCCCTCCAGCGTCAGCAGCGGGCTTGGGCCCTGACACAGGCTGCGCAGGACATCCCAGTACTGCAGGTCGCCCATGCCCAACCCGTGCAGCTGGTCGCCGATCTGCCTGAACAGGTCGAGCGGCGAGTGAATCCCTTCGCTTACCTTTTCCAAAGTCATTTGCTCCACGATCCCCAGTCCGTTATAAACGGAAGGAAAACGGGACAGGTGCAGCTCAAATGCCTCCCGCACGAACGGAAGCGCCGAGGTGTCCTCCTCCAATAGCTGCTGGAGCTTCATCGGATCAGGTGAGGTGTATGCCTCCCAGACCCTGCTCCCCAGATTCAGCTCTTCCGCTCCGATATAATGCCACGTTCCGGACAACGTCTTCAGCTGACTGGCCGTTAGCTGACCGAGTCCGCGGAACAGGCCGACTCCCGGATAATCTCCGATACAGAGCAGATTCAGCTTCGTCCCGCCAAGAGACTGCCGTCCAAACCAGTGCAGCAAATAAGACAGCATCGTTTGGTCAAACAGGTCATGCTCGAACCACAGCACGATTTCGTCATACTGCCGGAATCCGGCCAGTTTTTGCTCCTGCTCCTCGCAGTTCCGGATATACTCATCAGCCGGGATGCCCATGTCTTTCTCAAGGTATCCCGCGCGGACCGCGCGGCTCTCCGGTTCCGCCGGCTCCAGAAACACCGGGCCTTCCGGATATACCTCGCGCCATACCAGGATATCCCCCTGAACGACTCCCTGCTTGAGCGTCTCGGCGACCGTATCGCCGTTAACAATATGCAGCATGCGTTTTCCTCCTTCGTGTAAATGCTTGAATACATGCGCAAAATCGGCGACCGGCAGCGTGCCCCTCAGCTTGCGGCGTGCATCGAACAGCCTCTTTTTGAGCGCCGTCACCGGCGTTCCCGCATACTCCGAAATTTCCTGCAGACTATAGCCGTGAAAATAAAACAGCTGGACCGCCTCCCGCATGCCGGGAGATAAGGCCTGGACCGAATCGTGAAGCATCCGGTACAGCTCCTGCCGCGCCACGACCTCTCCGATATCCGGCTGACCGGGTGCAGTCACTTCCCCCTCCTCCAGCGCGGAAGTCTGCGGCTTTCTGCGAATCAAGCGATAGCACTGGCGATGCACAATCGTCCGCAGCCACCCCGGAAAGGCGTCCGCTTGCTGCAGCCGGCTAAGGTGGACGAATGCTTCCGCAAACGCCTCCTGCACCGCTTCCTCCGCCAAATCGTGATCCTGCAGCTTCCCGTATGCGGCCGTATGCGCCATCGCATAATACTGCCGGAAGAGACGATTTATCGCATCCCCGTCCCCCTGCCGGGCTTGTTCAATGATCTGCCGCACACCCACTCTCCTCCCTTGATCTTGGTTTTAACCCTATAGTGCAATATCAGATCCGTAAGGTTACCATGAGCCTCGGAATATTTTTTAAATATGCTGAACCTGTTCAGAAAAATCGCCTGAACGCGGCGTGCCCCCTGTTCTCGTATTTACATTATATCGATTAGATCGGCTGGCCTCAGGTGGAAGTAAGCAGCCGTTCTCCGCTCCCGTCACCGAACGCCCAGGCCCGGAATAGGCTGGTGTATACCATTCAACGATTGGAGCGAACCGCATGCCTCAATACGTACCGCCGGTCACCATCCATACCGTCACCTATACGGCCCCCGGCACGGTGATCCACTATCCGCAGGTAACCGGGCTCGCCGACAAAACGGCCGAAAACAAAATCAACCACACGATCATCCGTACGATCCAGGACATGCAGCGCGCCCAGCAGGCGGTTCAGACGGGAAGCCAGCCGGAAACGACCGGAAATTTCGAAATCAAAACGAACGAGCGCGGCATTCTCAGTCTGGTGCTGAGCAATTACACCTATTCCACGCCGATGGCGCATGGATACACGATTGCCAAGGGATTGACCTTTTCCATGCAAACGGGGAACACCTATACCTTGTCCAGCCTGTTCAAACCGGGCTCCCCTTACCAAGCGGTCCTGACCGCTGCCGTTAAAAAGCAGGTGCAGGAGCGGAATCTTCCGGTACTGGATGCGGGGAGCATCACAGTCGCGCCTAACCAGGATTTCTACCTCGCCGACAAGGCGTTGGTGCTCTTTTACCCATTGTACGCGATCACACCCTATTATGTCGGTATTCCGATGTTCCCGATTTCGGTCTATGTTCTGCAGGACATCGCCGCTGAAGACGGCCCGCTTGCGATACTTGCCGCAGATGTCGTGTGAAGCGGCGCCCCAGTTGACGGGATCTGAGCGGCCGCCGTTAACCATTTTCGCAGCCTAAAGTTACCCCCGATCTACAAGCTGGGATAACTCCAAAAAAAAGCAAAGAGCCGCTTCCGTATCGTCCGATAGACGAAGGAGCGGCTCTTTTACACGTAAGCCTGCGTTCATGGTCACTGTGGTACACGTGGGATACAGCATCCCTCTTACTTGACGCCGTTGTACACAAACGCTTTGATAATATGCTTTTGCGCCAGGAAAAAGGCGGCCAGAATCGGCGCGACCAAAATGACGTTGCCGGCCATCAGGATGTTCCAGGTGCCGCCGCCCTCGACCTCGCGGATTTTGGCGATGCCGATCGGCAGCGTTCGCGCCGTTTCGTTCGTCGTCATGACGAGCGGCCAGAAATAATCGTTCCAGTGTGCGATGAAGCTGAACAGGGCAAACGTCACGAGCACCGGCTTCACCATGGGCACCATGATGCGGACGATGATTTTCCATTCCTTGGCCTGATCCAGGCGGGAAGCTTCCACCAGCTCCTCAGGGATCTGCCGGAACGCCTGCCGGAGCAGGAAAATGCCGAACGCACTGGACGCGAACGGGAGGATCAGCCCGAGATGGGTGTTCAGCAGCTTGAAGGCGCTCAGCTCCAAATATACCGGCAGAAAGATGAGCTGGGTCGGGATCATGAGCGTCACCATAACCAGGCTGAACAGAAAGCCGGAGCCGACAAACCGGTATCTGGCAAATGCGTACGCAGCCGGAATGATCGTCAGCATCTGCAGCAGCAAAATGCTGACCGAAATGACGGCGCTGTTCGTAATGTAATGCAGGAACGGCCCGGTTTGCCACGCGGAGGCGTAATTGCTCCATACCGGATTCCGGGGAATCCATTCCGGCGGGAAGATCATCGTCTCCGGCAGCGTTTTGAGGGATGTCGAGAGCATCCAGACAAACGGCATGGCAAAGATGAGGACCAGCAGCAGCAGCGCCGCCACATTCAGCGCCTTCAGCAGCAGGACGGCCGCGGAGCGCACAAGGGCAGGTCTGCCCGGCGCTTCCAGCATGCGTCCGCCGGGAACGGCGACGGTATGCCCGTCAAAAGCACGGTTTGCGGGTTCCACGCGGTTTTCCCCCTTTTCTAAGATCATAGAAGCAGAAGTCGTTACGGTTAACGGTAATGAACACGGCTGGACAGCAGCCGGAAATAGACGATGGTCAGAATGCCGACGATGAACAGCAGGATCACGCCAGCCGCCGAGGCATACCCGATTTTGAAGAAGCGGAAGCCAGCCTCGTAGATGTAATACACCAGCGTATTGGTCGAGTTGACCGGGCCGCCCTGCGTCATGATCGCGATCGTCTCGAACACCTGGAACGACCCGATCAAATTGATGATGACGAGGAAAAAGATCGTCGGCGACAGCATCGGCAGAATCAGCCGCGTGAACGTCGTCCACGGCCTGGAGCGGTCCAGGGAAGCCGCCTCGTATATATCCTGCGGGATGCTCTGCAGCCCCGCGATAAACACGAGCGCGTTATAGCCGAGCCCTTTCCACACGGCCACGATCACCAGGGAGATCAGCGAGGTGCTCGGATGGGACAGCCATTCCAGCTTGCCGAAGCCGAACAGGCCGATCACCCAGTTCAAGAGCCCGTATTCGGGGTCCATCAGCCAGCTCCACAAGAGCGAAATCGATACGAGCGAGATGATATGGGGGCTGAAGATCGCCCCCTGTACCAGGCCGTAGAAGAAGCCGCTGCGGTTCAGCCAGATCGCCATGAACAGGGAGAGTCCGGTCGTCAGCGTAACCGTCAGCACGGTATAAAGGGTCGTGTTCGACAGCACCTTGCGGAAATCCGGCTCCGACAGCAGATCCACGAAGTTCTGGATGCCGACGAACGTTTTTGTCGGGCTGACGAAGTTCCAGTCGAACAGGCTTAAGTACATCATGTAAAAAATCGGGTAGATGAAAAACATAGCAAAGACGATAATTGCCGGCGCGACCATGCTGTACGGGCGCAGCCGTTCCCAGACGGTCATGCTACACCCCTCCTGCTATCAGCTGCCGCGAGGAGGTCTCCTCGTTCGCCGCGCCCGCCGTCTGCACCCGGCTGCCGTTCAGGCTGAAATAATAGAGATGCCCGTGCGGTACGGCGATGCGTACGCGCTCCGCCGTCACCAGCGGCTTCAGAAACGTTTTGACAAAAAACGCTCCCGCCTTGGAACGGATCTGATAGATGTGCTCCGCCCCCAGGCTCTCCCGCGTCAAGATGTCTCCTTCAAGCACAAGCCCCTCCACCGGGGCGTCCGGATTGATCTGTGCATGCTCCGGCCGGAAGCCCACATGGTAGGCTCCGGACTCGGGCTGGACGCGCAGCCCCTTGATGTCGCCGAACTTCATGATGTTCATCGCCGGCGTGCCGATAAACTGGGCGGTGAACAGGTTGACGGGCTGTTCGTACAGCTTCATCGGCGAGTCCGCCTGCTGGACCGCCCCTTCGTTCATGACGACGATCTCGTCGCCCATGGACATAGCCTCGACCTGATCATGCGTCACGTAGACGAAGGTCGTACCAAGGCGTTCGTGCAGCTGGATCAGTTCGGTCCGCATCTGGTTCCGCAGCTTCGCGTCCAGGTTGGACAGCGGTTCGTCAAGGATAAACACCTTCGGCTGCTTCACCATCGCCCGGGCGAGCGCCACGCGCTGGCGCTGGCCGCCGGAGAGGTTCTGCGGCTTCTTGTCGAGGTATGGCCCAAGTCCGACGATTTCCGAAATGTCGGAGACCAGTCGCTCCCGCTCCTTGCGGGAAACGCCGCGGTTTTTGAGGCCGAACTCGATATTGCCCCGGACCGTCATGGTCGGGTACAGCGCGTAGTTCTGGAACACCATCGCCACGTCCCGCAGGCCGGGCGGCGTGTCGTTCACACGCTGGCCGTCGATGAGAATATCTCCTGCGGTCTGTCTTTCCAGGCCGGCCACCATGCGCAGCGTCGTCGATTTGCCGCAGCCGGACGGCCCGACCAGGACGGTAAACGAACCGTCCCGGATCGTCAGATTGAGGTTCTCAATCACGGTTTCTTCCTTGTATTTCTTGCAAATGCCGATCAGCTCGATTTGGGCCATGCCGAATGCCTCCTTGTTTGGCGGGTCTGTTTCATTGCCTGAAAGGCGCTAACTTATTTGCCGAGCAGTTTATCCGACTTGGCCGCGGCTTCGTCCAGCGCCTGCTGCGGCGTCGTCTTCGGATCGATAATCGCCTTCTGGATCGCATCGCGGACGATCTTGGCGACTTCCGGATATCCGTTCTCCATCGGGCGCGGTCTGGCATATTTCAGCTGGTCGACGGCGACTTTATACTGCGGATACTGGGTAAAATGCTCCTTGAGCTCTTCGCTTTCCACCGCCGACGTGCGGGTCGGCAGGTATCCGACATGCTTATGCTGGTAAATCGTGTTTTCCTGGGAGGTCATCCATTTCATGAATTCCCATGCCGCCGCCTTCTCTTCGGCGCTGCTCTTCGACGTCATGACGAGCTGGCATCCGCCTGTCGGCACGCCGTAATCCTTGTTGGCCGGCATGAAGGCCGTCTCCAGCTCAAAGCCGTTGCCCTTGGCGATTTCCAGGCTTTGCGACACGCCGGCGGTCGAGGCGAACTTAAACGCGGAAATTTGGTTCGCCCAATCCTTGTCTGCCGTATCCCCGGCTTCGTCGCCGACTGGCATTTTGATCAGGCCTTCGTTCACCAGCCGCTTCCAGAAGTCCACCGGCGCCACGCCAGCCGCGTTGTTGAAGGTTGCCTTCTTGCCGTCCTCGCTCAGCATCGTGCCGCCGCTTTGGGCCACCAGCGCCTCGTAGAACCAAATATCGACCGGCACGGTCATGCCGAGCTTGCCTTTCTCCTTGAGCACTTTGGAGTACTGCTCAAACTCATCCCACGTTTTTGGCCCAGATGGATCCAGCCCGGCATCTTTTAACATCGTTACGTTCTTGTACATAATCGGAGTACTGCGCATAAAAGGCAGCCCATACAGCTTGTCGTCCACGTAGGCGTTCCCCATCAGTCCGGGGATAAAATCGTCCAGCTTCAGCTGGTCCTTGTCCTTCTCGGCGTATGAGGTCAGGTCTTCAAGCATGCCGGAATGGGCGAACACGCCCGTAGAGGCAATTTCCAGATCCGTGACCGCCGGGGCGTCCCCAGCCGCAAAAGCCGCCTGGACCTTCGCATGGAGATCATCGTAATTCCCCTGATGCTCGGCGACCACCTCGATCTTGTCCTGGGACTCATTGAACGTTTGGACCATATGCTGCTTGGCCTCCTCGATCTTGTCGCCGAAGGCGTACCAGTACTTGATGACGATTTTTTTATCCGGCTTGGCCGCTGCCGCTTCTGCTGTCTCGCTGCCGGCCGCCTTCTCGGCTCCGCCGCCGCATCCGGCCAGCATGCCCGTCATTACCGCGGACAGTGTAAGCAGTGCGATCTTTTTCTTGAACATCGATTGATTCCTCCACCCTTGAATTTGGTTTATGTTTGCTGTACAACGACGGCTGCAGCCCAAAAAATAAAGAAACCCGAATACCGCCGAGTGGGAACGCTGGCTTAGCGTTCTCTCGACAGATCAGGTTTCTCCATAACTCCAACCGTTCTATTTACTTGTCGAATTCATCATAAGGGACAACTATTAACGCGGTTTATGCGGAATATTAACGGGACATCAAATGATCTTTCTTCTCCACAGCTCGGGACGGGACGCGGAAATGGCGGTCGCTCCCTGGTCCAGGCATTCCTGTGCGTGGCTGTGCTCATACAGCAGGCCGCCGGTGATGATCGGGAGTTCCGTAAAACTCTTCACCCTGCGGATCATGTCCGGAATGCGGGCAGGCATCAGCTCGATGATGTCCGGCTCGGCCTGGGACAGGCTCTTCGCGATGTTCTCCAGCCCTTCGCTGTCGACGAGAAAGAAACGCTGTACCGTGAGCAGCCCCATTTTTTTGGCGGTTTTGATAACGCTGGTTTTGGTCGAAATGATGCCGACCGGGCGGATGCTCTTGGCCAAATAGTCTAGGCCGTAATGGTCCGTGCTGAGCCCGCCGATTTTTTCCAGATGCATGAACACCGGCAGACCGTGCTCCCGGAATACGTTCACATAGCCTTTGGCGACACCGATATGGCCCATCAGCAGAAAGACGCCGCTGAGCTCATCCCGGTGCTTCAAGGCGATTTCAATATGGCGGGGGTCTTTGATGGAGGCAATCCGTTTATGCTTGGCGAGACCTTTGAAAAAATGCTCCCGGGTCATAACGTCATTCATGCGTGTACAGCCTCCCTTTCACGAAGGTCGTGATTACTCTATATTCAGATTTGTGGCGCAATCGGCAGCGGAACGAGGAGAGCCCGGTCGTCCTCCATCCCTCTGGCATCCGGATTCGGGCTGAAATGCTTCATATGCTGGTGAAGGAGCGCCATGTGATCCGGCAGCGTCGGGTCCATCACTTCGACCGGTGTGATGCGGATCGCGTCCTCCGCGATATCGACGATCCGGAAGCCCGGCTGATCCAGGCAGGCTGACAGCTGCACAAACGACCAGTCCTGCCGATGAGCGATCGAGTCCATATGCGTATGGCCGTTGAAATAGATGCCAATGCCCTGCTTTTGGTTCAAAATGCTCCACATGTCGATGATGGGATGAATCGAGCCCTTATCCTTTTCCGAACCAGCCGTCGTATTGTACACGGGATGATGGCCAAAGACGAGCAGCGGCTTGTCGCCCGACAGTCCGACCTGCTCCTCAAGCCAGCCCAACTGTTCGGGATCGAGCCAGCCGCCCCAGTCCTTAAAATCCATTTCCTTGGCCGTGTCGAGAAACACGAGCATCGCTTGATCCGTGTCGATGGCATGGTACCTCTCCTGGCCCGTCATCTCCAGCACCTCGGCTCTGCGCTGCGCATACAAGTCATGATTGCCCAGCACGTGTATGAACGTTTTGTCCTGGCGGCGAAGCAGGTCGTACACTTCGCGAAGCTCGGAGGCCGTGCCGAAGTTGGTGAGGTCCCCCAGCGAAACATACAGGTCCGCTTCCTGCTCCAAAAACTGCTCCAGCACCGTTTGATAGAATGCACGCCGGGCTTCCTTCAGCCCCGGCACCGACTCGTCGATTTCGTGGTAATGCAAATCACCCAACAGCGCCAATCTCATCATTTCTCTCCTCCCGGCTTGTTCGAATTGGATTTTTCCTCCTTCATCTTATCGATGGATTGTTTCCGATCCGTTAATTGGGAAGGCTGATTATGTAAAATTCCGGTTAATCGATTCGTGTCGTCCCCGTGTTGTTGGTGTTCGCCTCGTCCTGAGTAACCCGTCGAATGATGTTTCCGCTTCCCTCATAGCCTGTAATTTCGAACTTCGTACCCTGTGACGCATCCAAAAACACGTAAAACAATTTGAAGTTTTGCTCGATGGGAATGATCTGCGCCTGCTTCTCATAGCCGGTAGTGTCCTTGACCACGATGCGGCTGATGTCGGGATGCAGAGCGATGCCAAAATACATGGGAAAGGGAGAGCTGCCGAATTCCGTGCCCTCCGTCCCGGGCAGGTACATGGCAAAAAAGCTTTCCTTCCGAGCCTCGACATCGGAAAGTCCGGGGTGATAGTTGGAGGCTCCGAAGCTTCCCCCATAGCCCCACTTCCAGCCTTTTTCGAATTTCCTTACATATTCTGCAGCGATGGTGTACCCACCGTTGGATGTCTTCCGCAGGAAAAATGCCACCTCCCCGTCAGCAACCGGACGCTCATCGATCATATAGGACACGTACCCCTCGCCCCGGATCTTCTCAATCGCCTCCACCACCGTCGGGCTCCCTTCCGCTTTCTTGTCTTGAAGGCCGAATAACTTCCCCTCGTAAGCGTAAATAACGACCAGAATGACCGCAGCCAGCACCAGCAGCATAATCAGCCTGTTAGCCCATTGTCTGACCATGAATTCCCTCCTTTCAAACGTCCGTCCGCATACACGGCGGCGCCCAGCATCCCGGCCTTGTCCCCAAGCTCGGCCTGCACGATACGGCATACGCCGGCGGACAGCTGCAGCGCATGGCGGGCTACCGTCTCGCGCACCGGGCGCAAGAGCCGCTCTCCGGCTGCGGCCATGCCGCCGCCTACAATGATTATTTCGGGATTCAGCAGATTGATGGCGTTCGCTAGTCCGTACCCGAGCAGTTCTCCCGTCTCGTGCATGACTTCAATAGCGAGCGCGTCCTGCCGGTCATAGGCGTCTGAAATGAGCTGTGCCGTCATTTGCGAGTTATCGTTGCCCGTCCATTCCTGAATGACGCTCGTCCGTCCTTCCGCCAGCTTTTCCGCAAACGTTCGGACCATGCCCACCGCGGACACGTAGCGGCCTAGGCAGCCCGAGCTGCCGCAGCGGCACGGCCGCCCTTCCCTGTACATGTTCATGTGGCCAATCTCGCCTGCGCTCGAAGACGTGCCGTAGATCACCTTCCCCTCATAAATCATTCCCGAGCCCAGTCCGGTTCCCAAAGTAATGAGCATCAGATTCCTGCAGCCCCTGCCGGCGCCAAACCGCCACTCCCCGTACATGTTGACCCGCACATCATTATCGATGAAAACCGGAAAAGCGAACTCCTCCCGCATCCGGTTTACGACGTGGATATTTTCCCATTCCGGAAAGTTGGGAGACAGAATCGACAGCCCTTCCCGCGGATCCAGGAGCCCCGGAATGCCCATCCCCATGCAGCTCACGTCCATCGGCCCGATCCCCGCTTCCTTCATCAGTTCATGAACGATCCGCTTCATCCGGTTCAGCACATGTTCCGGTCCCTTGTCCGCTTCGGTGGCATCCATTCTTTCCGCGGCAATCCTCCAACCGGCATCCGCGTCAAATACCGCCGATTTGATCCGGGTTCCGCCGAGGTCCATGCCGATGACAAATTTGCTCATGCCTTCCTTTTCCTCCTCCGGAAATCCTTGGTCGCTGACATAAACCTATCATAAACGACTTCGCTCCGGATATGAATGGATCTATAGCATTCTTTTCCAGATTTCTCCTCAGCAGGCTGCCCGGTAATGGCGTCAATTGCCGCGGTTCTGAATCTATCAGCACCTTCTGGACCACCAACTTCATAGGCATTAAATCGTAATCTTTACGTATAGATAAAATGGGCGAAAAATTCACGCTTGGTACAGGCCGTATTATTCCTGGGCCTGCTCTATATTCGACAACGAGGATAAAGGAGATGAATCGCACATGGTAACGCCCGTCATCATATTAAGTGGATTTTTGGGAAGCGGCAAAACGACGCTGCTGCTGTCGGTGCTCAAGGAGTGTTCGGCCCGGGGGCTGACCCCCGGCATCCTGATGAACGAGCTGGGCAAACGGGATGTGGATGGAACGATTCTGGAGGAACAAGCGGGGGTTCAGGTGCAGAAGCTGCTGGATGGATGCGTCTGCTGCAGCCGGAAAAGCGAGCTGCCGCAGGGCCTATCCACCCTGCTGCAGCGGTCGCCCGACGTCATCGTCATCGAGCTCACCGGCGTGGCCGATCCCGAAGAGATCCGCCGCACCCTTCAGGAGCCGGGGCTTGCCGGCCGGGTACGGCACCATTTTACGGTGACGATGCTCGACGCGGAGAACGTGCTGGAGTTCAACAGCCGCTTCTCCGCCGACAAAGAGCTGGTCCGCACGCTGCGCAAGCAGATCGAAAGCGCCGATCTGGTCGCGGTCAACAAGCAGGACCTGGCCGCCCAAGGCACGATGGACAAGATCGAAAGCATGATCCGTAAGCATAATCCCGAGGCTGCGATCGTATACACAGAGTATAGCCGGATTGACCTGTCCAGCCTGCTGGACGGGGTCGACCGCCGCCAAGGGTCCAAGGCCGCTGCTGTCCGGGCTGGTGCACAGACACCAGCGCAGGAGGTGCTGAGCAGCAAGGCGCAGCACAGGTTCGGTGGAGCTGTTGACCCTGCCGCTTCGCATACTCACCGCCTTGCCCATAACGGTCACGGTGCGGGATCTACGGCCACTGTCCACGCGCATGAAGGGCATGGCGGCCACGGCGGGCATGAACATCTTGACGAGGCGGTCTCTTTTTCCAAAGTCAGCACCGTCACACTGACCTTTCCCCCGGCGGAGCAAAGCCCGGCTTCCCTGTCCAGGGAGCGGCTGGAGGCGTTCTTCCGTGAGTGCGGAGATGCGCTTCTTCGTGCCAAAGGGCATGTGGCGCTCGCCCGCCATGAACCGGTCCAACTCGTCCAGTATGCCGGGACGCACACGTTCTGGGAAACCTCCCGCTATCCCGGCGCACCGTACCTCGTCATGATCGGCCTGAATTTGAACGAGGCGCGGCTGAAGGAACGCTGGTCCGAACTGTTTCGTTAAGCTTCATTATTCCTTGTGGAAGGAGCTGATCCCGCCATGACCACCCTCTCCCCTTTTAAAATCGTCCCGCTGCTTCTTCCCGCCGCCTTTCTGATCATCCTGCTCGTCCTGTGGCTGCCGGAGCGCATCGAGCTGCTGGATAACGTCTATATGGACACGTTCAAAACCAGCTTCGTCGGCATTCTGCTGGAGG
This sequence comes from Paenibacillus favisporus, assembly GCF_040545415.1. Lineage (NCBI taxonomy): Bacteria > Bacillati > Bacillota > Bacilli > Caryophanales > Paenibacillaceae > Paenibacillus > Paenibacillus favisporus. The sequence goes on along the minus strand of NZ_JBEPLV010000006.1, from coordinate 466,407 downwards.
CGCTGCCGTTCGTGCTGGCCGGGGCGCTGCTCTCTTCGCTGCTGCAGGTGTTTGTGCCGGACGAGGTCCTGTCGCGCTGGATTCCGAAGAAGCCGGTTCCGGCCATCCTGTTCGCCTGTCTCCTCGGCGTGATCTTCCCGGTATGCGAGTGTGGCATGATCCCGCTCGTCCGCCGGCTCATCCATAAGGGCATGCCCGTGTATGTCGCGATCGTGTTCATTTTATCCGGACCGATCATCAATCCGGTCGTTTACGGAGCCACCTTCATGGCGTTCCGCAGCCATCCGGATCTCGCATACGCCCGGATGGGACTGGCCTTTGCCGTCGCTTTCCTGATCGGGCTCATCGTCTACGTCACGGTAAAAAAATCGCCGGTGAGATGGTCGATGGAGCGGGAAACCGGCGGGAATGCTCATCTCCACGCCGCACGTGGCGGCCGGCTGGCGTCGGTATTCGTCCATACGTCGGACGAGTTTTTCGACATGGGCAAATATTTGATCATCGGCTGCCTGCTGACGGCGGGCATTCAGACGTTTATGGTCCGGGAAAGCCTCTCCGCCATCGGCGGCCATCCGCTGGGCTCGTATCTGTTCATGATGGGACTCGCCTTTGCACTCTCCCTGTGCTCCACGTCGGACGCCTTTGTCGCATCCACCTTCTTGCACACCTTTCCCGCCGGATCGCTGATCGCGTTCATGGTCTTGGGCCCGATGCTGGATTTCAAAAACGCCATGATGCTGATGGCGCTGTTCAAAACCAAGTTCGCCCTCTATCTGTTCTTCCTGATCGCCGCCTGCGTCTTTGTCGGTTCGGTTCTGATTTCGGCCTGGCTGTAAACTTTTTGGCGGATGTATCATTCGATCTGGTGTGGACGCCCATGCCAGGAACACGCCCGCGCAAGATGCGAGAACCCAATACCTAATCCGACTGGAGGTAGAGCCAAGTGAACGATTCCCGCAGCATCCGGCTGCATTACCTGTTCCGGGCGGCCGTGCTGGCGGCCTTCGCCCTCTATATTCTGCACCTGATGCAGCAGGACGCGCTGCATTATTACGTCGCGCCCGCCCTGGCGAGATGGATCCGGGTATGCCCGGTTCCGCTGGGCCTGATGGCTCTCAGCCTGGTGATCCAGGCGCTGCTCGGACGCAGCCAGGTGCTGTGCAACTGCGATCACCGCCTGCCTGCCGGCTTTTTGAAAAGCACCGGCCTGTACGGCTTGTTCGTGCTCCCGCTGCTGCTCGGGTTCCTCCTTCCGGATAAGGCCCTCGGCAGCATCGCCGCCGCCAAGAAAGGCATCTCCCTCTCCTATTCCGCGATGGAGCCGGAGAAGGCTATTCCCAGCGCATCCACGGTGCCGAACAAGTCAATTCCCAGCGCCCCCACAAATCGGGATACGACCGTCACCTTCGAGACCACCGATCCGTATGCAAAGGAATTCGCCGAGCTCGCCAAACTGCTGTACGCCCAGCCCGTCATCCCGGTCTACCCGGCGATTTACTCCGAAACGTTCGGGGCGATCGAGATGTTCAAGGAGCAGTTTGAAGGCAAGGAAATCGCCGTATCCGGCTTCGTTTACCGCGACCAGACAAGCGGAGCAAGCGGCCCCTTCGCGGTCAGCCGCTTTCTGGTGCAGTGCTGCACGGCGGACGCCACCCCTTTCGGCATTATGGTCGATCCGCAGCAGAAGCTGGCCCTGCCGGCCGATTCCTGGGTCAAGGTGCAGGGCAAACTGAAGATCGTGTCCCAAGGGGGCAAGAATCTGATCGAGATCGAGGCTTCGCAAATCACGCCGATTGCCCAGCCCCAGACCCCTTACATCTACACAAGCGCCGACTCGGTCGCCGCCTGGAAAGAGCTGCAGAAGGACGCCGCCAAGGCAAAATAGCAGGGAATGACCGACAAAAAAACCAAGAAGACTCCGGATGATGCCTGAGTCTTCTTGGTTTGGAGTTTGCATAGGAGTATCTACTTCCGTGGTCGATGCTTCTTGCGGGTACTCCCAGCTGCGTTCAGCGAAGCTTCGCAACCTCGTCGCGCCAGCGGTGCTGCGGCTGCCAGCCGAGCAGGCGCTTCGCCTTCTCGTTGCTGAGCAGGGTCTCATGCCCCGCCAGCGGCGCGCGGATGTCCGTCACGCCGGGATACCTGGCGGCCAGCAGTTCGCGGCTCGGAACCGCCATGCTGGAGTCGTCGGCGGCCACGTTAAGAGCCACCGCACCGAGCCCGTCCGCTTCGACGGCCAGCCGGATGGCCGAAGCAGCGTCGCGGGTGTCGATGTAGCTCCACAGAATGCGGTCCCGTTCTTCGGGCTTGTCGATGAATGAGGGAAAACGCTCATACCATTCCGGAGGAATGACATTCCCGAGGCGAATGGAGACGACCTGCATGCCGGTGCGCCGGTGGAACATGTCGGCGGTCATTTCATTGACCACCTTGGACAGTCCGTAGCTGTCCTCGGGCAGCTGCGGATGCGCTTCGTCCACGGGCACGTACTGCGGGCTTAAGGGACTGACTGCAAATACGATGCCGTAGGACGATTCGCTGGACGCGATCACCGCTTTGCGGATTCCGAGGCCTGCGGCGGCCTCCAGCACGTTGTACGTCGACATGACGTTGTTCCGGAATGTAACTTCCGGCGTGCGGATGTGCGCCGCCGGGATCGCTGCCAAATGAACGACGGCATCTGCCCCGGCCAGCGCGCCGTAGGTCTCTCCCAAATCCTCAAGATTCGCAATCAACGTAGGGCAGAGGTTCTCGTCGGGACGCCGGAAGTCCACGTTCAGCACCTCATACCCCTGCTCGATAAAATGACGCACGACCCACTGTCCAAGCATGCCGCTTCCGCCTGTAATGACGACTTTGGCCACAGGTAACGCCTCCTCTTCGCTTCGGTTCAAACCTGGCCGAACCCTTGGCCGGTCCGATTATTTCAGAATGTCTTCGATCCGCTCCTGCACGTCTTCGCTCAGGACGATGCCCGAAGCCTTGGCATTCTCCGTCACCTGCTCCGGACGGCTTGCGCCGACCAGCGCGCTGGCCACGTTGTCTTTGCGCAGAATCCACGCAAGGGCCAGGTTGCCGACGGAAATGCCGAGCTCTTTGGCGACGCCTTCAAGCTGCTGCACTTTGGCAATCTTTTCTTCGGTGATGCCTTTGCGCATCCAATCGAGCTTCGCTGCGCGGCTGTCCTGCGGAATGTCGGAAGCCGACGTGTATTTGCCTGTCAGCAGGCCTTGGGCCAGCGGGGAGAACACCACTTGTCCGATCCCTACGCGTTCGCTGAGCGGCATGACTTCCTTCTCGATGTAGCGCTCGAACATGTTGTAAATCGGCTGGTTGACCACAATGCGGTCCAGCAGATAACGGTCGGCCACGCCGATCGCTTCGGCGATCTGCGATGCCTGCCATTCGCTCACGCCGACGTACAGCACTTTGCCCTGGCGAACCAGGTCGTCGATCGCGCGCAGCGTTTCTTCCAAAGGCGTCTCCGGATCATGGCGGTGGCAATAGAAAATGTCCACATAGTCATGTCCAAGCCGCTTCAGGCTGGCATTCGCCTGCTCCGTAATATGCTTGCGCGACAAGCCGCGGTCATTCGGGCCTTCGCCCATCGGCCAGAACGCCTTGGTCGCCAGCACGTAGGATTCGCGCGGATACGCTTTCAGCGCTTTGCCGACAAGCTCTTCCGCCGCGCCTTTTTCATAGACATTCGCCGTATCAAAAAAGTTGATGCCCAAATCGTAAGCCGTTTTGATCGAATTCACCGCATTTTCGCGTTCTACGTAACCGCCATATGTAAGCCAGCTGCCCAAGCTGATTTCGCTGACTTTAAGCCCGCTTCTTCCCAGTCTCCGGTATTTCATTCCATCTACCTCCTTGTTGTCCTGTTACCCTTTTCATTCTATAAAAGTTCATATATGATTTAAAGAAGTGAAATGTTTTTCACTTAATTATATCAAGGGTAGATACTATATAGAGTATAGTTATATACATATAAGGAGGAGAGTCTATGGAAACAGTCAAAAAAGCGAGCAGTTACATTCCGAAAAACCCGACGCATATCGAATGCAACATTGAGAAAACACTGGATGTGCTGGGCGGAAAATGGGCCTTTCTCGTCATCCGCGAGCTGTTCTGCGGCACTCTTCGCTTTGGTGAACTGCAGCGCCGTATCCCCAGTGTAAGCCCCCGCGCCCTGACCAGTACGCTGCGCCATTTGGAGGAGCAGGGCGTGCTGGAGCGGGAAGTATTCCCTACCGTACCGGTGACGGTGGAATACTCGCTCACGCCTAAGGGACAGGACCTGCATGTCATCTGCCATGAAATGAAGCTGTGGGCGGCCCGCTGGACTTAAGCAGCTCACGATTCGGAAATGTCATCAAGAAAAAAGCTCAGGCACTAGGCCTGGGCTTTTTGGTGTTCCCGTAATATCGCAACCATGTAGAAGGCCTTGCGGACGAAGCCGATCGCGCCAAATGCCGACAGCAGCGCCAGCCAAATCACGACGCTCGGCATCAGCAGGAAAATTTGCTCCCATTTCACCACTCTCCCGCCGCCAACGAAGGTCAGGATCTGCGGCAGGCTGATGAAAATCGCAAGCGGGATCAAGGTGGCGAGCATCCGCAGCGCTGTCAGCCAAACGCGGCGCTGCCGGGCCTTGTGTTCCCACCGCTTCCAGCGGAAAAAGAATCCACGCACCCACAGCAGGACGGTTAGCAGCGTCAGCAGCGCGATCCCCGCTTCGATCATCCCTACGGAAATCGCTGACTTTGGCGGCTCCTCCCCACTCAAAATGTCGGCAATGCCTGAAGCGAAGGTGCCATAGTTAACCAGCGCATTCAAACCGCTGCCAAACAGGATGACGATCCCGTAGCCGCTCGCCGGCATCAGCAGCTGATCCGCCTGATACGTCCACAAAATGCCGTTATGGCTTAACCTTGCACCGTCCACCGTCCATCCCATACCGTAACGGCTCTCCACACCAGCGGGAACCTCGTGCATTGCAGCGATACCCTCCGGGCTGAGCAGACGTGTTCCCCCATAAGTCCCCTCGCCGAGCTGCAGCATCAGCCACCGTGCCATATCGTTTGCGGTCGAGACATTCCCTGCGGCTCCCTCCACGAACCAATCCGGTTCCTTCAAGGCGACCGGCTGGCCATAGAGCAGCATGTGGCCCGGCTCTTTAAACGAACTGGTCAACGCGGCGTCCGTCGTATGGCCCATGTGCAGCGGAGCAAAGATGTGCTTTTGCAAATAGTCCGGAAAAGGCTCCTTGCTCACCGTCTCCACGATCAGCGCCAGCAGCTGATAATTGGTGTTATGGTAATGAAATGCCGTTCCCGGGTCGCTGGCGAGCTTGACCCCTTTCAACCGGGCGATCGATTCGCCGAGCGAAGCGGGCTGCGCCGAAAACGCCATTTCCGGAAACACGGTATCGGACAGACCGCTCGTCTGGTTCAGCAGATGCCGCACCGTGATCTCCTTCCCCCTCGGATCGTCCATCCGAAAAGACGGGATAAGGTCCACCGCCTTGTCTTCCAGGCGGATCTTCCCCTCTTCAACCAGCTGCATGACGGCCAGCGCCGTGATCGACTTGCTCAGGGAAGCGACCGGAAGCGGCGTGTCCGGCGTGACGGCTGCACCGCTTCCGGTTTGCCCGTACCCTTTTGAGTATACGACTTCGCCGTCGTGGACAATCGCGACAGACAATCCGGGAATCCGGTTCTGATGCATGCGGGTCTCGATGAACCGGTCGATCTGATCCTCGCGGCCTGTCTCAAGCTTGGGAGCTGCTGACGCCAAGTTGGTGTAAGCTCCTGAGAAGACGGCTGCCAGGAGCAGCACGAGTATCATTTTTCGGGATATGAAGGCAATGGACCTCCGCTTTTCTTTACTCTTCATCATCAATTGAATTCCTCCTCTTGTATCGTAAGCCCAGTATAGGAGCCAAAACGAAAGAGAAGTTAAAGACAATTCTTAAGAAAGAGTTAAGTTGAACACTACGAAGTTTAGCGCTGAATGCCCACAAAAAAGAGGAGCAAGCGTAAAGCTTGATCCTCTCTTGATCTATCCACACGAACGCAGGATAGGCTACCCGTTATTCGCGGCATAATCCGCATTCGCTTGTTCCAGCATGGATTTCCAATCCTTAAAGTCGGTCTGCCGGGATACATGCCGATCCAGCAGCTCATCCGGTATTTTATTCAACTCTTCTTGGGTTTCCGCGTGAAAATTGCCATTTTCCAAAAAATCCTGAAAGCTGGCAAACGACGAATGCTTGCGCATAAACGAGCCGTTTAAAAGCTTGTCGAGGGCAATACGGCCGGATTCTTCCTGCGCCGACTTTTGGCCTTTTAATTCCATCAGCAGATCGTCAAAGGACATGGATTTATTCTTTCTCAGAAGATCACTCCTAAATTGAATTTACGCTCAGTATAACATATCAGGTTTCATTCTATCTCATACCTTTAAAAATCGGGCGTTTCCCCACACATCGATCTGGGTCCAGTTGACTAAATATTCCCAGCGTGTTATGTTGTTTTTGAACTGACCAGTCAGATTAATCCCGTCCAACCGACGAATGAGATGGAAAGGACCGATACATCACCGTGAGCAAAGAAAAGATTCTGCACGCAGCCACCCGCGTCTTCTCCGAATACGGCTACCACCGGGCCAGCATGGATGAGATCGCCCAGCAGGCGCAGGTCGCCAAAGGCACCTTGTACTACAACTTTCCGGGAAAGTCCCAGCTCTTCAAAGCCGTGGTAAAAGCCGGATTCGAGGACATTATGGAGCGGACGAAAACCGACCTTAGCTCCGCGCTTCCGATCAAAGAGCAGATCCTTCGGGTTCTCCGCCACCATCTGGACTTGTTCCTGGACTCCCGCCATTTTGCCCATATCGTATTCAACGAAATTTCCAACGGCATTGAGCCCGATGTGCTGGATGAACTGAAGCAGCTCCGGCGCGAGCATTTAAGCTTTCTGGCCGGCATTCTTAAAGAAGCCCAATGCGAGGGCGGCATTATGCGCGACGTTGACGCGGACCTGGCTGCAGCCAGCACGATCGGCATGCTGGAAAGCACATGCAATTATTATTTGAGCCACCAGGAGGAGTACAGCCGCGAAGACCTGGAGAGCTTCGTATTCACGGTTGTCGCCGAAGGTCTGTTTAAGTCGCTTGATTAAGCAGGACCTTTTTTTGCCCACATCAAACTGACCAGTCAGTTCAAAAAAATTGCGGAGCGTTAAACAGAAGACCTTTATTAGGAAACAGAGAGAGAGATCGAGACACAGAACTTATTTAGGAAATCAACTCATCCAGAAAAAGATCAGCTCTAGCAGACAAACCTCGTTTACTTGTCGACAGACCCTATTTATGTGTAGACAGACCTCATGGATCGGAAGTTCTCCAGCGGAATGATCGTAAATCGGCTTTGCCCAAAATTTAGGTTGTTCTCATCTAAAAAAGAAAGCGACGGTGTTGCTTCATGGAATGGAATGCAAATGGACTGCTCCCTTTGGAATGGTATAAAAAGATGCGCCGGGATTCCCCCGTTGTCCAGTCCAACGACGGGCAAGTTTGGGACGTGTACGGATATGACGATGTAAAGACGGTATTTACGAATCACGATATTTTTTCCTCGTCGGCCTTCCCTGACTCCGAGGACCCGCTGGAGCACAGCATTCTGCGGCAGGATCCGCCCAAGCACCGGCAGCTGCGCCGGCTGGTGACCCAGGCGTTCACGCCGCGCGTTATCGAGTCGCTGGCTCCCAAAATCCAGTCGATCACCACCTCGCTGTTGGACGAAGCGGAGAAAAAGGGGCGGATGGACGCCATCGCTGACTTTGCCAGCCCACTGCCGATCGTCGTCATCGCCGAGATGCTCGGCGTGTCGCTGGACCACCGCGAACAATTCAAAGCCTGGTCCGACGCCCTGGTCGGAGACAGCGGCGAAGATTTCTATCAGTGCCAGCACGAGATGAGCGAATACTTCTCCGAAATTGCCGAGGACCGCAGACGCCATCCGCAGGACGATCTGGTCACCAAGCTGGTCGAGGCTCGAATCGACAATGAGCATCTGACGGACCTCGAGATCATCGGCTTCTGCATCCTGCTCCTCGTGGCTGGCAACGAAACGACGACCAACCTGATCTCCTCGGCGATGCTCGGCATCGACACCCTGCCGGACGTCCGTGCGCAGCTGCTTGCCGACCGCAGCCTCATTCCCGGCGCGCTGGAGGAAGTGTTCCGCTATTTCTCGCCGGTGCAGGTCATGTTCCGCCGCGTGAAGCAGGATACCGTCCTTGGCGGCCAGGAGATGAAAGTAGGTCAATTCGTCCATATCTGGATGGCGTCGGCCAACCATGACGAGAAGGTGTTCGAACGTCCGGAGGAATTTAATATCCACCGCAATCCGAACCCGCACCTGGGACTGGGCAGCGGCATCCATTACTGCCTCGGCTCCCAGCTTGCCCGCCTCGAGTCCAAAATCGCGATCGAAACGCTGCTTGCCCGTTTTCCCAAATACCGCCGCAACCGTTCCGCTGAGCTGGCGCGAATGGACAGCATGATGATGTTCGCGCTGAAGGAACTGCCGATTATTTTGACATAGATACATTGGGCTATAAAAAAAACAGAAAAATCCTGCATCCCTGAAGAGGGTGCAGGATTTTTTGGCTGATGCAACGGACTCGTGGATCGGAATTCGCAGCCCTCGTCTGAAACCTGCTGCTCTCCGGCGCGGGGTTTTCGTAGGTTGAATCCCCTGCTGCAATGGTCCGGATTACGATCGGTTTGTCGTTCAGCCACCCGGTTTCGTTTTATCTCACCGCTTGGCTTCCATCCAGCTCACTTCCAAATGCCACGCATACGTGCCGCCGCCCTCCAAGACAGCTGCGGCATCCCGCTTCATGGCATGCGCCAAGTCGTCCAGGAAGCCCGTGGCCGGCTCCAGTGCCAGATGATACTGCCCCTGGTAGCCGCCGTAATTCGCCCACACCGACAGGTAAGGCACCTTCTCCTTCGGAAAGGTAAAGGTGATTCCTTCCTGCTTGACCGGATCATAAACGGAAGCCTTTCCTTCCGGCAGCTCACCCGTAAAATAGAATTTCTCGGCCGTCCGCTCTTCACGGCGTCCTGTGTGGTCCAGGCGGCATTCCGGGCGATCAAGAAAGGGCTGTGGCCACGCCCGCAGATCCCCCCTTTTCCCAAGCCTGTCACGTTCCGAATAGGAGATTGCAATCCCGCTCAACCCATCCGGCACGATGATCTGCATCCCTTCCTCGATCCGCAGCAGCGGATGGGCTGCCCACAGGAACGCAAACGGGAACGGGCTGAGATTGGTCACCTGATAGTCGATCCGGAGCCGGTCCTCTGCGGCAAATGAATACGTCTTCTCGAGCCGGTACGGCATCCTCACGCCGTGCACGCAGCATGATAGGCGATCTCCATGTCCCTCGGCCTTCCAGGGAATGGACCAGACCTCGCCGTGATCCGGAAGCTCTGTCCCCTTCCAGGGATGCTCCGGATACCGGCATACGTTGATCGTCGGGAACATTTCATCCCATCCGCTTCCGTCGCTGTCCGCGAAGGAGCTGGCGTAGCCCCGATTCCCGAGCGGTCCGTCCGCCGGCGCGAGCCATTCCCGGCCGGTCAGACGGTTGCGGAGGGAGACCATTTTGCAGCCGAGCTCCGGCAGCAGGGTGATCTCCATAGCAGAGGTCCTTCCCGTCCAGGCGTTAAAGCCGTTGATTTGGTACGGTGTCCAGCTCATCTTTCGCCCCCTTTTCCCCGGCCTGAGACGTCATATTCCCGTCCGGCATAACTCAAGATGCTGCGCGGCCCCCTGATGGTGCGGCTCCAGCGCCAGCGCCTGGCGGAAATGCTCCTCGGCTTCCCGAATTCGGCCCAGCCCCAGCTGCCCAAGTCCCATCATGTAATGGCAGTGGATTTCGTTGCGCTTGTGCAGATCGTCCTCAAACACGAGAAAGTCGGGAAGCGACACGGCGAAATAATCGATGTGCGGCCGGTCGAACAGATGCTTTTCCCCGTAGTCGACCAGCTTGTTGAAGCGGCTCCGCGCTTCCGCTTCCCGCCCCAGCCTGCGCAGGGCCGCGCCCTGGTAGAAAATCATGTGCGGCGGCTGGTCGTTGTAGTACATGGCGCTGGCCGGCTCCTCCAGCCCTTGCGACGCCTGAAGCAGCGCATTTTGCGCTTCCTCCTGCCGGCCGAGCAGGCCGTACGCGACGCCGAGGTAATAGTCGATGTTGTTCTCCTGAGCGCCTTCCAGCTTGCCCTCGCCAATGTTCGGCGGGTACTGCTTCGCGAGCAGCAGCTGCTCGGCGGCCTCCTCCGCCCGGCCTTCGTTCAGCAGCCTTTTGGCGATTTCGACACGGGCGGTCACGTATTGGGCCGGCACTTTGCCTTCCCCGCCTTCCCATGGATGGAAGCTGCGGGCGAGAATGAGGCTGAGCGCCTCCTCATGGCGGTTCAGCGTATTGTGCAGCGTTAAGTATTCGAGGTACAGGTCATCCCGAAGCTCTACCAGCTCGCGGTGCGCTTCCAGCGCCTGCAGCCGTTGTTCAGGCGGGCAGCCGGTTTTTTTGTACAGCTGGTCCAGCTCGTAAAAGACGCGGGCGTCCGCCGGGTTCAGCCGAAACGCCGTCTCCAGCGCAGCTTGCGCATCGTCCGGACGGTTCAGCTTGTTGTAGTAGGCTAACGCCAAGTTGCGGTAAGGCGTCGCAAAGCTGCCGTCCAGCGCCACCGAAGCTTCCCAGCACGCGGCCGCCTCGGCATGGCGCTTTTTGTCATAGAGCAGGTTGCCCAAGTAGTACCTTGCCTTAGCGTCTTCTGGGCGCAGCGCCGCCGCTTCTTGGAGCACGGCGTAATCGTGCAGCGTGTTCGGGAAGCAGTACGCCGGATCCGCCGCAGCAGCCAGCTCATCATAAGCGTCTGCCTGCTCATCCTGTCCGTTTTTCCGGCTCCAGCTCGCCTGGTAATAGCGGACCATCGGGTAGACACCCGGCTGCTCCGGTGCTGCGATGCGGCCCAGGACCTCAAGCGCATCCGCGTATTGGCCGGCATCGGCGTTATCCTGAGCCAAGGCGATGTAATTGTGCGCATCGCCGCGCATGAGGCCCGCCAGGCTGCCCAGCGCCTCCTGCGCCTCAGCCGTTCGGCCGGTTTCGCGGTAGACGGCGATCAGCTCGCTACGGGCCGCGAATTCCACCGGATCGATGCGGATCGTCTCCCGCACCAGCGTCTCGGCCTCCGCGGCGCGGCCCAGCCTCCGCAGGATGACGCTTTTGAGATGACGGGCCTTGTAATGGCGGTATTGGACGTTCAGGGAACGGTCCACCAGTTCGAGCGCCTCGTCATACTGCGCCTGCCCGCAGGCGATCTGCGCGAGGGCAAAGTATCCCGCTGCCTGCCATGCTCCCGTCCACACGCTCTTGTAGAAGGCGGCGTATGCCTCTTCGAGCCGGCCCTGCCATTTGAGCGTCTGGCCGAGATGATAGAACGGCTCGCTGTCATACGGCCTTGCGTTGTGGCGCGTCAAGGTCTCGATCGCTTTTCGGAAATACACTTCGCTGGCCTCAAAGCATCCCCTCCGCAGCAGCAGCAGTCCGTAAGCGTTGTTCAGCCGGATGTCGCCGGGATCCCGCTTCAAGCCTTCCAAATAATAAGCTTCCGGCTCACGGGTTGCGTGCCGGTACTGCTCCAGATGCAGTCCCGCCAAATATAGCGCTTCGGTGCTTGGCAGCAGCTCCGGCGCCTCGATGGCTTTGGCCGGATCGGGAATCTGCTCGATCTTTTTCGGCATCGGCCGGTAGGAGACCAGTTCCCTTCCGTCCGCGTCCAGTACGATGACCCGCAGCTCCTCTTCCCGGACTTCGGCACGGATGTTCACCTCCGCCTGGAACACGTCGCTCGGCGACAGCTTCACCGTTTTGTCCAGAACGATCTGTCCAGCACTCTTCAGCAGCACGCGCGCTTGTTCAAACACCGAAGTGGCGTAAACCTGAACTAATGCCTGCCCGTCCGCCGTCTCCAGATTTACGGCCGCATCGATGGAGGCGTTCTTCACCAGACCGATCTTTTTATACGGCATAAAATACTGCTTGAAGCTCTTCTCCTCGTACGGCGCGAGCCAGCTGAAGTCCGGCTGGTTGTCGGTGTAGACGCCGGTCATGAGCTCGATGTACGGACCGTCCTCGTCCGTAAGATTGCGGTCCCACGCCTTTCCGAACTCCCCGTGTCCCCAGGTCCACTGTTTTTTCCCTGGCGACACATGCCTGTTCGCAACATGCAGCAGCCCTGCGCCGACGCCGTGGTCGTAACCGCCGACAAAATTATAGTCCGAGTGGTAGGCCATGTAGGAGGTGGGCACGGGAATGTTGCTGTATTTGGAAATGTCCACACCGGCGGAGTAGTCCATTTTATAATAAGTGCCCGTGGCGATCGGAAACTTGGACACGTCGCGCTTGCCGTGGTCGAACACCGCATGCACGTCCGGCGGAAACACGGACTGCGTGTGGTCGTTGACCGCAACCGCCGGGTTGGCCCACCACAGAAACGTCTGCGGCGCCGCTGTCCGGTTGTACAGCTGGGCCTGAATTTCGAGGTAGGCCTTGCCCGGATGCAGGGTGAAGCCGGTCGTCACCTTGGTGCCGTACATGCGGTCGATTTCCCCGACCCATACTGTTGCGCTCCCGTCCGGATTATGTTCGATCGTATGCTCTACCTCGCCGAACGTGTTCGGGCGGTGATGCTGCGGCCAGTTGAACTCGATCCCGCCGGAAATCCACGGTCCGGCCAGGCCCACCAGCGCCGGCTTGATCACCTGGTTATGGTAGACAAAGTCGTACCCGTTCGTCTTGTCGACCGCCCGGTAAATCCGTCCGCCGATCTCAGGCATGACCTGGATTTGCACGTACTCATTTTCCAAAAAGATGATACGGTACGATTTCGAAACCTTTTCGTCGTAAATTTTATCGATGACCGGCAGCGGGTAGACCCGTCCCGAGCTTCCCTGATATACACGCTTCTCCAAAAACATCGGGTTCGGATCGGGCTTACCTGCCTCGTAAGTCGGGATTTCCACCTGCTCCTCCCATACCTTTACTTCTTCTGGCGCTTTGGCCATGCTGACTCATCCTTTCTTTCGCTTGGACGCATTAATAATTGCAATGGTGATGTCTGCATTCGGGAACCTTTCAAAACTCTATCCTCATCTTAAAAGGAAGCGGCGACGCCCTCCATTCACGATCTCATGGGAATGATGGATTATATTATGATTTTTCAGTGTCGATAGGGCGTGTTGAGACGGAGGTTTCCATTGACAAAGGACACGGCCCAAACCATAGTAAATACTATGGAAAAGATACGAAAACCCGACGGATTCAAATCCGAGATACTCATCGTCCTACCGGATCATATTCTGATGGAGGCGTCGTCGCATCCGCTGGTCCGTCCCCTCTACGTGACCGATACCGGATACTTCCCGCGCGCGCTGCATCATTACCGGGAGCGGCCCGAAGGCAGCGAAGCGGTCATCGTCATATTTTGCATGGAAGGAGAAGGCTGGTACCGCTTGGGAAGCGGCCGGGCGCAGCCGGTCGGCCAGGGCCAGGCCATCGTGATTCCCGCGCGGACTTCCCACGCCTATGGCTCGTCGGAGGAGCATCCGTGGAGCATTTACTGGTGGCATTTCAAGGGGGAGCAGACAGAGGCGTTTTTTGAGGGATTTGGTCTGGGACCCAATCCAGGGCATGAGCCAGTACACGAGTCAGGGCACGGGCCAGAGGCCGAGGAAGCCACTACGCATGTTAGCGGGTCCGATGAATGGAATAATATCGGTGTGGGTGCACCGGGAACCTCGGACAGCGGGGACCTCACAGAGCCTCCTTCCCGTCCTGTTAAAACCGCCGCCGCATCCCTTTCCGTCACCCTGCCTCCGGACAAAGCGCGCCAGCTGACGGAGCTGTTCCAGGAAGGGTATGCGCTGCTGGAGCAGGGCTATACGCTGAACCATATCATTTATGTGTCGCAGCTGGCGCATCACCTGGCGGCGATTTTGAGACTGTGCCGGCTGCAGCCCCAGGATGGGATTTTCCGCCACAGCCAGCACGATATCACGCAAACGGTGCGGTATATGATGGACCGCCTGGAGGGCACCGTCACACTGAAGCAGCTTGCGGCCCAGGCACGCGTGTCGGTTCCGCATTTTACCCAGCGCTTCAAGGAGGCGACCGGCTACTCTCCGATCGACTACTACCTGCGGCTGAAAATCCAGCTGGCCTGCAGGCACCTGGACCTCACCGGGCAAAGCGTAAAGGAAATCAGCCATCGTCTCGGGTTCCAGGATCCGTATTACTTCTCGCGCCTGTTCAAAAAAATTATGGGCAAGTCGCCCTCCGAGTACCGGGGGACGCGAAAGGGGTAAATTGGGAAGAGAGTTTCAGAACCATGAATACCAGCTGGTTATTTTGGATCTGTTGCTCCCACAAATCGAGGGTCAGGAGGTCTTACGCCAAATTCTAGCGAAGGGAACCGTTCCCGTGATTATTTTGTCGGCCAAAGACAGCGAAATCGATAACATATGAAATTTAAGAACTTTGTTAGAATTACGATAAAGGTACGTTAGGATTTATCTGTATATTGGGCTTCAAAAGGAGGAAGCCAAATGAGAGTATGTGAATTAGCGTTGATTATGGTGAATTTGATTGCCTTGATTTTAGGCATGAGAAATAAATCGTCTAAGACCATTTTGTTAGGACTGACAGGTCTTCATTGGATCGCGCTTGCCCTTCACGGTGCCATTGAGGGATTCCGTTATCAGATGGTGTTCTCTTACATTTTTGTTGTTCTTTTTACGATTTACGCTCTAGCGAGAGCTGCGTTCAAGTTCCCGGAGTCCAAGATCCTGAAAATTCTGAAGGGGTTTACGATCGTCTTGTCCGTGCTATCCCTCGCGTTAACGTGCCTCTTGGCATATACTCTTCCCGTCTTTAAGCTCCCCAAGCTCACAGGCAGCTATGATGTAGGGGTTCAATATGTTGATTTGACGGATGAAAAGCGTCTCGAGCCCTTTTTGCAGGGATCGGCCAAAAAGCGGGAATTGGCGGTTAAAATATATTATCCTGCGTCAAAGGATAAAGCCAAGCCGTATGCTGCTTATTTTCACGATTCACCTGAATTGATAAAGACGTTCACCGCAGCCTACGGAATGCCTGATTTTATGTTCAGCCATCTGCGGCTTGTTCAAACCCATACGCAAGAAGGTCTGCCCGTATCCGATAAACAGGCGCGCTATCCCGTTATTTTTTTCTCCCATGGCGCCGGTACGAACATGGAAGTGCATACTTCGCAGTGTGAGGATTTGGCCAGTCATGGCTACATTGTCGTGGCCGTTAACCATACCTACGTATCGTCGGCAACCGAGCTTCCCGGCGGAATCGTCACGGACCGGGACGCGACGGTAAATTTTGATCAAGGCGACCCTCGGGAAATTGTCGCCCGCATTATGGCTGACGATGTCGGTTCCGTGATCGATAAGCTGGGTGAAATGAACACCGGAACAACGGATTCAATCTTTGCAGGGAAGCTCGATCTGGGTCAAATCGGCGTCATCGGCCATTCGCTGGGCGGCGCGGCGGCATATGATCTGGCATTGAACGATAGCAGAATCAAAGCCGTCGTTAACCTGGATGGCTCAGTCTATACTGTCCCTAAGGACAAGAATCGCATCGCCCCTTTCCTAATGCTTGCCAATGATGAAACTGGCGTCCAGATGATCCAGAAGCATGAAGCCTCGATGAAAAAATGGGAGGATATGCCTGCTGAAGAGCAGGAAGCCGTGGCGTCAGCATATGGAAGCAAAGAAAATTATATCGATATTTATAAGAAGCAAGAACAAGCGGCCGCTGGACTCGCCGAAACGTTGAAAGCATCGGGCAGCTTATATTCAATCGAAGGCAGCGCCCATATGAAATTTACGGATATCGGACTATTTGTGGGTGCCGGATTCCACCGCTTCATAGGCATTCAAGGCAGCACTTCAGCCGCAGAATGTCTGGCGATCACGGAATCTGTGACATTGGATTTTTTCAACCAGCATTTGAAGCATGAAACCGGAGATTCGCCCGAGTCCGTGCTTCGCCAATATCCGAAATTGCATAAGGTCAAGCTGATGTGACAGCAGCAACTCGTTCCCCGGCTCACTACATCGCCTCCAACAACAGTAAAGGACGCCTCGGCCATTTCAGCCTGGAGGCGTCCTTCCGTTTACTCGCTTCATTTTGTACGGCTGTTGGCCAGCGGCCTTGCGACTGCCAACCGGCCCGGAAACGGTTGTCGTTACACTCCATCAGCTGGGGCGGCCTACAACCTGCCGGCCAGCTACCGGCCACCAGCCAGCATTCGCCTACTCCACCGCCGTCACCCGGTACAGCAGGCTGTCAAAATCGCCCCGCAGCGGCAGCTCAATCCCGATGTTCATCAGCGCGCGTCCGCTCCAGCTGCCGGGCAGCCCCTCGATGGCGTACGCCCGGTCCGCCTGCAGCCCCTGCAGGCGCAGCCGCGGCAGCGGTTCGCCGAGGCGCTGCGAATGCAGGAAGGCGAACACGGCGCTGTCCGTGCCGGCTTCATCGACGTACTGCACGGCGGTGACGCCCTTGTGTTGGAGATCGGCCAGCCGGTATTGGCGGCCGAACTGCACGAGCGGGCGGATCGCCTTGTACTGGCGGATGAATTCGCCGGACTGCTCGATCAGCTCGTCGCTCCACTCGTTCAGGTTGGAGCCGATGCCAAGCGTGCCCATCATCGCGCTGTGGAAGCGGTACTTCAGCGACACGTTCCGCTTGTTCATGCCCGTCGGCGACTCCGTCACCCAGCAGGTCATCATTCGCGGCGCATACGTGTACGAGAAGCCCTCCTGGATGCTTAAGCGGTCGAACGCGTCGGTGTTGTCGCTCGGCCAGGACTGGTCGGCATACCGGAAAATGCCGAGGTCGATCCGCGCGCCGCCGCCCGCGCACGTCTCGAATTCCACATGCGGGAACCGGCGCCGCAGCTCGGCCCAAATCTCGTACAGGCTGTGGACGTGGCGGATCCACAGCTCCTTCTGCCGGTGCAGCGGATGGTCCTTCATCCCCGGCTCGGTGACCGTGCGGTTCATGTCCCATTTGATGAACTTGATGCAGTGGTTCTGCAGCAGCTCAGTCATGAACTGAAGGATGTACGCCTTGACCTCCGGCTTCGAAATGTTCAGCAGCAGCTGGTTGCGCAGCTCCGTCCGCGGCCGCGTCTCAAAATGGTACACCCAATCCGGGTGGGCCCGGTACAGGTCGCTGTCCGGATTGACCGCCTCCGGCTCGACCCAGATGCCGAACTCCATGCCAAGCTCGTGAACCTTGCCGATCAGCTCGCCCAAACCGTTCGGAAACTTCTCCTTATTCACGTACCAGTCGCCCAGTCCGGCCCGGTCGTGATTCCGCTGGCCGAACCAGCCGTCGTCGACGACAAACAGCTCGACGCCCATTCGCGCGGCCCGCTCGGCCAGAGCCATCTGGTCTGCGGCGTTCACGTTGAAATACGTCGCCTCCCAGGAGTTGTACAGTACCTTGCGCGGCTTAGAGCTTGGCAGCACGTACGCGTGCTGGTACTGATGCAGATTCCGGCTCATGCCGCCGAAGCCGCCAGCCGTGTACCCGCCGACGAACCATGGCGCGTCGAACGACTCGCCGGATCCCAGCACCCACTCGCTGTCGAAATCGTTGATTCCCCCGGTCACCCGGACATGGTTAAACACCGTTTTCTCTGCGGTAATCTTCCAGTTGCCGCTCCAGGCAAGCGCCCCGAACCAGACGCGGCCGTCCGTTTCCGTCGCCTGGCCTTCATCGAAGGCAAACCACGGGTTGGCGTGGCTGTCGGTAAAACCTCTGCGCGACTCCAGCACTTTTTTCCCCTCGCTCAGCACGTTGCGGCGAAGCTGGAATTCGCCCGACCATTTGCCGGTGACATGCGTCAATCGATAATCCCGCAGGTCCGGCAAGCTCCAGGCGGCCGACTGTACGCTCTCGAGGACGATGTCGTCTCCGCCGGTATTGACGATACGCACGGAACGCTCAAGCAGGTCGTATTCCGGGATGACCCGGTACAGCAGATGGGCTTCCAGCGGGTAAACCCGGTCCTTCAGCACAATGACCAGCGTCGGCCGGCCGTCCTCCTCGCGGATTTCATGACGCACATAGCCTGCCGAAAGGTCCCGGACGCCGTCCGGCATGCGCACCTTCAGGGAAGGCTCGTCATAGTTGACCCCGCCCCAGAAGCTGTACTCCTCGGCCTCCATATCCACTTCGGCGTCAAAGGAGCTGTGCGACCGCCCTCGCAGCAGCGGCGCGCAGTCGTCGATCGTGACAGGCTCGCCCCAATACAGATGCTGCAGCCGGTCCCGTTCATTGATCCCGAACACGTAGGAGCTGCGCTGCGTATGAATCGCAAAGACCCGGCTTTTTTCCTCAAACTCAAACTGCATATCTACATTTCCCATCGTTCCTCATCCTTTACCGTTTGAAAATGGATCGTTTCCCGCTAGCTTCGGGCGTGCAAGCCATCACGGCCTGCGCCCCGGCAAAAAAGGGAGGCCAAAGACAAAGGCCGTCTTCTCCTCCCCCGCTTGCGTTATTTAGACTCCGTCCACAGCTGCTGGCGCTTCTTATAGTTCTCGGTGTAGATTTTCTCCAGTTTGGAGAGGCCAGCCGCCTCGACTTCCTTCATCATTTGGTTGTACTGCTCGGTCACCTGTTCTTCGGTCGGGGCCAGGGCCATCTTCAGGAAATACTTGTTGATCGTATCGTTGACCTTCGTATCCATGATTGCTTCCGGCGTGCCGCCCGCAGGTCCCAGGTTGTCATACGGCGCGGTGTCAAAAGAGGTATCGGCCAGGTTTTTGATCGCCAGATCGGTCACCGGATCAGACTGGAAGCGGCCGATCAAGTCGTAAGGCGTGCCGTCGGAGCCCGGTCCGTTCTTGATCATCCACGTCCACTTGCGAATACCCGTCGTCCGGGAAGCCTCATCCCAGTTTTTCTTGAACGCATCAAGCACTTCCGGACGCGGCACATGCTTGCCGTCCTTCATGTCCCAGTCCTTGCCTTCCACGCCCCACATCAGGAGGTACTGTCCCTCCTCGCTGGCCAGGAAGTCCAGCAGCTTCATCGTGCGCTCCGGATCCTTGTTCGAGCGGGTGATCGCTACGCCGTCCCAGCCCAAGGAGCTCTTCGGACCGTACGTCGTCTGGTCAGCGCTCACGCCCGGAGCCAGCACTTTATATTGATAGAACTGGCGCTCGTCGGCTTTGGCCGGATCGGACACTTCCGATTTCAGCAGCGAGTTGGGGTTGCCCACGTTCCACAGCGCTTCGGCCGTGGCGAACACGTTGCCGCCCGCCAGCTTCTGCTCGAACTGCTTCGTTTTCATCGTCGCCCATTCCTTGTCGAGCAGTCCTTTGCGGTACAAGGAGTTCAGAAATTTCACCATCTCCAGGTAACGCGGATCGCGGATGTCCTTCTTCAGCTCTCCGTTCGTTTCATAATACGGCATCATGCCGAACATGCCTTTGAAGGTGCCGGATACGCTGCCGATATTTTCGCCGTTCAGCGTCATCGGGATCGATTCCTTGCCGTCGATCGTCGGATATTTCTCCTTGAACTTCACCAGAAGGTTCTCGAACTCTTCCGCCGTAAACGGTTCGCCGTTGTTCACTTTGTCCCCGACGCCGAGCTCCTTCATTATATCCATGCGCATCATAAAGCCGAAGACCGGATATTTCTCAAGGCCGTACCAATTGGCAAAATAATAGTTTTTTCCGTCGTCGTTTTTCGTTTTGGCCAGGGTGTCACCGTACATTTCTTTAATATGCGGACCGTACTTGTCGATCAGATCGTTCAGCGGGATAATCGCGCCCGATGAAATATATTTGTTCATGATGTCGCTGCCGCGGTCCAGCATGACGACGTCCGGCAGGTCGCCGCTCGCCAGCATCAGGTTCAGCTTCTCCACCGGGTTGCCGGTCGGCTGCTGAATTTCGACCGTGACGCCGGTCTTTTCCGTAATCGCTTTGGCCACCGGATTGTTGAACGCATCCCCCGTATTTTTATCGAACCACGTCAGCGTGATCGGCGCATTGCTGTCCGCGGCCGCGCCTTTGTCATCACCGGATGCCGCTTTCCCGCCTCCTCCGCCGCCGCAACCGGTAAGCGCTGTCATCACGAGGGCTGCCGCGAGAATCCCTTTGATCGTTTTCATTGCCTGAACCCCTTTCTGAAGTCGTCATATTCTTGTTCCCGAATACATGTCTAATTGTAAAAACGGGGAGTTCAATTAGCTATAACGCAATATTACAATTCATAATGGAAAACGTCTTTCATCGTTTCAAGGCAGCTTCTCATCCCGGTGCTTTTGCGGCAGACGGAGGCGGATCGAGCGGTATCCGGATCGTGACGGCGGTGCCGATGCCCGGTTTGCTGAACATGGACAACCCGTATTCCCCGCCATAAGTGAGCTTGATGCGGTCATCCACGTTTTTGATACCGTAGCCGGAAGCGCCGGGAACGCTGTCGCTCTTTTGCATTGCCTGGTCCAGCTGTTCTGCCGTCATCCCGGCGCCATCGTCAATAACCTGCAGCAGCATGTCATGCCCGTCCCGCTTCAGCTTGACGTTTATGTTAACGCCCGACTCGTCCCACATCGCGTGGTTGATGCAGTTCTCGATAAAAGGCTGCAAAATCAGCTTGATCGTCGTCCGCTGGAACAGCTCTTCATCGAGGTCGTAGTGCATATGCAGCTTGTCCCGGAAGCGGATGTCCTGAATCGCCACGTAATTTTTGACGAGATTGATTTCCTGCTCCACCAGGATGATCCGCTTTCCCTTGTTCAGCGACACCCGGTAGTACTTGGCCAAATAGTTGACCATGCGGTAGACCTGCCCCGCCCCCTCTTTCAAGGCCAGCGAAGAGATCGACGACAGCGTATTATACAGAAAATGCGGATTGATCTGCGCCTGCAGCGTGTTCAGCTCCGACTCCTTCATGGCGATTTCCTTCACGTACACATCCTGAATCAGGCTCTGGATCGTTGCGGCCATTTTATTGAAGGCAAAGGACAGCTGGCCGATCTCGTCATGCCCCATCGGTTTGATGGAGAGGCGGAAGTCGCCCCGCTCCACCTTGCGGATCTGCTGCAGCAGCACCTCGATCCGTTTGGTCAGCACCTTGGTGGTAAAATACAGCAGCAGAATGGCGATGCTGATCGTGATCGCGGAGAACCAGATGATTTTTCCCGTAGCCTTGTTCGTGTTGGACAGCAGCTCGTCATACGGCACGGTAATGACCGTACTCCAGCCGTTGCTCAGCTTGTTATAGGTGAAAAAGCGCTCCTGCCCGTTCATTTTCAAGTCAAAATGACCCGATTTCCCGCCCAGCTCCTTTTGAATGGGATAGAGGTCGTACAGCAGGCTGGAAGCCAGGTTCTGATCCCCCGTGCTGATGATCCTTCCGTTTTCGTCGATAATGTAGACGCTTTTGTTGTTGTTTTCCATCTTGATGAGGGAGTACAGCTCGTTGTCGCTAATGTCCAGCGTTAAAATCCCGTAGGGATGCTGGAGGCTGAAATAGCTCAGCGAACGGGCCAGCGTAAAATGCGCATCCGGTGCCGTGTAGTCGTCCGTATGGGTATACACGGTGCTTCCGGCGGCTTTCAGCGCCTTTTCCTTGATTTCGGCGGGCAGCTCCTCCATATATTTCACATACTGGCCGTCGGAGTACAGCGTTTTGTTGCCGGTAAAGATCGTGATGTTCTGAATGTTGGAATTCAGCGTCATCAGCGAAGGCAGCGTGCGGTTGATGTATTGAAAAGCGTCCAAATAATAAAACGCCTGCTCGTAATCCGTCGATAAATAATTGCGCAGCTGGGCATCCATGTACAAAATGTTCGACAGCTGGTTATAGTAATCCAGCCGCTTCTCCACGTTGGTGTTGATCTGGGCCAATGTCACATTGAGCGCGGTATACGTCTGCTTCGTAATCGTGCTGCGGGTCGACGTATACGAATAATAGATCAGAATGGAGAACGGCAGAATAATGACGATCAGAAAGATGAGGAAAAATTTGTGCCGCAGGCGCGGGCGGGCAAGCCTGCCTGTCCGGGTGAACGGAATGCGTGCGGCGATTTTATCCCAGAAGGAGATGTTTTCGGTATTCATTCGGCGTGACTCCTTGGTTTTTCACGAATAAGGAAATAAAGTAGGACGTGCTCTCGTAACCCACCATCTGGGCGATGTCCTGCACCTTCAGCGATTCGTCGGCCAGGTAGCTTTTGGCCTTGTCGAGGCGGATTCGGGTCAGGTAGTCGTGAATCGTCATCCCCGTTTTCTCTTTAAAAATGGACCTCAGGTAGTTCGGCGACAGGTACACCTGGTCCGACAGGCTGTTAATCGTAATCGGCTGATGGAAGTTCTGGTCAATCATCGTCCGCACCTGATGCACCAGCTTGGCGTTCTTGTCCGCAAACCGCTGCCGGACCGAATCCGCCGCCTGCTTGGCGTAGTCCATCACCAGCGCTTCAATCTCGTAAATGGTTTGACAGCCGTACACGGTATGGTACAGTTCAGCACGCTTATGGCTTTCCACAATCGGCTCGTGAATGTGCTCCAGCAGGTGCTCGATCCAGCCGATGGCCGCGCCGCACACCTCGTTTTTAACAACCCTCAGCGCCACCAGCTTGGCGATCTGCTCACTTAAAATCTCACCCGCCCGTTTCAGATCATGCCCGTCCAGCGCTTCGATCCATTCCTTCTCCGCAAGCGCGGGCGCCTCACCACCCTTGGACTGCTGAACGTCCGCCGGCCCGATGACTTTTCCCTTTCCCGTGTAAAATAGCTCCGCTAATATGACCCGTGTTTGCCGGTACAGCGCCTGAATTCCCGTCAGCAGTTCCTCCTGCGGTGCCGCGGCGATCGTTACCGTAAGATGCAGCGATTGCCGGATACGCTCCAGCAAGTCGTTCCAACCATACTCACCCGGCTTGGCCGCAGCGTCCATAAATAGGCCCATCTCGCCTTCTTTGAACAGGACGATGTCGGCGTCCATTCGTTTCTCGGCCAGCCATTCCCCGACCAGCTCGGACACCTGGTCGCGTCCGTCTTCCACGGATACGCTTTGTGCCTCGGCGCTGATCCCGTCTAGCTGCAGCAGGGCCAGCGCATACCTCTGCCCCTCCGGGTGGCGGGATAGCCGGCGAAAGCTGGCGGCCAGATTTCCGGTGCGCTCCGCATCGGATTCATGAACGATCTCCTTCAAAATATGGGAGCGGGTCACGCGGATCGAGCGGTTCTTCATCCGCACTTCCTCGCATTGATGCTTCACTTTATCGATAACGCTTACAATTTCGCTGAGATCGAGCGGTTTCAGCAAATACCCGACGGCCCCCACGTTCAAAGCCGATTTGACGTAATCAAATTCGTCGTGTCCCGTCAGGAACACGAGCTGCATCCAGTCATAACGCTCCCGGATATGCCGCGCCAGGTCGAGGCCGTTCATCAGCGGCATCTGCACGTCGGTCAGCACGATGTCGGGCTGGATCGCCTCGATCTTCTCCACGGCATCCCGTCCATTGACGGCCGTGCCTGCGACATAGAGCCCCATTTCTTCCCAGCGGATATAGTCCCTCATCATCTCAAGCTCCAGCTCTTCGTCGTCTACCAGAAAAATGCTGTACATGGTCTACCCCTCCAGTCCCCTTTTGCTAACGTTTATATAGAAATGAACTAAAGAAAGTCCTTTTCTGACACGGAAATGCCCCGTGAATCACGCGATAACGATAGAAAACTTTAGTTCCTTCTATATTATAGTGGTTTCCCGTTACTTAACTAAGGGTCCTCACAAATGTAAGTCATTTTCAAGCATCTTTCGTTACAATGGCGTATCGACACTCATTTTTTGCGGGTTTTATAATTTGAGTTAACTTAAGATGCGAGGTGCCCCCTATGAAAACCGAACTGGCTTTACAGAAAAGATCGGAGTTCCCGATCCCCCGGCGCAAGCTGTGGGTGACCGTCAAACAACAGAAGTATCTGTTCCTCATGATGCTGCCCGCGATCGTCTGGGCGCTCATCTTCGCTTATACGCCCATGGTGGGGCTGTACATGTCCTTTGTCAATTACCAGCCGACGCTGGGCGGCTTCTGGCATACGTTGTTTCACAGCGAATTTGTCGGATTCAAGTGGTTCCAGTACTTTTTCAACAACGGCGACTTTCTCATCGTCATGCGCAACACGCTGGCGTCGACTTTAATTACACTGCTGTTCTCGTTTCCGATGCCGATCCTCATTGCCATCGCCATCAACGAAATCCGGAGTGTTCGCTTTAAAAAGACGGTGCAGACCGCATCGTATCTGCCTTATTTTATTTCCTGGGTTATCGCGGCCAATATTATCGTAACGCTGCTGTCCTCGGACGGCGCCATCAACGGCATATTGAAGTTTCTGCATATTACGCGTGAGAGCGTTTTATTCCTGCAGCACGGCTCCTACTTCTGGTGGATCGTCGCGATCGGCAACACGTGGAAGGATATGGGCTACAACTCGATCATGTATCTGGCCGCCATCTCCTCCATTAACCAGGAGCTGTACGAAGCCGCCAAGGTCGACGGTGCCAGCCGCTTCAAGCAGATCCGTTACATCACGCTGCCGCACCTGAAGCCGACGATCGTCATTTTGCTGATCCTTGCCCTCGGCGGCATTCTAAATGCCGGCTTTGACCAGCACTTCCTGCTCGGCAACGATTTGACGCGCGACTACTCCGATGTGCTGTCGACCTATTCGTTCCGCTACGGTATTCAGAACGGCATGTTCTCTTACGCCTCGGCCGTCGGTATGTTCAGCTCCGTCGTCGCTTTTATCATCGTCATCATCGTCAACGGCATCGCCAAGCGGCTCAACGGCCAGTCTTTATTCTAATCGACCCGGGAGGTTTACGATATGAAAAACAGCAAAACGGTCCCCGAGCATCTGTTCGATGCCTCACTGTACGTCTTTTTGGCCATCATCTTCCTGGCGACGTTCTATCCGTTCTGGAACATCTTCGTCATTTCCCTGAACGACGCGACGGACACGTTAAAAGGAGGGCTGTATTTCTGGCCGCGCGTGCCGACCTTTGAGAGCTACATGACCATCTTCCGTAACCCGGAAATTTGGAGCGCCATCAAAATCACCGTGCTGCGGACGATCGTCGGCACGGCCGTGTCCATCTTCTGCATCTCCATGCTGGCCTACGCGCTCAGCAAACGGAACCTGATCGGCTGGAAGTACTTCTCCTTCTTTTTCGTGTTCACGATGTATTTCGGCGGCGGCCTGATTCCGACCTATATGGTCATCAAATCCGTCGGGCTGATCGATTCGTTTTGGGTGTATATTTTCCCCGGCCTGATCGGCGTGTTTCTGATGATTCTCGTCCGGACCTTTATCGAGCAAATCCCCGGTGAGATCGAGGAATCGTCCAAAATCGACGGTGCGAACGACCTTCAAATCTTTTTCCGCATCATCATGCCGCTCTGCGTTCCCGTGCTGGCTACCATCGGGCTGTTTCTGGCCATCGGCCACTGGAACTCGTGGTACGATTCCTACGTGTACACCTACAAGCCCGAGCTGAAGACGCTGCAGGCCGTGCTGGTCAAAATCCTGAACCAGTTCCAGACGGCCAGCATGATGTCCGACGCCCAGCAGCTGGCCCAAAGCTCCAAGCGCATCCCGGTATCGAGCGAAAGCATCCGGATGGCGGTGACCATGGTCGCCACACTGCCGATCATTCTGGTATATCCGTTCGTGCAGCGGTATTTTGTGAAGGGGATCATGATGGGGGCGATCAAGAGCTGAGGAAGGACTGGGTGTGTGCGGGGATGGCAAAACCGAATGTGGTAAGTCTGTGAGTGGATTGGATATGGCCGAGCTGCCGTAGAGTAAGTGGAGGAAACCCAGACGTTCGTGCGTGGGAGGGGCGGGATTGGGGTTTCAGCCGCTGTTGAGACCGGGTTCCTTGGAATTGATAAGGTGGTTGGAACCCGGTCTCAAAGGCGGCACGTAGACTTTCCACCCCAATTCCCGCCTCCTCTTGGAACCACTTTTCCGTTGACATCCACGTTTGTGAGGCCCTTCCCCCTCTCTTGATGGGAAAGGAATAGGCTCGTTCCGGACCACTTTGGCCGTGAACTCGCCTGAGAATAATCAGCGCCTGGCCCCTGGCCAGGCTGCTTTGTGTTTGGCACGGCGAACTTGGCTGGACTCGGAAACCACAAGACCAGGGATGATTGGCGAAACCCAGACGTTAGGCGAGTGGGATGGCCCTCTTCCCCATCTCTCGATGGGGAAGGAATAGGCTCGTTCCGGACCGCTTTGGCCGGGAACTCGCCTGAGACATCAGCGCCTGGCCTTTGGCCAGGCTGCTTTGATTTGCTTAAAGCCATTGTTTTATTGCATCCATGTTTAGAGCAAAGTTTGAAAGACATCATGTCATCTTGGTTTCGCTCCCTTTAGTTTAATCACCGGCCGTTAGGCTTGCCACCTGGAACATGCGGATCATATCGATCACCTTCTCGATCATGCTTCCCCTGTTAGTTCAACTGGAGGCTCCGCCAGGCGCACCGCACCGCCGGAGTAGTTGAACTATCCGAACAAGGAGGAACGCGCAGCGGCAAATCCTTGTTCGGATATCAGGGTATGATAGGCTTGTGTAGGAGGCATGTTCAACCCCAGGGCCGGAATTTCGGAGTAGCCGAAATCAACCATTCTCTAAAAATAAGCCGACGGCTGAAGGCTTCTCATATAGAGTGTTTCCCTGAAACAAATCTGACTCGATAGGTCGTTTCTTAGGTTGCCTAAGACAACCTGATTTAATAGAAACAAATTATCGCTTGATTTATGCCTCTCATTATTTATAGAATTGGGAGTAAAAGTAAATTTTCAAATCCGCGGCATACTTACGTGATTGGTCAGAACGAAGGGGGATGAAGTGATGAAACGACTCGTATACCTTGCGGCCGCCTTCCTCATCGTGGTCGGCTTGGGGATTTTCTACTTTTCACCAAAAAACTTTACGCTCCAAGAAGCTGTATTGGATAAGCTCGATACCAACAATGTTGCGTCCATTGAAGTTATCAAACGCGAGCAGCAGGGTGAGCACACCAAAAATGTAACGAATTCGGAAGAAATCAATGAAATATTGAACTCACTTTCTGCGGCGAAATTAAAAAAATCCAGAGCATCTGACATTCAATTTACCGAATCCTACTGGATGACCCTGAAAACAAAGGACAAGGGAAGAGCTTACGGGCTGACTCTCTATGACAACGACTATATAAATACTTTCGAATACAACGCCGCCGTGCCTAAAAATTCATCTAGGTCATACAAAATTACGAACGACTTCGATGCTGCAGCTATCCGAAATGCATTTAAATAACTGTTGTTTGCATGACCGCCCCCTTTTATTGTGAAATGAAAAGCATTTGCCTCTTGGCCACCTCAGTGAGGATGAAATCCGTCCTTCCTCAATGGACAATTTCATACTTTGTCTTACAAAAGAAGGACTCGATATATATATTCTCCTGCTGGCGGATCTACTCTAAAATCCCTGTATCTAGTACTAATCAAAATATTTTTACTATATATAGAACTCAACAGTTAGGAAAAAATATGTACTTCTGTCCACCATTTAAAAGACAAAACCTGAATTTGTTCATCATATGTAGACAGTCTAAAATAAATGTGAACTCGCTTTATCACAGACCATTCAGCTATCCCCTGTATAATCCAGATTTTTGGACTATCCGTTGCCCCCACCCGACGGTTCGGTCATCAAACGGGATGTTACCGATATTTGCTTCAGGAAAATTCACCTAAGTTGAACAGCACGTTTTCCCGCCCTCCCCCAACTTGTGGTAAGATGTCAGTAATTATGGTATGGGCGGTATACCGCCTGTCATGATCCTTACAATTCCGTTCTACAGATGATGCACCCACCACTAAAAAGGAGGACAATCATCATGAAGAAGCTGCTTGACCACTTGTAACGTGAACTCGTCGTTCGCTGGAGTATCCGAATTCGTGGACCGCCTCTTGTAAGCATGACCCCAACTCCAAATTAATATGAAAAAGGGAGGCTGTACCCGGGATGAGAAGCGAACGAGAAATGTTGGATTTGATTTTGAATGTAGCCAAAAGCGACGAGCGTATCCGGGGCGTTGGGATGAACGGCTCGCGCACGAATCCGAATGCACCGAAGGATGTTTTCCAGGATTACGACATTGTGTATATCGTGACTGACGTGGGGTCTTTTATCCAGGATCCCGACTGGGTTCACGTATTCGGCGACCGGATCGTCATGCAAAAACCGGAGGAGATGAAGCTCGTTCCTCCGGCTATGGACGGATTTTATCCGTATCTCATGCTGTTCACGGATGGCAATCGGATTGACCTGACCCTTTGCCCGATCGATAAAAAGGATGACTGGAACGGCGGTGACCGCTTGGCCTTGGTGCTGCTCGACAAAGACCAGAGCCTGCCGCAGCTGGCAGAGCCTACGGATCAGGGGTATTGGGTACAGCAGCCGACCGCTAAATTATTTGCCGACTGCTGCAACGAGTTTTGGTGGGTCTCGCCCTACGTCGCCAAAGGCTTGTGGAGACAGGAGATCCTGTATGCGCTCGACCATTTGAACATCATCCGGGAGATGCTGGTCAAGATGCTCGAATGGCAGGCCGGCGTCTTTACCGGATTCTCGGTAAGCACCGGCAAAAACGGGAAGTACTTAAAGGGGTACATTCCCGAATCGAGCTGGGAACAGCTTTTGGCCACCTATCCAAAAGGCCAATACGAAGATGCTTGGAACGCGCTGTTTACTATGACCGACCTATTTCGCAGCACGGCGCAAGAAGTGGCAGCGAAATTCGGCTTTGCCTATCCAAAAGAAGATGACCGCCGGGTGACGGCTTACCTGGAGCGTGTCCGAACACTGGAACCCGGGGCCGCTGAAATATTCCCGCCAGGTCGTGAGCCAGGTAAAGAAGCGTAGGTACAGCACATGCTAACGTTTTTCCGTAACGGTCGTGAAATAACACCAAAAACCAGCCGGAACCCTGACGGGGGTCGGCTGGTTTTTTTCTAGAACGTGGCTGAGGCGTACGTGTCCCGTCCAGAGAGAGACATGCTATGCCCTTTTTAATGGCTCAGGATTCGCAGCACCTGCAGTCGCGTTCCCAGACTCTCCACGTCTTTTCGCCCTGTGTTTCTGATCTCCACCCGCATTTCGGCCGGTTCGGAACCAGTAGCCAGCATGATGATCACGGGTCTGTAAGCCAGCTTACACCAATCGTCGAAAAGGTTCACCTCTTGAAAAGGGCCTCCGTTCACGGCGTATTCCAGAATGCCGGAGTCGGGGCCCATAAACAGGCAGAGTCCCGTTCCGCGGCCAGTCACGATATAACTGAGGCTTGCTCCTTCGTTCAGCGCCTCCAAGTGACCGTCATCGAACCGCCAGTTCATGACCGGCTTGTGCTGAAGCCCGTTGTAGTCAAATCCTCTTTGGCTTAAAATGCTGTCCGCCCGGATCATCCGTCCGTACTCGTAATTCCCCGCTTCCAAAGGCGGGAGGGAAAGGACATCCCTTCCAATGCTGGTAGCATGACCG
The DNA here is from genome assembly GCF_040545415.1 of Paenibacillus favisporus. Classification (NCBI taxonomy): domain Bacteria; kingdom Bacillati; phylum Bacillota; class Bacilli; order Caryophanales; family Paenibacillaceae; genus Paenibacillus; species Paenibacillus favisporus. The sequence continues at coordinate 436,669 of NZ_JBEPLV010000006.1, read as the reverse complement.
GTTTCAGCTGTCGCATCCGCTCTTGTCTCAAAGAAAGGCTCAAGGAATTCCCGGGCAAAGCCGGCATACAGCGCGTGGCCCTCGTCATTCGGATGGACCCCATCCGGCGCGAGTTCCCTCCATGTCCAGAGCCCCTCCTCCATGCCCTGCTGAATGGCGGAGGCGTAGTTGACGGAAGGGATGCCGTAATACGCGGCGACCTCCTCGTGTACTGCGATGTTGAACGGGACGCCCGGTCCTAAATTTTTGTCCGCCGCGATATAGACAAAGCAAAGGTCCGTCTGCGGCGAGCGCCGCTTGCAGCCGCGGACGATCCCCTCCATGCCGCGAATCGACTCGCTGCGGTCCGTCCCGTCGTTGACGCTGAATTCGACGAGCAGAAGATCGACCGGCCCGTGCTCCAGGACATGCTCCTGCAGCCGGTGCGCGCCGAAGGTCGAGTCGGTGCCGCCGACGCCGGCGTTGATGCAGGCCACCCGGCCAGCGCCGTGCCGATCCTCGAGCCAGGTCTGTGTCAGCCCACGCCAGCTGGTCTTATCCGCGTCCGAAGCTCCAGCTCCCTCCGTGATGGACCCGCCAAGGAAAGCAACGGTTACGGGCAGTCCCTTGCGAATCTTATCCTGAAATGCGGGTAGACCGCTCCGGGTATGGATGATGGGTTGGGGATACGCATGCGGATGAATCGGCTTAGAATGCGGCATGGTCCCCGGCCCCCTCTGCCTGTCGTTCTTGCCATTCCTGCCGCTCCTGCCGTACTTTCCGGGGTTCGGAACTCCCGCCTCCCGTTTCCGCTGTCCCAAGCTCCATTTCCAGCCGGTTGACAAGTTTGATGAGCTGCATCGGTTCGCTGATCGTATAAGCGGGCTGCTCGGACTCGTCTGCAGGCGTATGGGGGTACCTTGGCGTCCAGCTTTGAAAAACGCTGATGATGCCGAGAGCGTTCGCTCCCTTGATATCCCTGCTTAAATTGTTGCCGACCATGACGGTGCGGGCAAAATCCGCTTCGGACCCGTTCAGCGCGCCGATCGCCGCTTTAAACATCCGCGGGCTCGGCTTGGTGGCCTTGATCAGCTCGGAAATGATGAGCGCATCGAAATAATCGTGCAGGCGGTGCTGACTCAGCACGTTTTTGAAGGATTGTGCATCTCCGTCGGCCACGAGCGCAAGCGTAAAGCCAAGCGAATGCAGCGTCTTCACCATCTCCGCAGCCCCCGGAATCAGGTCGGCGCTAACCACGATTCCGTCTTCGTCACGAACCTCGGTAGACTCGTCCACCAGCGTATCCCCGCTGTCCAAAAAAACGATCAGTCTTTTCTTGTCGATGACGTCCATCTCCTTTATTCCTCGTTCTATTCGTCTGTCGGAGCCACCATGAAGCCGACCGAATTGTCAGCCATTTCAGCTCCGCTGCAGCGTTCCAGCTTAAAAAGTCCGTCAGGGTACAGCCCATGAAAGAGCCCGCCCGAATACAGCCCGTCTTTGCTGCCAGCCTTCCCTGCAAGCAAAATCTCATTTCGGCAAAAGGCCAGTCCTTCCGTGCTCCGCGCCGACAGCAGCACGGCATGAGCCATTCTGAACCGGTTATCCTCGATCCGGATGTTGCGGTGGACCGGTAGGTCCGGTACGTCCGGCACGGAAGGCTCATTCTCGGGAGCGATCCGGATCACCGGATGCTCCTCTCCGCCACAGTCGATAAATTGGTTGCCCGCAATGCGCACATCCGTGACAGCGCCTGATTCGTACCAGGAATTCGCGTCGCCCGCAACCAGAACGGCACTCATGTTCATGCGTTCAAACCTGTTGCCCTCTATGACTGTTCTCCGCGGCGACGACACCAGTATGCCCCGGGTCGGTATTCTGGCAAAATGGTTTCTCGCAATCACGACCTCCGGCGTCCAAGTCACATTTTCAATCACATCATGCTCCCCTATCGATGCTGGGGCCGGCTGCTCCAATGTCAAAAGCAGCTCGCGGGGATCGAGCATCTCCATGGCGGCGATCCGCCCGAAAGCATACGATGCAAGACTGTGCGCATTGACAAAGGCAATCTCGTCTTCCGAAAAGAAAGCGCGGAAACCATACGTTTGCGGATGCATGAATCGAACCCGCACTTGATCGGGCGCCGGCTGGCCGACGATACGGAGGTATGTGCCGTGAACGTTGATCGCATCGTCATGGGCTCCGGCAAACTGGCTGTCCGTGATCGAGACGCGGCCCCGGCAGCCTGAACAATGGATAAAATCGGCGAAGCCCGCCACCGTTCTCCCCGTCTCAGGGCGCGGCGTCACATTCAGATCGGCGAAGGTCAAATCTGCGCTAAACTGGCCGACGATGCCCAGCCCATGCATAAAATGAAGGCCCATGCCGATCAGACGGATCCTCTCGCATTCCAGGATCAGCACGCCGACCTGGTCACGAATACCGTCTCTCATTTGTACGGTCATTCCAGGCAAAACATGCGGAGCGGCTTCCTCGCCAAAATGAAACCGCAGCCGCCGGCTGCCGATCTCCTCAATGCGCTCAGCCCGTGAAGGCCAATCTTCCACACGCCAGGTGGCATTTTGGACCAAGTCGCAGTGCTGTACCGGCCCTTCCCGGAATCTCCATCCTTCACCGACCCAAGTGAGACGTCCGTCTTCCAGTTCATAATGTGAATCCCGATGGACGCAAACATCGAGCTCATGATCTCCGCGCCGCTCCACGGTCATCTCGGTCACGGTCGGCACCACATAGTCGAAGCGCAGGTTGCGGATTTCGATATCCGTGCAGCCGTCCAGCAGCAGCATCGTTTGCTTGCCGTGGATCACAAAAAGGGAACCGTTCCCCTCCAGCGTCAGCCGGCGAAGCCCTTTTAGCAGCAGCGCGACCGTCTTCGTAACGTCCGGGTTTTCCTCCTCGCTGGCCGTATTGGTAATATGATAAGCCGCCCTAACGGCATGCTCCGGATAAAAATGATATGTTCCAAGTGGGATGTCCAATACGACAGGGCCATCATGCGAACCGGCTGCCTCGAGCGCAAGCCGCATGGCCGCCCCCGCATTGGCCTGTAAGCCCTCAGCGTCGCCAAAGTCCGCCAATGATATCATTTTGGCCGTAGACGAACGCGGATTTCCAGAATCAATCATGCCTTGCTCCTTTCGATGCGTTGTCTGCTCCATCCTTGAATATTACAATCGCAGCCCGTGTTGCAAAAATAAAGGAAAAAGCCGAAGATGCCAGTCTGTTATAGAACCGGCATCCCGCAAATGAACCAGCAGGCTTTGCCGGCCGCCGGTTCCTTGTTATATCGTATTATTTTGCTAACTTATCATAAGCCGTCTGCAAAATTTCCAGGTAACGGTCCAGCTGCAGGTCCTTCAAGCCTTTCACATAAGCATCCCAGTCTTTGTCCAGGTCTTTGTTGCCGGTGACGAACTGCAGTTCATTTTGCTCAATGTAATTTTTCAGGTTGGTCTGCAGCATACTGGCTTCGTCGATTTCAGTCGGGTCGATCCAGACGGACCAAATCGGGAAAATTTCTTTAGGCTCATGTCCTTGGTATAGAAGCGTAGCGTTGTACAATCTGCGTTCATAGCCGTCCGAAGCGTAAATATCGGTGCCTTGTACCCAGGTGTCGCGGTATTCTTTCGGCATGTAGAAATGCCCCATTCCGCTCCATCCCGCATTGTGCGGCTGCTCGCCTTCCTTCGTCGGAATCGTTTTGACCATCGGCTTGACGCCTTCACCAAGCGCTTTGTCTCCCGGCTCCGGATCTGTCCAATCGATGCCCTTCATACCGGTTCCGGCATTGGTTTGCCCTTCGGGCGTGAACATATAATCCACCATTTTAATTAATGCGATCTGCGCTTCTTTGCTTGCTTTATTCGTAATCACGAATTTGGCTCCGGAAGTGACGCCCCCGGCATCATGTGTGGCATACGAGACGCCGTTCGGACCAGTCAATGGCGGCAGCGGGTTGTAGTGTGCGGAACGGGTGTTGCCCGGGTCGATATTGACAAAGATGGCCGGGTGCATGCCTGCTCCTGCGCCAAGAATTTCAGCACCGGCATTTTCGCCGACTTTTTTGAAGGCCTCAGCATTTTGCGTAAACGCGCCCGGGTCGATCAGCCCTTCATCATAAAGGGACTTCACGTATTTCAATCCTTCCTTCCACTCCGGCGTAATGGCTGCGGACTGCACCTTGCCGCTGCTCATCGTCAAATAGTTCCGGTCATCGTCATAGATAAAGCTGTTCATCAGATACGGAATGATGCGGACGCCGAAGTCCTCTGTCGAACCGCTGAGCGGAACTTCGTCGGCTTTGCCGTTGCCGTTGGGATCCTTCGTTTTAAAAGCCTTCAGAACCTCTCTGAATTCCTCCGTGGTCTTCGGCTCTTGAAGATTGAGCTTTTTCAGCCATTCCGTATTGAGCCACATTTTGTTCGGATAGGAACAGTGGAAGCATTCGGTATAAGCCCCAAGCCCATAGATATTGCCGTCAGGGGCCGTGACAAGAGCTTTCATTTCAGGACTCTCTTCCATCGCCTTTTTGATGTTGGGCCCGTACTGGTCGATCAGATCGTTCAGAGGAATCAGCACCCCTTGCTGCCCGTATTTCAGAACGTCAGCCTGTGAAAATTCATCGATGTAGGCTGTCAGCAGATAAGCATCGGGGTAATCGCCGCTTGCCAGCGAAATCTGGCGTTTCTCCTTGGCTCCGTCAGAAGGGTTAATCTGCCATTTAAACTGAATGTTGAATTTGTCCTCGACGAATTTGGTAAACTTGTTCGTCGGAATGTCGATTCCCGATTCCTGAACGGCGAACACGCTGACCTGTACAGGTTTCGACGATCCTCCGTCAGCTGCGGTACCGCCTCCCTGTGCGCTGTCCGGGCTATCTGTCTTTTTGCCGGAGCAGCCGCTGATGACGATGAAGGTGGCCATCAGCAGGATAAACATTCGGATTAGGCTCTTTTTCAATCGAATCGCTCCCTTTTTAATAGTTCTGCAGCAAGCTTGTAATGCCTTCCGGGCATTTAAGGCAGCACCACCTCCTTGTTAAAATGAACTTCATATTCATATCCGACGGACCGGACAGCACAGCACGTTATCCTTTGACCGATCCGACCAGCATCCCCTGCACGAAATAGCGCTGCACGAACGGGTAAATGACAAGCACCGGAAGGGTCGCCACCACGATCAGCGCATATTTTAACAATTCGGCTAGCTGCTGTTTCTGCACCATCGCCATGGCGTCCATTGTTCCTCCCGAGCTGTTGTTTTGGATAATGATGCTCCGAAGGACTAACTGCAGCGGGAACAGGTCTGCGCTTCTGAGATAGATCAACGCATCGAAGTAGGCATTCCACTGCCCGACGGCGTACATCAGCACCAGAACGGCAATGATCGGCTTGGACAGCGGCAGCACAACGCTTCGGATAAACCGGATATCGCTGCAGCCGTCGATTTCGCTGGCTTCCAGCAGTTCTCCCGGAATCGACGATTGAAAGAAGGAGCGGGCGATAATCACCTGCCATACCCAGATGGCATTGGGAATCAGCAGCGCCCACCTTGTGTCGATCAAGTGCAGCTCTTTAACGACCATATACGTGGGGATCAACCCGCCGCTGAAAATCATCGTAAACGTGATGATCATCATGAATACGTTCCGCCCGAAGAGGGACCTCCGGGACAACGGGTAAGCAATCATGACCGTCAGCGTGACGCTGATCAGGGTGCCTGCCGCCGTATAAATAATTGAGTTTAAATAGCCCGTCATAATTTCCTGCCTGCTGAACAGCACGCGGAAGCCCTCAAACGAAATGTCGACCGGCCACAGCCATACCTTTCCAGAGGTGACCGCCGCCGGACTGCTGATGGAGCTGCTTAAGATGTAGACGAGCGGATACAGAACCGCCAGGACGACCAAAATCAAAATGGTGTAGACGATGCCTAAAAACAGGCGGTCGCCCTTCGACTCCTTGATTGCTTTTCTTCCTGCGAGTTGAATGGTCATACCTTTGCTCCTTCCTTACCAAATGCTGTTGTTCGTCAGCCTCTTCGCCAATCCATTTACGGTCAGCAGCAGGATGAGGTTGATGACGGAATTGAACAGGCCGACGGCCGTGGCAAAGCTGTAGTTTGCATTCAGCAATCCGATCCGGTATACATAGGTTGCGATAATTTCCGAATTCACCTGATTCAGCGGGTTTTGCAGAAGATATACTTTTTCAAAGCCGATCGCCATGACGTTGCCGACATTCAAAATCAGAATGATGACGATGGTCGGAACGATGCCCGGCAAATCGACGTGCCAGATTTTCTGGAACCGCGAAGCCCCGTCCACCTTGGCTGCTTCGTACAAGGTCGGATCGATGCCCGCCAGGGCCGCCAAATAGATGACCGCACTGTAGCCGGCCGTCTGCCAAATGTCGGACCAGACATAGATGGAGCGGAACATGCCCGGGTCGCCCAGAAAATTCACCGATTCAAGCCCGAAATAATTCAGGACGACGTTGGCGAAGCCCAGCCTTGGGGACAGGAACAGCATGACGATCGACACCATGACCACCGTGGAAATAAAATAAGGGGCAAAGGTGACCATCTGTACGAACTTCTTGAATCTCTTCCCACGCAATTCGTTAATCATCAGCGCCAGAATAATCGGAATCGGAAATCCGGCAAGGATCAAATAACCGCTCAGCAGCAGCGTGTTTTTGAGCAACGTCCAAAACAGCGGATTTTTAAAGAACAGCTCAAAATGCTTGAAGCCTACCCATGGACTGCCCCAAATCCCCTTAATGACGTTATAATCCTTGAATGCAAGGACTGCGTTAAGCATCGGGTAGTATTTGAAAATAAGGAAAAATAACAGCGGAGGAATCACGAGCAGATAGAGCTGCCAATGCTTCTTCATGCTTTTACCGGCAGTCTGCCAGTAACTGACCTTGCGCGTACTGCTTTTGCGCTTCATTGGAATTGCGGCTTGCTTGTTCAGAATAATAATCCCCCCTATGCCATCAGCGTGGATGCGTGATGAAATGACAGCGTTTTCTTTCTTGCTTGAGCATAGTGGATCAAACGGGCGCTTGAACAGGTACACTTCGGTCGTTTTGCATCCAATTTCCCCTTTTTCGGGGGTCCATCGCTCTAAGCGCTGTACATATTTCCGCTTTAGCTTCCGCACGTACAAAAGCCGCATCGTCCTCAAACGGATCCAGCGGCTTTTCAATCGTTAGTGCTATTCGTCGAGCGTTTGCCTGTATACACTCGGCGTGACGCCGATCAATCGCTTGAACGCCCGGCGGAACGAATGGGAGCTGTTGTACCCCACCCGGGCGGCGATATCGTCGACCGTATGATTGCTTTCTTTGAGCAGTTCAGCAGCTTTCTCCATGCGCACCTTGATCAGATGGTCCGAGTAATTGACCCCGGTTACTTCTTTAAATAACTGAGAAATGTATTTTTCCGGACGTTCCACATATTCGGCCACCCGGTACAGGGTCAGATCGGGATTGGCGTACATTTCCTCCGTGTACTGGTACATCCGCTGAACCAGTTTGGCGTGGGAGTCTTTTTTCTTGTTAGCGATATAGCCGCACAGCGTGGCGGTAATGCTCTTGATTTCCGCCTGAACGGAATCCAGCGGCTCGGCCGGGCCGATGTCGATGACCCTCCGCTTCACGGTTTCAACCATGTTCGTCTCCTGGAAAACCTTCTGATCGAGCAGCTTGAGGAAAGTTCCTTTGATCTCGCCGACGAGCTGATGCTTCATCTCGACAGACAATTCGCGCCTTGCGATATTTTGCTCGAAAATGCCGTCGATGATTTTCCCGGCCTCCTCCTCTTCCCCGGCCCGGATCGTACTTGCGAGGCGCTGCTCCGCGTCGAGCGGGTAATAATACGTCGTGTTTTCGATGCGGGCTTCATGATTCCACAGCATACCCTTGGAGTTCACAAACACGGCATATTCCAGCGCCTGCTTGGCCTGCTCGAACGATTGGCTCACATCCATCAGCGTCTCAAAGCCCTCGCCGAAACCAGCCTGGATGGAAACCTTGTATTCCTGGAACAGATGCTGGATCAGCTCTTCCATCAGCGCGGTTATCCGCTCCTCCTCGTCCTGCCCGGGTTCCCGGTTCTCGTGCGAGAAAAACAAGACGACAAGCTTATCGGATCCAAGGTCAGATACCGGCAGCGGACCCGCGATTTCCAGCAGCGCTTGTTTCACAAGGAGGCGTGTGGCGCTGAGCTCATTCAAAATTTCCACGCTGTCCATACCCGAGTATCCGTTAATGCAGAGAATGCCTGCATAACCGCTCTCCTTTTCGAGTGAAATGTTGGCCTGTTTGGCCGCCGCCACGATGACATCGTGCGATTCGAATTCGCCTGCAATGAGGCGCTTAATGAAAGCGTCGCGGACCAGCGGAAGCTGAAGGGTCAGCTCGCCTTCGAGCTGTTTGTTTGTCTTGATCATATTGGCAATATTGCCGCTAAGAAAATCATACGCATTCCTTTTCTCCAGCTCGTCCCGGCCGAACTGTTCTTTGATAATGCCGATCATGCTTTGGATCGGAACGCTGTGACGACGCGCCAGCAGCAGCCCGACCAGCAGGCCGATCAGCATCGTCCCTCCGGTAAGGATAAAGGTTGCGCGCTTGATCTTGTTGGCGTTCTCCATGAGGGTGGTCCGGGGAATGCCGGCCTGGTACACCCATCCATTCTTGTCCGAACGGGTTGTGATGACCAGGTCATCCTTATAAAATTGGCTCGTTTTATTGGCATCAAAAGCCGGGTCATCCTTCAATTTGTCCACATACGACGGAACGCTCCCTTGGAGCGCAAGCGTATTTCCTTGACTGTCATAGATGTGCACCCATCCGCCAAATCCTTTGGTCAGACCTGACAGCAAACCGGTTATGGTTTTTTCGTCGATCATGACCACCACGCTCGCCGGCGAGGAATCGTTGAAGCTGTCGAGCGGCAGGGACTGCATAAATGTAATGACGGAAGTACCCATTCCCCTCTCCGTATAGGCAGTCAACGGCTTGATTTCGCTGCGGTGGGTCTTTAGCAGCACTTGGGTCTTCCATTCGTCAAACGACATATCGTCATAATGAAAATATTCATAATAATGCTCCGGCCGAAAAGTGGAGCCTGAAGTCAGGATCAAATCATAATTGGCCAAATAAATGAAATAGTTTTGAAGAAAATCGTTGGTTTGCCCAAAGGTCAGCACGTTCCGCATCGCCTTCCACAAACCGTACACATCCTGCACTTGATGGCGGTCGTTCATCAGCATATTCACTTCCTGGCTGATGGCGATTTGCCGGGTCATGCCTTCCACCTCCGCCATCCGGTGCTCCAGCAGCTCCTGGCTCTTTTCCAGCTGAATCAAGCTGTTATCGATCGAGATTGACTGTGTAACGGATATCGAGGTGAGGTAAGAAATGTAACCGCCCACACAGGGGATCAGAAGAATGACGATATAAGAAATCAGAAAATTTCGAAAAACGCTGGAACGTTTCAGCATGATATCCCCCTTGTTTTGATAGCGCTATCATTTTGTGGGTTGAAAGATGCATGGCCTGCTCATGCAGCGTACATTCCATAATAAAGCCTTGATCGCAAATTTGTATAGGTACACTCCAGCCAAAAGGTACATTTTTCCCTGTTTTGCGGTTAGAATGCAGCATTACCAGTCTGAGGAGGCCGTAAATCATGATTTGTTGATATAAAAAAGGCAACCGCAGCCCGAACGGCTGCAGTTGCCTTTATGCCTAAAGTTCACCGAAGCTCGGCGCGGCTCAGCTTGTTCGTCCGGCAGCCGTATTCGCGGCGAGCGCTCCGTCCAGCGTATGCACCTCGCCGGCGGTTAAATTCAGCGCCACGCTCCGATCCCCGCAGTATACCTGAACGGTTCCGCCCGACAAGGCCTGTATCCGGGCCTGGACAAGCTTGCCATGTTTCCATGCCAAGTCCACTTCCATGTTTCCTTTGGCCCGAAGCCCCCGAACTTCCCCGTCCGGCCAGCTGTCCGGCAGCGCCGGCAGCAGATGAATTTCCCCCGCATGGCTCTGCAGCAGCATCTCCGTGATCGCAGCCGTCCCGCCGAAGTTGCCGTCGATCACGAAGATGTTCGTCTCGGCCCCGGCGATCCCCGACTTGGAATAGGTCAGCATGTTGTCCAGGCACAGCTCGCCGATCAAATGGGCGATATGATGCTCGGCCTGGCTGGCGTCATGCAGCCTGGCGAAGAAGAGGCCGAATAAGGCGGCGGTAAATTCCACATCCTCAAGGTCGATGCGCTCCATGCGGTTTTGCAGCGTTACCCGCGACGCCTCAGCCAGTGCCGGCGTATGATGCGGCGTGATCTGGCTGCCGGGATACAGGGCAAACAGATGGGCCAAATGGCGGTGCTCCGGCTGCGCTTCGCCGTAGTCCTTCAGCCATTCCTGCAGCTGGCCGCGCCGGCCGACCTGCAATGGAGGCAGCAGTGAGATGGCGTGCTCCCACTTCCGCTGCAGCTCGGCGTCCACGTCCAGTTTTCGGGCTGCATTCAGACAGAAAGTGAAGAGATCCCGCACCAATACCTGGTCCATCGTCGGACCCATGGAGAGCTGCTGCGCTCCTTCCTCCGGAGACCCGGGATAGAAGCTGTTCTCCGGCGAGTTGGAAGGCCCGGTCACCAGCCAGCCGAATTCCGGATGCACGGTCATGTAGTCCAGGAAAAAGGCCGCGGCTGCTTTGAGCACCGGGTACGCCTCTTCAGCCAGGAACATGTCGTCCAAGCCGTATTCATAGTGCTCCATCATATGGGTCGCGAGCCAAAGGCCGCCCGTCACGTTCAGCCCCCACGACGTCTCCCATCCGGGCGAACAGAAGCCCCAGACGTTGGAGAACACGTGGGCCACCCAGCCCTCTGCGTCGTAATACTGCCGCGCGGCCGACCGGCCGGCCTGGGCGAGCTCCCGGACGTAGCGCATCAGCGGCTCGTGGGAATCGCCAAGATGGGCAATTTCCGCCGGAAAATAGTTCATCTGCGTGTTAATGTCCAGATGATAGTCGCAGCTCCAGCCCATCCGGCACGCTTCACCGTCATTCCAGATGCCCTGCAGGTGCAGCGGTAGCGGCGAGTCTTGGCGCGATCCGGCGATCATCAGATAGCGGCCGTACTGGAAGAAGATCGCGAACAGTGCCGGATCATCCGTCTGGCCCGCCCGGAATCGGCGCATCCGCTCATCGGTCGGCAGGCCGGCCGCCGCTGACGTGCCGAGATCCAGCCGCACCCGCTCCAGCAGCGGCCGGTAATCGGCGGCATGGTCCGCCTTGAGCCGATCATAGCCTTTGCCAAGCGCCTGCTCCAGCTGGCGGAAGCCCGCATCCCTCCATGCATCGTCCTGCTGGCGGTAATCCGTGTGCACGGCGGTGTACACCCACACTTCCTCCGCCTGCTCCACCCGGATCATTCCGGACGAAGCCAGCATGCTGCCGCCGCGGGCCTGGACACGTACCGCTCCGCTGCAGGACACCCCGCATGTTCCGTCACTGTGCACGGTTTCCACCGCTTTGCCGGCGAAGGCCAGCATGTCCGGCTCCCGGGCTTCACTGCCGAATTCCTCCGTGCGGCCCTCGAGCCGGAGGGTGAACGATAGCCCCGCCGGGTCCTCGCTCCACAGCCGGGACACCATCAGATCGTCCGCATGGGAAATGAACGTCTCCCTTTCGAACCGGTATCCGTTCATTGTACCGGCGGAGCGCGCCTCGGCCTGCTGCAAATCCAGCTCCCGGCGCATTTCCGCTCCCCCTTCCGAGGCTGCCGCAGGCCACTCCAGAATGATGTCGCACAGGCTCAAATTCGTGCCGAAGTTGCGCTTGGGCGGCTGCAAATGCTCCTTCGCCAGCTTGTCGCCAGCGGCATAATCGCCCGCAAAAAAGCGCTCACGCATCCGCTCCAGATCCTGCTTCGTATTGGAGCGGCCGTGGCAGGGCTCCGCTTGTCCCGACCAATAAGTGACCTCGGTCAGACTCCAAACTTCCTTGTGCGGAGCCGATATAATCACGCCGCCTATTCTGCCGTTCCCGAGCGGCAGTCCCTGTGCCCAGCCTGCCGCAGGGCCCTCGTACCAAAGCTTCAAGTCATTCATCCGATATCCTCCACCACAATTTATTTGCGAATTCATCCGCTTTTCTTACTGAATACTATTCCGGAACCGTTGATTTTATCGTATCATTTTGATGTATAATCCGTCTTTGTTAACGCATCCATTGATTTATCAATTCATCCGCCAATCTATCGATTTGAGTCAGCAAGCATACACCTTCTAAATGCGGGGGAGACATGATATGAACAAAAGCTTATCCGAGATAACTCCATTCGTAGGCGACTCCATGAGTTATCTGTACGACGGCAGCAGCAACGAGCATCTGCGCGCAGGCAGCGTGTATGCCCTCCACTTGTTTAATGAAGGCCCTGGGGAAATGGAGGTCGACGGAGTCAAATATCCGATCGAGCGCGGAACGCTCATTTTTTTGCGCCCGGGCCAGCCGCATGCTTTTCACATCCGCCCCTCCCATCCGCTGCCTTCGTATAATCTGTATTTCGATTTATGGGATAACGCCAACCCGCTCTCTCCGAGCCGGTCTTTTATCCATGCGCCCGAGCCTTTCATTTTTGACCGATTGTCTATCGAACTGCCCTGCGATGAACTGGACCGGCTTCCGAGCGTCTTCTCCCTGCGCGCCCATCCCCATTTGTATGATGGAATCGCCATGATTGCCAGGATGTACAGCGAATCCAAGTATTACCGCAGCGAAACGGTGAACAGCTTTCTGTACGGCTGGATGCTGTCCTGGCACAACGCCGTGAACGTGCAGCATCCGAGCGATTACCGCATCGTCCGCCTGCTGGAGTATTTGAACAGCCGTCCGGAGCATGGACAGTCGGTTGAAGCCTGGTCCCGGTTCTGCGGTCTGAAACGCACTTATTTCCATGAACTGTTTCTGCGCGAAACGGGGATGACCCCGAAGGCCTACCATCATCAGCTCGTGATGAAGCGGGCGGCCCATATGCTGGTCGAAACCGACCTGAGCATTACGGCGATTGCGGAAAAGCTGGGGTACCCGTCCATCCACCCGTTTTCCCGGCACTTCAGCAGCTTTCACGGCACGACTCCCAGCCAGTACCGGCTGAATCCGCTGCACCGGATATGAATCCAGGGAACAATAAAAAATCGCGCATCCGCTGGTCAGCCGGAATACGCGATTGGGTTGGTCATACTTGCTCTGATAGATGCTGCTTAGAAATTAAAATTATCCGGGTCCCCGCCGGTCCGTTGATTCCGGTTCAACCCGTCGATCTGCTGCATTTCGTCCGCCGTCAATTCGAAGTCGAACACATCGGCATTTTCGATGATCCGGTGCTCCTTGACCGATTTCGGAATCGTCACAATCTCGTGCTGAAGATCCCAGCGGATGATGACCTGCGCGGTGGATTTACCGTATTTGGCGCCGATGCCTGCCAGCACTTCATTGTCCAGCAGCTGGCCCGCAGCCAGCGGCGACCAGGCTTCGATCTGAATGCCCTGCGATTTGCAGTAGCTGCGCAGTTCCGTTTGGGAGAGCAGTGGATGCAGCTCCACCTGATTGACGGCCGGCTTTACCTCGGCATCCTGCATCAGATCCTCCAAATGATGAACGTGGAAGTTGGATACGCCGATCGTACGGACCCTGCCGTCCTTTTGCAGCTTTTCCAGCGCACGCCATGTATCCTTGTATTTGCCTTTGACCGGCCAGTGAATCAAGTACAGATCCACATAGTCCAGACCCAGCTTGCTTATACTTTGTTCAAACGCCTTCAGGGTAGAGTCATAACCTTGATCCGAATTCCAAACTTTGGTGGTAATGAACAGCTCCTCACGCGGAACGCCGGATTCCCGGACCGCCTTGCCGACCCCTTCTTCGTTACCGTACAGCGCAGCCGTGTCAATGCTGCGGTAGCCGTGCGTAATAGCCGCTTTCACAGCGCCAACGACCTCATTGCCTTCCTGTGCCTTGTAGACGCCCAGCCCGAGCCATGGCATGGCATATCCGCTGGACAAGGTTGTGGTGGACTGCAGATTGTTCATGAGTAAGACGCCTCCTTCGAATCAGGTAAATGTCGTGGATGACCGAAAACCACCCATCCTGTCCCAAGATAAACCAGCCAATGGGTAAAGTCAAATTCAAGGACTAATTTGGTACAGCTTGGATTCGGCGCTTTTCAGCGTAACGTCCAGCGTTGCACCTGCCGTTACCTTTTCCCTGGTCCACAAGTCGGTCACTTGAACGGAAGCCCCATCTTGGACAGGAATGCCGGCACGCTTCAGGTCGATCTGATGCTGCTCCGGATTTTGCGTGTAATTGAATACGGCCAAGTAATACGTGCCTTGGTCTTCAAGCACAAACAGGTCCGCCGCTTTCGTTCCCGTATTTCCTTCCACCGGCTTAAAGGCTTTGCCCTTCACCGCCAGCGCGTTCACTTCCGGGTTGGTGAGCAGGCTCTCCATGTACTGGCGGGCCGTGGGGTCGTTCACATCGTCAGAGTTCAGGTAGACCGTACCCGAAATAGCCGCTGCATTAACACGGGTCTGCGCTCCTTCATACGAGCCGCCCTTCACCAGCGTCATATAGTCCGGGTCGCTGTAATGATAAATCGTCCCGTTCTGCCACCAGCCGTAAGTCAAATTGTTCAGCTGGTATTCCGTGCTGCCCAGGCTGCCGTCCACGTCGCAGGAAATGCGGCGGCTGTGCGCATATTGGCTCGGGAACAGCGGAGCAATCGATTCGCTGATGAACATCGTGCCGCCGATGGCCTGATCGAGGTAAGCCATTCCCTGATTGTACGCCTGAATGCCGGTTTGCACTTTCGAATCGTAATGCCGGCCTTCCAAAGAGCCATGGGACAGGAAGTCTACCTTAATATACTCAAAACCTTCTTTTTTGAAACGGTTCATATAGTAGTCGATCCGGGCTTTCACGGCCGGATGGGTCGGGTCCACGGCATAAGCACCGTCCAGCTTCGGCAGAACGTTGCCGGATGCATCCCTCAGCACGATATCCCCGTACTTGTATTTGCCGTCCGTCCCTTCGACCGCCTGGTCCATGTTGTCCCCCCAATAAACGAACGGGGAGTAGTAGATGCCCGCCTTCTGGCCGTTGCCGTGAATCAGCTTCACGAGATCGGTCAGCTGCTGGTCGGTCATGTTGTCCCAATACGAATCGAGGTTAATGTACACGTTCCCGTCGTTCTCGAAAGAGTTGTTCTGCAGATGCTCCTTCACATAGTTGGAGACGGCTGCCGCGTTGTCGTAGCTGAGATGATCGGCATAAGCGCCCCAGCTATTCCAGCCGACCGGTACGCCTTCAGGGATGTTCTGCCCAAAAGCAAGCGGCGGCGCAATCGCGGCGTTCACCTGGCCGTAACCCTCCATACCTTTGCGGTAGTCGTCGTACAATCCGATGAACACCTTCGGCGAAGTCACGCTCTTTCCGGACACGCTTCCGTGCGGCAGGCTGTCATGCGTGGAAGCCTGTGAAGTAAAGCCCCCGTACACGCGCAGCTCGTTCAGCTTATTGTCGATGCCGCTCCAGTGGATTCCCGTTTTCCATGTGTCATGCGTAACGGAACCGACCACCAGACCTTTTCGGCTTGTATTGTCATAAATGGCTGTTAGTTCGGAACTGACATAGTTATCCGTATTTAACCGGGTATTGATACTTTTCGCCTGGTACCGGGACCAGCTGTCGTTATCAAAAGGCGTCACGAGCACCCGGTTGTCGCCGTAGCTGCCGATATCGACGCCTCCCCGAGCCTCGACGGCCAGCGGCGCCATTTGGTTGGTCGTCAGCCCGGCGGCTTGGGAAGCCGTCACTTCCGTCAACACGTACGGTCCATTGTTATAAATGTAAAAGACCTGGCTCAGATCCGGCAGTCCTTTTTGCACGCTGCGGACCGTAACCTTGATGCCTTCGCCCGTGGCGTCACGGAAGGGAGTCACACCGTCCTTGGCTATAAACGTATGCTTGCCGTAATCCTTGCTCGCCACCGTTTTATCGAGCTGGATTTCGCTATAGGCACCTTTGATCACCGGCTTATGGTTCCAGTTGTACTGGGACAGGCCTGTTGAAGTGTTGTACAGCAGTTCATACGACGGATTGGCTACACTGAATCCGCGCTGATACTCAGTCAGCGTAATGGGGCCGTACTTCGTGACTTGGAGCTGTTTGCCCAGTTCGCCAATGCTGCCGTCATGGTCCGGCACGCCGTCGCCGGCCGATGCCAGCCGCAGCTCGATCAGGTCGATATCCGGCGAGTATCCGCCGCCGTCGTCGAAGAGGATCGTATTGCTGCCCTGCTTCAAGTCGATCTGGATATCGTAGGTGCCGACCGTATTCCAGTCCGCCGTTTTGGGAAAGTTGAAATTTTCCCCTTCCGCCCCGTTGACCGAAATGACGGCGGCGCGGGGGTCGCCGGAAATGTAGTGCACCGTCATCGTATAGACGCCGGCCTGATCCGCGGTGACGCCATTAAACTGCAGGGTGGAGCCGCCGTACAGGTTGCCGGCTTTTTTGCCGCCCGAGCAGGTTCCGCAGTCCGCCGGACCCGCATTGCCCGTAAACGTGTTGGCGCCAGCTTCCGCCTCGTACGAAACAGCTGCTGCATCGGCTCCCGTTCCGGCAGCCGTTTCAGAAGATGCGGCCCAGGAAGCCCCGGGCCAGGACAAGGCCAGCAGCCCCGCCCAAATCATCAGCAATATTTTCGGGATAAACCGGGTTCGTGTACTCATTGGCAATCCTCAATCCTCCTTGAAATTTGAATTAGGGTTGGATGCATAACATTAAAATGGTGGACTCCGCCGGTTCAAGGCTTATGCGGACTTCCCCGCTGGCCTCGCTCTCGGTCCCTTCCCACAGGTCGGTTACACGGTAAGTTGCGAGCGGTTCGAGTCCTAGGCGGTTCAGAGCGACTGTCTTGTTCGCCGCCTGTTTGCCGTCGAAGTTGAACACAGCCAAGTAGACCGTCCCCTCCTCGTCCGGATCAGCCAGCATAAAAGCGTCCGCTGCACGGCCACCCTGGGCGCTTTCCACCGGTACGAACGCTGTGCCCTTCCGTGCTAGCTCCATGATGCTGCCGTTCCGCAGCCAAGCCTTGGCGCGGGAGGCTGCTTCTTCCTGCCTGAAATCGTCTCCGAGCAGCAGCACCGTCCCCGCGATCACGGATGCCGTCAGCCGGGTCCGCCCCTCATGGCGGGTGGTGGCCTCCTGGTTAAAGCTCTTGTACAGCACCGAGTGATCGGGGTCGTTGAACCGGTACAGCGTATCGTTCATCCACCAGCCATAAGTAAGTGAATTGAGCAAATACTCCGTATCCCCGATCATGCCGAACACGTCGCAGGAAATTCTCCGGCTGTGCGCAAAGGCATACGGGAACAGCGGCGCGATCGACAGGTTGATGAAGATCGGCTTTCCGGCGGCTTCCGGAGACAGCTTTTTCGCCAAATAAGACAGCCCGTAATGATAAGCAGCAATGCCTGTGGTGATTTCAGGGCGGTAATGCTGTCCCTCCAGCGCACCGTGCGCCATAAAATCGAGCTTGATGTACTCAAAGCCCTCCCGGATGATTTTGTCCGTAAACCAATCGATTCGCTTCAGCGCCCCCGGATGGGTCGGATCGATCGCGAGGCCGCCGGCAATGTCCGGCAGGATTTCGCCGGCGGCGTCCCGCAGCAAAATGTCGCTGTACGTGAACTCGCCATCCGTTCCCTCCACGGGCTTGTCGAATTGGGACGGACTTCCCCAGAAGGCAAACGGTGTCCAGTACGTCCCCGGCTTATGGCCGTTGTGCCGCACCCGGTTCAGCGCATCCTCCATCTCTTCATCCGTCAGGCGGTCCCAGAAAGCGTCGAAGTTGATGTACAGCGTGTCGTTATTTTGAAAACCATCCGCCTGGACTTCACGCTTCAAAAAATCGCTCGTTGATGTGTACAGATCGTAATCCAGCGTACTCATTGCGGCAGACCAGCTGTTCCAGCCCACGGGAACCCCGCCTTCCCACAGAAGCGCAGGCGACAGGGTAGCATTAGCCCGCCCGTAAGCCTCCAGGCCGCGGCGGTAATCGTCGTACCCGCCGACGAATACGACCGGCGAAGCCACGCGCGTCCCATGGACGTAACCGTGCGGCTGAAAATCCCGGGTCATTTCCCCGGCAGCGCCAACGTACAGCTCCAGCTCATCCAGTGTTCCCGGCTGTTCGCCCTGGATTTTGATGCCGGTTTTCCAGACGTCATGACTTAGTGAACCGGCAACGATCCCTTGCCGGCTGTGCGGCCGGAACAAGGCCGTAACCTCGTAGCTCTCGGTGCGCAGCGGCGCCGTCTGTGTCTCATAGCGGACCCACTTGTCGTTGTCGTATGGAACGCGGAGCACCGTAAGCTCGTCTTCCTTGTCCATGTCCACGGCCGGCCCAAAGGACAGCTGACCGCACCGCAGCACCGTCATCCGATTCAGCCGGATGCGCGTCTTATGAACAGCCACCAGCTGCGTCAGGTAAAATGGCGCACCCTCGTAAATCCAGAAATGCTGCTCCAGTGTCGGGAGCATGTCCGATTCATGCATCAGCGTTAAGTGAACGCCGGTTCCGAAGGCATCCTCGATGCTCTCCGGATCCCCACTCATGCTGTGGCGTTCGTAGCTGCCCGTATGATATTCACGCCCGTTCCACCGGATGGCGCTGCGGATTTCTTTCCAGTCCCACAGCGTACCGCCGGCGGCGCTGTAATGGCCCTGTTCCAGGTCGATCTCCAGTGTCATCCGATCCGTGGATACGTGGACCAGCGAGCCGGTTTGCCGGACCTGGACCGCGTCCGTTTGGCTGTTGGTGATCATTCGCCTCATTTTCCTCCTGTCTCTTCAAGTCTCTGGCTGCACGGGTGGAAGTCAGGAATGCTTGGCATCCGCTTCCGTCCCAGCCGTATGACTTCATTATAGAAAGCGCTTTATCGGCTTGCTATAGAGCGATCTACCGATTGATAGCGGGAATTAACGCTTCTGGATGATGGGCGGGCTGTTAAAATGCGGCATGGGGATGGCCGGCGGTGAGTGCTTGAGGCTCGATGAAGCCACGCCTGGTGTGAGATGGGCCACGGCGCTCGATAGACGCTGGTGCTTCGATAGGCGTTGGCGCTTCGAAGGACGCTCCGTGTACGAAACATTCCTCCGATCGCTGTTGCCCCCGAATTTTCGCGGAATCTATAGAAGGGTAAAATTCGGGGACAAAGGCGACCGCTCCGCTTCTTCGGAATTGTTTCGTCCTCTCCGCTGCGTTGTGCTGGGAGGGCATCCGGTGCGGGGCTAAACATCAAGAAATGCTCGAAACCTCTGGATCTGATAATCATTGCTCCTATAGCGGATTTCATCGCTCGCAAACCTCGCCATACCAATCGATTGTCAAACAAAAAAGGCAGACGCATCCGTCTGCCTTTTCTAAATTCATTCCATCTGCTTATCCATCTTGCTTGGCCTCATTATCTCTGCCCGATCCCTCGTGCCAAGAGCAACCCCATTCCAAGCATCTTAGCATCTCATCCATGCCTCTTCCGGCCTTAATCCCTGACAATACAAGCCAAACTTACGTCTTACATCCTGCGCTTTTGCAATACCACACCCCGGCTCCGGCAGAATGACAATCCCTTTAAACCTTCGATCCATGCAAGCACCGAGCCTTCTCCTGAAACGCTTTTCCAGAACCGGCATCTCCTTATAAGCGACTTCCTTACCTACGCATCCACCGGCTCGAGCTCCAGGCTCCATGCAATCACCCGCTGCATCAGCCGTATGAACCCTTCGTCCAGCAATCCCTCAGGCAGATGTGCCGGCGTCAGGCAGGCTACCCGTCCCTCGCCGTAAGGATGCAGCCAGCCGGCAATGGATTCGCCGTCCCGCGAAGAAGACCGCAGGAAAACCTCAGTCTCCTGCTCGGAGCAGGCGACAAAGTAGTGTTCGTCCTTGAACCGGAACGTACCGTCCAGCTCGCCCAAGGCTGATCCGCTGACCGGTGTATAGGTCACCTCACTGTGCTCCTTCGGGTGTGACAAAAAATACCCTCGCAGCATGTTCACATACGCGCCGTCCTCGGGATACGACGCCAGCCCGGAATGCCATGCTAGCCAGGCACCGCCGTCACTTACGTAAGCTTCGATCTGTCGGCTGATGTCCTCGGTCATCCAGGCTGCTTCCGGGTCGCTTTGCGGCTCCAGGCGGTTCTCCGCAAATAAAATAACGAGGTCCGGCTTCTGCCCAAGCTGCCCAGCGGCGAGATCGGAAACTTCCTTGTACAGCAGCCCCGTTTGTCCATTCGCCAGGAAGGGCTCCAAAACTTGTTCAAGTGACTTTTTCGCCGGCTCGGCTTCATGATAAAAGTCGCCGACGACCGCCCAAATCGTTTTCATGTAGCATCCTCCTTATCGATCGAGTGCAATACGGTGGTCCAAGATCGCAATCATTAAAAGGGCATCGCTTCCCCGCGATGGTTCACCATCCAGGCATTCGGATCGGGGATGACGGTTCGTTCCACAATGCGCAGCAAGCCCTGCGCGGTATCCGCCGGGTCACCCGGCGCTTGGTCACCGCCCATCGGAGTCCGGATCCAGCCGGGATGTACGGCATAAACCGCAAAGTTCTGAGGGGTCAGTTCCTTGCGGAGCTGGGCGGTGAAGTAGTTCAGCCCGCTTTTGGATATCGCGTAAGGATAATCCCCGCCGTAGGCCCCGGCAAAGCATCCGGCCTCCGAGCTGATGTTGATGATGCACGGCTGGGCGCTCCTGCGCAGCAACGGAAGGAAATGCTTCACGGCCTTCATCGGTCCGTACAGGTTCGCCAGCATAGACTGTTCCATATCGGCAAAATCCAGCTCCTCCAGCTTATGCTCGCGGCCGATCAGTACACCTGCGTTGTTAATCAGGGCATCGAGCACATCCGTATGCTCCAGCACGGCTGACTTTGCGTTTTTCACGCTCACTTCGTCAGTGACATCCATTGCGATCAGCGTGAGCTGGTCCGGATGAGCTGCACGCAATGCACGAAGCGGCTCGGTATGCCGCTCCATATCCCGCACGCCTGCAAACACGGTATGCCCAAGCGCAAGCGCTGCTTTGACCGTTTCAAAGCCAAGCCCCCGGGCCGATCCCGTAATCAAAATATTCATAGCTTCAGCACCTCATCTGCTTATCGGATTAATCGTTTTCCAGCAGCTCGATCAGAACTTTCAGCTCGTTGCTGCTGTCGATGTATGCGTAGCGCCCGCCAGTGTATTCGCCTTTTTGAATCAGCGGCATGTGGCGGCCTTCCAGAACGGCGATCTTGTCCTTCATTCCTTGAATCCCAAACGCGATATGATGCACGCCTTCACCATGCTCATCCAAAAATTCGCGCCAGGTCGACGGATGCTCATCCGGCTCGATCAGCTCGATCTGCAGCTGCCCGCAGTCAAAAAAGGCCAGTTTCGCGCGCGCCTCCGAAGGCTGCCCGTTAAACTCCGTCTGGGCGACATCCACGGTGTCCGTCCAGGACCATTTCGGCCGCTCCACCCCCAGAAAATCCGCATAGCTCTGCGAAACGGTATCGATGTCTTTCACGACAATCCCGATTTGTGTAACCAGCTTGGTTCCTAATGCGCCTGCCGTCATATAAAAATCCTCCTTAACAGTGCTAAATTTGGAAAAAGCATTTTTCACTTCGAACCCTAAGCAGCCAATAGATTCCCTCTTCTGTTCCCGCCAAACAACAAATCCCCAAATCCGACGCCCATTTCATCCTTACTGTTTAAATCAGACTTTCCGGCACGAGTCCCGGATGACCAGCTCCGCGGTCCCTACGTATTTTTTGAACATCTGTGTCTCGTCCTCAATGGTCTCGATGACCTGCCGCGTCAGCATGTCGATCATTTCGGAAAAGTTCACACGTATGGTGGTTAGCGCTGGCTGAATGCGCGAGCTCAAAAGATGATCGTCAAACCCCATCAGGGAGATGTCATCGGGTACCCGCAATCCGGCCTCGTTCAAGGCCCGAAGCGCTCCGAATGCCACGCTGTCGTTGCAGGCGAAGATAGCCGTCGGCAGGTCTGGGATGCTCTGAAGCCAGCGCGCGGTCGACTCGTATCCGCTTCGTTCGGAGAAATCCGATGGCAGGACCCAGTTCGGGTTCACCTTTAGGCCGTGAGCCGCCATTGCATCCTGAAAAGCTTTCAATCTTTCGGGACCGGAGCAGCGAAGCGGATCGCCCGCAATAAACGCAATGTTCCGGTGCCCCAGGCCTACCAGGTAATCGACTCCCTGCTTCATGCCCAGCTTATTGTCAAAATTGCAGATCACCCGGTTCGGTTCCAGCCGCCCCTCCAGATGCTGGTCCACGATTCCCGCCACAAATCCTTTGGCAATGAGCTCCTCGATAAACGGCTCATGATTCGCCGCGCCGATAAATATGCCGCCGTCAATCCGCCGCTGATAAAACGTATCCTTCACCTTGCGGACGGCTTCCATATCCTCTGTGCTCCGGATAATGTGAGTCAGGACGTAGTAGCCGCGGCTGGACGCGCTCTCGATCACATCGCTGATCAGCGCGTGGGTCAGCGTGTCGTGAATCGCTTCCGGCGAAATCAGGAACAGACCAATCGTAAGCGTTTTCATACCAGTCATGATGCGTGCCGAAAAATTAGGTGAATATCCGTACCTGTCGATGACCTGCATAACCTTCTCCCGCGTAGCCTGCGGCACGTTCGGGTAATTGTTGATCACCCGGCTGACGGTGCTTCGCGAGACGCCTGCGATTCTGGCGATTTCGATGCTGTTGATGTCGTTCTTCCTCATCCTGCACACTCCAATTTCATTAACACGTGTTCACAAAAGGCAGCGCAGCTCCAGTATCCGTGAGCTCCGCTTCACCATGCCTGTATGTACAATCGCGAATCCGACATTCGCCATTCAAAAAATAACACCTATGGGCATAAACACGTGTTTATGAGTTCAATCTATCCCCTCTTCCACATGTTGTCAATACATTTTCGAGGAGGCGGAGGGACATGCGTTAATCGCGCTTGCTATTTGAGCCGTTTGGGAAAAAGAGTTGAGTATGCTCGCAACCATCTCTCAGTTTTTGTTGCCATAAAAAAAGGCCAGAACCGGTTGAGACCGGACTGGCTGGCTTTCTATCATAAAAAAACTATACTTCGGCCATCGCGTTTCTCCAGCCTCCGGAAACCGTAATGTCCAGTGCCCCTTCTGCGGCGTACGCCTCACAGACAAAACCCGGGACGCTCCGCCCGTCCGCTAGCTCCACCCGACCGATCCCGAGCGGCGCGGGAATCGAGGCTGTGAACCTGCCAAAAGACTCCATGGGCATATCCCACAGCTCCACCGCGATCGGCGCCCCGCCTAGAGGCGTCCGTACCAGCCCAGGCTTCGGCGGCTCGGTCGCCAGTTTGTACAGGCGGTACACCGGGGCGGTTTGCGCCTCTTCCGCAAATACCGCGTCTAGACCCGTCATCTGCGGCTCCAGCGGCATGCCGCGCATATGCAGTCCGCAGACGGCGACACGAATTGTGTCCTGCTGCCGCAGCAGGAAGCGCGCTGCTTCAGTCAGGTTCGCTTCTTCTTCAGGAAGCCCAAACAGCGTCACGCCGAAAGGGAGCTCCGGCCCCGCCTGCCCGGCCGGAACCGCCAGCGCGCTGAGATCCAGCAGGTTGCAGTGGTTCGTGTAGAGGCCCATCTTGCTGTTCGTTCCGATGGGGTCGGAGCCGACCTGCTCCCTCGTCCACGTGCCGCCGCAGGTCGGCAGCACCAGCACGGCTTGCCGCAGCCAGGAACGGACCGCCCTGCGAATCTCAGCCAAACGATGCTGGGCACGGAAGAGGGCTGCCGCCGTATGCTCGGCCTGGGCCCCCGAGCGCAGAATCGTTTCCGTCACCGGAAACGTCGACCCGGGATGCGCCTCGATGAAGCCGGCGAGCGCGCTCCAGCGCTCGGCTACAAGCGGCCCCTCGTACAGCAGGGCCGCCGCTTCCTGCAGCAGGGACACATCCACCTGCTGCACGCGGACCCCGGACCGGGCGATCGTCTCCTTCGCCCGGTTCCAGGCCGCCTCGTATTCGGCCGCGAACGGGCCGAAAAACTCGGGGCGGCCCTGCGGGAGCAGCCACGTCTTCGGCTGCTCGCCGCGGTGCAGCGGACGGTCCGCGGAGTACGGATCGTCCGCGCACCACCCGCGTGCGGCCGCATCCACAGCGGCCGCGTCGTCCACGTGACGGGCGAACACCGTCACGCAGTCGATGCTGCGGCAGGCGGGAACGACGCCCGCCGCAGGCCAGGCGCCGACGGCCGGCTTATAGCCGACCAGGCCGTTCAGCGCCGCGGGCACCCGGCCCGAGCCGGCCGTGTCGGTGCCGAGGGCGAACGCAGCCTGCCCGCGGGCGACGCTGACGGCCGAGCCGGAGCTCGAGCCGCCGCTGATCAGCTCCGGACGGAGCGCATTATGCGTCTCGCCGTAGGGGCTGCGCGTGCCGACAAGGCCGGTGGCGAACTGGTCCAGGTTCGTCTTGCCCACCGGAATCGCACCGGCGCGGATGAGCCGCTCCACCACCGGCGCGTGCCGTTCCGGCACATACGCATAGTCGGGGCAAGCCGCGGTGACCGGCCAGCCGGCCACGTCGATGTTGTCTTTCACCGCAAACGGGATGCCCCATAATGGACAGACCTCCGGATCCAGCCCCTTCAGCCCTTCGAGATAAGGAGCAATTCGTTCCTCCTCCGGCGGCATGATCCAAATATTCATTCCGCTGTCCCGTTCCGCACGCCCGATAATGGCCGCGATCACCTCTTGCGGCGTAAAGCTGCCGCTCCGATAACCCTGCTGGAGGGCATGGATACTCAGTTCAAAAGGAACCGCCTGGATGCTCATGACGCCGCCTCCTTTTCCACCGGGAAGATCGCTGCGATGCAGTCGCCTGCCCGCACCTGATCGCCGGACGCCACAAAGACGGAGGCAATGATGCCATCGAACGGGGCAGGCTGGGAAAACTCCATTTTCATACTTTCTTCTATTATAATAGTCTCGCCCTTGCGGACTTCCTGGCCCGGCTCTACGAGCACCTTCCAGACGCTGCCCGACATCGAGCTGTTCACGCCGAGGCTTCCTTCCGGGAGCGCCCCCTGCTCTTGGGCCGCGGCTGCCTCCGGTTCGGATACATGCTCCGCGATGCCAAGCTCCTTCCAGTACGCCCGCTCCTGCTGAAACGCAGCCTGCTGCGATGTCCGGAATGCCGCCGATTCCTCCTGGATCGTGCCCAGCCAGGCCAGATACTCGCCGAGATTAAACGTCGTTTCTTCGACCTCTACCGTAAACTCCCCGCGCGGGAAGTCCTCCCGCATTCGCAGCAGCTCCTCCTCCGATACCGGATAGAAGCGGATCTGGTCAAAAAAGCGCAGCAGCCACGGCTTCCCCTGCTCAAAGTTCGCCGTCCGGCGGAATTTGTTCCACATCTGTACCGTGCGCCCCACGAACTGGTAGCCCCCTGGCCCTTCCATGCCGTATACGCACAGGTAGGCTCCGCCGATGCCGACGGCATTCTCCGGCGTCCAGGTGCGGGCCGGATTGTATTTGGTCGTCACCAGCCGATGGCGGGGGTCCAGCGGAACCGCAACCGGCGCTCCCAGGTATACATCCCCGAGCCCCATGACCAGATAGGAGGCATTAAAAACGATTTCCGCGACCTCCTCGATCGAGCCTAGCCCGTTCATGCGGCGGATAAACTCCAGGTTGCTCGGGCACCAAGGCGCATCCGGACGCACGTTTTGCTGATAGCGCTCGATTGCCAGCCTTGTTGCCGGATCATCCCATGATAAAGGCAGCTTGACGATTCTGGAAGGGACCTCGATGGAATCGAGCGACGGCAGCGTCCGGTCGATCTCCATCACCTTCGCCGCCACTTCCTTCACGGACATACGGGCCGCATCTACATGAATTTGCAGGGAACGGATGCCCGGCGTCATTTCGATATACGGGATGCTTCCGCTGTCCGTAACCGCCTGCATCAGGACATACACCTGGAAGCGGTACAGCAGGTCGAGTTCACGTTCTCCATATTCCACTAAAATATTTTCGTCCCCGGAGCAGCGCACCGCAATCGGAAAGCGCCGCCCCTCTTCCTCGTATGCGAGCAGCGGCATATAGTCGCCGCGGGATGTATGTGGAAGCTCAGGCAGCTTCGGCACAGATGCTCCGCCGGAGAGCTCACGCAGAAATACCTCCTGGGCTGCTCTCAGCTCTTCGGCTTCCTCTACAGTGATCAGCCGGAAACGGACCTGATCGCCCGGGCGGAGCTGCCCGATTTTCCAGAGCTCCGCCGTCGCGGTTGTGACCGGGCAGACGAACCCGCCGAGGCTCGGGCCGTCCGGTCCGAGCAGGATGGGCATGTCGCCCGTCAGGTCCAGGGCGCCGACGGCATAGGCGTTGTCGTGGATGTTCGACGGATGCAGCCCGGCGTCGCCTCCGTCCTCCCGGGCCCACAGCGGCGCAGGGCCGATCAGGCGAACGCCGGTGCGCGAGCTGTTGAAATGCACCTCCCACACCGTGGAGGTTAGCTGGTCCAAATACGCCGGAAGCAGGTATTCGGCGGTACAATGCGGTCCGGGAATGACCCCGAGGGTCCATTCCCGCGTCAGCGCCGGCTGCGATGCCGGTGCGCGGAAGCTTAGAGGCTCGGACTGGCGGTCCGGCGCGTCGCTGCGGACCCGGAGCACCACCCCCGGCCGCAGCGCGCTGCCGGTATGGCCGCCGAAGCCGCCGAGCGTAAACGTCGACGCGCTGCCCAGCGTCAGCGGCATATCCAGGCCGCCGGCGACGAGCAGGTAAGCGCGCATCCCAACGGCGGCTTCGCCCAGCGTTAGCACCGAGCCCACGGACGCCGTCACCGGGGTATACGCCGGCACCGGTTCGCCGTCCAGCTCCGCCTGCATATCGGCCCCCGTCAGGCAGAACCGCATGGCGCCGCGAAAGCGGTAGCTTCCTCCGCGCAGCGTCATTTCCAGGCCCGGCGCTTCCTCCGGATTGCCGAGCAGCCGGTTGCCGATGGCAAAGGCCAACCGGTCCATCGGCCCTGACGGAGGTACGCCGATATCCCAGTACCCCGTTCGGCCCGGAAGGTCCTGTACGGTGGTTTGAACGCCGCCGTCCAGCACCTCGATCGCCGTCTCGACCGGCTCAAAACCGGCCAGCATGTTCGTATAGACCCGCCCTTCGCGGAACGCTTCGGTATCCAGAAAAGCTTCGATATAAGACTGATTTGTCGTCACACCGTACACGCGCAGCGTCTGCAGCGCCTCGATCATCCGGGAGACGGCTTCCTGCCGCGTCTTGGCGTGGACGATGATTTTGGCCAGCATCGGGTCATAGAGTGTGGTCACTTCGAGGCCCGGCTGAATCCACGTCTCGATCCTTGCGCGTTCCGGCCAGACCACCGCGTCGATCCGGCCGTCCGCCGGACGGAAAGCATTGACGCAGTCCTCCGCGTACAGACGCACCTGCAGGCTGTGCCCCTCCGGTTCACGCACCCGCTGCGCGAGCCCCGGCAAATCGCCGGCCGCCTCCCGGACCATCCATTCCACGAGGTCGATGCCGAGCACCTCCTCCGTGACGCCGTGCTCCACCTGCAGCCGGGTGTTCACTTCCAGGAAGTAATACTTCTCCTCCATCGGATCGTACAAAAACTCGACCGTGCCGGCGCTGCGGTAACCGGCGGCTGCGGCAAGACGCCGCGCGCTTTCGTGCATTTCCCGGCGCACCGGTTCCGCCAGCAGCGGAGCCGGCGTCTCTTCGATGATCTTCTGGTTCCGGCGCTGTACCGAGCAGTCGCGTTCGCCCAGAGCGACCGCTTCGCCGTCGCCGTTGCCGAAGATCTGCACCTCGACGTGGCGCGCCCGCTCAATATACTTCTCCAGAAAAACGCCCCCGTCATTGAAATTCGCCGCCGCCAGCCGGGTCACGGATTCGAATGCATCCCGCAGCGCCGCTTCGTCGCCGCAAATACGCATCCCAATGCCTCCGCCGCCGGCCGTGCTCTTGAGCATGACGGGGTAGCCGATCGCTTCAGCCTGCCCGGCGGCTTCGTCCACCGACGAAATAAGCCCTGTGCCCGGCAGCAGCGGCACCCCCGCCTGCTCGGCCATCGAGCGCGCGGTATGCTTCAGGCCGAACAGCTCGATATGCGCGGGGGACGGCCCGATGAACGTGATGCCCTTCTCCGCGCAGGCTCTAGCGAATCCGGCGTTTTCGCTTAAGAAACCGTATCCGGGATGCACCGCGTCCGCCCCGGTGTCCAGAGCCGTGCGCAGGATCAGCTCGGCATTCACGTAGCTCTCCTTTGCTGGGCCATCCCCGATGAGCACGGCTTCGTCGGCCTGCTCCACATGCAGGCTGTCCCGGTCCGCTTTTGTGTACACGGCCACCGACGCAATGCCCATCGCGTGCAGCGTCCGGATAATCCGTACCGCAATCGTTCCGCGGTTGGCGATCAGCACCTTTTTAAACATCGCCTTCGCCTCCTTCTGCATTCCAGACCAGTACCTGCGCCGGCGTCGGGTTATAGGCATTGCAAGGATTGTTCAGCTGCGGGCAGTTGCTGATCAGGACGGTGACCGGCGCCAGCGCCGTCAGCTCGACGTAACGTCCCGGTCCGGATACGCCGTCCGCAAAGGTCAGCTCCCCTTCCGGCGTCACCGGCACATTCATAAAAAAATTGACGTTCGGGGCCAAATCCCGCTTCGTGTATTCATCCCGGCCCGCCAGCATCAGCATGAAGGTATCCCGGCAGTTATGCATCGGGAGCGTATCGTGTGAATACCGCACCGTATTGCTCTGGGCCGAGCAGGCACCGCCAAGCGTATCATGCCGGCCGCAGGTGTCGGCTGTAATCTGCAGCAGCTCCCGCCCCGATTCGGCAACGAGCACCGAGCCTGTGGTCAGATAAATGTTATTTTGACGGGTAATCGTACGGACCGCACTGTAATGATCGCCCGGATCTTCCTTTGAATAAAACAGGGTGTCCACCGCCTGATTGCCCTCCACATCGACGATGCGCAGCACCTGCCCGGGGAACAGGTCATAAATCCATCCCTCTCCTGCAGCTATGATGTGGTTGTACACGGCATCCGCCGCGTTTCGTTCGCTTGCCACCGCTTGAAATGTGCTCATTTTCAATTCGCCCCTTTCATGAGTGCATAGGCATTCCATGTGTTTTCAAAAGCTCGCCGGTTCTCGCCACAGTGATTCACGCACAGATCGTATTCCGTCATTGGCGCAGCATCCGTTATACGGATATCCACCGCTGCCCCCGGATAGACCGCCGAGGGGTTGAGTGGATGCGGCGTGTTCGACACGACCAGCAGCACATCCATTTCCGTCCGGAGGGTGACGGAGCGCCCATCGGTTGGCTGGGGAACATACCTCATCGTCCCGTCAAGCTCGCATACCACTTTCGAAAAGAAATTCACGGGCGCG
This sequence comes from Paenibacillus favisporus, assembly GCF_040545415.1. NCBI lineage: Bacteria > Bacillati > Bacillota > Bacilli > Caryophanales > Paenibacillaceae > Paenibacillus > Paenibacillus favisporus. The sequence continues at coordinate 407,107 of NZ_JBEPLV010000006.1, read as the reverse complement.
CTCAAATCCCGCGGCGTCAGGTTATGGCGGTACAGCTCCACCGTCAGGTTTTCCTCGCCGCTTCGCAGCCAGGCGTTGCGCTCCTGCTGGTACGAAGTCGGACCATACTTGCCGTCCGTTCCCTTACGGGTCGTGTACCCGCCCAGGGGATCATGCCAGCCGGCAGTATCTTCAATGATGGATGCAAGGACGCGACCCTGATCGCTCATCAGCACGTGACCGGCCGTATAAAAGGCGGTATGCTGCGCCTTGAGCGAATCCGGCATGTTGTACCTCTCCGACGGATACGCCGCATGATACAGCAGCGCAGACACATTCGCTGAATCGCCCGCGGCCGTCAAGGTGACCGACTTGCCTTTGCCAATATAGGCGGACCATTTGCCGCCGGGACCCATCGTTATCGAAAAGCTTGCTGTCATTTTCATTCCTCCTATGGAGCAGGCCTGCTGCTGGCCGGACATAAACGCCAGTGAGCCCCAAACCTGCCAATTAAAAATAAAAAAAGCCCGGGAGAAACATCAAAGCGTGCTTTGATAGATTCTCCCGGGCTTTTTTCCCGCCGTGTACACCAGGCTGCCCCGGTGCGCCTTCTCTCGGACCAGCCAGCCGATGACTTTCATCGACCCGGAACCCTAGAAGACATTTCGTATGCGGTTGTTTATGTTAAGAATACTAACATGATTTCTCGGCAGTATGCAATAAAAACTTACAAAAAAATTTATGAAAATGCGGATATTTAGCTGTAAAAGGCGGTTTAATGTGAGGTTATAGGCCATTAAGGAACATATGTTTGTATGATAACTCAGAAAAAAGACTTGATTTTTCGGAAATAGCCTGCAAAAATGTGAGATGTCATGACATATCGAATCGCCGTCAGTTGCTTTATCCCTTTGGAGGAGGAATGTCATATGTCAAATAACATAACATTAAAAAGAGATTTATCCTTGTCCCATGTCGTGACCATGGGCCTGGCCTGGATGTCGCCCATGATCTTTTTCACCAGCTTCGGCGTGCTTCACGAGGGTTCGGGAGGCATGCTCTTGGCCGCTTACATGCTGGCGTTTGTAGCCATCGTCTTCACGGCGGCAAGCTACGGGCAAATGGCGAAGGCTTTCCCTGTCTCGGGTTCGGCGTACACCTACGTGACCAAAGCGATGAACCCGTTTCTCGGCTTTGTGGTGGGCTGGGCCGTCCTGCTCGACTATTTATTTTCGTGCATTATCGCCGTGCTCATGTTCGGAATTAATTTGAACGCGCAGTTCCCGTCCGTACCCTCGGCGGTCTGGATCATACTCCTGACGGCTGTCGTCATGGCGATTAATATCATTGGCATCAAAACATCGGCCAATGTCAGCAAAATCTTCGTCCTGATGCAAATTTTGTTTATCGCCGGCTTCTGTGCACTTCTGGCATACAAAGCGCTGCAAGGCGGGATTACCGCGGGACTTGACCCGTTTGCCGCAGGAAAAGGCGTCTCGTTCTCTTCCATTCTGGCCGGAGCCTCGCTGGTCTGCTTCTCCTTCCTCGGATTTGACTCCATTACGACGATGGCCGAAGAAACGAAAGACCCGAAGAAGACGATCCCCCGTGCCATTATGGTCATTGTCGTCCTGGCCGGGCTGATGTATTTTGCCACCGCTTATTTAATCCAGCAAATGTACCCTTCCTTTTCGTTTGCGAGCGCCGACTCCGCCGGCTTCGAGCTGATGCAGTCCATCGGAGGCAGCGTGCTGGCCTCGGTGTTTACGTTCGTCATCATTTTCTCCATTCTGTCCCAGGGCATGTCCTCCATGACGACCGTCACCCGGCTGCTGTTCGTCATGGGTAGAACCTCTCTCCTGCCCAAAACATTCGCTTCCATCCATCCCAAGTTCCGTACGCCCGTGTTCAATATCGTGCTGGCCAGCGTGATTTCCTTGTCCGCCCTGTTCATCAGCCTCGAAACGGCGATCAAATTCGTGAATTTCGGCGCGCTGACGGCGTTCCTGTTCGTCAACCTGTCGGTGATTTTCCACTACATCGTCCGCAAAAAGGGTCGCACTCCCAAAGACCTCATTTTCCGTCTTTTGTGCCCGCTACTCGGTGCCGGCTTCGTGCTGTACCTCGTCACCCTTCTGGACGTTTCCTCACTGCTGCTTGGCGGTGGCTGGCTTGTATTCGGACTGCTGTTCTATGCGCTGCGGCGGGCCAAACCGACGGTACATGAAGCACCGGCTGCGGAAATGGAGAGCGCGGTTTAAGGGAAAATGACTGCTCACCATCTGTCGTTCACGCAAGAGCAGCGGATTTTTCGAAAAAAAAGGACACGACCCGCCTGAACCGCTCAGGCGCTGCCGTTGTCCTTTTTTAACTGGAGCATGGAACTATCCCAAATCCAACATATCGTCCGCAATGATTCCGTTTTGCACATACCGGACGAGCTTGCCGGCTTCATTCGAAGCCCGGTTGAACCCTTCCGGCGTCAACCACCAGTTGTCCTCCCGGGTCGACGCATCCTCTGCGGCACACATCGAGTATTCGATCCAGGAAGGCATGTACGTCTTTAAGGTCAAGTACGCCCGCCGCATATGGTATGCGGAAGTAACGATCAGAATCCGGCGGATACCGTGCAGCGAAATGGCCCGGTCCAGGACAAGCAGCGAGGCGAGCACGTTCTCCTTCGTATGCCGCGACTCCTGCTCCACCAGAATTTGTCCGGCAGGGACGCCCAGTTCCACCGCCCTTTCTTTCATCATCAGCGCCTCGGGCAGCGGCTGCCCTTTCCAGATCGTACCTCCCGAAAAAAGAATCATCGGTGCCCGGCCATCCTTGTATAATTGAACCGCTGCGGGAACGCGGTACCTCGTGCCCTTGTTGCTTCCGAACACGAAAATGCAGTCGCCTGGCCGACCGTCGTCGGAAATTCCCTTGTACAGCAGTGCGGTAATTTGCTCGTGCGATAATTGGCCGGGATTGCATTCTGAAATCATCATCTCCGGCACCCCCGTTTTCCTATGGATTTCTTAGCAAATCTTGCAATAAATGATAGAACCACTTCAATTGTATGAAACAACAACTGAAATGGTTCTCAATTACGCCGTATATGATGACGATGCCCAGGCATCGCCGCGCTGATAAAGGGAACTATCGGAGTAGCGGGATTCGAACCCACGGCCTCACCCACCCCAAGGGTGCGCGCTACCAGACTGCGCCATACCCCGATATATGAACCGCATAAGGCGGTAAATCAACCGCATAGCGACGCGGCTTCCAACGTTCAATGTGCTTAGTCCATGGAAATGGTTACGTTTTCCATCACCGTATTTAACGCTATTATAGCGTATTCGCGCGCACGCCCGCAATACTTTAGGTACGCAGCTTTGCGGATAAATTTTTGATCACAGCAATCGGTCAGAGGTAATCTTCGCTTAATCGGCGTAACCACGATCAGATGCGGATGATGACTTTTCCTCAAACGAACATCACGAACTTTGGAAGCGGCTTGATGACGGGTACAAGAAGAAAGAACCGCAGCAAAGCGGTTCTTTCTAAATGATATAACGTATGCTATTTAAACGTATAGCCTCGTTTCAGAAAACGTAATTTATGCCCGCATTTGAACCAGCGCCTGCCCTGGTGCAGCCTTTTCCCGATTGCCCAGCAGCGAGGAAATTTCGTCCACGGTATAGTATCCGGCGAACCGTTTTTTCCTCACCGCCTTCGTCAGCCAGCTGAAAAAATCCCACACCGGGTCGTCGACCCATCTTCCGCCATGGTTGATCAGAACGGGCGTATACGAGATTTTTAACGCACAAGCGCCCTGCCATTCGAAAAAGAAAATGTTCTCCGTATTTTTTTTCTGCAGTAAAAAGGAGTAGCAGCCCTCCTGAAGAAGATATTTGTCCTGGTTGTGAAAGAAAACCGGTCCTTCCGCCGTCGCCACGATCCCAATCAAGTCGCCGTTGTGATGGACGTAAAAACCCCGGGTATATTCGATGTTCATATCGGATGTGAGCCGAACCTCCTGAAGCGAGTAGGGTTCGACTCCCCGGTGTCTGGTTTGCGCTGCGTCCTGAAAATGACTAATGATTTTCATGATTACACATAACCTCCCTCTTCGTACAACGCTTCAATGAGTATACCGCTTGATTCTATACCAATTCTGAACATTGCGGGGCATCCCTATCCTTTATCCTCATAAAACACATGCCGGGGCAAGACTTGTCCACCCTTGATTTCAAGCAGTCCAAACGAATACAGCTTCTCCCTGCGCTTGTCCGTAGGAGAACCAGGATTAAACATCAGCACGCCGTCGTCCATCTGCAGGTAAGGCTGGTGGGAATGGCCGAACAGGATGCAGGAAACCGGCTCGCCCTCAAAGGCTATCCTGGCCTTTTGCGGAGTGGTTATTTTTGATGAATAAGGCTCATGTCCGTGAACAAGCCCGATTTGTACCCCTTCAAAGGAGAGTATCTTTTTTTCGCCAAAACGCTCAATGATCTCGTACCCGTCATTATTTCCGGCGATGCCGTCCACAGGAGCTAATTTCGACAGCTGATCGTACACCTCCAGGGTCATCCAATCGCCCAAATGAAGAATATGGTCTACCTCCCGGAACGCTTCCGTCAGCTTTGCGGGGAGCTTTACCCTCCCTTCTCTTAAGTGCGTATCCGAAACAACACCGATAATCATGGTCGTTCCTCCTTTTCTCAATTTGATTACTTTTCCACAGATCACATTTCACATGAAAATTGCATTTTCCAGTTACTCCATCTATACCCTGCCTGACCGATCATCATAAGTACACTTGTGCAGCTATTTTCCCCTGGTCCAACTATTATAGCAACGTCCCTGTCTGTGATCCCGCACAAAAAAACTGCCCCGCGGCTTCCATATGGACAGTTCAACGTCCAAAAGGTGCCGAGAGGCAGTCTAGGAACAGCCTGTGTTAAGGCTGTCATGGTACAGTCACGGTACTTCATCGTACTAACTTGGCCACGCTTAACTTCGTCCAAACGAACCTGAAGCAGCGACCGTCGTGCCGTCCATCAATACTTGATCAAGTCGGCACGCAGCGGCGTGAAGCAGTCCAGCAATGCGCTGGCTTCCAGCGCTTTCGCCCCATGCCTGGCGCCCATCGGAATGACGATGTGCTCGCCCTGCGCGATGACCGTCTTCTTGCCTTCGATCGTGAACTCGACGCGCCCCCGCAGGCAGTAGGACATCTGCTCATGCGGGTGGGCATGCTCATATCCTTCCGCACCGGCTTCAAAATGTACTTCCATCATCATCAGCGACGCCCCCGGCTGCAAAATTTTGCGCTTTACGCCGGGCTCCGCGTCCTCCCAAATTCCGATATTGCTCACGATTGTTCCGCCTCCTTATACTTGTCATTTCATAAACTAAAACGCCTTCGTGATTTCGATTTTCTGCGTTTGCCCGTTGTCCGTTAAATACAAATTATAACTGAATCCTTGATCGTCCATAAAATAAGAAATGTATTTGGCGGCCTCATTTAGCCGCTTTGGCACGAGCAGCGTGGCGATCCGGTGCGAGGACGCGTCCTTGGTCTCCGCCGACAGATGCCAGTGCGTATCGAGCCCGGCGATTTCCTCGGGATCCACGCCCTCGAATCCGCTTGTCTGCGACAGCGCAAGCTCTCCGGACGTGCTGAAGATGAAACGGCCTTCCATCAGGGCTTTCTTGCCGTTCACGTAGAAGGACTGGCCCTTCAGCTCCATCTCGTACAGCGTGTGGAAGAGCCACTGCACCCGTCCCGGCTGCTCCAGGTCGATCGAATCGACAATAACGAAGTAGCTGTTTTGCACAAAATAAATCTCGCGCTTGTACTGCTTCAAATACGGTACATGCTCCCGGTAAGCGGAGGTTGGATTCAAACGAGTGTAGGATACGCCCTTGTTATGCCAGGCGTCCTCGACCTCCCCTTTGGCCGCCAAGTTCAGCGCCTTGTTCATGCCGGCGAACTGCCCCTGCCCGTCGATGAGGACGGCGTTTTTGGACTTGGTCTGCCTGCGCCAATTCAGATGCATCGAGCTGTTAAACGCGACATAATACCCGCTCTCAATGGCCAGCGGCTCCCCGTAAGCGTGCAGCAGGAACGCGCCCTGATCGCCATGGCTGTGGCTGACCGAGCCGTAACGGCTGCTCTTGGCGATCAGGGAAATCTGCTCCGCAGGATCGTGCAGGCGGTGATGCATCGCCACCCAGCCGATGTCGCGGAACCATTTGACGGGCTCGATGCCGGAAGGCTCTACCGGTTCAACCTGCGGATAATTGTGCCGGTACACGAGGTCATCGAAGGCAAAATCCCACCAGCCGTAGTTGTAAAACATGCGGTCGGCCTCCGGATTCGCGTCCTTGAGCTGTTCGAAGTACCATTGGTACCATCCGTTTCCGGTCACGCCGGCAAACTCGCGCATATTGTAGCCGACCTTTTTGATGATGTCGTCCCCGAGCGTCGAGTTGTCGCCAAAGGCCGTGCGCGTCGACGTGGTGGGGCTGTAGCAGTAGAGGGGAAAATCGCCTGTACGCTGAAAAAAAGGCCGCCGGAACACGTCGAGCCCCGAAAAGTTTTTGAGCAGGTTCAGGCCCTCCGTCAAGTAAGCCATGCCCGTCGTCCAGTAGTGGGGCCCTTCGGCCCAGCCGCCGTCCTTGCCTCCCCACGGGGAGAACAGCGTGTAATAGTACTCCACCGTGTAGTCCATCCATTCCCTGGCCTCCGGCGCCTCGTCGAAGAGTGCAATACAGCAGGGCACGAGCACCGAGGATAAGGAGCGGACCGCGTGGCTGTCATAAGGGACATGATGGATCTTCGAGCGCTGGATCACATGGTACGCCACCTGCCGGGTCCGGGCGAGCAGCGGCTCCCGCACCGCTTCCCGCTCATCCTCCGTCAGCTCGCCGTGGAGCCAGTCGTAGCCCCAGGCCAGCGCCGCGGCGATCCGAAACGCCGCTTCGTCGTTATAGTCGCGGCTGGTCGGGCCGTCCGGGTCCCAGGACGCGGCGTGCAGCAGCCAGGCTTTCGCCTCCGCGAGCAGCTCGGCGTCCTGCAGCACGGCACCGGCAACGCTCAAATGCCGGATGGCGTACAGCACCTCCTGGCAGGCCAAATAGCTTCCGCGCCACAGCGCCGCCGTCCGGCGGTTGTCCGGGTAGGGCTGCGGTTCCGCAATCAGCTCCCGGGTCAGCCAAGGCTTGACCGATTGCTCGAAGAAGGCCTGCCATCCGCTGCCTGCCGCATCCTCCCTTACTGTGCCGCGGTACGCTTCCAGCTCATCCGGCTGCAGCCACAGCCGGGGATGACCGGTGCGTACCCGGCTGTAGCGCTCGCTCCGGGACGGGAGCGCCGTCTCCGGCAGGCCCTCCGGCACCCGAAATTCTCTTACGGTGCTCCATTCGGACTGCTGTGCCTCCGGCCCTTCCCCTTCGAGCAGCGCGTAGCGCCAATAATACGTTCCCGGCCCCAAGGCCTCGGAAGGCGTAAAGAAATTGTAGGGGACCGGCCCGTAGGTTCGGGTCGTCTCCCCGGTGAAATCCGGCGCGGATGACACCTCCAGCACGTACCGGTCATCTTCCAGTTTCGCCGGGATCCAGGTAAACCTCGGCGGGTTCTCGATCAGCTCCGTTTGCCCGGAAGGCGCATACTGCACCGTTAAATCGCCGCTTTGCGGCTGATACAATCCGTTTGCCGTTGCCATTGTCGTATCCCTCCAGTTTGGGTGACGCTGTAGTAAGCTTATCGTCCTGATCCTTATCTTGCCGTACCCATATCACGTTCCTTGTGAGTGAGTCGTCTGTTGTTCATCATTAGTACCATTTCAGCTTCAGCTATCCATTTCCGTTTGAAAGTATTTTCAGGGCAAGGTCAATTTGACCGTTACTGCCTTGGACGCAACCTTTACCGCATGAACAATCCACCGTTCACTTCAATAGTCTCGCCCGTAAGATAGCGGGACAGGTCCGATGCCAGATACAGCACCGTATCGGCGACATCCTGCGGCGTCCCTTCCCGGCCAAGCGGGATTTTGGACACCGTGGCGGCCCGGCCCTCATCCGAGGTGAAGGTCGCATGAAAGGCCGTCCGGCCGATAAAGCCCGGCGAAACGCAGTTGACCCGGATGCCCTGCGGCGCTACTTCCTTGGCCAGTCCTTTGGAGAAGGAAATGACCGCCGCTTTGCTGGCCGCATACACCGATGCCCCCGGCCCGCCGCCGTCATGGGCGGCGACCGAAGTCATGTTGATGATGGACCCGCCACCGCGGGTTGCCATGCCTGGAATGACCAGCTTGCTCAAAAACACGCAGGATTTGAAATTGACGTCCATGACATGCGTATAATGCGCCTCGGTCATTTCGGCATTCGGTACCCGCTTCACCAGGTGACCCGCATTGTTCACCAAAATATCCACCGGGCCGCCAAGCTCCCGCTCTACCGTGTCCAGCATCGCCGTCAGTTCCTCAATGCGGGTGACGTCCGCCTGGACGACGGCGGCCCTGCCGCCCGACGCGGCGATTTCCGCCGCAAGGGCTTCCGCCTCCTCCCGGCCCCGGTTATAATGAACCGCCACCGCGGCTCCCGCGGCCGCGAGCGACCTGGCCGCTTCCCGGCCGATGCCTGAGCTGGCACCGGTCACCAGCGCCATTTTTCCCTGTAAATCGATCTTCATCCCACGTTCTCCTCCTCATACATGCAAGTGATGCTGCCGTCAAACGGCAGCGACATCCGAATCGTCGTTCCGTGATGCAAAGCGCTGTCAATCGTCAAACCGTACGCTTCTCCATACACCATCTGAATCCGCCGGTGCACGTTCATAAGGCCCAACCCGCCTTTGTGGTACAGGGAGCCCGAATCGGACTCCGCGAGCCGGTTCAGCTCCAGCTTCTGGCGCAGCGAATGAAGCTTCTCCTCCGTCATGCCGGCGCCGTTATCCTGCACGGTCAGCCGGAACCCTCCTTCGCGGACCTCCGCGCCGATCCGGATCCGGTGATGATCCTGAATCCCGTCGGGGAACGCATGCTGGAACATGTTTTCGATCAGCGGCTGCAGCGTCAGCCGGACCATCTTGTGCAGCAGCAGATCTGGAGGAACGTCAACGTCCAGCTCAAACTGCCGCTGGGTCCGGTACTGCAGAATCGTCATGTAATTCAGCACATGCTTCAGCTCGTCGACGACCGTAATCTCCGACAGGTTCGTCTGAATCGCATACCTCAGCATGGCCGCCATCGCTTCGACCATTTCCATGATTTCTTCGGAATCCTGGACGACGGCGTAGCATTTGATGGTCTCGAGCGTGTTATACAGAAAATGCGGATTGATCTGCAGCTGCAGCGCCTGGAATTCGGCCTTATGCTGCTCCAGCGCGATTTTCTGAAGATTCAGCTCCGTCTTGTGCGAGCGGATTTCCGCCTCGTACACGCGCTCGATCATCTCCGACAGCCGCGTCAGCATCAGGTTGTAGCTCGAGATCAGAAAACCGAACTCATCCTGGCGCTGCTCCTCGCCCTCAATCGTCTTCCACTCGCCTTTTTCCATCATGCGCATATTGCGGACGAGCTTCTTGAGCGGCTGCACGAGAGACCGGCCAAACCGGCCCGCAATCCACATCGCGACCATTAACGTGATGAAGCCGGCAATGACCGTCGTATAGCGGATGTTCATGATCGGTTTACGAAGCTCTTTCACCGGGACCGAAATGACCATCTGCCAATCGGCGGCGCTGAGCCGCTGCGACACATACATCCGCTTTTCCCCGTTGACGACGGCCGTGAAGGTGCCCTGCCCGCTGAGCAGATTTTTCTTGACTTCATCGTCCATGAACTCCGGGATGACGGCGTCCTCCGGCTTGTCGACGAAATTGCCCTTGCTGTCCACAATGAAGGAGTAGCCTTTGTCCCCCAGGTCCATTTGTCCCCACAGCTTGGATATCTCCCTGGTGTTAAGCTTCATGCCAAGGATGCCCCGCGGCTGGTGCGACAGAAGCCCGCGCACACGGCGGATGAACGTAATGTACTGCTCTTCCCCCGGATCCACCGTTGCCGAGTTGATGATCGCGCCGAGACCGTCCTTCGGAATATTTTGCTCGATTAAACGATAATACGATTTATAATCCTTGACCTCATCCTGGATGATGTCCTTCGTTGTGATCGCCTTGCCGTCCTGATTAATGACGTAAATCAGTTCGATCTGCGGATAAATGATAAAGGCTGAATCGAACACCTTGCTCTGAATCCGCCGCGACAGCTCGTAATACTGGAAACTGTTGTCCGGATCCATCTCCATGAACTTCAGGACGTCCGGATCGGACAGGATGATTTTGCTGGCATTGTCGAACGTCTGGAGGTATAAGTCCGTATGATAGGCCGCGTGGGTGATCATTTGGGACAGGTAGCGTTCCAGCTGGCGGTCCAGAAGTTTGGACGACTGCACGTAAGTGATGGTGCCGACCACCGATAAGGAAATGACGATTAATACCATGAAGTAGCCGAAAATGCGGTGGGAGATGCTTCTGCGGAACATGTCAGATCCCCAGCCGCTGCCGGTATTCCGAAGGCGAGATGCCTTCGTATTTCTTGAAGGTTTTCGTGAAGTTGGAATGGTCGGCATATCCAACCGCGTATGAAATGTCGGTGATCCGGTGCGATTCCTCGCCGAGCATCCGCTTGGCGTATTCCATGCGCCGCTTCGTGCGGTACTGGACGAAGGTCTCCCCCGTCGCCTGCTTGAACATGACGCTGAAGTAATTCGGATGCAGCCCCAGCTGATCCGCTACTTCCTCCAGCGACACCTCGCTGGCCAAATTGCGCTCGATGTAATGCTTGGCTTCCTCGATCGGGTCTTTCCATTTCCCTTTCCGCTTCCGGTACAGGCGGTCCAGCGTCTGGCCGATCCGCTCGGCGAACCGTCCGAAGGCCTCTTCCCCGGTGGAGTCCGGGCCGAGCTCCAGGCTGTCGTCCAGTTCGATGTTCATCTCCCTGGCTCTCAGCTTCTTAACGAGCAGGCCGTGAAATTCCTCCAGCATTTCGGCCTTTTGCCGCTCCTGAAGCTGAAAAGCGGAAGTCTCCCTCCGCCACTCCTCCAGCAGCTCCTGAACCTGGCTGCGGTTCATATAGTAAATAGCCTGGTCAAACCGCTCCAGCCACGCATCCATCTTGGCGACAGAGAGGTAGGCGGAGGCCGGCTTCTGCTTCTCGGCGCGCTGCACCAGGCGCCGCAGCGTATCCGCAAGCTCCCGTTTGGCCACCGGCTTCAGCAGGTATTCCCTGACGCCGAAAGCCATACAGGCCTGGGCATAGGAGAAATCGCCATAACCGGATACGACCACCGTCTGCACCGGGTACTCCTGCTTGGCGATGGCCTCACACAGGGACAGGCCGTCCATGACCGGCATCCGGATATCCGTAAACACGAAATCGGGGAGCTCCTCCCCGATCGCCTGCAGCGCCTCGCGCCCGTTGGCGGCGAGCCGGATGGATGAAATCCGGATCCCGGACTGCTGAATGAATACGCTTAGTCCTTTCAGAATCATAGGTTCATCGTCAACGAGCAAAATCCGATACATCCTCAAGAGCTCCTTTCGATTTCGTATTCAGAATTCGTTTCTGGGCGGCGGGAACCGGTGCAGGTCGCCGCCCCAATATCTCTAGCAGGTGAACAACCGCCAATTCCTACTTCCGCGGCAGGAAGATCCCCTCTTTTTTCTGGTAGCGTTCATTGGCTTCCTTCAGTACGGCATTGCCGCCCTTGGACTTCCATTCCTCGATCACCTTCGGCCAATTTTCGATCGGCTCCTGGCCGTAGACCATTTTGACCATGTGGGTCACGAGCACAGGCGGCGGCGTATCCGAAAGCGGAGTGATGTCCGGGTTCTTTTTAAGCGCTTCCAATCTAGGGTCGAATTCGAAGCCGTCACGGCCCTCGTTCGCCAGAATGTTATCGAACACGCCCATCAGCTTGCGCCCGTCTTCCGTCAGGCTGAGCGATCCCTTGTTGTACGTCGTGTCCTGCACGAGCCACAGGAAGGATTGGCGGTAGCGCTCCTCGTCAACCGCTTTGGAGTCGGTCGGCTGCTTGTAGTTGATTTTGTCCCCGTCCATCGTGTATGTTTCGCCCTCGACACCAAAGGTAAAAAACTTCTCGGCTTCATCCGATACCATCCAGTCGAGGAATTGGATGATTTTCTCCGGATGTTCGTATTTGGCATTAATGAAATAAGAACGGTTTACGTCGCCGTACAAATAATATCCGCCCTTGCCGTCCGGTCCGGTCGGGGAGGGAATCACTTCGAGCTTCGCGTCGGGAACCGTATCCTGAAGCTGGGTCTGCCATTGAAGCAGCTCGTTGGCGTTCATCGACCAGATGCCGGCTTTTCCGGACAGGATCGTGTTCTTGAATGTCGTCGGGTTGATCGTGGCAAATTCCTTGTTGATCAGCCCTTCGTCATACATCGTCTTGTAGGTGGACAGCGCTTTCATCATATTGTCTGCATCGAAAAATTTGGGCTGCACCTGACCGTCCACTTCCTCAAACTGGCTTAAATAAGGGAAAACATCGTACGCTCCGAAGACCGTATCCGCATATTTGAAGTCCTGACGGCCCATGTAGGGATTTTCGACGCCCATCTTTTTAAAAGCGCGCAGCACTTCCATAAAATCGTCGATCGTCTTCGGCACCGGCAGGCCTGCTTTGTCCAGCAGATCCTTGCGGATCCAGGTCGCGCGGCGGGAAGGGTTGCCGAGCCACTCCGGAATACCATAGATTTTACCTTCATAGGTCATGCGATTCCAGGCTTCTTTCGGGATTTTTTGCAGCAGGTTCTGCCCGTACTTCTGCAGCAGGTCGTCCAGCGGCATAAAGACCCCGGCCTCCACCGACCCCGCCATCTCTTTCCCGGTGACGCCGCCCTGGCCCTGTACCACGTCCGGAATGTCGCCCGTGGCAAACATCTGCGCCATCTTCTGGTCGTATTCGCTGTGCGGAACCAGGCGGATGTCCATGTCGGTGTTCGTCAGCTCCTCCAGCTTCTTCACCCACTTATCCGCGTTGATATCCGGCGATTTTTCCACATGGCCGAAATTGAGCGTCCGCAGCGAAATCGAAAACTTGGTGACCCCGTTGTCCTCCGTGCTCGTCCCCGCATCCTTGCCGCTGGCGGATGAATCATTGTCCTTGCCGCCGCACCCGGCGAGCAGAGATGCCGTCATTACGGTGGCCAGCATCAGGCTTACCCATTTTTTCATCGTATCCCCTCTTTCCCCGCTTTGATTGCTCTTGTGTATGCTCTTTGTTGGATTTGGCAAGTTGATTGTATCCTTAACGTTTGCCCGACCGTGAGGTGGCAACTTCAGTTCGGGTAGTTCATTTTTAAGATTTGACCGCACCTAGTGTAAGCCCTTTCACAAAATGCTTCTGCAGGAACGGATACAGTAAAATGATCGGCAGCGTCGCGATGACAATGGTCGCCATTTTGATCCCCTCCGGGGAGGTAAACGCCAGCTCGCTGAACTGCGAGGCGCCGGGGTCCATGCTGAGATCGTCGGTCTCGAACATCTTTTTCAGCAGCACCTGCAGCGGCCACCACTTCGGCTGATCAATGTAATACAGTGCGTTCATATAGGCGTTCCAATGTCCCACCGCGTAAAAAATGCCGAGCGAGGCCATCACCGGCTTGGAGAGCGGCACCACCATCTTCATCAGGATGCGAACCTCCCCGCAGCCGTCGATACGGGCGGAATCGATGACTTCCGCGGGCAGCTGCTTGAAGAACGAATGCATCACGAAAAAGTTAAACGCGCTGATCGCACCGGGCAAAATCATGGCCCACGGGGTATTCATCAAATGCAGATTTTTCATCAGCAAAAAGTTCGGAATCAGCGGCGCGCTGAAAATCATCGTGATCAGCACCATCAGCATGATCAGCTTGCGCCCGACATACTCCTCGCGGGACACCGGGTAAGCCAGCGTTGCCGTCGCCACCAGGTTGATCAGCGTTCCGGCCACCGTGATGAAGACGGATACCGCGAACGCGCGCCATATTGACGCGTCACTGAACACGTACCGGTAGTTGATCGTCGTAGCGTCCACCGGCCAGAACGTCACCTTGCCCGACGTGACCGCTTCCGACGAGCTGAAGGACTGGGCGATGACGTTCAGAAACGGCAGGAACATGGCGAGCCCGAGCAGGCACATGAACAGGATGTTGAACGCGTTGAATAGTTGATAGCTCCTAGACATCATTCGGTGCAACCGTCGTTCCTCCCTTCTAGTACAGGCCTTCGCCCGTCGTTTTCTTGCTGAGCAGGTTGCCGGTCAGGACCAGCACCAGCCCCACCACCGATTTGAACAATCCCACCGCCGTCGTGTAGCTGTACTGCTGCGACAGGAGGCCGGAGCGGTAAATGTACGTGTCGAGAATTTCCCCGTTTTCCGTATTGAGCGCGTTCAGGAACACCCACACCCGCTCAAAGCCGAAGTCGAGGAACTTGCCGATGTGCAGCAGGAACAAAATCATGATCGTCGGCAGGAGCGCCGGCAGCGTGATCCGGAGCGTTTGCTTCCACCGGTTCGCCCCGTCGATCTCGGCCGCTTCGTACAGGTCCGGATTGATTCCCGCCAGGGCGGCCAGGTACAGGATCGTGCCGTATCCCATGTCCCGCCAAATGCCCGAGCCGACCAGTACGCTGCGGATGTAGGCGTTGTCGCCGAGGAAGTACACCGGCTCGATGCCGAACAGTCCGAGCAGCTGGTTCAAGATGCCCGTGGACGGGGACAAAATGGCCACGGACATGCCGGCGATGACGACCCAGGACAGAAAGTGCGGCATATACACCACGGTTTGGATGACCCTTTTGAACACGACCAGCCTCAGCTCGTTGAGCAGCAGGGCCAGAATGATCGGGGCCGGAAACGCAATGATCAGGTCGTAGAGCCCGATGAGCAGTGTATTTTTCAAGATCCTCAAAAAGTCGTAATGCTGGAACATCATCGTAAAGTTGGCGAAGCCCACCCACTCGCTGCCCGTGAAGCCCTTAAAAATGTTGTAATCCTGAAACGCGATGATCGAGCCGCCCAGCGGAATGTACTTGAAGATGAGAAAATACACGATCCCGGGAAGGGAAATCACGTACAGCGCCTTGTACTTCCACATGAGGTGGATCAGTCCGCCGCCCCTTCCCGGCCTTCGGACCACGCCTGGGGGCGTCAGCTCGGCCGCTTCCGTTTTGATCGTCGACATATCGGTCCTCCTTTTACGCACGTCGTATAGCTGTGCTTATTTTTCATAGTAATGGCGGAGGGGTGGGGGATGCTTGGCATGAACAGGGGTGGGCTGGTTATTTTTTAAGGTTGGGGGCGTTGATTGATAAAAAGGACAGAAGCCCTTATGCCGCATCTGCGATGGGATCATTGGGTCGATTCGAAGGAGCAGCAACGAAACCCAAACAGCGGTGCATCATCTTTGGGACCGGGGCGCCTCGAAGAAGCCGTAACGAAACCCAGACTTTTGTGCTCGGGGGAGGGACGCATTTGGGGTTCCAGCCGCTGTTGAAGCCGTGTTCCTTGATGAGATGAAGAGGTGGGAACACGGCTTCAAAGGCGGCACGTAGACTTTCCACCCCATATGCTTTCCCTCTTTGGAGTTCAGGTGGTGGGAACTGCTGCCTCTTGGGGTAGCTGCTAAAACGCCCCTATCTGCTTCTCACTGCTGCTTAGCCAATTGTTTCTCCTTCGGTTACCGCACCAGCACAACGCCTTTGCTCGTGACCTTATAAAATCCCCAGCTTGTGGGGGGATGCAAAAAAGAGGCGTGTCGCCTTATGGCACGCCTCTTTCTGGTTGGCTGCTGGTCTCCTCTAAGAAGTCGTAACGAAACCCATACTTCAGCGCTCGGGGAGGGACGCATTTGGGGCTCCAGCCGCTGTTGAAGCCGTGTTCCTTGATGAGACAAGGAGGTGGGAACACGGCTTCAAAGGCGGCACGTAGACTTTCCACCCCATATGCTTTCCCTCTTTGGAGTTCAGGTGGCAGGGACTGCTGCCTCTTGGGGTAGCTGCTAAAACGCCCCTATCTGCTTCTCACTGCTGCTTAGCCAATTGTTTCTCCTACGGTTACTGCCGTTAGCACTACTCCCCCACTCGTGACCTTTAAAAATCCCCAGCTTGTGGGGGGATGCAAAAAAGAGGCGTGTCTCCTTACGGCACGCCTCTTTCGGTCATCTAGCTGATTCGAAGGAGCAGCAACGAAACCCACACCTCAGCGCTCGGGGAGGGACGCATTTGGTGTTCCAGCCGCTGTTGAAGCCGTGTTCCTTGATGAGACAAGGAGGTGGGAACACGGCTTCAAAGGCGGCACGTAGACTTTCCACCCCATATGCTTTCCCTCTTTGGAGTTCAGGTGGCGGGGACTGCTGCCTCTGAGGGGCTTGAGGAGACTGACCTCGTCTCCTCACTTTAACTGCTGGCCATTTGTTTCACGATCGCCGCCACCAGCACAACGCCTTCGCTCGTGACCTTATAAAATCCCCAGCTTGTGGGGGGAAACAAAAAAAGAGGCGTGTGGCCTTACGGCACGCCTCTTTTGGTTATCTAGCTGATTCGAAGAGATTAGCAGCGAAACCCATACTTCAGCACTCGGGGGTGAGCCCCCCTATCACCGGAACTGCTGAGCAATACCAGCCATAAATTCCTCCTCCGGCACCCTGCTGCGCAAGTCCAGCAGGAACTCGGCGTCCGGACCGGCGATATACCGGAACCGGGGAGAAGGATCGACCGCCGCCTCGTAGATCGTCTTTGCGATGTGCTCTGGTGTGGACGACTGGGTTTCGAAGCTCTCCAGCTGTTTTTTCATAACGGTGCCGGTATAGGCTGCGTACGCCTCCAGCGAATCGTCCTTCAGCACATCCAGCGAACGTCCGGTAAAATCCGTCGCCACGTTGCCCGGCTCCACGAGCTTCACCCGGATGTTGAGCTCAGCCAGCTCATAGTAGAGCGATTCGGAGAAGCCTTCCACCGCCCACTTGCTCGCGTGGTACAACGACAGCAGCGGGAAAGCCACCCTGCCGCCGGCTGACGAGACGTTGATCACCGTTCCGCCGCCCTGGGTCCGGAAATGAGGAAGAAGCGCCCGGGTCGTCTGCATCACGCCATGGACGTTAACATCAAACTGTTTACGTACTTGGGCGTCCGTCGCCGCTTCAAAAGCGCCGAATGCCGCATAACCCGCGTTGTTCAGCAGGACATCGATCCGCCCAAACCGGTCCATCCCCTCTGCTATCGCCGCCTCGATGGTTTCCTTCCGCTCTACGTCCAAACGGGTCACCAGCACCCGCTCCAAGGACCGCAGCCCGGTTTCCTGTTCCGGCGAACGCATCGTCGCAATGACGTTCCACCCCTGCTGCTGAAAAAACTGTGCCGCCGCTTTTCCAATACCTGATGAAGCACCCGTAATCAAAATCGATTTCATGCCAATTCCTCCTCGTCTTCTCATTTACAAGGAGATTATAGCGCGTAGAATGAACTATGTAAACTAATATTAACTATTTTAGTTAAGTTTACATAAAATCATTAATATCGTTTGTCTCCGCAGCAGACTAAAACGAGCACGGATGCGGGACGGACAAAGGAGATTTAAGGATATAGGAGGCAAATAGGCAGTCGCCGCAAAGGGAGCCTAAGAATTTCCGTTCGCGTATTACCTAGAAATGAGATTTAGTGTACTACCTCGGAATGAAATTTAGTGTATTCCCTCGAATGAACGATATGGTGCAGACAACAAAAAGAGGCCGGCACGGCCTCTTCCTGCTCATTTGCCGGGCGGCACTTTGGGTGGCACCGCCTGGTTTTGTTCTTTTTCCATCCCTTTGTAATGATCGATCTTGTCGTCAATACTTCGCAAATGATCCCGGAGCACCCGCATTTGCTCATGAATGTGCGCCTGGTGGGCCTCCAGCATTTCCCGCCTTTCCGTTATCGTGGAATCGCCTTCGCTCCGCAGGTCCGAAAACCGCTTCATCCCGCTGATCGGCATTCCCGTTCCCCTTAACCGCATCAAAAATTCAACCCATAACAAATCGAACTCCCGGTACAGGCGGTAACCGTGCTCATCCCGGGGTATCCCTTCCAACAAGCCAATCCGCTCGTAGTAACGCAGCGTATGCACGGACAGACCGGTTTTTTGGGAAATCTGCTGAATCGTGTATTGGTTCTCCATGGCTGCATTATATCACTAAATCCCCTATGCATAGCAGGCCCTATGCTTCGATCTGCTTTAATTCCTTGCGTCTCCTTGGAATGGCAAAATCCCATGCAAAAAAAGCCTTGCTTTAGAGCGCGCTCAAAGCTGTAGCATATAACTCACGAAGCGGTTAAAACATCATTTCAGGAGGTCATAAACAATGACAAACGAACGTTACGAACGCGGATGGGAAAAGCTGCTGGAGGTCGATGGCGACGGCGGGCAGCGTGTTATGGACTCGCTCAGCGATATCGCCCCGGACCTAGGGAAATACATCATCGAATTTACCTTTGGCGACATTTATTCACGGGAGGGGCTGGACCTGAGGCAGCGCGAACTGATTACGATCGCTTCCCTGACGACGCAAGGGGGATGCGAAGCGCAGCTGAACGTGCATATCAACGCCGGGCTGAATGTCGGGCTGACCGCCGGCGAAATTGTGGAAGCCATCATCCAATGCGCGCCGTACACCGGCTTTCCCCGGGTGCTGAACGCGGTATTCGAGGCAAAACGGATTTTTAAAGAACGCCATTTCATATAATGGGCGAAGGGGCGGCGGAATGAGCCGCCTTTTTTGATCTGCTATATAGAATGAACTAAAGAAATGAATGTTATAGGGCCATATTGGGCCGTTATAACAGGAAGTTCAATGGAAAACTTTAGTTCAATCTATCTAGCGGATAGAACTTTAACCTTTTCCGTTCTTATCGCCACAATAGACAGATATCGTTGCAAGCACATCTCTACATTCATATGTTAGGTCAGGAAGGTGGTGGTATGTATGGCTAAGTACAAAAGCAGCTCGATCAGCGATAAATGGAAGAAAACGAATTGGTTATTGGAGCAGGGCAATTTACGGAAACATGTCCCCCACACGGCAACTTTTGATAGAAAAAACCTGTTCTCCATGCTTTCCAAATATTCAACCGTTTACTTCAAACCAACACATGGTTCCGGCGGGGCGGGCATTATTCGGATCAATAAAAAGAACAATGGGTACCAAACCCAATTCAAGAAAGAAAAATCCTTCTTCGCAACAGCTGACGAGCTATATCATATGCTTTCCCGCTTTTCTAACAAAAGGCCGTATTTGTTACAGAAGGGGATCCAATTAGCAAAAACGAACGGAAAGCTGTTCGATATTCGCGTGATGGTGCAGAAAACGAAAAAAGGGGAGTGGATCAGTACGGCCGTCTTCGCGAAAATCGGGAGTCCTGGAAAGATTGCAACGAACTACAACCAGGGAGGAAGCCTCGGTTTATTTCAGCCAACGCTGACAGGCGCAGGATTTCATTCGGCCTCCATTCAAAGTACGGAAGAAGCGCTGAAGCAGTTAGGAGTTTCGGTAGCGAAAAATTTTGACCGCCATCTCAAAGGATTTCAGGAACTGGGTTTGGATGTAGCGGTGGACAACAAGGAGAAGCTGTGGATATTGGAGGTCAATACACGGCCCCAAATTTATCCGCTAAAATTTTTAAAAGACAAAAAGTTATACCATCGAACCCTATCTTATGCAAAGCAATATGGGAGGCACAAATAACCGCCATCAAGACGCCATGAGCAAACATGGCTTTTTTTGTTATACATCCATCGTTCGGGGAGATCCTTAACTCGACTAACAACAAAATGATAATATTATTCATTAATTATTTATTGTAAAACGATAAATGATGTGCTAAATTCGAGGAACAATAATGATTAAGAGGTGTTTTTATGAAACGGGTGTCGACTCTCTTCTTAAAGGTGGCTGTGTTTCTGATCGGAATGCCGATCCTTGCTTTGTGCATCTTTGTGGTGCCGGGAATCGCGAATTTCGCAGCAGAATTGTATCCGGATCATACCTATCTCAAATATCTCGTGTTTGTTGACTTGTATGCATCGGCAGTCCCTTTTTACCTCGCTCTGTATCAATCCTTCAGACTGTTGATTTATATCGACAGAAATGAAGCCTTCTCGGAGTTGTCCGTAAGAGCGCTAAAGAATATCAAATACTGTGCGGTCGCCATCAGTATTTTGTATGTGGCCGGCTTACCCCTTCTATATCTGATTGCGGAGGCAGACGACGCTCCGGGTGTCATTTTAATCGGACTGGTCATTATTTTTGCATCCATGGTGATCGCTTTCTTTGCTGCTGTTCTTCAGAGGCTTTTGAAAGAAGCGATCGATATCAAATCGGAAAATGACTTAACGGTCTGAGGTGAAAACAATGGCTATCGTAATCAATATCGATGTAATGCTGGCGAAAAGGAAGATGAGCGTAACCGAGCTGTCGGAACGGGTAGGAATCACCATGGCTAACCTGTCTATATTGAAGAACGGGAAGGCGAAAGCGATTCGATTATCGACGTTAGAGGCAATTTGTAAGGCGTTGGATTGCCAACCCGGAGACATTTTAGAGTATCGGAGTGATGAAGAACATGATGGATCATAGCCGAATGATGGAGTCACCGGTCATCAGAGCGTTCAAGCAGCTCGTTCGATTCGGTTGGGAGCAGGCTTTATCCTGTTTGTTCCCTGTCGTGATTTTTGCCTCCTTGGCTTTGACGAAAATCTTCCCCCTCCCCTTTCTGCCCAGGTATGACTGGCTGCTGATCATTTGCCTGCTGATGCAGTGGTGGATGGTTCGCTCCGGACTCGAAACACGGGACGAACTCAAGGTGATCACGATGTTCCATCTGATCGGGCTGGCTCTTGAACTTTTCAAGGTACATATGGGCTCTTGGTCATACCCGGGAGAAGGATATTTCAAAATATTCGGAGTCCCTTTATACAGCGGGTTCATGTATGCCAGCGTAGCGAGTTATCTTTGCCAGGCGTGGAGAAGGCTCAAGGTTGAACTGATGAATTGGCCGCCGTTTGCGGTCGTTATCCCCCTTGCGGCTGCGATCTACTTAAATTTTTTCATACACCATTTCTGGATTGATGTCCGTTGGTGGTTGTCCGGGCTTGTCATCCTTGTCTTTTGGCGGTCCTGGGTTCAATATGAGGTGAACGGAACGCGTTACCGTATGCCGCTTGCCCTGTCCTTTGTGCTTATCGGATTTTTTATTTGGATCGCAGAAAATATCGCCACGTTCTTTGGCGCATGGCAATACCCTAACCAGGCCGAGGCCTGGAGTCTCGTTCATCTTGGAAAAGTGAGCTCATGGCTTTTATTGGTGATCGTCAGTTTTCTGATCGTAGCGACGTTAAAGCAGGTAAAAGGAAAAATCCCATCAGAGTAGACTGGGGACATTTAAGCGATAAAATTATCGCAAGCCCGGAAGTGAGTTTAAAAAAAGAAAGGCGGCCGGATGGGCCGCTTTTTCTATTCCAGCGTATGTTTTTCGGATAGTCCCGTCGTTCCCTCCGTTAGGTTCCCGGCCTTGATCCCCGCTCAGCCTCCCGCAGCTTATACAAAATGCTCAGGAAAATGCCTTCCCGGATCGCCTTCTCCCATAACCCGTCGCAAAAGCGTTCCTGCCGGACGAAATAGGTCAGCGCCGCCCGCAGCAATTCCATATCCCGGGGCATCTCCAGTCTGCTGATCGCTTCCGGCGCAAGAGCATCCCCCTTCTCGAGCAGCTGCAAATAATCCTTCATCATCAGTCCACTGCCGCTGACGGCTGCGATGAAGCGCCGGACACCGGCGTCGTATACCGGATAAGGCATCGTTATCACGCCTTCCTCGCTTTGGGTGCCTCCGGCCCATGTGCAGAAGGAATTGTTTTTATTTTCAAAATAACGGATCCATTCCTGCAGCTCCTGCTCCTGAAAACCCACCATTGCCGATCCCTCCTTGGTTCTAACATATCACAGCTGCCGTAAGCTGTGCTCCCGAAGGGGACATCAACTGGGCGATTCATACAACCTGGTCATTGGGTGCGCCTATATTGGTCGGGAGGTGAGGTGTACTTGTACGGCTAGAAAATTTGCTCCGCCAGCATCACCGTCTCCGTCTCCGGCTCAGCGTCCAGCTCCTCGGACAGGACCCGTACAAACGCATCGTAATGCCTCTGGGCCTCGCCTGTTTCGCCGGCCTGAAGGTAACTGAGCAGAACCTTCCGGCATACCTCATCCGAAAAAGGTTCGACGCTCTGCAGGCCCAGCAGCCGGTCCAGCGCCCTGCGCGCCTGTCCGACGGCTTGTTCATATTCGGCGGCCAGCAGGCTGGAGCGCACGAATTGGCGCCGAAGCTCCTCGCGGGCCGACATCGCCCAGCCGTAATCATGCTCCTCAAGATAGTCGCCCTGATATTGGGCCAGTCCGCTCTGCAGGCGCTGCAAGTCGCGCAGGTCACGGATTTCTTCCATCGCGGTATCCCTTAAGAACCGGTCTACGTCCACCTCGACTTCCCGCTGTACCAGACAATAGCTCTCATGGGAGTAATCCACGGTGGAGCCCAGTCCCCAGGCTTTCAGCATTTTGCGGACCTGGTACACGGAAGTATGCAGCTGGGTCACCGCCTTATCGGCGGAGAGTTCCGGCCATAGGGTCATCAAAATCTGGTCCTTCGCGACCCACCGGTTGCGGTGATGCACCAGCAGGGCGAACAGCTCCTGCGCTTTCTGCGTCCGCCATTTGAGCCGGCTGCTGCTCCCCGTGCCATCCAATACCTCAATCCGCTTAAAGCAAATGATTTGGGGATCCTCCCGGACAAGGACAGGTGCCGCCGTCTGCTGATGGGGCGCCAACCGCGCCTCGAGCCGGCTCACGGTTTTGGCAAACCGCTCGGGATCGACCGGCTTCAGCAGATAGTCGATCGCGTTTACCTCGAACGCTTCAATCGCGTACTGATTGTACGCTGTCACAAACACCACCTGAATGCCGGGATGCATAGCGTGCAGGCGTTCCGCCGCCTCCAGCCCGTTCAGACCGGGCATCTCGATATCCAGAAACGCGATGTCCACCGGAATCCCCTCGGCATGCTCCAGTGCCGCCCGTACCTGCGTAAATTTGCCGGCGATCTCGATTCGCCCGTCCCCTTGAATCAGCCGCTCCAACTGAAGCAGCGCCGGATTTTCGTCATCGACCAATATCGCTCTCATGCCTGTCCTCCTCTTGTGTCATCCGAGAGTCACGCTGTTTCTGCTTCGGCACATGGAACCGGACCACGGTTCCCCGCTCCGGATCGCTGTCGATCATAAGCTCTGTGCCAAACAGCGTCAGCAGGCGGGCGTTAATATTTTTCAGCCCTACGCCGTTCCCGGCTCTGCCTTCCCGCACAGCTTCCATCCGTTCCGGCGTCATGCCAATCCCATTGTCCTCAACGGTGATTTCCACCCGCTCTTCCAGCTCTCGCACCGATATCCGAACCCTGCCGCCCTCTTCCTTGCGCATGATTCCATGCCTGACCGCATTTTCAACGATCGGCTGGATCGTGAGCGGGGGCACCAGACGATTCATATCCGCCTGAATATCGTAGTCGACCTGCAGTCGGTCCTCAAACCGGGCCTTCTCCAGGTTTAAGTAGGACGTAACCAAGGCCATCTCCTGGCGAAGGACGGTCAGCTGGTCCCGGTTGCGAAAATCGAAGCTCCCCCGCAAATATCGGCTGAGCTCGTGAAGCAATTCCGCCGTCTTCTCCGGGTCGATAGGCAGCAGGGCGATCATCGTATTCAGCGCATTATACAGAAAATGCGGCTTAATCTGGGCCTGCAGAAAGGCCATTTCCGCAGAAATGGCGTTCCGGACCGACCTGCGCAGCTCCAGCAGGGTTCTGACCCTGGCCCGCAGCTCTTCGGCATCAACCGGCTTGCGCAGAAAATCGTTCGCTCCGGCCGACAGCCCGATGCGGACATCCTCCGGCAGGCTTCTGGCCGTCAGAAGAAGAATGGGAAGGGCCGACAGGGAAAACTGCCGTCGCACACTTCGGCACAGGTCCAGGCCCGACATGCCCGGCATCATCCAATCAGCAATGACCAGATCGATCGACTGCCCGGACTGGATCTTTTCCAGTGCTTCCTGCCCGTTGCTGGCCGTCATCAACCGGTAGCCCTCGAGTGCCAGCAGATTGCGCAGCACCTGAAGATTAACGGGATCGTCGTCCACCATCAGGACGGTGGCGCGTTCCGCCCCGTGATCAGGCATCTGCGGATCGGCAGGCGCCAGTGCCACAGCCGTTTCCTCGCGGATGCGTTCCGAAGAGATGCCGGCTGCTGCGCGATCTGCCGTTTTCGGTCTTGGACCGGCGGCAGGAACGGTGAAATGAAAGGTTGAGCCCCGTCCCAGCTGCGATTCGACCCAAATGCGGCCGCCGCTCAGCTCAACGAGTCTTTTGGTAATGCTGAGCCCAAGGCCGGTGCCGGAAGATTCGTGCCCCTCCGGCATGTCCAGCGTATCGAACGGGGTGAAAATAGCCTCCAGCCGCTCCGCCGCTATGCCAATCCCGGTGTCGGCCACTGAGATATGCACGGCATCGCCCCGTTTGCCGGCCGCAATCCGAATGCTTCCACTGGAAGTGTTCTTCACCGCATTGCCAAGGAGATTAAACAAAATCTGCTGAAGACGGTCCTCGTCCGTCAGCAGGAAAGGCAGATCCTCCGGCAGGCTTTCCTCCAGCATGATTCGTTTGCTCCCCGCGAGATTGCGGATGATCTCCAGCACGGAACCGGTCACCGAAGCCAAATCAACGGGCTGCCTCCTCATGACGATCTCCCCGTTCTTCAGCTTGGCAAAATCCAAAATATCGTTGATCAGGAGCGTCAGCCGCTTCCCTGTCGTCATGATCAGCTTGAGATTGCCGCGCTGCTCCCGGTTCAGTTCCCCGGAGGCCCCTTCCAGCAAGGATTGGGCCATGTTGACCATTCCGTGCACAGGCGTCCGCAGCTCATGGGAGGTGTTCGCCATAAACTCATCTTTCAAACCATCCAATGTCAGGAGCCTGCGGGACAGCTGCTCCACTTCATTAAACGTCCGGTCGTAGCGCCGGGCGAGCAGGGCCGACTGAGTCACGACGAAGATCAGCATTTCTACGGGAGTAAAAACCATGCCTTCGTAGACCCCGATCAACGGGAGCAGGTTGGTGATAATAACCATGAGGATGCTGATGATGCCGAGAATCGTCAGCAGGTATTCTCCCGAATTTCGCCGCCGGCGAAGGTCCCGCAGCATGATGCCGATAATGTAGGCAATGCATGACGCTGAGAAGGCGACCAGCAAGGGTTCGATTTTGGAGAACAAAAGACTGGGGAAAATAATCGCAACCGCGATGGATGCCCCGCCGAGAAACGCGTAAGAACGCATGACGATGGGATGAACACCGCCGCGTACCGAAGCGGACACAAACTTTAATAAAAAATAGTAGATCAGTGCGGATATGATCAGCTGGCTCTTCAGGACCCACTCATAGGATAGGCCCGGCCAAAAGCCTGCGATCAGCTTCTCCCCGTGCAGCAGGACATAACCAATCGCCGTCAGACAAAACAACCCCAGATGCAGGGAGGCCGGCTCCTTCTTGCGGATTTGCTGAAATCCGAGAAAATATAGGGCGGCGGTAAAAAATCCGGCGATCGTCATCCAGTCGGCGAACAAATACATCTCCTTGCTCTGCATAATCGCGTGCTGCTCCCCGAACAGGATTGGCGTAAATACGCCGCCGGTGGTATACAAGTAATTGGCGACCTGAACGATAATTTCGATCCGTCCGCCTGAAAGGGTGGCAAAACCCAAGAAGGGAACGTTATTCTGAACGCCGTCATCGGAGGTACGCCCAGGATTTCCGCTGGCTCCAATCTCGTAACCGCCCATGAAAACCCGGCTGGCGGAACGGATATTGTTGGTCTGCAGGCCGTACGTCAGCGCTTGCCCTGGCTTGACCTGAACGATCAGGCGAAACGTCCCGTAGCCCTCGGCCATTCGCTGTCCGTCCTCCGCTATATAATCGTTCCAGGCGCCCGGCAGGCGTGCCATCCCGGACAGCCTTGGACGCTCGTCTTCCTTCACGGTGATGCTGTGGTCAAAATCCTTTGGAGTCAGCAGCTGGCTCCGGTAAAATTCCCACTCCCCGTTCAAGCTGATCGCTCCGTGGTGCCGGAGATCCAGCTTGCTAAGGTCAAGAACCCCTTCCACCGCCGTAGGCTGCCTGTCCATCACGAACTGCTGCCATACGGCGTACACCGGCAGAAACAGCACCAGCAGCATGCCGATGATAAAAATAATCCATTGCCTTTTCATCCCAACGCTCCCCGGGCTTTACGCAGGGTAAAGCCTATATTCAAGCCGCTTTTCGCGCGCTTTATTCCGTCAAAGCAACCGCTATACTTTATGTCGGCGCCTTGAGCCCAAAACGTAATAAAAAGCCCCCTCCAAAAAACATTTTTTTAACCATCAAAAGTAAAAAACGTCTATCGGCGTCATTCTAAGGAAGCCAACCCGTTGTACTATGGCAGCTTTTCTTGCGATTTAAGGAATCCAGGTCTCCGAAGCATCACATCCTTGGATCAAAAAAAGAGACCTTTCGGTCTCTTGATTCCCGGCCTCAACTTGATCCGTCCCGTGGCCAACGAGCTTCATAATTCCCTAACTTCGCCGGGACTGAAGCTCACGCCAAACCTTCTTGTTGCTGTACTCCTTATCCGTGCTGATGTCCTGCCCGAACCATGCCGGGGGAACGAAGCTTTCGGCCTCCTCCTCCGAGCTGAACTCCACCTCCAGCACCGTCAGCTGGATTTGATCGTACTCATCGATCTCCACCTGCACGCCATCCCACAGCGCCGTAGAACGCTTTTTGATCAAAGGGACGGCGCCATGGGCCCGAATCATCTGATCATACAAGCCGCCGGCGATGGATACCTCCACCTCTTCCCGGGCGATGCCGAACCCCCTCTTGAACGTATGCGTATACTCTACGTCTCCGCTGGCGGCGTCGGTTATTTTCCGAACCCTCAGTTCCTGATCTTCATACAGCGCAAGATACGTCTGCTCGATCAGCTGCTCCTTGACGATCCGCAGTTTTCCTTCCTTAACCTGAGCCGCCGGGAATTCCGGCAGCAAAAATTTGCGTTCAATTTCTAGCGGCACCCGCTGTTCCCCCTTGAAAATGGTTAAGCCGGTACCCGGCTCTATCCATCCATTCATTTTGATTTAAGCCTTACTCCTTACACTTCATCCACAACATAGCATTACCCATTATACGAACGAAACCATAGGAGGACAATCATTTGGATTGCCGTTTACCCTTGTGTTCTGGGATATAGGCCTTTTATAATGTAACTATTCTTTCAAAGGGGTGAAGCGGATCGTGGCACTGCATTTCGTTCGAGGTATGTAATTTCCGGGCTGGGTCAAAACGCGTACCAGCTATCAAGGGACACGTCTGTCCTTTGATCCATTTGGAAACGAACCGGCAACGTCTGCATGCGTCACTATTCTCTTACTTTTTGAAAGGTGGAATCATCTATGGATTCTTTTGATTATAAAAAATTTTACAATGAAGTCGGCCAAATGAACGGCTGGGATTTCAGCCGATTGAGCGTGACTGTTGAGCATGCCCTGTGGAATTTTTGGAGCGAAGTTTCCTCCCGCTGTAAGGCCGGAGATATTTTACTGGATATCGGCACCGGAGGCGGCGAGGCTCTGCTGCGCATGGCGGATGCGGCCCTGCTTCTGATCGGAATCGACCATTCGGAAGCCATGATTCATACCGCCAACCGGAACCGGGAACGATCCGGCAGGTCCAACATCCGCTTCTTGCCCATGGAGGCGTCCGAGCTCGATTTTCCTGAACGATTCTTTCAGGTAATCAGCTGCAGGCATTCAGAATTCAATGCGGCCGAAGTGGCCCGGGTGCTGGCCGATGACGGTGTGTTCCTCACCCAGCAGGTCGGCGAAAGCGATAAACGCAATCTGACGCAAGCTTTCGGCAGAGGCCAATCCGGGAATACCAAGCGGGGAACGCTTATGGAGCGGTATGCCGCCGAACTGAAGGAAGCCGGATTCCGGCAGATTGATTGCCGGCAATACGATGCGGTGGAGTATTATGCGACGGCCGAAGACTTGATATTTTTGCTGAAGCACACCCCGATCATCCCCGGCTTTGGGCAGACGGATACCGATTTTCAGACGCTGCACCGCTTTATTGCCGAACATCAGACGCCGAAAGGAATCCAAACGAATGCCGACCGGTTTATGATCATCGCTTATAAATAAAGGTTTATGGAACCTTCTCAACACTTAACACTTTGATATGTTTCGGATCGTACACGTCCTGACTGGTATAGCTGCTCTCCAGCCTGAGGATCACGCGGTCATGGACTTTGAATTCATCGATGTTCTCCGATACGGGAACACATGTACCCTTAACGCAGATCTCTTTAAGATCTGAATTTATGGTATCGATCTCTCCTTCAATAGTAAACATATTTTGCTTTGCCGTGCAGCCAACCATAAAGCCGAGCGTCAGCATGGCTAGAATTCGTTTCTTCATCTTCATAGCCTCCTTAGCGCACAGGCAGCAGCTGATCTTTATGGTCGGCTGCTGTCTTTTCACATCGTATTCATGACCACCGTTAACGATCATCTTTTAAGATTGTTCCAAAACGGGAGCCAATCCCGCCGCCACGACCACCAGCATTTCCTGCACCATCTCTTCCGCCGGGCGATGCTCAGGGTCTCTGCTCCACTGAATGGCTGTCCCCAATATGCCCCAGCTTATGAGGAGAGCCGTGGATTCCACCGCTTTTTTTGCCTCCGGCGCCTTCGCTTCTTCGCTCAGCCATGTGAACAGGAGTTGATAGAGTTCTTTATGAATGGCGCTTTCAAACAGCGGTTCATACGGACTGTTCTCCGGAGTACGAATCATATATTGCCGGGTCAGGGAAAGAAAATCAAAAACGATTTGAATCAAAGACCGCAGGCTGCTCATATTGGATATGGAATGATTAGGTAATTCCCTCTCCAGTTTCTTTTGGAATTTTTGCCTCATCCAACACTCCAGGAAAGCATACTTATCTTCGAAATGCGCGTAAAATGTGGCCCGATTAACCGTCGCGCGATCGGTAATGTCCTGCACGGAAATGGAGTAAATATTTTTCTTTTGCTCGATCAGCTCCATAAAGGATTGCAGTAATAACTGACGCGTGCGCTTGACGCGGGGATCGTTTGGGTTTACTGGCATGCTATCACTCCTTGTACTTATAACCTAATAAACAACATAATCGTGCAGATGTTGCCTACACAACGAAAACGGCTTCCTGCTGATTGCCTGCATCGCTGAACCAAACTAATATCATGTATACAGTATAGTTTAGCCGAAAATGATGCTTAAACAACACTGTTAATTAGCTGCTCTCTCTTATAAGTTGGGCCAGCCATAACCGATGAAAGGATGAATTGTTCATGATCGTTATTACGACTCCCACCGGTCAAATCGGCCAGCAAGTCCTTGAACACATCGTTGATAGC
Organism: Paenibacillus favisporus; assembly: GCF_040545415.1. Classification (NCBI taxonomy): domain Bacteria; kingdom Bacillati; phylum Bacillota; class Bacilli; order Caryophanales; family Paenibacillaceae; genus Paenibacillus; species Paenibacillus favisporus. The sequence continues at coordinate 377,500 of NZ_JBEPLV010000006.1, read as the reverse complement.
GGGAAGCCGATCCGGGTCATTGCCCGGGACCCTTCCCGGCTGCCGCAGCGAGTGCGCGACCGTGTCGAAGTCTTTCAGGGATCACACGATGACATGGATGTCGTCTCAAAAGCATTCGCAGGTGCAGAGAGTGTTCTTTGGCTGGTGCCTCCGAACCCTCAATCGGGGAACTCCATGGAATACTATTTGAATTTCACCAGACCGGCTTGCCAAGCCATCCAGAGCCTTGGAGTAAAAAGAGTTGTGGGCGTGTCCAGCTTGGGGCGTGGCTTCGGCAGACATGCCGGGATATTAACCGCAGCGTTTGAGATGGACGCTCTCATCGAAAGCACAGGTGTAAGCTATCGTTCACTGCGTATGCCGTACTTTATGGAAAATATGTTTCATGATCTAGAATCCATCAAAAGCCACGGAACGTTCTATATGCCTATGGCTGGAGATCAGGTGCTCCCGCTCTGCGCAACCCGGGATATCGCCTCGACCGCAGCAGCACTCTTGCTCGATGAATCCTGGAGCGGTCAAGACAGTGTCCCGGTCGTCAGCCCCGATTCTTTAACACCCAATGAAATGGCGCATGTCTTGTCTGAAGTGCTCGAGCGTCCGATTCACTTTCAGCAGGTTTCCATTGCTGAGTATAAAGCTACCCTATCTCGGTTTGGAACGGAGGCTTGGGTCAAGGACTACATGGATATGGTCATTGCCCAAAATGAAGGCATCTACGACGACGATGTACAAAAGGCACAGCCTTCAGACACCAGCTTCCGCACATGGTGTGAAGAAGTGTTCAAGCCGGCTGTACTAGCCCCCTGATGTCCCTTGAAAAATGACCAAAAGAAATCTATGCATGCGAAGCCCGGTGTCCAGCGATACCGGGTGTTTATTATGATTATAGAATTTATAAATTTCAGCGGGTTATCCCGATACTTTGCCATAGATCTCTAGGTTTTTGCCGATGGATCGCCAAACGTTTGACACATCGGAAACAACGTGCTATATTTATCTTAAATTAAAGATTCTTTATAACAAGGAATTGGCGCAAGCCATTTCATTCATGGAAAAACAGTTTTAAGGGAAGCTTAATTATAAGGAGGAATTATGATGAACGGATTAAAAGGAATTCACCACGTGACTGCGATTACGAGCAGCGCGGAAAAAAACTATCAGTTTTTCACCTATGTGCTGGGCATGCGCCTGGTCAAAAAAACGGTAAACCAGGACGACATCCAGACTTACCATTTGTTCTTTGCCGATGACAAAGGAAGCGCGGGAACCGACATGACATTCTTTGATTTTCCCGGCATTCCGAAAGGCGTTCACGGCACCAACGAAATCGCCAAAACGTCGTTCCGCGTTCCGAGCGATGCGGCACTGAGCTATTGGGTGAAGCGCTTTGACCGTCTCAACGTGCAGCATTACGGCATTAAAGAGATGTTTGGTAAAAAGACGCTCTCCTTCGTCGACTTCGACGACCAGCAGTACCAGCTCATTTCCGACGAGCACAACGATGGTGTTCCTTCCGGAACGCCGTGGGAAAAAGGGCCAATCCCGCTGGAGTACGCCATCACGGGCTTGGGCCCGGTCTTTGTGAGAATCGCCAATTTCGATTACTTCAAAGAAATGCTGGAGAAAGTATTCGAGTTCAAAGAAATCGGCCAGGAAGGCTCCTACCACCTTTTTGAAGTCGGTGAAGGCGGCAATGGGGCTCAGGTCGTCGTGGAATACAATGCGGTGCTGCCGCCTGCCCGCCAAGGCTTCGGTACGGTGCATCACGCGGCATTCCGCGTCGATGACCGCGCCGTTCTGGAACAATGGATTACCCGCCTGGACGAATTCGGGTTCTCGACTTCAGGTTACGTGAATCGTCACTTCTTCGAGTCGCTGTATGCGCGGGTGGCGCCGCAAATTCTGTTCGAGCTGGCGACCGACGGCCCTGGCTTTATGGGCGACGAGCCTTACGAAACGCTGGGCGAAAAGCTGTCCCTGCCTCCATTCCTGGAGCCGAAACGCGAGCAGATCGAAAAGCTGGTGCGTCCGATTGACACCGTGCGCAGCACGATTGAATTTACAAAAGAATAAGGCGTTAGTATATAAAAAGCAGCTCCTGATTGCGGTCAGGAGCTGCTTTTGTAATAGGACAGCAAGGGCTGGAGCAGGCGGAGAAAGCCTTGCTCGTACAGCTTCCGGTACGCCAGATGGCGTTCCGGATCAGGTTCGTACACCTTCGCCTCGGGGTAGCTTACGGCAGCAGCCGCTTCGCGGAAGGACGGGTACAGGCCGACCCCGACGGCGGCGGCCAGGGCAGCCCCTAGCAGCGAGGCCTCCGCTGCGCCGGTCATGGTCAGGCGGACGCCTGAGACATCGGCCTTGATCTGCAGCCAGTGGCTGTTCCGGGCACCGCCGCCGACCACGTGCATCCGCCGGATCGGACTGCCGCCGACCCGTTCGGCGCGCTCCCGCAGCAGTTCCAGCTGATAGGCGTTTCCTTCCAGCACCGCCCGGATCAGGTCCCCCTTCTTATGCTTGGCGTCCAAGCCGATGAATGCGGCCCGGGCACCGGGCACGGGATGCGGGGCGCCACTTCCGGTCAAATACGGATAATATAAAATCCCGGTGGGTTGCCCGCCCGCCTCATCCAGCAGCCGCATCATATCCGGGTAGGACAAGCCTGCGTCCGACAAGGCTTCGCGGGCCCACTCCACCGAACCGCCGGACGAAGAATGTCCTCCCATCCAGTACATGCGGCCCGGCACCGGATGAATGCCGAAAGACAAGCCCGATGCATCGTCGGCATCCCCCAGGGGACGCAAGGGGAAGGTCCCGACCAGCGTTTCGGCGGTCCCCATCGAATTGTACGTGCTGTCCGGGCCGTCTGGACAGGCCAGCGAGGCGCACACATGGTCATGTCCGGCCAGGACGACCGGGGCTTCGCCGAGGCCCAGTCCGTTCATGGCCGGCAGCACCGTGCCGACCGGCGTTCCCGCCGGCTGAATGGGCGGAAACAGCTGCGGATCCAGCCCGAAGCTGCGGATCAGCGGCTCATTCCAGGCGCGGCTGTCAATCCGGTATGCGTAGGTTCTGGCCGCCAGCGTCTCATCCTCGGCGATCCTGCCGGTCAGCCGGTAAGCGATGTATGATGCGGCGGATAGCCATACGCTGCCGTCAAAGGCGACCGGGCACGCTTCCCGCAGCCAAAGCAGCTTCGGCAGGCCATGTTTGAACGACGGGCGCAGTCCGGTCATGCGGAAGAGCTCCCGTTCGTCCACCTCCTGCCTGATCCGCTCCGCCTGCGGTGCCGAGCAGGTTTCGAACCAGGGCAGCATCGGAGTGCGCGCTCTCCCATCCGCTCGGTTCAGCAGCAGGCCGCTCTCCGCCATGCTCGTAATCCCGACGGCATCGATCGCTTCGTCCCGCTCTCCAAGACGCTCTACCGCCTGCTGGATCAAACCGGCCGCGGTCTCCCACAGCACATCCGGGTCATAGACAGTGGTACCGGAGGGGCCCTGCGCCTTCGGGTTCGGTGCCGAGACGACGGCCATTTCCGAGCCGTCGTTCCCGAACACCCCTGCTTTGATATGAGTCGTGCCGATATCCAAAGAAAGCAGCATCCCGATTCCTCCTCTCCAAAAAGGGCTCCTCTACGGGAGCCATATGTATATTTTTTTATACCCCAATCGTAGCATGTAGGATTTGAAGATAACACCCTCCCAGCCCGGAACGTGCATCACACTGCCCCACCGCCCCCAACAGCATACGCTGCCGGGGTATCCAGTTTCCGCCGGGGAGAGCAGTCCTTACCAGGACGAGAGTTCCGTCCGCTTCCAGTTGTCTTGGGCAACGCACACATATACGTACTGGTCGTCCCAGGCCATTTGTCCCTGACTGCAGGGCTCGGTGGATGATTTCGGCGTATGCTTCTCACGGATGCGGAGCTTGTCTCCGTTCACATCCAGCTTGGTGTCCGGTTCGTCCGTGCCGATCCCGACGTTGCCGTCGCTCCGCTGCATGGTCAGCGGGGAATCGACCACTTCGCCGTCGTCGCCATAGCGGACGAATTGGAGGTCGGACCCTGTGTTGCCGCCCTTCTCTTTCGTGCTGTCCGCCCGAACGGCCCATCTCGGCGTCGTTTTGTTGTCTTCGCCGGCAACGCTGAACTGGAGGTCCCGGTTTGAACCGGTTTCTCCTGCAACCCGGAGGATGCCGTTCATCACATTAAAATTGGATGATTGGGTACGGATTTCGCTGACGTCCATGTCATAGGGAATTTCCAGCCGCGTGAACAGCTGGTCCGCATATTGACCGTCCGGCGACATCGTCGTCTCAAACGAGAGGTGTTTATGGTCATGCTGCTCGGGATTATTTGCTTTGTCGTGGGAGATGATGGCGGTCTTGTCCTTCCCTTTTTCGTCGGCCCAGGCAATCGCGGGTTTGGCGCGGTCGGCCGTCCACTGCAGCCGGATCAGGTCGGACTGATGCCCTTCCTCATTAATCCACTTCTTGTCGGTGGACAAAAACAAGCGCTCATTATGCGGAACGACGATTTCGCTGCCGTTCTGTTTCGTTTGATCCAACACGCCATCTGCCGAGCTCAATGTTCGGTCGGTGCATCCGATGCCTACCAAGCAGACGCCCCCAAGTATTATTTTTGCGATCATCGACTTCGATATTTTCATTGCTATCCCTCCGTTATCATTTCATTCGACTTTATTTATGGAATCAGCCAAAAGCTCCGTTTGATCGTATACTAGACCGCACACTGCGTACATCCATTTCATCAAATTTCCCGGAAAAATGATTCTTTTCGTCTATAAAATTTCAAATTCGATGTGCCGACAGCGGTTTTCAAAATAGGTCTTGCTGGTAATATTTTTCTAAAAGTACCAACACACTGCAAATTACCGCAGTTCCTCCTATTTATATGAATTTGTACCTATACGGCAGTCAACGAGTCCAGCGGAGGGTGATCCATAAATCCGGAAGATAAGGAGGCAAGGAATAAGATCTTGATATTGCAGCGAAAATAGTTAAAGCAGCTCGTTTGTCATCAGATGAACGAGCTGCTTTTGCTATTTTTTTCATTAAAGTCTTTACGCGGCTTTTACACCGAGACGATTTCGATGTGCACCGGTTGACCGGGCTCCCCGCAGAGAACCTCATAAAAATCGCCGGGTTCGCCCCCGATCGGAGTTCCCTCTACCGTCAGGCCGTTTGCGGTAACGCTTAATGGCGCCGTTTTGGAGGCAAACACGAACCGGCCGCCTTCCCGCAAGAGGACGTTTGTCACCTTGCCTACCTCAGTACACCCGGCAACCGCCGCCGGCGAAATGTATTTGTCGGCCAGCCCAACCGGGGTAACGCTGCCAGTAACCGGGACGACCGCATAGAGGGCGCAGCCTCCTTCCTCCAGACGGATCGGGGTCTGCTCGTCGGCGCGCATCAGCCAGCCCTTGCCGGCAAAATGGTCGTACACGGCGAATTCCCCGCCGCCGAGTCCCGGCACATCGGCCGGTCCGACCGAACCCATAACCTGAGCAGAATCCCCGCTGATATGAAAAGCAGCCACAACCCCTGCGCTGCCCGCCCGGTTCCACAGTTTAAGGGGAACGTGCTCTTCGGCCGGATTCAGCAGCAGGCAGTCCGGGGTCGGATTGGCCGTCTCGTCGCAGCGGATGACGGTGCCGTCTGCATAGATCAAAGGCCAGATGCGCGACGGATCGGTATTTCCCGGAGCGTCGCTGATATAGACCGGACCTCCGCTTACCGCACGCAGCACCGCACTCTGCACGTCGTCGTGGTTTTTGGACCAGTACATATCCCAGTCTCCCCAGTAAAAGGCCCCGTGGTAAAAGGAATTGTAGCCGTTCTGCAGCGCATGCTCCGGAAAGCCGCGCTTCTCCTGCGGCACAAAATCGTCGCTGTTGCGCGAAACGGCCGACTTCGGCCGGTGCCATATATTTTCGGACGCCATGCCCATGCAGTTGATGATCGTCCCGTCAAAATGCAGCGCAACCGAAGCCTCCAGCGCCTCGTGCGCAGCCGCGGCAGCTTGGCCGATGGGCATGCGTCCCTGCAGGTAGTTCAGAACCGCGCTTTGGCTGTCCACCTTGACGAAATCGACGCCCTGGCGGCGCAAAAATCCGTGCCAGGCATGCCAGAAGGCAAAGCCTTTGCCGGCTTCCGGATAAGGGATCAGATTGCCCCGGGGTACCCGGTACAGATGGTCCGCATACGTTCTGGCGATCGGGCTGTCCTCCAGAATGCCGCCCCAGTAACCGGCGATGGTGTGCCATACCCCGACGTGGCGGATGCCATACCGCTCCTTCAGTGCATGCACGGCACGCTTCAAACCGCCGGGAAATTTGACGGGATCCGCTTCAAAGGAAGACAGCTTGCCCGCAGAAATATCGGACCAGCCGTCGTCGATCATCACCCAGCCGACCGGCAGCCCAAGCTGCTGCAGCTCGGCGGCTTTGGCCAGCAGCCCTTCTTCGCTGACCTGATGGTAAAAAGCGTCCCAGCTGCACCAGCCGAGCTTGTCTAACATCGCCGGAAACGGCTTCTGCTCCCTCGGCAGCGTCGGATAATCCAGCTCTTTCAGTGCGGAAGCTACATTGCGCTTGACGAGATCGTATGGATCGCCCCCGGCCGCAAAGGCAAACACCAGCGCTTCACACCAGGTATGCCCTTCCTCATAAGCGGATAATCGAAGCGTAATCCCTTCCTCGGCTCCGGCGGCATCCGCACGCCACACCGGCCCTGTCACCGGCAGCAGGTGGCCGTATTCGCCTGCCGTCTTCCACAGCACCGACTGCATCTTCTCCGGCAAACCGGCCAGATCGGTGCCAAAATGAGGGCGGGTCCACCAGTCCTTATGCTGGTAGTTGGCCATCAGCCCCTCGATCTGCCCAGCGGGCCGCAGCGTCAGCATGACCGCATGCTCCCCTGCGAACGAGCGCTGCTTGCCGAAATCATTTTCATTGGTGATGCCGGCTTCCACGGTGACCAGCATCGTACCGCCTGCCTTCTCGCGGACAAAAACCCGGGCTTGAATGGACTCATCCTCGCTTCGGTAGTGAAACCGGGTTTCTTCAAAAATCCCCTGTTCCGTCGAACCTTTCTCTGTTTCCGACCCTGTCAGCTGCAGCCGAACCGCTTCCGTCCCCGACTGAAGCCGAACGGAAAGGCCAAACGGCCGGAGCAGAGCTTTCTCTACGCCGTCCTTCCCAAGGTTTTCACTGGAATGAAACGCCCCTTGCCCTTCGATACTCATCAACGATTCCCCCTGCTGCTCCCAAAATGACGAACATGCCAATTTCCAACTATCTATACGACAATGGCCTGAGGGCTCTGCACTTCCATGCCATCAGGCCGCGAATCCTGTATCACAACGTTATGATCAACCTGTTATCATCTGTTAAAAGTTCGCCGGATCCACCTTCGGTTTCCCGGATCAATTATTCCCTCGTTTATGCTCCCCCAGCGCGTGAAGCGCAACGGACAAGCTTGCCGCATCCCCGACATGCTCGCCAAGCTCAGACGGCAGAATCTGGCAGGCCGCGAGCGTCCCCGGCAGCGCTTCACGCCGCAGCTCCTCCAGCACGAGCGGCCGGAGCACCTGCTCCTGGCGCGCATAGATGCTGCCGATTACGATCCGCTCCGGATTGAGCGTATCGACGAGGACGGCCAGGCCCCGGCCGAGCTTGCGGCCGATGATGCCCACTGCATGGCGCGCCAGCGCGTCCCCGGCGGCAGCCGCCTCAAACACGTCCTTCGCCGTCCATGCATCCTCCCCGCTCCCTCCGGATTGCGGGGCCATCCCTCCGGCACCGGCGGAGGATCGCGCGGCAGTCTCTGCCGCCGCTTCCTTCAAACCGGCAAACAGGCGGGCAATGCCCCCGCCGCTGCAAAAACCCTCAAAAGAGCCGGCCTTGCCGTAGCCGACCGGCCCCTCTTCCGCCAGACGGATATGGCCGATCTCACCGGCCATGTCACTTGCGCCGGCATACAAGGCTCCGTTCAGGATCAGACCCGCGCCCATTCCTGTCCCGAAGGTCAGGAAGATCATGCTGGACGCCCCGCGCCCAGCCCCCCACCGCCATTCGGCGAGGGCGCAGGCGTTGGCGTCGTTTTGGAGCGCGGCGGGTACGCCGAAGCGCTCCCGGAGCGGCGTGAGGACGTCGATGCCGTCCCAGCCGGGCAGGTTCGGCGGGGAGAGAATCCGTCCCCGCCGGCTGTCAAGCGGGCCGCCGCAGCTGACGCCGACGGCCGCGAGCGGCTCGCCCCCGCCGGCCGAAGCGGCCAGGCCGGCCAGCTCGTCGCACAGCGACGCCATCGCTTCCTCCGGCGTGTCCGGCGTCGGGAAGCTGCGCTTGCCCACGATTTCGATCCGGTCGCCTTCCGCCCTGCCAAGCACCGCTGCGCACTTCGTTCCGCCGATATCGAGGCCTCCCAGCAGTGTGCTCATGCGAAAAATGCCTCCTCCAGCATCATGCACAGCGTATGGTAAATCGGCAGATGCCTTTCCTGGATATCCGGCGTGCCGTCGTAAGGAACGCAGACGGCAATGTCGCACAGCTCCTTCAGGCGTCCGCCAGTGCGGCCGGTCAGGCCGATCGTAGTCATCCCGAGGGATTTGGCCACCTGAACGGCACGAACCACATTCGCCGAGTTGCCGGACGTGCTGAACACGACCAGCGTATCCTCCGGCCGGCCATAGCCGTACACCTGCTGGGCCACCGCCATATCGGCGGCAACGTCGTTGATGAACGCGGTCGACAGGCCGCTCTGGCTGACGAGAGAGATGGCCGGCAGCGCACCCTGCAGCCGGTCGGCGATATAAGCGCCTTCCTCGCCGTGAATGAGCATCTTATCGCGTTCGGCCGGCGGCAAAGTCCGCTTCAGCATAAAGCCCTTCATCAGCTCGCCAACGACATGCTCACAGTCGGCGGCGCTGCCGCCGTTGCCGGCGAGGAGCATTTTGCCTCCCCGGCGAAAAGAAGCCTCCATCGCCTCGTACGCCTGCCAAACCGCGTCCCGGCACGGCTGAAGATCCGGATATTTCGCAAACAGCTGCTCAAAGATCGCGCTCATCGCAGTCACTCTCCCCATGGATGTTCATTCCCTTCAAATGTTCGATGGCTTTGACGATAAACTCCGGGCTGCCGAAGCTGCCCGATTTCAACACCAGCAGACGCGCCTTGCCGTCCAGTGACATGCAGGAGGGCAGCCCCGGCTCAATCTCCTCCAGCACCCGCAGCCCGGTGATGCCCAGCCGGCCGCATACGGCAGCAGAGGTTTCGCCGCCGGCGATGACGATCCGGCGCTGCCTGGCACGCTCCGCAACATCGGCTACCGCGCCGGCCAGCTCATCCGAGACGATGCGCGAGAGCACCGTACCCGATAGGCCGAGCTCCTCCGCCCGCTTGCGGGTCGCTGCCAGCTTGCCGGCATCGTTCGATGCATGGATCAGCACATCGCGTCCGGATGCCAGCTTCGCGCCGGCCCGCCGCACGACATCGGCGATGTGCCCGTTCTTGCGTGCCGGTTCCAGCAGCAGCAAGGAATCGAGCTCGATGATCGTAACACCCGCTTCCCGGGCGCAAGCAATCTGCGCCGCGGTTTGCGGCATCAGGCTGCCTGCCGCGAGCAGCACCCCTTCGCCCCGGGTGGCATTACCGGCTGAGCCTGCGTTGTCCAGTGAGGCGTCTGCATCTTTGCTCAGTAACCCGCTATTTTCAATAAGGTCAGCAGCCGCCCTATCAACTTGCCCGCCATCCGGCCCGGTCCCGGCAGAGGCCAAGTTCTTCCCAATTCGTTCTTCTTCATCTGCTCCCAGGTCAGCCCTTTTGTACGGCGCCCCATTTTCCACAGGCCCGGTAGTGGATCGATCTGAGCTTACCCGGGCTGCATCCGCACGCTTCAGCAGCGGCGCGAGCTCCTCATAGAGGCCGGAACTGCCGCACAGCAGCGGCTCATCCTGTACCGCCTCGGCGATGATCCGTAGCGACTGCTGATCGCGGACGTCGAGAATCAGGTAGGCACATTCGCTCCGCATCCGGTTGATTTCCCCGCGCAGAACTTCGGCGCCCTGCTCCACCACGCCGATCGGCAGCATCGCCACCTTACGCTCCGTCTGCGCCTGCAGGATCGCCGTCAGCTCCGATTCCTGCATCGGATGCACCGGATCATGCCGGAATTCGGACTCGGCCAGCGGCTTGCCGTGCACATAATGGATGCCGTCCAGCGTGACGCGGCCGTTCTTCGGAAATCCGAGCACGACGACCGCGAACGCGGCGGGCACCGCATCCAGCATGGCGTCGAATTCCGCTCCGATGTTGCCGCGGAAGACCGAACACGTTTTGTTGACCAGCCGAGTGCATCCGGCGGCGCGCAGGGCGACGGTAGCCGTGTACACCTTGGCGTAAGCCTGATCCGCGGTATCGAGCCGCGAGTTCGTGTCCACCACGACCACATCCGGCGGCGGATCCGGCAGACCGTGCCGGAACTCATCCACCGGATACACATGCGTCGTCAAACCCGCCTTGGCGAACATGATGCCGATGTCGTTCGCCCCGGTAATGTCGTCGGCAATGACGCCGATCATCCGTCCCACCTCCTCCGCGGCCGGTAGCCGGAGCGCTCCAGGAAGTCCTGCCGGACCGGATCCGGCAGCTCCTGCAGACGTACGCCCGCGCTCCCGGATTCAATCACCATCCGGCAGGCCATTTCGAGCGTCTGCAGCGCCATCCGCGCTTCCTTGATGCTGGTGTCATAGACCAGCACCCCGTGGTGCTCCAGCAGCAGCACGTTGGCCTGCTTCGCCTTCTCCCTGACCGCTTCCCCCAGATCCAGCGAGCCGGGATGGGCGTACCGGACGCGTTCCACACGCTCCAGGTAGTACATCGTCTCCACAAACAAGCCGGAGGGAAGCGGAATATCGGCACAGGCGAACAGCGTGCTGTAAAAAGGCGACGCATGCAGCACTGCCCCGACGTCAGGCCGCAGGTCATACACGGCCTGGTGCATCGGCACTTCCTTGGACGGCTTGGGCCCGGCAGCTGCCGGCGCCTCTCTGCCGTCCAGACAGCACTTGGCGAAATCTCCTTCGCCCAGTTCTCCCAGAAACGTCCCCGTGGCCGTGATCAGGAAGCTTGAATCATCCAGCCTGGCGCTGATGTTGCCCGCATTGCCCCAGGCGAGCCCCGTGTCCATCATAAATTTCCCGGCCGCCCGCAGCTCGGCAGCCGTCTCTTCGCGGCGGCCCATATTACAGATCCCACTCCAGAAGGCTGGTTTCTGTCACGGGAAGGCTTTTGTCCGCCGGCACGCGGAACGTTTTGATTTCTGAGGGCTTAAAGTCGGCACGGATGCTGCGCTCCCATTTCGGGAGACTGATTTCGGCCGTCGTCGCCTTTTTGTCCGTCTCATACACGCGCAGGATCAGATCATCGTTATCCTCCGCTTTTTTCACCGCGCTGACGATGATGTTGTCCCGGTCCACCGACAGGTACGAATCCGTCTGCGGCAGCTTTCCTTCGTGATACGTTTCAATGATAGCTACCGGCTTGCAGTTCAGCTCCGCGGCCCGGCGCACGGTGCCAGCCTGCTCCCAGCCCTCTTCATGAGGAAGGAGCGAATAGTTAAACTGCTGAATGCCCTGGTCAGTAAAGGCATATTCGCCGTCCGCCTCCGGCACGTATGGATCGTGATGGGCGTAAATCGGGCTGCGCAGCACGGTCAGGGCCAGCTCCTTATTGTGGATGCTGTAGCTGTACTTAGCGTCATTCATCAGGCTCAGCCCGTACACGCGGTTCGATCCCGGAACGATCCCCGTATAGTCCACCCAGCTCTGACCCGGCTCTTCCTCGCCGTTATGCTCACGCTCGATCGTTCCGTAAGGAATTTCGTACGTATGCCGGCTGAAGACGCAGTTCACCGGGAAGACGAGCTTCAGCATTTTGAACTTTTCCCGCCAGTCTACGGTCACGCGAACGTCGATTTGGTCCCGGTCCGGATACATCGCAAAATCCTGCACCAGCCGCGAGCTGCCGTATTCGCTTACTACTCGGATGACCGATTTGACCGGCCCGTGCTCGATGCGCTGCACTCTCACCGCCTTGAACTGCCCTGCTGTCCGGTTAAAATGCAGCACGTCGTGGCTCCACGTATCCGAGGTGTCGTCGATGACGACCGGCCTTGCCCCTTCGCCCCGCAGCACTTCATGATCCACCCTCTTGTCTCGCAGGCTCTTGATAAAGCCCGTGTCCTTGTCGAACTCCAGCCGCAGGCGGCTGTTTTCCAAGACGAGATCGCTGGCCGTGATCGGCTCCCCGACCGGCTTTAGCGAAGCCGATTCCAGGAACAGCTTGTAGACCCGGTATCCGAGCGGCGGCAGTTCGGCCATAAAACTCAGACGGTAGCGGCCTCTGGCTGCGGCCTGCGACTTGACGGTCTGGAACGGCACCGGCTTGCCGGTATCGTCGACCAGCACGCTGTTGTCCTTGATTCCGCCAATCTCCAGCTCGACGTTCACTTTGCTGGACCAGGCGTGCGGGTTGAACACGACGATCGGGCGCATCGTTTCATCCTGCTCGATGCCGATGTTCCAGGACAGCGACTGCACCGCATAGTTCAGCGAGCGGTCGGCGATCGCCATCGCCTCTCCGAACAAATATCTCGCGTCCTCATACGCCGGCTCCAGGCTCGTTCCGGCCAGGATGTCATGGAACTGGTTGAACAGCACATTTTTCCAGGCGCGCGTGAATTCCTCAGGATACGGCTGCCCGGTGATCCATGAAGCGAGCGCGGAGAACTTCTCCGCCGCAATCAGCCGGTTCTCCGCCTGGCGGTTCCACTGCTTGATGCCGGAATGCGCGGCATAGCAGCCGCTGGCGTGATGCTGCAGGTCGTCGTGCACAACCGGAAAATCAAGTCCGGAAGCTTCCATGTCTTTGAAGTACCGGTCAGGCGTAGCGAACTCGAGCTTCGGCAGATCCGGTTCCTGGTTCAGGCGCCGAATGCTCTCGATATTTTCCTTGGTCGGTCCGCCCCCGTGGTTGCCCACGCCGTAGAACAGCATCAAGTCGTTCAGCGGTTCCTTGAACTCGCCGAGGCAGCGGCGTACGTGATTTTCCAGATCTTTGCCCCAGGACAAATACTCGAACATAATGCGGAACGTCAGCACCTTGGACCCGTCGTCGGACTGCCACCAGAAAAGCCGGCTGGGCAGGCCTTTTTCGTTCGGCATCGGGCGCATCATCACGTAGTAGTCCATCCCGCTCTTTTTTAAAATTTGCGGGAGCATGGCGTTGTGGCCAAAGCTGTCGACGTTGTAGCCGACTTTGGCGGTCACCCCGAACTTCTCTTTAAAATAACGCTGGCCGTACAAGCCCTGGCGAACGAAGGATTCACCCCCCGGAATGTTGCAGTCGGGCTGGATCCACCAGCCGCCGACGATGTTCCACCGGCCTTCCTTGATTCGTGCGCGGATTTCCTCGAACATCGCGGGCTCGTTATTTTCGATCCACTCGTACATGGCCGCCGAGCTGGACGTAAAAATAAAATCCTCCGATTCCTTCATCCGGTCGAGGGCCGAGCGGAAGGTCGCTTTTGCTTCCTGGAAGCCCTCCTGCCACTGCCACAGCCACACCGGGTCGAGATGCGCATTGCCGATCATGTACAGCTTTTTGTCCTTCATACGTGGTTCAGCTCCAATCCATGGTTACTTGGGTGTAAGGATGAATCCGGTTTATTGGAAAAAGCGTCCGGCCTTTCCGGCGCTCAGCACGAAATCCTTCATCTTGTTCATGACCGTCTGCTTGACGGCGTCGCGGCCGGCAGCCAGCTGATCCGGCGCCAGTGCCCGGCACTCCGCATCCGTCATCCGCTCTTCACGGCCCAGCGCCGCGAGCAGTGACAGTTCCAGGTCGGTCGCGATATTCACTTTGCTGACGCCGCCCCCGTTCAGGGTGAACGCCTGCTGCATCATGTCGGCCGGAACGCCCGAACCGCCGTGCAGCACCAGATGCACCGGGGTCAGTGCCCGGATCGCCTCCAGGCGCGCATAGTCGACCTTCGGCTGCTTCACGTTGTAGACGCCATGCGCGGTGCCGCACGATACTGCCAGCGCGTCCACGCCGGTCAGCCGAACGAACTCCGCCGCCTCATCGGGATCGGTGTACAGCTCTTCGTCGGTTTCCGTCTCGACGAAATCGGTCGTGCCGATCATGCCGAGCTCGGCTTCGACCGAGACGCCTCTGGCATGGGCATAGTCGGCCGCTTCTCTGGACTCGCGGACGTTGTCCTCGAACGGCTTTTCCGACGCGTCGATCATGACGGAGGTAAAGCCCGCTTCGATGGCCTCGGCGATGACCGCCATGTCCTTCGTGTGATCCAGGTGAAGCACCACCGGAACGGTGATCTGCTGCTCCTCCAGCTGGTGATAGAATTCCTCCGCAAATGCCTTCGGCGTAATGCCGTACCGGATCAGCTCCTTCTGCGAAATCTGGACGATCAGCGGCGAATCTGCCTCCTGCCCTGCCGCCAGAACGGCGGCGATCATGGACGTATAACGCGGTGAAAACGAACCGATCGCGTACTTTCCGGCTTCGGCGGCTTGAAGGGCCTGCTTCAGCGTCAGGACGTTGGAGCGGCCCGCAGCTCCTGCTTGGGTCGTCATAGGGTAAAAACTCCTCTCGCTACTCTCTTGTAAATCTGAAAAATGGACCTTGTCTTCCGTCCATTAAGTCTGTTTTTCAGTTAAGCCTGTTCTTCAGTTAAGCCTGTTCTATAGTTAAGTCTGTTCTATAGTTAAGTCTGTTCAGTGAAGTCTGCTCAGCTCATTCTGTTCGCCGACAATTGCTCACGCACGCGCCCCATTCCGAAGGCGGGGCTTGTCAGAAAGCGGCTCCGTTCCTCCGGAGGCAGGCCTTCCACCGCCCGCGCCATCGACGCCTGGGCCAATACGACGATGTCCGCCTTACCGGCCATCCGGACCAGCGTCTCGGCCAGCACTTCGTCATGGCCCTGCCGGTCGCCGGCCAGCAGGCGCTCGTACGCGGAAGAGATCACCTCCGGCACCAGCCGGACTTCTCTTCCGAGCCGCTCTGCCTGCTGCTGCAGCAGCCGCTGCGTCGGCCCGAGCGTCGTGGCCAGCGTGGCCGCCACGCCGATGGTGCCGGCGGAGCGCACCGCATGCTCCGCCATCGCTTCGTCGATGCGCACGATCGGTACCGCGATCTCCGGCTGTACGGCAGCGCACAGCTCTCCGATAGAGGAGCAGGCGTTCAGGATGCAGTCCGCACCCTGCTGCTCCGCAATGTGCGCATACTGCCTCCACCGCCCGGCGATGGCTTCCACCCGCCCGCCGTTCTCCGCAAGCTCCGGCAGAATCGAGTCGTCCACCAGATTGATGACACGGAGGCCGGGCATCAACTGCTGTGCCAGGTCCCTTAAAGGATCAACAGTGACCGGGGTCGTATGAATGACCGCCAGTTTGAAGCGTCCCCATTCCTGCGGCTGGCGCGCTGTACTTGTATCGACTGTATCCATGTCCATCACAAGTTCACCCTTTCCTCATTTCGCTAAGTGCCGACCGGACATCCGGATAATATCCGGCCGCCGCTGCACTGTACACGGCCGCTCCATAGGCCGCTTCCTCCTCCCCAGGCGGAAGCTCAAGCGCCAGCCCGAGCTTCGCTTCCAGCATCTCTCGGAGGAGAGGGTTCCGGCGGATGCCGTTGCCCGAGCCCGCCGCGGCCGAGATGCTGCCGCGCAGACCCGCCGGCAGCGCGCCGACGTACTGCATCAGCTCGTCGGCCATGCCCTGCAGGAAGCCTGCGGCCAGATGGCCGGGCGTGAAATTGTCCGGCCCGATGCCGCGGATGGCCCCCCGAAGACCCGGATCCTGCCGGGTTCCGTAGAACTGGGTCTGAACCTGAAGCGGCTCATCCCCGCGCCGAATCGCCTCCCGGGCCCATTCATTCATCCGCGCGTAGATCTCGCCTTCATCCGGAGACGTGCCGAAGGCTCTGCCCACCTCTTGAAAGAACGCCAGCAGCATGGCGTAGGACTTGCCCCCGCTAAGGGGGGCGCCTACCAGCAGCGAGCCGCCTCCCGGAAACGGCCGGATTTCAAGACCGGCCGCAGCATCCAACTCCCCCGGAGACACGTCGTTGTCCGTGTAAATGGAAATTTGCGAGCCGGTCCCAACGTTGACGAGCAGCGTCCGCTCCAGCTGCGATACCGAACCGAGGAAGCTCGCCTGGTTGTCGCCGATCGCGCATGCTACGGGCTTGCCGTCCGGCGTTCTACCGGCCGGCTCCGTGCCCCGGCATACGGGCGGCAGAATGGATGAATCCATCCCGGCCCGCCGCAGCGCTTCTTCATCAAAGCAGCGCCGGCTTGCCGAAAACAATCCGATCCCGGCCGCGTTGGATGGATCCATGAGCGGTTTGGCGGCGCCCGTCAGCTGCATAGCCACGTAATCGCCGATCGTACATAAGTAAACCGCATCTTTGGGAACGTTCCCGTTTTTCACATGATGAAAGTGCGTTACCAGTCCGTAGCCGCTGGCTGCCGGATAACCCGTGATTTCCCGAAAATACCGTGCGTAAGAAGCATCCCGGTCCTCCATCCGCTCGTCTCCCCGCCCGTCCTGCCAGGTATAGAGAGGGCTGACGCTTTGGCCATCTCCGTTGACATAAAGAATGCCGTGCATCTGGCAGGAAATTCCGACCGCGGCAACGTCCGGCCATTCCTCTTGGCATTCCGCAAGCAGCCCTCGGACTTGCTCCATAATCCGCTGCGAATCCTGCAGCCGTTCCCAGCTGCGCTCCCCACGAACCGAAGCATCGTTCGCACAAGTTGCCACGCGGACCGCCCGGCCTGACGCAGCCGAAATCAGCACGGCGCTGATCGATGTCGTTCCGATATCAATTCCTGCAAATAACATACGTTGTCCCCTCCCGTATTCGTCCTGCATCTTATCTCGCCTAAGCGATTTCATGGATTTCCTTATTCTTTTTCGCGGGCATAAAGCTAGGCACCTTCAAGCCATCCGCTTTTGGGTTATGAAATCCTTGTCTCGCTGGAAGGCGGTTTCGATAGGATGAAGAACGTCTACCGGCATATTTTCATAAGGAACAGACAGCGTTTTTTTGTCTCCAGCTACCAGCTTTCGGTTTTCGATCTCTTGGTCTTCGCATCTGTTCTCGATCCATCAGTCTTTAGATCTTCTTCGATCCTTCAGTCTCTCGATCTGTTTGAACCCTCTGTCTTTCGATCTGTATTAATCCTTCAGTTTTCAGTCCCTCGGTCTCAGATCCTTCAGCCTTCGATCAGCTCACTCAGTCCCAGCTCCGCCGCGTATTCCGCCGCCTCCTGGGACGCGTACAGAATCAAGCCGATGCACCAGGAGTGCGACAAGGTCAGCATCATTCCTTTGGGCTGGAAGCAGTTCGTGTTGTAATAACGCTCGGTGACCATGCCTTTATAGGCGTTGAAGTCCCCGTCCTCCCGTGCGATAAACTGCAGGAAACAGGCGATATGGTCGCGGGTGCGTTCCAGATAATACCGGTCGCCGGAATGCTTCCACAACCGCAGCATTTCCGGCACGCAGAACAGGCCGTAATTATGCAGATGCTGGTTCGACGTGGACGCCTGATCCGCGCCGCGCGAACGGAAATCATACTGCGCCAGCAGGGTGTGGCGCGGGAAGCACAGATTATACGTCCAGCGGAACGTCATCATCCAGTCCGCCGCGCTGGATGCGAGCTCCAGCCACTTCGGCTGCCGGTCATACTCGTACAGCAGCACATAGGCGGCGACGGCGTTATAGGCGTCTTCCGAGGTCGGCGTCAGATGCACATCCTCCGGAGCGCCGTAAATATATTCATCCCTGATAAACTTCTCGTAATAGCTGCCGGCACACTCGGCGGCTTCCGCAAACCGCGATTCCCCGAACAAGGCCGCGCCTTCAAGCAGCGCCGCGATCCACAGCATGCCGCCGGCGCCGTCCCATTCTTCGACCTCCCCGGTCTCCGCATGGTAATAGGAGCCGAAATTGCCGTCGCTTCGCTGGCAGGAAGCCGCAAAGTTCAAGTTCGACAGGGCCGCCGCTTCCCAGTCCGGATGGGATGCTCCCTGCCCGCGCTCAAAATCCAGCGCCCGGACCATGAACAGCGTCGCTTCGGCCGCCGTTCTCGCCTGCAGCCAATCGGGCTTCGGATTCCAGCCGGCGTTCCAGCCCCGGCCTTCGATCCAGGACGCCCAGAAAATGCCGCTCGGCGACAAGCCTTCGGCGATTTTGCTCAGCACATCCATTCCGGCCGATGTGTATTCGGCAATGCCCTGTCTGCGTCCATATTGGAGCAGCGCATGCGCGTAAGGCGCTCCGCTGACCCAGCCCACGTGCATATGGGGGCGGTCCCCCTGCCCTTTAACGTTGTTGTTCAGCTCGCGGTCAAACGCCGCCGTTTCGTACAATATGCGGTGCTCCGGACGATAATGCCACGTAAACAGGCCGTGGGCGGTCAGCTGCGCCGCTTCGTCCAGATCCATCCAAGGCCGGAGCGGGTAGGCCTCGGCATGCAGCCGGTACATCCGTCGCACGAACGGATCATACGCATGAGGATCGCCGGCCGCCGTATACACCCGGTAGCGAAGCGTTACCTGCTGCCCCGGCTCAAACCGTGCGGACGCCAAATCCGCCAGCGCCGGAACCGGCTCGCCGACGAACGTCACCGGCTCCTCCCGGTACGGAAAGTTCAGCCAGACCGCCGTTCCGTCCGCGTTACCCCGGAAACCGACGCCCGTCAGGCCCAGCTCCGACATTTCTTCCGTGCAGAGCGCCCCGCACAGCGCGTCATTCCAGGCAAACACCACCGGCAGCGCCGCCCGGTCCGAGCGGAAGGACCAATAATCCGATACCATCTGCTCCGGGTCTCCGCCCCGGTAATCGTAGCGGGGATAGCGCCGTAAATTTTTCTCAAAGCGGTTTTCCTTGTAGAAGGCGCCGGGGATCATCCAATCCGGCTTCCCTGGACCGATTACCTCTGCCCGCAAAGTCAGTCCCATATTTTTGGGAACGTTCCCGTTATACGTTAAATGAAGGGTGACGTCGTAGCCGCCACAGCTGTCCTTCACCGCTTCCCATTTCGCTTCGGCAGTAAATTCGCCCGAAGAGCCGGACATCGTCAGCCCTCCATCCGTCAAAGCATCCACCCTTTCGATCGGAACCTCCCAGGTCGACCCGTCCAGCAGGCTCCATGCTTCGATCAAATGACCGAACCGCAGCGCAGCCTCCCCCTGTTCCTCACCGGGCCGATACACGTTCAGTACGTAACGCTCACCACCGTCTGCCTCTGCCTTCCATCCCACGATTACTCCCGCCTTTCTTCCAATAAGCATACTTTTCAAGAAAACTATCCTACATTACATATCCAGCTGGTATATCTCGATCAGGTTGTCCCGGAAAATGCGCTTGGCGAATTCCATCGCCGCCTTTTCCGTCATGCCGCCTTCCTGGACTTTCTCGGTTAACACGTCGCCCACGATGTTCCGTACCAGCTTCAGGTGCGCGTACGTTCCCTCGATATGGTTGTAGTCGCCGCCAAATCCCTGGATCTTCGACTGCGGCACCATCTCGATCATTTGATGCAGAATCTGCTTGCCGATCGTCGGTGAAATGATATGCACCCAGGTAAAGTCGGTGTACACGTTCGGATAATTTTTCGCGATGCTCAAATACGATTGATGGTAAGGAAAACCGCAGTGCAGCAGGACGAATTTGGCGTCCCGGTACTGCGCCAGCAGCGGCAGCAGCAGCTCTGCGTTCGAGTTGGTCAGGATGTTGCCGTTGCCGGACACGCTAGATTCATGATGGCCGGTGTGAATCTGGATCGGCAGATCATAAGCGATGGAACGCTGGATGATGAAATGAATGAGGTAGTCCTGCAGCGCCAGCGTCTCTTCCTTCGACAGCCCATCCTGCAGCGTATAGCCCAGCAGCCGGTTGAAGACGATCTCCGCTTCGTGGAACGTCGGGTTGGTGCTGGCGAGGCTCCGCCAATACGCATGGCCCAGCTTCGTTGCGACCATTCCTTCCTGTTTGTATCTATGCAATAAGGCATCCACTGCTTCGAGATAGCCCGGGAACGAATGCACATGCACCCCTGCGGCGTTCTCCACGTCGTGAATATCCTTGAGTGTTCGAAGTTTAAAGGTAAAATCCAAAAACATGATCGGCCGGAACAATTCGTAATCCAATTGCGTGGTTTGGATCAGCGTGAACGCCAGGTCGATTTTTGAGCGTTCGTACAGCACCTCCCGGTACCAGTCCGGGTTATTCGTCGCCGCCTTCACTTTATCATTAACCTCCAGAATGCCTTGGACCGTCCAATCTTCAAAGCCGTACAGGTCCTTCATGGCCGTCCGGAACATGTTCGCGTACGTGGTGTTGTTCGCGCGCTGCCAGTACTGCAGGAAGGTGGCCGCTTTCTCTTCGTCACTGCGCACCCGGCCGCTTAAAGCCCCGCGCTGCATCCCCGCCGTAATGAAGTCGGAATCAAGGTAATGCATCAAGGAGAAAAAATCCTGCTGCTCTCTTTGTCTGATCTGCGGAGTCGCCAAATGCTCGTGTCCGTCGATGATCCGTAGTTCGCTGATATAATCATGTATGCTGCTCATCGGGCCTTTCTCCTTCCAAAAATGGAGCGGCTGCTCCTCTTCCCATCCGAACAGCAGCCGCGTCTATTTATCTGTCGTTTCTGCCCTTGACCGGGCGATCAGTCCACATTCAGCTCAGGGAAAGCGTTCTTCACTTCTTTTTTGAAATCGGTCACGACGTCGTCAAAGCTGCGGTTGTTCGTTATGCCGTCACTGGCGACCTTTCTCCACTTGCTCAAAATTTCCTCACCGTATTTATCCGCTTTGGCTGCCGGAATTTTCACGACGGTTTCGTAATATGGCTTCAAGACGTTTTCGTCGCCGAACAGCGGGGACTTAAACGTATCCAGGTTGGCTTCGTACACTTTGCTGTTGCCCGGCATATTGCCCGTTTTCTCCAGGTTGTGCTGCTGCCATTCCTCGCCGGCGATATATTTGATGAACTCATACGCCAGATCCTTGTTCTTGGATTTTTCGTAGATGCCGCGGTACGTTCCGCCAGAGTAGAAGCCTTCCGGCGTTTTGGCTACGCCGTACTTGCCTTTGGCCTTGTCGTCCTTGTTATCGACCATAAACCCGGCCCATGCCGGCATCGAAGTCAGCACGACGCTGCCGTCGTTCAGCGCGTTGCCCCAGCCCGCCGACATGAATGGAAGCTTGGCGTCCACGTTGTTTTTACGGATATCCAGCTGCGTCTGATAGATCGTCTGCCATTTCGGATCGATGTTCAGCTTGCCGTCCTTCACCCACGGCTGGGTGTTGTAAGCTTCGATGTCGAACAGGTCTCCGGCGTTTTGGATCAGATGCACTTTGCCGCCGCTGTCCGCTGCCACCTTTTTGCCGAGCTCAATGATTTTGTCCCACGAGCTGACCATATCGCTGACTTTGTCAGGATCATCCGTACCGAGGTATTTCTTAGCCGTATCACGCAGATACCAGAAGCCGCCCGGAGAAGAGTGGTCGGAAATCGCCCGCAGCTTGCCGTCCTGGGAGCGTCCCAGCTCCTGAACGTAAGGGATGTAATTTTTCACCAGATCCTCGGCGCCCATCGCCGACAGGTCCGTCAAAAACTTCGAATCGATGAATTTGCCGATATATCCGCGCTCCAGGTCGAAAATATCGGGAACGTCGCGGCCGGACTGCAGCGCGGTCAGCAGCTTCGTCTGGTATTGGTCGCCCGGGAACATTTTGACGTCTACCGTGACGCCGGGATTTTTCGCCTGAAACTGGTCGGCCATATCCTTCACCTGGTCAAAGAACGTCCAGATGACCAAGTGGCCCTTGAGCTCGCCGGATTCGGCGGCTTTGCCCGAGTCGTCTCCGCTTGCCGTACCGCTGCTGTCCGAAGCTTTGCTTCCGCATCCGGCCAGCATGCTGCCGATCAGCAGGACGGACAGCACCATCATCAGCCATTTCTTCGTTTTCAAAACCGATCTCCCCTTTTGGTCGTGATTGAAGTGCATGCGTAACATATGCCCGCAATTTGTAGAACGCTTTCAATTGACTGTGTTATCTTGGCGGTCACTGCGCCGTTTCCCGGTCATCACCTCTTTCCCTGGAGTCTGAAAGTAAACCGGCGTGGATAGCCTGCTCCGACCGGTCAGCCTTTGACCGCTCCCGCTGCCACGCCGTCGATAATCCGTTTGGACATGAACGAGAAGAAGACGAGGATCGGCACGACCGCAATCACGATGCCCACATACTGTGCGCCAAAGTCTGATGTAAACTGGGACTTCAGGCTCGCGATCATGACCGGCAGCGTCTGCAGGTTGTTGTCGAAGAGGACGATCATCGGCGTGAGAAAATCGTTCCATTTGCCGATAAAAGCGAAGATCCCCAGCGTCGCAAGCCCCGGACTCATGATCGGCAGCACGATCCGGTTAAAAATCTGCCATTCACCGTACCCGTCCATCCGTCCCGATTCAATGATTTCCGTGGGCACCGAGGAATCCGCGAACTGCCGCATCAGGAAAATTCCGAAGGCGTTGTGGATCGACGGCAAAATGAGCGGCCAGTACGTGTTCAGCATGTTCAGCGAATCCATCAGCTTGAAAAAACCGATAATGCCGAGCTGGCCCGGAATCATCATCGTGCCGAGCACAAACAGGAACAGTACGTTTTTGTACTTAAAGTTGTATTTCGAGAAGCCGTATCCGGCCAGTGCCGCAAAATACACGTTAATAATCGTCGATGTGACGGTGATCAGGACGGTGTTCCCGAAGCCCCGCCAAATGTTGACCGTGTCCTTCAGCCTCGCATAGTTGTCGAGGAACTGGTCTCCCGGAATGAGCAGCAGCTTGCGCGCGATATCCGAGTTGGCATGGGTCGACGTTATGATCATGCTGTAGAAGGGCAGCAGGCATGTCGCCGCCACGGCGATGAGAAAGAGGTACAGAATGCCTCGGGTAAGTATTTTAGCCATGAAGGTGGACCTCCTTAATCCTTCAGCTTCGACGCTTTGGCCGTAATGGCCGTAAAGAACATGACCACAAAGAATATTCCGTAGGCGACCGCCGCCCCGTAGCTGTAATCAAAGTTTTTGAAAGCCGTTTCATATAAGTACATGACCATCGTTCTTGAAGAGTTGCCCGGCCCGTCTCCGAGCATGAGCGGCGCATCAAACAGCTGCAGACCGCCGATGACCGACGTAATGAACACAAACAGGAATACTGGGCGGAGCAGCGGCAGCGTAATGTGCATCGCCGTCTGCTTTTTGGTCGCCCCATCCACTTCGGCGGCTTCATACACTTCTCTCGGAATGCCCTGAAGTCCGGCGATAAAGACGATCATGTTAAACCCGAAGTACTGCCAGCAGATGACCCCTGATGCGATAATTCTGGACCACCATGGGCTGTTAAACCAGTTGACCGGATCGTGAATGATCCCCAGACTCATGAGCAGCTTGTTGATCGTCCCGGTCTGCCAGTCGAACATGAGGGAGAAGATGACCCCCAGCGTGACCGGCGTAATGATGTGAGGAAAGAAATAGACCGCCCGGAAGAAATGCTTGCCCCGGATAAAACGCTCGTTCAGCACCAGCGCGAGCAGCACCGACAAGATGAGCTGGGGAACGTTGGATAGAATCCAGATAATAAGCGTGTTGCCTATCGTCTGATAAAAGAAGCTGTCGTGCAGCAGGCGTGAGTAATTCGCCAGCCCCACATAGACCGGATCTGAAAATCCGTCCCATTTCATGAAGCTGAGGTAGAGCGTGTACAGAATCGGCATCAGCCCGAATACGGCAAAGCCGATGAAGAAAGGCGCCACAAAGATGTAACCGTAAAATGACCTGTTGACCTTGGAGCCCATCGTATTCACCCCTTTTTACACTTTACTTGGTTCCGCAAGAGTCCCGGACGATGAGCTTCGGCTTCAGCAGATGGATCGCTTCCTTGCTCTTGTCCTGGACGCCTTCAATTTGCTGAAACAATCCTTCCGCCGCTTTTCGGCCGATGGCTTCAAAGGGCTGGCGCACTGTCGTCAGCGACGGGTACACCCATTCGGAGATCGAAATGTCGTCATACCCGACAACCGACATCTGCTTGGGCACGTTCAGCCCGTGCTCCTGGATGGCCCGCAGCGCCCCGGTTGCCGCTTCGTCGTTGGAGCCGATAACGGCCGAGAAGCCTTTGCGCTCCAGCAGCTGCTGCATGGCCTGATATCCGCCTTGGCTGCTCCAGTCCGACTCCACCACCCATTCCGGACGGTAGGTTAACCCAAGCGCTTCCATCGCCTGCAAATA
The DNA here is from genome assembly GCF_040545415.1 of Paenibacillus favisporus. Taxonomy (NCBI): domain Bacteria; kingdom Bacillati; phylum Bacillota; class Bacilli; order Caryophanales; family Paenibacillaceae; genus Paenibacillus; species Paenibacillus favisporus. Next base: position 353,097 of record NZ_JBEPLV010000006.1, on the reverse strand, counting down.
TCCGTTAAAACGGTGCTGGTTCGCTGCGGCATGCTGCGGTCCGGAAATGTATGCGATCTCCCGGTGGCCCAGGCTGTGCAAGTATCCGACGATATCATAGACCCCCGCCGCATTGTCCACGTCGACCGCGAAGATGCCGTCCTTGCCGCCGTGATCCCCGATCAGCGCGATCGGATACTGCGAATCCCTGATTCTCTCCAGGTCTTCGTCTTTGCGCTTTTGGAAGCTCACCAGGATCACTCCGTCGACCTGCCCTTCGTACAGAAGGTTGAGAAAGGATATTTCTTCGGCATAGTTGGAAGTCCAGCTCAGGAAGGTGCAATTGTATCCCTTCAGATTGGCTACTCCCTCAATGCCCCGGATGATGCCGGAATAGAAAATATTCGAAATGTTGTCGACGACGACCGCGATGCTGTTCGTCCGGTCAAGCACCAGCCTGCGGGCGTTGGCGTTGCGGTGGAAATTCAGCTCCTTGATGGCTTTATCCAGCGCTTCCTGCGTTGCTTTTTTAACCTGCTGCCCGTTCAGGTAACGGGACACGGTGCTTTTGCTTGTTCCTGCCAATCTGGCGACATCGTGAATGGTTGGACCCACTGTTATCACTCTCTCCATGTATCGTTTCCCATGTTTCGGCCCCTTCACTTGCCTATCCCGCTGATGCGGAATCGATGGCAAGATACAGCACGAATACCATTTTTGGGAACGTTCCCATTTTACCAGACAGCCTAGGTCCAAGAAAAGGACTTGTTTGGCAGGAGCTGCCATTTCTTTACCGGAAGGATTCACGGCACTAGCAGTTGGTTGTCTGTCCCCCGTCTTAGAGCTATCCATACAGCCTCTATGAGGTTCCCGTCTTGACAAGTTTCCGTCACGGTCCTCCAATCATCCGCCGCCAACTTCATTTTGGGAACGTTCCCAAAATGAAGGAAATGCTTCTCCCCGCTTTGCTTCATCAGAGTTCATGTAGACGAGAAAGGATCTAACAGGAAGCCGAATGACCGGATCAAAACCGATGAAAATTTTGGGAACGTTCCCGTTTTGGTGCAACAACTTGATTAAGATGGGTCTATAATAGCGCTTCCAGGATGGGGTGTCAACGGGTATTTCAAAAATAAAAAATAACCATTTTATGGGTGGCGGCTTATCTTTGTCCCTCCCCACGATTTTTTCCTAAATGAATGACATTTGCCCAAGAAGCTGAATAGGGTGAAGAAAAGCCTATATTTGCGAAGGGAGATACACCAAGGATGTATTACTATACGTGGGACTATCGGGCTCCGGCCTCATCCATCGCCGATCTCGAGAAAGCCATCAACGGAGAATACTCCGCCATTGCCTGCTATGAACGGCTGGCGGCTGCGGCGCCAAGCGAAGAAGAACGCACACAGATCACGGAGATCCGTAAAGACGAAATCAGACACTATCAAACGTTTGCCGGGCTGTATACGTCCCTGACCGGAAGACAGCCGGCACCTGTCATCAATGAGCCCTGCCCCTCCGTCTACCGGGATGGCCTCCACTTTGCCTTCAAGGACGAACAGAACACGGTGGACTTCTACCACGAAGCCGCCGACCGGGCATCCGATCCGGCCGTGAAGCAGGCCTTCCTCAGGGCAGCCGCCGATGAGCAAAACCATGCCGTTTGGTTTTTGTACTTTCTTACAAAGCAGGCCAGGGATTAACCCCTGGCTATTCATTTTTGGGAAACGGTCTTCCGTTCACCAGGCAATAGCCCGCCGTTCCCGGAAATATCCACCGCTGGGGCCGTCCTCTCCTGCAGTGGCCAGCCACACGGCCGTATCGGCCCCCTCCGCCACCGAGTGCGGAGCGTCCGTCCCGCCCATATCGGTCCGCACTCTGCCGGGGCAGACTGCATTCGTTTGAATGCCATATGCCGCGGTATCCTGGTCCACCAGCACCGTCAGCGCATTCAGCATCGTTTTGGATATCCGGTAAGCGGAGGAAGAACCCTTATGCCCGAGGAGACCCTGCATCACCTCAAAAGAACCGAGACCGGACGACATGTTGACGATCCGCCCGTACCCTTGCTCCTTCATCAACGGCACCACCGCCTGGATCATGCGCAGCGCGCCGAAGAAGTTGGTCTCCAGCGTTTCTTTCATCACATCCTCCTCCACGTCCAGGACAGATACGCCTCGATCCAGAATGATGCCCGCGTTGTTAATGAGAACGTCCAGCCTGCCATGTTCCTGCCGGATTCGATCCACTATCGCATCGATGCTTCCCGGGTCCTGCAGATCCACCACCTGGACCTCCAGCTCAAGCCCCTCCGAACGCAGCTCGAATACGGCTTGCCGCCCCTTCTCTTTGCTCCTGCAGCCAATGATGACATGCAGCCCTTTTTGCGCCAGTTGTCTGGCGATTTCCTTTCCGATCCCGCGATTCCCGCCGGTGATCAGTGCAACCCGCTTGCTGCTCATCAGTGATCGCCTCCTTCCTTCAATTGACGTCTCCAAACGGTTAGGCATTCCCGCAAATGGTCTTCCGCTTTTCGAAGCGTGTCGATCCGCTCCCCAATCTCCGCCAGCTTGGCTTCCCCCACCCGGATCGCTCCGGGCAAGCATTCCCGCCGAACCTCCTCCGATCCGGCGCACGGATAGGCATCGCTGATTTCTTTGGCGCTTAGTCCAAGGCTGAAGTACAGCTGGATGATCCGGACGCGCTCGACATCGGACAAGCTGTACTCCCGGTATCCGTTATCCAGCCGGACGGGATGAAGCAGCTCCTTCTCCTCGTAATACCGCAGTGAGCGCAGGCTGACGCCCGTCGCGCGGGACAGCTCGCTGATATGCATCATCGTCACTCCTTTCATCGGCCTTGCAGCCATCTGTTAAAGCAAGTGTAAACCCTCACATCATGTGAAGGTCAAGCGATGTTTTGCGGGTAGAATTATCATTCACTCTGATCGATGGGTTGTCCGTTAATTTTCTGGTAAGTGCACTGGAAAATGGGGGGCTGGTTGAGGCCATGACCTCGGTCTTTGTGGGGGCTAGTTGATGTAATGAAGTCATACTTTCTCGTTTTTAGGACGTCTATATATAGGAATATCTAAACAGGAGGGACGAATGATGAAGAAAATCACCATGGCCTCGATTTCATTTCTCTGCGCAGCAGCTATCATGCTGCCGGATCACAGTATCAGTACAGCAGCAGCCAGAACCAATAGTGAAACTCATGTCATCATCAATAATCAAGATCTGGCACCACAAGATGTCCTTATAAAAAACAACCAAATATTTATTAGCTTCACTGAAGCTAAAGCGTTAGATAATATAACTTTCCAATGGAATCATGCTGCAAAACAAGTGACCGCAAAAGGCAAGGATACCCGTCTGTTGCTCACCATCAACAAAACAACCGCCCTGAAAAACGGAAAAGCTGTGAAGTTGAACACGGCTCCGTTTATCTATGATGGAAAAACGATGATCCCCCTGCGATTTGTCACTGAAACCATGGGCGGCTCTGTTACCTGGAATCCATCCACTCAGACAGCATTCATCACAAAGGCAAGCTCATATTTGATCAGCGATCTCACGAGTGATGAGTTAAGCGTTGCAAGGAATGCAGCGATCAATCTTCCAAGAGTGTCACTGCTGCCTAAAATAAATACTCCCACTTACGAGACTTCAAGTATCCAGTATTATTTTCCCAAAAAAGTGCACGATCAATTTTTCGAAAAAAACAACAATGCCATCAGTTATTTTGAAATTTCCGATGATATCGCTTATTTGAAATGGCAAGGTCTAATCACCAATACAGCAAGTACTCAAAAGCAGCTTTATTTTATATACGGAACGATAACCAACGAAATTGGAAAACGGCCTTCCGTTAAAGACTCCACATTCGCCGCCTTCCGTTGGATGCCGCATATCGGATCGACTGGCTATAGCTTGATTCATAAGGACAATTGGAACGACGTTGTTTACAAGGAAACGGAAGTGGACCAAAATAACGCAAAACCGAACTATATTATTGTTCAAATTCCTGAAGAAGAATAGAAGCTGGCCTAGTTACCCGGTGGATCGAAATGTTGGACTGATCAGGCAGGATCTCTCTTCCGGAGAATCGAAATTATCGTTAACGGGAGGCGAGGATCATGACAGCTTATAGACCGGACAGTGCGAAGACACCGGACAAAATTCGCATTATCGGCTCGGTCGGCAGCGGCAAATCGACTTTGGCAAGAGCGTTGTCCGACCAATTGGGCATCCCTTATTATGAATTGGATAATATGGTGTGGAGGCGCACGGATCATGGGGACGTGAAGAACAGCTTCGAGGAAAGAGACCGCATCCTGAACGGCATTCTCGAGCAGGACCGGTGGATTATCGAGGGCGTCCATTATCAGTGGGTGCTGCGGAGCTTCGCGGATGCGGACCTGATCGTTTACGTCGATACGCCGATCTGGGTCCGCAATTACCGCATACTGAAGCGTTTTACCGTGCAAAAGCTGGGGCTAGAGCAGGGAAACTACAAGCAAACGTTCAGCATGCTCCGCAAAATGTACCAATGGAACTACCGGCACGCGAAAAAGGAAAAGCCGGAAATTATGCAGATTGTAGAGCCATACCGCGGAAAGCTGCGGATGATCCGCAATTCGTCTGTGCGGCAGGCTTTAATGCTGCCCGAAAAGGCCCGGCCCTAAAGGGATTGAGGTACCTAAAGGGCCTGAGGGGCCAAAAAAACTGAAGCTCGTTACTCCTTCACCGGATAGGCCATGACGCTCATCAGCGCATTCTCGGCCTGCGTAGAGTCCAGCCGGCTGTACTGCACAAAAATCGGTGCGCTGCCGGTGACCTCCATGGCATAAGGAACCCCTTTCGGTATGTACTTCCCTTCCACGTTCAGATGGGCCGTGCGGATATGATGCGTCCGCTGCCCCCCAACAGTCGCCGTCATGCCCAGGAGCGGTTCCCGGTCTTCGAAAAAAGCGTTGACCGTCACCGTCACTTCTTCTCCGCTTAAGTTCAGCACGCAAATCGATTCGTGGCTTTCCAGCTGGCCGCTGCTCGTCGGCGGAATGTACCCGTCGGGAATAATCCACTGTAACTGACCTTTGGACATTCGAATCCCTCTTTTCGAAAAAAGTTTTGCCGTGCCTCCTTAGCCAGGCCCATAAGACGGAGACGCGGCTTTTTTCCATTATAAACCTCTCAGGGAAGCGATTACATCCAATATTCCTTAGTTTTTGGTTAAAAAACAGGGCGCGCTGCTAAACCGTTCTTATTACTCCACGGCCGCCTGCTCCACCTGCCGCTTCGCCAGCGGTTTGCGGACGAACGCCAAAAATATCAGCGCTGATACGGCAACGGATGCGGCACAGACGCCGAACAGCGTATTGTACCCCGTATACTGCGACACCCAGCCCAGCAGGATGGAACCCAGGCCGATGCCGAGGTCGAAGGCGGTCATGTACGAAGCGCTGGCCGCGCCCCGCCGCTCCGGATCGGCAAGCCGCAGGTTCACCGCCTGCATGGCCGGCTGAGCCGAGCCGAAGCCGATGCCATACAGCACGGCGGCGGTGATGACGCCGGCAAGCCCACCGGCGAAGGCAAGGACGAGCAGCCCCGCCGCCGTAACGGCCAGCGCCGGCACGATCACGTAAGCTTCGCCGAGCCTGTCGGCCAGCTTGCCGGCCACCGGCCGCGCCAGCGTCAGCGCCAGGGCGTAGACGAGAAAGAAGGTGCCGGCGTTCACCCGGACCGATTCGGCAAAGAGCGGCAGAAACGTTGTGATCCCGCCGTAAGCCGCCGACAGGAAAAACAGCGACGAGGTGACGGGAAGCACCGATTTTTCGAAAAAGACGATTTTCCGCCGCTCCGCCTTGACCTGAAACGGAATCCGGGTCAGAAAGACGAGAATGAAGGCCGCGGCGGACAAGCCGGTCGCCAGCAGAAACAAATCGTGAAATGAGCCGCTCTGGTGCACCCAGGTCCCGAGCATCGGTCCGACCGCCATGGCGATCGTCATCGCCAGGCCAAACCAGCCCATGCCTTCACCGCGCCGCTGGACGGGAATGATGTCGGTGACCGATGTGCTAACTGCCGTGGTAGAGAGCGCCCAGCTGGCTCCATGAAGAATCCGCAGTCCGAGAAGAACGGCGATCCCGCCAACCCAGTCATACAGATACATGGATAATACAAAGAAGAGCAATCCCCAAATCATAAAGGGCCTTCGACCGTAACGGTCGAGCAGCCCACCGACAATGGGACGAAACAGGACGGCGCTCAGCGTGAATACGCCGGTTACGAGCCCGACTTGGGATTCGTCCCCGCCCATCTCCTTGATAAAGAGCGGCATAGTCGGCAGCAGCAGATAAAACCCGGTAAAGAGCACCAGCATGCCGGCCGTGATTTGAATAAAAGACCTCGTCCAGAGCCTTTCCATGGATGAATTCCTCCCTAACCATAAATTAAAGTGGTTTCATGCGCTCCAAATCTTCTGGAATCATAGTGCTGGTTCAATCCCTGTGGCGATATTCCTGATCGTCATCTTTCACGACATTTTCATCAATCTTCCTCGGCTTGGATCCGCTCGATCTCTGCTGTGATCCAGGCTTCATCCGCCTCCCCCAGCCGTTTGCGGTAATCAAACATCCGGAGCAGCTGGTTCCTCTGCTTGGCGGGTTCCGGCTGCTGCGATTGCAGGTACGCCTCAAATCGGGACACATACTCCCGGCTTCTTCGGATGATCTGCAGGTAATCCTCCAGACAGGCCAGGCGGACCTCCTTGGTCACGTAGCCGAAATACACCATTTTGAACCGGAAAATCAGCGCGGCCTCTGCTTCCGGGTTCGGCTCAAGCGTCTCCTTCATCAGCTCTTCGAACCGCTCCCGGCCGGCATCGGTAATCGCGTATATTTTCCGGGTTCGCCCGCCCTTCGTCTCTTCTTCGATCCGCAGATGAATCCAGCCGGCCTCCGTCATCCGCGACAGAAGCGGGTACAGCGTGCCGGAGCTAATCTTACGGCCAAGCCCCACCGCGTTATTCAAGACGTCCTGGAGCATATATCCGTGCTTCTCACCTGTCATCAGTTCGCCCAGAACGAATAATTCGTACACCCCTCTCACCTCCGTTAAATATGTCGTTTCGATATATATTATATGTCGGATCGACATATTTGCAAGCCCCCATTTTAAAAAGTTTCCCACCTTTTTTACATAGAAAAAGGCGGTTTCTGCAGAGGATCCCACATTAGGATTCGGTCTGATAAAACATGCAAAATCACGACATCCGGCCATCCCAATACCGACATCCCAAAGGTCTCCGAATCGTCCCTAGGTCCCGGTCCTAGGCCTCTCCTGCCTGTTGACAGCGTTTCCAAAGCGATGACATAATGTTGTACAAAAATCCCGCCTAGGCGGGCGGAGGGAGTAGCCGTGCAGACTTGGAAGAGCCGATTCAGGCATATGAAAATCAAGAACAAGCTGTCCATTCTGATCGCATTTATCGTTGCCATGACCTTTGCCTTTGCCCTGATTGTGCAGCAGTACGCCTTCTCGGTGTACGACGAGCAGCTGTACGTGAAGTCCTCCCGCGTGCTGTACCTGTCGTCTTCTGCGATCGAAAAAGAGCTCGAACGCCTCGAGCAGCTGTCCTTCAACATCATCACCGACACGCAGATCCAGTCCCAGCTCAAATCCATCGCTCAAAGCGACTCCGATTACGATCGCCTGACCCTGCGCAAGCACATGGTTGACAGGCTCCTCACCTATGTCGGGTCCGAGCCCTCCCTCTACTCGATCCACATGGTCGATGCGGCCGGAGCACAGCAGGATGTAGGCAGCCTGGTTCCCATCCAGGCCGGAAAGCGGGACGTGATCCTCAGGCTGGCAGACAACGCCGAAGGCCAGGCGCGCTGGACCTTCCCCGACGCATCCGATCCGGCCCTGATCCTGACCCGTCAAGTCCGTTCCTACTCGGGCACCATGTTCGACCTGCAGGATATCGGCACCATTTTCATGCGGATCAACATGGAGCGGATCGTGCACGAGCTTGGCGCGGGGGAAGGCGACCTCATCGTCACCTCCGGGCCGGACGTCATTTATCCCTCGCAGCCGCATTTCGATCCCGCCCTCATCCAGAGCTCCATCACATCCGAGACCGGATATTTTATCAAAGAAGTTCAGGGAAAAACGTATTTTGTCGCCTATAACCGTTCTTCCGCCACCGGGTGGACCTACCTGAACGTAACCCCGTTCAACCAAATTTTCCGGCAGATCGTCCTGATCAAGGAAATCGTTATCGGCGTCTTCATTCTGATATTTGCCTTCGCCATTCTGTGGGGCATCCGCTTCTCCCGGGGGCTGACCCGCCCGATCGAGAATCTGATCGTCCGCATGAAGCTCGCAGAGAAGGGGAACTTCGCCGAAGCGAACATCCTTGCCGGCGACCAGGAGCCGCCCGCGATGGACGAACTCGGCCTGCTGCACCGGACGTTCCGCCTTATGGTGGAGAGGATCAACGATCTGATCACCGAAAATTACGCCAGCCGCCTCCTGATCAAGGAGACCGAGTTCAAGGCGCTGCAGGCGCAGATCAACCCTCATTTTCTGTACAACACGCTGGAGTCCATCAACTGGATGGCCAAAATCAACAAGCAGACGCAAATTTCGCAAATGGTGCAGGCGCTGGCGTTTCTGCTCCGCAATTCGGTCAGCCTGAAGGAGCCGATCCTGACGCTGAAGGAGGAGCTGGAAATGGTGCAGCATTACATTACGATCCAGAAATTCCGGTTTGAAGAACGCCTGTCCTTCCACATGGACGTTCCCGAACGGGAGCACTTCCGGAAAATTCCGAAGCTGACGCTCCAGCCCCTGCTCGAAAACGCGATTCACTATGCGCTGGAGCCTTCCGTCGGCACGTGCACCATTTCCTTGACCAGCCGGGAGGAAGCGGACGCGTTTATCCTCATCGTCGAAGACGACGGCCCGGGCATGGCGTCAGATACGCTTGAGCTGCTGCGGGAAGGCAGGCTGACCACGGCGGGGAACGGCATCGGCCTGCTTAACATCGACGAGCGGATCCGCTTTGCGTTCGGTGAGAATTACGGGCTATTCATCGACAGCGCTCCTGGTCAGGGGACCCGCATTCATATCAGGTTACCGAAAGAAATGGAGGGATCCGAGCATGTATAAAGTGCTCTTGGTAGATGATGAACGCATCATATTGGACGGTATTTCGCAAATGGTTGACTGGCAGGCCTTTGGGACTGAGCTGACGGGAACGGCCCAGAACGGATTGCAGGCTTACGACCTGATCGCAGCCGATCCGCCGGACATCGTCATCAGCGACATCCGGATGCCCGGACTCGACGGGCTTGGGCTCGTCGCCCAAACCTATGCCACCCACCCGAACGTCAAATTTGTGCTGCTGTCCGGATTCGGGGAGTTCGAATACGCCAACCGGGCCATGCAGTACGGGGTCAAGCACTACCTCCTTAAGCCGACCGACGAGACCAAAATCGCTGATTCGCTGAAGGAAGTGACGGCCGAGCTGGATCAGGAACGCCGGCGGGAGGCTTTTACCCTGGACATGAAACGGCGCTTCGAGAAAGTCATCCCCCACGTCAAAGAACAGGTGCTCCGCGAGTTCGTGACCAATAAAACCTACGGACGGCGGGATCTCGAGGAATACCGCAGCCTGCTTCCCTGCGACTTCGGGCGCCCCGTCCGGCTGCTGCTCTGCCATATTGAGGGCGAAGCCGATTACGAACACCAATTTGCCGTGAAAAATATCGCCGAGGACCTGCTGCAAACGGCGTTGATGAGCACGACGCTGGGCGACCACGCGCTGATCCTTATTTCCGACCCGGAGGACCAGAAGCTTCTCCACAGCCGGCTGCAGGACATCCGCCGCACCTTCCGGCTCTATTACAAAATGAACGTGACCGTCGCCGTCAGCGATCCCGGCCCGATTACGTCCGCGCGGAAGCTGTACCGCGAAACGCTGCAGTGCCTGAACTACCGCTTCTATCTGGACGAAAGCGGAATCATTACGCGGAAGGACACGTTTGTGCCCGACGGCGGCGTCAGCGAGTTCGCCTTTGACGAAGAGCGCCTGATGCTGCCCGTGCGTTCGGGTGACCGCGAGGAGGCGGCGCTCGCCCTGGCCGAATTCATCGCCGAGCTCAAGCGGGCCCAGCTCAGCATCGAAATGACGAAGTCGTACGCGATTTCGATGTATGCCGCGCTGGTGCGTCTGGACAGACCGGAACGGATGGCGGAGGCCTACAAGCGGATCTCCGAGATCGCCGACATGGGCTCGCTGCAGGCGATTCAGTCGTTCCTCGAGGAGACGGTCCGGGAAATGACCGGGCGCAACTACGAACGGAATGCGTTTAAATACAACGCCATCGTGCGGAAGGTGATTGACATCGTAGAGGAGCAGATCGGCAACGCCTCCCTGTCGCTGAACCTCGTCGCGCACGAAATGCTGTACATGAACGCCGACTATCTAGGCAAGCTGTTCAAAAAGGAGACCGGCGAGAAGTTCTCCAACTACGTCATGCGCATCCGCATCCAGCGGGCGACCGAGCTGATGGCCGAAAACCCCGATGCCAAAATATTCGAGATGGCCGAGCAGCTCGGCTTCGGCGACAACCCGCAGTATTTCAGCCAGGTGTTCAAAAAACAGATGGGCTGCACGCCGTCGGAGTATATCCGGAAGCTGACGGGCGGCATCTCTGCTTTTTAAACAAACAGGTCGGTTTTTTTCCTTACCCAGATCGCCGCAAGCATTGATAATTGGAAATGTAAGCAGTATCAGATAAAGCACACCAATCTACCGTTAATCCTATGGGGGAGGAAATGACATGAGAAAAGCGTTAAGCGCCGTTCTTCTTTTTTCCTTAATCACCGGCCTGATCGGCTGTTCCGCCGGGGGCAGCAGCGACAAATCGGCCAGCGGAGGCGACGCCGCGCCTGCGACGACTACATCGGCCGGCGAGAGCAAAGATCCGGTCAAGCTTCGCATCGCCTGGTGGGGAGGCCAATCCAGACATGATTACACCCTGAAAGTGATCGAAATGTACGAGAAGCAGCATCCAAACGTCACGATCGAGCCCGAATACGCGCCGTTCGACGACTACTGGAAGAAGCTCGCGCCGCAAGCCGTCGCCGGCGGGCTGCCGGACATCATCCAGATGGACATTTCGTATTTGAGCCAGTACGCCAGCCGCAACCAGCTCGCCGACCTGAAGCCCTTTACCGACAGCGGTACGCTGAATGTCGCCGACGTCAGCGAGAACGCCCTGAAGGGCGGCGAGGTCGACGGCAAGCTCGTCGCCATGAACCTCGGGGTCAACGCCCTGCAGACGACCTTCGACATCGAGACGATGAAGAAGAACGGCATCGACATCCCGTCCAAAGACTGGACCTGGGACGATATGGGCAAGCTTGGGGAGCAAGCCAAGGCCAAAGGCTTCCAGATCGGCGGATTCGCCTATCATCACGAGGTGTTCTTCCCGTATTACCTGAGAACGATCGGCCAGAAAATGTACAGCGACGACGGCAAAACGATCGGCTATGCCGACGACCAGGCTTTTATCGATTATTTCACGCGATATCAGCAATGGTATGACAAGGGCTATATCCTCTCCCTCGACAAAGAAGCACAGAAGAAGGGCGTCGCCGAAGAGGACGAAATCGTTCTCGGCCACTCCATCTCCGGCATCGGCTGGTCCAACCAGTTCCTTGCGGTGGCGAATCTGGTCAAGGACCGTCCGCTCGAGCTGAATCCGATGCCGGGTCCAGGCACGAAGGAAGGGCTGTTCCTGAAGCCTTCCATGTACTTCTCCATCGCGGAATCGTCCAAGCAGAAGGAGGAAGCGGCCAAGTTCATCAGCTTCTTCATCAACGATATCGAAGCGAACAAGCTGATCAAGGGCGAACGCGGGGTGCCGGTATCCTCCAAAGTGAAGGATGCGCTGAAGCCGATCCTGACCGAGAACGAAGCGAAAATCTTTGATTATGTCACTTGGGCCGAATCGAACAGCAGCCCCGCTGACCCGCCGAACCCGATCGGATCGGTGGAAGTCGAGAAGCTTCTGCGGGATTTGAGCGAAAAGATTCTGTTCAAGAAAATTCCGATCGACCAGGCGGCGGCGGAGTTCCGCAAAGAGGCCAATGCCATCCTGGCCCGCAGCCAGAAATAACCTGAAGGGGAATCCTCATACGGAAAGGAGCCGGGCCCCGGTCGGGTTCGGCTCCTTCCTTTTGGCTTAGGTGAGAGAACGTGCCCTATAAACTCTCTAGTTACAGAGGAAAAGCAGTGGTTTCTTCAAAGGTAGGCTACTTTCGCTCACAATACCGTACGTATCCAATTTTGTAAGCTTAGGGGTTGACGATAATGAAAAGGCTGCGGGATAACGAGCACCTCACCGGTTACGTGTTCACGTCTCCGTTCGTGCTGGGCTTTCTGATCTTTACGCTATATCCGGTGCTGTCTTCGCTGTATTATTCCTTCACCGACTACAACCTGATGGAGGCGCCGAACTGGCTCGGCCTGGACAACTACAAGCGGATGTTCATGGAAGACGACAAAATCGGCAAATCGTTTCAGGTCACCTTTACGTATGTGCTGGCCAGCGTGCCGCTCCGTCTGCTCTTCGCCCTGTTCGTCGCCATGATCCTGAACGTGGCCACGAAAGCCGTGGGCCTGTACCGCTCCGCCTTCTACCTGCCGTCCCTGATCGGCGGCAGCGTCGCGGTGTCGATCATGTGGCAGCAGATCTTCGGGGATCAGGGGCTGGTGAATTCCTTTCTGAACCTGATCGGCATCCACACCTCGACCTCGTGGATCGGCAATCCGAGCACCGCGGTGTGGACCTTGATCGCCCTGTCCACGTGGCAGTTCGGCTCGTCGATGATCATTTTCCTGGCGGGGCTGAAAAATATACCGAAAGACTACTATGAGGCAGCGGGCGTGGACGGCGCCAATGCCATCCGGCGGTTCTTCAACATCACGCTGCCGATGCTGAGCCCGATCATCCTGTTTAACCTGACGCTGCAGACGATCTCGGCATTTATGACGTTTACGCCGGCCTACATCATTTCCCGCGGGGAAGGCGGTCCGCTCGATCAGACGCTGCTCTATTCGCTGTACCTGTACCGCAAGGCGTTCTCGCACTTTGAGATGGGCTACGCTTCGGCACTCGCCTGGGTGATGCTGCTTATCGTCGGATTTCTGACCCTGCTCATCTTCAAATCCTCGACCCGCTGGGTTCACTACGAGACGAAGGGAGACTAACGGCCATGACTATGTCCACACCCAACCGCGTTTTGTACCATGTGCTGGTCGGCATCTTCGCCCTGTTCATGATCTATCCGATTCTATGGCTGGCGGCCAGCTCCCTGAAGCCGAACGACGAAATTTTCTCGACCGCCTACAGCCTCATTCCAAGCCGGCTGGAATTCGCCAACTACGTCTCGGGCTTCAAGGGATTCGGCGGGACGACGTTTGCGACCTTCTTCAAAAATTCGTTTATTATCGTCGTTCTGTCAACGGTCGGCGCCGTCGCCTCATCGGCTCTCGTAGCCTTCGGCCTGGCGCGGACGAAATTTATCGGCCAGAAGTTCTGGTTCGCCGCCATGATGGCCACGATGATGCTGCCGCAGGACGTCGTCATCGTGCCGCAGTACGTCATGTTCGCCAAGTTCGGCTGGCTCTCGTCCTTCAAACCGCTGATCGTCCCGCATTTCTTCGGCACGCCGTTTTTCATCTTTCTGATCATGCAGTTTATCCGCACCATTCCGGGCGAGCTGGACGAAGCGGCGAAAATCGACGGCTGCAGCAAATACGGCGTGTTCTACCGGGTGGTCCTGCCGCTCATCGGACCGGCCTTGATCACCAGCGCGATCTTCTCTTTTTACTGGAGATGGGACGATTTCATCAACCCGCTCATCTATTTAAACAGCCCGGATAAATTCCCGGTCTCCCTTGCGCTGAAGCTGTTCCTCGACGGCGAATCGCTGAACAACTGGGGCGGCATGTTCGCTATGGCCACACTATCGCTTCTGCCAGTCGTCATTGTGTTTTTCATTTTCCAAAAATACATTGTCGAGGGCATCAGCACCACCGGTTTGAAAGGATAACAATAGGGTTCTCCATAAGCATGCCGTCCACTGCTCAAAATAACGGAATGACCGGATTCCTTAAGTAAGGATATCCGGTCATTTTCATGTTAACCTTTAATTTCCACGATTCCACTCTTCACCATAGAATCAATCGTAATGCCTGACAATTCGTTCTCCATCGTCGATTGGACTTTCGAATAAACTCCGTCTAATAAGTACGGCATTTTACTTCCTACCGGACAAGTCGGGTTGGTATCCCGATGAATCATAAAAATCTCCTGGTTATCTTCCATCGTAGCTCGGTATACATCCAGCAGTGTGATTTGATCCGCCTTTTGGGCCAGGCTTATCGCGGCATTCGTTCCAAGAGTCGATGTAATAAGACCGCCTTTCGTAAGCTTTCTCATGATTCTTCTAATCACCGCCGGATTGGCGTTTACACTCATGGCAAGCAATTCGGACGTGGTCCGGCCTTTTTTATTAAATTCAAGAAAGCATAAAATATGAACCGCTACAGAGAACTGCTGGCTTCGATTTCCCATTTTTGCAAGGTCCTTCTTTCCGATTAAAGCTTATGTTTAGTGTATTGATTTTTGAAAAGCAAATCAAACTTATAATAATGAATTAAAGCATCAACTTGACTTCTTAAGGATGGATCGTTATTTTAGTATATGTAACAGTAACTGTTACTGATACTATTAATTGGAGTGGATCGTATGAATTATCATGTTAACGGCGTCGAACTTCATGTAGAGCAGCAGGGACAAGGAGATACGGCACTTGTGTTTTTGCACTTTTACGGCGGGTCCGCACGAACCTGGACGAAAATGGTTGATGTTCTCAAGGAGGATTACCTTTGTATAACTTATGACCACCGCGGATGGGGAGACTCAGATAAGTCAGCTTCATCTTATACCCTTCAGGATCTTGCCGATGACGCACATGCGCTTATTCAAGCGCTTGGCTTGAAGCGTTATGTGCTTGTCGGTCATTCCATGGGCGCTAAAACGGCACAATTGTTGGCTTCACGTCATCCGGCCGGTTTAGAAGCTTTGGTCTTAGTTGCACCATCTCCCCCGACACCTCAAGATATGCCGCAAGACATGAGAAATGCCATGGTTCATTTTTATGATTCGCGTGAAGGAGCAGAAATCGCTTTGGGCAATATCGCCCTGCTTCCTCTTGAAGAGCATATCCGCGAAATGGTGCTTGAGGATATGCAACGGAGCGCACCTTTAGCCCGTGCGGCATGGCCTGAAGCTGCAATGCTTGAGGATATATCCGCAGAAGTGAAAAATATCCATGTTCCCACCCTTGTGCTCGCCGGAGAATCTGACCCGGTAGACCGGTTGGAAACACTAAAAAGCGAGCTGCTGCCGCGCATACCACATGCAGAGCTGCACATCATTCCCCAGACCGGCCACCTTTCTCCATTAGAAGCACCCGGCGATATCTCAGAAGGAATCTCACACTTTTTGGCCAAGCAGAAATGGGGGAATGGCGAATGATAATGGAAAACGGCAGGTCAGCTGTAAGCTGAATCCCTGCCGTTTTTTTGCGCTTACACTCCTCTCCTTGTGACGGAAAAGCGGAGGTTGCGCATTTATCATGCTGTTGTATGGTATAAGGTGCCTCTGCCGAGGCCTGCCGTTTACTTTTTCTCGAACAGACCGAGACGGTTGTTGGGCCGGCCGTTCAACCGGATTCCATCGCCATTCTTGCTGTTCTTGCGCTTGGTACCGTTCAGGCGGTCTGTCAATTCGTTAAACCAGGCTTCGTCATAGGTGGCCAGTGCCATGTCAATCAGGCTTTCGACGTTGTTCTTATCTGCAAGCGGGTTGACCGGCAGCGATCTCAGCCAGGATTCACGTACACCGATCACGCGTCCAACCGCTTCCTCGTTGTCGGACTGAACGACGCGTACTCTCGCGATGCCTTTCTGAGCGTCCACCGTCTCAATGTATCCGTGAATAAACTCACCGTCTACCGTCTTCCCTTGGACCCAATCGCTAACTTCGAATCTCATCATTCCACCGCCCATCTTTAAGTATATACAAACTGTAACCAGAAAAATCACAAAATGAATATACTGTAATGATACTAAACACAGTTGGGAATGTCAAATCCGCCAACGACCATTTCGCAAACGACCGATTACATGGATGAGAAGCCACCTGCCGCCATATCCCCCATCTATAGTGTATGCAGTTAGCGGGCAATAGGTTCGTTACTGCCTTTGGAATGCGACCTTTAAACCTAGTCCGATATACAGCGCTCCTACAACTTTGCCGCTAAATCGGCCCAAACGACGGATCCATGCCGTCCGACGTACCATCCTTCCGAGAGCAGACACACTTAATACAATTATGGTTGTATACAGTGCACTTAAAACCACAAAAATGAGTCCGAGGATCAAAAACTGCCCTATCGTATTCCCATGCCCTGAGTTCACAAATTGCGGCAGGAACGCCAGGAAGAATAGTGCTGTTTTAGGGTTGAGAACTTCCGCCATTGTCGCTGAAGCATAGGATTTTAAAGCTCCTGCCGATTCGACTTTTGGCGTTTTCAGTTCCGGTTCCTTACTTAGCATTGCGCGGATTCCCAAATACAGCAAGTAAGCCGCTCCGGCAAATTTAACGAAGTTGAAAGCGAGCGATGAGGTCATCAATATGGCCGAAAGTCCCACCGCAGCAAACAACGTATGCAGGAAATCTCCTGTTGCAATGCCCAGCCCTGTCATAATGCCTCCTTTCCGCCCATTCTGAAGGGTACGGCTAACGGTAAGGAGAACCGCCGGCCCCGGAATCACAAACAACCCCAGCACAACGAGAACATACGTAATTAAAGTTGAGAGATCGAACATTTCGCATCCTCCCTTGAATCGATATCGTCACTTTATTTTACATATTATGGCACATGCATTCACGCCACGCCAGAGTTTCGGGAGGATAAAAATGGATTATCTTTGTGTGCATGAGCTCTCAGTTTTTTAATGAAGATCATCGCTGCGGCTCTGCAGCCATTGCTGGAATTCGGCGGGGGTACCCACATTATCATCCAATACGGCCGAATAAATATCGAAGCTTTTCACTTGATTCCCATATTCGGCCCGCTTTGCCCATTCGGTTTTGATGCTTAAAATAGCAGCGGTCTTGGCAGGAGTAAGGCGTGCAGGCATCGTTTGAATATGCAGCAAATCGGGCTGTTTGTCAGGCTCGTCTACAAACCAGATATCCAGCTCCCACCGGTGACCGTTTGCGGACCCGTAGGTCAATCCAAGAAAATAACCGTCTGGGTAAGCCGGATCAGTGTTCCATTGGCCCGTATCGTTAATAAATTTCATCTCCCGTACTCCCGGATTGGACATCAGCTGCAAAGCAATTCCAGAGACCACAGCCATATCCAGTTTGGAGCAGACCACCGTCACATCCAGGTCCCTCCAAGCCATTAAACCTAGCGCAGCGCTCCCTACGATTACGGGCTTACCGGCTGCTGCCAGCAATGGCATCAGGTTCAATTCTTCAGCAACCGAACCCGCTTCAACTTGCAGCTGCTTTTGGCGGGCAAGCAAATCCTCTTGGTTCATCATCATCCCTGCACCCTTTCTATATCCGCTAAACTTATCCTATTTCCTCCGGCTGCCAAGTTCGAAGCTTCCAGCAGTATCGTGTTCTTCGTCTTTGAGGAATGGATAGCCGGGCATTCTCCAAAATGTTCTCTTAGCATCATTATAATGTTTTTTGAGGAATTTTTAGAGGAAATCGATAGATGAACTGCATGATTTGGTAAGCACAAAATGTGGAGGATCATTATGGAAATCTGTTGTAATATAATGTAAGTACCTTAATGAACAATCAAAGGCGGTGAAGATTTGAAAGGTCTGATTAGAGCATATAAGGTATTCATTGCCGTGTTTGCCGTCATTGTGGTTGCTGCCGTTGTGATTGGGACAAGGGGTCTGAATGGGCAGGAAAATCATACTTATGTACTGCCGGCCGGGTACACAGGATGGGTAGCGGTCATTTACAATCAAAAGGGTTATCCCGAGCTCCCGAAAGAGGGAGACGCCATTGTAAACCACATTCCGAAAAACGGAGTTTTGAAGACGTCAAGCGCACCTACAGCCGGCGGGATGACATTTTTTTATGCAGATGATCAAGGTCAACGGACTGAAGTGGGGATGGGAATGATTCAAGGCCAGCACATGGGCACAGATACGATCCCGCGTCCGGACGGTACGAAAGAAGAAAAAACGATCAATGCGTTCTATGTCGGCACCGAGCAGCAGTATTACGCTCATTTACAGGAGCAGCCATGATAGAACAAACTTAAAGCCACAGTGCTGTTATCCTCCAATCATCCACCATGAAGAGCAGCTGCAGCGCCCCGTCCACTGAACCCCTCCCTCAGACTCCTTCTTTTATGGAAAATACAAATGACCCACAGGAGGGTCACGGGCAACGTGTCCTTCCTGTGGGTCACTGATCACAGATCATCTGCGGTCAAAGCGTAAAACGTCTAATCTCCATGTTAATGAGACGAACTTACCTTATTTCTAGGGTCCGCCCCGCTTGGTTTCGGTCTGCGGTTCGTGCGTCCGTTGGAATTTCCATTTCCATGGCCCTTGGACTTGTCGTTCGCATTTCCCTTCGAATGGCCTCCCGCATCACGCTTCAGGCTGCTGTTCGCGTTCCGATCAGGTTTGCGGGCACCGCTCACCGCCGCCTTTGGGGCACGATCCTGCTTCGGTTTGCCCCGCTGCTGCCCATCTTCCGTCCGCCCTTTACGAGCATCTCCAGCCTGCGGCTTGCGGGAATGGCCAGCTTGCGTCTTACCCGGCCGGTTTGCCGTGGAATTCCCCAATGGGCGATTTGCCGCTGCCGTTTGGGGCTCCATCGGATAGTCATGCCCCTTCACTTCGGGAATGGCCTTGCCGATCAGCTTCTCGATGTCCTTCAGGTACGGCAGCTCGTCTGCTTCACAGAAAGAGATTGCTGACCCGCTCATCCCCGCCCGGCCCGTGCGGCCGATACGGTGAACGTACGTCTCCGGGATATTCGGCAGATTAAAGTTAATGACATACGGAAGCTCGTCAATATCGATCCCCCTGGCAGCAATGTCGGTCGCCACCAAAATGCGCGTCGTCCCGTTTTTGAAATGGTTCAGAGCGTTCTGCCGGCTGTTTTGCGATTTGTCGCCATGTATCGCCTCCGCCGTAATATTCGCTTTCTTCAGCGCGCGAGCCACCCGGTCGGCTCCCCGTTTGGTGCGGGTAAACACCAGGGCCGACTCGATCGTCGGATCCTGCAGCAGCTGGTTGAGCATCTGCAGTTTGCTTCCTGCCGCCAGCAAATAAACCGACTGCTCGATCCGCTCGGCCGTTGAGGAGACCGGCGTCACTTCCACTTTTACCGGGTTGACGAGCAGCGTTTGGATCAAGCCGTTGATTTCCGGAGGCATCGTCGCCGAAAAGAACAGCGTCTGCTTCCGCTTCGGCATGACGGCGATGATCCGCTTCACATCATGGATAAAGCCCATGTCTAGCATCCGGTCGGCTTCATCCAGCACGAGCATTTGAATATGCTGCAAATCGATATGCTTCTGATGGATCAGGTCGATGAGCCGGCCTGGCGTGGCGATCACGATATCCGCGCCCTGCTGCAGTGCCCGTTCCTGCGGCTTTTGCGGAACGCCGCCGACAATGACCACCGCACGCAAATCGGTAAACTGGCTGTACGCCTTCACGTTATCCATAATCTGAATGGCCAGCTCTCTCGTCGGCGTCAAAATAAGCGCCCGGACTCTGCGGCCCGCCCCCGGTTTGCGGGGCTCCCGGCTCAACAACTGTATGATGGGCAGGGAAAATGCAGCGGTCTTGCCGGTTCCCGTCTGGGCGCAGCCCAAGAGATCCCGTCCGGCCAGCACAGCAGGAATGGATTGTGCCTGAATCGGCGTCGGCTCGGTATAGTTCTGTTTGGCCAGCGCTTTTAAAATATTCGGGTCAAGCTTCAAATCTTTAAAGTTCATATATGCTCCTTTTACTTTAAACCTGTATTCTTTAATCACGAAACCTGTGTACTTTTCATCCAAGTTACCACAAGCCGTTCTTTTATGTCGTAATACATAACGATACCACATCTGGACACCAAAAAAGAAGCAGAATCTTTCTCCGCTTCCTTAAAAAATGATGTATATGGACTAAATTGGCAATAAGCTTCACGGAACTGAGCACGGATCAAGGGAATGAACGCGCAATGAAAGTGTTCCGCCAGCATATCATACGGATGATGGCAAAAGAGACCGGAAGGGTCAGCTCACCAAGCTGTTCCCCGCCGGTCTTCTAGTTGTTGGATCTTCTAACTGGGTGGATCGTAAATTACCGGATCGTTACCTTCGTTTATTTCCCCGCCTGCCCCAGCTTGGCCAGGACGTTATACAGGATCTGGGCCGTTTCGGCCCGGGTGGCCTGGCCGTCCGGATGAAACCGGCTAGGCCCCTGCCCTTGAATCAGTCCGGCGGCGTACGCAGACCGGACGGCTTCCTGCGCCCAGGCCGGCGAACCGGCGACGTCCGTAAACGGCGCCGTTTCCCCGCCGGCTGCGGCAGTTCCGCCCGCGGCCCGGTAGGCGCGGACGATCATGGCCGCCGCTTCCTGGCGCTTGATCAAGGCGTCCGGCGCGAAGCTTGCGCCGCTGACGCCTTGGACGATGCCCGCCTTGGCGGCGGCAGAGACGGCTTCCGCGTACCATGCCGCGGAAGGCACATCGCTGAAGGGCGCGCTGCCGTCGCCCTTCAGGTGCAGCAGGCGGACCAGCATCGCCGCCATTTCGGCGCGGGTCACCGGCTGATCCGGTGCGAAGCTGCCGCCGCCGACGCCGTCAATGAGATGCTTCGCCGCCAGCTCCCGGATCACGCCGGAAGCCCAGTGCCCGCTCGTATCGGCGAAGCTTTTGGCGTATTCCAGAACGGCGTAAGCACCATCCAGCGAGCTCACTTCGGCAATCAGCTTGCCGCCTGCGGCCGTTCCGCCGATATACGTGAGCACGCCTTGGCTGTTCAGGCCATACAGCCCGGTCAGCTTGGCATCCAGCCCCGAAGCGACGGGGAGCTCCAGCGTTATCGGCTGCTGCAGCGCCGTGATCGGGTGAACCTGGCCATCCTTCGATATGAGGCTCAGGTTGAGGGTAAAGAGGCTGCTTCCTGCGCGGAGCACCGCGCCTTCCGCCTGCCCGGCCTTCGCCACCCGCTCTGCGGCCTCCGTCTCCGAGGCGCGGGATGCCGCCAGCCGAATCGTGCTGTCTTCGAGCTGATCGGCGGGCACCTGACCGCTGGCCGCCTGCAGGACGCCTGCGGGCAGCGTCAGCTTCAGGTCAGCCGCGTTCACCGTCAGCGGCTGTCCCTGGAGCAGCGAGGCGGCGCTGCCCGGCAGAATCAGCTCATTGAACGGCTGATCTGTGTCCAATTCGGCTCCGCCTTTCGCCAGAATCGCCGTCAGCTGCGCGGCGTTCAGCTTCCATTTGCCGCCTTGGCCCGGCTTCGGATCCGGCTGGGCGGGCGGAGTCACCGGCGGCTGCACCGGTATAGAAGAACCTCCTCCACTATTGCCTGAATTCCCACCGTTATTTCCTCCGCCGTTACCCGGGTCTTCTCCGCCAGGGTTGTCACCATCTCCCCCTCCCGGCTGCTCCGGCGCTTGAACGGTAAGTTCATACTCGGCCGACAACGATCCGTAAGCGGCCGATATCACCGTCTTCCCTTCGGCCAGCGCAGTCACTACGCCCTGTTCGCTCACCGAAGCGACGTCCTCATGGCTGCTGCTGAAGGTTACACCTTCCAGCACCTGGATGCGCGTGCCGTCTGCGTAGACCGCTTCCGTTACCGTCTGATCGGTCTCCCCTTCCTTCAGCACTTCTTTGCCCGTCAGCTCCAACGATTCCGGTTCGCCTTCCGGCGCCGGATTCACGGTGACGATCGTCTCCGCGAACAGATCCGGGTTCACCGTGCTTGCCGCCCGGATAACGGCCGTTCCCGTACCGGTCGCCGTCAACCGGCCTTCCGGCGATACCATCACCACTTCGCCGCCCTCCCCGGTCGGCTCGGCGCTGTAGACGGACCATGTGACGCCCGGGTCCGCTCCATCCGGCTTCACCTTGGCGGTCAGCTGCCGGGTTTCGCCGACGGCCAGCTTCACGTCCTGCTGCTCGATCTCGACCGATTCCGGAGCCGGAGCCTCCGTCTGCTTCGACAGCGTAAACTCGTCGACGGTTCGTCCGCCGACCGTCTTCGTCTTAAAGCGCAGGCTGTCGCCGTCCACCTCGACCGAAGCGTACATTTGCGTCGCTTCGTCGTCGGTAATCCGCTGCCAGTCCCGCTTGGTCAGCGAGTAGAACTTCGGTCCGGTTGAGCCTGCCACGACATAGGTCGTCCCCTGCCCGTCCGGGACGATCTCGTTGTTCATCATCGGGAAGGTCCGCAGGTAAATATGATCATGCCCGTTCAGGACAAGATCGACCCGATGCCGCTCGAGCACCGGCGCCCACAGCCGCCGGATGTCGGCCGTATCATAAATGCTGCCGTACGGGCCGCGGTGGAAGATCGCGATCTTCCATTTTTTATCCGTCCTGGACAGGTCCTGGTCGAGCCACTCCTTTTGCTCCTCGTACTGGTATTCGCTGTTCAGGACGACAAAATGAATATTTTTGTAATCAAAGGAAAAATTGCTTCCCGCCAGGCTTGGCACTCCGTTGCCCGGCTGGTTGAAATGGGCCAGGAAATCGTTGTTTTCCTTCGTTCCCATCACCTCATGGTTGCCGATCGCGCCGACCAGCGTCGTGTTCAAGAACGCCTCCTGCGCTTCGCTGAACCACCACTTCCATTCCTGCTCGTTGAAGCCTTTGTCGACCATGTCGCCGACATGGACCATAAACTCGGCGTCCGGCGAATCTTCCACCGCCTTCTTCAACGTGCTGCCCCACAGCTTAAACCCTGCCAAGTCTCCTGCCTGGGAGTCGGCGAAATACAGGAACTTGGTATGATCGCCGTCTGCCTCAGCGGTCCTGAACGTGCCCTGCGGGCTGTAATGGCCGCTTCCGTCACCGACGCGGTACACGTATTCGGTGCCCGGCTCCAGGCCGTTCACCGTCGCCTTGTGCACCCGGACCGCACCCAGATCGAGCGTCTGGTACAGATAGCTTGTTCCTTCCGTTTTCACCGCATTCGGCTGGTCAAACGCAGTAAAATCCGCCTTTTTCACCACTTCTACCACGGTCTGCTCCACAGCCGGGCTCGTATGCCAGATGAATCCGCGGGATGCGGCCGGATCCTCGCCCATGCTGACGTTGATGTTGTACGGCGTTTCGGTACCGGACAGCGGCGACACCTTAAACTCCGCCACCGGGCTGTACTGGTCTCCCTTCATCGCCTGCACCTGATACGTCTTCACCTCAGCCGTCAGCAGCTTGGTGCTCAGCTCGCCCTGTGCATCGGTCGTTCCGACCGGACTGCCGTCCGCGGTGATCTGCGCGCCTTCCACCGGCTCCCCCGACTCGTCTTTGACCGAAAAGACCGTTTCGTAGCCCTGGATGTTGCCGTTCTCGTTCCAAGACAGCGACAGGGCGCTCTTGATATCCGATTTCAGCGGCAGCCCGAAGAAGGGATACACCACGCTGCCTGTACCGGCAAAGGTAACGTTACCGGACTCGAACCGGATTTCGTTTGTTCCGGCGGCGTCCTTTTTCACGTCAAAGCTGATTTGTCCGATCAAATCGCTGTCGGTCAGACCCGCTTGGTCCAACCGGCTGAAGGTCAGCGCGGCCGTGCCGTCCTCGCCGATGACTGCGTTTGCCTGGGTCGCATCCAGCTTGCCGCCCCGAATAAATTTGAGATTCTCCACCTTGCTCAGGTCAAAAGCAAGCCGAAGCTGTCCTCCCTGCAAGCCGGAGGCCTTCACTCCTTTGATATCCACCGTGTAGGTACGCCCCCCGTACAATTCCTTCGGCGTGTCATACGTCAGCTTCGAGCCGCCCGTATCCACGTTGAAGGTCCACGCCTCGGTCGTCCGGTTGCCGGCCAGGTCCGTCACCGACACCTTGGCCTGATGCAGCCCGTCCGCCAGCGGCGTCGCCGGTGTGTAATAAATCCGGCCTTCCGGCGGATACAGCGTGTGCTGCACGCGCTGGCCGTCCAGGTCGAACCGGATCGAGTCCGGATCGATCAGTGTCGTGCCCGGATGCTGCGCCGGATCATATCCTGCGTCTTCACCGTACACCTTGATCACCGGCTGGTTGCTGCGGATCGTCTCTCCGTCCGCCGGCGAGAAGTCCTTCAGGACCGGCGGCTCCATGTCATCCTGATTCGGACCGTACAAGGCCCGGATCTGATCGACGTAGATCGCCCCGGCATCCTTCTTGGCCGATGAAGTTTCCATGTAGCGCACCGGCATGTCCATGATCAGCGGAAGCGTCCGGCCTTTGGGCACTTCCGCCTCCAGGTACTTCCACCCGGTCCAGTCGATGCCGATATTCTGGTCGGTCAAATCGAGCGGTATCGTTCCCTTGCTGTCGCGCAGCTGTGCACGCAGCCAGTGGGTTTTGCCGTCCCCGTACACCCACATGCTGATCTTCTCCGGATAACCCGGGATTTGAATGGCCTCCGCCTGCGTCTTGCTCTGCAGGTAGGCGCCCGAAGTTCCCGGCGTGCCGGTAAAATCATACTCCAGCTTCAGCGAACCGCTGCCGAAACGGACCAAATCTTCATTCGTCTCGATGCTCACCTTGGACGTTTTAAACTGCGCGCCGGCCGACGGCAGGTACTTGTCCAGGCCGTTTTCGAAATCCTCCAGCACCACCGGAGGCTGGCCGATGGTCACATCCATCTGAGCTTCCACCCCCTTGTAACTCACCACAATTTTACCGCTCAGCTCATTGCCTTCCGCCGCGGTAAAGACGCCGGCTTCGTCGATCGAGCCGATCGGCCCTTCGACTCGCCATGTCAGCAGCCGGTTGTCGGCCTGCACCACCTGGCCGTCGCGGAGCGCCGTCACCTTCAGCGTCTCCGACTGGCCTGGCGGGAAGCTGCGCAGCTGATCGCCAAATTTCAGCTCGGTCAGCGTATCGACTACCTCGACTTTGCCGGCTCCGCTTGCGCCGCCGGACGTGACGGCGATATCCGCCTGTCCGGGCGTGGAACCCGCCGTAAAGACGCCGCTGCCGTCGATCGTTCCGATCGCCGGGTTGACGCTCCACTCCGGCGTGCCGTCCATCGCGGCCGGATGCAGGTTGGCATCGACGACGGCCGCCTTAAAGGCCGCCGTCGAGCCGGCCAGCACCCTCGCCAGCTGCGGCTTCACGACCAGCTTGTCCACCGGCCCTTCCGCCGCCTTGTTCACAAGCAGCAGCCCGTTGGCGGTCTTGCGCTCCCCGCCGTCCGAGGGGGAGTTCAGCAGCGTACGGCTGGTGTCGCCCGGCATGCGGGCGATAAATGTCGAAGAGCCGCCGCCGTCCAGGTTGATGGCGTTCACGACGCCCATTTCCTCCATGATCTGCCCCAGCTCAGCCAGCGTCACGCCTTCGCTGAAGCCCGGCTGGCGCCCGTCGATTTCCAGCATGACGACGGAGCCGTCCGCTTTCGTACCGATCGCCGTGCGCGGATGGGCCGCCGGGTCGCTGTTCGGCTGTGCCGCCCCGTCCTTGACGAGCAGCGCGGAGCCGCCGATGGCCATCGTCACGCCGCTCCAGGCCGGCTCAAGGCTGAAGGAGACCGATGCCGTATCGCCTGCTTTGAGGCCGGCGAGCACCTCGCGCTGGCTGCCGGAAGCTGACAGGATGACCTGCCCCTGGGCCGTCTGCGTGCTGCCTTTGTCTTTATGGACATCGGCTACCTTCAGCTCCAGCGTCTCCCCGCTCTTGACCTCTCCCTTTACGACGTCTAGAACAACTTCGTCTCCTAAATCATTGGTCATGGTCGTGCCGTAGAAGTCGGGTGTGTACAAAACGAGATCGTTATTGCCCCGCGTCCGGTTGATGGACGTCAGCTCAGTCTTCTGTCCATCGATCTCCAGCGTCCGCGTAAGCTTCGGACTCGGTCCATATATCGTCGTGCCGTCCTCCTTGATGCCAAACGCGTACCAGTCATTGGGCGGACTCGTCAGTATTTTTCCGCTGCCCATGAAGTAACCGAGCGGGACGCCGGAAGACATATCATAAAAGTCCCCGTTGATCCCGGCGATCACCCGATTCCCTGCTCTGTCGATATCCGCAGCCATTTTGCTGACCGGCTGCATGCCGTATACTTTGCCGTCCGTCATGCCGGGCTCAAGTGCCAGCGCCGGATTGGACGGATCGAACTCCACCATGTGCAGCTTCTCCAGCCCGCGGTCCAGCTTCATATCCCTCCAGGTATAGACCGCGCCCGGTCCGATCTGGACCTGCCGCTCGTCGACGAAGCTTCCGGCAGCCGCGGCCTGTGCGCCGGCTTCCGCCGCCAGCACGGGCCGCCCGCCGGGCAGAGCCAGGGTCAGAACCAGCGTGCCGGCCAGCAGCGACGCCCATAGGCTCCTCGTCCGTTTTCTTATCATTCCATCCTTGCCTCCCATTCGATCTGACAGAATTCGGGTCCTTCATAGAACGCCTCGACAGCAAAGTATAACGGTAGCGTGTAAAGCCATCTCCCCTCTCTTCGTAAAATTTTGTCAGGTAAATGTAAAATAAAATTAAATATTCACTAACAATATAAAATTATATTTCACAGTTGGATAGGAGCTTTGTAACTAAGATCGGGACAAAACCAGAGGTTTGAAGCCCTGTTTTAGCAGCATATTTCGACAGTGAACTTGAATCCGGCAGGCACGGCGCACCGCGAACAAAAACGAAAGCCCTTACGCATAAGCGCAAGAGCAGCATTATCTTTTACATAGCATGATATATCATATCTTGTATACCGCAGTTTCCTCCTCACCGGACTTAGATTGAAAAAAAACAGATCCGGTATCCACGCTTGTTTGCTGCACGCAATAAAAGACATGAGCTCGCCCTTCTGCACAGATTTGTCGGCTATACCCCAGTTTTGTCGGTTATATCCCATTTCTGCACGATCGCGTTTCCGATTCACACGGCACTGCCATGACGAACGCCGAACCACTTTATTCAGCCTCCTCCCCATTCGCCTCATATGATAGGCGCATTCAATTTACAAATAATATAACAGCAGTTACAAAAAACTTAATTTAGTATATTGACACTATACTGTTATGTCATTATATTGAGAAATGTAAGCGGTTTATTTACGTGACTTTGCCTAAAGCAGCAGATGAAATTGAAGAAAGGAGAATAAACAGGGGGCCGGAGTGCAGCCAGAACGGACCGATCCACAGATCGCCTGCATTCCGAATGCAGTTGGTTACACCGTACTTTACTTTTACGCACGGGGGCGGGACATAACAGCGGGTACACGCACCGTTCCTGTCCGGATGCTGAATGAGGGAGGTATATGAAAAATGACGGTAAGCAAAAAGAAGCTTCGCGGCTGGGCCAAAGGCTATCTGTTTATTCTGCCTTCCATTATTGGCTTCAGCGTGTTTGTCGCCTATCCGCTGTTGTCGTCCATTTATTACGCCTTAACGGAATGGAGCGGCTACGATAAGCCCCGCTTTGTCGGCTTCGACAACTTTAAATACATGTTCACGGAGGACCCGGCCTTCTGGCCTTCGGTCCGGGCGACGCTGTATTTTGTCATCATGAGCGTTCCTTTATCGCTGATTCTGGGCCTTTTGCTGGCCATGCTGCTGAACAAAAGCCTGCCCGGCATCAAATGGTTCCGCACGATTTATTACCTGCCGACCGTCGTGCCGTCCATCGCGACACTCACGCTGTGGCTGTTTATCTATCAGCCCCAATACGGGCTCGCCAACTCGCTGCTCAGGCTGCTCGGACTGCCCGAAGGCACCTGGCTGACGAGCGAAACGACCGCCCTTCCCTCCATCGTGCTGATCGGCCTGTGGCAGGTCGGATCCGGCGTCATTATTTTCTTGAGCGGTCTGCAGTCCGTTCCCCAGGAGCTGTACGAAGCGGCCGAAGTCGACGGAGCTGTCCGCTGGCGGATGGCCCTGCACATTACGATTCCCATGATTACTCCTATCCTGTTCCTTCAGCTCATACTCGGCATCATCGGCGCCTTCCAGGCCTTCAACCAGGTACAGGTTCTGACCGGCGGCGGCCCGAACTTCTCCACATCCCTGCTCAACTTCAAAATTTACAACGACGCCTTTAACGGCCGCATGTTCGGCTATTCGATCGCGGAGGTCTGGGTGCTGTTCGTCATCATCATGATCTTCACCGCGCTGACTTACCGGTACTCGAACCGGTTCGTGTATTACGAAAGCGACAATTCGAAATAAGGAGGCTCCCTGCTGATGGTGATGCAAACGGAAGTACGGACAACAACACGCAAACCCAGACGGAAATTCAGCATCCTGGACACCATCCGGTTTATTATCCTGACCCTCGGTGCCATCGCCATGCTGTTTCCGCTGCTGTGGATGGTGACCATTGCCCTGAAGGGCAACAATGACGTGTTTAAAATCCCGCCCGAGTGGTTTCCCCGGGAGCTGCACTGGTCCAACTTCGTAACCGGAACGCGGGAGATCAACTTCTGGCAGACGTTCGGCAACTCGATGTTCATCGCGGTGCTGTGCACGATCGGCCAGGTCGCCAGCTCCGTGCTGGTCGGCTACGGGCTTGCCCGATTAAGCTTTCCCGGCCGGAAGCTGTGGTTCTCGCTGTTCGTAGGCAGCCTGATGCTGCCGGGCTTTGTCGGCATGATCCCGCTCTTTAACCTCTACACGAGCCTGGGCTGGTACGACTCCTGGCTGCCGATTATCGTGCCTGCTTTTTTCGGGAACGCCACATTTTCATTCCTGTACGTCCAGTATTTGAAGACAATCTCCGTTTCCTTTGACGAGGCGGCCAAAATCGACGGCGCTTCCGACTTCTACATTCTGATGAAGGTGCTCGTACCCATGACAACGCCGGTTATCATGACGATGGTCATCTTCTCCTTCCAGGGAGCATGGAACCAGTATCTCGAGCCGCTGATTTATATTATCGACCCGAGCAAATGGACGCTGTCCCTGGCGATGGCTTCCTACAAAGGTACTTATGCGACCGCCTGGAACCTGTTCATGGCCGCGGATCTCATCTACATTTTGCCGATGCTGCTCATCTTTTTCTTCGGCCAGAAGTTCTTCATGCAGGGGCTTGGCTCCGTCAATTCCGCTTCATTAAAATAAATCGGCCGCCCCGGGCGGTTAGGAGGTGGTGCCTGCCGGCGGTGGGATCAAGGAAATAATATATCAGGTACAGGTGTCAAATGTATTCGAAATGAGATATCAGGGAGGTCTTTCTATGACAAAGGGTGCAAAAAAGTGGTTTAGCGGCATGCTTACGTTACTCCTGTTCTCCAGCCTGCTCGCTGCGTGCGGCGGTGGCGGGTCATCCGATTCCGCCGGCTCGGCGGGCACGTCCGATTCGGGTGGTACGTCCGGTTCGGAATCATCCGGCAAAAAGGTCGAAGTAACGATGATCACCTGGGAATCGAAAGAAATGAACGATAAAATCATGGCGGCTATGAAGCAGTTTGAGCAGGAAAACCCCGACATTACGGTGAAACTCATCCCTACCCCACTCGACAATTACGGTGTCAAGGTCAACGGGATGCTGACCGCCAAGAAGGCCCCGGACATTTTTATGACAGGCAACGATATGCTGCTGGACAACGCATCCAAGGGACTGCTGTACGACTGGACGTCCCAGGCGGAGCAGGACAAGGAATTCATGGACGGCTTCTACAAAGGCGTCGTGGACAGCTGGCATTATGACGGCAAGCTCGTCGGTCTGCCCGGCCTGCTGAATACGTATGGCATTTTCTATAATAAAAAAGCGTTCCAGGACGCCGGCCTGACCGAGCCGAAAATCGGCTGGACTTATAACGATCTGTTCACAGCTATGGAGAAGCTGTCCAGCAAGCAGGGCGGAGTACAGCAGTTCGGCTACTACGCTCCGCTTGATCCGTTCTATCTGTCGCTCTATTCGGTCTCCTCGGGCGCCGCTCCGTTTGCCGACTCTATCCTCAATCCGACCAAAGTGGAGATCAGCGACAAGTTCGTGGAAGGCGTGGAGAAATATAAAACCGCTATTGCAAACGGTTACATGAATCCGCCGACCTTTGATTTGACCAACGTCATGAGCTCCTTTAAGCAGGGCAAGGTGCCGATGACGCTTCAAGGCCAGTGGGTTGCGGACGATTTGATCCGTACGGCGCCGAAGGATCTGCAGTGGGGCTTCGTGCCGATGCCGGTCGTGAACACCCAATCCGAGATTTACGACGCGGTGGGCTGGTGCAGCCCGACAACGGTCAAAAATCCGGAAGCCGTCTGGAAAGTGCTGAAATTCCTAGATTCCAAAATGTACGAAGAAGTGCTTCCGCAAACGCCGGTCGCTCCGGCAGCGTACCA
The DNA here is from genome assembly GCF_040545415.1 of Paenibacillus favisporus. Taxonomy (NCBI): domain Bacteria; kingdom Bacillati; phylum Bacillota; class Bacilli; order Caryophanales; family Paenibacillaceae; genus Paenibacillus; species Paenibacillus favisporus. Next base: position 322,494 of record NZ_JBEPLV010000006.1, on the reverse strand, counting down.
GGCATCCTCTTCCGCTTACTTTGAAGCGCTGAAGACGGCGGGCCATGCCGATGTCGGCGAAGGCATCGACCACATTTTGAAATCGCCTGATACGCAGCCGGTCCGCTTCCTCTCGTCCTGGGCAGGCAAAGCGAATCCGTTCATCGAAGCTTCCTGGAAGAATGTCCTGATGGGCAAAGCGCCGATCAGCGAGCTGAACACGATGGCGGATAAGATCAACAAGGTCATTTCGGAAGCCAAGTAACAAGTCGCGGGATTAACGGTCCCCTCTGCCCTTCAGGCGTGTATACTCCTGCAAAACTCCTGCCTTTTATGAATCCGAACGCCGGATGCCCGGATGCAGGCGGGGACCGTTCATATAATCCATCGTTGAGCGTTCCACAACCACCATAAAGGAGGAGACTTTAATGACTAAGAGCAAACGCCACATGACCCGGCTGTTGAGTGTGCCGCTGGCGGCAGCCCTCACCCTCGGCTCCGTCACCGTCTGGGGGCCGGGCACAACCTATGCGTTCAGCGCCGAGGACGGCGACACGGCCATCGAAGCGTTTAACGCCAAGTTCTGGGATCCGGCGGCCAATATGTTCTGGAGCAGCACCGATCACAAGGATCACCAGGGATTCTGGGTGGAAGCCGAACTGTGGGAATTGGTGATGGACTCGTATCTCCATACGTCGGATCCCGAGCTGAAGGCGCAGCTGCGCAAGCAGATCGACGACGTGTATACCGGCACGGTAGCCAAATACGGCAGCAACTGGACGAACAACCCCTTCAATGACGACATTATGTGGTGGGCGATGGGCAGTGCGCGGGCGTACCAAATTACCGGTGACCAGAAGTATTTGGACGCGGCAAAGTACCATTTTGACTGGGTATTCAATACGCAGTGGGACGAAGACTTCGCCGGCGGCGGCATCTGGTGGCTGAACAGCGAGCATAACACCAAAAATGCCTGCATCAACTTCCCGGCGGCTGAGGCGGCGGTCTATCTGTACAACGTCACCAAGGATCAGCATTACCTGGACGCCGCGAAGCAAATTTTCAAATGGGGCAAAACGATGCTGACCGACGGCAACGGTAGAGTGTTCGACCGGATCGAAACGGAAAAAGGGCCGATCCCGGACGCGACGCACTACAACCAGGGTACATACATCGGGGCGGCGGTAGGCTTGTACCGCATTACCGGAGACACCTCCTATCTGGACGAAGCGGTCAAGGCGGCGGCTTTTACCAAAGACCATTTGGTCGATAACGGGGGCGTGCTGAACTTCGAAGGACCGAACGGTGACCTGAAGGGCGGCAAAACGATCCTGCTCCGCAACCTGTCCTTCCTGCAGAAGGCGCTGGACGAGCGGACCGAAAGCAAATACAAAGACTTCGGCGCGCAGTTTGACGCCTGGGTCTCCTTCAATGCCGAGCTCGCCTGGACGCACCGGAATTCCGACAATATCGTCGACGGCAACTGGGCGGGACAGCTGCTCTCCGGCACGTACGAATCCTGGTCATCCGCCGCAGCCGTAGAAGCGCTGAATGTGCTGAAGCCTCAGGATGCCGAGATTCATTATCCGGAAAAGGACCCGTACGGCAAAATCGAAGCCGAGCGTTACAACATCGGTCAAGGCTTCATCCTGGAGGGTGCGCTGGAAGGAACGCTGCAGCTGGGCGGCATCGAGGCGGGTGACTTTGCGGCCTATAAAAACGTCAACTTCGGCACATCCGGCGCCAAAGGCTTGATCGCGAGAGCGGCCAGCGGAACCGGCGGCGGGAACATCGAAGTCCACCTGGATTCGCTTGACGGACCGAAAGTCGGAACGCTAAATGTCGAAGGCACTGGCGGATGGAACAATTACATCGATGCCGTCACCGTGCTCAAGGATGACCAGGGCAATCCGGTTACCATTACCGGCACGCATGACGTCTATCTCGTTTTCACCAAAACGAAAGACCAATACCTGTTCAACCTGAACTGGTTTAAATTCACCACCGGCGACCCGACCCGCACCGACGCTTACGCTAAGCTGAAAGGCGTTAACTATGACAGCAGCGAGGGCCTGAGTAAAGCGCAGGGCGGTTTTCTCGACGCGATCCACAACAACGCCTATGCCTCTTATAAAGGCATCGACTTCGGCTCCGGCGCCGCCGGCATAACGACCCATGTCGCCAGCGGCAATCAGGGCGGATCGATCGAGGTGAAGCTGGATTCCCTGAACGGCCCTACCGCAGGCATCGTGGAGATTCCGGCCCTCGGCGGCTGGGATACATGGGTGGACATCATGGCGAACCTTGATGATAAACTCGCGGTTGGTGTGCATGACGTGTACCTCATTTTCCACGGAAAAGACGGCAGCGACTTCCCATGCAATCTTGATTGGTTTACCTTTACGACGATGAAAGGCACGGCGAGAGACGCTTATGCCAAGCTGGAAGCTGAAAACCGGACGAACGGCGTCGGCTTCGGCACGGAAAGCGGCGGCGGCCAGACCTACCTGGCCGGCATTTTCGGCCCGAACAACGGGTACGCCATGTACAACTACGTTGACTTTGGCAGCACAAGCCCGACGAAGTTCCACGTCAACGCGGCCAGCGATACGAGCGGCGGCACGGTCGAGGTGCGCATCGACAGCCTGAACGGTCCGGTCATCGCCAGCAACAATGTCACCGGAACGGGCGGCTGGCAGAACTTCAAAGTGTTCTCGACCGATGTGACGACACCGGTGACCGGTAAACATATCGTGTTCCTGCTCTTTAAAGGTTCGGACTATCTGTACAATCTTGACAAATTCACCTTTGGCGATCCGTCCGTCTTTACGAAACCGAACCCGCCGACGGAACCGGTGGAAGATCACGTGCCGCCGGGCGACGTGGAGAACGTGCTCGTCAGCCGCGGTGACGGCCAGCTGACCCTGACCTGGGACGGCCCGTACGATTTGGACGCGGACAAAGTACGGGTCACTGTGACGAGCGGCGGCCAGCAAGTGGGTGACGTGCTGGAAGTGAAGCGCGGCATTCAAAAAGCCGTCATCCCGGGCATCAACGACGGCAAGGACTACAGCATCCTGCTCCAGGCCGTGGACAAATCGGGCAACGTGTCCAAGGGCGTCACGGTGGACAGCAAGGTTGAGCCCGCCTTCGCCCTGACAGTGAACGGTAATGCCGTGAAGGACGGCGATACGCTGGACGACAGCGCGGTGCTGTCCTTCCAGGCCGGCGGCGGCCTGGCCGCAGGCGGATCGGCCGTGCTGACGCTGGCCGGCAAGGAATACAAGGTCGATGCCCAGCAGGCTGGCGTTGACGTGGCCCTGGCCGGCCAGCTGGGCGACCAGACGGTCACCATCGACGTGTACGGCGGCCCGGGCGAGCCGACTCGGACGGTGCTGCAGCTGCATGTAACGACCGGCCCGGGCTCCATCCAGCAGCTGATCGACCGCTACAGCGCCGCCGGCGACCTGGGCGGCGGGCTCGTGCCGCAGCTGACCAATGCGCTGAAGCAGGCGCAGCATCAATGGGATGGCGGCAAGCCGGACCAGGCCGTGAAGCACCTGCAGGACTTCCTGAAGCATCTGGACAACAAGGGGCAGAGCGGGAATATCAAGGATGACGCCAAAGCTGTGCTGACCGCGGATGTGAACGCGGTGATCGCGCAGTGGCAGGGCGCGGAAAAGTGATTTGCGCGTAGGTTTGGCGTGGTAGTAAACGAGGGGCTGCCCTTTCACGGAATTATCCGTGAGGGGGCTGCCCCTATGTGATTTTGGCGGAGAACGAAGTGGAAATAGCTGCAATCATGTAGCTATTTTTGCGGGAGCCCCAGAGGTAACCACTTCGAAATTACGCAATGTCCGTGCCAGTATTTTTGTGCAGTGTTTTTGTGATCCAGCCCGCTTTATTTTTGTTGACAAATCAACAATAAAGATGTTATATTCCTGTGTACAACGTTGATTTATCAACCATATGAAGGGAAGGAGCATATTTTTATGAATAGGATGGACAGCACCAAAATACTGCCGTTTCGCATCGAAATTGCGCAAAGTGCACTCGACGACCTGCAGGACCGTCTCGCCCGTATCCGTTGGCCTGACGAGCTGCCGGATGCCGGTTGGGATTACGGCGTGCCGCTCGGCTATCTCAAGGAACTGGCGGAGTACTGGCTCAATTCATACGATTGGCGCAAGCACGAAAAGCGGTTAAACGGGTTGTCACAGTTTACTACGACCATCGACGGGGCCAACGTTCATTTCCTGCATATCCGTTCCCCGGAGAAAGATGCGCTGCCGCTGATCCTTACTCACGGTTGGCCGGGCTCGATCGTCGAATTCCTCGATCTCATCGGACCTCTCTCTGATCCGCGGTCTCACGGCGGTGATCCGGCTGACGCTTTCCACCTGGTCATTCCCTCGATCCCAGGCTTCGGGTTCTCGGGCCCTACCCTGGATAGGGGATGGAATATGCGCCGGGTTGCCCGGGCTTGGGCGGAGCTGATGAGTCGCCTCGGGTACGGCTGTTATGGGGCCCAAGGCGGCGATTGGGGCGCAGGCATTTCCCGGTTGTTGGCCGAATATGACAGTGAGCATGTGTGCGGCGTCCATGTGAATTATTTGCATACCGTTCCAGCGGAGGACTTCGATCCGAGTGAACTGTCTAAAGAAGACCGTGAAAGGCTCGAACGCGCACAGAGTTACCGGTCCGCACCGGCAGGATATGCGAGGCTCCAATCCACCAGGCCCCAAACTTTGTCCTATGCGCTCACGGACTCGCCGGTTGGGCAGCTGGCATGGATCGCTGAGAAGTTTTACGAATGGACCGATCCTGCCTGCAGGGTGGACGCCGACCGGCTGCTAACGAATGTGATGCTCTATTGGCTTACGGGAACCGCCGGATCATCAGCCCGATTGTATTACGAAAGTTCGAAATCGAAGGGGCCCCTTCGGTGTCCCGTACCATTGGGCGTGTCCGTGCTGCCTTACGACTTGGCATTACCGGTATATTCTCTTGCGCAGCGCCAACATCCCATCATCCATTGGACCGAGTTTGAACACGGCGGACATTTCGCCGCCATGGAGGTTCCGGATCTGCTCGTTGAGGATATACGAACCTTTTTTAGAAGATTCCGCACAGAACTTCAACCGTCTTAACCCAGCCGGTGGCTTTACACTGTAACGAACCATGCCCTTAGGCCGTCCTTGAAGTTTGGACTTTAACGAACTATATCCCAGGCCATCCCCAAAGGATAGCTTAAGGTTTCTCCCCCCTACTCTCTCACCTCACACTCCCTCAAACAGCTCCGTATACTTCCCGTACCCCTCGCGCTCCAGCTCCTCCCGCGGCACAAAGCGCATCGACGCCGAGTTGACCTGGTAACGCTGCCCGGCAGGCGGCGGGCCGTCGTGAAACAGGTGGCCCAGGTACGAACCGGACAAGCGGCCGTACAGAGCGGTGCGTGCTTTGCCGCTGCGCAGGTCGGCCTTTCGGCGGAGGAAGCCTTCGTGGATCGGCCGCGTGAATGCCGGAAGGCCGGTCCCCGCATCGAACTGATCCCGCGAGCAGAACAGCGGATCTCCGTTCACGACGTCCACATAGATCCCATCCCGCTCGTTGTTCCAGTACGCATTCTCGTACGGCGGCTCATCCGCGCCGTGCTGCGTGACCTCATACTGAAGGCGGGTCAGCCTTTTGCGCAGCTCGGCATCATCCTGCTTTCTGCGCCAATACTTTTCGGCAAACGTTCCCCGTCCCGACCCTTCGTGGTAGAGGTTGTAGTCGTAGCGGTGCGTTTTATAGTAGTCCTGGTGCTCATCCTCCGCCGGATAGAACGGCCCCGCGGGCAAAATTTCGGTGACAATGTTCCCCTTAAACCGCCCGCTTGCAGCAAGCTCCTGTTTGGAAGCCTCCGCTTTGGCCCGCTGCTCCCCGCTATGTACAAAAATGGCCGTCCGGTAAGAGTTCCCCCGGTCCATAAACTGCCCGCCCGCATCGGTCGGATCGATCAGCTGCCAATAGATGTCCAGCAGGCGCTCATACGGAAACACATTGGGGTCAAAAGCGATCTGAACCGCTTCGTAGTGCCCGGTCGTTTCGGTCCCAACTTCTTCATAAGTCGGATGCTCCGTATGGCCCCCGGTATAACCGGACACGATCGAATGGATCCCCGGCAGCTCGTCAAAGGGCTGCACCATGCACCAGAAGCACCCGCCCGCAAACGTGGCCAGTTCCCACCCCTGATGTTTGTCCTGCTCCATGCTTTCCTCCCCCTTCTTTTAAAAGTAAACATACCACAGTTCCGCATACCTTGCCCGCCCGGCATGAACTGGCATCCTTGTCCGCAGACAAGCATACATTTTAGTAAGGCTTGACCAGCTTGTGACCACCAAACTATTCTCCAAAGGATGATCGGGTTGAAAATACAGTTAATTCCCGGCCGTTACCGGCACCACCGGCACCTGTTTTACCGCCGCCTCGGCAGGAAAGTCTCCCTCATTACAGCGGGAGCGGTGCTTCAAGGCTTTGCGATGGCGGTTTTTTTATTCCCGCACAGCATCCCTTCCGGGGGAGGTGCCGGTATTGCCGTGCTGCTGAACCACGGGTTCGGCCTGCCCATGAGCCTTGGCTTCTGGGTCGCCAACTTCGCCTTTCTTATTTTTGCCGCCCATCATTTGGGCATGTTCAGTGCCATTGGCACCATTTACGTGATCACGGCCACGTCCGTATCGGTCAATTTTTTTGAAGTATATGTCCGTCCGCCGCTGCTAAATGTGTGGCTCGATCTCTTGATCGGCTCCCTTATTCTAGGTACAGGCGTCGCCATGCTGATGAGGCAGCGGGTATCCAACGGAGGCATCGGCTATACCGCCTTGGTGATATATAAGTATAAAAAAATAAAACCCGGCACATCCCTTTTCTGGATGAACGGGGTTATCTTTATTCTGGCGGCCTATGTCGTCAACTGGAGAATCATCCTTTTTGCCATCGGATGCCAAATGATCTCCACCCGGGTCATCAACTACATCCTCGGCCGCAAGCCGCAGCGGAGATGGACGGCCGGATTCGCCTGGCGCAGCAAAAAATAGCAGCTTGCTCCTGCCTATCTGCGCCTGCGCACAAACCATAGGATCCATCCAACAGAGCAAGCCGGATCAAGATCCGGCTTTTTGGCGTCCACCGAACGGCCGAATGAGGCCCGCCGGCTTGTTGCGGTAGGCTTTGGCGCGTTTGCCACCGGACGGCTTTTCTTCCCCGGAATCGACCCGGATCAGGAAAAGGGCCAGAAGCCCGATCACAAACGTCAGTCCGGCAATGGACAGAAACATGCCCGGCCGCGACCATCCCATCATCCACCCGAACAGTGGCGGACCGACCGCCACCCCGAAGAACCGTACCGACCCGTACAGGGAGGTCACAATGCCCCGTCTTTCCTTCCCGACCGCTCTCGTAATAAAGCTGTTGACGCAGGGCAGGATCAAGCCCGTTCCCAAACTGCTGACGGCCAGCACCGAGATAAACAGAGTCAAGTGCCCGATAAACGCCAGCGAGACATAAGCAATCGTCATCAGGGTAAATCCGATCACGATGAGCCGTTTCATCAGCTTTTTGTTTTCCCCGATTTGGCTGCCCGTCACATAGGATGTCGTGCACATGACAAGCAGAGGAATGGCCAGCACCAGCCCTTTGCCTGCCCCCATGATGTTGTGTTCCTTTTCCAGCATGTCGGACAGGTAGAAAAGGATCCCGAACAGCGCAAACAAACAGGTCGCGCCGGCCAAGTACGCGGGGATCAGCCATCGTCCCTCATGCTTGAACACACTGCCAAGGCCGTGAATGTATTTCTTGAACGGCATCGGCTCTTTCTCTTTCTTCTTCTCCTTGATCAGGAGCCACGTGAGCGTGATCGAAATAATCACGACCGCCGGGAAGGTGAAAAACACACTGTACCATACGATCAAGGCCACCAGCGATCCGAGAATCGGTGAAATCACTTTGCCGAAACCGTTGGATGACTCGACCAGGCCGAGCACTTTGCTCTCCTGGGATCCCTTGAACAAATCACCCGTGAGCGCCATGGCAATCGGGGCTGTCCCCGCCGCACCTATGCCTTGAAGCGTCCGTCCCACCATAATCCAAAGGAACGGCTTGGGAAACAGAGCTGCCGCAAATCCGGCCAGCAGCCCGCCGATGCCGTACAGAATCAGAGCCGGCACAATGACGACTTTTCGGGAATAGCGATCGGATAAATACCCCAGAATCGGTATAAAAAAAGCAGCAACCAAAGAGAAAACGGTGATGGTCAGGCTCGTTTGAAACGATGAAATATGCAGCTTGGACTCCATTTGGGGCAGGATTGGAATCAGCATGGAATTGCCAAACGTCATGATAAAGGGAACCGAGCCAATGGCCGCGATCGTTTTCCCTGATGGACGTTCCTGCTGTTCTTCAGCCATCGCAGGATTGCTCCTTTCTTAGGAAAGTACAACCTTTTCTGCTTAGATTGTCCCTGGAAACGCCAAGTTATGCTCAATCCTGTTGCTTGGAGATTGTTCAGAACGTATTCAGAGCAGTGTGGTCTAATGTAGGTATCGCTTTTAACGGAGGCATGAGTATTGTTATTAATTAATGGATTTGCTTGGTGGTGAAGGAATGTTATCGAAAATACAGCAAGAAGCTTTAAAACAAGCCTGGAAGCATGGAGGTAAGCTCGTTCGTTGGAATGACGGAGGCTTTTGGACGTATGAGGGCGTTCTGCCGAAGGCAAGAAATGGCCCGACAAGGCTGCCTGATGTCGAATGGTGCTGCACGACAAATACGATTTTTGCGCTGGTTCGCCGCGGGTACATGGCCATGGATGATTGGCATACGTGTTCGGTCGTACAAGAAGAAACGTATGAGCAACCTGGTAAAGATGGAGCGTTAGAATAGTTTCAGAATACATAAGTATACCGCATCCGAGAAAACACGGGTCTGTAAGGGGAGAGAAAGCCGCTTGAAGGTAATTATCGTCGATGATGAGCATCTGGCATTATTAAAAATGGAAAAACTGCTTCAGACACAGACCGCTGTTCATGTTCCGTGGAATGTAATCGGGTCCTATATGAATCCGCACGATGCGCTGGCGGCATGCCGGATCGAGGTACCCGACGTGGCCTTTTTGGATATCGAATTGCCGGAGATGTCCGGCATGGAACTGGCTGAGCAGCTGCTCGCGATTCATCCGCAGATGCACATCGTTTTTGTGACTGCCTTTCAACAGTTTGCAGTTCACGCATTTCAGGTGAATGCCCTCGATTATTTATTGAAGCCCGTTCAACCCGCGAGATTGGCTGTCACGCTGAAACGAATCGCACAGTGCTTGAGCCTGAAGGCTGCGGGTTCCGGAACGATCCTGGTACCCCTGGAACAAAGCTTGTTGGCAAGCCAAACCATAAGCCAGGGAATGAAACGCTGAATACGATGAACAAAAACACAAAGCAGCCTGCTGAACAGGCTGCTTTGTGTTTTATTCTATGCTTTGAGAGGGCTCGAATTCCCGATAGTCCCCGGAGCCCTGGCTCGGAATCACGAAGGACATCACCGTCCCCTGCCCCAACTGGCTCTCGATCTGAAGTCCTCGGCCGTACCGCTGCAGAAGCCTCCGGTTCGTATTCTTCAGTCCAATGCCTCCGGATGACGGTTCGCTCGTGGAATGCGGTTGAAGCAGACTCTGTACTTCCTCGGGAGTCATACCCTTTCCGTTATCCCTGACTTCAAATCGCGTGCCATCCTCTTCCCGGCGGATGATAATCTGCACGGTTCCGCCTTGTATCCGGCTCAGCAGCCCATGCTTAACTGCATTCTCGACCAGTGGCTGCACCGTGAGCGGCGGTATAAACAGCGATAATTGCGGATCGATATCCCAAATGACCGCCAGCCGCGGCCCAAAACGCGCCTTCTCGATGTATAAATATGCCCGTACAAGCTCGAGTTCATGGGAGAGCGGCACCGCTTCCTCCGAGTTAATAAAATCGATGCTGATCCGCAGATAGGAAGTAAAGGCATCAGCCAGCTCCCGCATTTGATCCAGGTCGATATCGCTTAAAGCCATAATCGAATTGATCGTATTAAACAGAAAATGAGGCTGAATCTGTGCCTGCAGATATGCCGCTTCAAGCCGGAGGCGCTCTTTTGCCGATTTTTTAAGCGTCGCCAAGGAACGTACCCGGTATTTCAGCTCAAGCGCGTCCACCGGTTTCGCCACATAATCGTTGGCACCGGCCATAAATCCGGCATAAATATCCTCCGGCCGGCTTCTTGCGGTCAGCAGCAGAATCGGCAGCTCGAAGCTGTTGTACCGTTCGCGGACGATTCGCGTCAGCTCATAACCCGACGTATGCGGCATCATGACATCCGAAATGAGCAGGTCCCATGTCGAGGACGAGAGCTGCTGCAGCGCTTCCTTCGCCGATAAAGCAGTTTGAATCTCATACGGCTCCTCCGCGAAAATGCCTGCGAGCACCCTCAGGTTTACCGGATCGTCCTCGACGACTAAAATTTTGATTCCAGCGGATATCGATTCGTCCAGCGATCCACCGCCATGGCCAGCATAAACCGTCTCCATGGAGACTGCCGCTTCTGTGATGTGCAGGGCATCCGATGGGGCATCCTCCAGATCCAGCTCCGGCTCGGTGCGGCCTCCTTCGGAATTCTCATTCTCTAGATCCGCCTGCAGCCAACCTTCAGCCTTAGGAAGCGTGAAGCTGAACACCGCTCCTTGTCCAGGGGCCGATTCGGCGGTCAACCTCCCCCCGTGCAGCTCGACCAGCTGCTTGCAGATGCTGAGGCCAAGCCCGATCCCCCCATGATCGTCTTCATCCTCAGCCTGCTCATAGGGAAGAAAAATCCGTTCCAATGCGCTCTGTTCCAGCCCTCGACCCGAATCGGCCACCTGAATGACAACCGCCTCTTCCTTGGCCTCGGCCGAAATTTCGATGACGCCTTCATCCGTAAATTTGATCGCGTTGTGCAGCAGGTTGAACACAATTTGGGTCAGCCTTTGTTCATCCGCATCAACCGGAGGAAGCTTGTCCGGAATCGACAGGACCACTTGAACGGGTTTCCCTTCCGTCATATGAGCCAGCATGCTGACCACGCCGGACACGACCGATTCGACCTGCAGGGCTTCCCGGTGCAGCACGATCCGCTGATCCTTCAGCATGACGGCGTCAAGGAGGTCATTCAGCAGCTGCGACATCCGGCGGCTGATGGTGACGAGCAGCTCCATATTTTGCTGGCTTGCTTCCGACAAGGAGCGTCCCTCGCGGGAAAGAACCGATTGCGCAATGTTGATAATCCCGTGCAGCGGCGTCCGAAGCTCATGGGAAGTGTTCGCCAAAAATTGATCCTTCCGTTCGTCCGCCCGGCGAAGCTCGGCGTTCAACCTGGCATTTTCCGCCGCATTTCGGAAGTACCGCTTAAACCAGTACACCGAGAAGCCGACGACCCCAGCCACGATATCGACCGGATAATAAATCGGGGTGAAATTCCAGTCGAAATTGACAAATCCCCATAAGATATTGGAAATGACACTCGTTGCCGCCAGCAGAATGATAAAGGCATCCTTCCGCTTTTGATACACCATCTTGCCGATGAGCCCAAAGAACCAGATGCTCGGAATCAGGTAAAACCAACCGAAGACATGATGGGTCCTTGTGATATGAACCAGATTCGCGGGGGCTGCAAGTATAAAGATCCAGTACAGCGCAGAGGCGACCAAATACGTAAGGAATACTGGCCCGCGCCGGACTTGCCCGGTAAAGCCCCTGCCCATCAGCAGCATGCAGAACGGAACGCCCAAATACGACAAAATCCGAATTTTCAGCATCCAGGTGTAATTCAGGGGGAACCAGCTCATCAGCACATACTCGTGATCCGAGACCACCGTCAAACCCGCGAAAATGAGCAGGAACACAAAAGCAAGCAGAAGCTTCTCCCGCGGGTTGATCAAGAACATAATACCGGCGTACAGCGCATGAAGAAGCAGGATCGTAAAGACGACCACCTGAAATACAATCGAATACCACCACTCAAAATCAATCGCCGCCTGCGTCCCGAACCGCATGGACTCGATGATGCCCCCGCTCGTGGGATCATGATAATTCGCCGATTGCACGAAAATATCAATCACGTTCTGCTCGTTCGGAGCAGCGTCCTTGGCGAAAGACTGGATGACCGGAATATACTCTTTAGCACTCGCCGCCGGTTTGCCGGCCTCGCCGACGATGTTCCCGTTGACGATTACAACGGATGAAGCTTTAATTTCTTTAATCCATAATTTATAACGCTTGTCCGGCTGCTCATCGACAAGAATCCGGAGCCTGTAGGTCCCGTACCCGAACGACGAACCGCCTTTGTCCTGCCAAGTCGGGCTCCAATCTCCGGGAACATGGATCATACGCCTATCCTGATCAGCTTCGTCTGCTTGGCGGCTGTCCGAGATCAACTGATCCGGATAAAACTCCCAATCCCCGTCCAACAAGAGGGAGTGCCTGTCTTCCATAGGATGCCCGCGCAGATCAAGAGTGCCCTGCACAACCTTGGGCTGCTCATCCGTACCAAACGTATCCCACCAGAACCATCTTGCCCCCAGCATGAGGGCTAAATATGTAATGAATATGATGATTTTCTTAACCAAATTCTACTGAGCCTCGCTTCACTTGAAGTCGTCCATATTCATAGTAACGGATACAGCTGCATCCCGCTATTGCAATCTTGGAACGTCCGAAAAAAAGAGACTGGAAAGTAAGAGAACTTAGCAACAAAAAAGACGGCTTCCTGTAACAGAAGCCGTCTTATATTGGAATCTGCTATATCTTCAATCCAAACGGTACAGCAGCCAAAACTGTGCGGTTCCGCCGGGAATGTCCTGCCACGTTCCCACATCCGTACCGCTATTAATGCTTGCTCCGTTAACGTCAAGCGCCTTTCCCGTCTGCACATTAAACCATTTGCAGTAACCGTTGCCGGTATCCACGAGTTTCCACTTTTGCGTATCCAAGCCTTGATACTCGGCTAGGCCCGCTCTTCCCCAAGCGGCCGCAGGATCGATCACGGTCAAGGCTTTGCCGGACTCTGGATTCACGAATGAATAGGTTCCGTCCTCATTTAGGGTAATCTTCCAGCGCTGCGCCGCCCCTCCGTCGGAATCATCCTTCATTTGGGTCCATGTCTCGCCCGCTGCATTTGGGTCGGCCACACTGAGAGCTTTGCCGCCATTCGGGTTAATCAGTTTGTACTCGGCCCCAGGCTTAATCGAGAATATGTTGCTGCCAGCAAGTTCAATGTAGTCGATGTCAATGGCATGTTTGCTTTTCGCAAATTCGATGACGTTGTCGTAGCCTTTCTTCAATTCGACCTGGATCGAAGCCGTTGCATACTGCTTGCTTCCCGTGTGAGGCAATGCCACCGTCACGGCCGAATGACCGTTCACCGACACCTGTTCCGAGGCATCGGGACCTGCGGTGTTCGAGTACCTGATGTTTAAGGTATAGCTCCCTTCTTCAGGCACAATGACAGCCTTGATCGATAAGGAGCTGTTCGTGTTATTGAGCCGCACGACTTTGCCGCCGGACGCGCCTTCCTCCTCCTTGATTAACGCTTTGACCGGTGTTCCATGCTCCGCTTCAATCCGATAATCACCGGACGGAACCGCAAGCGGACCGTTGGTCGGAACTCCGAAATTCGGGGAACCGTCATTATTCCAGGTAAAAGGCTGTACTCTGGTCGGCCGTGGGCCGCAGCCTTGACCGGGGCTGTTGTTGCCGTGGTACACGATTAAATCTTGCGTCCCGTCCTTGGATGGGACAAAGGAGTTGTGTCCCGGAGCGTAGACCCCATTTGCCGCAGACTTGGCGAAAACCGGCTGATCGCTCTTCGTCCATGACGCGGGATTCAGCAAGTCGCTTGCAGCATCCGCACTCAGGATACCCAGCGAGTAGTCATCCTCCCAGCAAGCGCTTGCAGAAAAGACAAGGTATATTTTCCCCTGGTTTTTCAAGATGACAGCGCCTTCATTAACAGGCATGCCTTTCATTTCCCAGTCGTATTCGGGCTTGGTCAGGATACTGCTGTCTCCGTCCAGCGTCCACGGATTCGACATCGGTGCGATGGCGATCGCGCTGCCGTGGCTGCCCGACCAATCCCCATATGCCGCATACAAAAAGTACAGCCGGCCATTATGGTCGAATACGGTGCCGTCTAATCCCGCATATTGTGTATTCAGCTTGCCTTTGTCCGTCCAGCTGCCCTGTAAAGGATCCGGGGAATCATTCTCCAGGACGTATACTCCCCGGCAATCATCGCCGCAGCCGGTATTCGCCGTATAGTAGATATACCATTTGCCGTCGATATGGTGGATCTCAGGCGCCCAAATATCCTTCAAGCCGGAAGGGGGCGTCCATACCGTCTTTCGTTCTCCCAGATCCATCGCGGTCAGTGATCTGGATTTCCAAATATCCAGCCTGTTGCCTAACGTGCGTGTAAAATAATAGTACCCATCCGAATGCAGCATCACGTACGGATCCGCTCCCGCCGTATTGATCGGGTTTGAATAGTTCATTGTTGATGCAGCTGACGTTGGGTAAGCCCCAAAAGAAGTCCATGTCAGCATAAAGAGAAGAATGAGCGATGTGCATTTAAAACCGATTCTTCTGACAGCATTCATTGTTCTGGCACCTCCGGTATGTATAGTGGTTTTGTTGATCGCGATCACGCAAAAACCATTATAGGCCAGGAAAGGCACGTAAAGTTCCGGAAAGCGGCATATTTCTGCCGGACAAATAAACATAAGATAAACCGGATTCGACGGTCGAAAGCAAGAAAAACGTGCATCGACGTATATTTCTAGAAGAGCAGACCGCGCGTGGGGCTACCCTGAAAACCAAAGGCCGGCTCAGGATTGAGCCGGCCACCGATACGGGTCCTTTTACAGCGATAAGTCCGGATTAATTTTTCCCTTGATTACGTACAAATCCGTGAACCTATAAATCTATTTGGCCCGCTTGATGTCAAAAAAGTCGATCTCCCCGTAGCCTGAACCCTTGGTGAAGCGGATCGTGTTGGTGCCTGCATGGAGCTGAATGCGCGCCGTGGACAATCCCCAGTTCTCCCAGCCTTTATTCGTGATGTAAAAGGGGCTCGGCATGCCCGAATTAACGGCCAGCTGAAGATGGGACCAGTCCCCACCGGCCGTTCCGTTCGCGGTTCGTGCCAGCAATATATATTCGCCGGCTTTCGGCACTTTCACGGCATAGTCCACGTAGCTGTCCGGCGTATCGATATGTCCGGCCTTCATGCCGCCCGACCCGTTTGGACTTTGCGAAGCGTACGCCGCTCCGCCGAACGTTCCTTTTTCCCCTTCGACGCGGATATGCGTTGTTTCACCGGAAGGCAGCGGAATCGGGACATTGGGATCGGCCGGTACGCCCAGATTGGGAGTATGGTCGGCATTCCACGTAAATTTCTGCGTGCGAATCTCCCGGTTCCAACCGGCACCGTCGAATTTGGCCGTATGGTACACGATCCAGTCCTCGGTTCCGTCGGGCGATTGGGTAAACGAATGATGTCCCGGCCCATATAGCCCGTTTCCGGACGCGAAGATCGGCTGGCTGCGTTTCGTCCAAGAGGCCGGATTCAGCAAATCGCTGGAAACGCTGGCTGTGATGAGCCCGAGGCAGTAATCGTTCGTCCAGCTTCCGCTCGCCGAGTACACCAGGCTGATGACGCCATCCCGCACAACAACCTGCGGACCCTCGTTGACATAAGGCGAGTGGTTAGTCTCCCACGGATAGGTCGGCCTGGAAATTTCAACGCGGCTCGAGTCGATCGTCCAAGGATTGCTCATATGGGCGATGTACAGGTTCTGACTTACGTTGACATCCCCCTCCCAGCCCGACCAAATAAAGTAGAGCTGTCCGCCTGTCTGCAGCACGGTACCGTCGATAGCCCATTTATTCGTCGGGTCAGTGATCTGCCCCTTGTCCTGCCAGGTTCCCTGCGTCGGGTCTGCCGACGTATTCTCCATCACGTACATGCGGTGATTCGCGTTGTCGCCGTCATCCTTGGCGTAATAGATGTACCAGGCCCCGTCAATATAATGAAGCTCGGGAGCCCAAATATTGCAGCAGCCCGTTTCGACGACTCGGGTCGGGGCCGCATCGATCGCCGTCAGCTCGGCCGATTTCCAGATCGTTACGTTGCCGCCCGTCGTTTTCGTGAAATAGTAATAACCGTCCGTATGTTTGTAAACCCAGGGGTCCGCTCCATCCTGCATGACGACGTTATAAAAATTGTTCCGGCTGGAAGCCGCCTCCGTGACCTGCCCCATGGGAACGAGCAGCAGCATGCATAACGCAAGCAGCAGCGGATTACGCACTATAGCCTTCATGTACAGGCATCCTCCTCTTCGGGAATATAAACTCGTACCGTAACCTTCACTCAAGCATTAATCTTCAATGGCCGCTTTGCGGGAATTGATGCGGCGAATCACTTCCGGATCAAACTTCTGACGTCTGTCGTAGGTGTACAGCCCGTTTACTTCCTGTTCCACGTCATACAGCTGGGTATAACAAAATCCGAACATCATCGGGTGCTCCAGCAGAGCGTTCGTCAGCCCTTCGTACCGCTGGAGAAACGCCTCCTCGGATGTCGGCCGGTCGCCGTAGCCCCAAGCCTTGTCGTCCTTCTGGTCGGGGTTCCACCAGATGCCGCCGTATTCGCTGATAAAATAAGGCTGCCCGCCGTACGTCTGCCGGTTCGGAAACGTGTTATACACCTCGCCGCCCGTTTTCATCGGCTCGTATCTGGCCCGGAACGTCTCCGGATTTTGATCGTAATCGTGCAGGTCGAAAATATCCGTCACGACGTGGAAGTTGCCGCTCGTATCGATTACCGGGCGCGTCGGATCCAGCCGTTTCGTCGTCTCGTACACGATGCGCAGCACTTCGTTATCCTGCTTGGCGCCGTCCCGGTCCCACGTCTCATTGAACGGGCACCAGCCGATGATCGCCGGATGATTGTAATCCCGCTCCACACCTTCCAGCCATTCGGGCAAAAACCGCGACAAGCTTGCGGGAGTGGTAATGTCCAGCCCCCAGTTGGCATGCTCTCCCCAGACGAGATACCCCAGCCGGTCGGCCCAATACAAGAAGCGCGGTTCGAACATTTTCTCATGAAGTCTGGCGCCGTTGAATCCAAGCCCCAGCGAAATCTCAATATCCTTCCGCAGATCTTCGTCCGCAGGTGCGGTATAGATGCCGTCCGGGTAAAATCCTTGATCCAGCACGAGCCGCTGGAACACCGACTTTTCGTTGATCCGGAACGCCATGCCGTCCAGCCGCACCGTTCGCAGGCCGAAATACGAATCAACCGCATCGGCATCGGCGTCCGTCAGGTCCGGCCGTTCGAGAGACAGCTTCAGGTCATACAGCCGGCCGTGGCCCGCCTCCCACAAATGGACTTCCGATACAGGCACGGTCACCTTGACACTTGGCCCTTGCACCGCAGCCGTAGCCTCACCGACTTCCTTTCCTTCATAGAAGGCGGACGCCTTCAGCTGCGCTCCGGCGGTATTTCCACTGACCTTCACTTCCAGGTGCACGCATGCATTCGCCGGATCGGCCACCACCTTCATGTCCGCTAGATAGGTTTCAGGGACCTGCTCCAGCCATACGGTCTGCCAAATGCCCGTCGTGCGCGTGTAGTCGCAGCCATGCGAGTGGAAGCGTTCACTTTGCTTGCCGCGCGGCTGGCTTCCCGAGCGAACGTCATCCTCCGCATAGACGGTCACCACGTTGGCGCCTTCCTTGACATGCGGGGTAATATCGAAGCTGAACGAGGAGTACCCGCCGCGATGCGTACCGACGGAGGTTCCGTTCACCCACACCTCGGTTTCGTAGTCAACCGCGCCGAAATGAAGCAGGATCCTGCCGCTGTTCCAATCCTCCGGCAGGGTGAATTCCCGCTTATACCACACGGCGGCCATGAAGTCCTTATATTCTACGCCGGACAGCTTGCTTTCCGGACAAAACGGAACGGTGATCGTTCCTTCGAGCGCATGCTCCGGCTGGTGGTAGCCGCGCTCCTTCCCGCTCTTGCCGTGATCAATTTCGAACTGCCAAGGGCCGTTCAAATTCAGCCAGCGATCCCGCACCCATTGCGGACGCGGGTATTCGGGACGGGGGATGCTGAGGTTCGATTCCATAGAATAGCTCCTTTTCGGTTGATTTTTAGTTAACTAATTAGTTAATTATTAATCCTAAAATACTCACATAGATCGTAAAATACCTGTGATATTTAGTCAATGGTTTTCTTGTTTAGTTAACCTTTTGGTTATACAATGGATAGACAACACCTATCAGACCGAATCGGAGGCATCTATGGAAATCAAGGTAAGCCAGGAAAATTTACCGTTATTCGTTGCGCTGGCGTCGGATACGCGCATTCGGATGGTCGAAATGCTCAGCAAAGAAAACCTCAATATTCGGGAAATGGCGCAAAGGCTGAATCTCTCCTCCGCCATCGTGACCAAGCATGTTCAACAGCTGGAAGAAGCGGGCATTCTCCGTACGGAGGTGACTGCGGGCAAGCGCGGTATGCAGAAGCAGTGCTCGCTTCGTCTGGAGCAGGCATCGCTGGTGTTCAAAACGGACGATGTCCTGCCATCCGAGCCGCATCAAGACGGCTATGACGTCGACATTCCCGTCGGCCAGTACTCCAGCTGCCAAGTCAAGCCCACCTGCGGACTGGCTTCCGAAACCAAGCTGATCGGCATGCGCGACGACCCGCGGTATTTCGCCGAGCCGGAGCATGTCAAAGCCCAGCATATTTGGTTTGCCGCCGGCTATGTCGAATACCGCATTCCGAACTACGTCTCCGGCAAAAACAGCATCAGCGAGCTCCGCATCTCCCTGGAGATCGGATCGGAGGCGCCCGGCTACGCCGAAGATTGGCCGTCGGACATTACGTTTCTGCTCAATGACGTTCCCATGTGCGTCTGGACCTCTCCGGGCGACTTCGGCAGCGTACGCGGAAAGCTGAACCCTTCGTGGTGGGATCCCGGAAGCTCCCAGCACGGCCTGTTGAAAACGCTGCTGGTGACCTCTTCCGGCACGTATATGGACGGCGTGCGGATGTCGGATGTATCGATACAGGATATTCCGATCCTGCCCAAAGAAGAAATCCGATTCCGGATTCTGTCGCCGGAGAATGCGCGGAACGCCGGAGGCGTCAGCTTGTTCGGCAGGCACTTCGGCAATTACGGGCAGGACATTCAAGTCCGAATCCGCTACTAAGCCAAAGGCTCAGGCCAAACGGTTATGTTTGCAAGAACATGCCGCTTAGTCTGAGCCTTTTGTGATACTTTTTTCATATACCTAGCCTTCCTTCGCTTATTCCTCTCCAGAAGGCACAGGTAGATAATGCGTATCGCTCCAGGGAACGCCGAAATCGGGCGTACCATCCGGATTCCAGCCGAACTTCTGTATGCGCGTCGAGCGGAGGCTCGTATCGGAGCCGGGCGAAGGAAGGGCATGAAAGACGATCCAGTCCTCCTGATCATCCGGAGACTTCGTAAAGCTGTTATGGCCTGTTGCATATACTCCGTTTTCTACACTTTTGCGAAATACAGGCTGCATCGATTTTTGCCATGAAGACGGATCCAGCGGATCGGCATCTTCATTCATCGTGAGCATACCTAAAGCATAATCCTCAGACCACGTGGTGCTTGCCGAATACACCAGAAAAATCCGGCCGTTGCGATGCAGCGTGACGGGACCTTCATTAATCGCCATTCCGCCTTGCTTTTCCCACGGGAGTGTCGGGGCAGTGAGCAAGTGATGTTCCCCTATCAATGTCCAAGGATTGGCCATTTGGGCAATATAAATCGCAGATCCATAATCAGGGAAGTTTCCGTAGCCGGCATACAGAAAATAGAGCTCATTCCGCAAGGACATCACGGTGCCGTCCAATCCCGGGACAGGCGTTCCAAGCGCCCCTTTCCAGCTCCACTCGCCTTCCAGCGGATCAGCATTTTCATTCTCCAGTACGCATATCCGGCGGGATTCATCGCCTCCCCCATCGTTCGCTGTATAGTAGATGTACCATTTGTGATTCAAATAGTGTATTTCCGGCGCCCACAAATTGCAGCTGTAGGGACCTCCCGGTTCGGGCGTCCAGATGGTCTTCTTGCGCCCCCAGACCAATCCGGTCAAGCTGGAAGATTGGATAAGCTCCAAGCAGCCTGACCTTGTTGCCATAAAGTAGTAGCTGCCATCCGTGTGCTTAAGCACCCAGGGATCGGCAGCGTTGGCTACGATGGGATTGCAAAACGTCTTCGTTTTGGTGGACATCTTCTCACTCCTTTTTCCTGAACAAAGCAGTCATCCCTCTAATTATCCCGTGCGATCCTATCGTAAACAATGTTGAAAGCGATTTACTTTTTGCGCATAAAAAGGAATGACCGAATCGTTTTCGACCGACGAAAAAGAGAACCGTCCTGCCGAACGGTCCTCATCATCATTCAATTCATTGATTTTGTTTACGCCATTCCAGCGGAGTGACTCCAGTCGATTGGATAAAGAACTCATAAAACCGGCTGGATGAAGTAAAACCGACCTCCGAGGCGATCGAATCGATCGCCTTGCTCGTTTGCTGTAACAGCCGTTTAGCCTCCATCAAACGAAGGCTGATGATATATTGCTTGGGCGAGACGCCGACCGATTCTGTAAATTTCTTCCGAAGGTTGCTTTCGGACAAAAAATGACGCGCTGCCAGTTCATTGACGGTAATGCGGGTATGATAGCTGCTGTGAATCTCTTTTAACACTTCTTCTATGACCTCGTGACGGATATCTGCTCCAGGCACCGCCGATTCTATGTTACGCTGGAATACCAGCAGTGCTGTCTCAAAAGCGATTCTCATCATGTTGTAGGAGTCGATCGTTTTCCCTTCGGAATTCCATTCTTTCTCCAACTGAAACAAACTGATTTCCACCCAGCGCGTATCGTCAGCGTCGAGATGGCTGCTCCGGATGCGCTGCGACTCACTCTCTGCTTCATGAAAGAGATACTGGCAGTGAACGGGAAGCTGATCATGGAAAAAATGAACGGAAACGCCCTTCCAAGGTTTTGTACAGACGAAGCCATGATGAAGCCCGGAGGGGATCAGGATCAGGTCGCCGGCAGCCACCTTGATATTTTGCTCGGAAGAGCTGTAGTATCCATCCCCTTCCAAAATAAGCGTTAACTCATCATATTCATGGGAATGCGACATAAAGAGGCCCTCACCTTGACTTGCCTGAAAGGTGTGAGGTTTAAAGCGCTCCATACTGACTACAAAACTCTTAACACGGTTTCCCAAGGTTAGCATCCTCTTTCCCTTGACGCTTCTTTCTCCTTTTTATTCTATGAAGTCCGCTTCTCCCCGTCAATGATCCCGCTAAGCCGATGGCTGAGCCTATCGGGTATTTTGTGATCGCCGTGAGCCGCCACATTAAAAAATGCACCTTCCAACCGGTCCAATGAGCACAAGAACATCGCATCATTTGATCCTATTGAAAGATGCATATGAGAGTATATGAGCCACTCTTCTGCAGTAAGGATGAAACCCAATCTCTCTCAAGACACCGGAATCGTCGGCGCTTTCGGCCGGCTGCGCAAAGCCCGGGTCGCCTGCAGGGTGATGGTATACACGAGCAGCGATACAAGAATGGCCCCAAGCAGCGCAGCCGTCGCCCCCAGCTGAACATGCTGCTCCAGGAAACGGTGCGCGGCCAGCCCTGTCACCGTCATGACGATCCCTCCGATGCCCGCCTTGATCACCATGCGGAAGTCAAAATAAAAGCCGATCGAGCCCGCTACCGCGTAGAAGTTGAGCACGGTCAGCATCAGGATGCCGAGCCCGAACCCGAGCGCCACGCCGCGGATCCCCAGGTTCGAACCGAGTACGAAGATCAGGCTGATCTCAAAAATGTTGGTCATGATATGGTTCCACATAACGGTGGATGCTTTGCCCAGTCCAAGCAGAATCGCCTTCAGCGGCGCCTCAAAATAGTGGAGGAAAAACAGCGGCGCCAGCAGCTGCAGCAGCACCCCCGCTTCCGGCGAATGGTACACGACCGTCGTCAGCGGCACCGCCCACATATACAGAATGACGGTGCAGGGCACGCCGACCAGCAGCCCCGTGCGCATCGCCATGTCCATGCGGCTGTGCATGAGCCGGGTGTCGCCCTCCGCGCTGGCTTCGCTAATTGCCGGGATCAGCGCCGTCGACAGCGACTGGGTGAAGAAGCCGGGGAGGAACAGCAGCGGGATCGCGTACCCTGCGAGCATGCCGAACTGCTTCGTTGCCATCTCCACCCCAACACCGGCAAGGACGAGGCTCTTCGTAATGACGAGCGGCAGAAATGCATGATAGATCGAATGGATGAAGCCGCTGCCGGTCATCGGAAGGCCGATGCGCAGCAGGTCCCGCAGCGTGCGGTCCCCCTTGAGCCGCACGCTCGGAACAAACCGCCGCTGCTCCTTCGATTTTCCCCGGTTCGCCCACTTGAACACGGAGAACAAATACAGCAGGCCGACGCCTTCGCCGATCACCGAGGCCCCCATGGCTCCCGCCGCCGCGTAGGCGATGCCATAAGGCAGCAGCATGTTGACGACGCCGATGATGACGATGATCTGCGCCACATTCTCCAGAATGTCGGATAAGGCGAGCGGGTTCATGTTCTGCCGGCCGCGGAAATACCCCTTCAGCACGGCAGACATGGCGATAATCGGGATGATCGGCGTAATCGCCACCATCGCATAATACGCCCGCTGGTCGGCCAGCACGATCGAAGCGATCCACTTGGAGCCGAACAACGCGGCCAGGGTCAGCACGACGCTGAGCGTCCCCGTTACCGACAGCGAGACGGCGAGAATCCGTTTAATCCTCGCCTCGTCCCCTTTGACTTCCGCCTCGGACACCAGCTTCGAAATCGCAACAGGCAGCCCGAGCTCGGTCATCGTAATAAACAGCGGAAGCAGCGGATGGGCAATCATCAAGAGCCCTACCCCTTCCGCTCCCAGAAAACGCGCCAGCACAATGCCGTTCACAAACCCAAGCCCTTTGGTAAAAAAAGACGACAGGGTCAAAACGAACGTTCCACGGATAAAGCTTTGCTTGTTCAATCCCATTGGTCACATCCCACCCACTGTTTGTCCTGATCTCTCTTTTATTAGCGTATTCGGACAAGGGGCAATACATGCAGACAACCCTGACATCTTCGAATGCCTTTCCGGCTCAATGCAACCAAAGAAAAACATAAAGGAAGCCAAATGGCTCCGCATATCACGCCATTGACTTCCTTTGAAAGAGAATATTAACTAGAGGATTATTTGTAAGTTCATAGCAGTTCATTACATAGGGGACAGTTTACCAAAGGGACGGATCCGGATTTTTCGTCTTGCTCTATACGACCTTTTAATACGATATTTTTTGAATCGTCTGCAGCAGCAGCTCTTCCATCTCGGCATCATCCACGGAATCGAGCATGTCCGGGACGAACAGCTGGTATTTTTTCATCTTATAAAATTCAAACAGCGCCTGCTTCAACGAGAAGTCATGCCTCACAGCGAACGAAGGCTCTACCAACTGGCGGAGCATGAGATCGTCTTGTACAACAGACAAGGTGGAGTTAACCGGATGAAAAACGTTCTTCTCCACGCCTGCCTCATAAAACCGGCGCAAATTCCGGTGCCGCTCCAGTTCCGCCGTAACCAGCCTGTCGTATAGAACCGGGTATACCGACTTGAGGTCCTCCAGCAAAATATCGGGCATGTACAGCACGCATTGCAAAGATTGGATGTACAACATATGGAATCTCTTGCCCCACGAGAGCCCCTCATCCTGCAATTGGACGTCCGCGTTTTGCAGAAAGGCGATGCAGTGATCCACAAACATTTCAATGATTTCGTCTTTAGATGAAAAATATTTGTACAGCGTCACTTTGCTGATATCCATGTGGCGGGCCATGTCGTCCATATTGATGGTGCTGAACTTGCTTTTTCTCAACACCGGCTTGATTTTATCCAGGAACAAATTTTTGTTCTCTATCTTTTTCATGTTGTCCTCCGCTCCAAACTCTTAATACTCCTATTATATCATACTGAACTCCTTTCATTCCGTGCATTAGCTTATATGAAAAGAACTAAGTTAACGATCTTTCAGTAAACCAGTTAAAATTAAGGCGACCGGTTCCGTACCGTCGGCTCTTTACACCACGGATCATATCCTTAACACCCCTAACTTTTTACCACACAAAAAAAGCTGCCAAGCGGCTCTAAACCCGCTTTGGCAGCACTTTCTGATATCTGCGCCGCAGCTCGTGCAGCTCCTCGCTTCCCGCAACCGCCTGCTCCTCCATCTGCTTGCCGACCGCCACGATCAGCGTCTCGAGCAAGGCCACCGGCGCCACCATGGAGTGGAACTCCCACAGCTGGCCGCGTGCGGTGTACAGGGTCACGTCAGCCTTCTCCAGCATGCCGCTGACTGCAAGATCGGTGATGAGCAGCGTGCGCTAGCCCTTCACCTTGGCGTGGTCCAGCAGCACCGACAGCTCCGGCGACTCGGACACGAAGCCGAAAATGACGATCACGTCCTGCGGCTGCACATGCACCAGCAGGTTAAACAGCTCGTGCCCGCCCCGGTCGAGCCGCTTGACCCGCATGCCGAACCGCGTCAGCCGGAAATCGGTCAGCGCGGCCAGGCTCTCCGCGGAGCCGGGGCCGTAGATGTACACGGTCCCCGCTTCGCGCAGCAGCGACGCCGCCTCGTCAAACGCCTCCTGGCTGAGCCGGTCGGCCGTCTGCTGCAAATAATCTGCACCGACGAGCAGGCTCGCAGCCGCGTCGTTTTCGTTTATTTTCGAAAACGCCGACTGCAGCTTCTGCGAGGGGGACAGCAGCATTTCGTCCTTCACCTTCTGCTTGAATTCCTTCAGGTTTCGGCATCCGACCTCGGACCAGAACCGCGACACTGTCGACGTGCTGACCTGGCAGGCGGCGGCGATGTCTTCCTCCACCATAAACGGGATGTCTTCCATGTGCTTGCTGATATAATCCGCGATCCGCTGGTGTCCGCGGGACAGCTTATGGCCTTCCAGCGCAAGGTTCATAGTTCTTGCCACCTCTCTATAGCGGGATGAATGATCAACGGTGTTAACGATGCAGGGAATGAAGTGTTAACGTTACACGGCTTCCACTTCGACCTTCTTCTTCAATAGCTTCTTCACCGCGCCCGCCGCGCGCACCTGTAAGTGCAAGCTCGGAGAGATGACCCGTTTGCAAGCCCCCGCCCGGATAGCCGCCTTCAGCTCGGCGACGGTCTCATAATCGCCAGGCAGGACGTTATAGACGCAGCCGACCTGGAACATCTGGTGGGCGTCGCTGCCTGCAACAACCGGCACGCCCAGCTCCGCGCCAAGCGGCAGCACCAGGGCGATATTTTCCTGAATGCCGATCTCATGCAGGTCCTTGCCGTTCAGGTCGAACGCGTCGAACCGGCGCAGCAGCTCGCGGTCCACATGGTACAAAGGGTTGGACTCCCGGAACGGGTGGCCGCCGATCACCATCATGCCCCGCGGCTCGCACAGCTCAAACAGCTCGGCAAGTCCGATGAATGATTCGGCAGCTGTGTGCGCCTCAAGCAGGGCGCGGATTTCGAGCAGGGCGTCCTTGGGTCCAGAGACGAGAATATGCCCGCCCTCGGCTACGTCCACTTCCATGCCAGTAAAGATTTTGAACCCGTCACGATCGTAGTAGTGGTTGTTGCCCGGCAGCATCCGGTCGAGCGTCCCGTAGACCTCGTCGAAACGGCGCGTATTGAAATGCTCGGTCAGCGTGATCGCCTGCAGGCCTTGATCGCGGGCTTCATCCAGCATCTCGTTGAAGTGGTCCATGGAAAACTCGGTTTTCTTGGACAATTTAACATGAAAGTGAAAGTCAATATTCATCGGTGTATTTCCTCCAATATGGGTGTAATGGTCGTCACGCCGGTCTCCAGGCGTCTGCCTGTCTCCCGGTCGTACAAGTTGATGCGTTCTTCGCGGAAGGACGCGTACAGCATGCGTCCCGGGGCGTAATCCGGGTCGCCGATGACGCGCGCGCCCAGCTTCTCCTGGCCGTAGGCGACCCTCACCAGCGTCTCGCCGCCGGCGGGCAGCACGTCCTCCACCTTCACCGGGATGGAGCCGGCGGTGCGGTTCTCGTGCAGCACGACGTCTTCCGGCCTCACCGTCAGGACGACCGCTCCCGCTCCATCCGCTCCGCCGTCCATTCCCGCAAGCCGGAAGCTTCCGAGCGCCGTGCTGACGGTGCATCCGCCTCCGCTCATACGGCACACGCCTTCCACCCGGTTCAGCGGATGGTCCGAGCTGCCCATGAACTCCGCCACCTGCAGCGTCCGCGGATGGCGGTACAGCTCGCGCGGCGTATCGGCCTGCACCAGCTCGCCTCCGAAAAACACCGCGACCTTCGTCGACAGCGTGATCGCCTCATGCTGG
This sequence comes from Paenibacillus favisporus, assembly GCF_040545415.1. Taxonomy (NCBI): domain Bacteria; kingdom Bacillati; phylum Bacillota; class Bacilli; order Caryophanales; family Paenibacillaceae; genus Paenibacillus; species Paenibacillus favisporus. The sequence goes on along the minus strand of NZ_JBEPLV010000006.1, from coordinate 295,943 downwards.
TCATGCGTCACATAGACGATCGTCGTGCCCAGCTCGCGGTGCAGCCGCTTCAGCTCGGCGCGCATCTCCGTCCGCAGCTTGGCGTCCAGGTTCGAGAGCGGCTCGTCGAGCAGCAGAATCGACGGGGACGTCACGATTGCCCGGGCGATCGCCACCCGCTGCTGCTGCCCGCCGGACAGCTCGCCGGGATAGCGGTCCGCCAGCTCCGGGATGCGCATTTTCTTCAGCGCCGCCATGACGCTCTTGCGGATCTCGGCCTTCGGCTGTTTGCGCACCTGCAGGCCAAAGGCCACATTGTCAAAGACCGTCATATGCGGCCACAGCGCATAGCTCTGAAACACCAGGCTCACGCCCCGCTTGGCGGGATCCAAATGGTACGCCAGATTGCCGTCGGCCACCTTGTTCCCGGAGATGACGACGGTTCCTTCGTTCAGCTTCTGCAGGCCGGCGATCGCGCGGAGCAGGGTCGTCTTGCCGCAGCCCGACGGGCCGAGCAGCGTTACGAAATCCCCCTCTTCGACGGTCAGGTCGATGCCCTTCAAAATATGCTTCTGCTGTACATGCACATGAATCTGCCGCAGTTCAATCGCATTCATTCATTGCCCTCCCAATCCTTTGGTCAAATCGGCCTTCCCGAACTTCACCGCCAGCGCATAGACCGCCACGACGATCGCGATAATGATCATCAGCACGACGTTGGTGAGCTGGTCGTACCCTTTTTCCACATAATAAAAGGTAAGCGTCGTCAGCGTCTCCGTCCGCGGCGTTACGAGCATGATGATCAGCTCCATCTCCTTCATCGCCCCGATGAACACGAGGATGAAGGCGGACAGCAGGCTCTTGCGGCTGAGCGGCAGCAGCAGGCGCCGGAAGCGTGTGAACCAGGAGGCGCCGCCGAGCACGGCCGCTTCCTCGAGTTCCGGGCCGATCTGCATCATGGCGGCGCCGCCCGCCTTGACGGTAAAGGGCAGCTCTTTGACCACCGTGATCAGAATAATGATCGTAATGGTGCCGTACAGCGCCGGAATGAACAGCACCGGCTTTGCAAACATTGTAATATAAATCGCCGCGAGCGAAATGCCCGGAATAAAATACGGGAAAAACGACAGTTGATCGACGAGCCTGCCCATGGCCGTGTTTTTGCCGCGGGCCACCGCGTATCCGAACAGAAGTCCGATAACTGCGGCCGCGACCGAGGCGATGCCGGCGATGATCAGCGAATTTTTCAGCGCGAGCAGGAAAATCGGGTTCTGCAGCACGCCCTTCTCCCCGGTGTTGATGTCCGGATCCGAGCCGCCCGTCCAGTAATGAAGCGTGAAGTTGTCCGGGCTGAGCGAGCCGTCCTTCAGCAGGAACGTCTGCAGCAGCAGCACGATAAAGGGTACGACTGCAATCAACACCATGCCGGCCGCCGTCCCCACAGCCGCCGGAAGCCGCCATTTGCCGAGCGGCACATGCGTCACCGCGCTGCCCTTGCCCGTCACTGTCACATAGCTGCGCCTGCCGCCAAGCAGGCGCTGGTTGAAATAGATCGCCAGCATGGTGATCAGCATCAGCGTCAGTGACAGCACGTTCGCCTCGGTCGTTAGCCGCGACCGCATGCTGGAGTACAGCATCGTCGAAATCATGTAGAAGTTCACCGGGGTGCCGAGCAGCGCGGGCACGCCGTAGGAACTGACCGCTTTCGTAAAGATCAGGATGAATCCCGACAGCACCGACGGCAGCATCAGCGGAAACACGATCCGCCGCAGCACCTGCATCCGCCCTGCTCCGGCCATTTCGGCCGCCTCTTCCAGCTGGCTGTTCATCGAGCTGAGCGCCGCGCCCACGAGCAGGAAAAAATACACGCTGTCGTGGATTGACAGGGTCAGCACGATCGGCACGAAGCCGTACGCCAGCCAGTCCGGCGGCGCCACATGCAGCACCGACTGCAGAATGCCGGGCGTACCGCCGATTTTGCTGTTTTTGAAAAAGGTCAGCCACGCCTGGGACAGCATCCATGACGGCAACAGGTACGGAATGATCGCCAGAAACGTAATCGTCTTCTTGAGCGGAACGTCCGTCCGCGTCACGAGCCATGCCAGCCCGCAGCCGAACACCATAGACAGCGCCGAGACGGTCACGCCCACCGCCAGTGCGTTCAGCACCGGCTTGTAGAAGAGGGACCAGCTCATATCGCTTGCCAGCACGCGGCTCCAGTGATACAGCGTCAGGTGCCCCGGGTCCGCCGCGGGCGTAAGCCGGGCGTCCTGGGTTCTCCATACGAACGTCGACCAGATCAGGTTCAAGACCGGCCAGACGATGGTGTACGCCAGAAACAGAAGGGCCGCCGCCCCGATCAGATACAGCGGATTCCGCAGCGCGTCCCGGCACCGGTTCAGCCACCTTGCTTGCCATGTATTCAGCGCGGGCTTATGCAGCATCCCGTTTCCCTCCTGTTTGTGTCATTTCGGTCTTTCGGCCCGTCATTTCTGCTTGATCCAAAAATCGCGGACCTTCGGCGCCTCGAAGTACAGCTTCTCCCCGTCAAACACCCACAGGTTCAAATCTTCGAAGGCCACCTCGTTTTTGGTCTTGACGTCGGAGCGCGGCACCCAGGAACCCACTTCATTGAACGGCGCCATGCCTTCGCCTTGGCCGTCCTTCTCGCCCATCATCCAGCGGATGAACAGCTTGGCCCCTGCCGGATGCGGCGCTTTGTTCGCGAGGAACAGGTATCCCGAATCGGGTACCGACGTCTTCGGCTTGATGTCATAGATCGGCAGGATGCTCCAACCTTTCTCCTCGACCTTGGATACGTCGCCTGATACCGCCAGCCCGACCGCGTCGCTGTTCGCTTTGCCGATCGCGTCCAGCACGTCGTCGCTTCCTTTTAACACGACCAGCCCGTTGTCGAACAGCTGCTGGATAAACTCATACCCCGCGTTCTCCGTGCCGTGCAGCTCGATGTCCTTGCCGAACTTCTCCTTGTACGCCGCCGCCATGTCGTCGCTATGGATGACCATCGTCGTAAACAGGTCCATGAATGCCGGCGAGCTGAGCGGGCCAGCCGTATAAACCTTACCTTTGAATTCCGGGGTGGTCAGGTCCCACCAGTTGGTTACCGGGGCAGATTTGTAATGCTCGGTATTATAGAAAATCGTGCGGAACTCCAGGTAGTTGGCATACCCTTCGGCCTGCGTGCGGTACGGCTCGTCCACCTTCTCTGCCAGATCCTCCGGCAGGTACTTGACGTACCGTCCCGGTTTCACCATCTCTTCCTCGACGGCCCCGCTCACTTCCTTCGTGATGATCACGTCCGGGTTGAACTGCCCGGCGTCCTGCTCTTTCGTCACCTTGTCCATCATCTCATCGGACTTGACTTTGCTTACCTCAATCTTGATGCCGGGATACTGCTTCATGAACGTCTCCGCAGCGTCGTTGGCACGCCCCGAAGTGGAGTAGACGATGACCTTGCCTTCCTTCTTGGCCTGCTCGTACAGCGCTTCCGGCGTTTCGCTGCCGGACGCCTCTGCCGTATCCGCGCTCTGCACCGTCCCCGCCGGCTTGGCCGATGCGTCTGAACCGCCCGCCGTGCCGCCTTCTCCCTGTCCGCATGCAGTCAGCAGCAGGGCCGTGCCCAAGATGAGCGCCGCCGCTTTGCCTGGCCAGAACCAGGCGGTCCGTTTTCCTGTGAGGGCGTATGGTTCCCGCCCGATCCCCTTACTTTCGTTCGTATTTACCGTCAGAATGCTCCCCGCGTTTACGTTCCTTTTTGACCTCATATCCTATGGCCTCCCCATTGTTCATTCAGAATTAGTGAAGCGTGATTGGTATCCGGATGTTTCGCTTACCTCTTCACTATAGGGACGGAGTGTCAACGGAATGTTAGGCGGACGTGCGATTTCGGTAAAAAATTATCACAAATTTATTATAAGATAAAAAACTTTCATTTCTCCCATGATGCCGATTCCTTTCTGAAGCGTCCAAGTTTCCTCAGCCCTCTCCTGCGATAGGCGCCCTTCGGTCTTCTCGTATCCTCTGCTTTTGATCTATAAAAATCATTTTCATAGCCGTGTCTGCGAACCCCAACGTTTGCTCCAATGCGGCAAATCCCTTGATTATTGTGCGTTTTACAATCTCTCTATGCCCATTCCCTTTCTCTCTTCCGGCATATGATACTCATACATTTGATATTTGGAGATGAGCAGATGACAACCCCCATTGATGTGTTTATTCCGGCGATTGAGAAGGATCTGGCAACCCTCCCCCATGTCATTGATGCCGTCAGAAAATATGTACAGCACCCGATCCACGAAATTATCATCGTGGCCCCCCGAAAGCAGCGGATTGTGGATTTGTGTACGAAAAAGGGCTGCCGATTCGTGAACGAAGACACGGTTCTGCCCATTACGAAAAAGGACATACACTACCAGTCCAAAACGTGGGACCGGTCCGGTTGGTTGTACCAGCAGCTGCTGAAGCTGGGCGGCGATAAGGTATGCTCATCCAAATACTATTTGGTGATCGACGCCGACACCGTGCTCATTCGCCCCCATACGTTCAAGACGGGCGACAAGACCGTGTTCTACTGCCGGAACTGGAGCCAGCCCGAATATTTCAACACGTACAAGAAGCTGATGGGCAAAAGCCGTGCTTCCAAGCGCTCCTTCGTCACGCATTACATGCTGTTCGAGAAGGCCAAAGTCAAACAGTTAAAGCAGGCGATCGAGGCCAAACATCATACGAGCTGGTACTCCGCCATTATGAGAAGCATGAACAAATCAAAGCAGTTTGCTTTTTCCGAGTTTGAAACGTACGGCAACTTCCTGTATTCGTCGGAGCCTGGAAGGATGGTGCTGAAACAGGCCAACAACAAAAGCCTGCATACGAGCTTTTCCCAAATCTCGCCTTCCAAGATGTCGTCTCTGCAGCAAAAATACCGGTCTGTTTCTTTTCACGAACGAAAAGGGTATTCGAAATCTTCCCAGGTGAAATCGAAATGAAGCCCTATGTCGTTGTCTGGAAAGGCCCCGTCCACAAAGCCAGCGGTCTTGGCCGTGCCAGCAGAGCCTATGCCAAATCCTTGAAGCGGCAAGGGGTCGCCGTCCGGTTAAGTCCGCCAGACCACCGCAAGCCAAACGCCGCGCAAGTCACAAAGGTTCTCATATACCACCATATTCCCAGCCGCATGCAGTGGAAAAAAGAGCGCAGCACGTATGATTTCATCCTGTTGAACACGGTTTGGGAAACCAGCAGGCTCCCCAGAAGCTGGCTGCCCCATATGAACAAATTCGATGCCGTGTGCGTGCCGTCCCGGCATAATCGGCAAGTTCTCAGAAACTGCGGCGTCACCGTCCCGATTTTCGTCGTTCCCCATGGGGTGGACGCCCGGGAGTTTCATCCGAACCATCCGAAGCTATCGTTACCCGCTGCCGCCGGGAAGTTTACGTTCGTATCCGTCTTCGGCTTTCAGCACCGCAAAAATCCGGAGGGACTGCTGCGGGCTTATTGGGAAGAGTTTTCTTCCAAAGATAACGTCATCCTGGTCATCAAAACGAACGGATATGCGGCCAAGGAGACGGAAGCGTGGATCAAGCAGCAGGTCATGCGGTACAAAAAGCGGCTGGGCATTCAGAAGGATACGGCCCCTGTCGTCATCATCGGCCGCCATATGAGTGAAAGCCAGCTTAAAGGCCTGTATGCGCTCGGCGATGCCTTCGTCCTTCCTACGCGCGGCGAGGGTGTCGGGCTGCCTTATTTAGAAGCGCTGGCAAGCGGCATACCGGTCATTGCCACCGGCTGGGGCGGGCAGATGGATTTCCTGACGCCCCGCAACTCCTTCCTGGTCCCCTACCGGCTCAAGAGCCCGGCGAGCAGCATGAACCGCGCCATTTCCAGGAGGTTCAGCAACCTGTTTGCGCAGAAGGGGCAGCGATGGGCCGAGCCGGATTTAAGCAGCCTCAAAAGGCTCATGAGGCAAGCGTACGAAAATCCCCGGCTTTGTAAACAGAAAGGAAGCCAGGGCCGAAAGGATATGCTTAAGCTGTCGTGGGACCAGGCCGGAAAGCTCATGAAGCAGGCGATTGAAGAGACGATGCGTTCCAAGAAATAAAGATGAAGGGTGATGGTTCCCCAAGGAAGGAGGATGAGAAACTTGCGTATTGTACTGTTGTGCGGGGGATCGGGAAAAAGGCTGTGGCCTTTATCCAACGATATACGCTCCAAGGTATTTTTAAGGCTGCTGACCACTGAAGACGGGGTTAAGGAGTCGATGATCGAACGGATCTGCAGACAACTGGACGAGGCCGGTCTGCTCCAATCCACCTGTATCGTCACCCATCACAGTCAAGCAGAGATTACGCGCCGCTATGTCGGCGATAATATCCCGATAATCAGCGAGCCTTTTAAAAGAGGAACGTTCACGGCCGTCGCATTGGCCGCCAGTTATCTTCATGAAAAGCTGCAGGCCGATCCGGACGAAACCATTTGCATCCTTCCGGCGGACACGTACGTCGACACCGCATTCTTCCGGCTGCTGCACCGGTTTCCCGACGTCCTGGGACGCTCCAGGGCGGATCTTGCTCTCCTCGGCACAAAGCCGGTGCAGCCTTCGGATCAGTTCGGCTATATCGTCCCGGCTCTGCCCAAGGCGGACGGCGAGTATGCTTTCGTCCAGCGGTTTATCGAAAAGCCAAATACACGCACGGCCCGCCGCCTCATGGCGCAGCAGGCGATGTGGAACTGCGGCGTCTTCGCCTTTCCCTTGAGGTTCATGCTGACCTATTTGAAGGACAAGGGCCACCCTGTCCGGATCGCGGAATGGCTGGCAAATTACGAACAGCTCCCCGAAGCCAGCTTCGACCGGGAAGTCGTCGAGACGACCCTCCCTGTCGTTGCCATGGAGTACGGAGGGCACTGGACCGATCTGGGCAGCTGGATGGCGCTTACCGGCCATATGAAGGATCGAGTGATCGGACTCGGGCACATATCGGACGATTCCGCGGATACCCATCTCATCAACGAGCTCCCCTACCCCATTGAAATGATTGGTGTCTCTGGGATCATTGCCGCGGCCAGCACCGACGGCATCCTGATCGCAAGCAAGGAGCATGCGCATCGGATCAAGGAACGGCTTGCCCTCGCGTCTCAAATCCCGATGTACGAAGAGAAACGGTGGGGCTCCTGCCGGATCCTGAGTTACGGGAAAGATGCATCCGGCGTGGAGACGATGATCAAGCAGGTGCGACTTGCCGCCGGCAAGTCTACAAGCTATCACGTTCATCACCGCCGGCAAGAATTGTTGACCGTGGTGACGGGCAGCGCGGAAGTGATCTTGGAGGAGCAGCGGTACCGCCTGAACGCCGGTGACGTACTGAAAATTCCGGCCGGCGCCAAGCATGGCATCAAGGCCATTACTCCTCTGGAGCTGGTGGAAGTCCTGCTCGGCCCCGATCTTGCTCAGGAGGATATCACCCGCATTGCTGTGGACTGGTAGAATGGCGTTTCGGTCCAAAATGTCGTAAATTTGCAGTAGGAATTGTGACCGGCCGAGCCGAAGTAGTCATCGATCGAACATGATTCCGCGAATCGCGGAAAGAGGAGGCCGATGATGGAGCCGATGGTGGAGCCTGTGATCAAGACGGAAAGAAAGGCGTTTACCTTGTTCGGATGTTCCAAAGCTCATGATCCGGGCAAGCCGTACAGTGAGACGATTTTCGAATTGTTTGACCAGGTCTGGCATGAAGTACGCAGCAAAGAACTCGCTCACAAGGGGATCAATCACGTCGTCTATGAGCAGGGAAATATCGTGTTTGCGGGAATCGAGCTGGTGACCCCGCCTGAGGACAATTCCGTCTTGAAGAAGAAGGACGTCGTGCTCGAAAAATACGCCTACGGCAAGCACATCGGGCCTTACGGCGAATTGGACGCAACGTACCGGCGTATTGATGCGCTCCTCCAAGCCGCAGGAGAACACAAAGAGCTTCCCCTGATTGAGGTTTATGGCCACTGGAACGAGGATGAGTCCAAGCTGGAGACGGAAATTTATCACAACCTCATTTGATATCATAATTAAATCAATCTTAGGAGCAGTTTCTCTACTGCTCCTTTTGCTATGTAGAACTTCGGCAGGAACATGGTTCAATTGCTGTTTTTGGTCAACATCCTGTAATTTTCATGCAAGTTTTTTTAGATTTCCTGTATGATGATGCTATGAAAAAAATATTATCTTTCATGGATTGGGGTATATTCGCTCTTCGTTTATACCATTATATTTTGCTGTTGTCCCGGGTTCTGGCAGTAAGCGAGTTTTCGAACCGGACGTTACTAAACGTGATCTGGCTGAGTATGGCCCTTGTCGCCCCTTTGCTGTTCTGGTTTCCCGGGCGCCGGATGAACAAAGTCTGGTTTTGCATATTGGAGCTGTTGCTTGGCGGTTCTTATTATGTGAATTCTGTCATTCATCCGGACCTGACTTCAAAAGCGGACTATTTGCTGCCGAGTCTAACTATCGGGTACTTATTAACCAAGCAAACCCTTTGGATCATTCCCTTACTTGTTTTCATTCCTTTTTCGTTTCAGTCCTCCCTAAAATTATCTTGGGAGCAAACCCTGGGTATCGGAACAGACAATCTGCTGTTCTGCTTCATCGGCATGTGGGCAAGCTCCGTAGCTAATGCGTATGATCAGAAGAATAAACTGGCAGCCGAAGTGGAGCATCAAAATAAGCTCTTAACTCACTACTCGGCCGAGGTCGAGAAAATGACTTTGCTTGAAGAACGCAACCGCATGTCCAAGGAGCTTCATGATACACTGGGGCATTCCTTTATCTCACTCATCCTCAGCCTTGATGCTTCTATTGCCCTGATGGATAGCAAGCCTGCCGAGGCCAAAGACCGGTTAATTCGCTTAAGAGCATTGGCTGAGAACAATCTGGAGGAAATGAGGAACGTCGTGCACGAAATGGGCGAAGAAGAGGAATCCAGTCTGATCCGGCAGGTTGAATCCCTTGCAGCCCGTTTCCGGGAGCATACGGGTACGGCCCTGACCTTGAGTCTGCCAGGGACAGAGCGTTCCATACGCTTCGAAGTACGGCAAGCGATCCTTCGGGTCATCCAGGAATCCTTTACGAATGCACTAAAACACGGAAAGGCCACCCAACTGCATCTGGAGCTTACTTATTCTGAGAGCCATCTGCAATTGTCCGTTCGAAATAACGGCACGCCGATCGACAAGCTGGATTATGGCTTCGGCTTGACCACGATGAAGCATCGGGTTGAGCGGTTGGGGGGCAGCTTACAGATAATATCTGGGAAGGGAACTCCAGTGTTCACCGAAGTCAAATGCGAAATCCCGCTGAAAGGAGTCATGCCGCATGGAGAAGATTAAAGTGCTGCTTGCTGACGATCAAGATTTAATTCTCGAGAGCTTACATATCGTGCTGTCCATGGAACCGGATTTGGAAATCGTCGGTTTAGCCAGGAATGGGGAAGAAGCCATAAAGGGCTGCGAGCAGTTGATGCCGGATATGGTGCTGATGGATGTCAACATGCCAGTCATGGACGGCGTCGCCGCAACGGCCCTGATTAAAGAGCGAATGCCTGCAACCAAAATCATCATGCTGACCTCCTATAAAGAAGTAGAATATGTGTTAGCGGCGTTAAGCCACGGAGCGGAAGGTTATCTGCTCAAAGCCATTCATCCAAAAGATCTGGCTGCAGGCATACGGGTGGTTCAGGCGGGAGGAACTTTAATCTCGCAGGAAATGGCGAGTAAAATGATCAAGAACATGAACAGTGCCACCCCTGCGAAACATAATGAATTCGGGCTCACTGCCCGTGAAATCGAAGTGCTCCATAAGCTGGCTGCCGGTCTGCGTAATCAAGAAATTGCCGAGGCGTTGTTTCTTAGCGAAGGGACGGTCAAAAATTATATCTCAACGATTTATTCTAAGCTTAATGTGAAAGGACGCCGGGAGGCCGCCCGTAAAGCCCGGGAATCGGGAATGATGGATCGTTAAATGATGACCAAACAGCACTGTCTCTTTATGACTTTTTCAGCCTATACTCAGAGCATCAAACAACAGAGGTGGCGATGTAAGACATGAAGAACAAAGTGTCATTTTGGCGTTTTCCAATCGTCTGGATGATTGCGGGGGCTATTGGTATTGTTCTCATAAATATGATATTCCAGCAACTGACAGAGCAAGGAGAGGGGATCGTCTCTCTTATTTTCACACTGGTGATGGGATTTCTGGCCCTCTTGGTTTATAAGCTCACGCTGACATACCTGGCCCGGCGGCCCACACCAGAGATATCAAGAAAGCGCGCAGGGATTGAAATTGTCCTAGGCATGCTAACCGGGACCATCTTTATCGCAGGGTCCGCTTGTATGATTATTGCTCTGGGAGGTTACTCCTTTCAGTGGGCAAGTTCTACGGATACGAGTTCCGTTCTAATAGCCTCCATTGAATCAGCTTTAGGAGGAGCCATTGTCGAGGAACTTATCTTCCGCGGACTTATGCTTCAAGCCATTGATAAATTGGGGGGAAAACCGCTCGCACTCGCAGTAACCTCTCTATTCTTTGGAGTTGCTCATCTTGGAAATCCAGGGGCGACATTATGGAGTGGGTTCGCCATAGCCCTCGAAGCAGGTGTTCTCCTTGGATCCGCCTTCTTGTGGCGGCGGAACTTGTGGTTTGCCATAGGACTGCATTTTGCTTGGAATGCCATTGAAGGCCTGCTTGGCATTCCTGTCTCTGGACACCCTGCTACCGGTCTATTTACTGTAAAGGTGCACGGTGCCGCACTTCTCACAGGGGGCAACTTTGGACTTGAGACCTCTATTGTTCCGGTTGTAATCAGTCTTCTGATCTCCATTCCTATGCTAATTGGGGCCGCACGGAATCAAAGGATTGACGGCGGAAGCCCCCGACATTTCGAATCATGATTTCGGTTTTCTCAAACATTGTTAACCCGCTGCGCTATGCCATCAAGCAATAAGGAAATTCCAGAGTTAAACAGTTCATCCGAACCAATTAACTTAAATATACCTTCTCCGTGCATCCGCTGAAGCAATTTAAATGGCGATAGATCCACATGGGTACTCTCGTTAGAGTTCTCCTCTAAAGGTATCTGTAACTTCCGTTGTTCGTATTCTTCAACGACAAAATTGATGACGTAGTTCAACACATGGGTCGTATATGAAAATTTTTGTCTATCCGTCAATGATGTCGGTTCGGTTATCTGCAATAGAAATTCGAACATTTCCATAAAGTCAGCTTCTGGCCTTGACTTCATCAGAAGCTGACCGGAGCAAGGAAATTGCTGAAGCTTGCTTCGAATAACCGTAGCGCTTAGCTGAAGCCTTTCTCGCCAGTCTCCTTGCTTGGGAAGATCATTTATGATTTCTCTTGAAACCAGGTTGGCCAACGTTTGATAAAGGACTTGCTTACTCTCAAAGTACCAGTAGATCGTAGGGGCTTGCACATTCAATTCCTTGGAAAGGTTTCTCATCGTAAAATTTTCGATTCCCTGGTCGGCGAGAAGCTTCCATGAGGCTGCAATGATTTTCTCTTCGCTGATATGTGGCCTGCGTTTAGGCATAAAAAACATTCCAACTCCATTCCAAAAATTCTGATATGACTTATTATACTCTATATAGTTATTCTTCCAATTCTACATCTTCGGCGGGCAGCGGCTTCTGGTTGAACATGCTTTCTCCTGCCTTTGAAGAAAGTCGAACATCCCGCATCCCACGTTCAATAGCACTCACTTCATAATCGCGTAAAGCGGTTAAGAGCCCCTTTTCCCCGTTCTTCACGTTAATTAATTCCTTTGAGAGCTCATAGGCATCAAAAAGTGCCGCATTCCCACCGATACCTGCCGGTGTCATGGGATGCAGGGCGTCTCCCAGCAAGACCAGAGGAGTCGTTTCTTTCCAAGGCTTATACGGCAGAACATTACGAAGGTGATAGACAGCCGTTTTCCCGGGATCCGCTAATTCCAACATCCGTTTTACTTGTGGATGCCAATGCTTGGTTTTCTCTTGCGTAAAAGACAACAATTCCAAACCGTTCCATTGGAAGAGCTGCTCATCAGGTATCCCGAACCACTCAGGCGAGCACGCAAACACAGCATACAGGTAATCCTGTTGAGGAGAAATCCTCACATTAAGGGACATGGATTCCGGTAATTGTTCAATATTTGGCTTAAAAGCCATGTCTTCAAGAAGAAGGGAAAGCGGAGCATCTCCTTCTGGATTCGTAAGGCATCTCATACTGCCATCCCCAATGAGCATGTTAAGTTCCTTTCTCCGCGCATCATCCAGAATTACCTTGGTATACAGAGCCCTGCCTCCCGTATCGAAAATTTTCACCCCAGGCTTGTACTGATGCCGGACTTTGGATCCTCCGCCGTCAGCACCAACCAGGACATCCGCATCCATATACTCCCCATGATCGAACCATGCTCTTAAGCGTCCGTTTTCTAACCTTTCATAATGGGTGAACCGGTATCCGAAGCTGACCTTGTCACCTAGTTCGCCAAGCAGAACTTCGCGAAAGGTAAACCGATTTACAGATGGTGTGGCTTCCGCCTTGTTGTACATTGGATGCTGTTCTTCTGTGGGCTCCAAAGAAATGGGATCTAAGAAAACAGGGTGTGCCGGTCCGAATACAGACGTTTCCATGTAGAGATCATACAGTTTCTCAGGAAGACAAAACCGCAGTGCATTTGCTCCATTCTCATTGATTTTGATTCGATAGCCGGTTTGGACAAAATGGTCTGCCTGCTCACGTTCACAAACATGAAAATCAATGTGATTTTTTTTCAAACTTTGTGCCAGTGCAAGTCCGCCCAGACCGCCACCGATAATTAGGACAGATAGTGAATCCATATCATTTCATCATCCTTTAACTAAGTTAGATTTATCTTACAACGTTATATTAAGGGTGTGCTCCTCTGTTTGTCAATGATTTTAGAGTTCTCAACCAAACATCCTCCTCACGTAAGACCGGAGCTATTGAATAGCCAAATTTTCGATAGAAAAAACTGCCGACACTTTGTCGACAGTCTGGAGCATCCAGATTGGATGACTTAATAATCTAGTAGACGGCCATGATCGTTCCATTGACCGTACATTTTGTTTTCTCTCGTATTGGTTATGAATTTGTCCAATCTGCTCTGAAATAATTCGGGCTGATTCTTATAGCTTTGGATCGTGTCGATCCGGACTCTTGTATAAAGATCTGGAAATGCCATGAAATTCTCATACACTTGCTTTTCCTCTTGCAACCTTTGCTCTATAACCGGATCGATTCGAAAAGAATCGTAATGCATATCAGGAAGGACCTTTCTTCCTTCGTCTGTCATCAAGCCCAACTTTTCGAGGCGGCGGACACGCTCCTTATTCAATTCAGTCCATGAGCTTTTTTTGCTTCGAGGGGACAGTCTCTGAGCCAGCTCCGTTTCAGATATTTTCTTCTTGACTCCATCGATCCATCCAAAGCACAAAGCCTCCTCGACTGCGTCCAAATATAAGAGCGTATCCGATTGGGGCGACATACGAACCAAAACCCAACAACATTTTTCAGTCCTGCTATTTTCCTGCAGCCAAACCCTTAATGCTTCTCTCGATATGACCGGAATGAAGCGATCTACTTCTCTCAGCATGAGTTACTGTTTGTTGGAGATTACATTATCAAGAAACTGATCTGCGTCGCTATTCAATTTCCAGGAAACTCCGAACTTATCGACCAGCATTCCGAAGCACGAAGACCACGGTGTATTGGATAACGGCATGATGACATAACCGCCCTCAGATAAATTAGAAAAGTAATTTTCCAATGTGTGCTGATCTTCATTAACGATACTAATCAGTATATTGTTGCCTTGAACCAACTCGCCCGTTACATTCTTCATTGAAGGCAAAATATCCGACATCATGATGTTCCCGCCTGCAAATGCTATTGAAGACTCCATGACCATGTTTAGTTCATTTTCCGGCAGCGGATCGTTTGGATCCTGCGGGAAATCCTTAAATTTCACTTTTTTTACTTCCGTTGCGTTTAAAGCTTTCGCATAAAAATCAATCGCTTGTTCAGCAACTCCATCAAAGTTTAAATAGACTACAGCCGACATATAGTAAAACCTCCTTCTTGGGATACATGTAGTATATTGAATAAGAGGTGACAGCTGTATGTCACCATTTATAAATAAAGTACTTGCCTCCGAAACGGGTCTATCCAACTGCCATTTTGCGATTGGGAGGTTGGAGTCTGTATTGGATGGGTTTGTATCGCAAAAAGGCTCCACATGTTCACCGCGAACATGTGGAGCTTTTTATTCTGGATGCAGCTGGTTTGATTATGCAAAAGGCTGGAGCATTTGGCTGGCATTCGCAAGTATCAGGGCAATATTCAATACGGCAAAGAACAAAGCCGGCGCCGTTTTGCCAATCGGATCTTTTGTGCGGATATGCACCAGGCTTGCCACCAGCATCGTAACGCCAAGCCACACTCCCGCCCATGCGACCAGTCCGGTATACCAGTAGCCGGCGATCAGCACGGCCGCACCTGCCAATTGGACCAGGCCCGTTACCTTAAGGAACCATTGCGGCAGGTGAAGGTGCTCGAACATGTCTGCCCAGTACTTAGCCCCTATCATTTTGGCGGTACCCGAAAAGAGGTAGTAAGCAATCAGTAAAGATTGAAGAACGATAGTAAGAATGGTCATTTCGATCTCCTCCTATTTGATCACAAAATAAATTGGATTACAGCTCAGCCAATAACTCTTCAAGCTGATCGGCCATCTTGACCCAACCGAGTCTGGCTCCGTTATACGACAAGCTCTCGCTTTCAAATCCGGTATGCTCAAGATGAAGGCGGGTTGCGCCATTGGATGAATGAAGCGTCCATGTAACAACCGTACTTACCCCAGCGGTTACCCAGGTGTAGGATAGGCGGTGGGGTTCTTCAACGACCAGCACTTCTGATTCGACGATTCCGTCCCACACTTTCGACGGTTTGGCCCGAAATTGAAAGTGATGGCCGACAACCGGCTTAAAGTCGTTATCCATCACCCATTTCGCAAGCATGTTGGAATCAGTCAATGCAAGCCATACTTTCTCAATCGGACTATCGAATTGAAAATCCAGCTTCACTTCCGGTTTCATTCCTCTTCCTCCTTCAACAATTGACTCAGCTTAGCCGATCCTTGGTTCCAAAAAGCCGTGTGAAAAGTGACCCAATCTTCAATTTCTCTCAGAGGCTCTGCGTTCAATCGATACCTTGTTTCCCGCCCGGCCTTGCGGTGCCTGACCAGATCGGCGGCTTTGAGGATCGCCAGATGTTTGGAAACGGCTGTCCGCCCCATCTCGAAATGCACCGTTAATTCGTGTAAAGGCAATTCTTCCGCCTCGGCCAGCAATCTAAGCAATTTGCGCCGCGTCGGATCGGCAACCGCGGCATATACATCCCTCGATTCATGTTGTTCATCCATTCCCATCATCCCTATTCTGCTCGATGATAGGACACCAACCGGTGTCTTATGAATTCATAATAAGACACCGATTGGTGTCATGTCAAGCCATAATTCGGAATAAAGTTTGAATGGCTTGTCACCGAACATTTGGCCTCTGTATATGCCAGGCATGATGCAGTAAAAAGTTTAGGGCATCCCTGAAGGATGCCCCAATGCTGAAATATTGAAGTTTGACGGAGATCAACTGAATAAAGATTTACCTGTTCGGTTTTAATCCTCGCACACTTTATATTGCTGTCTCTCCGTCTCTCTCCTGTCCATGCAACGCTATCCGCAGCGCGCTTACGGCATGCTTCACCGCTTGTCTTCCTTGGTCATAACCGCCGGTCTGAAGCATGAAGCCGTGGACCATGCCGTCATAGCGCTTTGCTTCCACGGGAATGCCGGCGGCTTGTAATTTCGCTGCATAAGCCTCCCCGTCATCGCGCAGCGGATCAAATTCGGCCGTGATGACGAGAGCAGACGGAAGGCTGCTGAAATCGACAGCCAATAATGGCGAAGCGTAGGGGTTCCTTCCGTCCTGCTCCTCCGCCAGGTATTGGCCCCAGAACCACCGCATCGTGTCCGTCGTCAGGCCGTACCCTTCGGCATTGTCACGGTAAGAATCCGTATCGAACGCGTAGTGGGTCGCCGGATTGAACAACAGCTGAAACTTGATGAAGGACAACCCTTGGTCCCTTGCCATCAAGGTTACGGCAGCGGCCAAGTTTCCGCCCGCGCTGTCGCCGCCGACCGCAATCCGGTTGGGATCCGCTTCTAGCGAAGAGGCATTCTCCGCAACCCAGACAGCAGCCGCATAGGCGTCTTCGATGGCAGCGGGAAACCGATGCTCCGGCGCCAAACGGTAATCTACCGAGACCACGATAACGTTTGCCCCATTGGCCAACTGCCGGCATAACACATCTGCTGCATCCAGGTCCCCGACGACCCAGCCGCCTCCATGATAATAGATGAGAACAGGGAGCGGGTATTTGCTTTGAGGACGATATACCCGAACCGGTATGTGACCGGCCGGACCTGGGATTTTTCGATTGTCGACTTTCCATACTTCTTCCGGCTGGGCGGCCATGGGGCTTAAGTTGACGGTTCTGGCACTCTCCACGGGTAGCGTGTGAAGAGGCGGGAGCCCTTGTTTCTTCATATTTTCCAACACAACTTGAACTTGAGAGTCAAGCGGCATGATGGTTCCTCCTTAGGGATCAAATATAATGGATACGAATCTTCTTATATCCGAAATAAACAACCATTCACGAGCAGCGTCTTTCGGTAAGACAGCTACCATTCCGGTCAAAATGAAGTATACTGAATGGAGAATAACCCTGTAAGTACGCACTTTTGCGTGACATAGTACCCATTTGGTAACTTCATCATGGGACAGATTGGATGTGATGGATATGGGCGGTTGTCCGGTAGAGGCAACATTGTCCGTGGTTGGAGGAAAGTGGAAGGCTGTGATCCTATGGCGTTTGGTTGGTGGGACCAGGCGCTTTAACGAACTCCAGCGTTCAATTTCGCAAATTACCCGTAAGATGTTAACGGAACAGCTTCGGGAACTGGAGCAAGATAACCTCATTATTAGAACCGTCTATCCGGAAGTTCCGCCGAAAGTCGAGTACTCGCTAAGCGAATACGGCAGGACATTTATTCCTGTTTTGAATGCCATGGCCCAGTGGGGATTGGTCCATCGGGAACGCGTGTCTGACCCCGTTCGCTCTACGACTTAGATTACGGTTCTAAAACAAAAGCATAGCCTCGATAAGGATTTTGACATTTCATAAGCTTAGCGGAGGGTAAGAAATAACGCTCAACTTGTCCCACGAATAAAAATCCTGAACCGGCAAGGTTCAGGATTTTTATTTTTTTGAGACGAACATCATACTCACGCATACAGTTTTAGCGTTGGGAGATGCGAAGCAGCTGACCGAAAGCGGCTGCCTCACATCATTACTTAGAGGGCACTACGTTATAACCGACAGGCTCGGCCGTATTGCCCGCCCGATCCGATGCCGTGACTTCGATCCGATTCATGCCCGGCTGAAGGTCGATATCCGCGCTGAACGTCAGGTCATCCTTCACGTCGGCCTGTACTCCATTCACAAGAACAAAGCCGGGCTCGCTGATTTTACCCGTAACGCGCAGCGTTCCCTTTTCCACATTGTAATGATTGCCCGTCAATTTCCCCGGTTCATCCAGCACGATGATCGGCGTGGTCGTGTCCAGCACAGTAATGCGGGCGGTCGCGGTATATTCGCCGCCGGCGGCTGCAGCGGTTATCACCGCAGTCCCCGGACTTTTGGCCGTAACCTTACCGGTGTCGCTCACTTCCGCTATGCCGGTGTCGCTCGATGTCCACGTGATCGTCGTATCTCCCGCATCCACCGGTGTAACGACCGCAGTGAGCTGCGCAGTTTCGCCTTCTTTTAACTCTACTTGTTCCGGTGTTACGTTGATGCCGGTAACGTGCGGCTGATCCGTCTTCACGGACACCACATCCGATGGAGCAGATTCACCGGCTGCGTTGACGGCTTTGACGATGTAGAAATATTCCGTCGAAGCCGACAGGCCGGTGTCGGTATGCGTCGTACTAGACAGTACCTCGTCGTTAAGTTTGACAAATTCGCCGTCGGCCTTATCGGACCGGTAGACGCTGTACCCTTCCGCCTGCTCTACCGCGTTCCAGTTCAATTCAATCGCGCTGTCGCCTGCCGCCTTAGCCGTCAGGTTAGCCGGAGGCGCAGGGACCGAATCTTCCTGAACGGGATCTCCATACACCTTGAATTCGTAGCTGGAAGCACTTCCTCCGCTATAGTTGGATCCCGTCACTGTTACGCGGAGATAGCGGTACGCCCCATCGAGGGTATCCGTCGTCAAGCCCTGCGTTTTATTGTCCGTTCTGTCCAGGAGGGTCGTGTACGTGACATCGTCATTGCTGCCTTCAATTTTGTACTGGTAGTATCTCGGGTAGGTTGCGCTGTTGTACCAGTAGCTCTCGAGCTTCGTGATATGCATGATGTCGCCAAGGTCGACTTTCCACCACTGCGGGTAGGAATTCGTGACGGCCGCCCAGCGCGTACCGGCTTTGCCGTCATTCGCGTACTCGATATTGTTCCCCGTTTGGAATGAGCTTGCCGTTGCCGTCTTGCCTTCCGAGATGACTCCCGACGTCGTCGTGGCTTGGACCGGCAGGCTCCACAGGCTTGATCCCGAGCTGCTGCGGGCTCTTACTTGATACGTATGCGTCGAGCTCGCATCAAGCCCCGTATGCTTGTATGGGCTGCTTACACCGCTGATCAACGCACCGTCAACGACCAGATCATAGCTTGCTGCCCCATTAGCATCGTTCCAGGTGACATCGATTTGGGATTGGCCCGCCGCCTTGGCGGTTAACCCGGTCGGCGCAGCCAATCCTGCAGTCGCCGGCGTAATCGTCAGCACCTGAGCATTGGAGGCATCGAACTTGATCCCCTGGATGGACGCTTGACCCGACACGAATTCAACAGCACGGTCGCTGGCCCGGTTGACCAGCCTGTACTTGGTGATCCCGGTTAAGCTCGTATTCGTTGCGGCCTCGATATCCGACGCCGAAGAATCCGGGGATAGGTCAGCCGGCTTCGCGTTGCCGACCGGAAGAAGATACCACTGATCGCTTCCGGCTGCGGCGCCGTCTCCGCCGTTGCCGTTCGGATCGGCATTCGGATCCGCAAGCCCCGTGGTGACTGCAGCGCCCATTGCCCGTGTCTGCGCCGGCGTCGATCCGGATACCTTCAGATAATTTCCGGTCTCCACATTTTGCAATCGGTAGAAGCCGCTGTTCTTCGACGGGTCGAATTCGTCAGGTACGGGGACGAACTGCCACTGGCTCGCCGCGCCGTCCTTCAGGTCGCTGCCGCCAACGGAGACCATATAGGCAGACAGCGGGGAGATGTCCGTTCCATCGCTGTCCTTCGGCGGATTGTAAGAAGAATAGTAGGCATGGCCGGCATCGGGTTCGGGCAGGGAGTAACTGATCTGCTTGCCGGACAAGTCGGAGATCGCCCGGAACGAATAGCCGCTGACTTGTTGGTTCGTCAGGCTTCCGGAATCGATCTGGGACATATAGCTCCCCACCGTGGCAGGCAGCTTGCCGACGAGGCGGAAGGTGTCCGGCTTGCCGAGATCGTCGGTCTCATAGACGTAGCCGTCGTAACCGACAGAGCGGTATTTGCCGCTGTACACGTTATACGAAAAGGCGTTCTCATACTGCGTATTGACCGGAACAAAAAGCCGTTCAGTCACGGTATCTTTGAAGATCGGATTGCCTGCGCTGACTTTGACCGAGGTCACATAGCCGGTAGCGTTGTTCTCCTGCTTGATCCATACCGCGCCGCTCTCGACATAGATCGTTACCGTTGCATCCAGTGCGGGATCGGAGTACGTCACCGAAGGGACACTGCCGCCAGGGCCGGTGATCGTTCCGCTCACCGTATTCGCCGTATATGTGCTGCCTGCCGGGTCTTTGAAAGTGAAATCACCGCTGCTCGGCACTTTCATATAGCCGATATCGAGCGAAGAGTTATCCATCCCGATGCCGGTCAGCCTCAGGTCATCCGTCTCTGGCGTATAGTTGACCGTGAGGTTGTGATCGCTGCCTGCCCCCATCGGACTTCCGATCCATCCGGCATACCCTTTTAGAGCTGAGCGCGTCCATGTGCCGTTGTACCATACGTCCCACGAGCCTTCGGCCATCTTTGCGCTGATTGGCGAGCGGGCGAGGTGGAAGTAGGTGAGGACATTGCTGTAGCCCGTTTTCCAATTAATATGGTTGTTGTATAAAACGTAAAAATAACCGTTAACGTTATCGACGAAGAAGCGCGTCCCGGCCACCCCGTACGACCAGGTCTTCCCCGGAAAACCGCTCGCGGTGACCGCTTCGTCACTGTCGTTCCACGGCGAGGTTGCTACCTGTCCAATCAGGTTCCATGTCTTGCCTTTATCGGTCGAGTACATGGAGAGAACGCGGTTGTTGTGCACGCCCGTGGCGATCCGCTGGTTATTCGTCGGGTTCCCGGTAGCAAATGGATTAAATTGATACTCATCATTGGTGAGCGAGTACCAGTAACCGGTATCCGGATCGACCCAAATGCCGATGCCGTCGTTGTGATCGTCCTGATAAGGCGTCGGAATGCCGTACGTTTCGTCGATTTTGTAATTAATGGTCCCCGGCCGGTTCCAGTAAGAATTATATGTCACGGGGGTGCCCCAATTCGTGTTCAGCTTGCCCAGGTCCGTGCTGGTGTTGTATTTGATCCAGGATCCCCCGTTGTCCGCCTGCTCATAGTTGGAGACGGAATACATCCAGTGAAACTCCCCATCCTGATCCACAAATGCGGTGCCGGCGATATCGGCCGTACCGGAAGTGAGACTGGGGACAGCGTGCTGAACGAAGGTCGGGAATTTCTCCGCGGCTGCGCTGGCCGGCTGCATTCCGAATGGAACCGTACCGGCAGCCAGCACGATGGCGGGAATGGCTCTAAGCACCGCGAGCTTTGCTTTCCATCTTTTACGCATCAAATCGAATAACCTCCTGTCTAGGTATCGTACACACATCCTCCCCGTCCCGGGAGACTCCCCCACCTCCTTTTGGCGCAAGATGACCTCGACTTTTGCCCATGCTTTGAATGCTGTTAAAGCAGTCTGAACCTTTCGCCAATGAATAAAGCGCTTTCAAAAATGAGTCTAAAGCGGTGCAGCCCGCAGCGTACACTTCCGTTTTTTCACATAGGCAGTACTTTCGTAAGAAACACCCTTGGGAATTAAATATCGTTCATGAAACTTAATAAATGTCGGAGGAACATGATCATGCAAAAAAGCCACCCTTTGCAGGATGGCCCTATGCTTGCCTCTGTTTATACTACTGTATTGCTAATTACGGTCAAAAAGCCGTTCTTTCCGGCCGTATCCACCATCGATTGAATGGAGTCTCTTGCCGCGCCGCTGAACAGGTACCATTGATCCTCGGTAGCATCATACAAGAGAACTTCCGGGTAGCCCGTCAACAGCTCGTCGGGAAAGGCGTTAACGAGAGAATAAACATCAAACCGTTGCACGCTGCTCCCTTTCTCATCCAGAAAATCATACTGCGAATTTTTGTAATACGACCCGGGAACATCGATGTTCGCCATCCACGAGTAACTGGCAGGGGCATCGACTTTGGCGCCTTTGTTACGCACAAAAGCATCATAAATAGCTGCGTTATACGCATTTCCTTTAAGCTGCTGGACGACGCCGCCCATCGTCATGTGGTATTCATACTGCAGTGCTTTTACTTTCACGTTGTGAATGACGAGTGGCGCGGTTTCGACCGTAACCTTCGAATTGCTGTAATTCACCTGACAGCCGAACGTTTCGGCGATAAAGCGAAGCGGAACCATCACGCGATTGTTCTTGATGTACGGCTTGACGTCCAGCTGCACCGCTTCACCATTTTTCATGGCCGCCGTGCTGTTCGTTTGCAGCGTTACTTTCATGCTGCTTTTGGTAAGCGTCACTTTCGAATTCGACCAATCGACCTTGGCCCCCAAATTTTCGCTGACCACGCGCAAGGGCACCATGGTACGCTTGTTTTTTGTCTCCGGCTTCACATCGGACGCCACCGCGACGCCGTCAATTTGGATGGGATGGTTCGCTGCATAAGCAGGCGACGATGCGATCGCAAGAATGAATGCAATAATGATGCTTGGGATGATCTTCTTCATGTTTTGTCATCGCTCCTTCTATAAGTTTCTATCTTATCCAATCCCCATCCCTTATCCTACCAATTTCCATTATTCATGTTAAGGGTAAACAGGCAATTCCTCCGTACAGCCATTCAGGAGCATTTGTCCCTCGCCCCCCTATCTGTAATAATCAAGTCATAGGCTGCGACGATCAAAAAATAGTTATGGAGGTAGATCCCATTGATTACTGGTGAAAAGGTCGAACTGCGCCCCGTCTCTCTGGACGATTACAGACGGGCATATGCCTGGAGGAATGATGAGGAAACAGCCAAGCTGGAAGCGGGTTCGGCCCTGTTCTTGTTCAGCCATGTTCCACTGGAATATTTGGAGGATGCATACAGAAAGGAAATCCTGGAACTGGATAAGCGGGAAAAAGGACGATTCTCCATTTATACGCGCGGCGAACAACCCGAGCATATCGGTTTCATTGAGTACCGGGACGTGAACATCGTCTCCCGCCGCTGCACTGTCGGCATCGGTATTGGAAACAAGGACTTCTGGGGACAAGGCTGGGGATCGGATGCCTTGAAAGCGCTGATCCGGTATGTGTTCCAGACGATGAACCTGCGGCGAGTTCAGCTCGAAACTTGGGGCGGCAACCCAAGGGCCATCCGTGCCTACGAGAAGTGCGGCTTCGTTATTGAGGGAAGGCTGCGCGAGCATTCCTATATTGATGGACAGTACGTTGACAACATCGTGATGGGGCTTTTGAAAGAGGATTTTCTAAATTTAGATAGGGGTTAAAAATCTTCCGTTCACCAAAAAAGCCGCGGTTCCCCATGACTGGGATCAGCGGCTTCCTACTCAATCCTTGCCTTTCAATGGCATACTCACCGGGCGATCGGAACCATGAACCGCTCGCGATGGCGGAATATGGCCCATTCTCGGTAGCCAATGTCATACAAATGGCCGGCGACCGCCGCGAAATGCTCGCCTACGCGCTCGGGTTCGTGCGCATCAGAGCCAAAGGTCACCTTTACCCCGTAACGGTGCGCGCGTTCCAGCAAATCACCGTCCGGCACCCAGTGGTTGTCGGAGGAATTGATTTCAATCACTACATCGCTTTCCGCAACCGCCTTCAGCATGACGTCGGCCGCTTCGGTACGCAGCTCCGAGTATCCGCTGAAATAGCGGTTCAAGGAATCCACATGGCCCAAAATGTCATACAAGCCACATTTCGCGGACTGGGCGATATAATCATAAAACAAATTTTTCACTTCCATTTTTCGTGCTGCGGTCAGGCTTTCCCAATACGCCGAGTCATAAATGCCGATGCCGGCGAACTCATGCACGGAGCCAATGACGTAATCCAACGGATAAGCGGCGATTACCGATCGGTACAATTCCAGATGCTCCGGCAAAAAATCCGCTTCGATGCCGAGCAGCACCTCGATTTTCCCATGGTACTGTTTCTTTAGCTCCAAAACCTCCCGAATATACTTTGGAAACTCTGATTTTGCCATACTCCCCGTTAAGGATGGGCGGTCTTCGGCCGATGCGAAAAACGGCGTATGGTCCGAGATGCCGATCATATCCAGCCCCTGTTCAATGGCCGATTCAATATAGTCCCTCACTGAGCCGGCCGCATGTCCGCAGCGCTCGTGATGGGTATGAAAATCAAACTTCATGGAATCCCTCCGATTCATTGGTTCATCAAGATGAATACAATCAGCCTTTGGAGCCTGTGATCACAATGCCTTGAATAAAGTACTTCTGGGCAAAAAAGAAAATGAGCAGCAGCGGCAAAATCGCGACGAGCGAAGCCGCCATCAGCAGGTTCCACGGTGTTGCCCCGTAAGCTGCCGTAAAATTGGCCAAGCCGAGCGAAACCGGGTACTTATTCATATCGTTCAAGTAAATGAGCGGCCCGAACAAGTCATTCCACCTTGAGATCAGCTCCAGAATGGCCGCTGTGGCAAAAGCCGGCTTGGAGAGCGGAATCAGGATGCGGAAGAACATCGTGAATTGGCCGCCCCCGTCGATTTTGACCGCTTCGTCCAGCTCCTTCGAGATCCCCAGATAAAACTGGCGCATCAGAAAGATCGTAAAAGAGCTCGCCGTAAATGCCGGGATGACGAGCGGCAAATATGTTCCGGTCCAGTGCAGCTTCGTAAACAGCAAATACTGCGGGATCAAGGTCACTTGAGACGGGATCATCATTGTACTGAGGACGAGCCCGAATAACAACAGACTGCCCCTCGCCCGCAGCCGCGCAAAAGCGAATGCGGCCATCGCGGAGGTGAATACGACCGCTGCTACCGTCACAGCCGAGTACCATACCGAGTTCCAAAGAAATCGGCCTAGCGGGGCATCGATAAAAATTTGCCTGAAGTTGCCCCACTGCAGACGGCCCGGAAACCACGTCATCGGGACGCGATGAATTTCGGCGATCGTCTTCAGCGAAGTGGAGAGCATCCAAAACAACGGAAACGCGAACAACAGAACGCCGCCGTATACCAGGACGTAAAGGATGACTTTGTTTACGGGACGCATATCGCCGGGGTTGTACGACTTTTTTGGCTTCATGTGGAAGGCATCTCCTTACTTCGAGTCATATTCATAGTGGACGTATTTTTTCGAACCCCGCAGCGAAACGAGGGTGAGCGCAAAAATGAGCAGGAACAGGATCCAGGCTTGAGCGGACGCATACCCCATCCGGAATTGCTTGAACGCCGTATCGAATAAATAGTAGACGTAGAAATACGAATTCCAGTCCGGCCCGCCCTTGGTGATCACGTAGGCTTCCGTAAAAATCTGCAGCGCTCCGATCATGCCAATAATCGTGTTAAAAAGGATGACGGGCGAAATGAGCGGGACCGTTATTTTCCGGAACTTCGTAAAGCCGCTGGCCCCCTCGATTGAAGCGGCCTCATACAAATCGGCCGGCAGCGACTGCAGCGCAGCCAGAAAGATGACCATCGTGCTGCCCGAAGCCGTCAGCTGCATGAGCACCATCGACGGGACCACGGTGTCGGAGCTCGTAAACCAACCAGGCCCTTGAATGCCGAACCAATCGTAAAGGACGGAATTCACAACACCGAACTGCGGGTTCAGCAGCCACGACCATAGAAAAGAAACGGCTACCCCGGATACGATGCTGGGCGCGTAATACAGCGTGCGAAGCAGGGATTGCCCCTTGATTCGATGATTCAGCAGCACCGCAATCACCAGCGAGGTCAGGATCGTGAACGGCACGGCAAGCACGGTGTAATACAGCGTCACGGACAGCGACTTGTAGAACAGTCGGTCTTTGAACAGCAGGAGGTAATTGCTGATTCCCGTAAATTTCGGAGAAGAAATGACATTGTATTCGGTGAAGCTGAGCAGCAGCGAGATGAGAATCGGTCCCCCGGTAAAGCATATAAAACCGATAAACCAAGGAGCTATAAAAATCCAAAACGACCGCTCCTCGCGCTTCATTGCCAGCGTACGCTTACTCATGAGCAACCTCCGTAGGATGGGATGGGACGGACGCGGGCTTGCACAACACGTCCGCCCAGGTGTAATTGACTCCAAGCTCTGGCTGTTATTGATTTAAATTGAGCGACAGAAGCTTCTCATTCAAGCTCTTCAATCCGTCCGTCACGCTCTCCTTGCCTCCCCATACCTGATAGAGCGACTGGTTCATCGTTTCGAGCACGGTATTAAATTTGACGATCAGGTGATTTTCTGCTTCGCGACCATTTTGGATCGAGCCTTCGTGTACCTGCTTGAACGCCGCGGCATCCATGCCGATTTCCCCGCCCATTTTGTCATACCAAAGTTTGAACAGCCCTGAATCCGCCGGTGTTCTACCTACATCGTTCATATACCGGTAAGCGCCGCCGCCCTCTGCGGGATTTGCTAAATGCCGGACGAATTCCCAGGCCTCGTCAGGGTGTTTGCTTGTCGCCGAAATGCTCCACGGGTCGACGTACAGCGGTACTTTCCGCCCCTCGTGATATGGAACGGCCGCTACCCCCCATTTAAAATCCGCCTTTTTGTAGGAGCCCAGCCCCCACCCGCCTGAAATGTACATGCCGACCTTGCCGGTAAGGAACGGATCCCCGAGCTGTGCAGATGCGGCTACCGTCTCGGCGTCCGGAGCAACTTTGTACTTATGGATCAAGTCCACGTTAAACTGCAGCGCTTCAATATTCAGCGGCTTCATGAGATCCGGCTGTCCCATGACACCGGTCGTATAGGCCTCCGGCTTGAACATGTCCCCGCCGAAGAGCCAGGTCATCTCATTGGCACTCAGAGCGCTGGAAAAGCCGAAAACCTGCTTGCGCGCATCCCCTACGTCATGGGACAATTTCTTCGCCGTTTCGAGCATCGTATCGAAATTCCAGGACTTGTCGTCCCAGTCCGTCGTCGGGTAAGGGATTCCGGCCGCATCGAACAAATCTTTGTTGTAGTAAAGATAGGTGGCGTTGCTTACGAGCGGGACGCCGTAATACTTACCGTCGATTTTATAAATGTTGAGGAGGTTCGGATCCATCGTTTTGAGCTCGGGAGCCCCTTTATCGATATAAGGGGTCAGGTCCTTTAAGGCCCCCATCTTCATATAAGTCGCAAATCCGCTGTCCGCCTGGTTCGGATTCCAAACATCCGGCGCATTCCCGCTGGCGATCAAGGTAGCCAGTTTTTGATCAAATTGGTCGTACGGGATATTTTCGAGCCGCACTTTGACGTTGGGGTGACTCTCCTCAAAGGTCGAGACCATTGCTTCCTGCCAAGCTTTCTTGTCCGGGTCTGTCGCCATCATCCAGACAATCTCTACTTTTTCTTTGCCATTGTTCTTCGCATCCGCTGTGGCCGTATGATTCGAATCGTCTGCACTCCCGCATGCGGTTAGTACCGTTGAGAGGGAAAACAATAGAAGTACGCTCATCAGAAAGCGATTTTTCGTGAGTGGATTTTTCATGGACACCCCTGCCTCCGTTTTTTGTGCCAAATTTACAGAAAACTGAATAAAACCAGTTCGGACCTGCGAAAATCTAACCGTTTTAACACGAAGTTAACAAAGCTGACTCAAAGCATAGCAAAAACGAAGTTTTATTTTACATAATGTTAATAAAACTAACTCGAATCACGTCGAAAAATAGGCTATTTTATTCTCCTGTTATCCGCTACCTCCTATGGTTTGTGCCTTGTCGACTACAAATATAGCATAGGATATTACGATTTTTCTGCACGTATCTTATCTATTTTCTATTTTTTCTACATATGTTATCATGATCTTGAGGTTCACAACTTGACATGGTGGTGGAAGAATTGTGGAGTTGAATTTCTATGAAGCTTCTAAATTCGACATTAGTCGCGAGAGGAAATATAACACAAGCATGCCGACACGCCATTATCATAATGGCTATGAGATTTTTTATCTGGTCTCGGGCGATATCAGCTATTTCATCGAGGATCAAAGCTATCAAGTGGTTGGCGGGGCCTTGTTAATCATCAACATGAACGAGATCCACAAGCTGGTCAACTCCAGCAAGGAGAGCTTCGAGCGGATTACGCTGCTGTTTCAGGAGGAATTTCTCGAGGATATGTTTCCTTACAACGACAGCTTTCACGTGCTGTCCAGCTTTGCCAGCGGCAAGCATTTCATGCCCTTGAACGGACAGGAACAGAGCTTTATCGAGAAGCTGTTCGACAAAATGATTGCCGAGTACAACAAGCAGCCTCCCGGCTACGAGTACTATTTGAAGACGCTGCTGTTTGAGCTGCTCATCTTCATTTACCGTAAGTCGTCTACACTGCCGGCAGCCGATCATACAGGGAGCAATCCGATTCATAAGAAGATTTTCGATATCGTCGATTACTTGAACCAGAACTACCATGAAACCCAGACGATCCAAGGCATCTCCAGCAAATTCTTCATCAGCCCCTCTTATTTCTGCAAGACGTTTCGGGAAAATACCGGCTTCACCTTCACCGAGTATTTGAACAATGTCCGGATCAAGGAAGCGCGCCGCCTCCTGACCGGTAGCACTTTAAAAATCGCTGATATCGCCGAGAGGGTCGGCTTTGAGAGCATGACGCACTTCGGGCGCATTTTCAAAGACATTACCAGCCTCTCACCGCTTAAATACCGCCAGACGTATAAGGTGGAATTGGATTGAGCATAAAAAAAGAGGGTTGGGTGCCCTCTTTTTTGCCTACTCATATAAGTTACAACTCATCACGAACCTGCCCCCTCCTCAGCCTTTTTGCCAGCGATTAGCAGCTGCACCCCGATCATTGCTACGATGATTACGAGCATCGTGAGAAGCGCAGCGTGAAAGCTTCCGCTGTAATCATGAATCGTTCCCACCAGCAGCGGACCGAATGCGCCGATAATGTAACCTCCACACTGAGACATCGCGGCCCACGCCCCCGCTTCCTCCGAAGTGTTCGTCTCAACAATCGGCAGCATCAGCGCCAGCGGGAATAATCCGCCTGCCCCGATTCCCAAACAGATAATAGCCGGCAGCATCGGCAGGTGGAACAATAACATCACAATGCCGATCAGCTCAAACACGCTGCACAAAACCAGGAACAATCTTCTTTTGCCAAAGCGGGACACCAGACCCGGAACGATTAAGGAGACAGGAACTTGGATAATCGTAAACAAGGTAAGGAACACCGCCGAGCTCGACGGACTGTACCCGAAGCTGTGAGCAATCGGTGAAATCCATGCGGTGATGGAATAGAACATGCTTGCCATAAAACCGAAAAATAACGTTAACAATATCGCTCTTTTATTACGGATGGGCAGCCTGGATCGAACCAATCTTTTCTGCTCAGCCTTGTTCCGGAGAAATGCCGACCAGATCAAGAGGGCAATAACACCCAAAATAGCCCAGCATGACAAGGTCAACGTTAAGCTGTGATGACTCCGGTCGTATATCGGAATGGAGAAGGCGGACGCTAATGCTGCCCCCACAGTCATTGATGCGGAATAGATGCTGACGATGCCGGGCTTCGTCGGGAAGTATTTTTTAATAAAACCGGACAATAGAGGCCCTGCCAAACTGATTCCGATCCCGCCTACCAGCGCTGTAACCACCAGGATCGTGACGGAGCCGACGATTCCTCGCAAAGCGGTGCCTCCTGTAATGAGCAGCAAGGCGATGACAATCGTGCGCTCCAGCCCCAGCCGATCACTCAGCGCCGTCGCTGCAGGAGCAAAAATCCCCATACATAATACAGGCAGCGTCGTGAGCAGACTTGCGGTCAGCCCGCTCATTCCCAAATCGCTCTGCATGGTACCGAGCAAAGGGGCAACAGACGTAAGAATTGGCCTTAGGTTCAACGCCGCGATAAATATAGCTAATAATAAATAGAACTTTCTCATCGATTTCCTCCACCCATCTGCTTTATGTACATTCAGTATATGGAACCGCCTTTCATTGTTCAATCCTATAATTTATATTATTATGATAGTAAAATACTATTAAAATCAGGAGACCTTGCATGGACACTCGAAATATACAGTACTTCATGGCCGTATATGAGCATCTTCATTTTACAAAAGCCGCCGATGAGCTAGGCATCTCCCAGCCCACACTAAGCCAGCAGATTCGCATCCTTGAAGCGGAGTTCGGCATGCCGCTCTTCGACCGCATCGGCAAGAAGGTGGTTGCGACGGAAGCCGGTAGGCTTCTGCGGGAGTATGGAACGAAAATGCTGCAGGCGGAACGGGACGCCAAAAATGCCATCAAGGAGCTCCAGTCCGGCAAACAAGGCACCGTTCGGCTGGCCGTGCTGCCTTCTGACCTGGATTTTCAGCTCGTTCCGCTGTTTGTCCAGTTCAAATCCACCTATCCTGACATCCAGCTGCAGGCCTTCTCAACGATCTTCGTCCAGGACGAAGTGCTTAATCATAAAGTAGATCTCGGCATTGGATTGCGCGGGCCGGTCGATAAAAGGCTGACCCAAATTCCGCTTGGATGCGAACCCTATCATCTATTCGTGAATTCGGCAAGCGAGCTCGCCGACAGGAAGGAGATCACGCTGGAGGAACTGAAGGAGCATGCCTTAGTGATGTATCCAAAAGGGTATCTTGGCCGCGATCTGGTTGACGATGTATGCAGACAAGAGGGCTTCGAATTAACGACGGTGATGGAGGCCAGTTCAGCCACTTCACTGCTGCAACTCGTATCAGCAGGGGTAGGCGCGACGATTCAACCGGCTGGATTGCTCAGACAAAATCCGGAGCGGCCCGAAATTGCATCGATCCCGATTACCGGACCGACGCCGGTGCGTCATCTCGAGCTGATGTACTATGCGGATCGATTTATTAGCGGCTCCCAGCGGCAATTGACGAATTGGCTGATCGATTACTTTAACACAATAAATCCTGATCGACATGACGCGAACGATTAGTCTTACATCATACCGCTCCTGAGCTTCAAGATGGCACTTACGTTGACAAAATAAATGTAATAATTTATATTACAAATGGTGATGCAAATGAACAGCGATTTTATCGTGGCTGTGCACAGCCTTGTATTTCTGGCTTATGCGCCGGACAATCTGAAAACCAGTGATAATATAGCCAAAAGTGTGGCCGTCCATCCGGTGCGCGTTCGCAAAGTACTGTCTTTGCTCAGAAAGCATGGCTTCATTCAATCCAAGCATGGAGCTAAGGGAGGCTTCATCCTCATCCAGGATCCGCGGACAATTACCCTGGATAAGCTCTATGTCTTGACCTCGGAGGGATCCCTGAAGCCCAAATGGCCCGACGCCAATCAAAAATGTGCCATCGGCATGAATATCGAGCGAGCTATGGACGGTATCTTTGAAACGACCGAACAACGGGTCGTGGCCAATCTGAAGGATTATACGATTACCGATGTGTTGCACAGGATCGGAGAGCAGGATTAGGAACAGCCTGCTTCTTTATTTTTCAGATAATTGTAATAAAAAATATTACAATAATGCTGGAGAGTCAAAAATCATCTATTATATTTTAATTCTTTTACGTATATATGTAATAAAAAATATTACATTTCTATTGAAATTACTACTATGATTAACAAAAGGAGATTTTCTATGTCTAAATCACGTACAGTTAATCGCATGTCATTTTGGTTTGTGGCTTACGCCCTTTTGATTATTATGATGGGTACGAATATTCCGGCTCCCCTTTATAGCCTTTATGGGCAATTGTGGCACTTTTCAACGGGAGTGACGTCCTTTCTTTTTATTATGTATGTCCTTTTTTTGATACCCGCAAGCTTTGTGTTTGGTCAGCTCTCGGATCGTATTGGACGTAAAAAAGTGCTGCTGGCCGGCGTGATCGCAGCCGGAGCGGGTTCGCTCATGTTTTCGGTATCCCACAACCTCGCCATGCTTCTTGCTTCTCGGGCGATTCAGGGCGTTGGCGTCGGTATCATCAATGGGACGGCTGTTGCGACACTGTCTGAGCTGCGCCCGGCAAGCAGCAAAACGGCCTCGCTGGTGGCATCGGTGTCCATCGCAATCGGGACGGCCATCGGTCCGCTATATTCCGGTCTATTGGGTGAATATTCATCCTCCCCCATTCGGCTTCCCTATTATTTGCATTTAGTGCTTTTAGGTTTTGCCTTCCTTGGGTTATTAGCTGTACCGGAAACCCGCAAAATTGCGGACGCACCCCAGCGGCTGAAGCTGCCCAGCGTGCCGGCCGTGATCCGGAAGCCGTTTACGATCTCGGTGTTGGCGTCAATCATCGCATGGGCGGTAGCCGTGTTTTTTATGACGCTGGTGCCGACGGTCATCGCCACCCAAATGAATCTTCATAATTTGGCCTTATCGGGGGCTGTTGTTTGCTTAATGCTTGGATTTTCAACATTATCCCAGATTCTGTTCAAGTCCTTGTCGGCATCGTCAGCCATCTATACAGGTTTTGCTTTGCTCACGCTCGGAATCGTGGGCGTTGTCATTGCAATTCCTACGCAGTCGGTTTTCCTCCTTCTATTAAGCACCGTGTTGGCGGGAAGCGGGCATGGGCCGGCCGCGTCAGGAAGTATGTCTTGGATCAATGAAATGTCCCCATCCGGAAGCCGGGCGGATATGATGTCGATCTTTTATGCGGTCACCTACCTGGGTGCCGGTATCCCGGTGCTTGCACTAGGCATCGGCGCCGAGTGGATTGGCTTTTATCAAGCGATTTCCATCTATTCCGGACTTATTGTCGTTTTCGCCGCGGCAGTTGCGCTCATTGTCAGGGGTTATCATACCAGGGCGTGATCGGGAGCGCTTAAATCCTGCATCCTTCCCTTCTCTGGCCTTCCTGCCTAGTCTGATTGACATGTTGAGGTACTGAAAAAAAGCCCGATTCACCTGCCGGTGGAATCGGGCTTTGCATGCTTATTCCTCGAAAAACTGATTTTTATCCACGCCGGAAACGTTTAGCTGAATGTCCGTCGAATTGGCAACCAGTCTGAACTGATTGTCGTTTACCTTTTCTGCTACGGCAGATACGGATGCACCTTGCAGCTGGCGATTAATGGCTCCAACCAAGGCATCCATGGTGGCATCATACCATTTGAACCAGACTTCAAATAGACGCCCTCCAGATGCTGTGTTAGAATTCCTTCATGTGGAAAAAGAGGAGTGAAGCAACGTGCCAAAAGACCAGCTGCAGCAATTAATTGCTCTCCGTGAACAGGGGCGCGCCAACCAGGATCAAGAGCTTCTCGCCGATGTGCGCGCCCGGCTGCTGGATCTGCTGAACGAAGATCCGAATGATGCGCAGGTGAACTACCAGACCGCAATCGCCCATGACAACTCGGGATTGGGAAAAGAAGCCATCCCCTACTACGAACGCGCCCTGCATCTCGGCCTTTGCGGTAACGACCTGGAGCGCTGTCTGCTCGGTCTGGGGAGCACCTACCGGTACTGGGGCCAATATGAGAAGGCGATCGCAACGCTCCGCAGGGGCGTTCAGGAGTTCCCTGACAACCGGGCACTCCGGGTTTTTCTGGCCATGGCGCTGTATAACGGCCAGCAGTATAAAGAAAGCGTCGAACTCCTGATTACCAATCTCATGGAATCGACTACGGATGAAAAGCTGCTTTATTTCAAGCGCGGCATTTTGGCCTATACGGAAGACTTGGACGAAACTGCAGAGTAAGCAGTTCTTTCGTAAAATCCGGGGCGGTTCAGCATCGAACCCACGCATTCTCATGAATCTCGCACGTTAGCAGAACAGCCTGCCGGCTTAGGCCGACAGGCTGTTTCATTGCAGAAACCATGCGGATATTCTGTTTCTTTTTTACTTTTTAGCAGCAAAGATAAAGGATTTGGCATGGAGCCCCGCCTGCTGGAATTCCCAGTCTCCGTATATATTCACCTGCTGAAAGCCTGCAGCAAGCAGATCCTGCCTGAGCGTCTCCCTCTCCCTAAAAATCAGCGTGTCGTCTTCGCTCCGAACCTCATGGGTATCCAAATTTTCATAAAAAGTATCGTATGTCACCAGGGGCAGATGAACCGAGGTCGTCTCATGCCAGGTTCTGATGTTCGCTTTCGTTGCCGGATCCACAACTTCACTAAGAGAATGTTCCTTGGTCCAGCGTTCCCAAGCGCGTGCGAGAGGGTTTCTGGTGTCGAACAGAAGGTACCCTCCCGGCCTCAAGGACTGAAAAATGTTGTGCAGCGTGGCGGTCCATTCCGCGTCCGTCACAAAAACCTGTGCCACGTTGGACGTCATCATCACTACATCAAACCGCTCCGCCCCCAGTTTCTCGGACGTTCCAACCTCCCATAGCACGGCGTTCTCTGTGTCCTTCTGCTTGGCAATCCGAATCGACGCCTCGTCGGGATCCAAACCGGTCACATGATAACCTTTACCCGCCAAATGCAGCGTCAGCCTTCCGGTTCCGCAGCCTAAATCGGCTATTCCGTCAGGCTTGATCCGCTCAATGATGCGTACGAAAAACGTGTCGTCCTTCCCCCATCGGTTCAATTGATCGTAAATCGATTCGAACATCATGTCCCCTCCCGCTCCACTTCCGGAATGATCGCTATATTGATCTTAATTTATTTTCGCTTCAGAGTGATAGGGAAAGAAAGAATATAGCTGTTTAATATCCAAGCGAGGGTGGCAGGCACAGCAATATCGAATCGATCCATTAACATAATTCATATTTGAATTGATACGTTGGGTGCTCAAGTCCCGTTGCTTCGTAATACTCGTGATGCGTATATTCAAATCCGAGCTTGCTCAGGAGCTTTGCCGAAGCCATATTATCCGGATGATGCCCGGCCACAACGAACTCAGCTTTAAGATGGCTTCGGGCATGCTCCAGAACAGCGGAAGCCGCTTCATGAGCATAGCCTTTTCCCCAGTGCTCCGGTTTGAAGTGAAAACCCAATTCAAATACGCGAGCCTCATTGTGATAAGGCCTTAACCCGCAACAGCCGATCATTGAACCGCTTGAGAGTTCAAATACAGGCCAATATTGAACCTGGAATTTCAGGTTATTATGAATCTCTGTTTGTAATCTTTCACGGATCGCTTGTTCCGAAAATCGGCCGTTTGCGCTGATCAGCCGGGACACGAGCGGATCTCCCCATAATTCCAACGCCAGTTCTAAATCATTCTCCCGCCATTCCGAAAAGCCTAAACGATTGGTCTCCATCATGTATGGCCTGCTCATGTACATCACACCTTTGTATTCATTGTCATCCCACCCTTTTAGTTTACCAAAACCGTCGGCGGTTTGGGATACAGCCCCTCGATGCATAGACCCAGGCTGGAAGTTGCATCCTAATGATAAATGGATTTAGACAAGGGAGGCATCGAAACGAAATGGAAAAGGATAATCACTTAGCCAACGAAGCCGAAGCGAAGGAACAAGCGGCCAAAGCAAACCGTAACAAGGACCCGGAAGCCCCGGATACCGAATTCGCTGGAGAACTCAGCCACAGCGATATCAAGTCCGCGTTTAAAAATCCGGTAACCGGCGAAGAACGGTTATATTAATTCTGCTTTACCGTGAATCAACGTTCGGTGCAAGAGTTTGGGTGTCGTAACCAAGTAACAAAAAATAAGGTTAATCTTAAAGCGCAAGAAGCGCCCTTAAGGTTAACCTTCTTGCATTTGGATGCCGGCGCTTTTTCAGGTGCTATACGGGTCATCCAGAAAGTCGTTCACTGCTTGAGCATAACCGTGTAAATCATCGGAGTGGACTCCGTGACCGCATTGTTCGAAAACGACAAGCTTGGTGCCCGGTCTTCTTGCCTGCATCCGTCTTGCCTGTTCGGTATCCATGATGAAGCTCTTGCCGCCATGAATCAGGAGGATCGGGCAGCTTGAGCGCAGCCAGTCGTCCCACCACACCCCGTTGGATTGGGGGACGGATACCTGCAGTCCTTTCAAATCCGTTCGGAAGCCCCAGCCCCGTTCATCCTCCAGCACGCTTTCGGCAAAGTAGTCGATCGCCCGCAGTCCGGCGCCAGCAAGCGATTCCCTCAGCTGCTTCAAAGAAGGCGACCGGAACGGAAGCTGTTCAGCAAAGGAAAAGTCCGCGTTAATCTCCGCGCCGATATCCTCCACGATCAAGGAGCTCACCAGTTCAGGATAACGGGCCGCGAATTGATAAGCATTTAATCCACCCAAAGAATGCCCCAAAATCGTAACCGGCTGTCCCCCGAGCTCCGACTGGACCAGATTCCAAATATCCATTACGTAATCTTCCCTGGCGTATTTCTGCCCGGGAGGATGGTCGCTCCATCCATGTCCCCGCTGATCCAGAGCAATCACCCGCCAATCCTTGAATCGGACCGCCAGCTCCGAGAAGGTCCTTGCATTAGCCATGTACCCATGCAGCATCACCAGCACCTGCCTGCTGTCTCCGCCAAAATCAAGATAGGACAGCTGAAGATTTCCCGATTTAAAATATTTCCTTTGTGCCAATGGAGTATGCTCCGTCATTGTACTGTTCCCTCCTTTATATACGATTCAGGCGCCAAGATGCAGGTCGCGTGTTTTCGTTTTTCGCTGCTTCTGTCCATACAAGCCCGCCAACCCGGCGGAAATTCCCATAAAGATCGCACCTGACGCCGCGCCGAATTGCAAACCGTACTGCTGCACTCCTACCCCGCCGACGATGGGTCCCATCATTTGTCCTGCCGCGAAAAAGGCGGTGGCGATGCTGAGGCATGCCGCATAGGCGCGATGTGGAACGTGGCGCCGAAGCAGCGAAGTCGTCATCAGCGGCGGAGTAATAAAAGAAACAAGCCCGATCATCATCGCGCCTAGTGCGGTAAAGAACAAATTACCGGTCGTTATGCCGAGCACCCCGACGGTTCCCAAGGACAGCCCCGCCGCCAGTGTATACCCGCTCGGCCACCGGTCGATGGCCCTGCCGCCAACCCAGCCGTTAAACATGCCCGCCAAGCCGATACCGGACCAGATCAACCCGGCGAAGAGGGCCGGTATGCCCCTGCTTACCAGATAAGGGATGAGATACGTGAAGTAAATAATGTATCCCGCACCAAAGAAAAAATAAGAACCGATTAAGAACAAGAGCTTCTCGGGGCTGAATAGAAGCCGGTAAACTTTGACGCGTTGTTGATCCGGGGTTTTCACTTCTGCCTGGGACGATGAACTTCCCTGTCTCCGCTTGCTCGTGACCACCGCAAAACCGAACGCCGCCGCAATGCCGAATACGCCCATGGCTGCCCAAGCATACCGCCACCCCTGCAAATGGGACGGGTCAATCGTAAGGGGTGCGGATAAACCCGTGAGCAGAATGCCGGCGGAGCCGCCCAGCCAAATCAAACCCGAAGCCGCTCCCTGCTCAGCCGGTCGAACGGCGTCCATTGCAATAGACAAGACGAGTACCGTGGCGAGAGCTGATAGAAATCCTATGGCAAAACGCCATAAACCGAGTTGGGCCAAATGATCGCTGAATGCCGAGCCGATCATGGCCAATCCGAGCAAAAAGCATGTCATTCGATTGATGCCATGCTTCCGGTCCGGAAACCGCGAGATCAATGGAGGCAGGCACAAGGTACCCGCCAAGTAACCGATAAAATTGATCGTCCCCAACATACCCAATTGACTGTAGCTCCCCCCGATTTCCCGCTGAATTCCCGGTAGAAACATGCCGTAAGAGAGCCGGGAAAAACCGAGGATCACGACAAATAACAGCGATGCCCACAAAGTGATCCCGTTCCATGCCGATTTTTGGCCCATCGTTGATTTTCCTTCCATTGTTTGGTTTGAAATTAGTTTAAAAGAGCGCGATTATTTTGTAAAATTGAATTATATGAATGAATTGTTTAATTATCTTAAACTAAGGAGGGGACGAAGATGGATTTGCGAGCCTTAAAAACGTTCGAAGCCTGCGTACGTCTCGGACACTTCCAGAAAGCTGCCGAGGAGCTTCAGTATGCACCTTCTACGGTAACCCTTCAGATCCAGCGTTTGGAAGCCGATCTGGGTGTTTCTTTATTTATTCGGGATGGCAAACGTGTGATCGTCACCGAGGCTGGCCGGTGGCTCCATCAAGAAGCCGGGACTTTGCTGAAGTCCGTCCAATCCATCAGGCAGACCGTCTCCGAAATCGCCTCGGGAGAAGGAGGGACCGTCCGTTTTGCCGCGATCGAACCCATCGCAAGCCAAAGATTGGCGGCGGTCGTTGCCGATTTTTGCAGGCTGCATCCGAAAGTGCAGTTAACGATGGAAGTGAGCGGCAGCCAGCCGATTGCGGACAGGGTTAGGTCCGGCGAACTGGACTTTGGGATATGCTCGGTTCCGTCGGCGAAATTCATGCTGGATTTTGAACCGCTGTTCGAGGATCAACTCGGGGTGATGATGCATGTGGATCATCCGCTTGCCAGACGGGATGAGATTGCGGTAAGCGACCTCGCGGGACTTACGGTTCTGGTCAAAGAACCGACTTGTATCTATCGGAAGCTGTGGGAGAGGGCGGTGAGCCAAACGGAACCCCATCCTTTTTCCTGTATGGAGGTAGGAAGTTTCTTTGTCATTCAGCAAATGCTTAAGGAAGCATCCAGCGTGGGGGTCGTTCCGATGTACAGCGGACTCGAACTGGAGGGTTCTTTGGTCATCCGTCCATTTTCCGACATCCACCCTATCGTTCCGCTTGGCATCGTTTATAAAGATAAACACCTCTTGGGCAAAGCGACGTTATTATTAATGGATGCGATCAGGGCGATTTAATAGCTGCACTATAGAAATAACTTGATGTAAAGTACGACGCCAAGAAGAAGCTGACCAGTTCGGGCCAGCTTCTTCTTTATTTATTCAGAGGTAATTTGTATTTGATCTGCAGCAAACTCATTTAAGGCTTGATCATATTTATACGTTACATGAACATTGCATACGTAGTCTGGAAGCACGCCATCAATGGGTCTAACGTATCCGACTATATCAACGGTCAGTTTCTGATCCTTTACATTGTTTAGAATGACATTACCAAAGTAAAGTCTGTTTTCAAATTGATCATCTGGATTAACTAACTTTAAATCGCTGACTTTTTTACTGAATTTGTATTCTTTCCCTTGAGCTTTGGTCTTAATTAGGAGCTCATCCCCCTTTTGGTTGACCTCGGTTTCTATACCCGCAAGAATTTCCTCAACACGTTGTATCTTTATTTCCGCAAGGTTTTCCCCGTTTAAAATGTGGGCTTCATTCGTATCTAATTCAGTACCATGTCCAGTAACCAGAATGATGACCGCTTCTTCTTTGCCATCACCTGTCAGATCAACATAGGACACCTGTGGATTAGAAACACCTTTAAGTATGTTCCAATCGAATTTCTTTTGGCTGCCGTTAACGTCTACAATGACTCCATCTGTTGTTTCAAAAAGCTTTACCTCTCCATTTTCAGAAGCACTGAGCAGCTTGGATGGCTCTTGCACTTTTTCAATCGAAGAAGTTGCGGACTGTTTGACATCTTGTGAACTGCTCGCCGGCTTGTCCGAGGCGCATCCTGAAAACACAAAAGCGGCAGACAATAACCATGCAGCAAATCCTATTCCCTTTTTCAATCCTAAAGCCCCTTTCCGGTTGTCTACGAATCATGTTAACAGAGCAAACCAAAAACTGATTTACTATTTTTTAATAATTAGTAATAACTTGCCAGAACCACGCCCCCCCTAACTTGCCTACCCCAATAAACTTTGATATTATTTAGATGTCTAAATATTAATGTTCTAAACAAAAAGGCGGGTGTTCATTTCATATGGCAAGAGTAGAAGGAAAAGTTGCCCTTGTAACGGGAGGAGCTTCAGGAATTGGGTTGTCCTCCGCAAGACTGTTGGCTAAAGAGGGAGCCAAAGTGGTGATTGCGGATTTCAATGCGGAAGGAGCGCAGCAGGCAGCTGCTGAGATCAACGCACAAGGCGGAGAAGCCTGCGGCCTGTTCCTCGATGCAGGCGACGAGAGCTCGATCCGGGAAGCTGTCGAGTTTACCGTCAAGCATTTTGGCACAATTACGGTGCTGTTCAATAATGTAGGCTTAACCAATCTTCAGAAGGATTTGGATGTCGTGAACATGGATTTGTTGGAGTGGGACCGGCTCATGAATGTCAATCTGAAAAGCGTGCTGCTCGGCAGCCGCTTCGCGATCCCCCATATGATCGAGGCGGGCGGCGGATCCATCATCAATACGGCATCTATGGCAGGCTTTACGGGCGATTCCATTCGTTCGACATACGGTGCTTCCAAAGCCGCGGTCGTGAATCTGACGAGATATATCGCCACCCAATACGGCGCCTCAGGCATCCGCTGCAATGCGGTTGCACCTGGCTTAATCCTCACTCCAGCCGCTAAAAACAATATGCCGCCGCAAGTGCTGGACATTTTCGCCAAGTACAACAAGCTCCCGTACCACGGAGAACCGGACGATATCGGATACACTGTCCTATTCCTGGCTTCGGATGAATCGAAATTCATTACAGGCCAGACCATTCAGGTCGAAGGCGGGCACTATATCGCGAATCCGAGCATTCCCGATTTTGCTGACTTCATGCAATAAAAACCCAAGCCACCGAAGCGCATACTTTCTTATATTCACAAAAACGCCGATCAAGACAACGTCTTGCCGGCGTTTTACGTTTGCAGGCTGAACAGCCTGTTCAATGATATTTCAAAATCTTTAAATAAAATGGACTATCTTAATCCCCCCGCCGGTAGGCATGAGGAGACGCCCCTACGATCGCCTTAAAATCTTTGCTGAAATGCGCTTGGTCAAAATAACCGAGCTCCAAGGCTACCGTCGTGATATCGGCTCCATTTTCAATCGCGTCGCTGGCCTCGTGCATGCGGTATCGCTGAATGACCCATTTGGGGCTTACCCCTAAGTACTGTTTAAACATGCGCTGCAGCGTGCGTTTGGATGCGTTGAACCGGTTCACCAACAAATCTACGCTGGTCAACGAACGATCCTCCATGATCGCACTGACGATCTTGTTCAGCTCGTCCACTTTTTCATCCGGCTCCGGAATGTTACTGGACAGCAGTCCTTCAATAAAAGCAACCTTCTCTTCCAGACGGCTCGAAGCAAATATCCCCTTCTCTGCAGCTTCCGCATCAAACGGAAAATACCTGGTGATATCCACTTTACGGTCCACCAGTTCCGACATAGGCTCTGACGAATAACCGTAAAAGGCCCCTGGCCGATAAAGAATTCCTACAATCATCCCCTTTCCCTGCAGCGTATAAGCCGCTTTCCTGCTTTCGATTCCGCAGACGTACGAACTTCCTTGTTCAAACACGATGTTGACCCCGGGATGCTGCAAAACCTCCTGCGTATACGGCGGCTGCCCCTCTAAATTCCATTCGACGAACCAGTAATGCTGGATCAAATGCCGAAGCTGTTCTGATGGCAGATGACGTGTAATTCTGACGTTCGTTTGTGCCGGGTCAAAATGCAATATCCCTCGGTTAGGGTTCACCTGATGATGCATCGAATTCCCCCTAATGGCGCGTTTTTACAAGAAACCTAAAGGACGGAAATGGTACGTTACATGTATACAACGTAAATATTTTTGTTTCAAGGAGGATTCGACATGCAGTTAGAGTACACCTTCTACATTGGAGCCAGCCCTGAAGACGTTTGGGACGTGCTGTTCAACCCTGAGAAATCATCCCGCGCTTTTATGGGAGGCGTCATTCAATCGAGTCTGCAGGCAGGCGACCCGATCCGGTTCGTCGGCCCTGGGCCTGACGGGGAAAACACGGTGCACATTTACGGAGAAATTTTGGCCTATGAAAAATACAGTGTACTCAGCTACACCGACCATCCTGGCCCCTCCCACTTCGCCGAACACGAGACGATGCAGAGCCGGGTAACGATCCGGTTAGAGCCGGTGGGATCGTGCACCAAGCTGCACCTCATCAATGATCAATGGACCGACAGCAACCCTTTGTTCCTGAAAACCGAGAAGTTCTGGTGGATGATTCTAAGCAACATCAAGTCCATCGCCGAGACGGGCAGCTCCCTCGATTTCGGTTTTTAAACGCGCATCCAGCACCAAAAGACGATCGCCCTTTAAAGGGGATGATCGTCTTTTTTGGCTGTCCGATTGGTTCTCGCAAACGGATTATAAGCGTTCATTAATTTTGACCAGCAGTCCCTTTAACAGCTGCTTCTCCTCTTCGGTCAGCGTCTGAACGATTTCATCCTCAACCTTCTGAAAGGATTCGTTAAAGGCATCAATCAATTCAACGGCCTTTGGCAAAACATAGATGTTTTTCTGCCG
Organism: Paenibacillus favisporus; assembly: GCF_040545415.1. Classification (NCBI taxonomy): domain Bacteria; kingdom Bacillati; phylum Bacillota; class Bacilli; order Caryophanales; family Paenibacillaceae; genus Paenibacillus; species Paenibacillus favisporus. The sequence goes on along the minus strand of NZ_JBEPLV010000006.1, from coordinate 253,978 downwards.
TTCATTATTGGCCGGAATTTTCCGCTCAATATATCCTTTTTTCTCGAGGCCTTGGAGCATGCTTGTTATGCTGGCCCCCTGCAAATGGAACCGATCGGCTAAATCCCTTTGAATGATATTTTTATCCTGGTTTTTATGAATATAATCAAGGACTTTGCCTTGCTGCGCGTTTAATCCAAGCTCTTTAATGCTTTCATCCGCCTTTTTCTTCAACTTCAGGCCGATAATCTGAAACAAGTCCAGATAGAGTGTATCCTTGCGAGGTTTCATAACCGTCCCTCCTCAAAATGTTAGGAGTCTAACTTTTAACATTTAAACTATACGGGGATTCCGGAAGCTTGTCAATTTAAATATTAGTTTATTGACTGTTAGAAAACTAACTGTTATACTCCGAATTGTTATTAAGCACACATCCAAGGAGGAATAACGAAATGAAGAATACGCTGGACAAGGTTACAGCCATTATAAATGCACGGATTTTCGATGGGGAACAAGTGATTGAGGCAAGAAATGTGCTCATTCAAGGGGAGACCATCATTGCCGTGGGCACTGACGTTCCGGAGGATGCAGTCATCGTGGATGCAAACCATGCGACATTATTGCCGGGCTTGATTGATGCCCATGTCCACACTTCCATTGGAGGATTACGGGATGCTGTAAAATTCGGTGTGACGACCGAACTCGAAATGAACGGAGATTTTACGGAAAGAGGACGGGCGATTCAGCTGAAAAATGTGGAAGGCGCAGCCGATGTCCGTTCCGCCGGAACCGCGATCACCGCTCCGGGCGGTCATCCGGATGAATTGCTGCCCGATGGGGACGAGATCCCCGAGTTCGTGTTAAAGGAATTGGAGAAGTTATCGAAGGAAGACCGGGAAGCGATGCTGGCGGCTTACGCCCACGATCACGAAGAAGTGCCCCAGGTGACGACGGTGGAAGAAGCGATCAAACACGTGCATACCCAAGTGGAGAATGGCGGCGGACTATATTAAAATCATGATTGAAGAAGGCACGGTCATGGGTGCCCCCGGCCTGCCTGTGCTAAGCGACGAAATTCTTAAAGCTGCCGTTGAAGAGGCTCACAAGTTTGATAAAATCGTCATCGCCCACGTCCTGACGGCTCGTTCTTCGCAGACCGCCATCGCTCTCGGAGTGGACGGATTGGGCCACCTGTTTATCGACAGACCTGAACTCACGCCCGATTTGGTCCAATCTATTGCCGATTCTGGCGCGTTTGTAACGCCGTGCCTCGTATTGAACTCGTCCATCCTTGGAAATCCGGCATCCGATTTGGCCAATGATCCGCGGGTGCATTCCAAATTAAGTCCGGAATGGATCGATATTCTGAACTCCAGCTTCAATACGTTTCCGCAAGGCGATATGGAGAACAGCTTTAAGAACGTGATGGATCTTCATCGGGCCGGCGTGGACATTCTGGTTGGAACGGATGTCTCCCCTGTTCCCGTTCAGAATCTCGGCGGCCTTGTGCACGGTGCCAGCGTCCATCATGAAATGCAGCTGCTCGTTCAGGCCGGGTTCACTCCGATCGAAGCGCTTCAATCCGCCACCTCGAAACCGGCCCGCCGCTTCGGGCTTCACGATCGTGGACGGATTGCTGCAGGTTCGCGCGCAGATCTTATTCTGGTGAATGGCGACCCGACAAGTCATATCTCGGATACCCTGTCGATCGAAGCGGTGTGGCTTAAAGGCGTGCAGCAGCAAAGCTAACCTGATGGAGCATTGGATACCGGAAGCTTGTTATGCGCCGCGCTGACCCGTTGAAAAAAGGCTTCCCCTTATTGGGAGAAGCCTTTTTATCGAATGAGATCGTGGCTCGGTTGAAGAAAGCAACGGCAGCCGATCATCTGATCGGCTGCCTTCGTTTCTAAATTGAGCTGTCGTTCTCGGTTAATTCAGTATTCTTTCAATTACAAGTCTTGCGATAGCCGCACCATATCTATAACTTGTATACCATTTTCAAATATTTCTTCATCGTAATGTCTAACAAAAAAGTCTCTGTCTACTCCTGTTATTCTAAAGCCGCATTTCTGGTAAAGGGCAAGTTGCCCGACGCCGGAGTTCCCGGTGCCGACTTCAATCGTTTTAAATCCGAGTTCTGTGGCCATTTGTATTGCATGCTTTACGAGTTGTTTTCCAATCCCTTTGCCTTGATGCTCTTCATCAACTGCTACATTTACTAATTCAACTGTATCGGGTCGTGTTGGTAATAAAACGTAGACACCTATGATTTGATCATCCAGTGAGCCGATAAAGCAATGTCCTCTTTGGAGATAGCCTTCAACAAGCTTCTGCGATGGGTCCGCTAATAATAATAGTTCAAATGGTGGATTTTCAGTGACATTTAATTTTCGTATTTTCATAATTTTATGACCCCCAATTCCAGAGTTCATGATTTATCAATCATAACACACCCATTAAGGTGTTAAGTACAACATCATACTTAACTGCCCGAAAGATGATATTTTTTAACTGAATGGGCAAGCTTCGGGGGACAGGCGGCAACGCTAACGGGCTAAACCAGGCTTAACTCGCTTTTCAACCGCTCCAGCTGCATAAAATGGTGCCGATAATGCATCTCAACCAGCAAAAACCATTCCGTGGCGGTTAAAGGACCAAAACGCGGATGCGGGATCTTATATTGTTCAGGGTCCTGACTCAAAGCAGGCTCCGTCCGCTTCATCCGTTCCACTACGCTCCGGAGCCCTTCGATAATCTGCTCCTTGCTCTCCGGCTGCTGCGGGGTATACTGCGGTGAAGCAGGGACTCGGACCCGGACTGGCGGAAAGCTACCCAGCTCGTATACCTTCCTGCCAGCTTCTGTTTTGTCCTCCGCGGTGGCGAGTGCCGCCCCGTTGCCGTCCAGACAGCTATCGACATGCCGAAGATGCATGAACTGCGCCGTTTGAATCAAATGCATATACATCTGCCCAATCGACCATTCTTCCTCGTTCGTTTTTATCAGCAACTGCTCCATATCAAAGTTTTCCAGTTCCATCAAATACCGTTCTACCGACGTCTCCAAATCCTGCAATGCGTTCGCTGTGCTTTTCAACATGGGAACAACTCCTCTTTATTTATGGATTTTCTCCCATTATAAAAAACCGCTCCTGACAACAGCGTGTCAGTAGCGGTTTAATATGTTTTCGGCCTCGATCTGAATTTGGCGGCGGAAGGATTCCGGCTCCAGCACGACAACCGCCCCGCCCCAACCGAGGATATAGGGGAGCAGCTCCTCCGGCTGACGCACGCGAAAGGTGACCCGCAGTCCGTCCTCCCGTTCTTCCATTTCCTCCATATAAAAATGCGTGGCCTCGGCGATTTTGTCGGCGATATCCGGATTCGCCCGAACCACCACCCGTAAGTTGCGGTCGTCAGGCGGCTGGTAACGCTTCAAATCGAATCCGGCCGGCATGGCAAAGCCCTCCTCGAGCACGGCAAGCTCCGTCATCCGCGACAATCGGAAATGGCGGATATCCTGCCGCAGGTCGCAGTGCGCGACCAATGTCCAATTCCCCTGAACGAGCGTCAGTCCGTATGGAGCCGCCTCCCTTATGTTCATCCGGCTCCCGTCCGTTTCCGGGTATTTTTTTAAATACGCGAACCTGATTTTGCGGCGCTCCAGGATCGCACGCCGAATTTGTCCGAGATAGTCCTTTTCCTTCCGGCTGGTTACCGGCTCGCCGGCTTGGAGAAGGCGCATCGTTTCCCGCACTCGCATCGACTCAGCGCGTACCGGTTCCGGCAGAATCGCTTCAATTTTGCGCTTGGCTGCCTCCGCCACCGGGCTGTAGTCCGCATCCAGTCTTTGCTCGATAAAGTCCGCTCCCATCAGCAGGGCCACGGCCTCTTCCGCCGTGAAGCTGACCGGAGGCAGGAAATAGCCCTCCATCAGGGAATAGCCCTGCCCGGGAGCCCCGGCGATTGGAACCCCCGCTTCGCTTAGTGCCTGAATATCACGGTAGATCGTCCGGACACTCGTCTCGAACCGGGCCGCCAAATCCTCTGCTCTGACCAGCTTGTTTCGCTGCAGCTCCAGCGTAATGGCGAGCTGCCGTTCCGTTTTGTTCATGTTCTCTCCCCCGCTGCTTTCATCAGACGATTTGTATTCCTTGTCATCCGTTTGTTCGAGACAGGGTATCCCAGATGCTCATCAACTGAGTGATCGCTGCATCAATTTGTTTGAACGGGATACCGTCTCTCGCCTGCGTCGATATGCCAAGGAGAAAGGTGTTGAACAAAGTCACCAGCATGGGAACATCGACTGTATCGGGCAACTCACCATTGGCAACTGCCCGTTCGATGCAGTCCTTAATCCCGTCCCGGTTTTTTTCCCGCTCCTTGGCCAGCATTTCTTGGATATGCTGGTTCTCGGGCGAACAGCTTATACCGGATAACACCACCAAACAGCCCAGTGGATGAGAGCCTTCGGTCTGCATACGCGCCGAGCGGCGCAGCCCTTGTTCGATGGCGGCTTTCGGTGCCAAACGTTGATCATGAAAGCTCTCCATCACCCGGCCGTAAGTTGCTTTATACCGGTCCACCGTCTCGCGAAACAGCGCCTCTTTCGATTCAAACGCCGCATAAAAGCTAGCAGCGGATATATGCCCCATCGCCGCGCGCAATTGGGCCAGCGAAGTGGATTCAAAGCCGTGCTCCCAGAACAGAAACATCGCGGCAAGTACGGCTTCGTCCCGATTAAACGCACGGGGGCGTCCTGTCCGTGGCATACGATTACCCCCTTCATGAATTTTATACTAATCGATCCAGAAGTTCTTGACAAGTCAGCCGGGCTGAACTTAGTATATGGAATGATCGATCCGGAAATTAGGTTACCATTCGAAGGAGGTCACTCACTTGTCCCATATGTCATCTTCCACGGAAGTGGTCCAGCCGGCATCCGTCCCAGCCAGGCTTCCCTGGCTGGCGCTGCTGGCGCTTGCCATGACCGGTTTTGTCTGTATTCTCACGGAAACCATTCCGGCCGGGCTGCTGCCGCACATCGTGGAAGGGCTAAATATTTCCAAAGGAATGGCGGGTCAGCTCGTCACCCTGTATGCCATCGGCTCGCTTGTGGCAGCCATTCCGTTTGCCATGTTCACCGCCGGGATGAGACGGCGTCCGCTGTTGCTCGCCATTATTGCCGGATTTTTGGTATTCAACACCATTACCGCTATTTCGAGCAGTTATGCCCTGACGCTTGTAGCCCGTTTTTTTGCCGGTGTGGCCGCCGGTGCGGCGTGGGGCATGATCGCCGGGTACGCGCGGCGGATGGTACCGAATGCCTTAAAAGGCCGCGCCTTGGCAGTCGCCATGGTAGGAACGCCGATTGCTCTTACCTTCGGTGTACCGGCAGGAACCTTGCTCGGCGACCTGATCGGCTGGCGGGCCGTATTTGGGTTTATGTCCCTTCTGACCCTTGTTCTCATAGTTTGGGTGCTGTGGAAGGTGCCGGATTATCCCGGGCAGCCCGCAAACGAGCGCATGACGATGGGTCAAGTGTTTGTATTGCCCGGCATCCGCCCCATTCTCATGGTGGTACTCACCTGGATGTTGGCCCATAATATCTTGTATACGTATATTGCGCCGTTTCTCGAGCGTGCCGGGCTGGGCAGCCGCGTTGATCTGGTCCTTCTGATCTTTGGTCTCGCGGCGATTGTTTCTATCTGGATCGTCGGTTTGCTCATCGACCGCAAGCTGCGCCTGTTGACGCTGCTCAGTCTGCTTGGTTTTGCGTTGGTTTCGGCCGCATTATGGGTTGGCGGCACATCGGTACCGGTCGTCTATGCCGCCGTCGCATTGTGGGGACTTACCTTCGGCGGAGCAGCTACACTGCTGCAAACCGCCCAAGCGAATGCAAGCGGCGAAGAAGGCGTGGACATCGTGATGCCCATCAATACGACCGTATGGAATCTGGCCATCGCCGGCGGGGGCATCGTCGGCGGAGCCTTGCTGGAGCTCATCGGCGTCCAGTCGTTTCCGGCCGTGCTGCTGATTCTGCTGCTGATCGCTTGGATCATCGCATGGAGCGCGAAGCGGCATGGCTTTCCCGGAAAAAGATAATCGTCTTTGTCCTATCCCACTGTTAAAGGAGAAATACACGATGAAAACTTTTCAGCTAAAAAACATAACGATCCCGGCTGTAGCCCTCGGTACCTGGTCCTGGGGGAACGGCGCCAATGGAGGAGATGCGGTTTTCGGGAATGACCTGACTGCCAAGGATCTGAAGCCCGTATTTGATGCGGCGATGGATGCCGGATTAAATCTTTGGGACACGGCCGCAGTTTACGGCATGGGCGCTTCGGAGACGATTCTGGGTCAGTTCATACGCGGGAGAGATGACGTCCTGATCTCAACAAAATTCACGCCCCGCGGCGAGCAGACGGACGAGGCTGTTGAAGAATTCCTCGCCGGGAGCTTGCAGCGGCTTGAAAGGGATCATGCCGACATTTACTGGATCCACAATCCGAAAGACGTCCAGCGGTGGACCTCTAAGCTGATCCCGTTGATGAAGAGCGGAAAAGTTAAATACGCCGGGGTATCCAATCATAATTTGGAGGAAATCAAGCTCGCTGCGGACATTTTGGCTCAAGAGGGGCTTCAGCTCTCAGCCGTTCAAAACCATTACAGTCTGCTCTACCGTTCCTCGGAAGAAGCCGGCATTATTGAATACTGCAACGCCAATGATTTGATTTTCTTCTCCTATATGGTGCTGGAGCAAGGGGCGTTAACCGGGAATTATGATACAAAACATCCTTTTAAAGCAGGGACCCGCCGAGGAGACGCCTTTGATGAGAAGGTACTTGCCAAGCTGGAAGATCTGATCGGGGTAATGAGAGAAATCAGCCTCCGTCACCATGTTGAACCTGCAGAAATCGCCATTGCCTGGGCAATCGCCAAAGGAACGGTGCCGATTATCGGCGTGACGAAACCGTCCCATATCGCCAGCGCCGTGTCGGCCATGGACGTCCAATTATCGGATGCTGAAATCGAAGTACTGGAACGGGCCGCCAAGTCAACCGGCGTTGAAATTCGGGGTGCATGGGAGAAGAGCATGATATAAGCATGGTCTATACTTACCACTACTGAGGTGAATAAAGGACAGCTACGAGCGCTCTGCGGCTGTCCTTTTTTTTGTTAAACGATCCCTGTCCATGAATGAGCGTCAATGATTATTCCTTAAATAAATATTCCTTCCGGTCTCTATTGGTATACAATTCCCAATATACATCGGCGATCCGGTCCGGATCGTAAAATGTCCCTTGCTGAATATGATCGGCGATTAGAACCTGGCCCACATAAATTCCATGGGGCTCCAGTGTCTCGGCCAGGGAAAGCGCAAGTGAGCGGACCGCGGCTTTGCCGATGGATAAAGAAGCATACAGCGGATTCGGGTTCAACGCAATACCGCCCCCTGTGAAAAAGAGCGTCCCCTGTTTCCGTTCGACCATGTCCGGAATGACTTGCTGCGCGCTGGTCAACGCGCCGACCGTATTTACTTTCAAATCATCGATCAGCTGCTGTTCCGTTAACGATAGCGCATCTCCTGGCGCAATGTGCGCCGCATTATATACCAAAACATCGGTGATTCCATATAAGTTTTTGATCTGTGTAAAGGCTGCTTTGATGGAATCTGGATCTGAAGCATCTGCAGTTATTCCATACGATTCGATATGTACCTGATGAAGATCCTCCAAGCTGCGCTGCAGCGAAGTCTCGGTTCTCGATAGAAGAACCACCCGGAAGCCATTACTCCCGAATTTGCGGGCTATACCCGCGCTTACGCCCGAGCCGGCACCTACAATAACCAATAGAGGTTTATGACTCATCCTTACCACACCTTCTTTCAGATATTGGCTTCATTGTTGATCTTTATTTCTATATTTCTAATAATATAAATATAAGGATTCTTCGTCAAACATTTTACTTCCATTGTTGCAATGCAATTAAACCATTCAGAAGCGGAAGATGGAAATCAACAGGTTGAAAGGATTACAATGTTCTAAATGGCTGCTGTCGGCCTACTTGGAAACGCAAGGATGGTGACGTACATGAAAATGAAAACAAATCGTTCTTCATCTCCATTGGGGGATTTCATCAAATCGCGCAGGGAACGGCTGCAGCCTTCTGAAGCGGGAATCCAGCCGCTGCCCGGAAGAAGGCGTACCCCAGGGCTTCGGCGGGAAGAGGTCTCGTATCTTGCCAATATGAGCGTGACTTACTACACCTGGCTGGAGCAAGGCAGAGAAGCTAACCCTTCGCCGGAAGTGCTGTTAAATATCAGCCATGCGCTGCAGCTCGACGAAGACGAGCAGAAGCATCTGTTCGATTTGGCCCATGTGGACCCGGCAAGCGCCGGCGCCGTTTCGAACAGCGAGGAACCGGATCCCGGCGTGCTGCAGCAAATCGTCGATCAGCTGTGGTACCCTTCGTTCATCACCGATGCGGGCACGGATGTGATCGCCTGGAATCGCGCCGCAGAAATAGTCATCGCCGACTTCGGCCGTATGCCGGAGAATGAAAGATATATGCTGAACATTATATTTTTCAAGGAGGATTACCGTAAACGGCTTGTGAACTGGGAAAGCTTCGCCCGCTACTCAGCGGCGGTGCTGCGGGCAAGCTTTGACCGAAGCCAAGACAACCCGTTGTATATGGAACGTTTTGAACGCTTGAGACGGGAAAGTGAGGAATTCGAGTACTTCTGGAATCTCTACGAAATCAAGCAAAAGCGTGTAACCACCGCTTTGTTCCGCCTTCCGGACGGTCAGGAAATGGAGTTTATGCTCCATTCTGCGGCCGTCATTGACGGCGACCCGGACCTACATTGGTGTTTCTTCGTACCGGTACCCGGTTCAGGCACGGAGGAGAGGTTAATGTCTCTGCTGGAACAAGACCGGCTGCCTCAATAGAGCAGAAGCTATCTCGCCTGGATTGCAGGTGGACATTCGGCTTATGATCGTAGACTGTTACTCCCGTTAATAGTATAAACATGCTGTGGCTAGCGCCCTTCCGCTGCTCGTATGATACAGAGGAATACAGCGATTGGAGGGCATTTCGCATGCAAACATGGTTTATTACAGGAGCGTCAGGAGGCTTGGCTTCGCGCATCACCCGCCGGTTGCTTGAAAGAGGCGACCGTGTAGCCGTAACGGTGCGCAAGCCGGGTGTGCTGGACGATCTGAAAGCTCAATATGGTTCCCGATTATGGCAGGCCCATTTGGATCTGACGAACCCGCAGCAAATTGTTGAGGTGATCGAACGGGCATGGGAGGAACTCGGCACGATCGATGTGTTTGTCAATAACGCAGCCTATGGATTGTACGGCGCAGTGGAGGAAGCAAGCGACAGGCAAATCGAGCATCTGTTCAAGACCAACGTCCTCGGATCACTGCGTGCGGCCCGTGCCGTCCTGCCTTTTTTCCGCAAACAGGGCAGCGGGCACATCGTGCAGATATCGAGCATGGCGGGGCATTATTCCACGCCGGGAATGGGGCTGTATTGTTCTTCCAAATGGGCGGTCGAGGGCGCCTTTGAAGCGCTGGCCAAGGAAGCCGCGCCGTTCAATATTAAGACGACTATCGTGGAGCCGGGCGGAATCCGTACGAATTTCATTACGAGCAATGCGGTATTCGGAGAACGGATGGACGCATATCGGGACAAGGAGGCAGGCCAATTCGTCAGCCTGATGAAAGGGGAACTGCCGGGCATCGATATGAGCATGTTCAATCAAATGGTTGTCGGCGATCCGGATAAAATGGCGCAGCAGATCATCCGCCGCGTCGATCAAGGAGAAGGTCCGATCCGGATGGCGCTGGGCAGCGATGCCTATGAGCAAATCCGGGAAGCTCTGCTGGACAGATTGGCCGCGCTTGACGCGCAGAAAGAACTCGCTTATTCCACGGATGCGGATGATGTGGTACGGCAGGCATAATGATGAAAGCCACTCCAGACCCTGGGGTGGCTTTCATGGTTTTATCTGTATCCTACTCTCTCTGTTCCACAGGAACATGCTTTTGGATTAATTCTTCGATATTGATCCCATTGATGACCAATCCTGATATGTCGCAGTTTTGAAAATTGGCGTTCGTAAAATCACAGTCGGTGATCCGCCCGTTACGGAAGCTGCAGTCTGAAAAACGGACGCCATCCTTGTTGTGTTCTGCATCAGGCTGGCTTGGATCTCCGTAGCCGATGGATTGAAAATGTGCACCGCCCCACTGAGCACCGTCAATGGCAAGTTCGCTCAAATTCGCATCGGAAATATGCATTCCGGTCAAATTCACATCGGTCATGCTCATCCCGCTGCCATTACAGCATTGAATTTCCGTTTCACTGAGGTCGCAGCAATTGAAGCTTGAATGGCTTAAATTTTGTTGTTCAAATTTCAAAATGCATACCTCTTTCCCATCTGGAATTTTTAACCATATGGGATATTCTACATGTTGTTTCCGAAACCCTTTTTATGTCTGCCAAAAAAAGCCGTTAGGGGGGCACATGCTTCAGTTTATCCGGATTCGTGACCATAAACATACGGACAGGCCGCGAGTCGCTGTCAAACTGGAACGACAGCACCGCAAAGAGCTCGTCGTCACGGTTCAACCGCAGGCCGGGCTGCCCGTTGACGTCGATCAGCAGCTGATTCTCCGGCTTGATATTTCCCGGGGCAATCCCTTGAAGGAAGGCCAGGATGCGATTGCTGCCGATGATCGGGAAGATCGCCGAGCGAACCTTGCCGCCGCCATCCGTGTACAATCGGGCATCATCCGCAAGCATGCCGACAAATTCCCTGAAATCGCCGGAATTCGCCGCTGCCATAAAAGCGCGGGATAGCAGCTCCGCATGCTTGGCCTGGTCGGAAGTGACGCGAGTGCTTTCTACAGGCACTGCAATCGGCGGCTCGGCGGCCGCTCTCTCCTCCCGCCCCGGAACCGGTGCGGTGCTAACCTTTGCTTCGCCCGGCTGTACAGCTTCCGGCAGTTCGCATCGCTTTTGTCCAGCAGCTCGGCGATATCCCGATAATCGTAATCGAGCGTTTCCCGGAGAATGAAGACGGCTCTCTCTACCGGCGACAGCTGTTCCAGAAGGACGAGCAGCGCGTAGGAGACCGATTCGGCTTGGATCGCTGCCGTTTCGGGAGTTTGACCTGCATCAGCCGTCTCAGGCTCCGGCAGCCAAGGGCCGGTATATACTTCGCGTGTTTTGCGGGCCGACTTCAGCACATTGATGCTCCGGTTGGTAACCATTTTAAGCAAATAGGCCTTCATGTTTAAAATATGATCGGTCTGCATCGTTTCCAGCTCCGCAAAAATATCCTGCACAATATCCTCGGCGTCCGTGAGCGACCCCAGCATTCGGTAGGCGATGCTGCTCAGCAGCGGCTTATACTCTACATATAAACTGGATGTATCTGTTGCCATCTATCCATCTCCGTCCCCGCTCTTTTCCGCTTATTGTAACATAGCCGACTTGAATCCGGGGCTGACGCCCTCACGATGAATTACTAGCTCCCTGCCTGATTGGACACTTGCATTCCCTGATGTGCCAAAGAGGCCGCCGCAGATTCGGCTTCTTGAAATGCCTTAGCCAGCACCTCCTCCCTCTTCAAGGAATGATTGCCCTGTGCCCGGATGATTTGATAGTCGACGCCCATAAAATTAAACATCGATTTCAAATAACGATGGGAGTACTCAACTTCCGTGTACCAATCCTGGTTCGTATAAATCCCGTCGCTTGCCTGAATGACGACAACGTTCCTGCCGTCGGTCAACAGACCGATCGATCCCTTGTCTGTATAGGCGAAGGTCTCTTTGGCAATCAGGATGTTATCCATATAATCTTTGAGCTTCGAAGGAATATTAAAGTTATGCAGCGGCATGGCGATGACGTACCTCTTAGCGCTCTTGAACTGCCGAAGGATATCCGACATCCGGGAAGTGAGCCGCTGTTCTTCTTCCGTTAAGCGCTCATTTTTTTGCATTTTTTCCTGTGCGCTGAAAAATAATCGATCAATGCAGGGCACATCTTCCGAATACAGATCAATTTGTTCGATAGGCCCCTCCGGATTTAGATTTCGATAAGCTTCTAAAAAGTGCCGGAGCACGGTCAAGCTTACGGATGAAGCGTCCTCCACTTTCGGATGCGCATTAATGACAAGCAGCTTTTCCATAAATTCTATCTCTCCTTCCTGGTTTCGATACTCTTAAAGACAATTCATGATTTAATTATGTGACATGATGGAGAATTGGATTCAAAAAAACAGCCGGTCACAAAACCGGCTGTCTTCGCACTTTCAATATAGAGTTTTCATGAAAACCGGTCACAGACCCAGCGCTTTCCCTTTTTCCAGACGCTGAATGTGCTTCTCCCCCTCATCGGACAAGGCACGGAACTGATTGATCGTATCCCGCATTTTCGGAAGCGCCGCCTGTTTGTAAGAGCTGATCGCTTCAAAGGCGGAGATGGCATCGGAGAAAGCCTGCTTGAGCGTATCGACGGAGACGCTGGTTTCGATGGCCTGCTTCTGGATCGCTACGCCTTGATCCTTTAACATCCGGGAGGTGCCGGCAATGATATTGTTCGTCGTTTGATTCAGCAGCTCGATCTTCTTGAGCACAATGCCTTGGTTGTACAGCGCACTGGCCACGGTCACCGCGATTTTCAGCGCCGAGATCGTAACAGTTTTGGCCCGGTCTACGCCCCGGATCAGCTCACGGTTGTTGCGGATGACCACTTCATAGGCCATGATGCCCTGCTGGTTGACCACCAGCATCTGCTGAAGATCCATCACGCGCTGCCGCATCGGAAAGAGGACTTCCTCCGTAATAAAACGGACCTTTTCCGGATCTTCTCCCCTTTGCTTGGCCGCTTCAATCTGGGCCTCGATCGATTCGTCCATCATCGTCCCCAGCTGAATTTCTTTCTTCAGCGTCTTCGTCAGCTCCCGGATCGTTTGCTGCTCCAGCTCCAGCGTCGTATTGTCGTTTTTGAGCGTCGTTTTCCCTTTGTCGAGGGATACGACAATGTCAGCAATGACGTCGTCTGCCTTCTCAAACTTCAAAAAGTACGCCCGCAGCGGGTTGAACAGCTTGCCGAGGAATCCCTTTTTGGCAAAGTCGATCAGACTGGGGTCCAGATCCTTCAGCTGCGTATGCAGTTCCGTCAAACCTTTGGCAACAGCTCCCCCCTCGTCCCCGCCTTTGGAAAGATTGCCGACGGACACCTGCAGCAGATTGTTCTTCTCGGAAGAAAGCTTCATCGTATCCAGCCCGAAGCTGTCGATCGATTGCAAAATCTCCTTGCGTTTGTCCAGCGACTCCACATCCAGCTCCATAATGGAAGCCACATTCGCATCAGCGATTTCTTTCAGCTTCGCTACCTCTTCCGGTACCGGCTTGACTTCCTCCTCGATCACAGCCTGGATCTGCTCCGCACTTGAGACACTCATCGTAAACGCCATATCTCATCCTCCCCCTTTGACTTCACCCTTACATTTGAACGTTGAACAGATTTCCGATCTTATACACGACGTCATCGGTATCCGCATTGATGCTGGCGGCTTCGTTAATGCTGGAAATGCTCTGCAAAGCCTTAATATTGGCGTTATAGCCAATGGTATAAATCGGAACTTTGTAGTTCTCAATCAGTCCTTTGATGTCGCTGAGCGAATTGCCTTTGTTCGTTTCACCGTCGCTTAGTACGAAAATAACGGGTTTCATGTTCGGATCAGCCGCCAGCTGGTCCTGCAGCATCTTGAGCGCAACCACGATGCCGTCAAACGTCGCGGTCTGGCCGCTGGCCTGAAGGCTGTTCACTGCGCCCACGAACATCGACTGCTGATTAACGTCGTATTTTCCGATCGGGAGCTGGATGGTCACGTCGTCGGAATAAGAAACCATGCCGATGCTGTTGTCTTTGCCCAAATATTTTTGACCCTTAATGAGCGATTCCTTCAGGCGGTTCAGTGGTTCACCATCCATGCTGCCTGACGTATCCGCCACAAATACGGCTACAATCGGCTTGCTTCCGTTCTTCTTCTCTTTCCATACCTTCTGGGCGGATGTCAGTAGCTTCCCGTCAATCGGGGCCATCTCGGATTTGTAATCCTCCAGCCCGTTGAAGCCGTTGTCTTTCGCTGCTTTAACGTACTTATCCTGGGTTACGAATTCTGCGAACTTTTTCAAAATGGCCAGCTTCTCCGGCGTAGTATTGCCAAGCGCGTAGAGCGGGCTGTCGTGACGTACGCCAAAAGGAGTGAAAACATAGCCGCTTTTCAGGTCAGGTGCGTTGACGAACGTTTGGTACTCCAGAATGAACCCGTCGAGGGAGCCCGATGTGGCTGCATCCCGCATTTGGATCGTCGTCGAGGCAATGAACGGTACGTTGGCTTGGAATTTCTCGAACCCTTGAACCGCTTTATCGCTTAAAATATTGGAGCTGTCGAACGTATTCAGCGAGGTCACCAGAAAATTCAGACCGGTCGAACTGGCAAAAGGATCCGTATAACCCATGACAAGCTCGTTGCTTGCGATCGCATCCGTTACCGTTTTGACATTGATAGAACCGTACTTTTCGACGAGTGCATCGTATTTGGACTTCTTGATGACGATCCCGGGAACGTTGCCCACGAGGCGCTTAGACACCAATTGGGTTTTGACGCCGCTGGACTTGACCATTTCTCCCCATAATTCGTTGGATGGCGTAAAGGCATCCGGTACGTATTTACCTGACATGATATAGTCCGCTGCCGTGCCGGAAGCGATGTTGCGGACCTTAACCGATACGGGAGTTCCGTTTACAGCCACATTCGCTTTATTGAACTCCGTCGCCGCCTCCGTGAGCCAGCCGTCCACGCCGGTTCCCGACTTCTCGGTCGATGAGAAAATCTCGACATAATGATCATTTGTGTTCGGCACCGTTATCGGAAATTTGCTGATATCCGGAAGGGATGAGGCCACATCCACCGGGTCCAGGTCAATTTGTCCTTTTACAGGCGTTGCCGTTGCGGGTGAAATCTTCGAATATAATTTATCCAGCCGTTTGGCTGCGTCTTCCGCGGTCACCTGGTCTTTCGACTTCCCGAGATTCGAGGTTACCGTAATTCCCCCGTACACGAGCGCAAATACAAAAATCAACACGATCACTGAAGTCAGAATAAACCTGCCCTTCTTCACATGAACACCTCTAATTCTTATAATATTTGGTTTGATTAATTAACAGATCGATTTCCTGCATGCACGGCATCTTCTCGATGTCGCCGGCTTCGAAGCTGTCCAGGCGGGATATTTCCAGCAGGAGCTTATCCAGCTTGAGCAGGATCTCTTCATTGGTCGCCAGGGAGTTCTTGGTGAATGTTAAATACTCGTTGTAGATCTGCTTTCTTTCTTGGAGTAATTCTGGAGGTAGATGGGAGGCTTTAGATCCACTAAGACTTTTAAACTCGGATTCGTCGAATGCGCCCAGCCGGTTCAGGATGCTTTTGAGGTTGAGGTAAAATACGTTTTCTACCGCCTGGACCGTCGACATGAATTTTTTGTAGCTAAGCTCGCTCGGATCGAAACGCTGGGTCAACACGCCGACCAGTTTGTACTTCTTGCGTGCGATGCGATCGAGCTGATTTAGAGCAAGAGATATATCCGCTTCTAACGCTTTGACTTTCTTGTAGTACTGCAAGGCATTCACGTAGTCGTCATGCGTCTGGATCTGTTTGACCGGCACGGCAGCCGGGGTCTTGGCGTTAACACTGTAAACCGAATAAATGAGAACCAGAACACTCGCCAGAAGGAAGGTAATCCCGAATGCCGTCGAAAAGGCGCTTGCGCCGATGTTAAGACCGATAAAACCCGGGGAGAACAGAACGATGTTCACGACGATGACCCCCAGAGTGATACCCAGCAGTTTTATGTATTTCATTCCCAATTAGGTTCGCACCTCCTTCATCACTAATCTCATCCTTTACCATATTCTACATGATGATGTTTTGGGATGTCATTTTTTGTAACGATTTATTTTTAATACGGTTTGATCTCCGTTTTGGCTTCATTTATATAGATTGAACTAAAGTTTGCATTGAGCTTCCTTTTACAGCGTCTCACTAGAGGCCTATAACACGTTCATTTCTTTAGTTCATTCTATGTTATAGGGCTACTTATTTTCCTTATGCTCGGCAAGGTGGCAGTATGAACGAATGGAAGGAGATAGACTGGCGAAGAAAGCAGGGGCAGCATGTTTCGCTGGCCGCAAAAAGACAGCCGCTCAACAAGCCGGCTGCCTTTATTTTGGACGAGCTATTGCACTTTCGCTGATGCTGAATCGTTCAAGTGGATGATGGGGCAAGTACGTAAAATGTTCCTACGATCACTCTTGTTGAAAGCCAAGGCACATGCTTCCAGCTCTTCTCATGCAGCCCGGCGGCGCATTGTCAAAGAATACACGGCCGGGATCAGCCCAAGGGCGACCCCTATTCCACCCAGCCAGCCGGCTGCCGTCAGAGAGATG
Organism: Paenibacillus favisporus; assembly: GCF_040545415.1. Classification (NCBI taxonomy): domain Bacteria; kingdom Bacillati; phylum Bacillota; class Bacilli; order Caryophanales; family Paenibacillaceae; genus Paenibacillus; species Paenibacillus favisporus. Next base: position 237,463 of record NZ_JBEPLV010000006.1, on the reverse strand, counting down.
CTGTCCACAATAATGCCTCCGATGACGGCCCCAACAGCCATCCCCAACTGCACAATGGAGTTGTTCAAGCTTAAAATGATCCCCGAAGCCTGGGGAGCCATACCGATTAAGTACACTTGCTGAACCGGACCCGTCGACCATGCAAAGAAGGACCACAGCATCAGTAATGGGAGCACAAGCATGGAGTAATGGGCAAACGCTGCCAGCAAAAATAAAATGCCGGAGTGAAAGATCAGACCGCCTACCATCGTGCGGGGGATCCCCCATTTGTCTGCACCGTAGCCGCCGACTTGGGAGCCCAGGAGACTTGCCAGTCCAAATGCAAACAGCCCGATGCTTACCATCCGCTCGCTCATCCCCGTAATGGTCAGAAGAAACGGCGTGATATAGGTATACAGAATGGTATATCCCATTATCCAGAAAAAGCTGATGGACAGCGCAGCGGAAATCCGGGGCGTTTTGAACAAGGCGAGCTGTTCCCGAATGGGAACGGGAGCCTCTCCCTCTGATTTGGGAATCGCCAGCAGAAGAACCAACATGGCGAGCAGGCTGAGCACCCCGATCCCTGTAAAAATGACCTTCCAGTCATACGAGCCCGCGATGACCCTTCCCAGAGGAACCCCCAGAATGAGCGCGAGATTAAAGCCTAAGAGAACGGTGGCGATCGAACCGCCCTGCTTGCCAGGATGGGCAATTTTGGCCGCAACAGTAAGGGCGACTACCATGAATACCCCGGTACTGATCGCCAAAATGACTCTTGCTCCCATCAACATGCCGTAACCGGTAGATGTGATGGTGATCAGGTTGCCGATGAAAAACAAGCCCAAAGCCGACAGCATAAGTTTTTTCCGATCCATCCTTGCTGTGAGCGCAATCAGAATCGGAGTACCGATCGCATAGGCAAGTGAGTAGACGGTAATCAGCTGGCCGGCCGCCACTACCGACACGCCAACGTCCTTTGCAAGCATATCCAGTATGCCGGCAATCACAAATTCAGAGGTACCGACTAAAAAGCTGGCAATCGCCAATATATAAATTTTCCATCTCATATCGTATCTCTCCTAATCCAATCAGTTTCATAGTTCTAAATCTGTAGAAATCGCGGGTAAAAAAATATTGCCCCCATCCTTAGGCATCTCCTGCCCCGATTAGGTCACTGCGCTCCATCATTACCGCTTGATGCTTGACGGTCGAGCTCTTGACGGACTATCGGTGCTACCTTGGTGCCGAGCAGCTCAATCGTTCGCAGCAATTCGCGATGAGGGAGCGTGCTGAAATCCACGTACATGAGAAATCGGGTCAGGCCCAGGTTCTTGTGCAGCAGTAAGATTTTCTCCGCCACATACTCAGGGTCCCCGACATAAAGAGCACCATGAAGGCTGCAGGATGCATCGTATGAGTCACGTGTATAAGGAGACCAACCGCGTTCCCGTCCGATCCGGTTCATTTGGGCCGCCATCACAGGGTAATACCGCTCTGACGCCTCTTTTGTCGTATCGGATAAAAAGCCATGCGAGTGCGTAGCAATCTGCAGCTGATTTGGATCATGCCCGGCTTTCACAGCCGCTTCCTTATAGAGCTCCACCAAGGGTGCGAATCGCTGCGGAAGTCCGCCAAGGATTGAGAAGACGATCGGAAGTCCTAGCAAGCCGGCCCGAATGGCAGATTCCGGGCTGCCGCCTGTGCCGATCCAGACCGGTAAAGGCTGCTGCACAGCACGAGGATAGATGCCCATATTGTCAATCGCAGGACGATGTCCGCCACGCCATGTCACCCGCTCTGAAGCGCGGATCTTGAGCAGCAGTTCCAGCTTCTCTTCGAACAATTCCTCGTAATCCTTCAGGTCATAGCCAAACAGCGGGAACGATTCGATGAACGAACCTCGTCCGGCCATGATCTCAGCTCTCCCGTCCGACAGTCCGTCAAGCGTCGCAAAGCTCTGATATACCCGCACGGGATCATCCGAAGACAACACTGTCACCGCGCTCGAGAGCCGGATCTTTTTCGTAGTCGCAGCAGCGGCAGCCAATATGACGGCTGGTGACGAGCTTGTATAGTCGATACGGTGATGCTCTCCGATGGCAAAGACGTCAAGGCCGACTTGATCGGCCAATTGGATCTCTTCGATCGCTTGACGCAGACGCTCGGCATGTGAGACACCCCCTTTTTCGGGATCTGCATGAAGAAACGTACTGATTCCAATCTCCATCGTATTTGCTTTGTCGCTCATAAGCGTGCACTCCTTCTTCATAGGGTATAGAGGATGACTTTGTATAACCATGAATTCCTCAGTTCTAGAACTATCGAAATGTTGGTTAAAAAAATTACGCCATTAAATAAGGCGCAAATTTTTCCGCCACTTCCCGATTGACGTTATAGTGAATATACGATCCGCTTTTCCGTGAATCAATCAGACCGGAATCCGTCAGCTGCTTCAGATGATGCGACAGCGTCGAACCCGCAACTGATTCAAGCTTTTCACCGATGGCCGTGAAGCATAAATCGCTTTCTTTCGAGAGCAGCAAGGCGATCTTCAGCCGGGTTGGTTCCCCCAAAGCTTTATATACCTTAACGGCCTGCAGATCTGTTTGATGATCACCCATGATGATGCTCACCTCCTCCATCTATTCCGCAGTTCTATAACTATCGAAATCCAGTTTAGCATGATGCCGTTGGAAAGTAAAGGGCTTCACCTAGGAGCTGCAAATGGCCTGCTAATTCAATGAAAAGCAGCCGGTCCTCGGGCCGACTGCTGCTTGGTTTTATGTTTGGTTTTGGGTTTGGGTTTGGCGTATCCTTAGACACAAATAATAGAAGGTGGCGAGTTGAGCCGCAATACCGTGATTTGCTCGTCTCCGATCACCTCACCACTGTCACGGAAGCCGAAGCTTTCATACAGCTTTTTGGCGGGCGCGTTATCAGCCTTGTAAGAAATCCAGCAGTATTGTGCAGGACCTGCCGGAAAAGTGCGGATAAACTCCAGCACCTTTTTCATGGCTTCCCGGCCATAGCCCTTGTTTTGGTGCCGCTGATCCATCATCAGCCGCAGAATACAATAGCCGTCATCTGCGATGGACGGGGTATCGTAACCGGTAATTTTATACGTGATCATCACAAAACCGACGGGCTGCTCATCCGCGTAAATGGCAAACGGAAAAGGATGACCTCCATTGGTGGCAAGAACATAACACGAAGCGACGCTGGACAAATTGGACGCAACGAAGCGGCGCTGATCTTCCGAAACCTCTAGTTTGAATATTTCGCGTCTGTTTTCGAGCGTGATTTTTCTGAGTGTAATCATGCAGGATTTCTCCCTTCCTTATCTTCGGCAAGATCACCGATTCGTTTTTGCGCCGCGGTCGCTTTAATAACATACAATCTATGCAAAAAAAGTAATAGACTTATATTGAATTTTTTTATAGACTATTATGTATCCATGGCATTTTTAGGAATATGTTGTGTTCTTGAAGGAAATGAAGGTTCTTCGAGGATGATGCAGAAACTTGGCTGCGTTCAAGAAGGTGTGCGGAGACAAGTGGTGTATATCAGTGGCAAATACATGGATTTTATTTTGTATGGTTTAACCCAAAGATGAGTTTATTCAAAAGCAAAACGAGAAACTCAGCATATAAACGGAGAAGGGGCTGCCCAGCGCAGCTCCTTCTTTATGCCTCATTTACTTCATGCGCTCGTGTGGGTAGGAGCTTGAAGAAGCTTTGGAATGAAAAATAAAGGATAAATCAGTAAATACAGATTGGGTATCCACCACATCAGGTCGTAGTCCGCTTTAATGATCCAGAACGCTATCGCCTGCAAACCCGAACAGAAGGTTAGGGTAAGAGAGATCAAAGCCATCTGGCTCCATCTGAGGTCATGACGTTTATGTAAATATAGACTGTATATTCCTGTTATCGAAATGAAAATATCTAACGGAAAAAAGGACCAATTCCAGATGACTAATAACTCGTTGCTATAATCCTGGTATAGGTAAGCTTTGGGAATAAGCGCAAAGATCGTAACGATCCAATACACCATAAATCCGATATCTGTAAACAAGAACAGCACTCTCAATTTCTTACTCAAATCACGCTCTCCCCCCACCAAGATTTAAACCGATGACGCCGGCAATGATAAGGATGATCGAGATGGTCTTCAATAGAGTCAGTGGTTCAGAAAAAATGAGTATGCCGATTATAACAACAATAGCTGTTCCTAGACCCGACCAAATCGCATACGCAATACTCATCTCGATTCCTTTTAATGCAAAATTCAAAAAAGTTAAACTGGAAGCGTAAAAAACAAAGAGCAGCAAAGAAGGAGTAAGCCTGCTGAAACCTTCCGACAATTTCATCGTTGTCGTTCCGGCTACTTCCGCAAGGATAGCCAACGTTAATAATATCCAGTGCATACCATTCCTAACCTTCTTTCTGTACAATGCCGGACAATAGAATGTCCACCATGTCTTCTAAGCTTTCCTGCAGACCTTTGTTACTCTTACGTGCTGAGGGGTCTTCTATTAGCCGATAGAAACCGCCAACATACAGGTTGATAAATAATTCAGTATTAAAAGAGCGAAGTATCCCTTCGCTGATGCCTTCATTAAACAAGCTAAGGATGCTGTCCCATTGTTGGTTCAGAAATTGATCCAGCAGCTTCCATTGCAGTGGATAGAAACGTTGGAGGTCCGTTATAAGGTTCATATCTACAAACTGAAAATCTGCAGGAACAAGAACTAAACACTTTTTCAATTTAGTAAGTGTACTCAGTTCATTGTCATCAAGAATCGCCTTCTCCTTTTCTTTCAATTCATTCATCGTATCATCGAGAATGGCAGTAATGAGTTCCTCTTTGGAAGAGAATATTCCATAGAGTGTTTTCGTACTCATCCCTGAAAGCTTCGCAAGTTCCGCCATGGTGAAACGGAGACCTCTTCGCTTGATTTCGTGTCGTACCACTTCCATAATTCGATCATTCATTCATTTCACTCCTGTAACGGAAAATAATAAAAATATAATATTTTCCTGGTTTTATTCAATATAATATATCCCCCTTCCTTTCGTCAACTTACAGTGACCCTGATTCACCAAAAGAAAAGTACAGAGCCGTCGATTTTTCACAATACTCCTGATGGTGTTCTCTGTTAAAATCTCGTTAGAACTTCCATAAATGAAGACACCCTGAATACAAGTGAAACACTGGTGTGTGTGAAGCTCTTTCCAAAACCTGTTCTCGTTGAACACATGAAGAGGTGAGTTGCACGATGGAAATACCCGGTACTATTTATCCAAAACAGATGTCATTACTTGATCAGAAGACTATGCCGCTCTATGTCCCACGTGATGGAATTTGGCTCCGCCTTGCCCTCACATTGGAAGGAACGGTACGCCGCAGTTCTTATGCCAAGCAAATCCTTTGCTCACAGCAATTTAACGCCGCACGAACGCGCTGGACTCTTGCCGATTTGACTTTTCTGCAATCTGCACTTGAGCTGCTTTACAATACACAGGGACAGATCCGTATAAGTACCCTTGCCGCTGAGTGCGATCTTTCATTGCGCCAATTTGAACGGCGATTTAAGCAGTGCATAGGCGTATCGCCCAAGGTGTTCGCACGTCTCCTCCGTTTCGAGGCGCTGCTTACCTCATTGATACAAGGGCCAGCCACTTCTCTCGCTGACGTCTCATCCCATCTTGGCTATCATGATCAAGCCCATGTCATCCATGAATTCAAGACATGGGCAGGCTGCACGCCAACGGCGTTTCTCGCACGGGCAAAACAGCGGATGATGCAAAAGCCTATTGTTCCCGACCCTCGTAGTGCCCCTATTCCCTTATATATCGTCTAGAAAAAGAAGGAGCTGATGTAGGATGTCTCACACAGAGCAATCTTTTCAAATTCCCTGGCAAAGTATTCATCACATTGCCTTGAATACAGCGGATCTGGACGCAACGATTCGCTTCTACCGGGGCGTGTTGGGGATGCAAGCCAGTGATATCGCCCCGTCCCAAGAAGGGCGCGGCAGGCATTGTCTTATTTTGGTTAAACCCAACGACGACAACGTATGGGGCTTCCATTTCTTTGAACGACCGATAGCAAGGACAACGCTGGGCGCTTCAGATACCCATCCGCAGAGTTTAGTCCCCCATGTGGCCCTGCGGCTCCCGAACGGGAATGCAGCACAAGCCTTGCGCGAGCGTTTGAGCCATGCTCATGTATCCGTCACAGAGATTCCTGAACTGGGGACATTTGTGTTTTTTGATAACAATGGTCTATGTATAGAGGTCACTTGGCCTAAAGGCGAACCTGTCTCTTCGTGAAGAGGCTTTGATCGTTTTTTCTGCCTTTTAAAAGCAAAAAAGTCACAGCTACGGATCGTGGCTGTGACTTTTCGCGCTAAAGATCAATAAGCACGATTCGGCTGGCATTGTCCCACGCTACATCACCTAACATGATGCCGGCAATCGTCTGGAAATCCTCATATCCGATCTCAAATTGCCCATAGCGGAAAGCATATCCCCAACTGCGCTTCCCGCGGGTAAAGGTAAGCCGGTCCAATAGAGGGGCAATCTTCACTTCACGGCATGGAAGGTAACGGATATCCCGGCGAAAAGGCACAAAGGATTCGGACATCGGATACTCGTAGACCTTCTCACCGGTCACCTGCCCAATGGCGGTAAACGCTTGAAGCGGTTCCCCTTTCGACATGTCAGTTCGTGGAGAGTAGTATATGAGCCAATCGCCGGGACTCATCCGGCGCAGAGGTGCTGCTTTTCCATGACAGAGCTGGGCAAATCCGCCTTGAACCCCCCGCTTCACGTGAGAGGCGGATACTACGCCGATCCAGTAGCGGCTGTTTTGCTCACCTGCGCTAACCGGCATGGTTTGATTCTCGTATTTCTTTTCCAATATGGGTGCCTCCTTAATAAATCATCTCCTATGACTATATAAAAACGCTGCTGACAACGGTCTGTCAGTAGCGTTTTAGCATCTGGGTATAAACCAATGATATGACTTCTAAATGGTCCTCGCTAATCCTGAGAAAAACGAAAAAACATGCTAAGAGGCATGGAGTGGTACTCCGGATATCCCTTGGCTTGCAGCAAACGGCCTAAAGCATGATCATAATCGTCCTCCTGCTGAAAGAGTACCGTGACATGGCAATGTGCTAGTGCCACATGATCCGTCAGATGTTCGGCGATGTGATACAACATGCGTTCTTCGCTATTCTCCAAACTTGTAGATGAAAATACATGCGCCGTGATATGATTTTCTCTTTTGTCCTCTCCTATTCCATCCTTAAGCCATGGAAAATCCTCATCACGGCTTGGCCGCCCCTCATCCACAATGATAATCCGGCAATCTTTACCGTTCATGGCAACATCCCATGCCTCCAAATCCTTTAATCTTAGGATTCTTTGAAGTTGTTTTAAAAAATCGATGTTCATGTTAGGCTCCTTTCAAAACGAAACTTACACCTGAGTGACGACCACTTGAATCAGTCCATTCCCTTCCTATCGCCACAGGCCCTTATGGTATACTTGTATCGTAAATCAGCCTCAATGATCATGCTGATACCTTGAACGAAACCCAAACCAACAGGTGGTGATCGACATTAATGACGGTACTTAACAGCAGGGCCAAAACGATGGGAGCGTTCCTCAAATCGCGCAGGGAACGTCTCTCGCCAGAGGATGCGGGATTAAACTTCTCCAGCGGTCAGCGGAAAACGCCCGGCCTTCGACGGGAGGAGGTAGCCATCCTGGCAGGCGTAAGCGCCACTTATTATACGTGGCTGGAGCAAGGAAGAGAGCTATCCGCCTCCAGGGAAGTCATCGAGAGCATTGCCAATGCTCTTCAACTGTCTCCGGACGAGAGAGGCCATTTGCTTCAGCTGTGGAATCCATATGAGCCCGATCCCAATGCTGCGAGTTCGGCGCCTCCGGCTGCCGTGGATCCACAGCTGCAGAAGATCATCGATCAAGTAGCCTACCCCTCATATATCACCAATAAGAGAACTGAGGTTCTCGCATGGAACGAAGCGGCCGGTCGGATGTTAACCGATTTTGCTTCCATTCCAGCCGAAGAGCGTTCTTTAATTCGGTTGGCATTTGAAAATGATGAATTGCGCCGACGGATCGTGAATATCGATGAATTCGCGAGTTATGGGGTTGCGGTATTCAGAGCCCATTACGATAAGCATCGGGACGATCCCTGGTTTGAGGCGACGGTGCAGCATCTGATCCAAAGCAGCGAGGAATTTAACCGCTTGTGGAAGCCCTACGAAATTCGGCTCAAGAAATTAGAGCGGGTCATCTTGCAGCCCTCTGCCTCTGATGATCCTGTTGCTTATGACATCCGGCCGCTCGCGAATCTCTCAGACAACCCGGATCTTCATATTTGCGTCTATATGCCGGCAGTAGAGGACAAGGAAAACTGACAGGTAATATTTTTACTAGTAAAAACGCTGTGTGGTTGCCTCAAGTTGGATCGCTTAAAATGGGTTCATGTTCGAGCGATACTAACGAAGGAAACGAGGGAATCTCTATGGTACAGACAAGAAAACTAGGTAAAGAACTTGAAGTGTCGGCCATCAGTCTTGGCACGATGACGATGCCGAATAACGAGGAATCCGTTCGCACGATCCAGGGAGCGTTGGATTTGGGCGTGACGATGTTCGATACAGCCGATTTTTACGGCGACCCGGAATTCCGCCGGTTCGGTGAAAACGAGAAGCTTGTCGGACGCGCCCTGAAAAGCCGACGCGGCGAGGCGATCATCGCTACCAAATTCGGGATCACACACGGCCAAGGCCCGAAAGGCGACCCCGCCTATATTAAAAAATCCGTCGATGCCAGCCTCTACAGCCTGGGCCTTGATTACATCGACCTCTACTACCAACACCGGCCCGACCCCAACACCCCCATCGAGGAAACGGTCGGAACGCTGGCCGATCTCGTTCAGCAAGGAAAAATCCGTTACATCGGGTTATCGGAGGCACCCGCGGACATCATCCGGCGAGCCCATGCCGTCCACCCTATCACCGCAGTTGAAACCGAATATTCACTATGGAGCCGAGAAGTGGAGGATGAAGTTCTCCCTGTTCTTAAGGAGCTGGGTATCGGCCTTGTCCCTTACAGCCCGCTTGGCCGCGGCTTTCTAACTGGTCAGATCAAGAAGCCTGAGGACTTGCCGGCGGACGATTACCGGCACCGTTTCCCAAGGTTTCAAGGCGAGAATTTCGTCAAGAACGTCGAGGTTGCTTCCTTGGTCGAGAAGCTAGCTGCGCAAAAAGGCTGCACCCCCGCCCAACTAAGCCTGGCATGGCTCCTGGCGCAGGGTGAGCAGATCGTTCCGATTCCGGGAACAAAGCGGCTCGACCGTGTGCAGGAAAACCTTGGCGCGCTGAATGTAAAGCTAACGGCCGACGATTTGGCTGAGATCGAGCGAATCTCTCCGAAAGGCGTTGCCTCCGGCAGCCGTTTTCGTCAAGCCTGACTCATATAAAAACCGGTGAGAATATGACTCTTAAACAGATGAAGGGCGCCCAATTGGGTTGCCCTTACTTTATTTCTGCTGGCAAGCACTAGGAGCCCTTGAGCGTCTTGAATCCTAACCCCTTTCCCTTGCATCAAAAAGAAATTCGTAACATCCATGCATCCGATTACGTTATACCAATGTGGAATGCCCAAGCTGTAGGTTATCTGCACTTTTTGGTGTTAACAACAAGGAAAGGAAGATATTGCATGATCCCCAAATACAATAAGGGCCGCTACACGGTCTCCGTTGCGGTGATTGTTGTCCTGATCATAGCCGTAGGCGCCGTATTGCTGACACAAGGTCACAAAACCGGGGAACACAACTCATCGGATCAAAATACTCAGACCGCTCCCCAGGTCCAAAGCGCCTCATTTAAGATCGAAAGACCGATGGACTGGTTCAAATGGTTTCACAGCCTCGACCGGGCAGCCGATTTTTCCAAATTCGAATACAAGGTCCCGGATTACTTGCCCGATGGTTATCAGCTCAGAAATGTAGATCAGAATATGCTCTTCTCCACTCCCGATCGGAGGGATCTCTTAGATGTCGTAATCATCAGCTTTGTATCCCAATTCGGGAACAACAACGAACAAAATATTGAAATAGTGGCCTCCAAGGGGCCAGGTAATATGCTCGAGCAGGGTTTATTGTGGGGCGCTCCCCGTTCATCTTCCTCGGGAACAGCCGATGCTCCGTCTTTCCAGGAAGAACAAGTGACGCTCGGACATGTTACAGGCGTACAGTACACAAAAACTCAGGGCATCGAGCGCAAGCCGAATGGAGCCACAAGCTTTGTCTGGCAGGATGGTGGCGTCTCTTATGCAATCAACTACTATAGCGGGAACGAGACTTCAAAAGAAAAACTTCAGCTGCACCGCGGAACACTCACGCAAGAGGATCTGGCGCAAATCGTCCAATCCTTCGTTCCCCCGCAGCAAGTCCAACACATTCGCTACGACGGGGAGGGGAATTCCTTCCCTCTTTACGATGAAACGGATTTGTCCGAGGCGCAGAAGTTTCTCGGTTTCCAACCGAAATTTCCCATGAATATGCCGGACACTCAGCTTAAACTAATTGACTCGACTTTGCTGCGTCCGAAAGATCAGAACACCGGTTTCGATCTTAGACCCTCTGCAGACACACTGTGGAATATTTATAGCCCACCCTATGATTCAACCATATATAATCTGAACGACCAGCTATGGCTGTATGAGAGTAAAAAATATCTGGTCGATCCGGCGAAGCTGCCATTCCTGCGCAAGCTGGAGATCGATGGCGTGGAAATCATGGCGTATAACGACAACGCCCACGTCTATTTTGGGCCATTTTACGGTGCGGACAAGACAAAAATAAAAACCCAAACCTATTATTTATGGAAGCGGGACGGAATCTGCTATACCGCGGTCTTCGTAGGACTGGACAAATATCAGGAAGAGAACCTTAAAACGCTGATTCTTGCTCCCTCCCCTCCATTGAAAAACACATAATCCCTCGGCCTCCTCATTCTTTTCGAATGCGGGGGCTTTTTCCTTTGAACGATGATCCAGGCAAAAGATAACAATTTAATATTTGTTATCATTTTATTAGTAAATTAATATAACTAAATTATTGCCAGACACACCCCGTTATGATAGTATATTGACTCGAAAAGGAATAAATAAAGCGGTTACATATTTTTTAAATATGATCTCCTGTTAGCACGGAAACCGCTTTGTTAGCCCTTTATCTTCTATCAATCAAGGGGAGTTTTCATGAAAAAGTCATCCAAATGGCTGGGTACTACCCTATCGGCGGTATTGATCGCTTCACTAGTGTCTCCCGCCTACGGATCAGCAGCTGTCCAAGCAGACCGCAGCGGCATGACCGCCAAGGACCTTACGGGGCACTGGGCACAGGCCAGCGTGCAAAAATGGCTGAGCAGCGGGCTGATCCAGGGCTATCCGGATCACACCTTCCGCCCTAATGCAGAAATCACGCGTGCAGAATTTGTCTCGCTCATAAATCATTTGTTCGGCTTTACGGCCCAGTCGAAGGAAGCTTATGCGGATGTCCCCGCCGACTCCTGGTTTGCAAGCGCTTTCTCGATTGCCAGGGAAGCAGGCTACTATACCGGATATCCCGGCAACTCGGCCAAGCCCGGTGAACCGCTAACCCGTCAGGACGCTGCAGTGCTGCTGGCACGGGCGTTTGAATTCAGCGGAAACGGAACAGCCTCTACCCTTAACTATCCGGACCAAGAGCACATCGGGGTTTACGCCCGCGAAGCGGTCCAGGCGCTATCCGGTTACTTCCAAGGCTACCCGAACGGAACCTTCCGTCCTGAGGTACCTATTACCCGCGCGGAAATCGTTACCCTGATCGATAAGCTGGTCAGCGCATACTATCCGGCTGCGGGTACTTATACCGCCGGGAAGATTCAAAGCAGCGCCGTGGTGAACCACGGGGGTGTCATCCTGAAGGACGCCGTCATTCAAGGTAATTTGTATCTGGCGCCAGGGATCGGCGACGGCGAGGTTACCCTCGATCATGTCACGGTTCAGGGCACCACTTTTGTCGAAGGCGGCGGCGCCCACACGGTCATCGTGAAAAACTCCGATCTCGGCAGCGTTCTCGTCAACCGCCGCGACGGCCAGGTGCATGTACAGCTGTCCGGTACGACCCATATCGGGCAGCTGGCGGCAAACAGCCCGTCCAAGCTGGACGCGGGCGACAGCTCGAGCATCGACAGTGCTGAGTTCAACCAGCCGGTGCAGCTGAGCCTCGGCGCCGGTTCCTCCATCGCTTCCTTGACCGTGAACCCATCGGCCGCAGGCACCGCAATCACGGGCACGGGCAGCATCAAGCAGGCGGTGATCCAGGGCAGCGGCGTCACGCTGAACGGCAAGGCGCTTCCGCCTGGAACGACCAGCATCTCAGGTGGAGCAGCCAATGCAAGCCCTGCGCCTTCCGGAAGCACAGGCACCACAGGCGCAGGCGGCAGTCCTTCGGGCAGCACAGGCGGCGGTTCCAGTTCCGGCGGGAACGGAAACGGCAGCGGCGGCGGTCCGGTGGAAAACGTCACGACCGTCAACCTGACGGACGCAGCGGCAACCGACCGCACCAAATCGCTGTTCGTCTATTTGAACCAGCTCCGCGGCAAGAACATCCTGTTCGGCCAGCAGCATGCCACGACCGAAGGAATGTCCATCACAGCTAAGGACGGAACCCAGTCCGACACTTTCAACAGCGTCGGTGCCTATCCGGGGCTGTTCGGCTGGGATACGCTGAGCCTAGAAGGCAAGGAAAAGCCGGGCGTGGCCGGCAATGCCGAGCAGAGCCGCGACAACCTCGTCGCCGTCATGAAGAAAGCCTACGCCGACGGCGGCGTGCTGACGCTCAGCTCGCATATGCCGAACTTCGTCACCGGCGGGGATTTCTACGACACCAAGGGCAACGTCGTGTCCCACATCCTGCCGGGCGGGGACAAGAATGCGGCGTATAACGCTTTTCTCGATCAGATCGCCGACTTCGCCCTGCACCTCAAAACCGATGACGGCAGGCCGATTCCGGTCATCTTCCGGCCGTTCCACGAGCAGAGTGGAAGCTGGTTCTGGTGGGGGGCCGCTTTTACAACGACTGACGAATACAAGGAGATCTACCGTTATACGGTCGAGTATCTCCGCGACAAGAAAGGCGTTCACAACTTCCTGTACGCCTACTCGCCTGGCGGCGGTTTTGGCGACTCTGCGGATACCTACTTAAAAACCTACCCGGGCGAAGACTACGTCGACATCCTCGGGTTCGACAGCTACTACAACGGCGAGGGTGACTCCTGGTTTAATGGCGTCAAGACGGAAGCCAAAACCGTGTCCAACATCGCAGACAGCCGCGGCAAGGTCGCTGCCTTCACCGAATTCGGCTACCAGAAAATGAAGGTCTCTGGCAATACGACGCCCGACTTCTACACGAAGCTGGCGGACACGCTCAAATCCGATCCGGACGCGAAAAAGATGGCGTTCATGCTGACCTGGGCCAACTTTGGGCCGGACTCCATCTACGTCCCTTACCCAACCGGCGACCCAAATCAGGAGCATGAAATGCTGCCGGATTTTAAAAAGTACTACCAGGATGCGTATACGCTGTTCAGCGACGGGGTGATCGGCGCCTATGATAAAAAGGTCAATACCGCCTCCGAGAAGGGCTTCATGCATATCGCCTCTCCGACGGCCCAAAGCACCATCAAAGAGGCTTCAACGACCATTCGCGTCCGCGTCCTGAACGAAACGCCGGATCGCGTCGTCTACAGCGTACAAGGTTCGGATACCGAGTATCCGATGACGCTGAACCCGGACAGCGGCTACTACGAGGTGCAATGGACGCCGGCAGCGGAGCAGAACGGCAAAACCGCGGACATCACCGTTAAAGTGTATGGCAGCAGCGGGGCCGTGCTGCATGAACAGACGAACACGGTGTTCGTGAAAATCGGCGAGGTGCTGGCCGGTGCCTACACTTTCGATACCGCCGCTGACACGGAAGGCATCCAATACAACGGCGAATATACTAGTTCTTCGGAAGGAACGAATGACGGAAGCGCGGCGTACAGCGATTTTAACGGCGGATCCCTGAAGATCAGTGCGCCGCATTTGAACGGAACCGATTCATGGCAGGAGCTGAAGCTGGAGTTAAAGAACGCCAAGGCTAAAGCCGGCGCCAGCTCGCTCGCGGGTATCCAGCGGGTCAAAATGGACGTGTGGGTCCCCGCTGCAGCCGGGGCATCCAGCGAACAGGCCAGCCTGCGCGCGATCGGGCAGCTCCCACCCGACTGGACTAATAAGTACGGCATGGACACGACGTATTCGTCGTTTGTGTCCCTGCCCAAAGAAACGATCGATGGCGTGGAGTACGTTAAATTCAGCCCGACGATCGATTTTACGAACGCGGATGCGCTGGCGGCCGCCGACGACATCGCCTTGTCCATCGTGGGCAGCGCGCTGCAATCGGATGGAGATACGCTCCCGGTTTACGTCGATAACATTAGGCTCTACAGCGCCTATGCCGAATCGTCGGGCGACCCGTCCGTCGTCGACGACTTCGAGAGCTACCTGGGCAGCAGCGACGCCTTAGCCAGCAAGTTCGTGCACGCCGGCGGCGACCCGGCCGGCGCTGCGCTGGACGGCACGCACAAGCACGGCGGCAGCTACGGGCTGAAGTACACGTACACGCTGGCAGGAAGCGGCTACGCCGGCATCACCAAGGCGATGAACGGCGCGGATTGGTCCGGCTACAACGCCCTGCAATTCTGGTACCAGCCGGACGGCCAGGGCCAGAAGCTGGTGATGCAGATCAACGCGGACGGCAAGACGTACGAGTACTACCCGGACACCAAGACGACCGAAGCGGCACTCATCACCGCTCCGTTCAACGAGTTCAAGCCCGCCAACGGGGCGACCGGCACGTTGACGAAGACGAACCTGAAGAACGTCCAGGCGTTCTCCATCTATACGAACGCGGTGCCGGACGGCAACCGGCTGACGTCGTCGATGTATTTTGACGACATCCATGCCCTGCTCGATCCGAACGCTGGCACCGTGCCAAGCGGCAGCGCAGGCGGCGGTACCGCGCCCGGCGTGCTGTTCGACTTCAACAGCTCCATCGCCGGCTGGTCGCTGAACGACGACACGCTCGGAGCCGGCAACCTCGCCAATCCGGAGGATGGCGGCAGCAAGGTGCTCAGCGCGGACTTTCCGTCGGCGGGCGCAGCCGACAAGCACTTTGAGCTCACCTACATGAGCGACCAGGACCTTAGCCAAGGCAGCACGCTGATGGTCCGCGCCCGAGTGGCCGGCGGCACGGCCAAAGCGAAGCTGTTCATCAAAACCGGGTCGAATTGGGCCTGGGCTTCCACTGACGAAGTGGAGCTGACCGGCGAATACCAGTGGATCAAGCTGAACCTGAACGGCAAAGACGCCAACGGCGCCGCCATCGATAAAACGCTGATCAAGGCCATCGGGCTGCAGATCGCTTCACCAAGCGGTGAAGGAACAATGACCGTGTATGTGGATGACGTGACGCTAGATGAGAAGGGGCTGGATTCCATGGTGAATGGCGGCACAGAGGTCAACGAGGATGGTGCTGCTAGTAATACAGGAAGTGACGTCGCAGGTTTCAGCGAAGCCGGTAACGCCACTGATGAAGGTACTAACAGTCAAGGTACTGTGAGTGAAGGTGGCGAGAATGAGGGAACGCATGAATGAAAGCCTGGAACCATCTTCATGACTAAATTCTCCTTAATCAACGAAACAAAAAGGACCCTCCGCTGAGGGTCCTTTTATGCAAGTTATGGAAATCGTATTGGATACATTGTTACAAGGTGGCTATCAGACCCCAACCACGGTCAACAGCATCGTCGAAGCCTGAAAGCGGCCGCTTTCCGGAACGACGCAGACGATTTGCTGCCCCGCGGAGAGGCGTCCGGAATACAGCAGCTCCTCCAGCATGATGTAAATCGAAGCCGCCGCCGTATTTCCTTTGGTGTACAGATTCGTAAACCATTTTTCCTCAGGGATCGTCACGCCGCCCTGCTCCAGCAGCTGGAAGATCTCTTCCCTGAACACATGCGACGAATAATGGACCACCATCCAATCGACCGCGTCCGGGTCAATCCGCCCTTCTTCCACCAGCTCCAAAAAACGCCGCGTCCCGACCTTCGTAATTTCATTCACCAGCCGGACATCCTGCTTCAAATTCAGCGCGCCGTGATCGGCCGCTTCATGAATAGAGGCGTAGTCCAGCCATGAACGGCCGCCATCCTCCTTGCTCATGCCGGAATACATGCAGGTCTCGTACTCATTGGCATACGACTTGTTGTCGATCCACTCGATGCGCAGGGAGAGCCCCTGTGCAGAGGGTTCATTTTGCAATAGGGCTGCCCCCGCTCCGTCCGACAGCATGAACCGCAGAAAATCCGTGTCAAACGGTACCCGGCCGTTGCTGTAAATGCCCTGCGCCTCGAATTTCGTATGTTTGAACTCGCGGCTCAAAAACTCGCTGGAACAAGCGATGGCCGTCCGGTGCTCTCCTGACTTGATATGTAAAAAGGCGTTCTTCAGCGCATGCATCCCGCTCGCGCATAACCCCGAGTGCGAAGAAATCTCCATCACCGGCAGTCCCGTCTCGGCGTGCACCATACTCGCAAAACCCGGCAGCAGCAAATCCGCTCGTGTCGTACCGGTCGCCAAGAATTCGACGTCCTCCGGACGGACACCGGCGCTGCGCTCCAACGTCTCTCGTATGGCCAGGGCCGCCATCTCCGCGTTGGTGTACAAGCTCTTCTGCTCCTTGTCCATCGCGTAGTAGCGCTGCTTGATCTGATTCTTTTCCAAAATGATGCGCTTCGTCTTGGAGGATCTGCCTCCGATTTTGCCAAGATAATCTTCCATTTCCTCATTGCCCACCGGGGCGCCGGGAAGGAACTTCCCCATGCTCGTGATATAAACGGATTTCATATAACACCTCACTAAAGATATGATTACTAATTATGATATTAATCCCACTAATTGTAAAGTAGATGAAAAATTAGTAGATTCAAATACTCTCCAGGTGTGTTTTTAAACAACAAAAAAACCGCTTTATTCAGGCAGCGGCAGCCTCTGCGATCCACTCTTTTACCGTTGCAGTCACGGGATGAAGGAAGCCGGTTCGAATGCAGCGCAGACAATGAAGATAATCCAGAAAGGCTCAATCAAGAATGGCATACCATATCTTATTGGAAAAGCGTTCATGCGTGTTGGGTAAAGGCGGGATTCAGATCAAAATGGTTGTCTGCCTTCACAATCGGTCCCATGCGGCTGTCTTCAATTTGGACTCTTTCATCTTCCATTTGTCTATGACCCTTTCAAAAATCTCACATAGATTAATAGTGCAGTACCGATTCTTTGATCAGGATGGAGTGGATGCTATGAGTTTTTATGTTAGAAACAGTACGCCGAACCCCGTATGGGTCGCGGTGGGGTACTATGATCCGGATTGCAGCCCGATCACTTATTCAAAAGCTGGCTGGTACCGCATTACCCCTGGAAGACGTATGCTCCTCGTAACGGGATCCTCCGTAAATCAAACGTATTATTACTATGCCTATGATCAATTCGGCAATACGTGGAGCGGAGATTTCCCCACCTATGTTCCGAGTACGGCTTTCAATATGTGCTGGATCGAAAGATGCCAAGGTACCGGCTGCAGAGAAGTAGGGTTCGACGAGGTCAATGTCGGCAATTCCCAAAACTATACCATTACCCTGGTAGAAGCCGCAGGCGCAGCGAAATCAAAAAATATGAGAGCACCAAAAAAGAGTACGCGGAAGTTTAAATTAGGCAAGGCCAGCTTGAGAAAAACTCCTGGTAAATTGGGCAAACTGGGCAAAGTTAGAAAGCCGAGATATGGTAAACGGAAATAACGCTTCATTCCAAAGCCGCAAAGATTCTTATCGGGAATCGGCGGCTTTTGCTATTTTTCACACATCATGCTATAGTCATTAGTCTGCTTAGATTCTTTTACATAATTAAGATGACGACGAAGGAATAGGCCACCCGTATTCAGAATGATTAGTATCCATATCAACCGGTAGGAGTGATGAATGATGAATCAACACGAGTTTGATATTGTGGTCAAACCAGCCGAGGATTCTCAATTGGATTTGCTTGAGGAAGTGTTCAGCCCCGGGAATCTGACATATCCCCAGCATCGCCGATTCGAAGTACAGAGGAAAGGTGATGGCGTATTTCTGATCGCATGGCATACAAATCATCCGATTGGACATTTCTTACTGCGATGGAGTGGCCCTGACGATCCTTGTGTAACTCAATATATCGATGTGACTCACAGTGCCTTTCTGGAGGGAGGACTCACGAAAGAGGGCTATCGCAAAAAAGGTGTAGCAACGGCGATCATTCGTGAGGCTGAGAAATTAGCAAGCGAAAGAGGCTGCACCCATATCGGTTTGGAAGTGAGCAGCAAAGACAATCCCGAGGCAAGAAGGCTATATGAACACCTGGGTTATATCGACTGGGGTTACGGTGAATTTCAGATCAGTTGGGAATACCATGATAAGCACGGAACAAGCACCCGCTCTGATATTGTTATTTTTATGCAAAAACCAATAGTCTATTGATCAAGCGAAAGCCCCCCATTCCAGCCAAGGATATGGGGGGCTTTTCTATCGATTGATCTTATAACCTATCAAATTGTGCCTGTTTGTCCAGTCAAATCGATTCGTAAAAGCATAGATTGTTAATATAGGAGGTGATCATTATGTGTTGTAATCGAAAAAAAGTAATCGTCGTCAAGCTGCACCCCGGTCAAAAAGCTGTAGTCATCTGTAAGAAAAAGAAAAAACATCGGCATGATCATTGGAAATTCTATTAATGCTCTCTGAAAGAACGCTCTTCGAGCGTTCTTTTTTTGTTTCTCTTCCTCCCTGCGATGTTCTCCCTATGTAATGCTTAAGTACTCTTTGATGCCATCAACAATCGCTTGAGCTGCCTTATACTGAACGGTGTCCGATAGCATGGCTTGTTCATCCGAGACATTGCTTAGAAATCCGACCTCTAATAGAACCGCAGCCATATGGGTCTCACGAATCACCTGCAGGCTGGTGTTTTTAACGCCGCGGTCTTTCAGCCCCATCGCCTGGACCAAACGCTTGTGAATCGCATCGGCGAGCTGTTTGCTGCTGCTCCGCTGATAATAATGGGTCTCTGTACCGGTTGCTTGCGGCGATTCCAGTACGCTGTTGCCATGGATCGATACAAAAACGTCCGCATTTAATGAATTGGCCAGCTGCACGCGTTCTGTCCGGGTAGGGTACACGTCGCTGTCACGGGTCATGATGACTTCAATTTCCGGTTCCTTAAGAAGAAGTTCCTGCACTTTCAGAGCAAGCGCGAGGTTAAAGTCTTTTTCATGTTTGTTGCTGATGCTCGTGGTTCCCGGATCGCTGCCCCCGTGTCCCGCATCAATGACTACGATTTTTCTTTCATTCTCGTCGCCTGAAGACACTGGAGTCTGGGGATCGCTGCCCGTCTCAGATAGATCTATAATGAGCTGATCGCCGATAAACTCCTGATGATAGGAAGCCGGGTTACCCTGGCTTAACTCCACCACGACCCTGACTTGCTCGGGGTCCCTGCTAAATAGAGAATATCTGACTTCGGATACATCCGGCTGTCCGCTCACGTCCAATTTCCCCATCATGGCAGAATCCAGCGGCTGAGTCAGAGCCCCGAAGGTCGTATTGGGTAAATCAACAACGATTCGGGCGGGGTTGGCTAACGTTGAAATCTTGGGCGTCACTTGGCCATCCATACTAATGACGAGCTGTTGGTTTACATAATTGATCTGACTCACATGCGTCAACGGCTCTGTATTGTCTGCTTCGGACTCGGAGTTCGGATCTTTGCTTTGATCCGGGTTTTGAGGCGGGCTTGTCAGGTATACCGTTTTATTGCGGTTGTCCCAATTGACAGCGAGTCCCATTTGTTCGGTGACGAACCGGATCGGAACGACCACGCTTTGATTCATATTCCGGGGAGCCGTATCCAGCCGTACGAGCTGATCCGCGACCTTCGCCTCTTTTTTGCCGACGGTTAACAACATGGCTTTGGCGTTTTGCTGGATTGTAACGCTGTGGGACCGTTGATCCCAGTTCACCTGAAACTTTAAATTTTCCGCCACCACCCGAAGTGGAATCATCATGGATTGATCAATGATCGAGACCTTCACATCAGCCGGCAGGACCAGTTCCTGGCCGTCTAATACAATCTTGGATGGCTTGGATGCGGCACTGATTGAATTGGGGAGCAGGATCAGCAGGAACAAAGACAGGAACAGCAGAGACAAAAATTTCTTCATTATGCACCTCTGTTATGATTTGAACTTTCTATCATGATTCTAGTAAAAGCGACAAAATACCATTTACAATATATAACAATAAAAACGAAAAATAGTTGCGCTTGAAGTGAAAATGAGGTGAGTTCCTTCTATGAATAAAAAAAAAGATGACCCTCGAGAGAGTCATCTACCTGTAAATCTATTTAAAAACTTCTAGCAACCGTAATGATATCTACTTCAGAACTAACTAGCCCTTAATAAACACAATCTTCACGCCAACGACCTGATTATCTGCATTTACAGCCTTGTACACCCCATACGCCCCGTCGCCCATGCCTGTCCGCGATACGACGCCGCCATCCAGAACGCCTGCTTCCTCCCCGCTCTCGGTGAGATCGCAGCAGGCGAAATACCATTCGGTATCTTGGTCCTGTTTACCGTCAGGGGCATCGGCATCCGGGATCCGGTGCTTTTCGATATCAAAAATCCCCGCCTGCCCGCTGTCCACCCCCGCCACAAAAGAGCACTTGATCCATTCCAGCGGCGCCGCCTGTTCCGCCACGGAATGGTGGTAAGCCGTCAGCTTGGCGTTGGCTTCGCCCCAGTCGCGAACCTCGACCTTCTCCACTTCTCCTACCCATGTGCCAGTTAAGGCCGATTCCAGCACGCCCATAATAATCGTATCCCGATCCAATTCGTAACAAGGATCCGCTACGACCAATTGCCCGGAATTTACTTCAAAATTGCCTAGTTGAATGACCACTGAGGATACCTCCAATAACTGTGATGATTTGGGTTTATTTTAACATGTGTGGTGGAAAAAGCGTCTGTACTAATAGAATTTGTCCAAATGAAGCGTCCTATTTGATGCTATTAAACTTAAAAAAGGAGATGGTATTTGATGAAGCGCCGTTCTTTTCTATCCCTTGCTGTGCTGACTGTTTACATCTTAGTCTTTGGTGCACAAGCAGTGCTTGCTTCAGCGGGCCCGGATTCCCGCGGAGTATATCGTCCTACGATATACATTAGTGGGGAAAAACAAGCCTTAACAGCGGCGATTCCTCCAAGTGGATCAACCTTGGTTCCTTTCAGGGCATTTTTCTCGGCGTTAAAGATGGACGCTCAGTTTGATAATCAAACCAAAACCGTTACGGCTAAAAATAATGATACAACGGTTACTTTAACTGCCGGAAAAAAGATTGCTACTCTAAATGGCAAGGAAGTACAGCTTTTACAAGGTCCAGAACTTGTTGATGATGGTCTTATGTACGTAAATCTTCGGTTTATTGCTGAAGCTTTTGGTGGAAAGGTTCAATTTGATAAAACCAACCTAACGATACAAATCGATTTCCAGGATAAATGAATTCGTGGGCAAGATCACCTAAATGAAAAACTAAGCGTTTCCCTACCAACAAAAGTCTTGGCCTGTACCCAATACTTCCATGAAGGAGGTACCGAGTCACAAGCCAAGACCTTTTTATTCATAAATGTTACGATCAGGCGAATTCATTAGATAACCTTTAAAAAACCTCTTCATTTACCCAATCCATCAATTTTAGCGGTTAAAGTAGTGCCCCTGTTCCAGATCCGCGATCAAACCAGGGTTCACGGGCTGCCATCCCAGGCGTTCCTGGGTCAGGGCGCTCGACGCCAGATTGTCAGTCGACGCGGCGAAGGCGAGCCAACCGAAGTAAGCGTCTGCCTCTTCGCGGGAAATGCTGCGCACCGGCAGGTTCAGGTGGCGGCCGATGACCTCAGCGATCTCCCGGAAGGGCACGCCCTCATCGCCGACCCCGTGATACACGGCACCTGCGGCTCCTTTTTCCAACACCAGTCTGAACAGGCGCGCCGCATCAAGCTGGTGAACCGCCGGCCAGTGGTTAAGCCCCTCATCCACGTACGCCGCAAAACCTTTCTCCCGCGCGATGCCGATCAGAGTCGGAACAAAGCCGTGCTCGCCCGGCCCATGCACAGACGGTGACAGACGGACGACCGAAGCTCTCACTCCGCGTCCAGCCAGCGCGAGCGCAGCCTCCTCGGAGCGGCGCGGCGTAGACTGTGTCGACGCCTCTTCTTCCGTCCCGAGCCGCCCCGGCGTAAGCATCAGCGTTCCCGAGGTCGCCACGAATGGCTTTCCAGTACCCTCAAGTGCCGCCCCGATCGCCTCGATCGCCTTGCTATCCGCCTCGGCGGCTGCCGCAAAATCCGCGAAGTCGTGTTTAAAAGCCAGGTGAATCACGCCGTCCGCTGCGGCGGCGCCTTCCTGCAGGCTGTTAAGGTCGTCCAAGGAACCGCGCTGCACCTCAGCCCCGGCAGCCGTCAGCGATGCGGCAGACTTATCCGAGCGGGCGAGCCCGACGACTTGATGCCCCGCGGCAATGAGTTCGCGAACAACAGCGGAGCCGACGAACCCTGTTGCGCCTGTTACAAAGACGCGCATATTTTTTGCTTTTTCCATTGTTGCCATATAGATCCGCTCCCCTTCTTTTGGTTCATTTATAACATATCGGTTGGTTAGCCAACCACGAATTTAGACGTACTTAGATTTGCGAGCCGCCGCCGTCAACGGGGAGCTCTGCTCCGGTTGTGTAAGTCGCGTCGAACGCAAGGAATGCGACAGCTTTAGCCACCTCGCTGGGCTCACCGAAACGCAGCATTGGGTTCTCTTGTCTCATCTGCGCCTTGGTCTGTTCCGCGGCTTCGGCCGGCATCGATCTGTCCAGAATGCCTGTGTCGA
The DNA here is from genome assembly GCF_040545415.1 of Paenibacillus favisporus. Lineage (NCBI taxonomy): Bacteria > Bacillati > Bacillota > Bacilli > Caryophanales > Paenibacillaceae > Paenibacillus > Paenibacillus favisporus. The sequence continues at coordinate 214,326 of NZ_JBEPLV010000006.1, read as the reverse complement.
TCGGACCGGGACTGACTGCGTTCACACGGATTTTCCGAGGCAGCAGCTCGCGGGCGAGACTGCGCGTCATGGAGCGGAGCGCTGCCTTGCTGGCAGCGTACGCGCTGATCATCGGAATTCCAAGCACGTTCGCGACCGAAGTCGTGAGAACCACGCCGCTCCCCTCGTTTAGCAGCGGGACGAGCTTTTGCACGGTAAAATACGGCCCCTTGGCATTGATAGCGAGAACTTCGTCGTACACCTCTTCCGTAACGGACTCAAAAGGAACGAAACGCGTCACGCCAGCATTGACGAACAAGGCGTCGATCGTGCCAAACTCCGCCTTCACCCGGTCGGCCAAGGCGTTGATATCACTCAACGACGAGGCGTCACTCACGACAGCAACGGCATTGTTCCCCAGTTGTCTCAGAGCCGAATCGAGCGTGGACTGGGTACGTCCGGTGATCAATACAAGCGCTCCTTCATCCACCAGCATCTTCGCTGTCTCCAGGCCGAAACCGCTGCTTCCTCCTGTAATGACGACCCGCTTGCCTTCGTATTTCCCTTTTTCCACAGTACTCATCGTTTATTTCCTCCCTTGGCTTAGAAAATCATTTATTTTTGCAAGACCGATTATAACTCCACAAATTAATAAAGTAAACAAAATTAATAAAAAAAGTTAATTTATTAATTTTCGTAAAAAACGTTTGTGATCACAACGAATTCGTTATAATATGTTGTATAAGCACAAAGGAGGCTTCATTTCGTGAGAAAAGCCGTAAGCGCCGATCATTACATCGAGAAAATAAAACCGGTCATTCGAAAGAACAAGTTCAGCCAACTCAAAATAGACGATATCGCCAAATATATGGACATCAGCAAAGTGACGCTGTATAAGCATTTTTCATCCAAAGATGACATCATTCAGCAGGTTGTAGAGTATGAGATGAACTACTTGCAGCAGGCCGATGCTGTGGTGAACGACGAATCCGTCTCTTATATCAAGCGTTTTCAGCAAACGTTCCTGCAATCGCTGATCTGCGTCATTTTTATATCCGATTTGTTCCTGGAGGACCTCAAGGAATTCTATCCGCGGTTGTTTGAAAGTCTGGTTATTGCCCAGCAGAATCGGAATAAAAAGCTGGAGAGCTTTTTTGAAGCCGGGATGGATCAGGGAATTTTCAACCGGATGAATGCAGTGCTGTCTTTAGTTCAAGACGATGCTACGCTGCGGCGGATCATGGAACCGACGTTCAGCATCCAGTGGTACGACCTCACCTTGAAACAAGCCGTTATGGAGTTTTACCGTATGAAAAAATATCAAATGATTCGCCCTGAGCATTGGGACAAGGTTGATGAATTCCAGATTGAAGATGAAGTCGTTAGAATTTTGCAAACCATATAATTAATCATTTTGTTCATCGTTCCAGCACGACCTGATCCATGAACGCCAATAACCCCGCTGGCTCGCGCCGGCAGGGTCTTTTTCACACTTTCTTCTATTATTCCTCTAGCTTAACGATAATCGCGGTTGAGTCATCGTTTGGTTTGTTATCCGCGACTGTCACGGCGTGCCAAGTTCATCATCCCGCTGCTCGAATGCTGGCAGGTGCCTTATTTTCTCCGGATTTCCTACGGCATAGATCGATTGAATCTTGTCATCCTTAAAAGAAAAAGAATAAACGTACTGATCCCCATTCTCCATCGCAAGCCGGAAGCCCGGTATGCCGTTGACAGAAACGAACGAATACGCAAATTTACCCGCATGCATTTTGAGCAGATTAAGCAGCAGTTTGGTAACCTGCTCGAATCCAATGACAGGCACCCGTGCCGCCTTGACCTTGCCGCCGCCATCGGAGATCATGACAGCACCCTCGCTGACCAGTTCCAGTAATCGGCTTGTATTTCCTTGCAGAAGGGAACTGACGAAATCCCTCAGCTTCTCTTCGGCAATGGGAACCGGGAGAGTCTGCTCAGGCTCGGCCTGAATGCTCTTTTTGGCCCGGTGGAAAATTTGCCGGCAGTTCGCGGTGCTCTTGCCAACCATCCCGGCAATCTCATCGAACGAATAATGAAAAATTTCGCGGAGGAGAAATACGGCTCTTTCGACGGCACTCAGCTGCTGCAGGAGCAAAAGGTATGCCGTTGATATGGATTCGCGCCGCATATAGATCTCGGACGGATCGGCCTCGGCGGCATCCAGCAAACCCATCAGAGGCTCAGGAAGCCAGGGACCGACATAGAGCTCCCGTTTCTTCGTCGAGGAACGGAGCAGATCCAAGCAGCGGTTGGTCACGATTTTGTACAAAAAGGATCGCTCATTCCGTATCGCATCAGGTTCCTCCAGCCGGCCATAACTTATAAAGGCCTCCTGCACGATATCCTCCGCATCCATAACGCTGCCCAGCATCCGGTAGGCATAGGATATCAGCGGTTTTCTATAGGTTTCATACAATTCTTCTATGCTCATGGGTCGCCATTTCCTCGCTCTCCAAGGAGAGAATATGCCGCACAGCCCTTTTCGCGCTCGCTGTCGCGGCGTCGGTTAGTAATTCCCCGTGCGAAGCCCAATCTCCTGCCACGTACAGCCCCTTGATTTCCGGAACGGCAGGCCCCGGGTTCTCCTGACGGTTCAGGTGCATAAAATCGTGGCAAACCGTAATCTTCGGCAAATACTGCCGGATGACCAACTCATCCCTCCAGCCTGGCTGCACGAGATCCAGCGTTTGTTCGAGGTCTTGCAAATCCCCTTGGGGATCGCTTTCCAGCCCCTTATATTTCATCACGGAAACGACCTGGTATCCATCGTCGCTAAGATCAGCAGCACGCGACTGGTTGGAAAGAAAGACCGTCCTGTCGATGCCGTACACGAATTGCTGATCCGGCTTCGGCAGACGGCGGAGCGCGACATCCAGGCACGCAGCCGTAATTTCGACAGCCTGCTCCTTCCAGGTATGAAGGGCGGTCGTTTCAGCTCCGGGTACCAGCTGGTGAGCGACCGCGGGCGATGCGGCGACGATGACGGAATTCGCCTTGATTGTCGTTCCATCTTCGCAGAGCACATGCCGTACGGAGCCTTCAGCGTGCCCAATGGACACGGCATTGCTCTTCGAGAGCAGCTTCACGCCGCCATCCTCAGCCAGCTTGCCTAACTCGTCGACCATCGCGCCCCAGCCCCGGTCAAGATACAGCACGCCCTTCAGGGAGTTCTGAAGCTGCCGCAGTACTGGACCCGCCGCCTGCAGATCCGGCGCTACCACGTAGCTTGCCGTGCGAAAAAGCGAATAAAACAAATGCCGCAGCATGGGGTCCTTGATATTCCCCTCCAGCCATTCCCGGAGACTGACCCGCTCGTACCGGAGCGTATCCAGTTTGCCAAGCTTCGCCAGCCAGGAGGCCAGCTCCACCTTCCCTTTCCAGGACAGCAGCGGCGTGGTAAAGAGCGATTTGACCCCCATCGGCATGGTCACCAGCTTCCCGTTCCAAATGCCGAGTGCATCGGTGGAAGGCTGACCTCCCTGCAAACTTAGCCCCAGCTCGCGGAAGGTCACAAACGCATCGCCGTGGTACAGGGCGTGCCCGCCCAGATTGAAGTATGCTCCCTTCTTTTTCACCGTGATGGCTCGCCCGCCGAGGCGCTCCTGCTTCTCGATCAGAATCGTCCGCTTCCCCGCCTTCGCGGCATACACCGCCGCTGTCAGACCTGCTATGCCCCCGCCAACTACCGCCACATCGTAATCGTATTCCATCTCCATCTCGATCATCCCTTTCGGTGATTTTACCCGTATGACGGGGAGTGAGGATGGGATGTGACAACATCGGCCAGGAAATTTTATAAATATTTTCTGGCGTACTGGCGTTCTCCAAACTCTATATCATTTAAAAAACGCGCCCTGGCGGGCGCGCTGTCGATGAACTCCTATTTTAATTGGTCCGTACGAACTTCATTGGGGACCGGGAGTATAATCGTAGACAGTAATCCTCCGGGTGAGCTCCCGATGAGTGGCGTCTCATCCCCCACCCTTCCATAATAAATGGAGTCATCGATTCGATCCTTCGTGAAGAATACTTCAGATTTCTCCGGGGCGGGGCGCTCCCCTCTTTCTTTACTGTATCCGGATTCCGATTCAACGCCCTCCCAAACCAGCCGCTTCACATCATCCTGAATGACATAATAGGAAACGAGATCCCCCTGATTATAATAATATCTTAGCGCTTCACCCTCCGGAAAATGATACCCGTAAATTAGCCCTTCCTTAGTAGGTCCCAACGTGTTGGTATCCGAGGTCGGCAGGTCAGCGGCAATTTTGCGTGCCTCAGCCAGGTTCGTACCGCGATACAGCGTTTCATACTGCTGCACCCGATCCGAACTGCGGATGATCACCGTATTGGTGGTACCTTTCCACATCACTTCTGCGTTAAAGGCTTCGCTAATAAAACGCAGCGGCACCACAACGCGTCCGCCTCTCAGCAGAGCTGGTGACTCCAAAGTTAGTGTTTTCTCTCCAAGCTTCGCTGTCTTCTTCCCTACAGTCAAAATAAGCTTTTCTTTCGACTTAGGGGCCGCTGCGGTAACGGTTTTACTTTTGGAATTCCAGTCCAATGTGATATTCAGTGATTTTAGCGATGCTAAAGAAACCATCGTATGACCGTGCAGAATGACAGGCGGCGAGTCGGTCTGAATGACCTCACTGTTGATGACTATACGGGTTGAGGAGGCTGCCATCGACGGTACCGAAACGGAGAATAGTAACACCATACCGAATAATGAGGATAATAACTTCCTTTTCATCCAATGACCTCCAAGTTTCACGATTTCAAAGACATATTTACAGCCTCGCAAGCATGGATGTAGGTTGTGTCAAACAGAGGAACTTCTGCGTCTTCCGGCTTCACCAATAGTCCAATTTCTGTACAGCCTAATATAATCCCTTCGGCTCCAGATTCGATTAAGCCCTGAATAACCTTTTTATAATAATCTCTGGATTCCTGATGAATCTTGCCCAGGCATAACTCTTCGTAGATGATCTTGTTTACGGCCTCTCTGTCATCCCGATCTGGAACAATTACCTGAATCCCGTTCAGCTCCAGGCGTGATTTATAAAAGTCCTGTTCCATGGTGTACTTCGTGCCAAGCAGCCCAACCGTCTGAATCTGGCTTTCTTTGATTTGGGCTGCTGTAGCATCCGCTATATGCAAAATGGGGATGTTGATCTTGGACTGAATATCATCGATAACTTTGTGCATCGTATTGGTGCAAATGACGATAAAGTCAGCTCCCCCTTTTTCCAAAGCGCGTGCGGTTTGGCCTAGCACTTCTCCCGCCTTATCCCAGGCTCCTTCCGCTTGGTAACGTTCAATTTCTTCAAAATCAACACTATATAACAGGCATTTCGCAGAGTGCAGCCCGCCTAACCTACTTCTTACTTCTTCATTGACCATTCGATAGTACAAAGCAGAAGATTCCCAGCTCATTCCGCCAATAAGACCGATTACTTTCATTTTGTGCTCATCTCCATTGTCCTTGGTTTGTCTTTAAAAATCAGCCCCGATTAACCTTCAATTCTGTAAAGTGAATGTGGAAAAACGGCGGTCATCCCGCCGTTTTCAGTATACATTAGGCTGCTTAAGGACAATAGGAATTTTTCCATTCGTTCTGTGTTCCTTAACTCTGTCTCTAACCGCAAGGATCCGCCAACGTTATTTCGCGGCGGCCCCCTTAGTTACCTCCACCGTACGCTTGCCGGCGTTCCATTTCACCTGCACGCCCAGCAGATCACCGAAGTCCTTGATCGGCACGTAGAGCGAGCCGTTCAGCGTCGCCGGGGAGTAAGACAGTGCGGCTTGCTTCCCGTCTGTGAGAGCAAAAGGGGAGCCGTCGGCGATCGAGAAAACGCGCATTCCGTAGGTCACGGTCGTCCGCTTCGTCTTGGCGTCGTAAGCGACCTTGGCTCCGAGCGCTTCCGTCAGCGACCGGAACGGGATGAACATCCGGTTGTCTGCCGACATGACGCCCGCTCCAACCCGCAGCGGAAGTGCCTTCCCATCCAGCGAGACCTTGGCATCCGATTTCGCGAAGGCTCCCGCCGTGCTGCCCCCAGCAGCGGGCTTCGCCAATTCGGAAGGCAGCGGGTACGCATACAGCTGGCTTTCCGCCTGGACGAGCAGCATACCGCCCTCAACCTGAAAAGCTCCGTAACTGCGCGTCTTCGTCTGCGCACGGAACAAAGCCTTCCCCGTCGAGACGTTCAGCGCGTAGACGGTACCGTCACTCTGGCCGACGTACAAGCCGGATTGAATCATATCGATGCGGCTGACCGGATTATCGGGGCCGTTATAATTCACATACGAGCGATCCACGATTTTGCGCGCATGAATCCCGCGGCTGTCCTCATCGAGGAAAACCAGCTTGCCGTTATAGGGGCCCGCGATGAACTCTCCCCGATCCGCTATCAATTCCGGCTTCACAACAGCGGGATCGGCGTCGTAATTGAAGCGGAAGACACCCTCGCCGGCGACGGCCGCATAGACGTCATTGCCATTCATCAACACTTTATATGGGGGATAGACCGGGTTATCGTCAGCCTTTAAGGCAACAAACTTCTTGCTTGCTGTAATCTTGCCAGTCTTCACATCCACCTCGTCGATGTTCACCGCAGTCTCCACATAATCAGCATTCGGCCACTGGTCCTGGAAGTAAAGCTTATTCCCTTCCGACTTGAGAAGCCCCGTATGATCGCCCGGCAGCCGCCACAGCGTTTTGCCTGTGGCTGGATCGATCGCATAAGTTGTATAGACGGTAATCGCTCCCGATTCCACGGCGCCCGAGAGCAGCGTCCCGCCGACGCGCTGAGGCAGGGACTTACCGTCCTGATTCCGCCATTTCTCCTTGCCTGTAGCAGGATCCACCGAGATGAGTGAACCGCCGGCAAAGACGTACAAGGTCCCGCCGTCCACGGATATCTCGGGCGCATGCCCCGATGGAGCACGGTAGATGCGTGTGCCCTTGCCGGTCGCCTTATCGACCCGGTAAACCGAGCCGTCTTTGGCACCGACGTAGAGTTTCGTTTCGTCGGTACTCGTGAGGGTTGCATGGCCAAGTCCCATTCCGAACGACCACAGCGTCTTCCCGGTGGCGGCCCCCTTCGCGATCAGCTTGCCGCCCGCGATGTAGTAGACCTTCCCCTGCCCCGCTTTAACTACGGAAGGATTGGAGGCGGACGAGTCCTTCGGCGCATCAAGCGCCGCCGTCCATTTCGGCTTCGCGAGCGGTATCGGATTCGTCAAATAAAATTCCGAGCCCGGGCTAGAATAACTTGCGTTCGGTCCGGAGGTTTGAGCCCACGCCGACGGGCCTGTCCAGGCACTCCCGAGCGTCCCGGCGAGCAGCAGCCCGGCAGCGGCCATAGTCCATTTTCGCATCATCAGGTTCCTCCCAGCTTCTAACGAAATTTGCCAACTGTCTTATGGACGCTGCGAGCCGGAGCAAAGTTACAAGAATCAAAAAAGCTGATTGGGGTTTCCAACCAGCCTTTATATATGCGGCACAAACTTGCCTTCCCTTTGAGTTCGCCAAGGGATGAATGAATCATTTGAACCCCGTAAAAGCAGATCCGGATTGCATATAGTACTTCTGCCCGAAAAAATAGAGCAAAATCATCGGAATCGCCATGATCGTCGACGCGGCCATCAGCTTCTCCCATTGCGCCCCATGATCCTGCTGGAATCCCTGCAGACCGAGCGTCAGCGTCCACTTGGCGGCATCGTTCAAGTAAATGAGCGGTCCCATAAAGTCCGTATAAGCACCTACGAAGGTAAACAGGGCCACCGTCGCCAGCGCCGGCTTCAAGGTCGGCATAATGATTTGCGAGTAAATACGAAACTCGGATGCACCATCCATTTTCGCGGCTTCAGACAGCTCCTTAGGGATGCCTAAGAGAAATTGCCTCAATAAGAAAATGTAGAACGGTGCGCCGAAAAAGGCTCCGATCGTCAGCGGCAGGATGGTGTTGACCCAGCCCAGCTTGGCGAAAATGATGTACTGCGGAATCAACTGCACCTGTGAGGGCAGAATCATCGTTGCCAGGACGATCGCGAAAATGATTTTGCTCCCCACCCACGGAATCCGGGAGATCGAATAGGCCACCAGCGGAGAGGCAAACAATTGCCCGATAATGCAAACAACGCAGATAACCAGGGTGTTCAGCATATAGTGTCCGAAAGGCACCGTTTCGAACGCGGCCTTGTAATTCGACCATTGAAACGATTCCGGCAGGATGCGCGGCGGCAGCTCAAAAATTTCGTTCGATGACTTGAGCGAAGTGAACACGAGCCAAACGAACGGAAAGAGAAAAAAGAATGCGAACAAAATCAGCATCGTATGCGGAAAAATTTTCGTGCGAAACAGCTTGCCAGCGCTCATCCGCTATTCACCTCCGTAGTAGACCCAGCGTTTGGACGTTTTCAGGACCAGCAGCGTAATCAGCATGACGATCACGAACAGGATCCAGGCCAGCGCCGAGGCGTATCCCATTTTCAGATTGATAAAGGCTTCCTGGTACAAATTGACGGCATAGAACAATAACGACTGCCCCGGCCCGCCGAGAGCACCGCCGCTTGACTTGCCACCCGCCAGAATGTAGGATTCCGTGAAAATTTGAAAAGCCCCGATGAGTCCCATGATCAGCTGGAACAAAATGATCGGCGACAGCGCCGGTACCGTGATTCTCCAGAACCGGTGCCACCAGTTGGCGCCATCGACCTGGGCCGCTTCGTAGTAGGTTTGGGGAACCCCTTGCAGCGCTGCAAGAAAAATGAGCGCCCCCGCGCCGGAGCCCCACAGTCCCATCAGGATCAGGGAAGGCTTGGTGAACCGGGGGTCGAGCAGCCAGGCCGGATCGGGAAGATGCAGCCAGCGCAAGAAAATGTTGACCAGGCCGAAGTCCGGATTCAGCATCCAGGTCCAAAGCAGAGCGCTCGCCACGCCGGGAATGACGGCCGGGAGATAAAAGATCGTGCGGTAGTAGCGGATGCCCTTCACCTTGAAATTCAGCAGCAGCGCAATAAGAAGCGAGCTAAACAGCGTGACCGGAACGGATATGAACGCCATGAACAGCGTGTTGCTGATCGATTTATAGAAGCTGCGGTCTTTCATGATCGCGGCGTAGTTGTCCATCCCCACCCATTTTGGGGGATTGAACAGATCGTATTCCGTCAGGCTGAAGTAGAGGGAGCTGAAGAAAGGATACACGGTAAAAATCAGAAACCCGATGATCCATGGGGAAGCGAAGATCAGCCCCAGCCAAAAATAATGCCACTCCTTCCTCGTCCAGCCCCTTCTCCGCCTAGGCGCCGCTGAGGATATCGTTTCAATCATCTGCACGTCCTCCTCGTGATTGTTGGAATGCGGGCCCGGCCCAGGAGCGGACCGAGCCCGGATGTGAACAACCGGATTATTTGACTAAGGGCTGGATCTTGTCCTTCACCCGTTTCAACCCTTCGTCCAAGCTGACTTCCCCGCGCAGGATCGCGTTATACTGGTTCGAGAATTCGGTCATGTACTCCGTCGAAAAGGACGTGGCCGGGAAGGAATGCAGGTTCGGGCTGGAGGAATATTGTAAGAACTCTTGGAAGCCCGGCACCTCCTTATAGATTTCATGTGTCTGCAGTGAGGTTCGGGTCGGCAGATTGCCGATGGCTGCAGTGAACTCCGCCATCTGCTCCGGCTCGGTCATCCATTTCAGGAACTGCCACGATTCTTCCGGATGCTTCACGCCTTTCGGAATGTAAAATACGCTGGTCGAGACGTTGCCCGGGTCCTTCAGGCTCGGGTTGCTCTCATCGTACGGAATGGGCGCAATGCCGTATTTCAGGTTCGGGGCGTACTGCTTAATGAACGTCGGCAGCCATTCGCCGTCGATCGTCATCGCGTATTTGCCTGTAAAGAATGGATTCTGCGGCGACATGTACTGCCCCAGCCCGGATGCGAAGCGGTCGAGCTCCTTCGATCCGAATTGATCCCAGATTCCTTTTCCGAATTCTACGGCCTTCTTGACCCCCGCATCGTCGGGCGTGACCTGCTTCTTGTCCGCATCGTAATAGGATCCGCCGTAAGCGTAGCTGAACGTATAGGCATCGACACCGGGCCATAGGCCCAGCTGCTGGAGCTTGCCTCCATCCTCCTTGACGCTCAGCTTCGCGATGTACTCCTTGAGCTGGCCCATCGTCTCCGGCGGCCCGCTAAAGCCTGCCTTTTCCAGCAGCTCCTTGTTATAGAAAAGCATCGAGACGTGCATCGCGATCGGTAAAGCGTACGTTTTTCCATTCGATTGGGAAGAGCTCAGTGCAGCAGGAACGAAGTCGCCGAGGTCGACGTTGTCCTTCTTGATAAAATCGTCCAGCGGCATCATGGCCCCGCGTTCGCCCCACGGCACGACATCCTGACCGAAGTTGGACGCGACGTCAGGCGGATTGCCTCCGGTAATCGCCGTCAGCTGCTTCTGGTAATCGCTCTGGGACAGCCCCTTTACCTGAATGTCCGGGTTGGCGTCATTCCATTTCTTGATCAATTTCTCGAGGGCTTCCGCCTCCATGCCGGTCCAGCCGTACCAGAAGCTCAGCTGCACTTTTTCTTTCGGGGCATCGCCGCCCTTCGCTTCGCCGCCTTCCTGGCTACCCGTCGCCGCATCTTTGCCGCCGCAGCCCGACAAGACGGCGACCAGCAGGAAAACCATCATGAGCCCCCATGTACTCCCTTTTCGCATCATGTCTCTTCCCTCCTTAATTTGGGGCGGCAGCGCCGCCAATGCGCGCTTGCCGCCGTCAACTACCCACATGTTATCATGTAAGCGTTTTAGTTAATTTCACTATTGTCTCTAGTAATTGGATTATCGTTAAAACTTAAAATGGCTTGCCCATCACTTGTTTTCGGAACTGGTTCGGGGAAATGCCCGTGTATTTTTTGAAAATCCGGCAAAAATACGCGAGCTCGTTGAACCCTGTCGCATAGCACACGTCCGTGATGGACATGGACGGCCGCTGCAGCAGGACGAGCGCGTTGGATATCCGTAAATCAACGAGATAGCGGTTGAAGGTCTTGCCCGTCCACTCCTTGAACAGCCGGCAAATCGTCGGCTTTGACATGTTGGATATGGCGCAGATATGCTCCAGCTTGATGTCCTCATGCGCATTCCGGTCGATGTATTCGACGACCTTGTTCATCGTGTCGCGGTACCTTTCGATTTTTTGGAATCCGGCCTTCACCAGCTCTCCGTTCACCTGGCGGATGATGATCGACAGCAGCTGCAGGAGGCTGGCCTTCAGCACGATTTCAAAAAAGGGCGTCCGCTCCTCGTATTCCCCGAGCATATCCTGAAGCAGGCCGCGGATTCTGCCGTCCGTGACGCCGTCGAAGGCGATTTGCGAATGCGGCGTGCAGTCCGACTGCGAGAAATGCTTCAAATACTCGGCGTCGAAAAATCTCCGTTCTCCTGAAGGATCCGCAAAGCGCTCGTTAATGAAGGACGGCATAAATTCGCAGCCGAGGATCTCCCCCTCTGTCTCGAAGGCCTGCACGCGGTGCAGCGTAAAAGGGGGAACGAGGAACAAATCGCCTTGCCGGATCCGGTACTGCCGATTGGAGATCGTGTGCACGAACTCGCCTTTGGATACGTACCAGATCTGATAATAGTCATGGAAATGGGTGGACAGGCTGACGAGGGTGTTCATCCGGTACATCTTGCAGTGCAGATTTTCCAGCATCTCGAGCTTCGAGTTGAAATAGATGACTCCGGAGCGAGTCAATCGATCAATATCGAGCTTTTTCATTGGGCACGGCTCCTCTCATTTGATACGGAAGTACAATCTTTCCCCTCGCGAATCGCCTAGAATGGGATTCAAAAATCGAGGGAGGCTCGCACTTGTATGAAGACTAAAATCGCTTATTTGGATGGTTTAAGAGGACTGGCGGCCTGCGTAGTCGTGGTGTCCCATTTTTTTCAGGTCTTCGCGCCGTCTGTCTTCGAAGGAAAACCGGAGATCGCCCACTTTCCCTTTGAAGGCTTGGCCGCGCGAACGCCGCTGAACCTGATGTTCAACGGCAACTTCTCAGTTTGCGTCTTTTTCGTGCTGAGCGGATACGTGCTGAGCTGGCGCTATTTTCTCACGAAGGACAAAATGCATATTTACGCGTCCGCGCTGCGCAGGTTTTTCCGGCTCGCCATTCCGGCTTCGCTGTCCGTACTCCTCGCTTTCGCGGTCATGCGATTGGGCTGGGGATTTTATGACGACATCCGCCAAACAACCCAATCGTCGATGCCCGATCCCTTCACGGCCAGCCCTCGTGTGCTCGACATGATCCGGGAGGCGCTGTACCACACCTTCTTCACTTATGGATCCGGTTACAATCCCGTGTTATGGACCATGACCTACGAGCTGCTGGGTTCCTTCCTTATTTTCGGGTTTCTGCTGACCCTCGGCCGCTTCAGGCTGCGGATCATCGGTTACGCCGCTCTTGCGGTGCTTCTCGTCGATTCCTATTACCTCGGGTTCGTGCTCGGCATGGCGCTCAGCGACTTGACGTACAGCGGCCGCAACCGGCTGACCGCCGTTCTTCCGCCTTGGAGCGCTCCCCTGTTTCTGGGGGCCGGACTGTATCTCGGCTCTTTCCCTTACGTGGGGACCCAGAACACCATCTACTCCATTCTGGTATGGAAAGGCTCGTCCACCTTTTCGTTCTTCGTGTTCTACCATACGCTGGGCGCTTGCCTGACCTTAACGGCCTTGCTCATCTCGCCCGGCCTTAAGTCACTGTTCGGCCGGCAGCCCTTCCTCTACCTCGGCACGATATCCTTCTCTTTATACTTGGTTCACTTCACCATCATTTGCTCGCTGGGTTCCTATCTGTTCTATCAGTTCCACCTCCTGTTCTCTTACGGCCTTAGCACAGTCCTCACCGTTATCCTAACAACTCCTTTTATCTTTGCATTAGCCCATCTTTTCTGCCGGTTCGTCGATGCTCCCACGTTGGCAACGCTCGGTCCCTGGAGCAGGCGGGTCATGGAACGGCTGGTTCGGAAAAAGCCCGGCGGCATGCCGGTTGAAAAATCGAAGGGGATATAACATTAGCTCTGGCGTTTATGCGACGGAAAAAGGGAACAAAATTCTTAACATTGTGCAAAGTGGCCGCTGCGGTTACGGATCGTTCTTCCGATCGCTGTTGTCTCCAAATTTCTTGATTTTATATCACCAAAAGGTAGAAATTCGCAGACAAAGGCGATGCTTTCGAAGCGAGCTTTCCTGCGGAAAGCTTGTAGGCGAACGCTACCGCTTCTACAGATCGATTCCGTCCCCTCCACTGCTTTTGCTTACCAAGACTGCCAAAGCCCGTGATCGTTCGCTGGCCAACCCGTTCCAATGCAAAAAAATCTCCGGAGACTCATTGTCAACGCACAGCCGTGCACTGACAACGAGTCTCCATGAAGATCGAATGATGCCGCCCTAAATGAATTCAGGCCCAACGCAAAGCAGCCATTCCCGTACTCCGCGAAAATGGCTGCTTTGTTCTGTTTTTGCCGCCTTATTAAGTCTCCGGCAGATCGATCCAGCGATACGGCTGTTTGGCGGCGATTTGGCCGTTCTCGATGATCGACATGATGGCGACGGTCTCGGCAGGCGGCACGCTCGCCTGCCCGGTCTCGAAAAACGTCACCAGATCCCGAATGAAGCGCTGAAAATAATCCGATGCCGGCTGCATGACACGGCAGGCACCCGAATCGTAGTTGACGACCATCATGAACGGGCAGCCCTGACCCGGCTGCTGAATTGTGGCCTGCCGGCCGCCCGTGAACTCGATCAGCAGTGCCGGCACAGCCTCCGTGCCGACGAACATAACGCGCTTCGCGACCTTTCCCATGAGCGCGACGATCGGCTCAATCTGGTGAATCGAATAGTTCTCGAACAAGCCCGGGCCAAGGCTCGAAATCACCCGAATCCCCGCGCGCTCGATCTCCCCGTATTCGTCGGCATAACGCAGCGCGGAAGAGGAATACAGCGGTGTGTGATGCTGCGCGGCCCGCTCGAACAGGCGCAAGGCGGCTGCCCGGTCCGGGGCAAACGTCTTGTCCACGTACGTCGGCTTACCCGAGGCGAGTGGCAGCTCCGCCAGCGCCTCATGCTGCTCCGGGTTGTCAGGCGACAGCACGATCAAGTAGTCGCTTTGGGCGATCACCTCTTCGATCGTGTCGCACCACATCACGCCATGCTTTGCACACCATTCCTGATTGGTGAGCCCATGCTCCGCGTCCTTGACCGCATACGCAAAGGCGACCTCCATCGCCCCGCCTGAGGCGTCCTTGATCCATCCGGGATATTGGTTGGCATGCCATTCGTCCAGGTAATAGTCGATAAAGCCGATTTTCTTCATGCCGGTGCCACTCCAGCTTCCGTTAAGGAAATCTCGCGGCTTTCTTCAGAGGATTGGTAAATGGCCTCGATCATTTGCGCAGTCAAAATCACCGTGTCAATGTGCGACGACAGCTTTTCACCGGAATGGATGCCCGTGATAAAGCCGTCGATCTCCTCCTGGAACGCATTGGTCTTCGGATAGTTCGGCGTGCTTTCGATCAATGCGCCATACTTCGCCGAATATAGCGTGAACTCCTGACCATACTGGAGGCGAATGCCCGCCTTGTCACCAAGGAAATCAATGTACGTTTCTTCCACGCCGATGTTTTGCGCCCAGGCGCCGTTGACCGAAATCGACGGGCCTTCGGTCCGAATCATGGCCGTCACGAAGTCGTCGACGTCATAGCTGCCCTCATAGTTTGGAGGACCCGCCCACATGTTCAGATAAGCGTAATTTTGCATGTCTTTGCCCAGCTTGGAGTACGCCTGCCCCGTCACCGTCTTCGGCCGCGGATCTCCCGCGCAGTACATGACGATATCCAAATAATGAACTCCCCAGTCGATCAGAGCCCCGCCACCGGCCACCGCTTTGGTCGTAAAATCACCGCCGAGCCCGGGAATAGAGCGATGGGCGCGGAAGCTGACCACGACGTGGTACAGCTCGCCGAGCTCGCCGCTCTCAATCATCTGCTTGATGATGTTGACGCCTTTATTGAAGCGGTTGACGACGCCGATGTTCAGCGTCATACCGGTTTCGTGCTGTACCTTCTGCATCTCCAGCGCCTCCCGGTACGTCCGCGCCGCCGGCTTTTCGCACAGCACATGCTTGCCTGCGCGCATGCAGTCGATCGCGATCTTAGCATGAACGTTGTTCGGCGTGCAGATCGATACCGCCACCACATCCGAGTCCTGCAAAATGACCTGATAATCCTCCACCGCCGTGCCGCAACCGTACTGCTCGACGGCTTTCTCAGCCCGTTCCTTGCGAATGTCGCAGAAATACTTGATCTCGGCATCCTTGTTCGCCATGTACGCCGGGATGTGCGCATTGTTGGCAATGGTCCCGCAGCCGATCACAGCTACAATCGTTTTTGACATAACCTGTTCCCTCCGATGGTCCTGCACCCGGTTAGGCAGATCCGGATTGCAGAGAATATTTGACCGATATACGATTCATAAAAAAATGCCATCAGCCTTCTCAGCTGACAGCATTTCATTTATCTATTGTTCACGGCCAACTTACCGACATGTTATCATGTAAGCGGTTTAGTTGATTTTACTATCGTATTGGAAAATAGGATTATCGTATCCGTTTATATACTCTTATCCACACATGCCGTCAGGCGCTTTTCGATATCGGATGCAATGCTCATCAAAGCTTCGTTCTCTGCCAACCCGATCAATGCCGTTGGTTTCGGCATGCCGATCTTGGTTATTCCGTTCTCCACGTACACGGCCAGCTTGCACGGCAGGAAATATCCGACCAATGCATTTTCAGACAGTACCCGTTTAGCTTCAACCGGATTACAAACCTCCAGGATCTCATACGGCATATCGAACTCAACACCCTTTTCATTAAGCTTCTCCTTCATGTCCAACCGCCAAAGGACGCCGAACTTTTCCGCCTTCAGGTTTTCCGTCAGAGCTTCAATCGCTTGTTCAATCGTTTTGGTCGTTTCAACCGTGTAATGAAACATCGCATGTCAGCCTCCCGTTTTTATCTCACCATTAGGTTAACTTAACCAAACGTAATCATGGATATTACTTACGCGACAGTTTTCCGTTCCAGGCACCCAGACCGCCCTGTAGATGCGCCAGTTCCTTGTGCCCGTTTTTGAGCAGCATCTTCGCCGCGCTTTTACTGCGCATACCGCTGCGGCAGTAAAGGAGCACCGGTTGATCCTTGGGGATTTCAGTGAGCAATCCGGGAAGTTGGGACAGTGGCATGTTTTGCGCCCCGGCAATAAATCCTCCCTTAAATTCACCCGGTTCACGGACATCGATCAGCAGGGGTTTAACCGGCTTTTTCATTTCGTCACTAAACTCCTGTGCGTTCAGGCTCCGGAGTCCCTTAACTGGTTTTAACCTCGTAAATACAAACCATCCAAAAAGTACGATGATAACGAAGTTGATGATTGTTCCCGTTTGCAAAGTTTTCACATCCTTTAGCTTTTGCTTGTTTCAGAAAAGCATGAGCTTGTACCGTTAACAGCTGCCGGAACCCACACTTATGCTGAATACGGGCCATTTATATGGTTTTGCCGGAGGTCAGCGGACAACATCATTCCAGTTGTTCATGCCTCCCGTCATATTCACCACGTCGAATCCCTTTTCGTTCAGCAATTCACAGGCAAGACCGCTGCGATTGCCGCTGCGGCAAATCACGATAATCTCCTTCGACTTATCAAGCTCATGCAGTCGTCCGGAAAGCTGCCCGAGCGGAATATGTTTGGCGCCTTCTAAGTGACCCGCAGCCCATTCCTCAGGCTCGCGAACATCCAGCATATACAACTTCTCACCACGATTGAGTCTTAATGCTACTTCCTGCGGTGTCGTTGCTTTGGGAAATTTGAATGCCATGCTGTTTCACTCCTTATCGATGTTATACGTATACCCCTATAGGTATATTAGTTTCGATTTTCCCCTTTGTCAACTTTGGTAAGTCCCTATGAAGGAATTACCAGTGTTTAGAAAGCAAATCAAGGCCAGCTCATCAACTGAGCTGGCCTTTTTAAGCGGAACCATACGTCACCTTCAATCACCTATTTTACAATTGATCGGGTAAGCAATGCTTAGTGGTGACAAGACAACAAAAAAGCCCGGGATCGTCCGTCCTCGGGGCTTATAACATTCATTTCTTTAGTATATTCTGTTTATCATTATTGGATCAGTAAGTTCAGTTTGGAGATGACCTCCAGAATTCTTATCAAGTCCTGTACCTATGACCAATTCATTCATTGGGTTGGATTCATATTCAGTTCATAAAGCTGCTTTATGATCTTCCTACAAGGAGGAGATGAAATGAGTATGATAAAGACGGATATGTTAACTGTGCCTGGAGCAAGTATCCACTATGAGGTGCGCGGGGCAGGGCCTGTACTTCTGATGATCCATGGGGGCTGCGGTGATGCCGATGTATTTCTGGAGGTTGCGGACCTGCTTACCGATCAGTATACAGTCGTCACTTACGACCGCCGGGGCCACTCCCGCAGCAAGCTCACCAATCCGGCTGAAAATTACCGGATCGAGACGCACAGTGACGATGCTCACCGCCTCTTGGCCGCGTTAACCGATGAGCCGGCATACGTTTTCGGAAGCAGTTCCGGGGCAGTCATTGGACTTGATCTGACGATGCGCTATCCCGGACAAGTGCGTGTGTTGATTCCGCATGAACCGCCTTTGCTGGATCTTTTACACGGCGATGAACGATTACAGGCCAAGACGATTATGGAGGACCTGATCGCAGATTACCGTAATTTAGGCTTCACTTCAGCCATTGGACTTCGAGATGACGACGGCCCCAGCCCTTCTTCGCCGCCGAGCGATGAGCAAAAGGAACGCATGATTGCAAATATGGAGTACTTCATGGCGAAGGAAGCTCCGGGCGTGCTCGGATATGCTTTCAAACTGGAGCAGCTCCAAACTGCGCTATCTCATTCTACGGCACAAATCCGCCCCGCTGTAGGCAGTACTTCCAGACATTATTTTCCCGCCCGCTCCGCCGAAGGATTGGCAGAACGTTTGGAGGTAGACATTGCCGAGTTCCCGGAAAATCACATCGGCTACCAAGTGCAGCCAAAACCGTTTGCTGAGCGGCTGAAAGACGTTTTGAGTTCACTAGGATAGTGTACGAAAAATTATTTTTAAAACCCGCCCTCTACCGCCACTACGCAAGAAAAGCCAAGAAGGTGATGTTGACCTTCTTGGCTTTTTCCCATATCTCATAAAAACAGATGAATGTCAGTGACAATAACATTGTTAGCTGCGTAGATGTTGGACTAACTGAATAGCTATTTTAAGAGCCAGTTAATAGCCTCTAGTACATTTTCAGCTACAAAATCTGGAGCAGCTTGTTAAACGGTATCGGCGGCCGATATTTTGAAAACTGCAACGAGGTCGGACCTCGTGTTGGAGAGACTCAGTCGGGGCTCGCCTCTTACGCAATGAATCCCGACGCGGCTGAGGAATTGTGGAATGTGTCTATGGAATGGATTAATAGCTAATGAGTCACTAGCCTATTTCATACAAAAAGACCCCTTTACGAGGGGTCTTATGTTACGTTATTACATAATCGGCTATACCTTTTTTACCGGCCGCAGCACAGCATAACCATATCCTTCAGGGAAATGCCGTTGGTAGTCTTGTTTGATCCCTTCATCCCATTCGTAGCCCATACCTGTGGGGTCGAAGTTCCACGCCACTTCTTCAACGGTTCTCATCACAGCGCCATTATCCTTCAAATAGTCGAAAGGCGGGTGAAAAAAGACCAAATACTCCGATTCCGGAATTTCCCTGCACTCCATCCCTTCCGGAATGAGCCCCTCGTACTCCAGTGAAACGGGGATTCCATATAAGTACCCCTTTTGACCATTTTGGTAAAACCATCCCGCCGTCTGACCCATTTGTCCAGGGAGGGCGTGGTTGGACATACTCTCCAGCGTGCCACAGATCTCGTCACAAGAATGTCCCCTTTCCCAGAATTCCCCAAAGTTTGCTGCGGAAAGGTCCCAAATCCCGATAAATTTGTGCGCCGGAATGAACTCGACTTTGATCTCCGCTGGTTGCAAATGCACCTTGCTCATCTTATCCCGCTCCTTGATCAAATAATGATAAGGCGAGAATACCTCCTGACGAATAGCCAACTTAATAGGTCGGGGAGCTTTTTGGTAAGCTGCGGGGGTGAGCTGAAAAGCTTTGTTGAACGCACGCGTAAACGACTCTTGGGATGAGAACCCGTACTTTAAGGCAATATCCAGAACCCGCTGGTCCGTGTCACGGAGCTCCAAGGCGGCTCGACTAATTCTTCGAGTCCAGACGTAATCCCGTAATGTTATCCCGGTCAATTGGTTGAACTGCCTGGAACAATAATAAGGGGAATAGCCTAACTGCTCCGACATCTTCAATAAAGACGAACTCTCCGTTATATTGGCTTCGATCCAATCCACCATAAGCTGGACCATTTCGTTCCATTCGTACATGGAAGTCCTCCCTCCTTTCCCTTCGATCATAGCACCGGCGATCTTCGCATATTTGATTCGAGTTGCACAATAAAAACCTGGCGTTCCTTGTGGTAAGGTTCTCCGCGCTGTCTGTAACGGCAAGTTTTAGGGCCATCCTTTGTGGGATGGCCCTTTCTTAAAACTATTTGATACTACTTTTGGTCAAATTACCAGTCAAACATTAACTTGATACTGACTGTACCACTTAGGCACAGTTAACTCAAAGTTGTTATGGTCATCCATTACTTGGTGGATCTTCATCAACATTGCATCTAACTCATCCGGTTTTACCTTCAAGATCCATACGACGGATGAGATCAAAGTCATGGCTAGATAGAGTGAATAAAGTTGCCAGAACTCATCGTCAGGTTCATTGTAATTATTGTATCCCTGGATTTGACCGACTGAAAAAGGCACACTAACTTCTGCACTAAAAATACCGACTTTCACAAACTCATGAATTGGATCTCCCCAGTCGTACCTGTTGAAATCAATGATACCTGAAAGCTTCCCGTCCTTAACGATAAGATTTCCAATATGGTAATCATCATGTTGGAAAATATTAGGCCTACCCTTCATTAAGTACAGTTTGTCATCAATAAAGGATAACAACTTCTCTTCGTTATTTATTGCAACTCCGCATTTGGTATACTCCATTCGATATCGATGATGCTTGGCGGCCATTCTTTCATCCCAAGACTTAATGTTATCAGGACAGATAACCTGATGAATCTTCTTTAATTCGAAGCCCGATTGAATACCGATGTTGAATTGCTCTTCTTTCGTTAAAAGTAGTAACTCTTCTGATGCTTCATTTCCCTCAATGAATGAGACGATCATGTAACCGAGTTCTTGCTCAGGTAGGACCCCAATTTCAATAGGTCTAGAGCATTTCACATCATGCTTTTCCATCATCTTCAGTCTGCTAAATTCCAATTTCTTGTTTTCATCCTGATCTATGTTGTAGGTTCTTAATATGTATTGGGGGTGGCCATTGCTATCATATACGATGTATTTACCATCACTTGAGTATCCCTTGTGAATTTGTTCAAGCTTTGTACTGTTTCTTAGTAGAGGAATGGAGTTGCGAAATCGTTCATACTGATTCATGGAATCACTCATGCTTAACCCTTCTTTCTCTAATTTATCTAACCGAATCAAGTCCAAAATCAGATATATATTATATTCGTGACCTAATGCCAAGGCCCCTTGTTCGAGGGGGCATTTTCATCTTTCAGGAGGGATATACAAATGAGGATCATAAAGACACATCAAGACTTCCAATTCCTGTGTCGAGCCGGGGCACTCACAGAGGCACTCCTTGATCAGATCGAGGACTATTTTCTGCAATTAAGGAATGAGCTAGAAGACGATGCTGATAAGGTTCTCCGCGGTTGGTCTTGAAGTACAAATACAGCAGCCGACTAATTGCCGGCTGCTGTTGTGTTGTTTGTGGCTATTGTTCTCTGTAAGCTTTACTAACTCTGTCTGATCTAAAAATCAGGCTCGGATTTGCGCCTGTTGTGATGCACGCGGAGCTTTTCTTACCAGTCCGAAATAAGCGAGCATGGCTGCCGTACTCGTCGCTAAAATAATCAGGCCTAGCGGAACGGCGGTATTTTCACCGGCAATCCCAACCATAGGAGCAACCACCGCACCTAGCAGAAAAGGGATGACCCCCAGGAGTGCGGCAGCACTGCCCGCCATATTGGCCTGTCTTTCCATGGCTAGCGGAAATGCCGCAGTGGATGTAATGCCTATGGAGCAAACAAAGAAAAACAGCGGGATGACCAAGGCAAACAACGGACCATGGAATACAGCGACCACTAGAACGACGATACTCGCCGATAAGGCTACCCATAGGCCAAACAGCAGAAAAGCCTGTTCAGATATGCGATGCGCCATCCGCCCGACCAATTGCGAGCCTATAATCAAGCTGATGCCATTTGATCCGAATAGCAAGGCGAAAACAGCCGGTGTGACGCCATAAATATTTTGATAAATAAAAGGTGTTCCTGAAACATAAGCAAAGACACCCGCGATCATAATTCCCTGTGCCAGCATGTAGCCGACGAACTGACGGTCACGCAAGAGCATTCCGTAGCTGCGCAGCTGGTTCGCGAAGTTGGGTTTCTCGCGTCTTTCCGTGGGGAGCGTCTCTTTCAAGCGCCACTTTGTCATCGCCCACAAGTAAATCCCCAGCAGAGACAGCGCGATAAACACGCCGATCCACGTTGTAAACGAAAGAATACCGCTGCCTGCAATCGGTGCAGCAAGTGGACCCAAATTACCTACAAGCAGCAGCAAAGAGAAAAATTTAGTAAGTTCGTGGCCGCTGTACAGATCGCGGGCTATGGCTCGCGAGATGACGATTCCCGCGGAAGCGGAAAACCCTTGGGCGAATCGGAACAGAATCAGCAAGCCAATATTGGGTGCGAATGCGCAAGCCAACGAGGAGATGATATACACGGCCATGGAGATCAGCAGCGGATTCCGCCGGCCATACACATCGCTTAGCGAGCCCATAACGAGCTGACCTATGCCTAATCCAAGCAAACAAGCCGTCAGGCTAAACTGGACGAGTGAAGCGCTCGTATTGAAATTCTGTGCGATTTCAGGAAATGCCGGTAAATACATATCAATCGTAAACGGGCCTAACGTCGAAAATAAACCCAGCAACAAAGCCAGGCCGAAAACATTCCCTGCATTATTTTTGCTCATTATGAATTGAATCTCCAATTCTAGTATGGTTTCTATTTTCTAAGATCATTTTCAGACATGCCGATGAGGCAGCTCACATCTTTTTCTCCAGTCTCCTTTCCTAGTCTTCGTTAGATCTTCTGCGCTTCTTTTCATGTTTAGTTGAAGTATAAGGCCTAGAGTTAACTGTAGGTCAAGGATTTTCGCTTATAGAATTTCTTCATTGAATCACGTCCGCCTCCGGCAATGTAATATACACGGCGTCAATTTCACTTTTCTCATCCATTAATGCTTTTGCAATTCGATGTCCCCCATCAATTAATTGTCCGTCTGAACATAATAATATGGGGTACTCCATGTTGGCGTTGATAATCCGCTGACAATGAAGCGCAACATTCCGTATCGTTGGAATGGGTGTCCTCCTGCTATCTTTAAACCAACAATCCTGATCTAGTTCCTTTATTGAATCAATTTTGATTGTATGAACGGGTAAGTTCTTAGATAACTCCCATAGTTTCTCTACGTCCCAGAAATGATGCCTTCCGTCAATCATCCTTCCATGAATATGCTTCATTCGTGAAAGTAGCTCTTCCACAACAATCACCTCAGTTTTTCATATTAATCGATGGCATAGCGTCCTCCACTCCTTGACCGTGACGGGTAATCTGCTACGGTGAGAAGATCGCTGCATAATGAATTCTTTGATATTCCTCCTGAAAACCAAATTTTGTATAGAGCCCTTTAGCCGCATCGTTTTTGCTGTCTACGCTTAACCGGACATCAACTGCACCTGAATGCTGAAGCCTTTGCAATATTTCGGATAGCATTGCTTCCCCAATACCCCGTCTGTGCCATTCACGCTTTACTGCAAGGGTCGGTATTCTGGCATGAATTCCTCGAAGTGTAGCACAAAGGAGGCCAACCGCTGTCCCCGTTTTATTTTCACATAGCATATACAGGTTTTTGGAAAAACTCTCTCCCTGAAATTCGTGAATGACACTCTCAACCGTTTTGTTACCACCGAATGCATCGTTATAAATCTCTGCCCAAATTGGAGCATCTTCTAGCGTAGGGGGACGGAATTCAAATTCTGATGGAGGGCTCGAAACGTTGATGTGGTTTAGGTCGTTTAAGCACAAAATATCCAGGTTGTTTTGCTCCTGCATGCCAAAATTGGCACCAAGAGCGGTTTCTCCAGAAATACTCGTGAGTGCACGATGAATAAAGTGAATTTGTTTCGCCTCTTGTCGTGCGATTTCAGCCAGTCGTGTAAAAATAAACTTGAACATTGCCGTACCAATGCCTCGCCTGCGCCAATCCACGTCCACCGTCCCGTAACAATACACGGAAATGTGTGTAGTCCGTTCAACGAAACATAAAGAAAAATAACCGGCGGTTGTCTGTCCAAGCTCAACAACGAACGTGTTATCCCTAACTCTTTCCCTGGGTTCATCTAAATCCTGCTCAAACGCTTCGGTCGTTAGCCCGTTCAACATATGAAATGGGTCACGATTGATCATGGTTACAATGTTTGCTGTATCTGACCGTTCATGCAGGCGAATTACCAAGTCATCATCCGAAAGTTTCATATTTGGCCTCCAATGCATCGTAACGATTTATATCAATGCGGCCGGCATTGAACTAACATTTCCCGTTAATGGAAAGCCACTCATATCTTCGGTTGGTTTTTGACTCCCCACTCGCATAACCCTTCCAAAACGGGTAAGAGTGTCTCCGCCTTCTCTGTAAGACTGTACTCAACTTTTGGAGGAACTTGAGGATACTCTTTCCGTGTCACCATCCCATCCGCTTCCAATTCTTTAAGTTGTGAACTCAATGTTTTAAAAGTAATAGCCCCGATCTGTCTCTTCAGATCATTAAAGCGAACCGTTTGATTTTCTGCCAGGAGGTAGATAATCACCATTTTCCATTTGCCGCCAATCACGGATAATGTGTATCCAAAAGGTGTATCCTGAACATTTTTAACTTTGCCTTTATACTCAGCCATGCTCATATTTGCACTACCCTTTCTGATAGTACCTATCAATAAAGTGCGTACTATATTTTTATTTTTTCTCATCTTATACTTGCCTTACTTTGAAGTAAAGGAGAGAAAAAAATGACTACAGTGAAAACCTACAATCACGATCTTTGGGATCACGGCATCACCCAGGGCTACAGCGTCAATGGCACGATTTACATTTCGGGACAATTTTCCCATGATACAGAGGGAGCGTTTGTTGGCGAGGGAGATATCGAGGCACAGACCCGGCAGACGCTGGAAAATCTGGATCGAGTACTGGCGGGATTTGGTGTCACGAAATCGAACCTGGCTTATGTAGAGATCTATCTGACAAAAGCGCAAGAGCATTTCGAGCATTGCATTCGGCTGTTCAAGGAATACATCGGACAGCACAGGCCAGCCGGCAGCTGCATCGGCGTAACATATCTCGCGTCTCCCGAGCAGCTGATCGAAATCAGAGCCGTCGCACACACGGACTAACTCGGCTAACGTGGTTGGCCGGACTGCAAGGGCGCAGCATTTACGAAAAAAGACTGAACGCTCTATTCCGGGCTTCAGTCTTTTATTGATGATCGACAAAGTATTGATTGCAGTAAGATTTATTAGAGAGGCCAGCGGAGCGTCAGTGAACTAGAGAACGGAGAAAAAGCGCCTTCTAAGCTAACAGTGACTGCATTAGCAAAGGCGCTTCAAGCTAAGCCATTGGTTTTTGTTAAAGGGTAGGGGACAGATCGTTCCTCGACCGCCTAGAGCAGCCGCATCCCCTGCGCAATCACCCCGTAAATCGGCTCCATCTTTGCCTCGTCAACGCTGGCCAGAGGCGAGATGGAACGGATTCGTTCCGCCAATCGGCTTCGCACAAGCGGAATATTTTGCAGCACGCCTCCCTGCAAAATCAGGGCAAATGGCTCTTCCGCTGCAGCCAATCCGATTCTTTCGATCACGGCCCGGGCCCCTAGAAACAACTCGTCGGCAGCAGCCTCGAGAATCATGCGTGCAGACGCGTCTCCCTCCTGCTCCGCTTCACTCACGAGCTTGCTGAGCCCGGCTGTTTTCTCCACGCTGTATGCCGCGGAGTAGGCCCAGTTGAACAGTTCCTCTTCCGTGCGCAGCTTCAGATGATGCAGCAGCTTATCCGTTAGTGCCGTAGCGCCGCTCCTTCCGTCATATCCACGCAGTGCGGCGATGATGGCCTGCTTACCGATCCAATAGCCGCTGCCTTCATCGCCGACTCGGTGGCCCCAGCCGCCGGCACGGACGCTTTCACCGCTCGCGTTAATCCCGTACACGATTGAGCCGGTACCGGCGATGACCAGAATGCCGGGGGCGCCGCCTGTGGCACCGAGTAGAGCGGCCACGCCGTCATTCTCCACGATGATGCGGTCGGCCTGCACCTGCGTGTTTCGAAGCGCTTCATGGACAAGCTCCTCAATCACCTGACGGTCATAGTCAGTATCCAGGCCGGCGAGGCCGAACACCGCGCAGGCAACATGCAGCGGTGAATCTACTGTTACGGCAGGTGAAGGGTCTTCGGCCTGAGAAGGGAGAGGAGCAGCATCCCCGTCCAACGCAGACCGCGTATTCCCTTGAACATACAGATCCGCCAGCTGCCTCTTGGCTTCCTCGATCGCATGCGTAAGCTCAAGCGCCGCTGCTTCGCGCCCTACTCCCTGGTAGTTGCATGATCCCGCACGCCCGCTCGCCAGCACCCGGCCCTCGGCATCCGCAAGCACGGCCAGACACTTCGTCCCCCCGCCGTCTACGGCCAGCAGAGGAATGGTTGCCATGTTCATCGGCTGCCGCTCCAGCCGGCCAAGATGTCATCCAGGTTCTTCAAGGCTCCCTCCACCTGTTTGCGGGCTGCGTCCAGCCATTGCTCCTGAGTCTGCTGGGCCCCTTTCCGCTTCGTGATCACGCTTTGAATTTCCGAAGGAGCCGGTCCGCCGGGGAGCGTACGAATATCCACAAAATGAACCGGATCCAGCGCCATTCGCAGCTGCTCCTCCGTCAACGAGAGCTTGCGGCCGATGACCACCAGTGCGATCTCATTGACAAGCTCCAGTGTAATCTGGTTAGCGGCAAGTCCATCGGCGACAGCACGCTTCACGAGACGGCTTACGATATGATGGGAGCTGCGGAACGACAAACGGTCGGAACGCACCAGCGTATCTGCAAGCTCGGTCACCGTGGCAAAGCTGCCCTCGGTCCGCTTCCGCAGCACCTCCTTATTAACGTCCACAGTTCCGATGACGCAGGAGAGCAGACGGTACATCCGTTCCAGCACCTTCAGCGCCTTCCAGGCGTAAGGCTGCATATCGTCCTCGGTATCGACAATATCGCCGAATGGCGTGTTGTGCATCATGGTCAGCACGGTTTGGGTATTGCCGACGCAGCTGGAGAGCAGCGCACGCATATGCTCGAACGATACCGGATTTCTTTTCTGCGGCATGATCGAGCTGATTTGCACGTAAGGATCGGCCACGCGCAGCATGCCGAACTCCTGTGTGCACCACAGCAGGAAGTCCTGCGACGACCTGCCCAGGTTAATTGCGGCCAGCTGCACGGCCGTCATCATCTCGCCGACGTAATCCGCACCGCCAATCGCGTCGTAGGAGTTATAGATCAGCTCGTCGAAGCCGAGCAGATCCTTCACCCGCTCCCTGCTGATGGCGAAGCCGGATGTGGTCAGTGCTGCCGCCCCCATGCTGCTTCGGTTGCAGTTGGCATAAGCCGCCTGCAGCCGGCGAATGTCGCGATCCAGTGAATCGGCCATCGCCAGAATATAGTGGGCCAACGTCGTCGGCTGTGCCTGCTGTGTATGCGTGTATCCGATCATGATGGTGCCCTTATGCTCCTCCGCAAACGAAAGCAGCTGACTCTTGAGTGCAAGGGCTCCGCGAAGCGTTACGAGCAGCTTCTCCCGCAGCACGATCCGGTAAATCGCGATGCCCATATCGTTACGGCTGCGGGCGAGATGCAAATTGTCGGCAATGTCTCCGGCCGCTGCATGCAGCTCATGCTCAACCTGAAAGAACAGGTCCTCGAATTGTCCCGTATATTCCGCTTGGCGCAGCCCCTCCAGGTCAAGGGCGTGGATGGCCGACGCGATTTGAAAGGCTTCTTCCCCGCTTACGAGTCCCTGCTCCTTCAGCATGATCAAATGCGCTTTGTTGATCGCCATCATCGCCCCGAGCAAGCTGTTCTTCGCTTCATCGAAGGCAGGCTCGAGCACGGCTTCTGTATAGGTACGCCCCGGAAAATGTCCGCCTTCCCGTTCTAAAATCTGTTCCCGATTCCTCATGTTGCCCCAGTCCCCTCCATGGTTTGTTTTATGTACATTAAGCCAAAGTCTTTATCCGTGTGAAAATCCAGGGTCCGGCGCGAAGCCTATCGCTCCGCGCCATCCCCTTTCAAGCTAAATCCTTCAACGGTTCATCCTACATTCCAGCCCGATCATCCATTATTTTGGGGGAGTGGTTCCGGTGGAAACCGTCCCTCCCTGCTTCAGGCTGATCATGTTCACGAACATGCGAATCGAGCCTGGAACAAGGCTTGGCATTTCGCGGTACCAGACAATGGAGCTGTACGTGTAATTCCCTTTCCCATAAGGGGCTGTGAGGAACGTGCCCGTAAACTCTTTCTCACCCGGGTCGCCGTTCGAGATCAGCTCCGTGTACTCCTTGCCCCACTCCGATGGGTTGTAAGCCGAGCGGTCCTGGATCCAGTTCTCCCAGTCGGCCGATGTAATTTTATTCGGCGTGTTAAAGATCGGATGATCCGGCGCAAGCATCGTCACCTTGGAGTTTTCGTCCGTGACGCGCCATTCGATCAGCGGCGCGCCAATCTTGATCGGATACGGAGCGAGGTCCGGCGACCATTTGTCTTCCGGTTTGTGATACTGGACCACCAGGTTGCCGCCATTTTTGGCGTAATCGAGCAGACGCTGATTGCTAGGAATCAGTTCCGGCCGGAACGCATAGGCCCGAATGCCGAGCACAATCGTATCGTACTGCGACAGATCGCCGAACTGAATCGTTTTGGCGTCCAGATTCGTCACATTGATGCCCACCTGGCGCAGCACCTGATCAATGTTATCAAACCCGCTGGACACATAGCCGACCTTCAATCCCTCCGGCACCTTCAGATCGAACGCTTGAATGGCCAGGTTGGCCGGCTTGACGTAATAGGTTTTGCCGATATGCGGATACTGGATGACCTGTACCGTTCTGCTGCTGTCCAGCGTTCCGTCGCTCGATACAGCCGACAAGCTGTAGCTTCCCGCCTTCACGCCCTCGGGCGCCTTGACCGTAAATTCAGCCGTCTTGGTTTCGTATTTGGCCGCGAAGCTCAATTCCTGCACCGCAGGCTCCACTGTCCAGCCCTCCGGCGTTTTCAGCGAGATTTTCGTCTTCTCCGCGCCTGGCGCATAATTCGTCGCGGTCACCTTGACCGATACGGCGTCTCCCGATTTCAGCGTATTCAGAACCGCCGCTTCCGGACTTAGGGACAGCGCAACCGGCGGCAGTACGGCTACCGCATTATCCGGAACCGCATGCAGCGTTGCCGCCGTTCCAAACGCCTCATACCCGATATCCGCGGAAATCAGCGGAAGCGCATAAGGATTGAAGTCCTCCGCCTGTTTCGGCACGGTGACCTCAAATTCGGTTTGGACCGTTTTGTTTTTGTCCAGCTTGGCGAAGGTCGCCGCTCCTGACGCTTTTGCATTCCAGCCTTCGGGAACATTCAGCTTCAGGCTGACCTTGCCGACATTCACGTCTCCGCCGTTAAAGGCCGTTACCGTCACCTTCGTCGTTTGCCCCGGAATAAGCTCTCCGGTCTCCGGCTTCACCTTCACGACGACGGAAGTCGCCTCCTGGCTGGCTTTATTGAGCTGTCTTTCCTTCACGTCCAAGCGATGCAGCAGATCATTTTTCGCCGATGAATCTAAAGATGATGACTTCACAAGCTCTACGGCGGTTTGAACGTCCGCTTTCATTTCGTGAACTTCGCGGGCGACTTCCGCAAAAGCGGGATAAGCCGCAATGACTTCGCTCGCGTCCTTTTGCAGCGTGTCCAGCTGCTTGGCGACTTTGTTGTCTTTTCCTTTGGCATCTATTTCTTTGGCCAGATCGTCAAACGTAAAGGCGATTCCGCCGAACAACGACGCTGCCGGCTTTTCGTCCTTCTTGCCGTCCGCCGACGCCTGCAGTGTGTAGTAGGCCGTTCCTTGGCCTTCGTCCACTTGCCGGCCCATACCCTGGCTCTTATGCATATAGCGGGATTCTTCTCCGAGCTGGGCATAGGAAGCGCCGTACAGCTCGTTGTATTCGTTGACCGGCAAAGAGACATCGTATGCCTTCTCCGTTCCTGGTACATAGAGCTTTTTCGGCTGCCAAGGCTGCAGCCCTTCCTTCAGCTGCTCCGGGAAAATCTGCGGATTGCCCGCATCCTTGAAGGCACGTACGGTCAGCACGTTGATCGCGCGATGATGCCCGTGCGTCGAAGGCTCGTTCAGGAACGCCGGAATCAACACATCCGGACGTTTCTCCCGGATTTGGCGGATCAGCCGTTCATAAGCGACGTCTTCGCCCCATTTTTCCAGCGTTTCGTCCGGGCTTTTGGAGAATCCGAAGTCATAGATCGGATCGTCCAGCTTCTGGCTCAGGTTCGCCAGCGTCACATTCGTAATCTTCGATGCTTCCTGCAGCTCCCGTGTGCGGATGATTCCGAGGGCGTTGCCCAGCTCGCTGCCGATTTCATTCTGCCCGCCTTCCCCGCGGTTGGCGATGACACTGTATGTATCCACGCCGAGTCCGAGCGAAAGATACGCGAGTGTCGCACTATGCTCATCATCCGGGTGAGCCCCCGTATTCATCGCGCTGGCAATGGTGGTGAGGGGCTTGATGGCTTTCCATAAATCGACCCCCCCCCTGTCAGCAGATGCCTTTCCTGGACCGGCCTGAAAAGCAAGCGTTCCTGCCATCACCAGGCTCATCGACGCCGCCATCCATTGTTTCGCCCTGCGTTTCTTACTCAGTTCACGTTGACGCAAGTTACTTCTCCTCCTTCAAGCGTAAGTGTTGGCCTGCATCGGCACATGCCGCTGCCTGCCTGTATCATTATCGCAATCGGCTCGCCTTTTATCGGACAGGTCGCCGCGTAATGAAAAAAGGTATTCTTTTACCGCTTCAGGTTCAGGAAAATCTATCGGTCAAATCGCGGAGCCGGCATTGCCGCCGGTCAGCCTCCGGGAAACGTAAAGCACGAGAATAATCATGACGATTTGCAGCACGCCGTACGCGCAGGCAGTTCCGAATTCAAAGGCGTACATCCGCTGAAAAATCTCGACCGAGATCGGCGTCGTCTTGTTGGTATACAGCAGAATCGAGGCGACGAACTCGCCGATGCCTTCCACAAGCGCCAGCAGCGTGCCCGCCAGGATGCCGCTCAGCGCCATCGGAAACACGACGCGGCGGAAGGTGTACCACCAGGACGCTCCCAAATTTCGCGCCGCTTCCTCCACCGAGCGGTCGGTTTGCATCAGCGTGGACGAGGTCGAGCGGAAGATCAGCGGCAGATGCCGGACGAAATAAGCCAGCGGCAAAATCCAGAAGCTGCCGATCAGTACCTGTCCAAAGGAAAACGCATTGGGCTCGCTGAACGCCGTGATGAGGTTTACGGCCACGACCGTGCCCGGTAGCGCCCAGGGCAGCATGATCAGAATATCGAGCAGCGTCTTCCCTTTAAAGTTCATGCGCACGATGGCATAGGCGGCTGCGACGCCGAACAGCAGGTTGCCGATCGTCGCCGCGATGCTGATTTTGAAGCTGTTGGCGATGGGACGCCATGTTTTGCTGTCGGTGAAGAGATCCTTGAAATGGTCCAGCGTATAAGACGGCGGCAGCACTTGGGTCGTCCACTTCCCGTCTTCGGAAAAAGCAAGCAGCACGATCACGAGGATCGGCAGCATCAGCACGAGCACCCCGAGAAAAGAGAGAACCATCGCGGTGTTTCTGCCCGCTTTGCTTTTCACCTCGGTCCGGTGAACGCTGACGCCTTTGCTCATGTTTTGGTAGTTCCGCGCGCCTTGGTACCACCGCATCAGAATAAGAAACAGAATGGACACGACGGACAGCAGCGTCGATTGCGTCGAAGCCATATCCAAGTCGCCGTTGGTGCGGGACAGATAAATCTGCATCGTCATCGTCCGTTCAATGCCGAAGATCAGCGGCGCGGTGTACGACGCCATCGAGATCATAAAAACGAGCAGCGATGCCGCAACGATGGCCGGCGTCAGCATGGGCAGAATCACCCGGCGCCAGATGGTGAACCGGTTCGCCCCCAGATTCGCTGCAGCTTCCTCAAGCGACGGATCAAGCCCCTTGATCGCCGAAGACGCCGTCATATAAAAATAGGTGTACATCGTAAACGTATGGACCACCAGCACGCCCCAAATCCCTTTCAGCGTAAAAGGCGGCTTGTCCAGATGAAGCAGATGCTGCAGTCCCCGCGGAATAATCCCGCTGGAGCCGTACAAAAATTCAAAAGATAACACCCCGATCAATGGCGGCAGCGCCATCGGCACGAGGACAAGCACCGACAAGAGCTTGCGGCCGGGGAACTCGTACCTCTCGAGCAGGAATGCCATAGCCACTCCCACGATGCCGCAGGTGATCACACTGAGTACCGAAATGTATACACTCGTCCACAGGGCCTCCAGATTCGCCGTATGTTCCAGACTGAAGAAACGCGAGTAGTTTTGGAGCGAAAAGCCGCCGTCCAACTGCAAACTCTGCCGGAACGTCTGGAAGAACGGATAGATGACATATGCCAGTAGGATAAGAAATAACGGCGCAATCAGCACATATACAAAATGCGGCGATCTCGTCAGCGAATTCCATCGGCTGCTTGGGCGAATAGGCGGCGGTGCCAATTGAGGCTGAGGTTTGTTCATCGCTTCGGGTCACCCCCTATTCCAAAAAATAAATGCTGTCCGGCGCCACGTAAAACAACACTTCCTCGTCCCGCTCCCTCATCCGGTGCCCCTGCCCGACAAACATCGCCTTCACGGACAGCGGGCCGGCCTGAGCCATATAATTCACACTGATCCCGGTGAATTCCGATAGCAGCACCTTCACGGCCATCGTATTGGCCTCTCCGCGTTCGGACGCGGCGGCCTCCCGGACAGCCTCCGGGCGTACCGACAATGTAACCTTCTGTCCCACCGCCAGCTTGCATTCGGGCGAGGCGTTTTTGGCGAGGCCGGTCAGCCGCAAATCCGGTGCGAGCCGAACGTCTACCATCCCGCCTTCCAGCCGCTCCACCGTGCCTTCCCACAGATTGGACTCCCCGATAAACGAAGCGACGAAACGGTTGACCGGGCGGTTGTATATTTCATGCGGCGTACCGATCTGCTGCACGACGCCATCCTTCATGACCATGATCCGGTCCGACATGGACATCGCTTCCGATTGATCATGCGTGACGTAAATCGTAGTAATGCCCAGCTCCAGCTGAAGCCGCTTGATTTCCTGCCTTGTCTCTTCCCGCAGCTTGGCATCGAGGTTGGACAAGGGCTCATCGAGCAGGAGAATATTCGGCTCGATCACCAGTGCGCGAGCGAGCGCAACCCGCTGCTGCTGCCCGCCGGACAATTGATCGATACGGCGCTGCCCGTAGCCGTCGAGATGCACCAGCTTTTGGGCGCGCGTGACCTTCTCGTTAATTTCAGCTTTTCCCTGTTTCCGGACTTGAAGACCGAAAGCAATATTCTCGAATACGGTCATGTGCGGAAATAAGGCGTAGTTTTGAAATACCATGCCCGTGTTGCGCTTATTGGGCGGCATGTGGGTGACATTATGCTCACCGAACAAGATTCGTCCGTCGCTGGGGTAATAGAATCCGGCGATCATGCGCAAAGTGGTCGTTTTGCCGCAGCCGCTCGGACCCAGAAAGGTAAAAAACTCGCCCGGATTGATATGTACGTCAACCTCCTCCACACCCTTGGCCCCACCGAATGTTTTGCTGACGCGGTCCAGCGTGACTCCGATCATCATTCGTCCTCCTTCAAGTCATTAACGTTCAGATGCAAATAAGTAGCTACATAAGTTGATCTATTGAAATGGATGATGGGGGGGCAAGTACGTAAACTGTTCCTATGATCGCTCTTGTTTTCGGATTTCTTGATAGTATATGACCCTTAAGGTAGAAATCCGAAAGCCAAATGCGACCGCTCCGCTTCTTCGGAATCATTTTACTCCCTTGCCTGCATCGTATTCTTTGATTTAACTTATATGGTTGCAGAACTTTGCTCATCAAGCAGCAATCCGTTATTTGCCGCCCTTGCCTTTGATATTCTCATCCCAGTACTGCATCCATTCCTTCTCTTTATCCGCCAGAACCGTCCAATCCAGGTCCAGCGGCTTGGTATCGAGGTTTTTGTACCAGTCCGGGAACTGGCTTTTGTCGATATCGGTCCGGGTCGGAATCTGGAACAGCTTGTCCGCCTTTTCCTTAAGCTGGCCTTCATCAAAAATAAAATCAAAAAACTTCTTCGCCGCGTCCAAGTTTTTGGCACCCTTGATAATACCGACACCATCCACCAATATCGGTGCACCGCTGGTCGGATAGATGTAGTCAAACGGCTGCTTCTGCAGCTCCTTCTGGATCAGAATGTCCTGCAGGTTCCACAGCGACAGCTTTCCTTCCTGACGGGCCAGCTTCAAGTACAATTGGGTCGGGTCTTGCGTGTACTCTTTCGTATTGGCATCGAGCTTTTTCAGCCACTCGTAGCCTTTTTCCGGATTCGCGGGATCTTGGCGGTATATCATGGCATCATAGATCGTTCTCATCGTGCCGGACGCCATGACGCCGCGGATCAGAATTTGATCCTTCCATTTCGGATCGAGCAAATCATCCCAATCCTTCGGGGCATCCTCTTTCTTCACCGCCTCGGAGTTGTACATGATGACCTCGGGCAGCAGCATCTCCCCGTACCAGCGGTCCTGCTCGTCTTTGTATTCGGCCGGAATGCTGTCCGCATAGCTCGGCTTATACGATTCCAGCAGCCCTTCATTCGCCGCCGTGATAAAAGAAGACTGCGTGCCGCCCCACCAGAAGTCAGCCTGCGGGTTGGCCTTCTCGCCGCGCACCCGCTCCATGATCTGCTGGGCGCCCATCGTCATCACTTCGACGTCGATATCCGGGTTCAGCTCCTCGAACTTCGGCAGGATCTGCTCGACGACGTTTTTGTCGCGGGCGGTGTAGATGACGAGCTTCTGTGATCCTTTGTCCCCACCCGCTTCACCAGAGGCGGCCTGTTCCTTGTCTCCGCCGCCGCAAGCGGTCAGACCGACCGTCATTGTCAGAGCGATGGACATCATGCCGAGCTTGAACCATTTCTTTGCCATTGTTAATCCCCCTAATTTATAATTCGAAATATTAACTACCTGGATGCGTACGAATGCGCTTCAAGCACGCTGTGCACCGCACCCATGAGCCCCGCGCGCTCTCGCAGCGCCGCCAAGCGGATTTCTGGCATCACCGGCACCCAATCCAGCAGCAGCTCGCGGATCCGGTTCAGTCCGGCTTCGTTCAAATGCACCATCTCGCCGCTCAAGACCAGCATCTCGGGATCGAGCACACTGACCGTATTGGCGATTCCCGAAGCCCAGCCGTGATACACGTCATTTAGCAGTCCCTCCGCCTGCGAGCTTCCTTCCTCGCTCAGCTGGATTAACTGCCGGAGAATGCTCGTCTCCGGGTCGACTTCAAGCCCAAGCGCCTTCGCTTTACCGTGTATGCCGTTCACCGAGAAATTCTTTTCGAACACACCGAATTCGCCTTTGCGTCTTCCCGGC
The DNA here is from genome assembly GCF_040545415.1 of Paenibacillus favisporus. Classification (NCBI taxonomy): domain Bacteria; kingdom Bacillati; phylum Bacillota; class Bacilli; order Caryophanales; family Paenibacillaceae; genus Paenibacillus; species Paenibacillus favisporus. Next base: position 179,143 of record NZ_JBEPLV010000006.1, on the reverse strand, counting down.
GAGTCACCGATCCGCATATACCCGATTTCTCCGGAGGCCTCCTTGCTTCCGCGGTACAGTTGCTTGTCAAGGATAATGCCGGCGCCGATCCCGGTTCCGACGTACATATACACCAGGCTGGATACGCCAGACCCGGCCCCGCCGAAAAATTCGCCCTGCGTCATCATGTTAACGTCATTATCCAGCACTACCGGCAGCTGAAGGCGCTCTTCAATCTCCTTGCCTACGGGGAGGTCCATCCAGCCCGTGCTTGGAGCATGGCTGACGGTGCCGCTTCGGCGCTGCGTAATGCCCGGAAGCCCAACGCCGATTCCGATCACCCGGCCCCGATCCGTCCCGCTCATATCCAGCAGACGCGCCAGCGTCTCCTCGAGCGCCTGAAGCGCGGATTCCCCATCCACCGGCTGCTTCAAACGCGTATGCATTTGGGCAATCAGCTCGCCCTTCATATCGGCTACCGCCATTTCAAGCTCGCTACCTTCAAACACCGCGCCTACGACCGCGTACGCCTGCACATTGTATTCCAACAGGATCGGCCTGCGCCCCCCTCTGGATTCTCCTGTACCCACCTCACGAATGAGCCCTTCATGAATCATCTCTTCCACCAATGCCGAGACACAAGGACGGCTAAGCTTCGTTTTTACTGCCAGTTCGGCTCGTGACAAGCGGGGCTCCTGCCGGAGCTGATGCAATATACCTTCCCGGTTCATCTGCTTGACGAATTTGGCGTTCCCGGTTTTCCCCCTACCGATCACGATGTCATCCACCACCTTACTTTGTTAAAATAACTAACAAATCCAAATTTAGGCTCAAGTATATGAATGCGCTTTTAATCAGTCAATGCGGTTTCCCGAAAATGAGGAATCATGCCTAGTCGTCGAAAAAACTCGAAACTCATGCTCACCTCCTCCTCTTTCCAAACGTTCAAATTCTCGCCTGCCCCGAAATGATACGCTTTTTCCAGTCTCCACCATCTGTGGAATATCCCTTTTCTTAGGATCGAATCAGAGTTAAACCGTTTTTGTGGGATACGACTTTCTTCCCGCACCCTTTTTTCCTATTTTGAAATTAAATTCCCACTAAATAACGAGAAAAAGCCGGACGACAATCAGGCGTAAATACCTGGGTATCGACCGGCTCCTCTTCGGGTAACTTTTACAAACTTTTAGCATGATACCTTCTGATAGAAAGTCATTTTTCAAATCGTCACAAAAAAAGGCCCCCAGCGTTTTATGCCGGGAGCCTTCTTCATAACATCAATCGTTCATAGGGTTAAAATTTCATCTACCCTCGAAGTACGAACATATTCAGCAGGACCGTCACAGCCTCAGCTCTTGTAGCAGCTTCTTGGGGAGCGAACCGGTTGCCGTCTTTCCCAAGTATAATCCCGTTTTGTTTCAGAAATGCAGCGCTGCCCTTGGCCCAATCCGGAATTTCGCTGTCATCCGCGAAGCCTGCTTCCGGAGTGCCCTTGCTGATCTGGCCCACAGCATTGGTAATGGTGACGGCTATCTCAGCGCGTGTGATTTCTGCGTTCGGACGGAAAGAACCGTTTTCGTATCCTTTCATCATGCCTAGCTGCACCACTTGTGCGACCGCATTTTGTGCCCAAGCACCGATACTGGCTGAATCGATAAAGGTCAGCTCAGCTCCTGTCTTTTTGAGGCCTAGCGTATTTACAAGCATTACCGCGAACTCTGCGCGGGTGACCGTTTTGCCCGGTTTAAACGTGCCGTCAGGATAACCGGTGACGATTCCGGTGCCTGCCGCCTGCTTGATGCTGGCTTCCGCCCAGTGTCCGGAGATATCGCCAAATTCCGCTGGGTTGCTGATGACGGTTAACCCGGTTACCTGATCTATGGCAAGTACTGCAAACTTTGTGAAGTGATCGACAGTGACAGCAATGCGGTTTTCCTGTACCCTGCCGGCCGGAACCATGATCCAAATTTTCTTCGCTTCATCATAATAAAAAACAGCCGCCGTTTGATTGCTTTTCAAGCTTGCCGGGTCAAATGCAAAAGTTAGTGTTACCGATTTATCGAAGTATGCCGGTACATTTTTTGAAAGCTCAAATACCGGGCTAAGGAAAACTTCATTATGAGTTATAAATTGATGAGTGTCCGGTATTTTTTCGATCGCTAATTTCAGCTCTTGCTTTGTCGCACATGCTGGAACAGAAATCGTGATGGCATCTCCTAATCGAACCTCTCCGACTTTACCTGGAGGAAGGGTTAATTGACCATCCGTAGAGATTATTTTGTTATCGCTCGGGATTACCGGTGTTGTTGAACAGCCGCTGCTTACACTTCCACCACTACTGACGCTGCTACTGCCACCATTGTCGCGGCTCCCGCCCTCATTTGTCTCGCGATTAGCACGTGTAACGGAGATCGTGTAGGTCTTAGTCGAAAGATCCTCAGCTATTACAACCACCGTAATGGAGTTTACACCTACGTTTAATGAAATATCCTGACTTGGTTGCCCGCTGGCTACCGGACTTCCGTTCACGGTCATCGTGGCGCTGTTATCCTTCATTGCCGCGTTTACTTTTATGCTGGATACAGCATAAGGAACATTGGCGGTATAGCTTGTCGTTTCGGGTACAAAAGCAGGGCTTAATGTGCCGCTCGATATGGTCAAATGGCTCAATGCCGCAGATGGCAGCACCGTATCGACAGTATAGGGATTGGATTTTGTTACTCCCTCCCCCAATGAATTGCCGGCCGCATTATGCACCATACTGTTGTCGAGCGTAACGAAATTGTCAGCCGTATTGACGTTAGCATTAGGCGTCAGCGTAACATTCCAAGTCCTTCCCCCGTCGATCGAAGTGAGATTACTTAGTGTCCCGTTACTCGCCGTAAGGCTGGATAAGTTAAAGTCTGACACCGCCTCCGAGAAAGTGATGGTCACAAGTGAAGTTTCGCCTGTCTTTAGCTCATTGTCGGCAACCACAATGGTGGCTGTTGGGCGTACAGTATCAATCTCGTAGTTGGCGGAATTGATAGTTCCTTCACCTACATTGCCGGCGAGATCCGCCACTCCTGTATAATCAAGCGTGATAATATTAGTGTTATCCTGTATACCCGAGGCCGGCGTCAGGGTCGCCGACCACATCTTGCCACCGTCACTCGAACTGAGGTTACTTAATGTGCCATTAGCCACCGTCAGGTCATATAAGTCGAAACCCATTACCACTTCTGAAAACGTAAATGTCACGGTTGTAGTCTGGCCGGCCATCAGTTTGGAATTGGCAATCGTAATCGTGGCCGTTGGCCGCTTTGAATCCAACTCGTAGGGGTTAGAGGCGATTGTTCCCGTTCCCGGGTTGCCTGCGTTATCCATTACACCCGCTAAGGTAAGCGTTATGACATTGTTTTGGACGTTGAGACCCGCTGCGGGCGTCAGGGTCACCGTGTACGTGATGTTGTCTGAAGTGCTTAGGTTACTTAAAATGCCGTTTTGCGGAGTCATGTCGGCTAGATCGAAACCGGTCACCGCTTCCGAGAATTTGATCGTTACCGTTGAAGTCTGACCGATGCCCAGCTTATCCTTGTCCGTCATAACCGCAGCCGTTGGGCGCGATGTATCAACCTCGTAATTGTTGGAATTTGTGGTTCCCGTTCCCGGATTGCCTGCAGCATCTTTTACACCCGTTAAGTCGAGCGTTATGACATTATCCTTGGCTTGGCTGTTCGGACTAGGAACCAGCGTCGCCACCCAGGTGATGCCGTCATCTGAAGAGGTTAAGGGATCTAATGTGCCGTTACCCACCTTCAGATCATCATTCGTAAATTCGGTCACCGCTTCCGAGAACGTGATCGTAACCGTTGAAGAATCCCCAATGATTAGTTTATCCTTGGCCACCACAACGGTGGCCGTTAACGGTCCCGTGTCAGACTGGCCCGTTCCCTGAGAGGGGGATTCGGCCAAATTAACCACATCGTCGCTGACTGGCGTGCTCCCCGCCGACTGGACAGCGGCTGCTTCAGCACTGGCGGACGCTTTATTGATAGTTGTTAAAGGAAGCGCCCCCGCTATAATGATCAAACACAGAAATAACCTCCATATTTTTTTCACATGGTACACATAGACCTCTCCTTGTTTTTCTATTCATCTATCAAACTGTTATTTTATTCCTTCCATATCACTCTCCATTATAGGTTTTAGCAACGAATCTAACAATCGACTTGCCTGGATTCTAAACATAATATTTTTAATAGAATCGCCTCGGGCAGCCTCTTGACTACACCAAAAAAGCCAAGAAGGTAATCTTCACCCTCTTGGCTTTTTCCCATATCCCCTGCTGACAGATGACATTAACCGATGTTCCATATCCAATGGCTTCATAAAAGCTACGTTTCTTCCCTGCATCTTCAATTGAGTTAATGCATAATGAGGACTGGACAATGGGATAGCTGTGAAACCTTGTGGCTGACGCTTCCAAGCATCATTTCTTTGATGCCCCTTAGCCCACGGCTTCCGATAATAATAAGTTGCTGCTCGGTATCCCTTGCATAATTTAATATTTCATGTGCAGGATCACCCTTAAGATGAACGGTTTCCGGGTTAATCCCCGCAGATTTCAATTTAGATTCGGCTTGCTGCAGCTGTTCCAAACCCGCTTTCTCCATTTCGTTCAATATGTCTTCCAAGAAATTCTCTGGTACATAGGTCATGCCATTCGACACATATTCCTGGCTGACATGAACCAAGGTAACTTGCGTTTTTTTCTTTTGGGCTATTTCAACGGCTGCATCAAGGAGCTTGTTCGTTATTTCAGCTTGATCAATCGCCACCATCATTTTGTCAAACATTCCAATCATCCTTTCCGTGGCAGCTCGTAACGATTTCGGCTACCTACATAACGGTTTTTTGCTGCGCCTAAACCGACTACAAAGAGTAAGACCGAAGCGCCAAGCAGAATGAAAAGCGGCAGGTTCCAACTATTTGTCGCATCATGCAGATATCCGATAAGGGCAGGACCGATTGCGGCAAGCAGATATCCGATCGATTGTGCCATGCCGGACAGTTCCGCTGCCTGATGCGCATTTTCAGTACGTAACCCGAAAAACATCATGGACAAACTAAAGGCGAAGCCTCCACCGATTCCGAGTAAGATGATCCACAACAGAATGATATCGGAGCTGCCGTAAAGGATCCCGAGCGTTCCCGTCAACAGCAACATGGTTGTGATAACTACTAACAAACGTTGGCTGGACATGCGCCCAGCAATAACGGGGACAATAAAGGTAAATGGAAGCATAGCCAACTGCATGATCGAGAGGTACCATCCGGATTGGCTGGAATCAATTCCTTGCTGCTTTAAAATTTCAGGCAACCATGCGATCAACACATAGAAAACCATGGACTGTATCCCCATAAACAAGGTTACTTGCCAGGCAAGCGGGGATCTCCAAACATTCACCTCGTTGCCGGCCACCTGTTGACTCGTCGTGGCCGTTTGCTTCGTTTGATTTCTTAATTGGGGTAACCAACAGAGGACCGAAACAAAGCTTAGCATCCCCCATATTCCCAATGCTCCCTGCCATTTTAGACCTGCGTTCACGGCTACTGGTACACTGATTCCCGATGCGATTGCTCCGCATAAACTCATTGAAATGGAGTAAACACCTGTCATGGAGCCAATTTTATTCGGGAAATCCCTTTTGATGATACTTGGCAATAATACATTACACACGGCAATGGCGAATCCAAGAATGGCTGTTCCAATAAACAGATCAACTGCGCCAGACAAAGAACGTATGACAATACCAACTGTCAGGAAGATGAGGGCCATCAAAATGATACGTTCAACCCCATATTTTCGTCCTAATTTCGGTACTAGAGGAGATAATAAAGCAAACGCAAGCAAGGGTACCGTTGTGATCAGGCCCGCTAATGTATTTGAAATATGAACGTCATCCCTTATGAGACTCACTAAAGGACCGACAGAGGTTAAGGGAGTACGTAAATTAGCTGCAATAACAATAATGCCGAGAATGATCAGCCCTATAGAGGATGGTACGGCTTTTATATTTTGTTTCGGCATTCTTCAATTCTCCTTCCTGAATTCATGCCTATGATGCAAGTACATTCGCGCGAACAACAAAAGTATATTATAGTATACTATTTTTAACAAGAAGTATTTTATAGTAAACCATATCTCATCTAAAAACAAAAATACAACTCTGAATCCCATCATGGAATTCGGAGTTGTACTTAATAAGAGGAATTTTCGATTTTTAGAAACCATACTTTAAGGATATATGGAGTACGGTTTCACTATCCGTAGGATTCGTATAAGAGTGAGCATAATCTGCACGAAAACTCATCGTATCATATTGATTCAATGTGTAAATCTCTCCGTTGACTTGTATTTCAATGGAACCCGTCATGACCGTCGCAATTTCTGTTGTATTCACATGATGACCTTCAGGGTAATATGAGCTATTCGGCTGTAAGTATGCCCGACACATTTCAATATCGTTGCTTTTAAAGACAGGTTCAATGATCCAATTTTTTTGACCATTAGAAAATCGCAGTCCTTCCCCTGCCCGATACAGACTAACAGGTTCTTCTGATTTGAACAAAGCCAATAGCGGTAAAGATATGCCTTTTGAAATTTTCCATATCATCCCCAACGTTGGATTTGTCTCGCCACGTTCGATATTCCCCAGAGTAAGTTTGCTGACGCCCGTTAACTCCGCTAAGTCGTCCAAGCTCATATTTTTTTCTTTTCTGTACTTTTTCAAGGCACCGCCGATTTGTAATACAATTTGTTTTGAGTCATCGATTTCTTCCATTTGATATTCACCTCAATAAAAAACAGTTATAGGGTTATAGATCTATGACATTCATTTCTTTAGTTCATTCTATACAGTATATTGTTTATCTGGATTCTTTTCCAGACGGCTAACCGGAGCAGCCCAAGCTGTTTGCCGAGCAGCTGAAGATGTTTGATGAAAAAGCCAAGAGGGTGAACATCACCCTCTTGGCTTTTTCCCATATCCCTGATATCAGCGGTATCTTCTGAAGAATGACTGAATGTCGGGAATCAGAAGATCCGGCGCATCCAAAGCGGCAAAGTGGGTGCCGCACTCAAACTCCGACCAGTGTACAATATTGGTATTGTCGCGTTCGGCAAACCGTTTTATCGATTTGAAATCATCTCCGAACACGGCCACTCCTGTCGGAGTCGTATTCGGTCCTTGCGGTTCCTGCTGCTGATGCGCGTTCTCGTAATATAACCGGGCGGACGATTCCGCCGTATTGGTCAACCAGTACAGAGTGACATTCGTCAGAAGTGCATCCCTGTCAATAAAATCCACATGATCGCCGAAACCGTTAAATAACTCGGCTATCCATGAGAGCTGACCTGCCGGCGAATCCGCAAGTCCGTAGGAGAGCGTCTGCGGCCGGGTGGATTGGATCGAATTGAAGCCCGCCCGTTCATGAAAATTCGCCAGAAATTGAAGCCGCTTCTGATCATCCTCCGATAAATCCACCATCTCGGCAGGATCTCCTGACGGGAAAGAAAATAACTGCAGCACATGGATGCCGCGCAGGCCTTCCGGCTTTTGTATACCAAGCTCTCTGGACACGAGTGCGCCGCAGTCGCTGCCGTGTGACCCGTACTCTGCATATCCCAAACGTTTCATTAACGTATCCCATGCCTTTGCAATGCGGGCAATATTCCAGCCGGAGCCGAGCGCCGGACCTGAGAAGCCGAATCCGGGAACGGAAGGGATGACGAGATGAAATGCGTTCGCCGGATCGCCGCCGTGGTTGCGCGGATCGCTAAGCGGACCGATCAATTCCAGAAACTCCACAATCGAACTGGGCCAGGCGTGGGTAAGCAGCAATGGGAATGCATCTGGCTCTGGCGAGCGAACATGCATGAAATGGATCTGGGCTCCGTCGATTGTCGTTGTAAACTGCGGGTACTCGTTCAATTGCGCCTCGTATTTCCGCCAATCATACTCATTCTGCCAGTAGGACGCCAACTCTTTGATGTAGTCGAGTGAAATGCCGTATTTCCAGCCGGCCCCGTTCATCGTTTCAGGCCACCGCGTCCGGGACAGACGATACCGAAGATCATCAAGATCATCCTGTGGCACGGCGATATGGAAAGGATGGATCGCTTCACTTACCTCGTAACAATTCGGGTTAACTGTAGTCATTTCATTTTCCTCCTCAAATGGGTTGGCGTTTGTCTTGCTTACATTACTAATATTAGACCACCCACCTTGACAGCATTATGTCAGGGTACTGCAGGAGGCAAAACATTTTAAAAATAAAAAAGCCGCCCTCGGGCGACTCCTTACCTAAAGCCATGGTTCCATTTCGCAGCTGCTTCATTTCATATAGCGATATTCCAGGAGATTCTTCAAATTGGATATTTTCTGCTGCAGCTTCTCCCCGACGTTGGTTTCCCTCACCAGCTTCCGCTCCAGTTCTTTGTCCACCAGTCTTTTGACAGACAATACGTCCGTCCCGTTACATAACACATCTTCTCTGGAATTGAATTTCTGATGGGCGACGAGCTGCATGCCAAAAGAATTATACAGCAACGTATACCCGGCAATGCCGGTTGTAGACTGATAAGCTTTGGAAAAACCGCCGTCGATGACGACCATTTTCCCGCCCGCTTTAACCGGGTTCTCTCCACGAATTTCTCTAACCGGCGTGTGGCCGTTGATGATATGTCCATGATCCGGATTCAGCCCGAAATCCAGCAGGATTTTCCGGCAAATCTCCTCATGTTCACGCAAATGGTAGTAAGGGTTCTTTCTCTCCTTATGGGTTTCTTTATCTTGGATAAAGTACCGCTCAAAGGTGGTCATTTCTCTTTTTCCAAAGAGCGAGGAGCACTCCCCTGTCCAGATGTACCACACCATATCCGTAGCCAGATCGTCCGTCTCTTCCGGATGCGCAAAGGCGTAACGTAAATAATATTCAAAAACATCGAGCAGCTGACGGCCTGAATACAGTTGATCTTCGATCTGCATTTCTTCCATATTTCCTTCTTCGTCCAAAGGAATACAGCCGTGGATTAACAAATTCCCGTTGTATTTTAAATAAAGGCTGCCCTTTTTCATCAGAAAATTCATATGTCTCGCCAGCTTTTCGGAATGCTGAACGGAGAACAGCAGCTTCTCCAGCACCTGCTGCTCCTCCTCTAACAATTGTTCAGGCTGCTCCGGGTTTACAGTAGCGAAACAGGTGTTTTCCAGCGGGTAAGTTTTCCCGCCAATGTTGATTTCATTGTTGTCGTAATCGATCTTCTCCAGCAAAAGCCTTTCAGACATATTGAAGTAAGGGCGTCTCTTGATAATCGGGATTTCAAGCTTAAACTGGATCATGGCAATGGCTTGATGAATTTTGGTAATCTGCACAATTTCCGACTCTGATACGTTGTGGTCCGCCTGCAGCTTCGGTCTGAAGACCGGATTGTCATCATAGTACTTCTCCGCCAAGTTCAGCAGTGGACGAAGATTGATTCCGTATACGTCTTCGATGATGTCCAGATTGTCGTATCTGGCGCAGATCCGGATAATATTCGCAAGGCAGACCAGGGAACCCGAATAGGCGCCGATCCACAGGGCATCATGGTTCCCCCACTGGATGTCTACTGAATGGTAGTTGATCAGGGTGTCCATAATTTTATCCGGTTCCGGCCCGCGGTCATAAATATCTCCGACCACATGAAGATGGTCAACCACCAGGCGCTGGGTCGTATAAGCAAGGCCGATAATGAGCTTGTCCGCCTGTCCCAGGGAGATAATTTGCCGGTATATTTCCTCATAATAAGGATCTTTATTGTGGGTCAAATCCGTTTTGTATAGAAGCTCTTCGACAATATATACAAACCGCTCCGGCAGAGCTTTACGCAATTTCGAGCGCGTGTATTTGGAAGAGGCATAAGAAATGAGCTTAAGCATGTGTTCGATCGTTTGTCGATACCACCGGTTCAAGGCTTGTTTATTGCACAGATCTCCTTTAACCAGCTGAATTTTTTCTTCCGGATAATATACTAATGCCGCAAAATCACTGATTTCTTGATCCGTCCATTCCTCACGGAACAAATCTTTGATTTTCTCTTTGACGGTACCCGAACCGTTCCTGAGCACATGCTGAAAAGCCTGGAACTCTCCATGCAAATCACTGACAAAATGCTCGGTTCCCTTGGGGAGGTTGGAGATTGCTTCAAGGTTGATGATCTCGGTGATCACTTTTTCTTCCGTATCATATTGCTGGGCCAATAAATCTAAAAACTGCGCATCCAAAACAGAGGTCCCCCTTCAAGGAAAAATGATGATGTATAAGATTTTTTAAGCTGGCGGCGTACCGTTATGCTTAGTGTAGACAATAAAAGGAAAAACATGACGGTTTCCTTGTTCCCTTGGTATTATGCTAACAGCTTCGCCTTTGGTGAATCAAATTTGCATGAAAAAGAAATAGACCGCCCTTTACAAAGGTTTACGGTCTATCTCTTGTGATCAGCACTGCGTCCCTGAGCCTGCACAGCCCTCTGGGCACCGCGGACTCCGGTTGGTCGCTCTTCAGGAACGCGTGTCAATTGCGGCGAGCCGTCCGCTCTATGCCATCAGCGATTTCTTCGTACAGTTGATGCGGCAAGTCGTGCCCCATGCCATCAACCAACATGAGCTCGGCGCCAGGAATGGCTGAAGCCGTGTCTTCGCCACACGCCGGGAGGAACATGGGATCGTCCACCCCATGAATGACAAGTGCGGGTACTTTGATCATTGCCAGCCGTGGACGACGGTCACCAGAGACAGCGATCGCAGCAATTTGTCGTCCGACACTGCCTGGATCGTAGGCTCGCTGGACTTCCTCCAGAATGAGCGCCCGATAAGCGTCCTCTTCAAACGGATAGCCAGTACCGGCAATGCGTTTAGCAAAAGAGAGGCTGTGCGCCAAAAATCCTGTTTCATCCTCAAAGGGGTTCGGCGCCGGTTGAGTCATCATCGCCATGACATCCGGGGAAGTTGGCGGAAGGGCGGGATTACCGGAACTGGACATGATGGAAGTGAGTGATAAAACCCGGTCAGGGTACTCACTGGCAGCAATCTGGGCGATCATTCCGCCCATCGACCTGCCAACGAAATGTGCCCGGTCAATGGAAAGGGCGTCGAGCAGTCCGATAGCATCGTTGGCCATGTCGTCGAGAGTGTAAGGAATGTCCGGACGCTGTCCCGACATGAGAGCAGCCGCCAGTGCGTTAAAATCCAGCGTCTGGTAATGGCTAAAGTGTGTCGAGCAACCCACGTCGCGATTGTCAAAGCGGATCACCCGAAAGCCCCGCGCTGCCAATAGTTCACAAAACGGAACCGTCCATCGTATCATCTGGGTTCCAAGCCCGGCGATTAAGATGATCGCCTCGTCATTTTCGTTGCCAAAACTGTCATAGGCCAAATCCATGCCGTTGACTTTCAAAGTGTTCATCATCATGTTCTCCTCCATCCACATGCTTTCATTCAGACGCTCTCTTCAAGGAATGCATTAGCGGATAATTTTTTGATATGGTCTCTGATATCAGGTGCCCAGTCATCGATAACGTGGTAAAAACGATCCACATCTCCAGCATACAGTGCCCGCAGCGCTTCCTCGTAATGATGAAAGTTCCCTGCCATGGCTGTCATAAAGTGATATGTCGCTTCTTGGGACTCTCGTCTTTTGCTCTGTTCTCCACCAGCATGGCGAGCTTCATCAATGAGTTTTCGTAATGTTACCGAAGCCCCTCCAGGTTGACTCTTGAGCCATTCCCAATGCCGCGGCAATAACGTAACCTCACCGGATACAACCCCCAGCTTGGGTCGGCCGACCCGCCGTGCAGGCTGATGATCCACTTTCGTATCGGGAGGCAAGTCACCGAACTGTTCTCCTAATCGATCGAGCACGTCGTCTGTCTTCCCGTGAAAATCAACATCGATTTGCTTCCCCGAGGTATCGTCAAATATAAGCAGCTGTGTGAGGTCCCTGTCATCCAGAGTATCTTTTACCGTAGAAACGACGTGCTGTAACGAACCACTGGCGACGACTCTCACGCCCAAAAATGCCGTGCAGTAAAATCGCGTTAGGTCATTTCCCATGCCTCTATCTCCTTCTCTGATTTCTTCACCAATTATACCCGGTTAAAAATAGTTAAGTCAATATTACCCGGATAAAATAAATTTTGTCGCTCGCCCTGGTCGTTTATCCAAATACAAAGAAACCAAGAAAGGTCAAACTCCCTTCTTGGCTTTATCCATTTTTTAAGCATTATCTGGTTTCAGATTTCAACTTATCAATATATTCTTTTCCCTCTAGCAGGGAAAGGCCTAAAGTTTCTCTTGCTTTTTTAATGGCTTTTACGTCTTCACCCTCTTTTATCAACTGACGAAGTTCATCATTTATTGGATTTTCAGGCAGTCCCGATTGTTGGGTTAACTGGTTTATGGTATATTGCATTCCTTTTATACGCCCTTCTAATTTACTCACCTTAGCCCATAAATTTATGATGATCAGGAGAGATATGATGATTAGAATATATTCCATTTCCGAATTAAACCTCCAAACTTTATGGTTGATCTGTAGAACTACCCATTTTCTACCCTTCGATTAACGCCTTTGACCCGCTCACGAATATCTCTTATGCCTTCTGAACCGAAGGCGAGTAAAATACGTCGCCATGCATATGCTGAATGTTGTCCCAGTTGCCTGGATTGGTCGTGTCTGGAGAGCGGTGCTCCAGAATGGCCTGATAGAGTTCCGTTTTTTGTTCCAAATGGGCAATGTGCCGCTGGGCTTCTTCGAGCTTAACGCGCGCGGCTTCTTTATGTTCCATGATGAGTTTGTAGCGCTGCGGAATAGACGAGTCCCCTTCGAGACAGAGATCGATGTACGTTTTGATGACTTCAATCGGCATCCCGGATTGCTTAAGGCATTTGACGCCAAGCAGCCAGTTGATCGATTCTTCGTCGAACATCCGAATGTTGTTTTTATCGCGCTGTACGCTCGGCACCAGACCTTTATCCGTGTAAAAGCGCACGGCGTGCTCGGTAAGTCCCGTGATCAAGGCGGCTTCTTTGACCGTATGCATGGTAATCCCCCTTGGAAAATAAATTTTTGATAGAGGCTTGCCTTCGTGTTACACGAAGGTAGTAGGCTTATTGTAAAGCAAACCGGCCCTAAGCGGAAGCCCCGCTGAGGTGCCCGATTTCCGGGATTCACGGCCGTTTGCGGTTTTACACTTAACCCATGGGAGGAATTACAATGCAAACCGTGACTTTAAATAACGGAGTACAAATGCCGATCATCGGCTTCGGTGTCTACCAAATTCCCGATGCAGAAGAATGCGAGAATGCGGTATATGAAGCGCTGATGGCCGGTTACCGCCTGATCGACACAGCTTCCGGGTATCTGAATGAGGAAGCAGTCGGACGCGCGATTAAGCGCAGCGGCGTACCGCGTGAGGAGCTGTTCATCACAACCAAGCTCTGGGTTCAGGATGCTGGCTACGAGAGCGCCAAACTGGCTTTTGCCAAATCCCTGAAAAAGCTGCAGCTCGACTATCTCGATTTGTACCTGATTCACCAGCCGTTTGGCGATTACTACGGCGCTTGGCGAGCGATGGAGGACCTGTACCGCGAAGGCAAAATCAAGGCGATTGGGGTCAGCAACTTCCTGCCCGACCGTCTGATGGACCTTATCGTGCATAACGAAATCGTGCCCGCCGTCAATCAGATCGAAACGCACCCGTTCTACCACCAGATCGAGAGCGCCGCTTTTATGAAAGAACAGGGGGTACAGCACCAGTCGTGGTCACCGTTCGCTGAAGGACGTAACAATCTGTTTAGCAACGAAGTGCTGATCTCGATCGCGGAAAAATACAACAAGTCCGTCGCCCAGGTCGTGCTGCGCTGGCTTGTTCAGCGTGAAGTTGTTGTCATTCCCAAATCGGTGAAAAAAGAACGTATCGTCGAAAATTTCAACATTTTCGATTTTGAGTTGAGCGCGGACGATATCGAACAAATTTCCACCCTCGATACGAGAGAAAGTCTTTTCTTATCGTACCGCGATCCGGAAGTCGCCAAAATGATGGGCAACTGGAAAATCGATCTGTAACCCTTAGTTTAGACTCCCCTCTACCGCCACTACACTACAAAAGCCAAGAAGGTGATGTTCACCCTCTTGGCTTTTCCCATTCCTCGAAACAAGGGGTCCTCTGACTGCCGCTACAGCCGGAGAACCCCTATGAAAGTAACGTGCCCTTTAGGCCGCTGAGTCAACCGCATAACTAAGCTGGAACGTAGGTCAACCGGATCACCTTCTCGCCAATTCGATCGCTTGCCACGAGGCGCAGCGGCGGCCGCGGACCGGCGAAGAACGGCTTGCCGTGACCCAGCACGACTGGATGGAGATAGAGTCGATACTCATCAACGAGACCGAGCTCCGTTAGACTGTGGGCCAACTCCGGCCCGGCAACTTCAATCTCCCCTTCATGCTGAGCCTTCAGCCCACGTATGGCCGCTGCGAGGTCGCCCTCGATCAGAGAAGCGTTCGGACCGACGGACTTTAACGTCCTCGACACCACCCACTTCGGTTTGCTTTGCCACGCCGCTGCGTATTCCCGTTCCGGCGCATCCCATTCCAAATGGTCTTCGTCCCAATACCGCATGGTCTCGTACATGCGGCGCCCGTACAGGCAGCCCGCCAGGCCGCGCACGTCGTCGATGAAATGACGGAATAGCACGGGGTCGGGCTGAAATGCCGGGTGGTCGTGGTCGACGAATCCGTCCAGAGACTGGTTCAATGCGAAAACGATCTTTGCCATGCGACTGACTCTCCTCCCTGGTTTTCTCGCACATTCATCATCAAGAGTACATGTTTCATATGCAGCCTCCTTTATGTCTGCATTTTATCATCCAACAGCATGTCCGGTTTCTCATGGATTGCTAATGTGCACAGTCCTGGCCTGACCGAATACATACCGGTTTCGTTCTGGCTTTTCCCGATCGGATGAGGTTAGCGGACAGCAGCATCCCCGTGATCACGATAACACCGCCAACCATCTGGGAGACCAGTAATGCCTGACCCGTCATCACAGACAGGATCGCCGTGAAAATCGGCATCAGATTCATCGTAATCGCGGCTTTGCCCGGTCCAAGCGCCTTGACTCCCTGGTTCCAGAACAGGAACGAACCGATGGATGGGAACAAACCCAGATAGATGACCCCGGTAATACCGATTGCAGTGATATGCCCGGTTTGCAAAGGCTGCATAAACAGCAGTGGAACCATACAAATGACACCGATCAAGGCTGTAAAGGCTACAAAAGTAATCGGGGGCAGATGCTGCGCCCTTTTGTTGACAATGGAATAGATGGCCCACAGGAACACGGCTACGAGCAAAATGCCATCTCCTTGGTTATAATGCGTGCTGAATACGCCAAGGAGGTGTCCCTTCGTCAATACCGTTAATACGCCCAGGAAAGATAAGACGAGTCCCACTCCCTGCCACACCGAAATCTTGTCCTTCAGGAACAACAGCGACAACAAGATCATAACTGCCGGAGTCAAGCTGTTGATCAGACTGCCGTTTGTCGATGAAGTATGCTGAAGTGCTGTATAGGTAAGCAGCGTGTAGAACACAACGCCTACTAGTGAAAAGAATAATAGAAGACCCCAGTTATTTTTCCACACCTTCAGCCAATTGGGTTTCTCCACCAGCTGGGCCATCGGGATTAATACGACAGCTGCAATCGCCCAGCGCAGGAAGGAAGCCCAGACCGGTGGGAAATCGGCCGTAACCGCTTTGCCGAAGATCAAATTCCCTGCCCAGAACAGATTAGCCAATACTAGAAAAAGCCATGCTCTAGCTTTCATTACCAAACACCTCTCCCCACTCTATTCCAAGTCTTTCTCTTGTTCTATAGTCATGTTACAATAACCCTTAACATAAATAAAATGAATATAAGTCATAAGGGAGATATCAAATTTGGTATGAATAAATCACTTCTTCAATTGATTGTTGCGATCTCGGAGACCCGAAGCTTTACGTCCGCCGGGGAAAAGATGAACATGACACAGCCTGCCGTCAGCCGTGCGGTCACCGCTCTGGAACGCGAGCTTGGAGTAACGCTGCTGATTAGAGACCGACGTCTGGGCGTTGCCCTCACACCCGTTGGAGAACGAATTGTGCGGATCTTTCGCGAGATTCTTCAAGGGTATGATAAGGTCGACCAGGAAATCGCCAGCGAAAAGGGAATGGAAACCGGCAGCGTCCGAATCGGCGCATTCCCGGTTGCCGCTTCTTATTTTGTTCCGAAGATCATCAGCCATATCAAACAACAATATCCAAAGCTCGAATTCAGCATTCTTGAAGGGACCATTGCGGACATACAGGAATGGCTGGATAACAGGGTCATCGATGTCGGGTTTGTTATCCCCTCGGATAAAACGACTCACTCTCATCCACTATACCGGGAAGGCATTTATGCCGTGATGAGAGATGATCACCCTT
The DNA here is from genome assembly GCF_040545415.1 of Paenibacillus favisporus. Classification (NCBI taxonomy): domain Bacteria; kingdom Bacillati; phylum Bacillota; class Bacilli; order Caryophanales; family Paenibacillaceae; genus Paenibacillus; species Paenibacillus favisporus. Next base: position 162,616 of record NZ_JBEPLV010000006.1, on the reverse strand, counting down.
TAAGCGAAAAGTCCATCATCAGCCCGGAAGATTTGCGGGAGGAGCCTATGCTGATCTGCAAAGCCGGTTACGAGCCTCCTGTCCTGCAATGGTTCGACAGTGCCGGGGAAGAGCCTAATATTAAGTACATTCTCTACAACTACAGAACGGCTCTTCAAATGATTGCTGCAGGCGAAGGCTTGGCCGTCATGTCTGAGCTGTCCCTGTTGGACCTGCCTTCTGGCCTCATCCTCAAACGCATCTCACCAGCAGCCTACCGGGATATTCACATCGTCTCCGGTCCTGTGGAGGACTGTACCATTGCGGTCAAAACCTTTATCGAGACCGCTCAGGAGTTGTTTTCCATTCAGGCTGAGTATGAACCCTTGATTAAACTATAGGGTTTTGTCAATTTCCACAAAAATTTTAAAAAGAGATCAAAACGGCAGGCCACCGCTCCGGCTTTCTTTTCCGGACTTCGGCGGCCTGTCGTCTTGCAGTTTAGTTTTTGGCTATATTGCGGTATTGGATCGGCGTAGGTTAACGCAGCAGACGGCAGCCGATTTGGCCGGCTGCCGTCGTGTCATGATGGAGCTATGGTTTCCTGTTAGTTCCATCTTTTGCAAGCAAACCACAAGATCGTTGAGCTGCAGCCCCCTATTAGGGTAGCACTAATTTAGCTGCGCCCCGAAGTTGCTGCTCGATCGATCCGTCAAGATCGCGCTCGCGATAATACGGAAGAGATGCTCAGCCCGTGGCGCTGACGAGGGCTGGTTGCTAAGCCACGCAAGCGCAGCAGCTAGCGAGAACAGGTCATCCCCATCCATGTCGGTACGCGCCAGACCTTCGGCCTGAGCACGAGTGAGAAGTCGCGTGCCTGCCGTGCGCATCGTGATGCACGACGCGTGGAGTGCGGACTCCGGGTCCTCCTTGGCTGCCATCATCACGTCCACAACACCTTGATAGTTGCCCGTAAATGTAACGACGTCGCGTAGCCACGATACGAGTGCATCATCGGGTGAACTCGCAGTTTCGAGCTCACGTGCCTTTGTCGTAAACTCGTCGAAGCTTGAGCGGAGCAAAGCTTCGAGCAGCGCCTCTCTCGTCGGGAAATGACGATACAGCGTGCCTAGCCCGACACCAGCTCTGCGAGCGATATCGCGCAGCGATGCATCGACACCGTGCTCGGTTACAACGACGTTCGCGACTTCGAGTATGTGCTCATAGTTTTTCATTGCATCGGCTCGCATAGAATTCCTCCTTGACAATCGGAGCAGTGCTCCGTATAGTTATAAACGGAACAGTGATCCGATTATACGGAGCACTGCTCTGGTAAGTATAACTCATCTACATGAAAGGAGAAAGCAAGATGTCTATAGATACAATGAAGGCGATTCGTTTGCATGAATTCGGCGGCCCTGAGGTGCTGCGTTACGAGGAGGCGCCGCTTCCCGAGCTGAAGCCAGGTGAGGTGCTTGTGCGCGTTCACGCGGTTGGCATGAATCCCCCCGACTGGTACTTGCGTGACGGGTATAAGTCGCTTCCTCCTGAGTGGCGGCCGCCTGTGCCCTTTCCCATCATTCTGGGGTCGGACGTGTCGGGCGTCGTCGAGGCGGTAGCCACGGATGTGAAGGATTTCTCCGTCGGCGATGAAGTTTTCGGCATGGTTCGCTTTCCCAGCTTTGGGGAGAGCGCTGCTTATGCCGAGTACGTCGCCGCGCCAGCGTCGGACCTTGCACTCAAGCCAGCTGGCATCGATCACGTGCACGCTGCTGGGGCGCCGATGGCTGGCCTCACCGCGTGGCAGTTTTTGATCGATCTGGGGCACAATGAACCGAACCCGCTTCAACCGGAGATGCATCGCCCGGTGCCGCTGGACGGCAAGACGGTGCTCGTCAATGGTGCTGCGGGCGGCGTGGGGCACTTCGCGGTACAACTGGCCAAATGGAAGGGTGCGCACGTCATCGCGGTGGCATCGGGGTCGCATGAGTCGTTCCTGCGTGAGCTCGGTGCCGACGAATTCATCGACTACACCAAGAGCCTTCCCGAGGACGTCGTGCATGACATGGATCTCGTCCTTGATACCCTCGGCGGTCCGACCACCGGTCGTTTCTTGCGTACGCTCAAGCGTGGCGGCGCTTTGTTCCCCGTGTTCCTAGGCTTCTCCGATGCCGATGAGGCCGCGAAACTGGGTGTAACGGTATCGATGACCCAAGTGCGCTCAAACGGCCCGCAGCTGGCGGAATTAGGGCGCTTGCTTGATGCCGGGACGGTTCGCGCCGCTATCGACAGCACGTTTCCACTTGCCGATGCTCGCAAGGCGCATGAACGTGCAGCCGGTGGGCACATTCAAGGCAAGATTGTGCTCACGGTCGTGTAACCATGATTATACTCATGGGTTACGTTCACCTAAATCCGTCTGATGTGAATGAGTTTACTGCAGACGTTCAGTCCGTCGTTTCCAGCACGAGAGCTGAAAAGGGATGTCTCTTTTATGCCTTTACTACGGAAGATGCGCGCGCCGGACGCATGCTGACGGTCCAGCGGTGGCAAGATCAAGAATCGCTGTCGGCCCATGTTGAAAGACATGAGTCGGCGCCGTTTTTAAATAAATGGGGAAACAGAATGAGAATGGACATACTAAAATACGATATCACGAACGAGCGCTCGTTCATGGAATAAAAGCCCAATCGGCTCAATGAACATAACTCCACTGCCGTTAGTTCAAAAAACGAATGTTAAAACGCTACTGACATACTGTTGTCAGTAGCGTTTTTTTATACTCGGAGTATGTAACCGTAAGGAATGGGAGATCAATACGAAGGTTTATGACCCAAAATGATAATATACGGTTCTGTATCATGGATTATAGGAAGGATGGTATTTCATGAATTTTGCTTCTGTACGCATCATTACCGACGACGTGGATCGTCTTGTCGGGTTTTATGAGAAAGTCATGGGCGTGTCGGCGGAACGCCCCGCGCCCGTATTCGCCGAAATCGTTGGGTCATCGTGTACTCTGGCGATCGGCCACTCCCAGACGGTGCAGCTGTTCGGCGCTGGTTCCGCCGTGGCGGCCGACAATCACACGGTCATCCTCGAGTTCCGTGTCGACGATGTCGACGCCGAATACGAGCGCTTGAAGCCGTTTGTCAACGAGTGGGTCAAGGAGCCAACCACAATGCCGTGGGGGAACCGTGCTGTGCTGTTTCGGGATCCCGACGGCAACCTGATTAACCTTTTCACGCCAGTGACGGAGGAAGCGATCAAACGGTTCAGCGGCAGGTCGTAAACGGATAGTTGAAGTGAGTGAGACGATAAAGAGACCAGAGACCATAGCAATGAGCTAAGGTCTCTTTATTTTATCTCACCGGCATTCCGCCGACTCCGCATACTCATCAGGCTTGATGCCTTCATACCGCGCAAAGGCGCGTTTGAAGGAATACACATTCTCGTAGCCCACCGTGCGCGCGACGTGATCGATGCCGCAGCTTCGCTCCCGCAGCAGTTCTTTTGCCTTCTCCATGCGCAGACGGCATACATAATCATAGAAGTTGATGCCGGTCACCTCTTTGAATATTTTGGACACCTTCGATAGGGACATATGATACATCTCCGCCAGCTGCTTTAACGAAATGTCCGCGCTCGAATAGTTGTCATTCACATATTGCAGCAGTTCGGTGCCGGCCGACACGGCCGAAGACGTGTTGGCATACCGCTTCCGCTCGCAAATGAGCGTGCCGACTTCAAACATATAGCTCCACATGTCCTCGATGTTCGCCGCTTTGGCCCGGCTGCAAAACTGCTTCGTGTAGATATCCGTATCCAGATTCAGCTCATGCAGCACCCGCAGCATCGTCTCCATCAACAGGGAGAGCAGCCGGCTCACGCTGGCCTCGGCCAGCTCGCGCTTGTCGTTCTCGGCATGGATTTCATGCAGAATTTGCAGGGACGTATCCAGGTTTCCGATCTTGAGGTTATTGATGAGCTGCACTTCCCAATCCGTCGGATAATAGTAATCGACGCCGGCCTGCATCGTCTCCTCCTGCAGCACCTGAAAATGCTCACGCGAGAATATGGTGTAGCGCAGTCTTTCATTGGCCGTGTAATACGATTTGCTGATGCCGACCAGCCCTTGCTCAACCCCTCCGTATAAAATATCGGGATGAAATCCGCTCAGCCGCTCGATTTCGCCGGCCATTTCGGCAGCGATACGCTCGAGCATATCATCGTCTCCAAACGGCTGCCCGGAGGACACGATCATCGCCTTGTCTGCGTTCGTAACCTCGAACAGCGCATAGTCCAGCCCGTAACGGCTCATCGCTTTTTCCACGATCACCATCATCAGCATTTCGATCTTCCGGATTTTCTCGAAGTCGGAAAAGTCGCGAATGGCGTGGAAGCTGACCAGCATCGTGCAGTAATACATGTCCTCGGTATAAGCGATCCCCAGTTTGCCCAGCTCATTTTTCTGCTGATCGTCCATAAAATATCCCTTGAGCAGACGAAGATACAAATTCGACTTGGCAGCATTTTCGTAATCCTGCATCGATTGCTGAAGCTTGCGGTTTTCGTGCAGCAGCCGGTCGAACGATTTTTCGATAAAATTGTATTCGGAACCCGTCACCTTGCCGCTTCGGGAATCCTCCACCCGCGCCGCGGCGCTCAGCTTGCTCAGCAGAGCCCCGAGAGGACGGTAACTGATTTTGGCCAGCAGATAAGCCATTAACGCGCCAATAACGATGGATATCAGGATGGCCGCCAGCGAGCTGAACAAATTGCCGATGCCGATGACGCTGCTGTCCGTGTAGGAGATCGCATACTGCACATCACTGGCCTCCGACGACAAATGAATGGGGTAGGAAGCCGCACCGCCGCGGGCTGCCGGATCATTTCGGACTTGGCTGTAAATCAGCGCATCCCGGGACGTCATGACGATCTCCTGCGATTCAATCCCTCCAAACCGGTGCATATACTCTGAAAAGTAAGCGCTATCAATAAACAATACTAAAACCGCACGCGGATGATTCACCACCTCCAGGCTTTGCAGTACCGGAATCACGCGTTTATCGCTGCCCCACAGCTTCATGCTGACCGGAGGCATCATGGTAAAATACTGCTGCTGCGCAAAGGAGCTCTGCAGCTGCTGCTCGGCAGCTTCGTCGAATGCGACAATCGATTGAAAAAATTCCTTCAGCGGGAACATTCCCCACGAAGTCATCGCCTTCTGCTGCTCCGGAAACACCACCATGCCAAACGAGAGAATCCCCTGCGAACTCACGCTGTTGCCGAGACTGGTGCGAATGTCCAGCATCTTGGTAATATCGAATTCCTGATCGTATACATTCGTATCCTGCATCAGCTTCTTCACCCAGGATTCGTTGCTCAGCGTTTTGCCCAAGGTCTTGAGCTCATTCAGTTTATTATCCACCAGATCGGCGATCCGCTTGGCGTCCAAAGCATGTTCCTCATGCTGCCGGCGTTTCTCCTCGACGATGTTCCGCTGCACGTTTAATGCACTGAACACAATAATCGGGATGATCAAAATCGCGGTATAAGACAACAGAATTTTACGAAACGTGCCGCTTCCGAAGCTGCCATTGCGCACAGACTACCCCTCCCCCATTAGATAAGCAAAAACAGGAAAACAGCAGAGCCTCCAAAGCGAAATGGAGCCTGCTATTTTCCAAAGTCATACGGTTACAGTCAACGTTACTGGATGCTGTTGTATCTGTCGAGCAGTTGCTGATCGATTTCAAGCAGCTGGTCCAGCCCCAGCTTTTTCAGATCGGCCATATATTGATCCCAGTTGTCGAGCGATTTTTGCCCCAAAGCCAGCTTGGTTGCAAGCTCCGTGGAATACGTGTTCAGATTGGTCAAAATTTTCGTTTTCGCTTCCAGCTGCTGATCGTCGGGAATCGCCAAATAGTTGTCGTTCATATTGACGAAATACGGCTTGTATTTCAGAATATTGATCTCATTGTCGGCTTTGTATTTCGGTACGCCGGACAGCTCAAATTCGAGGTTCGCGAACTGAACCCGCGGGAACACCGTATCGCCGAACAACCGGAGCCCGGGGACCTGGCCCGTTTTGGCCAGCTCTTCGTCCGAGGCATTGTTGATGAATACATTCGCTCCGCTCTCATCCTTTTTATAGGTTTGTCCTTCGATTCCCCAATACAGAAGTTCGGCGTACTTATCCGAATAGATCGTGTCAAAATACTTGATCGCCGCTTCTACGTTTTTGCTGTCTTTCGTAATCGCGTATTTCTGCCACACCAGAAACGGCGGCTCAATTTGGGCTGCGGGCGCAATACCGTCTACCGCTTGCAGCGGCATGAGCGGAAGATATTCCCCGCCTCCTTTGATCGTCGGCTCCAGATACGTCTCCAGATTGTAATCTCCTGTGGAAGCAACCTGGTTCTCCGTCATCTTCTGCTGCTTCTGCTCCCCTGTCGCCCCGATCAGGCTTGTGTCGAGCACGCCTTCCTTCACCAGCTGCTGCAGGTAGCGGAAGTAATCCTTGATGCCGTCCTGGTACCACGGGGATACCACCTTCTTGTTCTCCACATCCACGGAAGAAATGCTGGTTCCCAGCCCGAACCACTGCGCGATCGGTCCCGAGAAAGCACCCGGATCGTAGACGAGCACCTCATCCTTTTGCCCGTTGCCGTTGGCGTCTTTATCGCGCATCGTCTTCAGCGTTTGTAAGTATTCCTCCGCACTTGTCGGAACCGGAAGGCTCAGCTTATCGAGCCAATCCTTGCGGAGGAGCATCGTTAAGGAGACCGGAGCCGGATCGGTGCCTTGATACGTCTTTTTGTGCAGATCGCTGAACCAGTACATTTTCCCGTCCGACGTCGTTGTCGTCTTTTTCGCATATGGGAACTCCTGCTCATACATCTTCTTGATGTTCCCGTTGCTGTACTTCTCGATCAGCGGATTCAGGTCCAGCAGCACGCCCTGCTTCGCCAGATTGAGCACCGTCGTATTGTCCAGCGCCGAAATGTTGACGATATCCGGAAGGTTGGAGCCGGACGCCATGCGCGTTTTGATGACGACGTTATACTGCTCGTTCGGAACGAGCTCGTAATCGAGCTGCAGGTTCGCATCGGTCAGCAGCTTGTCGACTTCCTTCCAGACTGGGTACTTCTCCCTGTCCTCGAATTTGATGAATTTGTTCGAACCGGTCGGCCCGAGAAGCTTCAGCTTGGCGGACTGCTGCCCGGCCGGGGCGTTGCTGTCAGCTTCTTCTAGTTTGCCGTCTCCCCCGCTGCAAGCGGTTACAGAAGCGATGAGAACAACGGCGACGATGGCAGACATGAACGGTTTTTTCCTTTTTTTCATACAACTCTTCCCCCTTCGGATGGCCTAGCCTATTCCTTTAATGAACCCAGCAGCGCTCCCTTGATGAAATACTTCTGAAAGAACGGATATGTAAAAATGACGGGTAACGTCGTAAAGACGATGATGGCGTATTTCAGTTGGATGTTCGAGAGCATGTTGGCGACCGCATTTTTCGCATCCTCCATCGACAGCATCTTCAAATCGACCGACTGCTGGACCACGACCCGGTACAGGTACATTTGCAGCGGATGCAGCTTCTCATTCGGCAAATACACCAGCGCGTCGAACCAACTGTTCCAGATACCCACGACCGAATAAATGGCGATGACCGCCAGGATCGGCTTGGATATCGGGATAATGACCCTGAACAGCAGCTGCAAATGGGAAGCGCCGTCGATAAAGGCCGACTCCTTCAGCCCGTCCGGAATGTTGGCAAAGAACGTCCGCACCAGGATGATATTCCAAATGCTGACCATCCCCGGAATGATGACCGCGAACATCGTGTCATACAGTCCAAGCTTGTTCACCAGCAGGTAGGACGGAATGAGGCCGCCTCCAAAATACATCGGGATCAGCAGGTACGACACGACCCATTTCCTGCCCATCAGATTGCGAACGGTGAGCGGATAGGCGCCGAGCACGGCCGTCAGACAGTTTAAAATCGTACCCGCACTCACATAGATCAACGTATTGGAATAAGCCCACCACATTTTCGTATCGCTGACGATCAGCTTGTACGAATCGAGGAACAATCCTTTCGGATACCAGAACACATTCATGGCCGCGACTTCCGTCGGATTGCTGATGGACATAATGATCACGAAATAAAAAGGATACAGCGTGATTAAGCAAAGGGCGAGCGCCAGCGCATACAACACGACGTCGACGACAACCGAGCCTTGCTTGATGGTGTTCGGATTTCTTTTGACCAAGGCGGCCATGGGACTCCCCCTTACCATAAGGCGTAATCGGAATATTTACGGCTGAGCGTATTGGCTGTGTACAGCAGTGTGAAATTGATGATCGAGATAAACAGTCCCACGGCCGTTCCTGCGCTGAAATTGCCGCCCAGCAGGCCGTCGCGGTATAAGTACGTGCCGATGACGTCGGCCGTCTCGTACACCATCGGGTTATAGATGAGCAAAATAAACTCGCTGTTGGCCGACAGCAAATTGCCAATCGCAAAAATCAGCAGGATAAAAATCGTCGGCCGGATGGCCGGCAGCGTAATATGGAGCATTTGCTTGAAGCGGTTGGCCCCGTCCATCTTCGCGGCTTCGTATTGATGCGGGTCCACGGAGGACATGGCGGCCAAATATAAAATGCTGCTCCACCCAAACGACTTCCAAATGCTCGTAATCGTATAAATCGCCGGAAAATACCCCGGCTCCGTATTCAGCGCCACCGGCGTGCCGCCGAACAGCTTGACGATGGCGTTCACGATGCCGTCCGTATTGATAAAAGACAGCACCATCCCCGCCACGACCACATTCGAAATAAAATGGGGCAAATAGCTTGCCGTCTGCACGTATTTTTTAAATACGCCGCTTTTCAGTTCATTGAGCAGCAGCGCAAACAGGATCGGCACCCAGAAGCCAAACACCAGAAAATAAAAGCTGAGCAAAAACGTGTTCCGCATCAATCGCCCGAAATACGGGCCGTTAAAGAAGTCGATGAAATGCTGAAAGCCGACCCAATCGGTTCCGTGCAGGGATAGAAACGGTTTGCCCGGGTAGTAATTCTGAAACGCGATCAGAATCCCGTACATCGGAATGTAGCTGAAAATAAAAATGTGAACCAGAACGGGAAGCATTATTAAGTACAGCTGGAGGTTGTCACGCACTCGAAAAGATTTTCGCTGATTCGGCTGACGAATGGCTCTCATGATCTTCCCCTTCCCTGATGATCTCGACGGAACTTGCAGGCCCGCTTCCGCATGGACTCATGATATGCCGAGCCCCGGATTTCAGGCAAGCAACATTTTTTGATGGGGTGAGCAATATTTTCGGGGGTGGGGGGGGGGTAAGCGGGAAGGGGGTGTTGGGGTTAGGTGCACGATGTAGGATGGTTTGAGGCAAGCATGCAGCATCGGATTTTAAGCAAGTCGCATTTTTTGATTGGTTGCGCAATGTTTGCGAGGGGTTGGTTTTGTTGCCAGATTATAAAGAGAATAAACCTGATATGTTCCATGCCCAAACGGAGAGAAGCCGAAAGAAATTACCCGCATTCTCTGCTTCTAAAAAATAAAAATGCGCCCTACGGGGCGCATTCTTTTCGATTAATACTTTTATTGGCGGGCCATTCATCTTCCTAAATATTAAGGGGTTACAATTTCAACTCCATTTACATACCAAGAATCCGAGTCACCACTTTTAGTTTTCAAATCCATCACAGCATATAAACCATTGGCTTTTTCCCAGTAAACTAGAGCTTGTGACTCATCTGGATTTATAAGTACAGCTGGCATATAATCGCCAACGTCAAGATTATTTTTTCTATCCTCACTATAAAAAGCGTCTAAAAAAGAAGATCGTTCTTGATTGGAAAAGGAAGATAACTTCTCATGAAGTTGAGTAAAATCTATAAATGTCCATTTTGACAAATCTTCATCTTTGACATTGGTTGCAAAAGCCTTTCCACCTTCGCTCTCTAATATTATATCCCGCCCTTTGGTCCATGACTCTGTTAATCGATTTTGAACTTCTTTTGCCCGATCTTGGTGTTCAGAACTTATAGTTGGAAAAAGAGTAGAAATTGTATTACTTGCATATACACTCGTGCCAGTTATTAAAACTAGAATTACAACTGTAAGGATTATAAATTTGCTTTTCATTTTTCTCATTTATTACACTCCTTCTTAAAAATAGTTAATTTAAGTAAAAACTTTCTTCTCCAGCGTCAGTCCAATCACTACCATTCCAATAGTAGCCTCCTACTCGACCTGCCCATGTCATTGTATACAGACCTGACTGACTGTGGGTCTTACTTGTAATAAGAGCAGTAGCAGATTTATCAAGATAGTAATTAGTACTTTCAGCTTGCTTCGATCCAAGAAAGGTACCGTCTCTATATAATTCATAATATGCCCTAATTGTACCTGGTACAAAATCGTGACCAGCAAAAACAGTAACTCCGCCTTCTAAATAGCCACTGGTTTCCCACATACTAGCACTTGCACTCGCTCCCGAACCCGCTGATACCGATGAAACTGAAGTCAACATGCCACCAATTATTGCTAGTGATAGAATACCATAGATTTTAATCTTTAACTTTCTTGATGTCTTCATTCAAATTCCTCCTTAAATCAAATTGTAATTTTATTACATATTTTATTATATATTACTTAAATTTAAATTTCCATAAATTTTGGCAATTATTATATTTATACCAATATGAACCCAATTATTTGAATATAATGAAAAAATTTAGTTTCTTAGTAGTTAAAGCACAATTTATTCCCGTTAGATATAAGATCGAGGTCCGGGATTCGAGCGTATTTTACCAATATATGTGTTATAATGCCATATTCTGTGGTTCCTTACCTGCTCAGATCATCCATATTAGTGAACTAGAGAACGGAGAAAAAGCGCCATCTTTGCTGATGATTACTTCATTAGCAAGAGCGCTTTAGGTTAAAGCTTCGGTTTTGGCTGAGGGCATAAGAGGAAACTGGAGGAATAATAGGTTGTTCCACTTAGAGAATCTTCTAAGATAGGTATAAGACATCTATCTCGGAAAATAGGCGTTAAGGCGATGTTAACAAATAAGTAAGTTTGTGCGCTTTCCACCAATTTCTTTTAGTTCTTCCTAGAAACTCGTCTAACTTAAAATTTCAAAGAATTGGGTAGCGCTCATATTGTTCTCTAAATTGGAATTATCAAGCAAAATTCCATCATAATTCATTGTCAATGTACCTAAACAACCTGCTAGAATCACTTAAACCATATGTCAAAGCAGTGCTTAGTACATGATCATGGTATTCTGTTGTATCGATCATCATTATAAATTTTTCTTTTGCTCTTGTTACACAGACATAATGATTCTGTACATCATCATTATTATGAATATTATAATAACGAGCGAAACTAATTACCTGATCAAATTCTAATCCTTTTGATGCGTAGACCGTCATAACTTTGTGTTTTTTTTCCATCATCTGAAAAGCCATTTCATATTGTGGATCACAAACACTTTGGCAAAATTTTGTTACTTCATCTGGTCCAACTGTTATTCCTAAGTAACTAGCAAGGTTACTAATTGTTTCTTCTATTTTTGTCACAACTAAATTGTCTGCCTTTTTCAAACTGCTAATGATCTTATTGATTTCAACCCTAGTCTGTGGTCTTTCGTCAACCCCTATTTTTTCCATAAAATCATAAATGGTATAAGTCGTGTTTTTAGCGAACATACCCAGCTCTTTTAGAAGATAGCCATTCGGTAATCCCTCATCAATAGGGGTTCTGGGAATAAACACAAAATCGTAGCCATTACTATTTAATAATTCGACAATTCTCTTTGCATGATTATTAACATTGGAGATAATCGTCACTTCTTTATTTAGATTGATAGTATTTTCATCAATTAAATTTGATAATATTTTTGGGATATTAGTAAATGTTCTAGATGGATATTTTATCAAGATAACATTATTAACCATATTATCTTGATTTTCATAATATCGTGTATTATGAAATAAATTTGCGTAATTCTCGATTTCTTTATGACATCTAAAATTTGTCACCAACTCATAACTGTTAAAGCTCTCTCTTGCTAAAATTTCAAAGATGTTACTCACAGCTCCACGCCACAAATAAATTGCCTGCTTTGCATCACCCACTATGAAAATTTTTATATTTAGCTCATTTTTTAAATACATAAAGAATTGGTGCATATCTTTATCTGAATCTTGGTATTCATCTATAAAAAGAGTAGCATATTTAGATTTAATATATTCTTGAGCCGCTACTGACCTTTTTATTATGGCAAGAGCAAGTTTAAATTTAAAATTATTCTTATTGTCATTAAAAGATCCAAGAATATTTTTTGATTTGAGTTGCTCTAAACCTTGTGTAGCAACCGTAAATTTATACTGGTTTCCGTATTCAACAGAAAAATCACCAGAAAAGTCTGGGCCAAACGCATCTTTAAGAAATGGTCTCGTTATTTCATTCTCTATAAATGAATCATTTGTCATAACTACAAATGGTTTCTTTATTGACTGCTGAGCTTTCCTTTTTATTTCATCCGTTGCCTTAACTGTAAACGTAATAGCTGCTATAGTTCTGTGATCTGTTAATTGGTCTAATTCAATACACATCTTTTTAACCATTATCGTAGTTTTCCCAGAACCAGCGCTAGCTGAGACTAATATGCTATTATCGTCTTTTAAAATGTTATCCCTTGCCTCCTGATCAACCAATTTCGATCTCATCTGACACCAACTTTCTTAATGCTTCAAATAAAGGATGCTTAATAACACTCAAACAATCTTTTTTTGATAATTGATTTGTTAGTTCAATCATATTAATCAATTTATGATCTTGTAGATATTTAATTGGTTCAGAACCTAGTACTGTCTCCATCTTTTGACCAATTACATCGTATAAGTCATGCTCTAGATCAATTTTTGATAAATAAATATCATTATCTTTTAATAAATTAATTTGAGTTTCATATTCTCTATATAGTTCCAGTTTTTTCTCTTTAATCATTTGATCTTTTTCACTTGGTTTGTAAACCTTTTTTCCTTGCTTATTTTCTCTGAAGTAATTAATTTCAACCGCTTCTAAAGAGACTTCATTATCTTTATTGCCTTCCAGAAGATTCAAGCACCTTTGGATACCTATTAAATCAAATTTTGTAGGCTGATTTCTTTTTGACTTCAGATCATTATCCGTTTTAACAATCACAGCAATATTCAAACCACGCAGCACTTTTACGTATGGCTTAAATTTAATTCCACTAACATCTAATATAAAGCCGCCGTTTAATTCATAAGTGGGATGAACTTCCTCTAATACTTTTTCAAATAGTACTTTTTCCGAAGGCCCTTCTACTAACAAGACTTTATCTGCAAATAAGGCTATTGCCAAGGAGCGATTCAGCTCTTTTTTTACATTTTTATACTCATTATCTACACGATAAATATAAGATTCACAAGTAGTACCACTGTGTGAATAAACCCTAATTAAGGAAGCGTTATCCATTTCGTAAAGTAATTCTGATGAATGCGTTGATAAGAAAAAATAATTATAAACTTTTGAGCTAAACAATTGTTTGGATAAGGCAATTTGCATCGATCTATGTAAACTATTTTCTGGCTCTTCAATTAAATAAATAATGATTTTGTTTCCTTCTTGTAACTGTATTAAGTGATTTAATAAAGAGTATGCTAATATTTTTTTTCTGCCATCACCTGAAGTTGGATAAATATTTTCATCATTGTCCCTTTTAATATAAGGAATTAAATTATTGAAATACCCATTAATGGAGAGTTCCGATTTCATCTCAATACTTATACGCTCGTTTTTCAACTTCTTATATTCATCAGTAATAGTCGACTGAAAAGTTTGAATTACACTCATGCTACTTATTTTATTGTTTAATGTTGTAGCCAGTTCTTTTATTTCATTCGATATAGAAATATCCGAATCATCTAATTTAGCCTGGTTAAATAACCTATTACGGTTCTTAGAAAAGGTCTTTTCCAAATCTATAGTAGGGTCGACATATACAACCTTGAATAGATTATCAAGACTGCTGAATATCCCATTTTGATTGATTTCTATTAACTCCTCCAATTTATTTCCCCAGTAAATTTTAGGAATACCAACATCTTCGCTTTTATCGTAAACACCTTCAATTTGAAAATAGAACTTATTTAACTCATCACTAGATCTCGCTCCACCAACTTTAGAAATAATATGTTTTGAATCATCATTGTGAGTTCGATCCGACAAGTCAACTCCTAATGTAATTTTAATGCTCACTTCCGTGTTGTTTTTATAATAATCCGATGCCTTGAACCCATTTTTCCTTACTTCTTTATCTAATAAAAATCTTAGTGCAAACATAAAATTGGTTTTACCAACGTCATTCATTCCAAATATAACATTTTGATTCGTTAAACTTACTATTACCTTTTCGAAATTCCGAAAGTTCTCTATCTCTAAACTTGTAAGCTTCAAAAAACTCTCCCCTAAGTATTATTTTTTTATCTAAAAAGAATCATTTTACAAAAAATACTTTTTTGTACAATGTCTTAATCTTAATTGCTGTGCTTTATCTCGTTACTCTTTTTTTCTTCCCCACACTCCCCGCCTTTTCCACATGTTCTGCCCGAATCTTCGGATCAGTAATATTCGCATCACTCAGCGCCTGATAAATCTTCTGGATATCCGAATCCGTCAGAACCATATCAGCCTTCTCCGCCTGAATTCGGTTCATTTTACGTTGGATATATTCAGACAGCTCCACATCATACACAATCAGTTCGTCCGACTGAATTTTTCTCAACTCAGGATCTACACTGAACCGACAACGCATCGTAAACGAAACAAGCGAGATGTATCGGCTGCCTTGGTAGTCGGAGAGGTAACTCTTAATCGCTTGAATATGGCCATAATTTTGCATAAACGGATTGTACATCTTAAAACGGTTGCTTACAGTCCATGACTTATCCTCACGCGTTCCCTTAATCTCTCCGTTGTAGTTCTTGGTCTCGATGACAAATAAACCTTGCGGGGTGATCACCACATGGTCGATCTGCGAATACCCCGTACGCGATTTCGGATTGGTTACCAATAAATCACTCAAATACTTGCATCCTTTAGGGAGTTGATCTAGCTGGATATTAATTTTATGCTCACCGAGCTCTCCAATTCGAGTCGGTTGAACTTTAGGCTTCGTGCTGCTTCCAGATGGTTTGGGGTTACTCTTTGCTTGTGCTTGATTCTTCTTTGGCGCTTCAGAGGATTTAAACATGGATGTTAATTTTTTCAACATACAAAAGCTCCATTCTTATGTATTGGGGTTTTACTAAACCCGCTTTTTCTTCTTCCATGAATTAAGCTTATTCTCAAGCGCAATCCCGTTAATCAGTTTGATGTTTAATCCCTCCGCGGCCTCCCTAGCTTTTTCAGTAAAATTGCTCGTAGTGACCACCCATGCATCGTAACATCCATGCACTTGTTTTCCAGCCTTTAATCTAAGTACAATATCGTTCCCTACATTCTGCTTCCACCTTTTACACTGAACTGCTATCTTATATCCTTCTTTTCCACGTAAAATCAAATCTACTTCATGGTCTCCAGCTCCACCAATTCGCTCAACAGAATACCCTTGATTTTTATAGTATAACTCCATCAATCTTTCAAAATCCGTTCCAGATAGACTATGAATATCCGCTGTAATCAGCTGAGCATCTGTTAATCTTCCTGAATTTTTAGCAGCAACTTGCTGTGTTTTGTTACTTTTTGAATCTGGGGTCCTCCGAGTTGTGCTACGCTGTTTGCCCCCGGATTTCTTCTGGGCTCTCTTCATTTCTACCCACAATTCCCCTACCAATGGACCAATAATAAGACCTGCGACAAAAACACCAATAAAAACTCCCCAGTGTAATTTGGGGAACAACAAAAATAACGACAATGCAATAATTGCAAACAAGGCCCTCAAACCAGTTGCGATTTGATGCCCTCTAGCTTTATAAGTTTTTGCCAAAACCCGTTCTCCTTTTACTACTAAATTCATATGATTAAAAGCACGCTCAAACTATTTTCTATTCAATTCGATGCGATTGTTCTCCAATAAGACTAGTTACCAACATTTCCCTTAAGTATTATATCATTAAAAATTGCATTTGAGAGAATTAATCTAGTTCAAATGTTATACCCCATCTCTATGGGTGAATCCATAGACCTATCTTTTCAAAAACAGAATGGTATGTTCAGAGGATAAAAGAAGTCTATGCGACAGACACTCAAGATGAGCTGAGCATTTTTTCGCGTCGATCGGTCTTAAATTAGTGCGCTGGAGAACGGATAAAAATACCCTCTACACACGCTTCGTCATCCTCCACTGTGTCTCCAAATCATTCTTCTTCTAATGTTCCTAAAACAATAAGCTGTCCCGTCTTGTTCCAGCTTCGATTTCCAAAACGCTTCAAACAGTATTTGACCGGAATGCATTCAGCAGTCTGCCGCTTCCCCAGCCTTCCAATTCGGATGAATGCGATTTTCCAGTGTGTCATATTCGTACTGCCCTTTGTCTTCAACGTATGGCTGAGAGATAACCTTTACCTGTTGACGGAAAGCCGTTCCTAACTGGCTACCGATATTTTCCTTGAGCATTAATTATCATTATTAACTTCACTTGAGTGAAGTATGGGACATCTTAATTGGAAAATATGGAACGGTACTCCTCCGAGCCATGGCTTGCAATCCTTCGTGATAAGAGAGTTAATACATCGTCCACTCTCCTTAACAACCTCTTAAGATGAGTGATTTGGATTTGTTGAAGGAGAGCAGTGTCTTTGAAGCTTGCCAGAAAGTGAATGGACTGAATAAACATCACAGCATCCAAATCAAAGCCAGAATCCTCAGCTGTAAGCCGAGCCACATCATCTAGGGATAGTGAATGAGGAAGATAAGTGAAATTGTTTTCTTTTATATACAGCGCCGTCAGCATAGAATCCAATGCTCGATCGCCTAACACAATGCAAATATGAGCTGAGGATTGGTTTATAAAACGAAATGCCGAATCCATATAAATCTGTGAGCGATCAAGTAACTTATTAATAATTCTCGTTTGAATAGTCCTGTTCTCTGTAATCTTGACGTCTTATTCATCGTATCTGTGCCATTATCCATGGAGGTTGAATGCTTATCCACATACTTCAGCTCCCACTTCGGTTTTGAACGACTCATATTGAAAACATTGCCTCGGATGTTATGAATTCGTGGATCGTGGAAATACTTATATTTACCATTATACACCAGATTAATATCTATAAATATTATTTTCAATATTCAAACACTGGTGTATAGCTGTTGTGATTTTATCTACACTTTTTAGTAGAGAGGTGTGGAATGATGATGGATAAAGAGATCCTTCTTCGATTAGGTGCTCGTCTACGTGATTTGAGAAAAGAAAAGGGATTAACGCAAGAAGCCCTCGGGGAAAAAGGCGGGTTTCATTTTTCATATATAGGACAAATCGAACGAGGAGAAAAAAACGTGGCTCTATTAAATCTAGCCAAGATTGCTGAGGCATTAGAGGTAGATATATCTCAACTCTTCACCTATACCAATGTAGAGAGTAACGAAGAATCGCAAGCTGATCTTCAAGAAATAGTGCATTTGCTCGAACAACAAAGTCCTCAGCAGATCGCTATGGCAAAGAATGTGCTAAAAGCGATCTTTAATCATAAGTAAATTATCTAGCATAGTAAAAAAGCTGATTGGAATGCCAATCAGCCTCATGTGTAAAGATCAACTATTAGATAACGAAATTATATCGTCCACCGAATCCCTATCACCCGCTTCACTAAATCCACCTGCTCATGATCCAGCTCCACCTTCACTGAACCCGCACGTCTCTGCTCATGCAACTGGATGACAACCTCTTCTTTCTCTAATTTCAGCTCAGCAATTTCCGCAGCCCGTTCAAAGATATTTCGAAGTATACAACGCCGTATAGCAATTAATTTCTCGTATAATTCTTTTCCTCAGGGATGTCTACAATATACAATAACCCCTTTGTTACCATCCGCTTCACCTATCTGTATGGCCTTTCCCTGCTCATTGATAATGCCATAAAATACAGCTGCGATAGCTCCAAAGTTTTTATAATATACAAAAGGCCCTTTCAAGCTTGGCTGCACTTTATAATAATCAATTCGGTTTTCCTCTTTCACAAAATACTCATCCGCTTTTCCTACAGGGAAATAGCAGATCACCGTCATTAATCCACCCGCATTAATCTGTTCCTTTAAGCTCACACGAGGTAGAGAGAGGACCCGGATTCGCTCCAAGGTGAGAGCACTTTTAGCATGACTACTTACCGTTAAACTCCCACCGGTTACCGTTTGAGTCTTTGCATCCCATGCCACCGGTTCACCCAACGCCTCTCCAACGAAGCTTATAGGAACCATGACCCTTCCATTCTTTATCTGGGCAGGCTGCGCTAATGGAGTCCCCTCATCTCCGATAATCCTATACTTTTCGTTAACCTTGAAGAACATGATCACTTCTTTTCGATATTAGATCCTAACCTGTTTGCGGATATTATCCCAAGACATATTGAGATTGCTTAGACCAAGCTTTCCAAATGATATTTTCGGTACCATCATGTTCCCTGCGTTAAGTAAGGTGCAACATCTGAGTAAATGGGGCCATTCTTCCCGATCACCTTGATGCTAGAGGCCAGTGCCTGATTATGTCCTCCAATGAACATGGATATCCCCAGTGCTGCAGTTGCGAATAAGGTTAGTGTCTCAAACTTTCTCATTACGCTCTCTCCCTTCACACCGGAGGTAAAGCCTCCTTAATATGTAAGATACTCTTTGTTTATAAATTGTTTTACAAAATCTGCAGAGATTGTCTAAAAAAGAGAATGTATCTTATCTTTGCTTTATTTTTCAAAATAGAATGGTATGTTTCAGAGGGCAAGTGAAGTCGATGCTATAGCAATTATGATTATTTCAACTATCCAATAAGGAGTTATAACGTGACTAATCATAGTGAGAAATCCATAGAATTGGTTGCTTTCGGCTGAGCCCTGCGTAAAATCCGCAAAGAAAAAAAGCTCACTCAAGATGAGTTGAGCGTCTATTCCCGCGTCGACCGGTCTTATATTAGTGAGCTGGAGAACGGAGAAAATGCGCCTCTCTGTTCACGATTACTTCATTAGCAAGGGCGCTCCAGCTTAAAGCTTCGGTTTTGGTTGAGGGTTATGAGAGAGAACTTTGGAGAAATAGTGGTTGGTTCCGTATTTTCAGTCCAAGAATCTTCTGAATCTCGGTTGATTGCCATCGTTACTTATCTTTACGTTAGAAAATCTCAGAAGTAATTTTGGGCCAGTCCCAAAAGTGATCTCTTTGGGAGACAATTAACCAATCCTGGAAAATCTCGAAGCTCAAAGAAAGCTCCTCTCCATCATGGTCGGGAGGAGTATAGATTGAGCGAACATATAGATACTCTCTTTTTTGTTCCTTGAGGCAGTTATGATGATTCAATTACTGCATTTTTTCGGAAAAACCAGCATCCATTCGCTTCTGTTGTGGCTGAGGCCGGATTTAATTGTTGCGTGGTGAATGCATAGCTTATAATCTAGGGATACTCCCAAAAAGACTGCATTAATTAAAGCATCTCAGATCGGCCCCATTTTATCATTTCTCGCTTTCAACATCTTTCTCCATAAAAGTCACATTCTGCACATGCTTTTAAAGTAAATAGTAAACAGTCAATGTTCCATACAGAAAATTTATAGTGGATTAGGTTAGCAACCACAAAATGAGGGCTGTTATATCTATGATGTTATAATTCAAGACATTTTTCTATGGATTCCAAAAACCGTTGAGACAGCTGAAGTAAAAATGCCTATTATATTTTTTACAACGAGTGTCTGTTGATACAGTGTTATAAATAATTATGATTCGTCAAAAGAGTACAGCATTATCACTTCAAACGGACGCTCACTATTGATTTGCCCTGCGCGGGCAAATCTTGCGAATTAACTCCTAATCACGATTGAGATTAAGGCTTAATTTCCAATTCATAGCCATTATCTGGTACTATTACATTATGATCAAATAGGGAGCTGAGGGAGTATGGCATACGAAGTTCAGGTATATGAAGTAGTAATCGCTTCACCTAGCGACTTAAAAAATGAGAGAATGAAAGTAAGAGAAACTGTCCTCCAATGGAATGCCGAACATTCAAAAAATTTTAAAATTATCTTTCAGCCAGTGATGTGGGAAATGGATACTGTCCCGGAAGTAAACATCCGTCCTCAGGAAAGTATAAATAGACAGATCATTCAAGATTCGGATATTATGATAGCCATGTTTTGGTCTAAACTTGGAAGTTCTACAGGTACCTCAATTTCTGGAACAGTAGAAGAAATCGACCTATTTATTGCTGCTGGGAAACCAGTAGCATTATATTTCTCAGATAAGAGTACTTCAATCTCTAACATTGATGCACCTCAGCTCGAAGCTTTGAGAAAGTATAAACAATCAATTAGCGAAACCTCATATTACAATATATTCAAAAGTACCAATGGTTTAAAGCAATTAATTTTCAAGTACCTTACAGTAACAGCACAAAAGTTGTCTAGAGATAGAAATAACCATTCTATATTACAATCAAATGATAATAATGAATTCATTCCAATTTCGTCGAATAATAGTATTTTTAAAGAATTATTCGTGCAAGCAAGTCATTCCAACGCAAACGGATATTGGTTGAGTATTGTCGCCGATTATAATGATGGTTATTCACATTTTGACACTGATAAAAAGCAACATGTCCTAGATTGGTCTACTCAATTACTTTACACAATATTTCCGCAAAGTGATGTTAATAAACAATATGGTAAAGATTATGTGTTAGTAACAAATCTATTAAATAATTCAATGATTCCCATCTTTCGAGTTCAGTACTTTAACGCTGGAGTCGTAATTATTCAATGGAGGGGAGACAGCTTATCTATACCTTTAGAATGGGTTATTACGCTGTGTTTAGTCTCTGTGATTCAGGTCGTTAATAGTCCAATAGTTACAGGTAAAAGCCTTGGACGACTAGGAATTGCTTTAAGCAATGCTCCTGAAGGAGGAATCAATACCAACGGTGTTTTTACAGCATCATCGACAGATGTATACCTTATGTCGCGTAACTCGACTTGGGAGTCAGTAATAGTTGGTAGCATTGATATAGATGAAATCATTAAAGAGTTTGTTCGTGATACATTATCATCATGGGGATATTACGGTTTTGAAAAAAATCTGAATGAGCTTATTATAAAAAATGTTAAACAGGAGTTCTTGCTCCAACAGCGTGGATTAACTTTCTTATAAAAATTTAATATCCTGAGTATAGCGAATTAGATGGTATACATCATTACGTTATTTAGTCTTTCGTCTCCTGTCTAAATCTTGATCACACAATATCACTAATGACAACTTTGGACCGTATAATTTTTTATACTGAAAGAAACTAAATTACCTTATCGAGTTAATAAAGGAGGTTCTATGAAAATCACTTGCATTGAGTCAGACTATGCTCATATTGGTTATGTGTATCTACAACCACCATTTGGAAAAATACCCCATCCAGCCAACTGCAAATTAAGTCAGTCCATTGATATTTCCCAGATCCAAATACCTTTTGAAAAGAAACCGGAACTGGGAACCTACCTCGACAACATGACTATGCTCCCTTATTCATTTAGAAGCGGATATCATCAAGAGAAATTTGAAACAGAATATGGAGTCGATTTTGACAGTTCCGGATACATTACCGGCTATGAAATCGGATTGTCTCCAACGAAATTTATAAAGCACATTGAAAGCCAGTCATACAGGCTATACGAATCGTTTTGGAGGAATCAAACCTATCATATCTTCTTACTTGATGAATATAGCTCGGTATTTTCTAAAAATAATATGATTTGTCCGATGAACCGAAAGGAGGACGTCTATCTTATCATTCAATTCGTTGAACCCGAAGCACTCGGTGTAACCGTCTACCCTTCGGAAGAAAAGAAAATTACTTTGATCAAGGCGCTTATCTCAGCGAAACCAGAGCTGTATCCATTGGGTTATTTGTTGCAACCCGACTTTGAGCTTTTCGAAGACAAGTAAACTCTAAACAAATCTAAATTGGGTATGGGAAGACTGCCCATGAACAGCCTTCCCATAAACAATCTATTATGCTTTCTTTCAATTCCCCACTCCCCTGCTTTCTCCACATGCTCAGCCCGAATATTCGGATCGGTAGTATTCGCATCACTCAACGCCTAATAAATCTTCTAGATTTCCGAATCCGTCAGTCATCTCCGCAAGTATCCGGTTCATTTTACGCTGGACTATTTGGACAGTTCAACAACATACATAATCAGTTCGTCCGACTGGATTTTTCTAAGTTCCGGATCCACGCTGAGCAGCAATACTTTGTATACGAAATGAGCGAGATGTAGCGGCTGTTTTGGTAGTCGGAGATGTGACTCTTAATCGCTTGAATATGGCTGTAATTTTGCATAAAAGGATTGTACCTCTTAAAACGAATGCTCACCGTCCATGACTTATCCTCACGCGAACCTTTAATCTCCCCAGTATAGTTCTTAGTCTCGATAACAAACAAACCTTGTGGGGTTCACCACATGGTCAATCTCTTCCGCCATTTTGGATTAGCCACTAATAAATTACCCAAATATTTACATCCTTTATGGAGCTGATCTAACTGGATGTTAATTTTATGTTCGTAGCTCTTCAAATCGAGTCGGTTGAACTTGTTGCTTCCTTACTCTTTGCTTCCACTGACTTTCTTCTTTCAGAGTATTTAAACATTGACATTAATTTTTCAACATACGAAAACGCCGTCCTTATGTAATGAGGTTTTTTATAATACCCTGCACTTGCTTTCCTGCTTTCAACCTAAGAACAGTATCATTTCGAACATTCTGTTTCCAGCGCTTACACTGTACTGTTCCCCCCAAAGGATCAGATCAACCCCACTGCCACCCGAACCACCCGCTCAACATAATACCCTTGATCTTTGTAGTACTAGTCCATATATCATTCAAAATCCGTTCGAAATAGATTTTGAATATCCGCTGTAATAAGCTGAGCATCTTTCAATTCCCCTGAAATTTTAGCGGCAGTTTTCTGTGTTTTATTACTTTTTGAAGCTTGTGCACTCCGAGCGCAGTACGTTGTTTGCCTCCTGATTTCTTCTAGGCTCTCATCTTTTTGACCCAGCGATCAGAATCCCAGACATCGGAATATAGCTGAAAATAAAACTGTGAGCCAGAACAGGATGCATTAAGTATAGCTGCAGATTGTCACTCACTCGAAAAGTTACAGGCCCGCTTCCGCATGACTCATGATATGACAAGCCCGGATTTCAGGCAAGCAACATTTCTTATGGGATGCATAATATCTCCGGGGGTGTGGGCAGGGGGACACAGGCAGGTAGGATGGTTTGAGGAGGCATACAGTATTCAAGTGTTTTTTTGATTTATTCGCAATGTTTGTGAGGGTTTTTGGATACTCAGTAACAACTAAACTTTCTTTAGTTTTAGTTCCCTTTGTAACATAAAGATGATACAATAGAGATAAATATAAGAACGTACGTTTGAAGTTTTTGTTCTTTTGATATTAACATCACATTATTATGATAGTGTGGGTATATGTTTTTAAGGAGGTTGAAATATTTATATGGCAAGTATCGTTAGTACCAAAAAAAAAAGAAGTTTATCAGGTACATTTACTCTTAACAAAACTGAACCTATTCATAGATGGTATAAATATGATGAAGGCTACTCTAGTGAATTTATAGTTAATGAATTTGAACGTTTACCAATAGAAGCTGAGACTCTTTTTGAACCCTTTGGCGGATCAGGTACAACCCCACTAGTAGCCTCACAATTCGGCATTCAATCATTCTTTAGTGAAATTAATCCGTTTATGGCTTTTGTTACTGAAACAAAAATCAATACAGTAAAGGCCTCGCATCAAAAAATGGATCAAGTTATTGGGCAACTCTTGAACTTAAAAAGTAATGTACTTGGTAAATTAGAGTTCGAGTCCTTTATTGGTTTGTCATTTGATGGATTTGAAAAATATTACAAACCTGAAGTTTTAGCGAAACTCCTGGCCATCAAGAAACTTATATTAAGTCTTAATGAACCTCTTTCAATAAATATTTCAAAAATTGCACTTGCTTCAATTACCATAAAAGTTTCTAACATGGTTAAGCGTGGTGATCTAAGATATGCAAAAGATAGTGAAAAAAAACAAGAAGACTTTGATGTTGTATTTCATTTCGTAAATAAATTAGATGAGATTATTTACGATATAGAAAACCATTCAGAGTCGGTTCATTCCAATACTAGCTTTATTCACTCAGATGCTAGACATGTCATTCTATCTAAAGAAGTAGATTGTGTTATAACTTCGCCCCCCTATTTAAATGGTACAAATTATATAAGAAATACAAAGTTAGAGCTAAAGCTATTAGATTTTATAAAGTCTGAAAAATGTTTACCTAACCTTCATTCAGGTGGGATAATGGCAGGAATCAACAGTGTATCTAAACGTCGAAACATACCAATCATCTTAGATGAGGTAAAAGAATATGTAACTCAATTAGAACCTGTTACTTACGATAAGAGAATTCCCATTATGGTTGCTGGATATTTTTATGACATGGACATTGTTTTCGGCAAATTAAAACAAATATTGCGTAATGATGGGATTTTTGTTTTAGATATCGGTGATTCTCAATTCGCTGGTGTACACATCCCTACCGATGCAATATTATCTGAACTTGCCGTGAAACATGGCTTTACTCTATACGACGAGGAAATATTACGTACTAGGAGATCTAAAAATCAGATGATACTATCTCAAAAAGTACTACGCTATCGGTTAAGAAAGTGAGGTGTTTCTTTTGATAAATGAACTAACAAAACAGAAAACATCTACTGAGTTTAAGGATAAAGCTGAAAAATTCATGGCTAATTTGCCATATAGAGAGAAGCCATACAGCGGACGGAACTGGGGGCATGCCTGGCACTCACTGTGTTCATATCACGGAAAATTAAAACCAGCTATTGCACACTTATTGATTAAAGAGTTTACTGAAGAAGGCCAGACAGTTCTTGATCCCATGAGTGGAGTAGGTACTATTCCATTTGAAGCATGCCTGCAAGGTAGAATAGGTATTGGAAATGATTTAAGTGAAATGGCTTATACTGTCACTAAAGCAAAATTAGAGATTACAGATAAAAAGAAGGTTGAAAGAATATTAACAGAACTTGAAGATTACATTAACAAGAACACGGTAGAATATCGTGCTGATGATATTCCTTATTCCGATTTTGGTTTAAATGGAAAAGTACCCGAATACTTTGACCCAAAAACATTTTCAGAAATTATAGCTGCTCGAAGATTTTTCATAGATAAAGAAATTGCATCTCCGGAAGATGCATTTATTTTTTCTTGCTTTTTACATGTATTACACGGAAATAGGCCATATGCTTTATCAAGGAATTCACATCCGCTAACACCTTATGCTCCTTCAGGGAAATTTATATATAAAAAAGTGATTACTCATATTAAAAATAAAATTGAGCTTTCCTATAAGAAAGGCGAATGGGATAATTTCATGGAAGGACAAGCAATTTTTGGAGACTTATTTGATCTCCCAAAAAAGGTGAATAACGTAGATGCTATTATCACATCGCCTCCCTTTTTCGATTCAATTCGATTTTATAGTAGTAATTGGTTAAGACTATGGCTTTCTGGTTGGGAACCTGAAGACTATAAAAATGCAGAAATGCGATTTTTAGAGGGGAAACAAAAAAGAGGCTTAAATATTTATACCGAATTTTTTAATGTCTGTAGCAATCTACTGAAAGAAAATGGAAAAGTCATACTTCATCTTGGTAAATCAAATAAATGTAATATGGCAACAGAGCTTGCTAAGCTTGCTATTCAGTATTTTCAGGTTGTCTACGTTGGAGACGAAGATGTGGAGCATTTAGAAAAACACGGAGTATCTGACAAAGGGTCTACGACTGCACATCAATTCTTATTCTTAATCAAGAAATAGATGTTGTATCAAACAAGCACTGCCTTTCAAATATGAATAGCAGTGCTTAATTAATTTTATTTTTAAAACTCCACTATCTAACGTGCAGCATTAGCTCGAGAAATTAAATCCTTCGAAATATTTGGCCCTTCAAAAAAATCGAAACCCTCATATTCAATAATGCTATTGCGTAATGAAATTAATTTATCTTCATATTTGGCAAATTTGTTGACCAACTTCTCAACTTCTTTTGAATCTTTTAATTTTTCAATTGCAAGAGGATTATAGTGAGCATCACCACTTAAAATGGCATACGGTATACCTGTAAGCCTATGTAATTCCCCTAACTGGTCTACTTCATAGAATTCAGATGGCCATTTGTCTGATTTTCGTGTATTACAGGTTTGGCATAATAATGTGGCATTTTCCGTAGTTAACGGCCACAAAAACTTAACAGGTAAGGTATGATCTAAAGGCTTTTCTTTTGAATTCTGATAAATTTTCAAATCTTTACCACAATTAAAACAAGAGTGGTTAAATCTTGAATAAACCTCTGTACTATTAAGTTTATGATTTCCGGCAATATTTACAAACAGCTTTCTTTTCTGAGCATATTCTCTATGTTGATCAATAGTCCGTATGGGGTTTGCTAAATTGTTATATATATCTTTACATGTCTTACATTCGCTTTGATGACCAGAGCTTGACTTTGACTTTAATCTTTTGAGTGTTGAAAATGCGGAAATAGGTTTTAACGCATTACATAAAACGCAGTATTTAAATTCACTAGCTTCTGCTATATAATTGTCGTGTGAAACAATAAATTTATCTTCTTTAATTATTTCGCCGTCCACTTTATATTTATAGTCAAAAAACTCAGTTTCTCCACCGTATTCAAACTTAAAGTTACATTTTGAACAATATAATTCAAAGTCTTCGCATATATCATCCTTTTTAACAAACAAAAAATGTTCACATTCGTGATTCAAACATTGGAATCCAATATATATAGTTTGCCCCTTTACATGTGTTGCCTTTTTTCTGTTCTCCTTAATTAATTCATTCTTTTTCTGTCTTCTACTACTCATAGAATTACCTCTCTTATTCCATTATAAACTTTTATCGGCCTGGTCAATCCAAATACTTGAAATTGTATTAGAATACTTAAAAAAATCAAAATTAATATCCCTTAATAATCTATTTCGCAACTTTATAATTTCACCAATGTATCTGCTATACTTTACTAATAATTCATCCACTACTTCTGGGTCACTTAATCTTTCTAAAGCTTCAGGATTATAGGTGGGTTCCCCATTTAACAATTCAAATGGATAACCAGTCAATACTGTAAGATACTGAATTTCGCTTGTATTATAAAACTCTGTTGGCCAATTGCCTGACTTTTCCCCATTACATTTACGGCATAATAATGTAGCATTCTTAGTGTTTAAAGGCCATAAATAATAAACTGGAAGAGTATGATCTAAATGTCTTTCAATAGAACTCTCAACACTAGAAAGATCTTTTTTACATTTAAAGCATCGATAATTGTATCTTTCGTATATTTCTTTACTAATAATTTTTTCATCGCCTGACAGATCCATGTACATTCTTCTCTTTTGGGTTGATTCCCTGTGTTGATCGGATGTTCGTGTACCATTCTTTATGCTGTTATAAATTTTCTTACATAAACGGCATTCCCCCTGTCTTCCTGAATCTCTTGAGCGATGGTTATCGAAATATGATAATGGCTTCATAGTATTACAAACTATGCAATATTTAAATTTCTCAGCCTCATAAACGTATTCTTCATGAAGAACTGTAAAATTTCCACTTTCTGCAATGATTCTAGCACCATCATGATCTACTTCCATATCGTACTGAAAAAAGGTTGTTTCACCACCAGCATACATCGAATAACTGCATTTCTCACATACAATTTTGAAATCTCCGTTCAACTGGTCTTCTCTAACAGTAATAAAATTCTCACAATAGGGATTTAAACATTGAAACACCTTAAATACTACATCCCCCATTCCTTTTACATGATCAGCCCTAATTTGACCATGTTTTTTAACTTTACTATATGCTTTTCTTCTAGCCATACGTTAACCTCCTTTAATCAATATATTATACATTCAAAATTATGGTAAAGACACCTAAGCTATAATTGGTTGCTACAATAAACTTTTCACCTAAAGTTCACCTGTAATTACTAGATCTTTAGGTTCGGACAAAAATGTACCGGATAATTGTATATCATCCTGTAGCTGTCTACCAACCTCTCTGCAAGGCTTCCTACGCCACAGTGCTTTCCAACTTTAAAAAGTTATCTCCGGGGCGTTTTCGTGTTATTTTCTTTTAGCATCAATGCTCCGGAGGAATCCCGATTAATCCTAATAATCAATTCAACCTCTGGAGCATTCCTGCTTCCCGTTAATCTCATAAGCCTAACCAATACCTTATGGTGGTCTTTTTCACTTTGAGCTGTCAGTTACGGTAAGTTTTTAGTACTCGCTCTTACGAGAAAATTACTCTAACATAAAATGCATGAAAAGGGCCCATCTTTCAGGGCATATTTTAGCAGTTTTATTCGTAATCCATTGATTGTTCAAGTTTAAAATCAAAACAAGTTACTTCCGATTCCACTGCTCTATGATCTCCCTTTAACATGATTCCACGTTGAAGGAGATTAAGCGTATGGGACGATCATTCCCTTCCGCTTCTAGGGCAAAAAAGATTCATAACAAAACAATACCGCAGTGGCTTCGATTCCATTAAGTTATGATTTACTTTTTTCTAGATATTTGGGAATTAAGTAACAGATAATTTCTTAGGGTAGGCCGCTCCCTAGAGCGACTTTCCGACTTAAGTATATTGTCTAATTATATGGAAATTTATTGGTACTGATGGCAGGGTCGTCACGCTATCTGAAACGAAAACCGTCCATTTCATCACAGTACACGAATCCGATTCGGGTGTTACAGGCGTCACATTAATGTGTTTTGATCTTCTAATAATGTGACTGGTCGAGGCAACAACGGTGTTATTTGCATCAATATTTGTACCTCATCTGCATTAAGCGACAAGTTGTTTATTGCTGGCAAGTACATATCAACGTTGCAAAATGTGATGCGGTTTTTTTTGTCACTTCGCACAGTATTAATCGACTCCATGTCAATTCCATAACGCTTTATTGTTAATAACATTAACCAAAACCTCATTACATCGTAGTCATCCAACGGTCGCATTCCTTCTATAAGTAAGGGCATTCTGTTATAAACATATCCAGTTATTACAGCCGTAGTAACAAAGGCTCTTACGTCTGAGAAATCTCCGCTTTCTATGATTGCAATTGAGTGATAAATAGCTTCTAACACTTGCCTGGATATATTTCCAGAAAGATTTAATCCAATATATGTATCTCTTAAATATCCATTAGTTATTTCTTTTACACTTTTCAGATAAGCGTCCGGTGAATTGGCGAGAACTGCAAAATTATGCTTGTTTGCAGCGCATCGCCTATACCCTTTTAGTTTTACCTTAGAAACTAATTCCACTTCACTTTTGGCGTTCGACACAACGATAGGAGAGTGGAATTTAGATATGGACTCAAAATTACTCCGAGCAATAATGTTATGTTGGTCTATAGATTTTTCCAATATCCCAAAGTGACAGGAAGAGTACTGCTTCCCTCCTTTTCGTTCTAAATCTTCAACATCATTATTGTAGTATCCACGCTGTGATGAAACATTGTTGTATTGCTGCTCGCTTCTGTGGGTATGACCAAATACTCGCCAACTATTGTCACCTTTGAGTACAGTTGTCGAACTCCACCAGCAGTCTTTATCTTCTTTCGTGAAATCAACCATAGGGAAATGGGTAACAATCAATACCTTTTCTTCTTTGTTTAATGTATCGTTAGCGAAAGACACCCACTCATCGTGTAATGCTATAATCCTTTTAGGGTTAAAATCTTTTACTTTTTTGGCATCCGGAAGACCCATAAACTGCCTCAGTGTTACTTGGCGCTTTCCACGCCGAAAGCTCGTCCAACCAGTATCTCCTATAACACAAATATCGTTATAATAATATTTGCTGCCCGTAACGAGAAATTTAAAATATTGATTATCTTGCGTTTCATCAGAAAATAGATTGATAATATCCTGATGACTCTTTGTTCCATTGT
This sequence comes from Paenibacillus favisporus, assembly GCF_040545415.1. Lineage (NCBI taxonomy): Bacteria > Bacillati > Bacillota > Bacilli > Caryophanales > Paenibacillaceae > Paenibacillus > Paenibacillus favisporus. The sequence goes on along the minus strand of NZ_JBEPLV010000006.1, from coordinate 132,289 downwards.
TCCAGTAATCATGATTTCCAAGCACGAAAAAACCCTTTATTTGTTTTTCCTCTAGCTCTTTCACAAACGAAAGTGTCTTTTTATAGCTATCGAAAATATCTCCTGCCAAGCATAATATGCTGTCCGAATACCTCTCTTTTATAAATGAAATAAAATCGCTTTTCATTTGAGAGGCTGCTTTTGCCTTAAATTTTCCTTTCGTATAATCAAAATGCAAATCAGATATAAATACAATCGGATTCTCTGTTTTTTCGATAGGGACATTGTTATTTGAGATTACTAAGTCAGCCATTAGAATTATCGCTCCTACTATATTCAAAGTAGCTATTAATTACTACAACGGCAGTAAGCTCACCTTAAAATTTCTCCGTTACTTATGGTGCGGTTCTCCATTCATTATCATAAGTAAAGAGTATGGTTGTCAATTGGTTATAAACCACACTCCCATTAGAAAAGAACATTGTATTTCCAAGACCAGTATAGTCACACTTCTCCACATACACCATCCACGAAAGTATTTCCACGCCGTTACCGCCAAGGCCTTGTCCCCTCCATCTCACCACGTGATGGTCTTTCCAGAAGTGCACATGATATATGCACCTAATTAACAGACTCAATAAAGCAAACATAAAAAACGCTCCCCTCACGTTAGACAGGTGAAACCATAAACCTGCCTTCGTAAGGGGAGCATCTCAAAGGCTCTTATCCCTTCATTCCGCCTTCTCCAACAACGTCTCTGTGGTCAGCGTAAAGCCCTCGATGACAGTATCTTCGTCAACCTCAATCATAATGCAGCGTTTGCCTTGAAAGCTCACCTGTTTAATATACCTTAAGTCCTGTGGACTGATCGTAATCGTGGCTACCTTGGTTTCGATCTTGATCGATTTGGACGTGAATTTCGGGATCACGCTGTTCGCCTTCAGTTCGTAGTTCTTATCGTCAACGATCGTCTCAAACGCCCGTTCCACGGCTTCCTTGGTCACGTTATCCACGCCGCTTGCGGTCAGCACGCGTTCCACATCGGTGTAATCCAGCTTCGCAGGTTCTTCCTCATCCTGGTGGGATTCAATCACTTGATGGATCTCCTCGTACACGTGTGCGATGGTAGCGGAGTCCAGCTGTTCACCCGCCACTTCCTTTACGATGTCTTCAAAAATCTCTCGCTCTTCCATAGCCGTCACAGAGCGCTCCGCGTTCAACACATCGGAGATAAAGCGCTCATTCGGATCATTGGATTTCCCCGTCGCATAGAGAACCCGGTTCACATCGGAATAATTGTCCGTCACGCTGGGATAGAAGAACCCTTGCTCCGGTGTGCTGAGCTTGATAATCGGATCGACAATAACATTGTACTTAAACTCTCTCTCCACATAGTCGAACAAGAGCGCCTTCCGCTGCTTCTCGGTAGAGTTCACGCTGCATAGAATGAACGGATGTCCGAACACCTCGTCGTTCCCGGTCTCCTCCGCTGCATCATTCCTCGCCTTGGTCGGCCGGTAGTATTGTCCGCGTACGAACGTGATGACCGTATCCCGTTCATACGTCGTGTCCGCCAACATTTTGTTCACGAGCAGCATCATCAGATCCTGCCACTCCTCCGGATCTCCCGTCTGGATCGCTTGGTGAAGCAGCACCTTCGAAGGGTCCTCCGCTTCCTCCTGAAACTTGAGCTCGAACAGCTTATGATCCAATTCACCGGTCAGCAGCTTTTTGAAATTGCCCATGTACAGCTCCTGCTTCTCCCGGTCCACTAGCTCAAAAGGATTCCGCTCCCAGTGATAAATCTCGTTCGTTTCTTTCATAATGTACACGTTCAGAATATCGAAAATCTTCATTAATTCATTATCCATCTTAAACTGCTTGCGAATGTGCGCGATTTCTTTCTTGTTCATAGTTCGTCAGACAACTCCTAGAAAGTAAAATTGGCTATATCAGTATAAACGAAACAAAAACCCTTCGCTATACAGAATGAACTAAAGCCATGTTATAGTCCGCGGTCGGACGCTACAACAAGGAAGTTCTGATGCACAACTCTAGTTCAGTCGATATAGACGGGGTTCTCGTCAAATACAGAAGTTATAGATTCTCAACACGTGCTGCGCCGCAGCTCATAAAAATACTGCACAACAGGATGCTTTAACTTCATTTTCTCGGACATGTTCAAAATCCGCTTTTTCCCAACTCGTCTGTCTACCAAAGCCAGAATATTCAATAAAATATCTTTGCTCTCGATGCTTTCTTCTATAGAAGTAGATAGAAATTGATTAGCTACAGCGACAAAATTGGATTTACTTAATGAAGCCTGTGCTAACATAAGCTCCTTGGCATATCCTGTTATCTTTCGGTTTCTGGCAATAACTTTTAGACGATCCTCTGGAACGTTTCCCTGGGTATCCTTTCGGACCGCTTCCATTTCTTCATCGCTGATCGGAATTTGGATATCCGGGTCATTCTTAATTTCCAGCTCCGTCTGATACCACCTTATTGGACTCGCCTTATCATTCATTCGGAGGACGTCCTTTTTATCTACCGAAATATAACAAAGCCCTGCTTTATCCGGTAAATAACGATAACCCGCTGCGCGGTATTCAACCCTTCCAACTAACGCAGGACTGAGGAAACTCTCCAGCTGCTGCTTCAATTTACTCCAGGACATGGTTCCTCCTATATTCTCAACTAAGCTTTCTTCTATTTAAAAATAACTCTCGTTTCATTGTGCCTCTGTTCAGTATGAATAACCCCATGCCAAAAAACAACCCACAAAGTCTGCACTTTTATTCTCCTTCGTTTCGGTGTCGCACTTTTTCCGTACAAACCGGAACAAATTATCAAGGTCTCTCGTTTCAAAATCAGCCAACGCCGCTCCACTTCTTTTTCCAATTCGCCAAGCATTTCTTTATTTTCTCCCTTGAGCAGGGGTCCTGATGTTCCTATATACTTCAGCCAGTCGCCGATCGGTACCCGTTTGTTCTTCGCTTCCGGATCATATGTCATGTTCGTTTGTCCCTTAGTGATGTTCATCACTTTTTCGGTGATCGCAGCGGAGTATACTGTTTCTGACAGTCCAATGACAACGCGGAAGTATGTTGACCTTAGGCCACCAATCACTCACGAAACGGGGGAGAATCATGAATAACAACGCGACAGAGCCGTCCTTGAATCATCAGCCGTCCATGTTCTGCTTTCAATGCCAGGAAGCATCCAAAGGAACCGGCTGCACCCTTGTCGGCGTATGCGGCAAACCGCATGACGTGGCGAACCTGCAGGATTTGCTGATTTATCTGCTGAAAGGGATCTCTTATCTCAGTCTGGATGTCCGGCTGCCGGAAGCGCTTGAACAGCGCGTATCGCTGTTTATCATGGACTCCTTGTTTGCAACGATTACGAACGCCAACTTTGACCGCGAGGTATTTGTGGGGAGAATCCGAGAAGCGATCTCGCTCCGCGGCGAGGTACGTGCCTATTATAACGAACAATATCCGCAAAGAACGTCTCATCTCCCGGATGCGGCCGTCTGGGAAGCAGAACATGAAACCGCAATGGATGAAAAAGCACGTACGGTTGGTGTCCTCTCCACCCCCAACGAAGACATCCGCTCGCTGCGCGAATTGATTACGTACGGCTTGAAGGGGATGGCTGCTTATACGTACCACGCGCTTCATCTGGAGCGAGATGACATCGAATTGAACCGGTTTATGCGCCGTGCGCTTGCGGCTACGCTGGACGATAGCCTTGAAGTGCAGGATCTGGTCGCTTTGACGATGGAAACCGGCAAATACGGCGTAACCGCCATGGCGATGCTGGATGAAGCGAACACATCCGTGTACGGACATCCGGAAATTACGAAGGTTAATATCGGGGTTCGAAACCGGCCCGGCATTCTCATCAGCGGCCACGACCTGAAGGATTTGGAGGAGCTGCTGAAACAGACGGAAGGAACCGGCGTGGACGTGTACACGCACAGTGAAATGCTGCCCGCCCACTATTATCCGGCCTTCAAGAAATATGAGCATTTTGTAGGCAATTACGGAAATGCCTGGTGGAAGCAGAACAGCGAATTTGCCTCCTTTAACGGGCCGATTCTAATGACGACCAACTGTATCATTCCGCCGAAGGACAGTTATAAGGACCGTATTTATACGACGGGCAACACCGGCTTTCCGGGTGTCCGCCATATCCCGGAAGGGACGAACGGCGCTGCCAAGGACTTCTCCGTACTGATCGAGCAGGCAAAAGAGTGCCTGCCCCCAACGGAGCTGGAAACCGGCGAGATCATCGGCGGCTTCGCCCATGCGGCTGTGATGAACGTGGCCGATCAAGTCGTCGATGCCGTGAAATCCGGCGCGATCCGCCGCTTCTTCGTCATGGCCGGCTGCGATGGACGGATGAAATCCCGGAATTATTACACGGATTTTGCGGCTGCACTTCCCAAGGATACGGTCATCCTGACCGCAGGCTGTGCCAAATACAAATACAATAAGCTGGATCTAGGAGAAATCGGCGGTATTCCACGGGTTCTGGACGCCGGGCAGTGCAATGATTCCTACTCCCTGGTTGTCATTGCCTTGAAGCTGAAGGAAGTATTCGGCTTTGAGGATATCAACGAACTGCCGATTTCCTACAACATTGCCTGGTACGAGCAAAAAGCGGTGATCGTGCTGCTTGCCCTGCTGTATCTTGGCGTCAAACATATCCATCTGGGCCCTACGCTTCCTGCATTCCTGTCGCCTAACGTGGCCCAAGTCCTCGTGGATAACTTCGGGATCGGCGGCATTACCAATGTGGAAAATGACATGAACATGTTCTTGGGTGCCTGATTTCTGCATCTAAACCAAAAAGAAGACACGTAGGATCTGAAGTGCACCCCTTAGAATAGACATTGGAAAAACCCCCTTGGTTTTACCGATGAATTTCTAGGGGGTGTATTTTTAATGGCTATTAAGGGTCAAAAAGATTAAGACGTATTCTGAGGAACTTAAAATGGAGGCAATTCGCCTGCACGTAGAGAAAAAATGGACATATCAGCAGATCAACGATCATTTGGGAATCCAAGAAATACATACGTTTTTACAACCGAAGACTACCACAGCGTAAATTAAACAAACTGACGCCGGTAGAGTACCGGCGCCAGTTTCTAGCTTAGGTGTTTTTTCAATGTCCACTAAATGGGGTCTTGACCATGTGCTAGCAGGGTGTTTTTAGAACTTGACAGGATGATCATGATCCTTGATGAAGAGGCATTAATATTATTGGGGTCAGCAACATCCAATCCACTAACCAACAAAATTTTAGTATATATGGGAAATTTTATGAGGAATAACTTGAAATATTGCACATTTTGGTATATTTTAGGAGATAAGGCGCCTTAATTTTCCATAGAAGGGAGTCGTTGATTATTTTCCTTTGAATAAAAACTTTATCAAGCCGACTGCTACAATTGCTAAAATTAAAACTATTGATATTACCATTATTATAGCATCCCAGTTTATTGTCATTTCATCACATCCTAACTTAAATTAAATTGGAGGAATAGTATCTTGAAAAAATTAATTTCTGCATTGTTTTTGATGGCAGTTTTTGTTTTCCCCATGTCAGCTTTTGCTGATAGCGCCTCATCGGAAGAGCCTCAAACATTAGATCAAATTAAAGAACATTATGAATACATTTTTAACAAATATCAAGTAAATGAGCCATTTTCTGCTGAAGATGCTGCATTTATCCAGGAACATGCGAAAGACGTAGGTGCTGTAGTTGTAAAAGATCCAGGAACTCCTACGACATTTGAAAGTGGGACAAAATACTTCAAAGGATCAAATACTAACTACGCTCTTACAGGTTACATTAATTATGATTACAGTGCCCTCGGAAAAAACAAGTGGGATGTATATATGACTGCTTGGGATATTGCAGGAATCAAAAGAAACATTACCGGTTCGGTAAAAATTGATGGCTTTGGAGTTGTTGACATTAGCACTGGTGCCGTAGGTAAAGTATATACCAGCACGCTTTCTTCATCTTCTTCTTCCAAAGTTTCTTCGTTTGATATGTCAAAAAACGATAGCTATTCCGGTTTACTTTTCATCGTATACTATTATCCTAAAGCGACATTCGATGGATATGATCTTCCTGGTACTATACAATAAAAAATAAGAAGAACAGCTACCTTTTGGTAGCTGTTCTTCTTATTTTTCCACTGTTATATATTGGAACCAGGATTGCCCAATCGCCCAATTATAAACGTAGGCCCCTGTTTGTTTAGCGCTGGCGAAGGATGCGGGAAGCCCGATGGCGAATCCGGTACGGTACTAAATCCGGGTTTTCTTCCAGCGGATCGAGATACCATTCTTTTTTGACCATCCATCCGTCGCCGTTTATCCCAGCACTAACTCAAAACGGGCGAAAATATCTTCTTCATACCACATCGTGAAATTCGTTCCCCATGTGGTGTTCAATAGTGTAAACGTAAATTTATGGTTGTCTGGATGGTATTTGTTGTTATAACTTAGATTGTTATGTGTTCCGATTCCCAACAGAGGGGCATCAATAGGTTTAATGTTGATTTTTTTATCACTGCCATCGTAAATTAACTCTTCAATCATGTGCTGCAGCTTATTTCCGTGACCTACCACTGCAAAAGGTGAAATCACGGTATCCATTTTACGAATCTTCGTTAAGTACGGCGAATTCAAGCGTGGTGTCATGTCAAAAGAATAAATTTCCGGATAACGAATGGCATCTTTATCCTGTAATAAAAGTGCAATCTCTACTTTATCTCCAAATTGATATTTAACCTTGACCACTCTTGGAGCACCATACTCCTCCACAGCTCTTTGGCTATATTTTAAAGTGGCAATGATCGAATCATTTTCCTTAACTAATTTAATAACATGTGGTGTGAAATGTTCACTCAATTGAATGCGTTTTTGAATCTCCATTCCTGGCTTTAAAAAGTCAATGGCCCACCAATTATGCTGCAATTCACGCAAATAGTTGTAACGCAGGTTATCATAGTCATTTTGCCCGGCAATGGTATAGCTCAGCACCCCGAGTTTGTTGTCCTGATCAAAGTAGAGGATTCCATCCTTCTCTAAATGGTTGATAGAACCATCGCTAGTAAACATCACTTGATACCCGTTTATCGAAATCAATTCTTCTAAACCACATTCAGTCCCTTGGTTATCAAAGATATGATAGGGGACTTCGATCCGTTGTTTAATGTGATGTTGATCTTCAGGCTCCAAACAAGCGATTGCACGATCAATGTTCTTGCGTTGTTCTTTCCAGGAAGACTCATAAAATGTGTACGAACGATCCGTCCACTCATTATAAGTGAATTTCATTTCGCCAACCGTTGCATCTTTAACAATCCCATAAGCGTAGGTTAAATCAGCATCGGTAATTTGGTCTAAACTGCGTGCTCGCTGGAAGTCTTTCTTTTCATAATTCATATAGTCACTGAAATAGCGTTTGATATCCATTCCCCAAGTATGCTCTGGAACTAACATCGCATAGAAATTAGCATCATCATTTTCTATTTGGTGATTAGACATGTATTTCGTTACAATCCGGTAATCCCGAATGATTTTCGGATCAGACATCGTTCCGTGAATCCATGTGTCCCCAATCTCCTCTGTAATCACTGGCAGTTGGTCACGTACTTCCCAAATTTCATTGGCAAACTGATCCATGGAAGTCATCTCAAGCTCATAGTCCGGATACTCATTCGCCATTTTTGACAAATACGCGTTAATTTTCTCTTGTGTTCCTGGACCACTATTATCATGAGTATGCATAAACGCCAGCTTGTTATCCATGCAATCCACTCCGATGACACCGCCATAGTCGTCTGAATAAGAGACAATGATCTCACTTTCGCCATGCTTCCATAGAAATGTATCTGGAACTTCTGGAATGGAGCTCGAGCCATTTACACCAATGTGTAGAAATTTTACTCCTTGACGATATAACTCATCAACAATCCCGATCGTATGTCCTGGGACGTCCGTCATCTTTGCGCTTGTTGTTGTGTATCCATAACGAGCATCTAACTTCTTGGAGATGGAAATGATGTAATGTAACGTTTGAGGTGTCATCGCTTCAGAGTGAAACGTACACGGGATGGCGTGCCAGCGTATGTAACCTTTCTTGATGGCGTCGTCCAGCTTTTGACAAGCTTCTTCATCCATGTTTTTGAAGTAATATTCAATAAGAAAGCTGCCTGTTGTCCAAACAAAATCTTTGCCCTCTTTTCTTAAGTCTTCCGCTAAAGTGATCGCGTTTTGAATGTAATCATGGCAATACTTGTGCAGGACATTTTCTGCTAAATCGGTAAAACCAATGTCCAAATGAGTTTTGTTGACCACATAGATTTTTTTCATTGCTATCATCACGCCTTTCTTAGTCATCATACATCGTGAATATCTACTAGCGAGAACATGAATTTGGATCGTGTTATCTGATATGATAAACGCCCAAACGATATCATTCTTTGAACGAACGAGACAACATTTTGTATGGTGTGGACATGATGATGAATAAATGAACAGAGTAAAAAAAGGGCCCATTTCATTTCGAATGGTCCCTTGCTTCTTTTCTTATGGCTTGGCAGTTCCGTTAATCTTATCAAAATACGGGGCCATCTTGGAGACGAGGCGGTTCACTTAAAGTTCATCCTTTGGTTCATCATAAACCACAACGGTTTTACTTTCTTCTTCCCATTGGACGGTTGCACTCAATGCCTCACTTATAAAACGCACTGGCACATAAGTACTGCCCTTTGTAATAGTGGCTGGCGCATCCAAAGAGACGTTGGTGCCATTAACTGTTGCGGTCTTACTGTCGACCACCAGTTTAATGCTCACCCCATCCTTCATAACCATAATGGAGCGTTCTTCAGGATTCCATACTACTTCCGCATTCAAAGACTCAGCTATGGTGCGAAAAGGAACAAACGTATTGCCTTTTTTGAGAAAAGGCTCAGTGGCAGAAGCTTCTCCATTCACATATAGCTTTACTTTATCCTTATCACCCGCTTTTTCATGAAGTTTTGCCATGGTTTTGTACAGGTCCAAATTTGTAAAATTTGCTTTAATGGCTTCTTCCTGCAAATACACTGCGTCCGTCACGCTACCATTTTCTTCAAGCATTTTCGCTGCAGTTTCCAATGCTTTATCCTGTTCTTTGATGACTTCAAGTTCCTTTTTTTGTTCTTCCGTCAGCTCAGTCGCATATGTTGTAAGCAATATGTCAGCCAATACGGCACCTGCAGGTTTATCTTTCACATGTTGAATAGCATTTAGCAAACCTTTGTATCCTTGGGAACCCTTCTTCTCAGATTCTGATGTGTTGTTGTCTGCATTCTCGGTCTCCGATGTTGATGAATCCTTAATTTGGCCATCGTCAGTGACCACCGTTACTGGAGACTCGACTTCCTGGGTCTGTTTCACCTCAATTTGAGATTCCTTTTTTTCAGGTGCTTTTGACGATACCTCGTTTTTTGTTTTCCCGGGTGGAGTGTTTCCCGATTTGGCTGAGGTAGTGCCTGCGGACGCAAGTATTAATGCCAGACTGGTTAGCAAGATGACTGTTTTTTTCACTGAAGATTCCTCCTGAAGAAAAAATGTATGCTCCTTCATTATCGGCAGAATAAAAAGGTTCTGATAGGAATTTAATAAAGAATTTCAACTCCACTTGGATCTTCGACCAGGTTCATCTTTACCCTGTTATTATAACTTCTAAATCCTTCAGCATATTTGAATGAAAACAGCTAACAACCTGCAAAATGCTTTCAGCTTCTACTTATTTCATTTCATTGATATATTCTTGAACAAAACTATTAATCTGTTTTTTTGTAACTAGTAAACATAATGCCGGTCCAGTTTCAGTAGCTATATTTTGATTTATTTCTCCTGCATCTAATACAAATATTAGCCTAAAAAGAACATCATCTATACCGTTTCTTGGTGATTCAGGAGTGTAATATATAGATAGCCCAGGATCTTGTGTTGTAAATACCTTTGGAGTGATTGTATCTATATTTTTCATATCTAAAAAAGCAGAAATTAGATCCTTCTGTAAACAAGAAATATCGGCTTTCAATTCTGGAAAGCTGGTACCAAAACGAAAAAAGACTGTGCTGATTATCCCTTCTTCTTCTTTTTCTTTTAATATAATCTCAAATTCACAACCATTAAATGGGTACGCTGCATCCTTTAAGATTGCCATACTTCTCCTCTTTTCTCGATAATTTTACCAACTCCAATTACTAAGTTGCCAAATCTACCTTTGGAGCGTTTTGAAAGTATACAGTCGAAATATATAAACCCGTAGATTATGGAATAGTTTTACTTATTCGATCCTTTTACTGATCTATCCTACCCGTTAGATGAGGAAAAAGGCGCCGCTTTTGGGTCGGCTGCCTTAAAATGTCTTCATTAAGCTATCGTGTTCCGCACAATCTGCTAATCCATCGCAATATCTACTACTTGTTTCGCGAATGCAGCATAGGGTTTGACTAGATCCGGCCTTTGATCAATAGACCACCTAAGGTTATCAAAAGCCCGTAATAACAGATAATTCCTTATGCCAGAAAGGTCTTCTCCAATTATTCCGTAACCATCTATAAACGCTTCGAATTCTTCAGCATTTGGGCTTTCATCCAGCCCCAGGATTTGGTAATGCATCAATTGAGCAACAGTTGCATGTGGTACCACGCTTACTTTTGCATTCCAATCCAGCAAGATCACTTGGTTTGCCTGATTGATAATCGTATTCTTTAAGGAGATATCACCATGGATTAACCCGAAACGGAACGGTTCACTCTTTATATCCTCAAACCGTTGTTTTATTCTCTGTGATTCCGCCTGATTGATTACTCCAAGTTCAATCAAGGGATCATGCTCAGTCAAACTATTTATATTATGCTGTACATACCCTTGCCATGTACCGTCTGATCCAGCATGAGGTGGTGACTGAAACTCTCCGTGGACAGGATCAATCAGATTTTCTCCGTATCCCTTCACTTGAATAGAATCAATAAGCTTGGCATATTCGCCCAGTCTTCTCCAAATAATAGACTTTTGTACAGTACTGTCTCCCCCGTTGACTCCCTCAATAAAGCCTTGAATCATATATGCTGTCTCATCAACAATGCCAATGGACATTACCTTAGGTCCAGGAACGCCTACTTCAGCTGCTTGCTCGATACACCATTTCTCTTTGATAAAGCTTTGATATTCATCCTTTACGTTCATGCGGACAACCACTTTATTGATCTCTGATTCAACTACGCATACCTGATTTGTGATGCCTTTTCCTTCGATCTGATAAGAGGTTTTAACTTCTTCCTGAAGAAAATTGCCTGCAATTCGTGCTGCTAGTTTAACTAAAGACTCTTTCATTGTGAGTTGTATCCTCCCTCAAGTACCCTGCTTTGAATAGTTTACCACGAACTTATTTGGGAGATCGTTTGATAAACTATACTGCCCGTTAGCGTAATAAAATGAGCAGGCTGCAGCAGCCTGCTCAACATCAAGTTTCATTCAACTAACGTTCACCGTTAGTTTATTTCAATCAACACTTTCCTATCAAATATTCCCTGCTACAAGTTTACGCTTCTCATATCCGGATATCGGGTTCCGAAGGCCGCTCCTTTGGGAGCAGTTTCGTCAATTCGCACCAAATCCTCTTTAGTTAGTTCGACAGAGATAGCACCGATATTTTCCTCCAGGTACTTCCTGCGTTTGGTTCCCGGAATCGGTACGATGTCGTCTCCTTGTGCCAACAGCCAAGATAAAGCTAATTGGGACGGCATGACACCTTTCTCGGCGGCTATTTCTTTTACTCGTCTTACGAGTTCCAAATTTTTAATGAAATTATCACCTTGAAACCGGGGTGAGAACCGTCGATAATCATCATCCGCCAAGTCTTCAAACTTTTGGATTTGACCTGTAAGAAATCCGCGTCCGAGCGGACTGTATGGCACAAAGCCAATACCGAGTTCGCGACAAACCGGCAAAATCTCATCCTCCACATCGCGGCTCCAGAGTGAATACTCCGTCTGCAGCGCCGTGATCGGGTGTACGGCGTGCGCTCGCCGAATAGTCGCAGCGGCGGCTTCTGACAACCCGATATAGCGGACTTTGCCCTCACTCACCAGTTCGGCCATAGCGCCGACCGTCTCTTCGATCGGCGTATTTGGGTCTACCCTGTGCTGATAGTACAGGTCGATATAGTCAAAGCCAAGGCGCCGAAGGCTGGCGTCACAAGCTGCTTTTACATATTCCGGTCTGCCGTTGATCCCCAGAAATTTACCATCTTCACTTCGCACATTGCCGAATTTCGTTGCCAGAATGACTTCGCTGCGCCGCCCTTTCACCGCTCTGCCGATTAGCTCTTCGTTTTTCCCGACGCCATACATATCAGCCGTGTCCAGAAAAGTAACTCCCACTTCTATAGCTCTATGTATGGTCCGAATGGCCTCTTCTTCATCACGACCGCTGTAAAAGTCGGACATGCCCATACAACCGAGTCCAAGCGCTGATACCTTTAAGCCGCTGTTACCTAACGATCTTTGCTTCATTATTCATTCACACCTTTCCATCCAAGAATTGGAATATATTCATCTTACATCTTAAAGTACACTCTAAGGCAAGCATTATTTATCTTCCCCTCACTTGATCTCAACCTTATCGACGGGCCATGGCGACGTCCTAGGCGAATAACAGCAGAAAGACTATAATGATGAAAGAATAAGTTTGTAAGGAGTTCGGTAAGATGCCTAAGAAAATTGCCCCTGCTTTTCAATTTATCGGGAATCATCCAGCACTGGATTTTATCAATACGAAAATTGCGGTGGGCGGACAACCCGTAGAATTACTGTGTAGCTGGGAAGACGTGCTTGAATGGTTATCCCTAATGAATTTCTACACGAAAGAACAACTCGATGCTGTGATACAGAAATGGGAGTACGGGAAAGGAGAATCGCTGGTTGAGGAAGCAATAGCGCTTAGAAAAAGTATGCTCACGATGGTCCAGAATAGAACGCGGAATATCGAAGTCTCTGAAGAGGACATGTCATGTATCAACAAGGTACTTCAAGAGCAGGTCATCACCACAAAACTGATCAGAACCGATCACCGATTTGCAGCCGAGAAGCAGGTTGCCCTTCGGAAACCGAACGATTTACTCATTCCCGTAGCAGAAGCTGCCGTCGATCTATTCTGTCATTATGATATTCGTCTGATCAAGAAGTGCGAGAACCCGGCATGCGTACTTTATTTTTATGACAATAGCAGGAACAGCACCCGCCGATGGTGCAGCCAGAAAACGTGCGGCAACCGCATGAAAGTCACGGCCTATTTGGAGCGGCATAAGAATAAAGATACCAAGGAGTCCTAGATTCATAATTGTCTAGGACTCTTTTTTGCAGTCATTTATTAATACCCATATTTAATATTTACAGGTTAAATAAATCAATATATAATACCCATATGAAGTTTATGATGGTTAAAAAAGGAGGTGTAATGCGTGATTGGTGTGTATCATGCCGGGGAATTGGCCGTTCAAAAGCTGGCGGGTGAAGAATTTCTCGCGGAACAGAACAGTAAAAGCATAAGGTCTGTTATTTTTAAGGGTGCAATGGCATTTATCCAGACACAATCCATGATCATTGCTTCCACTGTTGGTGAGAACGGGAAGGTATGGATTTCCTTTTTAACCGGTGAACCAGGGTTCATCAGCGCTGCATCGGAGAATATGGTAACCATCATGTCCTGTCCTCCTGCAAGCGATCCCCTCATCAAAAATTTGCTTTCTAACCCGGAGATCGGATTGCTTGCGATCGATTTCAACCGAAGAATCCGAATGAGAATAAATGGAAAGGGAGAAATCGATGAGAGCGGACGATTGACGGTCACAACGGAGCAGGTATACGGTAATTGCCCCAAATACATACAGAAGCGATCGCTCCAACCGAGTGGGGGGTTCCGCCGGACGCAAAGACATGCACAACACAGCAACAAGATAAGTTCCGAGCAACAGGAATGGATTCGCCTAGCGGATACTTTTTTTATTGGCAGCGCAAGTTTGGAAGGGAAAATGGACGCCTCTCATCGTGGAGGTCATCCTGGGTTCGTAGAATTGTTGGATGAGAGTACCCTTCTTTTTCCGGATTATTTCGGGAATTCCATGTTTAATACGCTTGGCAATCTTTACAGCAATCCGAACACCGGTATGTTGTTTATTGACTTTCAAGCGGGACATTCGCTTCAACTGACCGGGCGCTCCTATATCATTTGGGATAAATGCCAGATTTCTCTTCATCCGGGGGCAGAGCGGCTGGTTCGGTTTGAGATCGATGAAGTTCTGTATATTGAAAATGACACGCCGATTATCTGGGACTTTCACGAGTTTTCCCCTGCAAATCCATCTCTTGTACGCAATTATTAAAAATGAAATTGGAGGTATTCAAAATGTCAGTTTCCAATAAATTTGTCATCATCATTCAAGCGAATCAACAGGATCTCGGTAAGGCAGTTCATGGTTTGTTGTACGGGCAGGAGCTGCACGAAGAGGGCTTTGAGGTTGCAGTTCTCTTTGATGGAGCCGGAACGGAGTGGCCAAACGAACTCAGCAAGGCGGATCATCCATTTAACGGTTTGTATAAGCAGGTGTTGAAATCGGGAATCGTGAAGGGCGGCTGCCAAGCCTGTTCGGGATTCTTCGATGTGGAGGACGAAATCCAGGAAGCTGGGATCTCTTTGGTCGGAAACGAATTGACCGGGGGACATATTCCGTTCGCACAATATATAAAGGATGGCTTTTTCCCAATCGTTCTGTAAATGAGCAGGATAAGGATCACACGTAAAATTTATAGTATTCTGCCTGTTAGTTTAAGAAAAAGGCAGCCGGCTTTTGTGGCGGCTGCCTTCAAATGTATTCATTGAGCTATCGTCTACCGTTAGCTTAACAATTCAGAACGAATCGTTGAACGTATCGCTACCAACGATGTGTGCTCTGACACGACTGTCTAATAAAATAAAAGATTCAAGCGTTATCCGAATTGATAAAAAATCCTGCATTCTCCTTGACCCACTCTGCGAACGTATACGGTTTGTGTCCTGTTACTTCCTCCACTGTCGACATAACGGTATAAGCAGATTTAGGCGGATTAAGGTGCCAACGAATCACGTAATCTATTGCATCCTCCTGAACACCCATTTTCCTCATCTGTTCACGTTCTTCTTCTTCAGAGCTTTCGATAAATTGAATTTCACGTCCAATAACCTCACTGATTATCCGAACTTTATCTTGAACCGACAAACTCTCAGGCCCTGTTAATGTATATATTTGACCTGCATGACCTTCCCCAGTTAGTGCAACTGCTGCGACTCTTCCAATATCGGCTTCATGAACAGGAGCAATCCGTGATCCTCCGAACAGGTCTCGAACAACCCCCTCGGAGCGTATAGAGTTCGCCCATTTCCGTGCGTTTGCCATAAATTCAAAAGCTTGAAGCTGAGTCCACTCCAGACTGCTTGACTCAACCGCCTTCTCAAAAGGGCCCTTCTCTCCGTTCCACAAAACTGTAACCCTTCGCACTCCGGCCTTCTCAGCAAGCTCAACGATTTCTGGTCCTGTTTGTAACGGGGCATATTCGGCGCCTGTTGTAATTAAATGCATGCCGCTGATGCCAACCAACGCAGAAACTAGCGTACTTGGATCACTTAAATCTCCCGCGACAACCTCTACACCATGAGGAAGATTGGCTTGCTGCGGATTACGTGTCAATGCACGTACCTTTTGCCCCCTTTGAAGGAGTTGGTCCACGACATGCCGTCCTACGGTTCCCGTTGCCCCAGCAACTAATATCGTCATTTATTATCCTCCTCCCGTTTTTGTACCATCTGATTGATTTTTTCAGCCAAATTGAACTTCGCTTTGGTTAAAGCAGCTAATTGTTGGTTAATCTCGTTCATTTTCGACTGATACATAAGCAGCAATTCCTCACAATAGACGTCTTTATCTTTATGCTCCTGTTGCTCAGGAAATCTACAGAAGATAATGTCCCGAATTTGGTCAGTTGTCAGCCCTAATCCTAAATAAAGTTGAATTGTGTTAATGGATTCGATTGTCTTTTCGTCATATTCTCTATAATTATTTTCTTGACGAGATGTTTTGATCAATCCTTTCTCCTCATAATAACGAATCGACCGGGCACTAACTCCAGTTATTTTTCTTACCTTTCCGATTTTCAAGACGATCACCTCATCGATTGGAAACGTTAGCTTAATTATAAAGCTTCACATTAATGTAAAGGTCAAGAAAAAAGATTAAATAAAAAAGAGCCCCTTAGGGGATGGCAATTAGTCTAGTCATAACTCGCAGGATGTTGTTCGGTTTCGTAACAAGATCCGCCATCGAAAACGAAATAAAACCGGCTGTTAGGGGAAGCACTCTGAAATGATGAAGATAACAATTTCGGGTAATATGACGTTTAAGAGTATAAGAAGGAATGGAGGGATTTCATTTTGAAAAATAAAATTCTTGTTGGGCTTACCGTTCTTATGGCTTCAATCTTATTGTGCGGCACAATTTTTGCGGCGACTGGTAAAATCAAAATCATCGTCGACGGTAAAGAGGTTGCAACGGATGTTGCTCCCAAAAATGAAAACGGGCGTGTCCTCGTTCCCATCAGTACGATTTCGAAGGCACTGGGGTCGGATGTCCAATGGAATGCGAAAACGAAGTCCGTAATCATTAATTCGAAACCAGATATTTGGAACGATGACTTAAATTTTATCAGTACTAATATCATCGAAATTGATAATTTATTCCATTCGTATTTTAACTACTATAGCACTAAAGAAACCGGTTACGCTGATTTGGTAACGTCAACATTCAAAAGTGATTTTGTAGACCCGAAAACGATCATATCGAAGATCCAAGACAAGATCATTGACTACCGCATTATCGATGCGAAATTTATCGGCACACTAGATGATCCCTACAGGTTTAAATTCCGCGTGGAAATCGTGAAGTACACCAATATGGAGGCAATCCCGCTTAATTTTGAAAAGCTTCAGCTAGATATTGATGTTTTTGATAGGAAAGGTGTTTATCTAATCGATGGCATTTGGGTAAAAGGGAAAGAAGTAATAAAATCCTATACTGTTTTCCCAGGATTAACGCTTGATGGACGCGAACGCTAATCCGTTTAAGCATAGAAAAGAGCCCCATACGAATGGGGCTTAACTTGTTATTGTGCTATGTCTGTAAATCGGTTCAATCCCACTGCTACCTGGATAGCGCCGAATATCGCAGATCTGCTGTTCTTATTAACTATACGCTTAATGTGGGTTGCGATTACGATATCCTGCCCTTTAGTTGAATAAAGTAATCCACATTCAATTACTGCACCTTTAAACCCACTGTAATAAATACCACTACGGTTCCACCAATTATATGTTCAGCGGAGTCATATCAGGGTGAAAACAGCTTCCAATGCCCTTCGGAGACAACTTCGACTGCTCCATCAATCACTTTGATGGCTGTCTGGTCATCCATCGCATACGATGGCCTTTGCATCCCGGCGGCCCATCTCTCAGCAGCAGCCATGGTGTTTCCCGGCAGCAGCTCGTGATCCAGGTGCGGAAACATGGAAAAATCAACCAGTCCCAGCGTTTCATCACCACCGTTGGGTGGAGTCCAGCCAACGAAGTCTTCCCCAATATTAGGGGCCATCACCATGCTCCCCGCACTCATTGCCACATAGACTGCGTTCAGCGACGGCAAGAGGTCTGCCAGCCCGGATTGCCGCATCCAGTGGCACAGGTAGAGGGCGTCGCCGCCCGCCACCAGCAGAACGTCCGTCTCCCGGACCAGCGGCACCCAGCGGTCTTCGGCGATGCTTGGCAGCGCTGTGAGCTCCAGCACGCCGACGGACTTCCAGCCCAGTTCGACCATGGGATTCTCGGAATTCCCGCTGATGAACTGCCAGGCCTTGACGCCGGGGCCGACCCAGGGGTGTCCGTACATCGCGGTGGGGATGCACAGGGCGCTAGACTCGGCAATGGGTTTGCCCAGCATGTCAACCAGCGCGTCCTGTATGCTTTTATTATTGATGCCTGCAGATGTGAGCAGAAATTTCATAACCTCACTCCTTTGTGTACCATCTCACGCCATGCTGCCAAAAGACGGTTTTCCCGCAAGCGCGTAGCGCAATAGAACCGTCCCTTTGGAGAACGCTCTGGATTCAAGTAATTCCAGATTCGTCGGTATCGTTCCATCGCCGAAGAATCGTTTTCCCTCTCCGAGTATTACTGGAAACTGCCAGATATTCATTCGGTCAATCAGCTCGTGACGCAACAATGTCTGGACCAGGTCGCTGCTGCCGACGACATGCACCTCCTCGTAACGCTCCTTCAGCAAAGGCACGCTTGTGGTCACATCCGCGTCGAGCAGTTGTGTATTATTCCAATCGACGCTGGTCAATGTCCGGGATGCGACATATTTCGGTTTCTCGTTCATCAGCTTGGTGAACGGGTTGGTGTCTGGTGCCTGCGGCCAGTACGATGCAAAAATTTCGTACGTTTTACGTCCGATCAACATAGCGTCGAGGCTCGCATAATCATCCGCGATCCGTTGTCCTGTCACCGGATCCCGAAAGGGGTCCTGCCATCCGCCGTAGCCGAAACCGCCTTCACGATCTTCATTGGGCGACCCCGGAGATTGAACTACGCCATCCAAGGTCATGAACATATGCACAACTAGATTTCCCATTTCGCTTTTCATTCCTTTCAGATTTAAATTTGTTCACAGGTGGGGTGTCTTCTTAGACTAAGTTTAGGACATTTCAGTTCGGATTGTTTCTTACAGATTGCTAATCTAATCTACCGTTAGCTTGATAAATAAAAGAAGCAGCTGCCGGTGGCAAACTGCTCCTTTATTTAGTTACATTAACGTTTACGTTAGTGAAATTCTCGCTCGTTTAGGTGACTTCAAAATAATCAACGATCTAACTCCACTTCGTCGTCTACGAAATATTTCCCTTTCACACCGTTGATGACTTTATGCAGTTCAGCTCTGACCCTGATAACTTCCTGCTCATCCTGCCACCAGTTGTTAGCCTGCCCTATAACTCGATCATCAGGGCACCACACGTATTGATACCATGGAGGCATAAATGTTCTTAACATTAGAAGACATCTACGCATGTGCCCAGGCGAACTAACTAACAATAAACGATTGATGTTTTCTAAGCCGATTGCTCGATCAAGAACGGTGAGTGAACACAGTATATTTTCTTTCGTATGATTAGACTGTGTCTCTATTAAAATTGATTCATTAGGTACGCCCAGTCTTCTTGCCTCGTTCTGCAGGACAATTGCCTCTGGCGGATTTATTTGTCCGAATTTATCCCCGCCAGTAAACAAAATATAAGGGGCTCGACCATTCTTAAACAATTCAACCGCCTTTACCGCTCTTGATAAATACGACCCACAAAAACAAATATGCAATCTCCATTCGCAGCTCCGTCATCGGTGTACTTACCATCACCAAACACCACTTTGGTAATTTGATCTATAGTTAATTCTGCTGGGTTCATCTTGGAAATAAGCATAGAAATAACCCCCAATGTTAGCTGTTATGGTTTTATAACTCTTTTACTAAATATATTAGCAACTCATCATCAACCATCACTGATTTTCCAGGTTGCACTTGCACATTATTATAAGTCACACCATTTCCATCCATTATATACCCACGCTTACCATACATTCGTTGGGCGTTTCCGTAATCTTTATACAGTCCAACACCCAACCCAATATACTTAGACGTTTTCGAGGCTCTTCTTTCAAGCTCATCTAGTAATTTGCTTGCTATCTTCTTCCTTCGAAATTCTTGAAATACATTCAAATCGTTTACTTCAGGTATATTATTTCTGATGAAATATGGATAATGTGAGTTGTAGATCAGGTGACAACAACCAGCTAATGAGTTTCCGTAAAAAGCCATTACAGTTATGCGTTTACCTTCACGATTCTCCTCTAGGCATCTGATGAAATACTCACCTTGTTTATACCATGGAAATTGAGTGGAAAATTCATGATCTAATAAAAGGGCTTCATCTATGTCAGAAAGTTGTTTTAAAGTAATAATATTCTCCACTCTCTTTTCCTCCTTGTCTCACTGCCTTCACCGTGCGCTTACCAATAATTAACCCATTAGTTTCGCTGAAAGCAGTTCACGCATAGCCTCAAGCTCCAACAAGCCCTTCTCTTCGGCTGCTTTTGCCGCATTCAGTTGAGTAATGGCTCGTTCGGCATGAACGGGATCGTTGGGAGTTCCTCCGTCCGGGAAAGGAAACATTTCATTTAATGCCGCTAGCGATTGTTCAACTTTCGCGTAATGTTCAGCCGCACATTCTGCGCGTTCCCGCACTTCTTTTTCCAAAGTGGATGCTCGGTTCCAATCCATGGCTAGACCGCGCAAAAAGCGGTAAGCATGCTTACGCGCATCATAGACAACCGACGTGTTGTAAGAGTTACCGAAGGCATCTACAGTCCGGTTTGTAAATGCTTGAATCCATGCGTCGTAAGCTTTTAGACCGTTTTCGTATTTCGGTAATTCGTATTTGTGCTGACGCCTACGGGCATGGTCAATGATCATATCGAGTGCTCCGGAAAGCATCAATTCTTTGCTAATATCAAACGAATCTGTGAGGATGAGCACAAAAATCTCGGTAAGCTGCCCTCGACCAAGCTTTTCATAGGGTAGCTTTCCATCCCCCCGTGGATCCTTCACATGAAGTACACTCTCGCCGTCATCATATCCGTATATGATCCCGAACTCCGGTATAAGCAAATCCCATCCGACAGCAGGTATTCCCCGATCAATGCTGTCCTGGATCATTTCAAGTGCTTCGGTAAGTATCTCTGGTGTTGGCGGTGTAAAATTAGGAGTTCGTAACCATTTACAACGGAATCCTAGATTCAACAATCCCTTCGGCAAAATGTCTTCCCATTCATAACCGGTTGGACCGGCGACATCGACATTGTCTCCATTGATGTTAATGCGGAACGCATGACTCGAGTACCCCATAAATTCGGTGAGGCTTATCTCCCTTTTCTTTACGATTGCCCAATGCGCCGCCCGCCCCGCTGATGTCCACGTCCATTGCAGTTCTGTCTTCCAATCCTCTTTGGCCATGACACAAAACTCCTTTTCGTTAAAATCGCTTTCCGAATTCGTCCAGAATCCGTTTGTTGGGCTTTCCAAGAGCTTGACGGAATTGCAAGTATCCGGCAATATGGACTCGGATGTGCTCACGTTGAAGTTTGGTACGAGAACGGGAGAGATGGTTGTTTACGTTCGTGACGGTCATTCCAAACAATTCGGCGATTTCTTTCGGTTTCAGCTGCCGGTAAAAGTGCGCCTCGAACACACCCCGCTCTCGTGGGCTGAGACAGTGTAACATATCCCGTAGACCGCGAAGCATTTCCTCACGAACAAGACGCTCCTCTGGGCTTAGATCCTGTCTTACCGAGACCGACCGAGTCAGGTGAAGCAACACGGCTTCTGCGTCTCCCCAGTTGCTTTCACTGGTAGATGGTTTATAACTAGAAAGAGGCTGTTCTTTGCCGTAAGGACCACCACGGCGCAGGCGCATGTATGTCTGGTTCCGAACAATACGTCGCAGCCACGGCCCGAAACGTGAGGGCTCGACTAAACTGCTGAGATGTATAAATGCACCGACCAAAGCTTCCTGGACTATATCATCGGCTAAATAAGTGTCCTGCGACATCGAATATGCAAAGCCGTAGGCTTTGGCTCGGTGACGGCGTACCAGTTCACTAAAAGCTGCTTGATCGCCTTCCCTAGCGCGACAGACAAGCATATCGTCCGCTTCATTGCTTTGGCCGGCTCTCATCTTTTCATGTACATCTCCTACGCTCTCCCGCACGTTATCCCTCCATTTCCCGTACCTCTTATGCGTTCCTCACCGGTGTATGTATTAATGATGCCAATCCTAACCAAAACATATCTGTCTTGTAGAAAAAAATATTCAGCTTCGTGTTCCAACTCGATTCCGTTATGCTGCCCGTTTGTGAGAAGACGGCAGTCATTTCACGGCTGCCGTCTCTTCTTTCTTATAGAGCTATCGTTCTCCGTTAGCGAGTCATCCAAGGTTCATTCCCATAGATAAGGTATGCTCGATCATATAACGAAAATCTTCCTCCGTATCGGTCCAAAAAATAACCGGTACTTGTTTTATGTTCATTTGTCGAAACGCTTCATTGCGGTGACGCCCATCAGCGATTTCATATTTGCCAGCGGAATAAAAGACGATTAGCGGCGGAAAGTCCCAATCACCATAGGCGATTTTCATTTTATCGACGACATGGAAAAACCATGCTATATCATTCTCCTTAGTCAAATACGATGGAGCTCCCTCTTCAATTCCAAACTCCGATATATCCGTTACGACAGGACCGATATAGTATCTCTTCTTCTCCAATAACCCGTCTGCCAATGCAACATTGTCTCCGTCATTTCTAAGAAATAACTGAATCCACTCATCAATGGCACCACGTTGGGCATATTCAATTGCACATTTTGTACTGCCGTATAGCATTAGGTTCACACTCTCCTCGATTGGGCTAGTACAACCTATTGTATACCACTTCTAAATGGGACAAAATGGTACTTAACAGATATAACTAAACTGTCCGTTACTTACTTCAAGCGTATTGAAGAACCCACTCTTTTATCCGAGTAGCAACTTCGGTTACATCAGTATCCGTTGTATCAATAGTAGGCATAGGCGGGTCATAGACCTCCTCAGCAATTTCAAGCAATCGTTTAGCAAAATTTTTGTGGTTTTGGATTTCTTCCTCTGACCAATTCCTTTCACGTAGACGTTTCTCGCGAGTTTCTTCATCACAATGTAGGTTCAGGTAATACACATGCTTAAAAAAAGGATAGTCCGCACATTGTTCAATATCCCAAGGCATCATGGTTCCGCATATGATAGTCATGCGTCCACTTTGAGCGATATTCCGTGCAACCCGAAGCCAAATATTTCGAATTCTCTCCCAATCATGCCCAAGAAATTCAACGAGATCATCAGGGTCAAAAATATCAAAGTCAGGCATCATTCTCCGTAGCTCCTTAATGACATATGTTTTCCCTGACCCACTTGCACCTGTTACGATAAACAAAGGAATTTTATGATCCATTAGTTGTCCCCCACCCATGCTTATTTTCTCAATTATAGCAACAATCCTGAATAAGGCTGCGGTACTTCCCACATGCTTATTTTGCCGCAAAAAAACCGGAAAGCCCCAATAAGGCCTTCCGGTTCATTATTCACCATATCATTCGCCTAATCCTCGGCGCCAGTAAGCTTCCCGCCCCTCTACCACACGCTCGGCCAAATCCTACACATAGACTAGGTCCTTGCAGATATCAGGTTACAAACGAGACCAACTCGTACATCTTCAGCACATTTGCACATCGACTATATCCAGCAATCATGAATTCGATAAACCGAACCAGAGGTGTGGTCCCGATCTTCTCTACATCAGTTGCCGGCAGGCAGGAGGATCAGTTTGCCACGGGCATGTCCGCTCTGGCTGATGTCGAGTGCTCTACGCCAGTCCTCAAGGGCGAAAGTCTGGGCGACCGGAACGGTGAACTTGCCGTCTGCAGCATACTGGGCGAACTCGCTGAGAACATCATAGCGTAAGGTCTGGTCTTCTCCGCTGCTGGCGCGGACGCCGAGTTTGGCAGCTGCCCCGAAGTCGCTGATGGTTAGAACACGGCGGGGATCACCACCGGCGATCCGGATAAGGTCGGGCAATATGCCGCTGACCGGAGCAGTGTCCAGAACCAGGTCCACCGGCTGTCTGGCGAGCTCGGTTACCCGCTCGACCATTCCGTCACCGTACGAGGTCACCGCCGCTCCCATCGAACGGAGCCGGTCGGCGTAAGTGTCACCGGCGGTAGCGATCACGTTGGCACCGTCCATGAGGGCAATCTGGACGGCAGCGAAGCCCATCATTGTGCCTGCTCCGTGCACCAGCAGGGTGTGGCCCGACTTAACACCAAGTGCTTTAAGATGGTTGTATGCAATGGTGACCGCCATTGGAAGCGCCGCAGCTTGCACGAACTCGAGTCCTGCAGGGATGCGGATCCAATAGTCCATGATCGCCCGATCCGCTGCGCCGGCGCTCGGGGCGCCGACAAAGTCGGCGGAGCCCAGGACGGCGTCACCGATAACGACATCGGTGACCCCCTCACCGACCGCTTCCACAATCCCGGACACTTCCAGCCCGATACCGCGGGGCAGCTTACCAGGATATAACCCTTTGCACAAGACCCAGTCAACCGGATTCAGTCCGCAAGCTCGCACCGTTACACGAATGCGTCCCGGGCCTGGGGAAGGGATCTCGACCTGTTCCATACGCAGTACATCAGCCGGTTCGCCGTAGTCGTGGAGGCGGATCGCCCGCATAGTAGCAGGGCTGGACGTCTGATTGTTCCCATCTTTGCTTGACGTATCTAGATTCTCCAATTGGATATCCCCTCCCGTTTGTTATAGCAAATCGTGTTTTTACATAAGTGTATACTTCACTTGTGTCAACTCCTCGGAAACCGTCCACAACCGCCGCGCAACGGCTTCGTCATGCGAGCTCGCACTCGAGACGACCTTCTTGGGGTAGCCGCGCAATTCGAGACTCGTTGGCCCGTAGTAATCTCCACCTCGAACGCCTGGCGCAGTGGCTGCAAACAGGGTCGGCAAAACACCCATTTTCGGAGACTGCGCGAAAAACGGATTCAGGCTCCGCATCATGCTGGAATGCCGCAGCGCATTGGTCGCTGACCAGCCCGGATGCGAAGCTACTGCCA
Organism: Paenibacillus favisporus; assembly: GCF_040545415.1. Taxonomy (NCBI): domain Bacteria; kingdom Bacillati; phylum Bacillota; class Bacilli; order Caryophanales; family Paenibacillaceae; genus Paenibacillus; species Paenibacillus favisporus. The sequence goes on along the minus strand of NZ_JBEPLV010000006.1, from coordinate 107,377 downwards.
GCGTTGATTGGCCTGCTGCAACAAGCCTGCGCTGCAACTCATAGGTGAACAGCAGATTCGCCAGCTTGCTCTGAGCGTAGGCGCGCGCTGGATGGTAATTCCGCTCCCAGTTCAGATCATCAAAGCGAATCACTCCCGACCGATGCGACAAACTGCTTATGGTCACAATGCGTGCGCCCGGCGTCGCGTCGAGCATATCCAGCATCAAACCGGTCAGCGCAAAGTGCCCAAGGTGATTGATCCCAAACTGCTGCTCGAAGCCCTGCGCTGTCTTCCCGTAAGGCGGCTTCGCCACGCCGGCGTTGTTGATCAGGAGATCCAGCCGATCATAGTGCTGGCGAAAGGCTGCCGCAAAAGCGTGGACGGACTCCAGATCACCCAAATCGAGCTTCATGACTACGACCTTGCCCGACGGCTTAAGTGTTTTAATCTGGTCAGCCGCCATGTTGGCGTTAGCGATACTGCGGCAGGCCATAATGACCGTCGCCCCTTTGGTGGCTAGCACCCGCGCCGCTTCCCAACCAATCCCGCTGTTTGATCCGGTTACAATGGCCACTCGACCGGTCTGATCTGGCATGTGGTCTTCTGTCCATGGTGTTGTCATGTGGTTTCTTCCTTCCTCTGTTCAATCCAAAAAACTAGTGGCATGCTCCGATCAGGTACAACATGTTTATCCAGCTGCGAGCTTGGACACGGACTTAGATCTGAGAGCCGCCTCCGTCCACGGGAATTTCGGCTCCGGTTGTGTAAGTCGCGTCGAACGCAAGGAATGCGGCTGCTTTGGCAACCTCGATGGGGTCACCGAAACGCAGCATGGGGATCTGCTGACTCATCTGTGCCTTGGTCTGTTCTGCAGCTTCCTTCGGCATCGACTTCTCCATGATGCCGGTGTCGATAGGGCCTGGGCTGACCGCGTTGACGCGAATCTGCTTCGGCAACAGCTCACGGGCCAAACTGCGCGTCATGGAGCGCAGCGCTGCTTTACTTGCCCCATAAGCATTAAGCATCGGGATACCCACTGCGTTCGCGATCGAGGTGGTGAACACCACGCTGCTTCCTGCGTTTAGCAACGGGGTCAGTCTCTGCACGGTAAAGTACGGGCCTTTGGTGTTGATTGTAAATAACTCGTCGTACACTTCCTCGGTCACCGACTCGAAGGGGATAAAGTGCGTGATGCCGGCGTTTATGAACAAGGCATCGATCGTTCCAAACTCAGCCTTTACCCGTTCAGCCAATTTATCGATATCCGTTAAAGACGCGGCGTCGCTCAGCACTGCGACCGCGTTGCTGCCAATTTTTTCACGAGCAATGTCAAGCTTATCCTGGTTACGACCAGTGATCAGAACACGCGCTCCTTCATCCGCCAGCAGCTGTGCTGTTACGAGGCCGATCCCGCTGCTGCCTCCTGTGATCACTACATTCTTGCCTGCGTATTTACTTCCAGTATGGTTTGCCATCTCCATCGTCCTCCCTTGGTTTATGTGCTAAACTAACGTCAAATGTTGGATAAGAAGCCTTTACTTTGAACCAACGATTTGACCCAACAGTGTAGTAAAAGCAACACTGTCTGTGCTAATCTTATCTAAGCGGTTTAGCTTATACAACCAGTAAAAAACCGTTTTTGTGGGTTATCCAACACACGTACTTATTTGTTGGCCTTTAGTTTTCCTAAACGCATGATAACCAATTTATCCTGAGAGAGAGGGTGGAGCATAACATGCTGACTAACACAAACGATCCCCGTGTGAAACGGACGCGTCAATTATTGATGCAAGCTTTTATGGAATTGCTTGAGCAGAAGAGGAATGTCACTTCTATTACCGTACAAGATATTACGTCTTACGCGACCGTAAATCGCTCTACGTTCTATGCGCATTTTGAAGACAAATTCGCATTTCTTGAGAGCTGGATGCGGGAAAAATTTCTAGAGAAGCTGAAGGATGAGCTGCCTAACGCTGCTTTATCCGATATAGGGAGCCTGCGAACGCTTATTTTAATCGTTTTTGATTTTCTTTTCTGTACTCGTCCGTATATGACTTTAGCTGATCGTCAGTATGAACCGTTATTTGAGGTCGCGATGCAAAAGGAACTGTATGACCTATTATTCACCTGGTTAAGTGAACAATCGGAACCATCCGTTTCACGAGAGACGGTGGAGACTGCCGCCCGGATTGCAAGCTGGGGCATATTTGGATCAGCCCTGGAGTGGAGCAGACATCCGGAATATCGATCGGCGGAAGACATGGCGCGAGAAGTTTTGGTGGTCGTTGCTGCTGGCATAGCACCCGTAATAGGGGAATAATTGGTCCCGCGAACAGGCGGAGCGGTCAAAAAGAGTGCCTGATATTCGTCAAGATGAGGGGCACCTTGAGAGTCGGTCTGTAACCTTTTGATCGAACCGTAGATTTATGACGCGTTTCTCTCATACAATTAAAAAAGGACAGGCAGCCTGTCCTTTTTGTGTTGATCCACAAAGGGTAAATATTGTTTCATTCCTCATTGTCTATATGGCTTGAATACACAGTACCTGTTTTCTGCCGGTGGCGCATCTAGACCGAACGTCCTGCAAGTTACATAAGCTACTACAACTCTGAGCGATACCAGTGGACATAAAAAAAGATGACCCCCGACGAATTCAGAGGTCATCAGATTTAAGCTTTTTGAGCAATACGAAAGCTTATACTAATTTTACCACCATTAGGTGTTGGTACAGCTTTAAATTTATAATCGCTACTTAAGGAACCCACTGGAGCACTAATGTGGCCACTCTTCCCGGGTGCGAGAGTTCTTTTTTGACCTCCGTTAATTGAGATTTTCACACTTACTTTGCCAGTATTTTTAATCCAGAAGTTTAATTTTGCCCCGTTACTCTTTTTTAATCGGTATGTGGCCTGAAATTCAGTTCCTGAATAACTGCCACTCTCAGTTGCATTATCTTTCGACGAACTTTCAGTCGACTCCGCAAAAGCAGGTATAGTACTAGTTCCAGCAATGAGACCAAATACCAGAACAGATGATACTACTCCTTTGAAAACGGACTTAAGATTCACGATCAAGCCCTCCTTATAATTTATTTATAACTATTCGGCCTATAGATCTTTCTGTAATAATTTTGGGTTCATCCCTATTTTAGATATATTTTACATTTACTTCACTAGTAAAAAAAGTACGCGTCTGAACTTGTTTAGATCTAGATTTTTGCAAAATTCGATTCCAGCTCCTGACGAACTAAACCGTTTCGCTCTAGCTTCCTAGATAATGTCGTATTTGCATCCGATTAGTTTTCCAAATATCATCGACCGAAAAATTAAAAGGCAACCGGCCATTTTGGTCGGCTGCCTTCGGCTTTCTTCATTGAGATATCGTTTCACGTTAGCCTAAATGAATTATCAAACTCTTTAGTAAGGAGAAAACATATTAAGGTATCAGTAAATAAAGAGCCCAATTTAGAAGTTCAAATTTAATTTTATCGAACCATTTCGGTTTAAATCGTTTTAATCATATTTCCATCAATAACATAATCCGCTCCGGTAATCATTGAAGCTCGCTCCGAAGCAAGGAAAACTGCAAGGTTCGCAATATCTTCGGCTTCTGCAAATTTTCCCAATGTTATACCAGCCATTTTAGGCAGCTCTTCAAAAACTTTTTCGGAATCCATCGCTGCAACTGAACCGATCGTTTTGGCCATTCCGTTTTCAGGGTCTTGCCACAAAGGTGTTACGACCGGTCCAGGCGAGATCGAGTTCACTCTAATATGACGAGGCCCAAACTCGCCAGCCAGCATTTTCGTCAAATTATTAAGTGCCGCTTTGGTTGTTCCATAAATGGGCAATAACATTTCGGGCATTTGTGCATTTACCGAAGAGATATTTACAATGGCACCCTCATTGTTCTTGAGGATATGCGATAATGCTGCTTGCGTAATACGAACAACGCTAAACAGGTTTAAATCAAAAATCAAAAAGTTGTTCCCATTCCTCATTTGGCGTAGCTAAAAAACCTTCTCCTCTCCTCTTGTCAACTGCCCCGATACTATTGATTAAAATGTCGACTCTACCGAACACGCCACCGAGTTTTTCAGAAAGTTCAACGGTATTGCGTTCCATACTGACATCAATCGGTAGATGTTTGACTGATTTGTTTTCAACAAGATCAGCCAATTCCTCCGTTAAAGTCCGACTTACCGCGACGACACTTGCCCCTTCCTCGACAAATTTTCGAACGATAGCGAGTCCAATTCCTTTACTTGCTCCGGTAACGACAGCTACTTTGTTGGCTAATTTAAGATCCATGTTTACCTCCGAAAGCTAACGCTTTTAAAATTTAAATTCCTTTATTTCCAAGTATTATTCCATTGATGAAAACAATTTAGGTAGATCCTTATTTTTACGCAATAGGCGTACCATTAGGCATTTCAGTATCCGGCTTTAATAGAATAACATCTCCTTTTTCCGGGACTCCGCCCAACACTAATACCTCCGATTTGAATCCCGCAATGCGCCGAGGAGGAAAATTGACGATTCCTATAATTTGCTTCCCTACAATTTCCTCAACCTTGTATCGCTTAGTGATTTGTGCACTTGAGGATTTCATCCCGATCTCCGGTCCAAAATCAATCTTAAGCTTTATCGCAGGGATCTTTGCTTCTTCAAAAAACTCCGCTTCCTTAATCGTTCCGACACGAATATCTAGTGCTGTAAAATCATCGATTGTTGCCAATGTTTTGCCTCCTCCACTAGAGTCCTTAACCCCTTGGTGTTGCTCTTATTGCGCTGGGCGGAACGGCTGCAGGAGCCGAATCCCTTCCTCAATGGATCCCTCCATCAACTCTAAGAGCTGGGGTACCAGTTCCTTCATTCGGGGGGCGTTCAGGTGCCGATCGAGGGCATCCCGGTTTTCCCAGCGCTCGTAGATGATGAATGTGCCCGGCTGGCCTTCTACTTCGTGAGCCTCGTAGTCAATGTTGCCCAAGTCGTTGCGCGACGGGGTGACAGCAGCAGTCATGAATGCCTTCATCTCGGCTTCTCTCCCTGCTTTAGCTCTCGCCTCCCAGAGTACAGTAACGTAACGGTTCTTTGTATCGTTCATGCTAATTCCTCCTAATTTATAAATACTTCGCAGTTTCTGCATTACCGTTTTCTCAAATGGGCAAATTCCCCGTTTATGCTTAAAATTCCAGTGTATCAATGGCCCCCAGCTTAATGCTGTTATAAGCGTCCAAAAGAACGATTAAAGCCTTGGCCCGCAAGAACATCTTGACGAACTACATCTAATCGGCGTATTTGGTATTCACTCAAAGCATTTATGATCGAATTCGGATACTGTTTAATAGAGTCTATAATGGCAACCGTATCATCAAGTGAGTCATTAAAGCCTGCGCCCGTCATTGGTGACATGGTATGAGCTGCGTCGCCGATCATGGCTATTCTTCCTTTTGACAATATATTAGGGATGTATTCATTAACAGGTGCCCCGATTAAACTGCGGTCCTTAATCGCGATTTGCAAAATGGCATCATCTTCTTTGCTCCAATTGGCTTGGCTGGTTTGTGATAGTTCTTCCAGCAGCGAATCCGGAATAGCTTCACCGTATAGGGAATATTGGGCAACCCCGTCCTTTAACACCCCTAATTCAGACAGCAATGGATTATGCGAATGATCAAACCAGCAAAAACCTAGCCATCGCTGGCCAGGATGGGTACCCCCCTCTTTCCCTGGCATCACCGCAGTTGTCAATTTACCGGCAGCACTATCGTTGAAATAAGCGCTCGAAAGCTGCCGTTTTTTCCAGTCTTTCTTGGGCAGCAAATGTTCATCCACTTTCCCTACCCAAGCCAGATAGCCAGCATAATCTGCAAATGGTTTGTCAGGGCTTAAATAACGGCGGACAATACTGCGATATCCATCTGCGCCAATTAAAAAGTCTCCTTTAAACGTCTGCTTCTCTTCACTGGTAGCCCAAGCAGATGATTCATTTTGCCCAACACTAACAATTCGTGTATGGTGCCGAAGGGTAATACGAGGTTCTTTAGCGACCGCATAGCGCAAACGTTCTTGAATGGCTGACCAAGCTTCAACATGGTTGCTACCATTGGATGCCAAGTGTCTTAATTCACGTTCAATTTCACTGTTACGATAGGGCTTTGTGTGTAAGCGAATAAAAGCACCATTTCTTAATGATGAATCTGCACGTTCAAGAATGGTCACTGTATAACCAGAACGGGATAACGCAAGCCCCATCATTAGACCACCTAAAGATCCACCTACAATAATGGCATGTTCAAATTGTTTTTGTGACATCATTCATTCTCCCGTTACTGCAATTTCATCTGGCTGCGGAGCATCCGATCGAGGAGTTTGTCTGGGAGAATTCGGACCAGTCGGGTCAGCAGCGCGGAATCGCGACCGACCGTATAGCGGGTGCGCGGCTTACTTACGTGGATGGCTCGTGAAACCACTGCTGCCACTTTCTCGGGGCGGATACCGTCCGTTGCCCATGTTTCAGCCTGAGCCTTCACGGCATCAAAAAGACGATCATGGCGCCTGTGCTGATCCGGCGTCATCAATTTCGCCAGCCGCTCTGCCGTCGTAATCCCTTGCTCCGACAGGCCTGTGCTGACGCCACCCGGCGTGATCATGATGACCTTGAGGCCAAACGAGGACATCTCCCTGCGGAGACTGTCATTGATCGCTTCCATAGCATACTTTGCAGCCGAATAAATTCCGAACCCGGGCATGGAAACCTTGCCCCCAAGCGAACCGATATTGACCACGCGTCCGCCGCTGTTCAGCAAGGCCGGGGTAAGTGCCTGAATAACCGCGACCTGCCCGATCACGCTGACTTCGATCTGGCGGCGAAATTCATCCAGCGGAACCATCTCGAGAGGGGCATTAACGGCGATGCCGGCATTGTTGACCACTGCCCGCAAAGGGCGACCAAGTGGATCTTGCTCCACCCGTTCGGCCAGCGCCTTTAGTGTGTTGATATTGGTAACATCGACGATCACCGGTTCGATATTTTTGCGTTTGATTTTGTCGGCGTCTTCCTGACGACGAACCCCCGCCAAAACGTGAAATCCTTCAGCGGCGAGCTGCTCCGCGGTAGCCCTGCCGATGCCGCTGGATGTACCTGTGACGACGACCAGCTCTTGAGTTTTGAATGGCATAGTAACCCTCCTAGGTTTGGTAAGATGTGGATCACGGTATAGCACTGTTATACGGTTATTATAGCACCGCTATACAAAACTGTCTATAGCGGTGCTATATATTTTCTAGAGTTATTGTCCGGCGGTTCGAACATCGTTTGACTCGCATCCTCCAAACATAAAAAAGATCGCCATCCTCCTGGATGTCCAGGTTGGATAGGCGATCTTTCTTATCGAATTCCTCATTTTGAATCGGCTTCCGGCCTTTGGATCAAAATGATCTGCATTACGCTTTCCCGAATGAGATCAACGACGTCGGGCTGGGGTGGGGGTGTCTTACGAACCTGGGCCGTCACATACAGCCAAGAGGCCGTATTCGCAGAAGCCCAGACCAGATCTGCCGCAGCCTGGACTGACACTGCCAGTTTGCCTTCGTCGGCGACTCTCTGAACATTTTGCACCAGTGCTTGGTGCGACTGATCTGCCGCCTCGATATGGGCTCCCTCGAGCAACCGCCCCATCATCGCCGCATAAATCCGAGGACGGGCTGCCGCGAAGCGGACATAGTCATCCCATCCTTGACGAAGAGCCATCTCTGGAATGGCCGACTCCACAGCGGCAATCTTGCTTTTAAATAACTGTTTGAACGCTTCCACTATAGCTGCACTCAGGAGTCCATCGGCACTGCCGAAATGATGGTAGAGCGTAGGAGCCGTAACCTGTGCGATCGCAGTTACGGCTCGCGTCGAAAATTGGGCTCCGCCCTCCTCTTCGAGTACCTTAAGAGCAGCTGCTAATATTTTGTCATATGTGTTCATACGCCCATTATAGCAGTGCTATACACGAATGTCCATAAGGAAGGTTGTACGCTTAGAGCTTTTATTGTTTTAACGATATATGTAAACTGATCTATAGCTAAATAAAGACAGCAGCCATGCTTCTTGGCCGGCTGCCGACTTGTATTTTAAGCAATCGTTCCCCGTTAGAGCGGAACACATTGTACGGCACGACTATTTCTCCAACTCATAGCGGGTCGCGATAATGCCCGACTTGAACGTTTGGCTGGACAGCAGCTTGAGCCTGATTTTCTCGACGCCGCCGTCGAAAACCGAATTTCCACCGCCCAGGACAACCGGACAAATCGTCAGTAGAAATTCGTCGATCAGGCCGAGCTCAAGCAGCGTCTTCGCAGCCCCCGGGCTGCCGAAGATAACGAGATTTTTGCCAGGCTCCTCCTTGAGCGCCTTAATTTCCTCTGCGATATTGTCCTTGATCAGGATCGTATTGTTCCATTCCGCCTTGTCCATCGTGCCGGAGATGACGATCTTCTTAACATCCTGCACCCATTTGGCATGCTCCATATCGTGCCTCGACGCATTCGGATTATCCAGCACCGTGGGCCAGTAGCTCTCCATCATCCGATACGTCGTGCGTCCGTATACGGGAGAGCCGACTTCGGCTACGACCTCCTCGGCGTACTTCTCGAATTCCTCGTTATACGGAATCCAATCCAGTCCTCCGTTCGAATCCGACGCATACCCGTCTAGCGACACATGCATGAACAATACGAGTTTCCTCATGTCTGTTTCTCCTCCGTTTTCGAATTTATCTTGTTCTATTTTTGGCACTTGTCCTGTGTTTGTTCTGCTGTTAGGTTCACTATAAATCATTACGTAACGTAAGGTTCAAGGGAGAATCAGAATTTTTTTCAGACAGTCATGTTGCGCAAAACTGCCCGTTAGCTTAAATGCTTACTTCTTTAGCCATTTTCATCCCCCATTGCTGCTAACTGTCCTTAGCTTATGTATCATCCATATTTGTTTTAAGATTGCGAAGCTAAAACCCTTCTAACAATTTTTTTCGCAGCATCTTCCGCAGATTTCAAGGCACCTGTTTCTTTGGCTTCTCTAAAAAAATTCGAAACTGCTAGTCCTTCTTGGTTCCGTGCCACCTTCTGCATATCGGTATCAACCATACCCGGATCTACTTTGTATATAGTTAGCGCTTTATGATCCTCCAATTGTATGCAGGACGTGAACATATTCAAAGCAGCCTTTGAAGCACAGTACAAGCTCATGCCAGCTGCCGCATCTTTAGCAGAATCAGAGGATACGTTTACAATGATACGATGGACATTCCTCTCATCCGTTTGGTTTATTAAAGACTGGGTTAACAAGATCGGCGCTAACAAGTTGGTTTGTATACTTTTTACTGCGTCTTCAGGTCTACAATCGTCTATATTCCCTAATGGTGTTACCTGAGCTGCGTTATTAATCAATGTGATCGACTCTATTTCATCACGAACTCGTTCCATTATCCCTCTAATTAATTCTGATATGCCATCCGTGTTTTGTAGATCATATTTCACAAAATGTAATTTACAATCGTGTCGAGCTGCAAATTCGTTCAGAGAGTCATTATGGTTCCTTGCAACTGCGAAGATAAGATGATTACGGTTAATAAGCTGTTTACAGATCTCGTAACCCAAACCACGAGACGTACCTGTAATAATAAATGCTCTCATCCAGTTTACCTCTTTCCATTTGTTTGGTGAATTTGTTTGGAGATCATCTATTGCTTCGATTCGTTCTTATGTATACCTGCCCATTTGATAAATAAAAGGAGCAGCTGCCACCGGCAAAAACTGCTCCTTCATTTGTTGAGTTATAATACCCCGTTAGCGTAATTCCAACATCCGTCGGGCAGACGGAGGAACTTAGTATCTTTTCCGCACATTCTGTTGGGCTCAACTCTTCAGTATTTACTTCAAGGTTATATTCATTAAAGGAAAATACTTTGTCGAACAGGGAATTTGCTAGTCCAATCTTTCGATCTCCACTGATTTGCTCTCTTCTTGTGAGTTCTTCTTTCGAGTATATTACATCTACAAAAAGAAAATATTCGAGAAATAATTGAACTATCCTGCCCGTTGAATAAAGCCAGCCAGTCCGGTTCACTACATTCATTCGATAATAATTACTTCTCCATCCCTCAAAGCTTTAAAAAGGATTTTATTATTGATCATATATTCAACTGCTTTATCCATATCTTCAGATTCTTTATGGTCCGATTTATAATGTGGGGCAATAGCATAATTCAAAATATTTAAACCTTCCCAAATCGTTTGATATTGTTCTCCGTATGGTTTCTGATCGGGGTCATCTACTAAGTGAATCCCTCTCAGTGTTGGTCCTAGAATACATACACCTGCACTATATCCCCCATAAACAATACTCTTACTGTCCCTATGGTATTCTTTAATAATTTCATCAAAACCACTCAATTTCATGGCCTGTGCTAAGACAAATGTATTGCCACCTCTAACCCATATAACATCGTAATGTTCGAGTTTATCTTTAAGTGCTTTTGAGTTATTAAAATACAGTTTTAAGTCTAAGACATCCACATTAAAGCCCAATTTTTCAAGATCGGAAATGTTCATTGCAACGCTTTTGTTTCTTCTTTCCAAATCAGTCACATAGTCCAATGCATTATGAATAAAAGCAACATGTTTATTCCCATTTGCTGTCATTTCTTTCAATTTAACTTCTTCAGTTCCTATTTTATAGGATGATGATAAATAATATTTCAATATACCCCTCCTTAGTCATTTGTTTTGTAGAGACGAATAAAACATGATTTCTGCTCAAAACAATTACTATTTCTCTGTCTTATTAAAATTTCCTCTTTTATCCATTCCGCCCATTAGCTTAATGAAAAAAGCAGCCGGCTTTTGTCGGCTGCCTTCAAATGTTTTTCTTGTTTGTTCTGCTTGTTTTTATGTCTTCTAGTTCGACAAGTACTTATATTGTTAAAAGAAAAAACGGCTAAGGAATCATATCCTTAGCCGCAAACCAATCTTCAATTCCTCTTACGTAACACAACATATACCCCGGTATCGTCGGTTTCCACCGGATAACCACGCAGCTTCGCGTCGCTGCCTGGAGCCAGGTGATGACCGCTCTTCAGGTCAAATTCCCAGCCGTGCCATGGGCATCGCAGCACTCGATCTTCCAATCCGTAACAATAATCGTAAACATCGGAAGGAAGCCGGGTCCCTCGAATCGCCCCCGCGCATACCGGCGCCGCCGCATGCGGGCAAACGTTACGCCACGCATAGTATTTACCTTCGATCCGAAACAGGCCGATTTCCATCTCTTTCACTTTTACGATAAGTCTGCCGCCGTCAATGATCGCATCTGGCTCCGCAACTTTCACTCTCATGCGGGATCCGCCTCCTTAGGCCCCTCCGGGATCGGGAAGCCGTACAGCTCTGCCGCGTTATCCCCTAGAATACGCTCTTTCAACTTCTGGGGGAGGTTTCTCAGCACGACTTTTGGATTGTCGAAGTCCCAATGCGGGTAGTCGGATGAGAACATGGCGATCTGTTCAGCATGCATCATCTGAAAGATTTGCAGCAGATGTTCCGGCTGCTTCGGTTCTTCGATCGGTTGCGTTGTTACCCGCACATGCTCCACAATATACTCCGATGGTAGACGCTTGAGCCATGGCGTGGTATCGCGCAGCGCTTTATAGTTTTTGTCCATGCGCCACATCAAATGGGGCAGCCAGGCTATACCGCCTTCGATCGCTACAAATTTAAGCTTCGGATATTTTTCGAACACCCCTTCGCATACCAGGCTATTGATATGAGTCATAAAATTCGCAGGTAGAATATTGTGCCATTCCATATACCGGGTCGGGTACCCGGCCGGTGTCGGGGCGCCGGATATCCCCTTTCCTTCCGTGCCCGGATGAATGGCGACCGGCAGTCCATTCCGTTCTGCTGCTTCATAGATCGGATGGTAAAAGCGGTTGCCGTACGGCATACGCGCTCCGCTTCCCATAACGACCTGCACCATGCCCGGATGCGGCCCCATCCTGTCGATCTCTTTGACGGCTTCGGCCGGATCGGAATGGTTGATCTGAATGGAGCCTTTGAATTTTGGGCTGACGCTAAGCCAATGATCCGCCAGCCAATCGTTGAAGGCGGCAGCTACGGCATTCGCATAGTCTGGATCGGCGTGAAGTGAAAGGCCCTGTTCTCCCCCACCCGTTAGTATGCCGTAATCGATTCCGAACGGTTCCATATAATGCTGCAGGACAAACTGCGGATCGCTTCCGGGGGTTGCGCCATTGTCGGGCTTTGCATCCTGACGCAATACACCTACGGGCGAATAATACTGCCCATGCACACCGATACCACTTTCGAGCCATTGTTGGTGCCATACTTTCGGTAAATAAGGCAGCAAGTCCTGCAGTTTGTCGATCGCATTGTGGATGTCAGCATCAACGATAAACGATGCGGATCGCATTCCATGCCCTCCTTTGATTTGAATCTTACCGCTTACTTGGAACCATACGTGCGCTGATATGCCGTATTGTACATCTCCAGCAGTTCATCGGAGCCGAGCTTCTTCAATTGATCCAAAAACTGCTGGTAGTTTGCGTCGGTAATCGGCGTCTTGCCTGTCACGAATTCCGTAATTTTCTGCTCCAAAAACTTGGTGAGCGGGGTCAGCTTTGATTTTTCCAGATCGAGCTCTTCCGTAGTCTTCACGAGTGCCTTAGGCGCGGGAATGATGAACTTTTCATAGCTGCTGTTGATCGCTTTGCTTTTGTCGTCGAGACCTCTCTCCCACGTTTGACGTGCCAATGCGTTGTTCAGCGAAATGTTGTCGTACCATACGCCGAAATCGCGGCGCAGCGGCACATAGGGGCTAGCTCCGAACTCTTTCATGTAGACCGGCTTCCCATCCTCAAGGGTATACGATTTGCCTTCAATACCGAGCGATAAATAGTTGGTGCCCTCTTCACTCACTAGATAATCAAGAAATTTGACGGCTCTTTCCTTATCTTTGACTTTCGCCGAAATGGCCCGCCCCACCGACCCTACGACCGGACGGGAAAACTGGTAGGTCTTTACGCCGTCTGCGGCAAATTCGGGAAGCGCATCCAGATCGTAATCCGGCGTGCCGGCTTGCTTCGCTTTGTCGATCGTCGGGTTCACTTCCGCCTTCCAGTAGTAGGTTACGGACGACTTCCCTTTTAAGAACCGTTCTTCCCACTGATCCGGGGTCAACAAATAAAATTCGGGGTCGAGCAGCTGTTCTGTATACAGCTTATTCATAAATACAAGTGCATCTTTATATCCGCTATTGTACGGCGCGAACTCATACTTATCTTCCGTCGGACTTTGATTGAAAAAGCCTGTAATACCTGTGAAAATCTTTCCGAATACGGTATACATTCCGGTATCTGCCGTGACCGGAGTATTGAAGCTGAGCGGGTAGCTATCCGGCTCTTTAGCCTTCAAGTCTTTCAGGAATTGATAAAATTCATTAATATTTGTCGGGGCTTTCAAGCTGTATTTATCCATCAAATCTTTGCGCGCCATCCAAATATAATTGAAGCCTTTCCCAGCAGGGTCACCTTCGAGTACAGGAACGTCGTAGATACCGCCATCCGCTCCAGTTGCCACAGCTTTCGCTTCGGGATAAGTTTCATAGAACTTTTTGAGATTGGGCGCGATATCCAAATAATCGTTCAAATTCAGGAACACGTTCTCCGGCCCGTTCTCCCTAGCCTCTTGATTTGTCGGCTGACTAAAATCAGTGACCGTGTTGGTAGCGATCATTATCTGCCGCTTCTCTGTCAGGCCTTCTTGGCTGACGACCTGCCAATCCACTTTGACGCCCGTTTTCGCTTCGATTTCCTTGAAAATCTCCCAATCATTCTTTACCTTTCCTTCCGGGCGATCGTAAACCAGCCAAGAGAACGAAATTGGCTTTTGCGAGTCTGTCCCTCCTCCATTTGCCCCTTCTTGCTTCCCGCCTTTTCCACTGCAGCCTGCGGTCAGAACGCTCAGCATAACGGCAGAAAGGATGATGGCCATCATTCTTTTACTCACTTGTTTATACCCTCCTTATATTGACATCGGATATATAGGAATAAGTTCGGTGGAATCTACATCTACCCTTTGATTCCGCCGATCATGGTGCCTTGTACGAAATATTTTTGAATGAACGGATACACGCATAGTATCGGTACCGTAGCAATCGTAATCATGGCGTATTTCAGCGTCTCTATATAGTCCGTGTTGCCTTCGCCCTGCACATTCGAGCCGGCGATAATAATGTTGCGCAGCATGATTTGCAAGGGGTACATGCTCCGATCGTTCAAATAGATCAGCGCATCGAAGAACGAGTTCCATTGATTAACGGCGGTGAACAGACCAATGGAGACGAGTACCGGAAGCGAAAGCGGAAGTACAATCTTTAGGAACACCTGCATCGTGCCACAGCCATCAATGGTGGCGGCATCTTCAAGCTCTTCCGGCAATCCTTCGAAAAAGGTGCGCATGATGAACAGATACCAAGTGCTGACTAGCGACGGCAGCACGATCGCCCACATCGTATCAAGCAGTCCCAGTTTCTGTACAACAAGGAAGGTCGGGATCATCCCTCCTCCGAACATCAGCGTGAAGGCCGCCAGAAACAATATCAGCGGACGGCCAGGGAGCCCTTTTTTGGCAAGCGGATAAGCCATGGCAGATGTAACGGCGAGCGATAAAAAGGTTTGAACGGCGGTATAGCGAATCGTGTTCCAATAGCTGATCCATAGATCCGGATTGCCGAGGAGCCGTTCATAAGCAATCAAGTTGATCGCTTTGGGCCAGAGAACGACCCGCCCGCTCATGACCATGGCGTTATCACTGATAGAAGCGGAAAACACATATATGAGTGGATAGACCATGACGATAATGAGGATGGACATGAGGAAGATATTTACAGCGTCAAATAACTTCGAGCCGAAGCTCTCCTTGATTTTCATTTCTCGGCCTCCTTCACCAGAGACTTGTGTCCGAAAATTTCTTGACGACACGGTTCGCTGAGATGACTAGCACGAATCCGATCACCGACTGGAACAAACCGACAGCCGTAGCGAAGCTGAAGTCGGCGGATAGGATGCCGCGGCGATAAATGTATGTGTTGAGGACATCCGCGGTTTCATAGGTCATCGGATTGTACAGCAAAATAATTTTTTGGAAGCCGGTTTCCATAAAGTGGCTAAGCGTCAGGACAAACAGGACGATCATAACCGGAATCATACCGATAAAGGTCACATGACGCATTTGTTGAAAGCGATTGGCGCCATCGATTTTTGCAGCCTCATACAACGTCGGATCGACGCCGGCAATAGCCGCCAAGTACAAGATGGTGCCCCAGCCGATCGTCTGCCAAATTTCCGAGCCTACGTAGATCGTACGGAACCAACCTGGCTCGCCGAGAAACATAATTCGCCCGAAGCCGAGCCAGTCGAGTATATGATTGACAATTCCGGTCTGCTGCGACAAAAAGGTCACCATAATGCCGGCGATCACGACGGTAGATAAAAAGTGAGGCATGTAGCTGACGCTCTGCACGAACCATTTGAACTTCCGGCTTCGGATTTCATGGAACAGCAAGGCAAGGATGATTGGTGCCGGAAAACGAAATATCAGGTCGTATACATTGAGCATGACCGTATTCCGAACCAGCTTCCAGGCATCAGGCGTGTTGAGGAAAAAATCAATAAAATGCTGCAGGCCGACAAACTTGCTGCCCATGATACCACGGCCGATCGAGAAATTCTGAAACGCGATGATCACCCCGTACATCGGTGCGTACTTGAAGAGGATGTAATACAGGATGCCGGGCAGCATCAGCAAATATAACGTTTTGTATTTCTTCAGCTTGAATCGGAGAGAAGTGCCCTTTCCACTTTGATCTCGGGCTGGTATTTGTGTGTTCGCGGCGTCGCTTCGATCCAATGACAACGGTTTCACCTCCTTTGGCAGGCGTTTGAATGCCAACCGAATCTTTGCTCTGACTATATGTGGTGGCACCCCGCGGGTAAAGCACCATGTTTTCGGGATGTTTCCATTTTTACAAACCGCATCACAACGCCACTCGCATGATAAGCAGGTGAAAAAAATGAGACTTCGAAAAAAAGAAGACTCATGATTGATGGATCGCGCGATATTTAGCCGGGGTAATTCCTTCGTAACGGCGAAAATTACGGATGAATGAGTTCCTTCCCCAATAGCCGATTTGTTCGGCTATATCGTCGATCTTCATATCCGTTTCGAGCAAAAATTGCTTCGCTTTGGAAATCCTGTACTTGGCGATGTATTCTACATACTTCTCACCCACCTCTTCCTTGAACATGCGGCTGAAATGCCCGGCGGACATGTTCATTTGCTCCGCGAAATGCTCAATGGAGAGTTCTTCGTTATAATGGGTTCGAATATAGTCCAAAATTTCGGCAAACTGTTGTTTACGATCCGGCACTTCGATTTTTCGGAACAATAAGCCGTGTATTTCCCGAAATGTTTGCCTCATTTCTTCCCAGGTTACACAGCGGTTGATGGCAGCAAACAAATCGGAATATGCCGAGATGTCAAAATCGTTTTGCTCACTTTCGATGGCCCTGGCCCAAGTATTCAGCACATCGGTGCCCAAGTTCTTCATCTGATCTGCGTTCGCATTGCTTCGCATTCCTGCGTCCAGCAAGTCGAACACGGACTGAAGCAAGTTTTTGTAATCACCAGCTTTGTACCTATTGAAGATCCGGTTCACTTCTTGAGAAGACAAGAAACTGTCTCCTGACGATCGCTCCTTCCATACCCTTTGTTCGCTGCAAATCTCGGCACCAGGGTGCAAGCTCTTATAATGGAGCATCGCAAGCGCATGGTTGTAAGACTGATGGAGGGCGGCGACGGAATGGACTGTTTCCCCGATCCCAATGGAAGCCTTGTAATAAGGATGCTCCAGGAGCAGCTTGATAACATTCGCTGTTTCCTTGGGGTCACAAAGCCCATTCTCTTCGTGATGTAATACGCAGGACAATTGTTCGGAACGTGTTTGACATACCCAAACCATCGCCGGGGACAGCTTGCGAATCTTCTCCTTCAGCTCGGCCAGCATAAATGATTTGGACGTTTCAGACAGCTGTTCCGCGAATGGCGAATAGTATTGGATATCAATGCAGAGGACGGTTGCGGCTGATATCGGTTTGTACGGGAAGGAAATTTCTTTCGCGTAATATTCGATGGACAAGCTGTCGCGGTATTCACCCAACAACACTCGAACAATAAATTGCTCCTGGACGATCGGGAACATGCCGTTTACGGTCTGTGTCAGCTCTTTGTTCTTAGAGATTAGCAAATGCGAAAACCGTTTTATCGTATCGAACTCGTTGCCGCTGTGGGAGCCGGGTGCGTCGTCCAGATGCGGATGCTGCGATTCCAGCCCCGTTTTAATTTCGCGAATCGGATTGTACAATCTCCGGCTCAAATCATAAGAAACCAAGCCGCCTACGATGATAAACATGCCAAGCAGTACGAACGTCATCGTGCGGATCGTGCTTGCCGGCTTCATCAGGGTGGGCAGATCGATCATGCTTACGTAATACCAAGTATCGTTGAATCGGGATTTGGTAAATGATAGCGCTTTCTTATTTTCGTTTAAAAATAAAGTCTGTTCCGGATTCATCCGGATCATTGCTGCAAATGAATCAGGCTGTAGCTCGGACGATCCGTTCGAGATCAGGACAGAGCCGGACGAGTTGACCAGCATCGTATCCGTTACCCACTTCTCCTGAATGCCCAATCGCCCGCGAAGCTCATCTAGATCAAGATTCACGACCAAATAGACTTCGGGATTGCTATTGTTGAATGGATAGCTCATCAGCATGGCGGTGTTCGAGTGGGTTGAGACGATGTCCCGAGTGAACGGCGGCCTTTCAAATACGGTATGCGGTTTTGTAAAAACCATCGATTTCTTGCCAGTAAAATTGGCAAAGTAGGATGGCATATCCGTATCTTTAATCAGATACTGTTCCCGGAAATACTCGTCTTTGTTGTTGTATGTATTGCCGTCGATGACAAGATCTTCGCTCGCAAAGTACAGGAACGATTTGTACACCAGATCTTCCGAATCCAGTTTATTCATTTGTTGCATGAGCGAGTGAATCCATTCATAGTGCTGCGTGAGGTCGGCCGGATCGCCGGACGTTCCGGGAAAGTTCTTGAGGCTTGCAGTTGACAGCATGTTCACCATATCGCCTTCGAGAGAGGCGAAGGTGTCGTCGGTTTGCTCCGAGAAATGCTGCATGATCGTATTGTTCAATCTTTCCGCATCATGCTCAATCAACCGGACGACAAAAAAATTGGTCAGTACGGCGGCTACGATGACTGGGGTAAGAATCAGTGCGAAGTAGTTAGCGAATAACCGACAAAACAGCACTGTGCGATACGTTTGCCAGAAACGGTTCACCATGACAACCCTCCAATAAAATTTCATAAATACAAATTAATTACAAAATATTATTTCATCCCTATCTTAAACTATTTTCACTAAATTTGTACTTGTTTACTTTGCAAAATATCACCGCTTCTGCCTGAAAGGCAGCCGGACCTCGCTTTAGGGTTACATGGCCATGAGCGCAACAAAAAAAAGACTGGAGCATATGCCCCAGTCTATGATGGATCAACAAGTGTGTAAGCTAAGCTCCGGTACCCAGCTTATTCACTGTTTAGAAAAATACAAAATTGCCGGCAACACCACATGATCAACAATCTCTTCCAATTTCTGATCCGACACCAATCCATTTTCAAGCATAAACGTATAACGAATTTGCTCAAAAAGAATTAGTTTGGTCGCTTTAGGTGGGAATTTTGTGATTTCTCCCCGTTGTACGGCCCGTTGAAGAACGTAATCCATCATCTTAATATTGGCACCCGTTGCTTTGGCCAACATCTGGCCTGTCCGTTCTCGCTCCTGCTGGTTAATCATCTCGGAAAACAGCATTTTAAACAATCTAAACGGTCCATTGTTGGACTCCAGAATAAAATACTGACCAACATATACTAAACTATCACGGAGACTGCCTCTGTCAAAATCCAAATTGTTGAGTTCCTCTTCCGATTGTTGCATCCGTTGTTGGACAGCTGCAAACACTAAATCAAACGGGGTATCCCAATAACGATAAACCACCGAACGACTGGTGTTCGCCTCACGAGCAATACGCGAAAAATTAATCGCACTGTACCCTTCCGTCTCCAGCAGACGATACGTAGCTGCATAAATATCATTTTGTAATTGGTCGCCGCGGCGGCGGTGTTTATTGGATTCGGTCATCATTCTTTCTCTCCTTGTACGTTCATTATACATCAAACTGTATCTTAAATGAATAAGATTCACATATGTATCTAATTGACTTTTTAAGATACAATAATGTATCCTAATTATAAAATAAGATACAGAGATGTATTTAAAGGAGAGGTCATCATGAAAGCTATTGTTTTAGGAGGATCGCACGGAGGTATTGAAGCGGTTGAAGCGTTACGATTGATGTGCCCGAAAGCGAACGTTCAATGGTATGACAAAGGAGACTTCTCCTCCATTCCGGCCAAGGATCTTGAATCCATTCAACAACAAGGAGTAACCGTCTTCGGCAACACTGAAATAACTAAAGTAGAACCTGGCAAACACCAAGTGGAAATATTCAATCATGCGACAGGGGAAACGCGAACGGAGGGTTATGACAAAATCATTTTAAGTCCAGGTGCAAAGCCATTTATTCTTCCTGTCCCTGGACATCATTTAAAAAACATCGGTACGATGAGCAGTCGACAAGATATATTCAATATGAGAAAACATGCTGCAGATCCAGATATTAAAACCGTTGTTATTGTTGGTGCAGGGTACATTGGGACCGGAGCAGCTTCCTTATTTGCCGAGTCAGGGAAAAAGGTTACGTTAATGGACATCAACGATCGTCCTTTAAGCTCCTACTTAGATCAAGAATTTACGGATGTACTTGAAAAAGAAATGAAAGATCGCGATGTCGAATTGGCACTGGGCAACTCGATCATCGAATTTGTCGGTGATGAAAATGATAGAGTCGTCAAGGTTGTAACTAAAAAAGGCACCTACTCAGCTGACCTGGTCATCTTGTCTGCCGGCAATCGTCCCAACACGGAATGGTTGCGAGGCGCAGTGGAATTATTGCCGGATGGCAGAATTAAAACAGATGAATACATGCGTACAAGTGATCCCGATATTTTCGCCATTGGGGATGCAACAACGGTTTGGTACAATCCCGGTAAAATGCGGATGAATGTTTCATTAGGAACCAACGCGCGTCGTCAAGCACATTATGCAGTAAAAAACTTATTCGAAGCCATTCATCCGCTTCCTGGTGTACAAGGCTCTTCAGGTGCGCATTTTTTCGATTATTATTTCGCTACAGCGGGTTTGAATGATAAAACGGCAAAAAAGCTTGGCATTGAAATAAAATCCGTTTACTTGGAACAAGAGACGTCCCTGTTCTCTCCGGAGACAAACGTTATGTTCACACTGGTTTACGATCCAACAACTTTTGAGATTTTAGGGGGACAAATCATGTCTAAAGTTGATTTGACTGCTAATATCAATACGGTCTCCCTTGCGATTCAAACCGGATGCACATTAGAACAATTGGCATATGCCGACTTCTTCTTTCAGCCAGAATTAAACACACCATGGAATGTAATAAATACGGCAGGATTAAAAGCATTGCTACAAGAGAATTCAATATAACAGACTTTCATTTCGCATACGAGGATGTAGAAAGGGCTTTTCCTACCTCAGGAAAAGCCCTGAAACCCACGAGACCATTGCATCTCGTCCTGATGAAGGATGTCCCCATAGAAACGGCAATTCAGGCCGATATCAGCCGCCTACATATATGTGAATGCTGCCTCTAATTGTTATGGATTTGTATCACTGATCGTCGTCAGAAAACCGTTCTTCCCGGCAGTTTCAATGAACTGATCAATCGATTGAAATGCTGGGTAGGTAAACGAGTACCATTGTTTTTCAGTCGCATCATATAACATAACACTGGGATTGCCCTCGGAATGAGATAAAGTATAGAGATAAAATTGTTTCATGCTGTTCCCTTTTTGATCCAAAAAATCAAACTTTCCACTCATGTAATAATCCACCCTTGTAAGCTCTATAACACTCGAAGTGTAACTGGCAGGGGGATTCGACTTACTTCCTTTGTTGTCAAAAATATGATAAATCGCTTCGATATAGGCACTCCCATTAATTTCTTCTACTATGCTGCCCATTGTATAGTTAACTTCGTATTGCAATGCTTTGACTTTCACTCCATCTAGAACAAATGGGGCAGGTTCAACAGATACTGTCGAATTTCTGAATCCGACGCTGCAATTAAACGTTTCTGCAATAAAGCGAAGCGGAACCATGATGCGATCATTCTTGATATATGGGGTTGCATCCAGTAGCGCAGGTTTACCATTTTTCATCGCCGTACGGCTCTTCAATTTTAAGATTACCAGCATATCGCCTTTTGCGAGCGTAACTTCCGAACCCGACCAGTTGACCTTGGCTCCCAAATTTTCACTGATAAAACGCAAAGGCACCATCGTTCGATTGTTCTTTATTTCGGGCTTCACAGCGGAGGCAATGGTAATACCTTCAACTTTTATTTGCATATCTGCCGCGTATGCAGGTGAAGAGATAGATAAAATGAATGCAGCGAAAATTCCTGTTAGAACCTTTTTCATAATATTATATTCCTTTCTTGGCATATTTTAGTGAACTAATATTATGACGAGAAGTAGACAGTCTACAAGTCTTACCACGGCATTCATAATCGCCAAATCAGCATTAACCACGTAATCCGCACTACGATTGCGGACTTTAGGCTACCCCTGTATGAGCGTAAATCAGACTTGCCAGTCGGGCCGTTTAGAGATTCTTTTATTTATAAAGACTTGCAACAAGATTGTTTAGTTCATCTGTGGTTTCTATATCTGTTGGATCTAGATTTAATTTTATGAAGATATTTCTTATCTCCTCAGCCTTACCTATTACTATTTCTTTCTTGTCTCCATTTATCATTGCTTTGTATAAACCATCAAGTCCTACATCTATCAAATCATTAGTGGCTTCATAAGACGAGGGTTTAGATACGGCTGAAGCTGCAGCTACTGAACCTACACAACTTTCATAATTACTGTTGTTTCCACCGGTAAAATCCCTACTAAAACATGTAGCTGATTCACCTAACTGATATTTAAATTCCATATCAATCATGTTTTGTTTGTATTTTAAAATCTCTTTATTGTTCATTTGTAAATTCATAGAATATATTAGAAAAACTACTAGAATAATAACTACAACTGCTAATATAGTTATGATATTTTTGGATTTATTCATTTCAGGCTCCTCTACTTTATCTCTATTCAGCTTTCGGCTAACGACTTATTCACGGTCTTCGTAAATAATCCATATGTAGGGTATTCGCGAAAAACATTGAACTCCCCTGCCCGTTAATTGACAACATGAGTACCGATTTCGAGGAATAAAGGGGGGGATTATGGCCGCAGGCACTGATTTGTAGTAACGTTTTGAGCGCCAACCTCGTAATTGATACTTCATCGGTTAACCATTCTTATCCAGGCTAACGATGCAAGTTCATATCCCTAGCTCAGGGCAAGAACTTGCATCGTTAAAACAAAAAAAGCCGCGGATCCCGCGACTTCTTATACGTGTACGTTCTTGTCCTCCGACATTATAAAACTCCCACATCGAAAGCCCCCCGCGCTTAGGATAATGATGTTATCCCTTACTTTCTTTTGCAGGTGATCCCTTTGGCAAATATTTTTCCAGCTTTGATCTTGTTGCTGGTAGAGGCATGTAAATCATCACTCTCATATCAGGATCATTGGGGATTTGCAGGGTAATATGATCAAACTCAAGCAGCCCCATGTAGGGATGCTCCACTTCTTTAAATCCTTCAAGAGAGCCGGGCGTTTCATGCTGCAGCCATAGCCGGTCAAATTCAGGACTTATTCGTTTAAGATCTTCTATTAATTCGGCAAAAGACGAGTCTTCAACGTAGCGGGCTGATGCCGTGTGGAATTCCGCAATCATTCCCGTAGCCTTTTGATCGAAATTTTTGAAGCGTCCCTTCCATACCGGGTCCGTGAAATACCGCCAGATTAAATTGAATTCATGAGGCGGGGATGCCGAGGAAATAGAGAAAACCTCATTTGCAGCATCATTCCAGGCCACAAAATCCCAGCGTCTTCCCAGAATATATACAGGATTCGGAGTAAGGTCATCCAGCATCCTTTGAAATGCTGACCCGATACTTTCTTTATGAGGAGACAAGTAAGGAGGAAGTGATTCTCCTGCAAGAAAAAAAAGATGGCGTCGTTCATTGGGATTAAGCTTTAGAGCCGAAGCAAGGCTTTCCAACACTTGTACTGACGGACGGATATCACGTCCCTGCTCCAGCCACATATACCAGGATGTGCCGATATTCGACAGCTGTGCGACCTCTTCCCTGCGCAATCCGGCTGTCCGGCGGCGCGACCCAGTCGGCAATCCCACATCCTCTGGAGAAAGGCTTGACCTCTGTTTACGCAAAAAATCACCAAGAGCCGAACGGCGCTCGCGATCGTTCATCTCAATCCCTCCTAACCTATTACTCGGAAACCTATGATTAAGCAACCTCTCGTTAAAAGTGTATTAGAAAATTATACTCAATCATAGAAATCGCTTCAACTCCGTTTGAAACGTTTCAAACCATTACCCACTTTAAAGGAGACAGGCCATGCAATCAATAACACAGCACAAAAACTACAATGCTCAGGGAATGCTTATCAATAAAGTAGCTCTGGTTACAGGGGCCAGCCGCGGCATCGGAGCAGCGGCAGCCAAACTCTTCGCCGAAGAAGGAGCGGCGGTTACTCTCGTCGCAAGAACAGAGGCAGCTCTACGCACTGGAGTTGAGGAAATTATCGCGAAAGGCGGTAAAGCCGATTACATCGTAGCCGATCTAGCCGATTCCGCCAGCATCGAACGGGCGATTCAAACGACCGTTGAGCGTCACGGTCGCCTGGATATAGCATTCAATAATGCTGGTATTGGGGCTCCCCTTTCGCCCTTAACAGAGGTCACAGAAGAGGATTTTGACCTTCTTCAAGCTGTAAATTACAAAGGAATCTGGGTGGCAATGAAAGCGGAAATCAAGGCAATGCTCGATACTGCAGGTACCGGTGCCATTGTCAATAACAGCAGCGTGGGCAGCTTCAGAGGTAATCCCGGGTTGTCTGTCTACGGAGCCGCCAAACGGGCTGTTAATAGTCTGACCGAGACGGCTGCCATTGAATACGGGCCTTCTGGTATCCGCGTAAACGCTATTGCACCTGGCACCACCATGACCGAGATGATCGAGGGGTTAGTTGCACAAGTTCCAGATATTATTGAAAAAAGCAGCTCTGTGACGCCTCTTAGGCGTCCTGCCGATCCTCATGAGATCGCACAAGCAGCTGCCTGGTTATTGAGCGATCGCGCTTCTTACGTGACAGGCGTCGTTCTGCCGGTGGACGGCGGAGCAAGAGCGTAGTCCCTAACGGAGGGAGTATCCCATAGGGTCCATTACCCCGGGATACTCCTTCCGCATGTTATGAAACGCTCCGAGAAATTGCTGTCGCCCCAATTGAATTCATCCAACGGCTGAGTACATTATAACTAACCTGCCCGTTAGTTGAACGAAGGTGAAGCAGTGGCCCGTCAGCAAACTTCTCCAACATCATTAAAATATCGCACCTCAGTGAAATTCTGTTATACTTCCGTTTTTATCAGTCTCTGGCGGATTCCCCTTCGTGTCTGCCGCTGCAGTATCGGAAGCAGCTGCGGAGGTTAGCGACTTTACAGGAGGCTCGTCTATCTTTTTCGCAACCGTATGTCCCTGGGTTGTAAATAATGCCCTGTTCATCAGCAAGAATGCCACTACCACAATAACTACGCTGGCGAGCAAATAAATCAGCGGCTTTTTAGTCATTCAAATCTCCTCACTTTATGCGTGACTTTCCCAATAATTCTACTAAAATACGGAGTGTTCAAAACCTTTGCAGATAGAAACAATACCTCCTGGTTAGTTGATAGAAAGGCAGCCGACCAAAAAGTCGGCTGCCTTTAGGCAATCGTAAGCCATTCGGATCTCCGAACGGTTACTGAGTTTTATAAGCTATAGTATCATTACCATATACATCAAAATGAGATATGCGAACCCCACCACTTGGTTTAATATTGAAAACCACCCTCTCGTCAAGATCCTTCGCTACACATGTTATTGAATTTGCTTGATCTGATACCGGGTAAATTTCATACTTATACCATGCGCCATGATTCTTCTGCATAAATAAAAACAATTTGCTATCTTCATAGGTAACTATGATTGTCGAGTTAGGATTAATTCCATACTCTTGAAATACCTTATAGAATACTCCAATTGATATTTTAGGAATATCCATATGGATTAATTGATCCAAAGCATCTTTCAAATTTCGCTCAAAGTTCTGACCTTGCTCTGTTTTTTCTCCATATTCATAAATACCCTCAAGTTGTTTTAATATAGAATCGTTAATGTGTATAGGGTTTGTTGTACCTAGTTCCTGCAGTTCTCCCCCTAATGCTAACTCAGCTAAGCAATGGCTAATTCGTTGAACAGGAGTTAAATCAAAATTACTCAGTACAATAATAACAAGGTCATCGTTAACATATCGGTTGAAATCAGACCAAAAACCGTTCATGCTTCCAAAATGTCCAATACGCTTCCTTGGTTGCTTGTTAATTTTTTGTTCATCAACAACCCAGCCATAACTTCCACAGTACGTCGTGTATTGGTCAAAGAGGATCTTAAGAGAATCTTTGCTGACCAAAGTATCAGTGTAAAGGGCTCGATCCCACACGTATAGATCTTCAACTGTAGAATACATTGCACCGGCACCAAGGTGAAGAGTCATATCTACATATTCAGCATGAATTATTTCTTTGCATACGGAATACCCAGAAGCGAGGTCTTTAACGATCGTCCTACAGTCTTCAATACCTGTATTTTCCAAATGTAAAGGCTGACAAATTCTTTCTTTGATATATTCTCCGTAGGAAATCCCCGATACTTTTTCAATAATTGCGCTCAGTAAAATATAAGAAGAGCTGCAATACCTATGTTCTTCCCCCGGTGTAAATTCCAAAGGCTTATCCTTTATCATCTGAATGGTCTCTTCAAGTGTTGAATAAAGCCTCTGTGTGTGTTTCCAGTATCCAGGGAAACCCGGATAATCTGGAATACCGGAAGAATGAGATAATAAATGATGTAATGAAATTAGATGTCCGTTTGGATAATCCTTCAGGTATTGACCAATGTACTCATGAACATTCAGTTTCCCCTGTTCTTGAAGTTGTAATATTGCCATTGCAGTAAAAGCCTTCGTGAGTGAACCAATACGAAATTTTGTATTCGGTGAATTCTGGACATCATGTTCGAAGTTTGCCATACCATAGCCTTCGTTTAATAATATACGACCATGTTGAGCGACCAGAATAGCACCATTAAAATAACCACGACTTGCTAAAGCATGCATATACCGTTTTAATTTTAGGCTAGTTTCATTATGGTTCATTTGAATATTACTCATATTTTTATTTCCTCCTATTTCTTTGTTACGAATTAGAAGGAACGCAAGTGTTTGGTTGCATCGGAGACGGATTTAGAAAAAAACAAAAAAAAGCGGAATAACCCTAGGGGGTTCCGCTTCGGTTCAAGATAATAACAACCTTGCGTTCCCATAATGGTCAAAATAGGCAGACGAATCCCTTGGTCATAAATAGAATTTTTTTCTGCACTATTCAATAAAATGGACCATTACAGGTTAGCTGGCATTAAAATTGCTCCTTCCAAATATCTCCTACATTTCAATTTATGTTTATTTTAATCGAAAGTCAATCAGGAGGGTTTCTAAAAAATATAAATGACCGCTAAGAAAACCAAAAAGGACAGACATAGTCTGCCCTTTTGTGAAGGTGTGGGCTTACGGAGCAATGTAGCGACGCAGCGTAGATATGATGTTATATGATAGGCATGCTTCTTTCGTGTTAGCTGAATAGCTCTTCTAAGTAACTCTTTTTAATATCTCTTCTAAATTCCTCATCTATTAAATGAATTTCATCTTTAGTAATCCACTGGTACTTAAATTTGCTCCCTTGATCCCCTCCATCTCCTGTGCCAATATATTCCCACTCGTCTGGAAGTTTTCTATCCGGTACAACAAGAAAATCATGTCGTTCCACATTTGATTCTATAAATTCCTTGTAATAATATTGAACTCCGAGTTTCTTCGTCATCAGTAAATTAGTCAACCCAGACTCCTCCAACATCTCTCTATATAGAGCCTCTTCAGCCGTTTCTCCAGGCTCAATATTTCCACCAGGTAACCTAAACTGTACACCTGGCTCATTCGAGTAAACTAATAATTTTTTTCTTCCCGTCTGATCAGTTTGTACGATAAAACCGAAGGATTTTCTCTTTAGGGGTTTATTAGCCTTCATAAATTTTCTTCCTCATAATTAGATTTTATCGTTGCATGCTTTTCACATAACGACTTATTCACAGGCTGCCTTCAAATGATTTCATTGAGCCGTCTTTTGTAGTGGAATGATCCGTTCTCAAGGCAAGTTTATAAAAAATCCATCCCTTACAGGATGGACATCACTCAAATCATATTTCTGCCTGTTTGCGAAATCGTTCCTTTGTGAGAACATGCAATAACTCACCATTACATTCCTCGTAATCACCTGTCAAACCCATAAGTTCGCGTTCAAATACAAAGCCTAGTTTCCTAAAGACTCCTATTGAAGCAGTGTTCTGTGAATTGGCCTTAGCGAACAATTTGTCTAACCCAATAACATCAAAGGCATAGGCTGTTAAGGCGGAGGCTGCTTCAGTTGCATAACCATTCCCCCAATAGTCTCGGCCAATCAAATAATACAGTTCTTTATCAGGAGCACTTAAATCAAGTACGCCCACACCACACCAGCCGATGAAAGCGTCTGTTGCTTTGGTTCGTATCGCAAAGGAGTATTTAAATGGCATGTTAAAGGGCGTATTGTAACTGTCGATCAGCCACTTGAATAGTCCTTTATATTCTTCGAACGATAAAACTCCCATATGCATATAAGTGAACAACTCTGGGTTTTGCATCAGCTCAAACGATTCCATCAAATCACTTTCGATGTAAGGGCGAATGATTAGACGCTCTGTTTCTAATCGCATCATAGATAATTCGGATTGCATGTTGATTCTCCTCTCGTCTGTATTTGTTATACATCATGTATCAGACTAGAGTGAGAAATATGGCATACACACCCCTCCCTTTCCACACATTTTTATCTATTAGCATAATCTGTTATCCAGGAAAGATACAATGGATAATTTGATTTTAATCGAAGTTACCCTCTGGCTAATACCACACTTACTGCCCGTTTAGAAAAGGCAGCCGATTCCAAGTAATCGGCTGCCTTCAAAATCTTTATTGAGCTATTGTACCCGTTAGCGTAATACGCTGTTGACGATTAGGAATCTGTTCACTAACTCTTATTTATTAACTAGAAATGAAGAAGTTTTCATATTTACTTTTTTATTTTCAGATTCAATCTTAAAATACAATTCTTTTTTAGCTGCTGTTAAAATTCGAATTGGGTTACGCATTGACACGAATAATTCACCTTCAGAATTCGGCTTAAACATTACCTCATCTTCCAGAGATCCCACCCTTAATTTAACATTCTCAATTGGACCAAAAATCACTCCAGGGGAGGCTCCATTATCTCCTATTAAAGTCAGCAGCATCGTCTTCGAAAATGATGATAGCTTGACTTATCCCATCTTCAAAGGTAAGTTCTTGCAGCTGCTGTGACTTTGTTATTTTTAAGACTTCATCTTTCGCTGTGTTCTCTTGCTCTGAACAACCTGCACAGAAGATAAATAATGCTACTATAATGAATAGCTGATTTAACTTTTTAAAGCGAATCGACATATATTCCACCCCTACACGAATTTGTAAGTATAGAAATATTGTATCAAAGCTTAGTTGCGCCATACTGCCCGTTAGCTTAATAAAGCTGCCGATCTGCGCTTGCAGCTTCTTCAAATGTTCGTTTATTCAACTATCGTTCCCCGTTAGCGGAACAAATTTGCCTATTTTTTATCTCTTATCTCACGAAGAGTTTCTTCAATTCTCTCCATCTTCCTTAACATCGAATATTGATTCCCGATAATACCAGCCAGTCCAATTACTAATATAATTATTATTAAGAGAACCATTCTTACCCTCCCATATTTGGATCACTTCACCTAAATCCATTGTAACATTTACCAAATTATCCTGCTTGTTAGTGCAAGAAAGATTGAGCTATCGTATCCCGTTAGCTTAGTGGCTTGGTAAGGAAAATTTCCAATGGTTGAGTATCAAGTAATAGGCATCCAGCATCTTGATAGCCTAGCTTCCTATAAAAATGTTGGGCACCTTCATCAGCCTGAGTGGATGTCATGACCATGTTGAAGCCCTGTTGTTTCATTTGCTCCTCCCAGAAGAGAACCACTTTATTACCTACACCCCTGTCACGAAATTCTTCGTCTATCCAAATCATGTTCATGAACGGTATGTTGTCCCAAAAATAACCATACCTCATCCATCCAATGTTTCTTCCATCAGAGTTCCGTATTATATAGATTTCTTTTCCCTTTATTTTTGCGGATATGAGGTTCTCTGAAATATGATGATCTCTGCCTTTTATGTATTCGTAATCTAAATCATTTGCAAAAGCAATGTTCATTGTAAATCCTCCTACTGTCACAAATTAGATCTAATTAGCTTATAAACTTTGATAATATTTGAATGTTTCCTGCACTCCATGTAACTGTTTTAAGCTAACCTGCCCGTTAGCTTAATAATATGAGCAGGCTCCAGTAGCCTGCTCAACATTAAGTTATATTGAACTAACGTTCTTCGTTAGCCTTATAATAGGTTACCTTCCCAATCAACAAAAGCCAATCGATCTTTTGGAAGCAGGCACCATTCGACGATTATCCTCATAAGACTTGGTGTAACAATACGATCATCCCAAATTGGAGTTTGTATTCTCACCCAACCTTTTTGAGGATAATTTTCTAAGCCTACAAACTCCATTCCCTTTACAACAATATGTGAAATCTTATCGTTATCTGCTTGTGCCACATGATATAAAACAATAAATTTCTTATCCTCCGAAACAATATTAAGACCGATTCGGTCCAAATCTTCAGCGTCTTGTCGGACATTCCAATAATACATTTTGCCGCAATACTCTAACTTCCGTCTTCCTTTTGTATTAATTCCCACCGGATTGTTACCTCGCTAAGTTCTTTTTCCGTATCTATTCGTGCCAGCATCTAAGTTTCCTGCCGTAAAAAACGAAATAGACTTGGGCCAACGGCAAACTGCTCCAAAATCCGTTGCTCTATCTGCGGCGTCCGCCTTCCTGCTCATAACAGTGGTTCCGCCGTATCCAATTAGTTACTTTTGATTACAAATTAAAACCGCCTTTACAAATAAGGCGGTAAACTCTACTCACGTTATTAGAGATTTGTTATAAATTGAATTTATTCTTAATGATATCAGCAACTTCACATGCAGATAATTTCGTGTTGTTAATTCTGAGGTAATTTTCTCTCTTAATTTCTCCCTCGAACGAGTTCAATCGGTGCTCTTCCATCGTCCGTTTTAAATCTTGTTCAGAGCGAGCGATATCCCTCTTTGTCGGTTTGTGTTCAAGTCTAAAGGGAGTTTTATTACGTTCAATCCTCTCCTCTAGGTCGGTTTCAAGCTCAACAAAATAAACTTCACCGTTTTTGTCTTCAAATATTTTGCATACTGCATCTACATAATCCCAATCACTCTGCAAATCGAATCCCCATACATAAGTAAAAATCATTCCATACATATCACTGGCGGCGGTGACTTCAAAAATGTCTTGTCGAAATTTGTTCACCAATCCCCACATTTCACGACTAAAGCCAAAATAAGGAGCGAGTAATTCAATCGTCATATGGTTGTGGAACAACTTTAATTCGGTTATCTTTTCTAGTTCATATCCCACTGTCATTTTCCCCACTGCCTGCGGACCAAATATCAAAACAAATTTCACGATATCGCCACCTTGGAAGATATTTCAATAATAATATCACACTTTAAATCAATTAGGGTTGTATGATTACCTAGTAATTTACTTTCTAATCACTCAACAGGCACGATTCAATCTTTCGTAGTAAGCCCCGGCCATCTTCATAGTCGAAAACAGTATCCAGGAAAACTTGCTCGTTTGGAGCTAAATGAACAAGTCGTTTGAGCTTTTCAGCAAAGTATTCTCGCCGGGTTCCAGTTATACTAAACGTATAAGTGTTGAAAAGATTGTTAAGAAACATAGAGGATGGTTCCTTTGAACATCGGGCAAAGCACATCGTTAGCAGGCACCGTCCAAACGGCTTCTAATTATTCTACAGGTAAGCGCAGACGGGCATATCCGAAAGGATGATTATGAAATGGAAACTAGAGCAATCGCAGGAACAAGTAAGGCGGGGGCGTCCACGACTATGAGATCAAGCAAAATGGTCAGGGTTCCTCATGAACTGGTAAAGTCTCCGAATAAAAAAGGGAGCTTGAAGCTGGATGGGATGTCCGTTATCGAATTCTGTTTTTACACGCAAGGTATAAAAGGAAGCTTTTTTTTGCAGGATCATCTTCTGCTAATCGTCAAGTCGGGTGTCTATACCATTCGCTTCGGTGATCGAGAATACAAGATACGGAGCAACGAAATGATGTTTATTCATAAATCAACTGGAGTCGAGTACGAGAAAACGGGTGAACCCGATTCCGATTATATTCTCGACTATACGATGTTTTTCCTGAACGAGAAAATCGTAGATGAATTCCTCAAGTTCGCCGGTTTAAAACCCATTTATCTCGTGAATGATGTTGTTCCGATAACCGTCTTTCCGATCAATGACCGCATTGGAAGCTATATTGAGTCGTTAAAACCCTTTTTCGAGAACTCTGACGAAGTCAAAGAAGGACTCGTTCGTGTAAAGCTGATGGAATTGCTGTTTCACATCGCAGATTCGAATGATCGTTTGCTGCATCAAATGATGCAACCTATAAGCAAGGAAAGAGGCAGCATTGCAAAAATCATGGAGGAGAACTTTATGAATCCCGTTTCCCTTAACGACCTGGCCTATTTGTCCGGCAGAAGCCTGGCGGCGTTCAAAAGGGATTTTCAAGCAATATACAACACCTCCCCGCTCAAATGGGTCCGCAATCGAAGGCTGGATAAAGCCAAGGAACTGTTAGCGGAAACTGTGTTATCTGTTACGGATGTCTGTTTTTCGACCGGATTCGAAAACATCGCTCACTTTTCCAAAGTATTCAAGGAAAGATTCGGACTCCCGCCGTCAGAGTTCAGACGGCAGCTGAGGTTGAAGGAGGATGCCTAAAGGGGCTAAAAAATGGCTGCAACACGCACCTGATTTAAAGATACCGTTTCGCGGAATTTACAGCGGAGCGGTATTTTGTTATGTACAGAAACCAAAATGAGCTAAATAAACAAATAGAAATGAGCTTGTAGGCAAAGAAATTCATTCGTCTCCTTGATATTCTTATCTCATGCGGTAAACGTTTCACTAATATAGAAAGGTGTTGAAACCAATGAAAAAAGTAAAATTGCAAAATGAAATGATTCCTCCGATCGCTCTTGGTACCTGGTCATGGGGAACCGGTCAAGGCGGCGGGGATGCTATTTTCGGGAATTATCTTACCGCGGAAGACTTAAAACCGGTTTTTGATGCGGCGATGAAAGCCGGACTCCATTTATGGGACACTGCGACGGTGTACGGAATGGGAGCCTCCGAAAGCATTCTGGGCGAGTTTACCAAAGGCCGCGACGATGTGCTGCTCTCAACGAAATTCACTCCGCAGCTTGGCGGGCCTGTTGAAGACCGCTTGAACAGCAGCCTGAACCGGCTCGGCGCAGACCAGACGGATATCTATTGGATCCACAATCCTCTTGATGTAAAAAGATGGACTCCAGAGCTGATTCCGCTCATGAAAAGCGGAAAAGTAAAATATGCAGGCGTCTCCAACCACACTTTGGAGGAAATCCAGCTAGCACAAAGTATTCTGGCTGAAGAAGGGCTGAAAATCTCTGCCGTACAAAATCATTACAGCCTACTGTACCGTTCGTCCGAAGAAGCCGGAATTATCGATTACTGCAACGAAAACAACATTGTGTTTTTCTCCTATATGGTATTGGAACAGGGCGCATTAACTGACAAATACAACGCGAAAAATCCTCTCCCCAGCGGCACCAGAAGAGGAGCGGCGTTTGATGAAGACGTACTTGCGAAACTGGAAGGCCTGATCCATGTTATGAAGGAAGTCGGCCATCATCACAATGCGAATTCTGCACAAGTTGCCATCGCTTGGGCCATTGCGAAAGGAACCGTTCCGATCATCGGCGTTACGAGAACTTCCCAAATTGCTGATGCTGTAAAAGCCGCCGAAATCACGCTGACAGCACAGGAAGTCCATGATCTTGAAGCAGCGGCGAAAGAGACAGGAATAATCATCAAAGGTGAATGGGAAAAGCCGATGCATTAATCACTATAATCCTTCTTATGCCGGCCTTACCAGGCCCAAACGAAGATTCTAGGGTCTCTCAGGTTACTTTCAGGATAATGTCCTTTAGTTCAATCAGCGTCTTGATTCGATAGCTGGCCTGTGAGAAGTCATGTGTTTTGGTGAAGTCGTTATGGACAATAGCACAGTCGATACCAGCCGCCACGGCTGAGTTCAGCCCTCTGTTTGAGTCCTCTACAACCAGGGTCTCTTCTTTGGTAGCTCCGAAGCGCTTTAGGCCGGTCAAGTATGGTTCCGGGTGCGGCTTGGTGTGCTCGTTGTCTTCACGTACAAGGACGAATTCCATGAATTGTATAATCTGGCGCTTTTCATGTATAAGCTGAAAATCCGCACGTTTTGCAGTTGTCACGATAGCCATGCGGACGTACTTTGACAGTTCGGCTAGAGTTTCAACTACACCTTCAATCTCTATAGCTTCTGTTCTTAGATACTCCTGATAATAAACGTTGCGGACCTCACGCTGCTTACTGATGGTCTGTTCATCAATACCTGCCGCCCTAGCTTGGGACCAAGTGCCCAATGACTGGGTCATGTCGCGGAGATATTGATCTTTATCCAAAGTAAATCCAATGTCAGCCAGAGCGCGTTCTCCCGCTTTGTAATACCAGAATTCAGTATCCACCAGAACACCATCATGATCGAAAAGTATGTACTTCTTCATTGTTTGGTTCTCCTTTGTCAGCTGTGGAACTATTCGTGCCATCACGCGCTGTCGATCACCCTAAATAGACGGGCCTGATGTGTTACTGAAGAAATAAGTTATTAAATAATTCGGTTCTACAATTACTCTATCCTGCCCGTTAGTTGAATAAAGCCAGCCGATCAAAGTAATCGGCTGGCTTCTTGTTCATTATTGAACTATCGTTTTCGTTAGCGTAACATCTCTATAAATTTGAGCTTTACTCAACTTGGTCATCCCGGCGAACGCTCTACCCCATGCACAACCGGAAGGAGTCCAGCCTCAGGGCGTACGTGCCACAGTGCTCAGTCCTGTTTACTGGCTGGCTCGGTCGCGTTAGCCGACCCGGCCAGTCCGCCGCCGAACACCTCCTCGAGGAGCCTCTGCGTCGCCTTCTGGAACGCCACTGCCAGGGACATTGCGACGTCGTCCACATAGTTCAAGGAGGCGGTCAGGGTCTTGCTGCCGTCGGGCGTGCTGTACATCAATGCCGCGTATCCCGAAATGCCGCCGTTGTGGGTGATGATGGTAACGTCGCCGTTCGGACCGGCGTTCTGCACGAACACCCCCAAACCATAGCCGATTTTGGGATACGGCTTGCACATCTCGGCCAGCAGCGGGGCCGGGAGGAGCTTGCCGCCCATCAGCGCGGAGATGAACGTGTGGAGATCCTGGGTGGTCGAGATCATGTCACCGCCGGTGGAGATCCAGGAGGGGTTCTGGCGGGTGACGTCGACCGTCTTCTGCTCGCCGGCCTCCTCGTACCGGTAGTAGGCGTGGGCGTGCGGTTCGGGGATCTCCGGCTGGGTGTCTGGTACCACAGTACCCGACAGCCCAAGCGGCTCCAGTATCAGCCGCTGCATCTCCTCGGCGAGCGAGCGGCCGGTGACCTTCTCGATCAGCAGCCTGGCCAGCACGTAGTTGGTGTTGGAATAGCTCCAGTCCGTTCCCGGCTCGAATCGCGCCGGCTTGGATAATGCCAGCCGTACCAGCTCCTCCGGCCGGTAGGTCTTGAACCGGTTGTCTACCCATTCCTGGCCCTGCCAGGGGATCCCCGGCACGACCGTCCCGTCTTCGTAGTACTCGCCGGTGAAGTTGAACACCCCGCTGGTGTGTTGCAGCAGCATCCGCACCGTGATCCGCCGGTCCAGCCCGAACTCAGGCAGGTAGTCTATCACCGAGTCGTCCAGCCCGATCCTGCCCTCGGCAACCAATTGCAGCACCACGGTCGCGGTGAAGGTCTTGGTGTTGCTGCCTATCCGGAAGTGCCCGTTTGTAGGCGGCTTCGCCTCCTCGCCCAACCTGCTCACCCCGGCGCTGCCGACCCACTCGCCCTGCTCATCGTTCACGCGCAGCTGCACCCCGAGGAAACCGGAATCGACGATCTCCTGGATGGCCTTCTGCAGCTCCGGTCGATCCTGCCCGGCAGCGATTCCTTTTTCCTTCATATTTTCTGACGAACTAAAATTTTCTGTTGTTTTCTTTTCCATTTCGTTTCCCTCACTTTACTTTTTTATCAGTCCAATTGGTTCAAACTACAAACTCTCTCCCAGCTTGGCGTTCTCCTTTATCAAAGGATCCGCTTGTGTTCTTTCACTATAGAAGGCTCCGAAACGTTACCTTTCAGCACTTGGGGCTGCTTGTAGGTTTTTTGCAGTCCTTTGCTTGAATGGTCTTGGTTTGCATCGGATCCCTTCCCTTAAATGACGGTGACTTTTGACAAATTGGCATCCATGCCTTTGAGAGCAGCAAATGTCAGTTTATCCATCGTCGCGCCGTCAAAGCAGATCGTTTTGATCATGCGATAGTACTTCTTCGTAAAGGTAAACCCCGGTTGGAAAGAAACATTATTTAATGTAGCGCCCTTGAACGAAGCATTGCTTAAATCCGCTCTGTCAAACTTCACGCCGATAAACGTCTGTCCGTCGAAACGCTGCCCGCTCAGATCGGAGTACTTGAAGTCAACCCCGTCAAACCAACAGCCCTCAAATATCGTTGTTTTCAGATCCGTTGTCGTTAACGTGACGTCGGTCATCCTTACGCCCGTGAATTTGGCTCCGTTAAGATTCGCGCTGCTGAAATTGGTTCGTACAAGAATCGACTTATTGAAGCTTGCATTTGTCAGGTCAAGCGCAGACAGGCTGCAGTCCGTCAGATTCGTGCCGTCAAAGTTGGCTTCGCGTACGTCGCTTCTATTAAACGTACTGCCGGTCAAATCCGAGCCCGAAAAGTCGGAACCGGCGAGCGCGCTGCCCTTAAACTGTCCTTTATGGGCCGTAACGCCCGCTAAGTCACTCTTCACCAGGTTGCTTCCACTAAAGTTGGTTACGACTTGCTGTTCCAGCGAGCGGGTGGTCATTGTCAATTTCTGATTCATTACATTCACATCTCCTTATAATTAAGTTTTCTAACAAGCACTTTGAATCCGGATCACCTATTCATACCAACCGTTGGTATGAATAGGCTTAAAAATAAGCTGCCTCTCGGCAGTTTAGTTTTCTTTGCTGACTTCTCTAGCTGACATACGCAACAGTTCCTCGTACCGTTGAATCATTTGCTCATCGAACAGGTCAAGCCCCAGGCCTTTCAATATTTCATCGAAAAGCTTTACCTTGCGCAACACTACCTCGGGCGAAGCTGGAATGATCGCCGGGTTTAGCCAAATGTTGGTGAGTACCATCAGCACTTCGCTAAGCTCCCTTGGATAGTCAGTTTGGATCGATCCGTCTCGCATACCCTGTTCGATGATGGGCTGGATATAGATGGGTACGGCTTTCTCGATGATGTTCTCGATCAGTGCCGCCAGCATCTTCGGATTGCGCAAGAGGTTCGGTGCCACCGATGCCAATTCGTCTTGGGCGGGATTGTCGAGAGAGACGAGGGAAATCTTGCGAAGCTTTTCCCGTCCGTTCAGCTCCTTGTCGTCCCGGACACTGGACAGCATATCATCAACACCTTGGAACAAATGATCGGTGACAGCCTGCAGGATCTCCTCCTTCGACTTGAAGTGATGGTAAATTGCCCCTTTTGTCAGCCCGCCCAGCTCGTTGATGATATCCTGAACGGAAGTCTGCTCGTATCCCTTTTGAATGAACAGGTTAAGAGCCACGGTTAAGATCTGGTTGATTGTTTCTTCAGGATATTTATTCCTTGCCATACGTCTCCTCTTTTCATACATTCGGTTGGTATGTAACAAATATATCCGATCATCCTTTTAATGTCAACACCAAAAAACAAAATCATTTGATTACTTATTTACAACTTTATTTTTTCGGTCTAACTTCATGCTTCGGCAGCGTTGTCGTATAGCCCTTTTGAGTCATATTCAGAAAAGGTCCGGTCAGCTATTATGGTAATGTAACGACATGCGTTATCCGGATATAAACTCTGCCTGGACCTAAGTCGGGGAAAATAACCGTCTTCAGATGGTTTTTCAATTTTTCTTTTCTTAGTATCCTTTAATTGGGAAAGTTAATAACAAATATTTACTTACTGATTAAAGGAGAGAGAAAATGAAGAAAGTATGGCGTTTCGTTGTATATGCATGCGTTACGATTCTCGTAGTAGGAGGAACCGGAGCGGTCGGTTACATGCGTACGATGCAGGAGTCTATGTCGGTTTACGATAAGCCGGTTCCTACTTCTTTACAAAGCGTCCAAGCTCCTGCCTATGATTCGAAAAAGCCGACAGTTGCCGTGATGTTGGCGAATGAAGTGACCGAGGTGTTCGATTTCCTTGTACCTTACGAAATGTTCTCCATGACAGGCTCGTACAATGTGTTTGCGGCTGCGCCCGACAAAAACGTCAAATCGTTGACAGGCGGTCTTGATATCGTGCCCCATTATACTTTTGATGAATTAGATCAATTGACGAGTAAAGGTCCGGATATTATCGTCATCCCTTTCATGCCGATTTTGGATGAAGCGAAATACAAGCCTGTCCGCGATTGGATAAGGAAGCACTCGGGCAAAGAAACGACATTACTGTCCATCTGCAATGGTGCCGAGAATTTGGCCGATACCGGCCTGCTGGATGGAAAATCTGCAGCAACGCACTGGGGAGATATCGGCAGGTTAGAAAAGAAATATAGCGAGGTTACTTGGAAGAGAGACCAGCGTTATGTGGCTGACAGCAATTTGGTCTCGTCTGCCGGGTTGACATCGGGGATCGATGCAACCCTGTACGTAATTTCCCAGCAAATGGGTGAGCCGACTGCTGAGAAAGTGGCGAAGGATATGAATTACCCTTCCTACCATTTTGTTCAACATCCGCAAATGAAGCCTTTCACAGCCGGATTGAGCGATGTCGTATATATTCTGAACAACGCCTTTCAATGGAGCAAGAAAAAAGACGGGATCCTACTGTATGACGGTGCCGACGAACTCATGTTATCCTCTGCTTTTGACACTTATGGAGCTTCCGGAACGACGACAACAATAACGGTATCAAGTAAACGCGAACCGGTCGTGACCCGGCATGGTCTCAATCTCATCGCCCGATATCAAATTGCAGATGCTCCGAAACTCGACAGAATGATTTTCGTAGGCCCGAACGTAAAGACGGTCGCTGCGGGCGATATACGAAACTGGAACGAAAACGGTGGAAAGGCTGAACAGCTTTACCTGCACACCGATTCGCCCGAGCGGTTCGCGATGGAACCAGCGTTTGAAGATCTGGGAAGGCAGGAAGATGTCCGGACGGCCAAATTCGCCGCTAAGCGGCTCGAGTACCGTGCCACGAGCCACTTAAAACTTGAAGGAGCTCCTTTTTCATATGAAGCGTTCGGCATTCCGATCGGTGTCGGCATGGTGTCTCTGTTCGTTCTTTATTTAGCAGACAGACGTTTCATAAGAAGAAAGAAACTTTCCGCATAAATTGGGATGCAGAAGAAGCATTTAAGACGTCAGGTCTGGATGCTTCTTTTGCGTTAGAGAGATTTGTTTTAATTAAACTATCTGCCCGTTAGCTTAACGACGACAGCCTATTATTTTGTTCGGCTGACTTCATGATTGAGCTATCGTTTATTCCAAATCCCCCGCCAGACAGGGGCAATAGCCCCCATCTTGAATATGTTGTTATCTGATGGATTCGCCTTCTATGAAACACTGACCTCTCTTTTACTTAATTTCTTAAATGCAGCATAATCCTGATCGGACTTCATAAAATTTAATATTTTTTCGGCACATTCTGTCGGACTCAACTCTTCAGTATTTACTTCAAGGTCATATTCATTAAAGGAATATACTTTGTCGAATTGGGAAGCTGCTAGTCCAATCTTTCGATCTCCTCTGATTTGCTCTCTTCTTGCGAGTTCTTCTTTCGAACATATGACACCTACGAATAATGTAGGATAATCAAAAAGTGCATCAAGATAATCATTAAACCACTTATCATTTTCGATTACGGTATCGACGATTACATTCAGTCCCATTTCGGAAAACAATTTAATTGTCGCGTAGTACATGGAGATTATGGGATCAAATATGATTTGTCCGATACCTTCATCATCCAATTTTCTTACAGGTTTTAAATCTGGAAATTTATTATTAATAAAATCATTGTAATTATGATAAAAATCATCAATGGATAAATGATGAAAAAGAATCTCTTTCTGGTTGGTCAGTTCCCTGGAAATACTCGTCTTTCCTGCACTTGAAGTTCCGTTCAACAACACAATAAGTCCTTGCTCCAAACGAACCACCCTTACCTATAAGATTTGCGTATCTTTCAGCTAAACGTTATCTTCACAAAGTTCAATAAATTATCCAGCTGATAAAATATTCGAGAAACAATTGAATGATCCTGGCCTTTAGGTTAATGAAAATATCGTTTCCCGTTAGCGTAATGCTAATGAAATAAATTGGATTCCATCAATTATTTTATCGACCAAGGAATAGGTGTAACCTGATTGTTCTCCCAGTCTTCCCTAATCACCGCGTAACCGACGGAGTCAAACAATAGCCCGGCTTGTCTCCAAGATTTACGATGATACGCTTCCAACACGAACAACGATTTAGCAAATAGAGCTTGCATAGCCGTGTTATCCACTCGGGTATGTCCTTCAATGCGGATCGCTTCCGGGTATTCAGAGAACACGTGCGAGACGATCCAACTCAAAGCTGACTTTCCGATACCCTTGCCCCGATACTCGCTTCGGATTCTCAGATCGAACATAACAATCGGATCTGAGACGTCAAACAATCGGATCAGCCCGATTTTCTGATGGCCGCCTTGATCAATGATCCAGAACGTTCGAGTATTCTCATTGTGATAGGCGCCATTTTCATAAGCCTTTCTGATATCGGATTCAGTAGGGTTCTCAACTCCATGATAAGGCCAGCTATCTGATGTGAGGAACTGTACGAGCTCCTCAACTTCCTGTTTAACCGATTCAAAAGTGATACTCACGGTAATAACCCCTTTCTGTGGCTATGTGAATATTCCACAATTTCAAAAAATTCCTCTTATGCCGTCCGCAGCAAAGAGGTTCATTTCATATCACTCAATCATTTACTTCCTAACGGACTGATCTTCAGCTTTCCCAGTAATTCACTTCATTTTCCAGCTGGTCTCCCCATGCCTCATACACTTGATTAAAACCAAAAGATCTCAGCAATTTTTCGGTAGCTCTAAACAATATGATTTGATCCTTGGGGTTAGCGGATTGGGATATCGCTGCAAACCGTTCACTTAAAGCTGTCTTCTGCATTGGAAGATGCTCCAAACGATCGAGTAAGATATCGACTCTATCCAAATAAGGGGGAATAAGCTTATTCAAGCTAAACAAGCAATTGATTAAGCACATGATAGACGATGAAGCCTGCAGTAAAGACCCAAGTTCATTATTTCTTCTTACTGCCTTCATAGATCGGTAAAAAGCATTCAGATAGGCATCCAGCCATCTCGTGACATGTCTTTCAGATTCTTGATCAGATAGTGTACAGATTCCATGAATAACCGATGGCAGCCATGTGGTATGGTCAACGATGATTTGAGCAGTTAAAAAGGCATTCTCTCGCCAATCCGATAATTTTTGAAGCCCTTTAATCTCCTCTTCGCTCATGTAGGATATATCCCATTTCCAAGCCGTGTTGGGAAGACGCAACACGGGCTCGGACTGTTGATAAACGACAAGTAAATCGACATCTGAGAGCTGGTCATGAGCGTCAGCTGAAACCGAACCCATTAAAAGTACACCTAATACATTGGGCTGACTACAATTTTCATATACTAACTGTTTGATTTGATCAATCATACGAACACCCCCACGATTGTATACTTTTTGTTGTCACTATGAATACAAGTTCTTTTAACACTCGTTACGCCTACATTTCCCGAAGCAGCGAAGTATTCAGCTCCGCTCTTCCCAGGTAACCGCTGCAAATGACAGGGCGGTTAATGATTTCATAGAGTTTCTTTAGATCCGTAATATACTCCTCGCTCCAGGTTTCAAACGTTTCGAATTCTTCCTTGGAAATCTGGTGGTATTCCGGGGTGTCGGCGATCCCCGTTAAGACCTCATACGCGTAGATATCGCCGCCAAACTTTCCTACAGATTGGTACCTGCCTGTTTTCAGACGGATGTAATCGGTGTATCTCAAGGTCATCACTCCATAGGGATCATGATTATCGTACAATTATCATAATCTGCCATTCAATACAACACAATCGCAGCCGAATAAGATTAAGCTCCTCCAGCATAGAACGCAAAAAAACTCCATCCCCTAAGGGACGGAGTTGCTCCGCATACCTTATTTAATTGTCTCCGCCCTCATCCATACGCTGTGCAAATTCGTCCAGAAGCGCACGTACTTCATCGGTAGACGCCGTGCTCATCAATTGATTTCTAAGTTCGCTAGCCCCTCTGAACCCTTTGACATAAATCTTGAAAAAGCGATGTAGAGCTTTGAACGGCCGCGTCTCTAATTGTTGGGAATACTGATCATGAAGATCCAGCTGCAATCTTAAAAGATCAAGGTATTCGCTACTGCTATGCTCCCTCGGCTCTTTTTCAAAGGCAAACGGATTTTTAAAAATACCCCGCCCGATCATGATGCCGTCCACACCATATTGTTCAGCCAGCTTCAGGCCCGTTTGACGGTCAGGAATATCTCCATTAATCGTGAGCAGCGTATGTGGCGCCACACGATCTCGAAGCGCCTTAATTTCAGGGATCAGCTCCCAGTGCGCATCTACTTGGCTCATTTCCTCTCGTGTACGCAAATGGATTGAAAGATTAGCGATGTCCTGCTTCAAAATATGGGTCAGCCAGTCCTGCCATTCATCCACCCTGGTAAAACCAAGTCTGGTCTTTACACTTACAGGCAGTCCTCCTGCTTTGGCGGCTTGGATGATTTCAGCGGCAACCTCTGGGCGGAGAATTAATCCGCTTCCCTTCCCGTTGGATGCTACATTAGGAACAGGACAACCCATATTGATATCGATCCCTTTAAATCCTGCCTTCGCCATCCCGATACTCATCTTTTCAAAATACTCCGGCTTATCGCCCCATATATGTGCAACCATCGGTTGTTCATCCTCGGTAAATAGCAAACGGCCGCGCACACTATGATTGCCTTCTGGATGACAGTAGCTCTCCGTATTCGCAAACTCGGTAAAAAACACATCCGGTCTTCCTGCTTTACTCACGACATGACGAAAAACAACATGCGTCACATCTTCCATTGGTGCAAGTATAAAAAAAGGCCGGGGTAAATCAAGCCAAAAATTATCGTTCACTTCAAACTCAATCCTCTCGTAATAATAAAGCTTCAGCCGTTATCCAAAAATATAACGCCTATATTCAATTCCTTATCCACTTATATCATGCTTCATAACTTAATGATTAAATCAAAGTACACTCTGTCTTCCAACCCTTCTGATCATATTATATATCAAATTACTCCGAAATTTTTATATTGTCAGATATAAGAAAAACTCTATCGACGCACCTTCCAAGAAGACAGACCGCGTTTAAAGGAAGTTTTTCTTGCAATATCAGGAAGCCATGGCTCTGGAGTTTATACTTTCTGATATTATAAGAAAAACTCTATCGACGTACCTTCCCAGAAGACAGACCGCGTTTAAAGGAAGTTTTTCTTGCAATATCAGGAAGCCATGGCTCTGGAGTTTATACTTTCTGATATTATAAGAAAAAGAACGAACTCCCCAATCCGAGAAATTCGTTCTTTATTCCAATCATTTAATCATGCCATTCCTATGAAACACAGAAGTATAGCGCATATTTTTATCGCAGAGTTACAGCTTTCTCAATTCATGCAAAATATTTTCCGGATCCAACCGCTGCATAAAGTCCGGATTCACGTAGGCAGAACGGATGATGCCGGATTCGTCGATCATAAAGGTGGAAGGAATCGGCAGGATCCAACGGTTCGTCGCATTGTATTCCGCCAGGTCCATGCCCATTTGTTTCATCATGTTCTGGATGTAATCCGGAACGTCGTAAAGGATGTTATAGAAAGCAGCCACGAGACCGTTGGTGTCGCTCAGTACTTGGAAGGTCAGCTCTTCTTTCTCCTGCTGGGAAAGCGTGTTGTCGGGGCTTTGCGGGCTGACCGCGATCAACTGGCCCCCAAGGGCTTCGATGTCCGGCAGTAGCTTCTGATAAGCCTTCAGTTGACTGTTGCAGAACGGGCACCATCCGCCCCGATAGAAAGTGAGGACAACAGGTCCTCTGGACAGTTCATCATAAAGGTTCACCGTTTCACCCAAAGCATTCTTGAGAGTAAAATCTTTGGCCTTTTCCCCCTCCTGCCGGCCGTAAGGAATACCGGATTCCTGCTGCTCCCGGATCTGACGGAACATCTCTGTTTGAATCTCTATAGGGGTATGCGCGATAAATTGCTGTTTGGTTTCCGCTAAAGCTTGAGTTAATGACATGTTTTGCTCTCCTTTTTAATTAAAGCTTTCTCATAAAAGCGGCTATAAATTAGATAGACTTGCTGGTTATTAGTTCAGGTGAAATCTCAATTCATGAAGCTTCATTCCGCAGAAATCTCGGCTGGTGAGGCGAATGCCGCGCGCTTGCCTTGCCTG
This sequence comes from Paenibacillus favisporus, assembly GCF_040545415.1. Classification (NCBI taxonomy): domain Bacteria; kingdom Bacillati; phylum Bacillota; class Bacilli; order Caryophanales; family Paenibacillaceae; genus Paenibacillus; species Paenibacillus favisporus. The sequence goes on along the minus strand of NZ_JBEPLV010000006.1, from coordinate 62,860 downwards.
CGCAAATGGATGATTTGGGCTGTCAAGCCAACGATAAGAATGACGAAGAGAATGCCTTGAGCGCCGCGGAGAATGGGCGAACTCAGATCGGTGACGAAGGGATGGCCGTTAGGAACACGGGTCAGGGTTTCGGTAATGGTCGGCAACATCAGCAGAAACGCCGTCAGGCTTAGGAAGATGGTTTCGAGGTATTTGCCCGCACGCCCAATGCTCGAAATACGCCCGACGCCGTATCCGGCGAGCAGCAGCAGGATCGTTGCGGTACCAATGGCATAGCTAGCCGACTGATGTGCGATGGGGAATACGGTGATCGCGCCAATCAGCATCGAAATGAAGTAGACGATACCGGGCTTTGACCGGGGCACAATCCGTCCGTAGCGAGCAAACATATAGATAGCCAGCGGAATGGCGGGCAAGCTGCTGAGTGTATGCACCCAGCCGAGTGATGAAATTCCAAACATAATTGTCTCCTTCCAGTCCATAAGGACAAGGTTGATTTGTTTTGTCTTGGCGCGAGCCGATACTAGCGGCTGACAGCATTCCTGATCAAAAAATCATTTGGTCGTTACCCACTACCTACTAATAGGTAGGTTAAAGAAAAAAGACTCCGCCAGCTGATTTAAACGTCCCCCCGTGCCTGTCGTGAAAAAACATCACGCGCGGACCACTCGACGGGACCGGCCACAACCGATATCCCATACTCAGCAGCTCTGGATGTATGTCGGATCCATCGACGGGCAGCAGGGGCCGTTTAGCAATCATTCAGCGACAAATCGAATACGCCGTTCTCACTGTAGACTGACGATATGTAGACGGCATGCCTCGTATCTGCAATTAGCGGATGAGATGCGATTCGTTCGTAAAATAACGGGCTGATCCTCATTAGAACATAGCCTGCTCTCAAGATGGGTAAAGTTAAAGGTTTCACCTCTTTTCTTCTAGATCATAACTTACAAACCATCGCCATCGCGGCTTTCATCGCGAAGAGAATCGCTCCAAGAGCGAGCTTGTCACGACGCCGAATATTTTCGGATCGCCATAGGCCCGCGCCGAGAGCATCGCGCCGTGAACCGTCGCCATGAACGCTTCGGCCTCATCATGAGGGGTACCCATCAGTTGAAGCTCCCCTTGCCGTGCGCCGCGCTCCAGCACGGATGTCAACCAAGCCGACAGGGAGCGGAAATGCGCCCGGACCTCTAGGCCAACTTCCTCGGGCAGGACGGGGAGCTGGCTTGCCAACAGCGCGCAGACACAAAACGGAGCGCTGTCGTCCATGATGCAGGCTTCCCAATAACCAGTGTAGAACCGAAGCAGTTCGAGCGGATCGGATACCTGATGCTCGAGATTCGCCATCCCCTCTTCGGCTTCTTTCCGATACCGCGCAACCAGCGTTCGGACCAGATCGACCTTACTTGGGAAATGGTGATGGATGCTCGCCTTGCGAATCCCAACCACATCAGCGATGTCAGCATAACTGAAGCCGTTGTAGCCGCCAGCGATGATCAGAGAACGCGCACAAGCCAGGATTTCGTCATAGGTGTTAGATAAATTGTTCATATCGTCATTCTACCTTCTGGTAGGTAGTTTGTCAAATGGTGGCATGGGGGCAAAGCTGGATGGAATTATGAGTAAGCAAAATGCAGGCGGGGCAAGGGTTTTAGCGGGTTTTGGGTTCAGGGTTGAGGGGAAACGGTATGCACGTATCCTGTCCCCCTCCCTAAAAATAATATTCCCTGCCCCTGGGTTCCCTCGGCGGATATCGATTGGGTTTAAAAAAGCCGAGGAAAAACAGGACTGAATACCTGAATTTCGTTCGGCTCTTAGGTAAACTATTTTTGCTTTATGCAGACTAATTAGGCTTTGGCTTAACTTTAAGTGCTATTTACAGCACCATCCCTCACCAACCAAGCCACGCTCTCAACGTGCACCGTATGCGGGAACATATCCACCGGCGTCACTTCCACCGTCTTGTATCCGCCATCCTCCAGCACCCGAAGATCCCGCGACAGTGTGGAAGGATTACAGCTCACATACACCACCCGCTCGGGCTTCATCTCCAGGATCGTCTCCAGCAGCTTCGGATCGCAGCCCTTGCGCGGCGGGTCGACGACGATGACGTCGGCTTCGATGCCCTGCTCCTTCCAGGCAGGAATTACATCTTCGGACGCTCCGACCTCAAACGTGACGTTGCTCATGCCGTTCAGTTCCGCGTTGCGGCGCGCATCCTCAATCGCCTCCGGCACGATCTCAACGCCGTATACATTGCCCGCATGCTGGGCCAGAAACAGCGAAATCGTCCCGATGCCGCAGTATGCGTCGATGACCGTTTCCTTCCCGGTAAGCTGCGCATACTCGACCGTCTTTCCGTACAGCACCTCGGTCTGTGCCGGGTTCACCTGATAGAATGACCGCGCCGAGATGGCGAATTTCACGTCGCCGATATAATCATAAATGACCTCACTGCCCCACAGGACACGAGTCACGTCACCGAAAATCACATTCGTCTGCTTCGTGTTCACGTTCTGGCAGATGCTCACCACCGACGGCAGCTGCTCGCGGATCTCCGAGATCCACTCATCCGCATGCGGTATCTTGTCTCCGTTCGTGACCAGAACGATCATCATCTCCCCGGTGCGGAAGGCGACCTTCACGACGACATGTCGAAGCAGGCCTTGGCCGGTTTCTTCGTCGTACGCCGTGATGCCAAGCTTCCGCCCGATGGCCTTCACGCGGGCAACGACCTCATCGTTGTGCTCGTGCTGGATGAGGCAGGTCTCCATGTCGATGATGCGATGGCTGCCGCGGGCGTAGAAGCCACCCACCAGGCCGCCTTCGGTGACGCCGATCGGCACCTGGGCCTTGTTGCGGTAGCGCCACGGCTCGTTCATGCCCAGCGTGGCATGAACCTGAATGCCCTGCTGAGCTGCACCGTCCACTGCGGCAGCAGACGCCAGCGCAGCAGCGTCCGCGCCTTCCGCCCCACCTATGGCCTGCGGCCCGCGCAGCTCGGGCTCGCCGAGCACCTGCAGCTTGCCGATGCGCGTCAGGTTGTCCACGACCAGCTGGCGCTTCCACGCGAGCTGGGCGGCGTAGTCCATGTGCTGCAGCTGGCAGCCGCCGCACTGGTCATAGATCGGGCAGGGCGCCGCGATCCGGTTGGGGCTTGCCTGCACGATGTCGAGCAGCTTGGCGTAGCCGTACTGCTTCTTCGTCTTGAGCACCTTCACGCGGACCTTCTCGCCGGGAAGGGCTCCCGCGACGAACAGGGTGTAGCCTTCTGCTCGGCCAACCCCCTCTCCGTCGTGGTTCATGCCGATGATGTCGATGACGGCTTCATCGTTTTTCGCTACCGGCAGGCCGGCAATCGCTGCAGGCGTGCTGCGGCGGCCGGAATTCCGGCGGCTGTGTCGCTTGTTCATGCTGCTTGAGTCACTTCTTTCGAGTATATTTTGAAAGGGATAGCCCCGATGTACGGCGGCCTGTCCACTTGTATTCATCAAAATTATATGAGGAATTGAATACCGATCTATGATTCATCCATGTTCCGCATACTAATCCTTGCTCATTCCTTGCTCCACACACTAATCCATCTTCATCCCGCGGGTCATAAGCCCCACAACCCTCTGGCTTCATTTCTTCCCCGCATCCTTCCCATTATAACAGAAAAGCGCACAAAAAAAGTCAAGATGCCCTGCCCCCATCCCTGGCGGATGAGCCGCATGCCGACACCTTAACTCTCCTGCGATGATCCACCGCCTGCTCAGTTTCCCTGCAGCCGGATGAACCATTCTGTTCCTATCCCTGTTGTCTATATCGAAGTATGTCAAAAGCTAGCCTTACGCAAAGATCCGCAAATGCTGCGGCAGCACCGAAAACTGCCCCGGCAACGTTCCGCCAAGTTCCCCGTCCAGGTTCAGCAGGACCTTGCCCGGGGACGTTACTTCCATCGATCTCGTGCGGAAGTAGACGACCTTCTTGTCGTTGAAATGCTCGCCGCGCAGCGCGAGGCTGACCAGCCGCACGAATTCGGCCAGGTTGCATTTCTTGAGGGCGATCACGTCGAGCAGGCCGTCGTCGATCCGCGCGCCCGGCGCGAGCTTCTCGAAGCCGCCAACGGAGTTCGTGTTCGTGATCAGGAAGATCATGAACTCGTCATGGATCGTCTCCTGGCCCTCGGCATTGATGATCAGCTCCTGCGGAGACAGGCTGACCATCTTCTCCACGCCTTTAATATAATAAGCGAGCTGGCCGATCATCGTCTTCAGCCGGCTGGGCACGTCGTATGTCAGCTCTGTGAGCGTGCCTCCCCCGGCGATGTTGATGAAATACCGGTCGTTCGCCTTACCCACGTCGATCGGGCGGGTCTGCTGGCGGATGACCAGATCGCAGTAGTCCTCCCAGTTTCTAGGAATACCGAGTCCCCGCGCAAAATCGTTTGTCGTTCCGACCGGGAACACGCCGAGCGGCGGCAGGTTATCCCGCTCCGCCATGCCGTTGACGACCTCGTACAGCGTGCCGTCCCCGCCGGCGGCGATGATCATGTCGTACCCCCGCTCCACGGCGTCGATGGCCGCCTTCGTGGCGTCCCCTTCGCCCATTGTGGCATGGCAGGAAGCCTCGATGCCGCCCTGATCGAGCCGGTGCAGAATGTCCGGCAGACGCCGGCGCATTTCCTCCCGGCCTGAGGTGGGATTATAAATCAAACGTGCTCTTTTCATACATACGCCACCTAATAAGTTGATAATTTCCGAATAAGCGCCTGTTCCTTACAATGACGCATCAGCATCACGCGCAAGCCAGCTCCGGATCTGCCGCTCCATCCAATGGGTCAGCAGCGGGTGCGGCAGCAGCGCTTCACCTGAATACCGGTAATTTAACCCGTCCAGCCGCTGTGGAATCACCGTCCGGGTGAAATAGCCGTCACTCAAAAAGAGCGGAGCTGCAATCACCTGCATTCCGCGTTCCTTCTGCCAGTATTCCACCTTCGCCCGCACGTTGTCGGGCCGAAGCAGGGCATAGTCCGCCGCGGCCAGGCCGCCGATCGCCCGGGCGCTCTCCGCCAGGCGCGAGAGGCCTTCCTCCCAGCGCTCGCGGAAACCGTCGTGGCTGCTGCCGTGACCAACAAGAATAAGAACCTCCTCGCCGGGGTTCTTCGATTCCGTCTTCACTTTATCCCACACCATGCGGGCCACGTCCGGATCATTGTCGATCGGCTCTCCGTACAGAATATTCGCCCGGATGCGAAATGGCTCCAGGTCCGTGTCGATGGCCGGGCCGTCAATGACGCCGAGCGCATATGCGATTTCATTCACATGGGTGCTGCCCGAAGAGACAAACAGCGGAATCACCAGTATATCCGTTACGCCCTGGCGCTCCAGATCATCGATCCCGTCCTGAATCAAGCGGCCTTCCACGATCTCCAAGAACGAAGCCGCCACAGGGAGTTCTCCCCGCAGCGGCAGTTGCCCAACGGCATCGTCGACCAGCTGGACCCAGGAGGATTCCCTGGAGCCGTGACTGATAACAAGTACCCCCGGTTTGCGCATATTAACGCCCGAGACGCTCTAACGTCATTTTATACCCTTCGTTGCCATAATTCAAACAGCGCTTCACCCGCGAAATGGTAGCCGTGCTGGCTCCCGTCTCCGCCTCGATCTGATTGTACGTGCTGCCCTTGCCGAGCATACGCGCCACTTCCAGACGCTGGGAGAGAGACTGGATTTCGTTGACAGTACACAGATCGTCGAAAAATACGTAGCATTCCTCTACATCTTTAAGAGTTAAAATGGCTTCAAATAGTTGGTCGATGCTTTTATCATTAAGTTTCTTCAGCTGCACTGAAATATCATCCCCTATTGTAACTATTGCCTATTCAGGATTTTGCTCCCGTCACAGGGTCTTTCCACATTTAATATCGGTCAATCCGTGTTCAAATGATAGTCCTCTATGTACTCCCATTGTACCGAGCCGGTATGAACTTTTCAAGCGTTAACGGATTCACGCACTGAAGAGTTGCATGGCAGCAGGCCAAATAAAGCGACATGGATCCGCCGCCCGGTCCCCGATGCCCTTCCACGGTTAAAATGCATAGAACACCACCTTCCACTTGAAAGCGCTTAAATTATACATCATCCAGACGGGCTTGTACATGTTTTGGTGGATCATTTCCAATTCCCGGCATTGGACTCCGGGTTGTGATCACAAGTTAGCGATATTCCTTCTCCCAATCTTCCGCACACGCACCAACCGGGCCGCCGCTGAATCTTGTAGGGTAAGAGGTCTGGGATCCTTGAATGCCGGCTTTTGTGCAAAAGAAAAACCGCCCGATATGGCGGCATGGCGCGTCGCTCTGATGTTGGTGTCCACTCATTCCGACTGGATGGTCCTTCTCTATGTCGTGCCCATTCATTCCAGACCCGAAGCTCCTTCTCTATGTCGTGTCCATTCATTCCAGACCCGAAGCTCCTTCTCTGTGTCGTGTCCATTCATTCCGGATTCGAAGCTCCTTCATTAGCTTGTGCGTTCTTCTCCTTATGATAATCCTCCCAAAGCGGGGCGATGTATCGTTCCAACGTGTTTACGATCTCATTTCTCCGTCCTTCTTCGATATTGACCGTGTCATTTAAAATATCGTTCCGAATCCGGATGAGCACAAATAGTGGAGGTAATGCCACCTCACGCAGCGCCTGAATCATGTGTTCTTCTTGGGTCGAAATATCCATCACGGCATCTTCCTTTTCTGTTTGGGATGAGCTCATTATAAACCGTGACATTAGTGTCAGGGTCAAGCAAAAATAAGCCGCATTCCAACGTTGCCGACCGTTTCTCCGCTGCTTCCGCGCCGCCTGGGCATCCGCCCGTTTCCGCTCCTATCCCTGTCTACCGGGCTAACGTCCATACATTATGTTTGCCCAGCACATACAGTATAGTAAATCATTCCAAAAAGGAAAGTGATACCATGCCTGAGCATTACTACCATAAGTCAAAGGCAAAGCCCAAAGCTGACCACCGCTCGCTGAACGAATTTGCCTCCCCATATCCACCGTCCCCGTATCCCGGCATTCAAGGCTATCCGGACTTTGGAGCACCCGGCGGATTACCCGGAGGCGCTCCCGGGTTTGCGCCTTATTACGGACCTGAAGGGTTGGCAGGTACAGCGGAGATCATCCCGCCAGTATCCGCAGCCGCCTCTGCTGCTCCCGCTGCAGCTGCAGCCGCAGCGGCCGCACCGGTCGCTGCCGCAGCCGAAACCGCCAAAACCGGCTTCTCCCTCGCCCAGCTCGGCGACCTCAAGGGACTGATCGACCGGGTGGGCGGCATCGACGGCATTGTGAACTCCGTCGGCAAATTCCAGAAGGTGATGACCGGTATGCAGCAGATCGCCCCGATGTTTAAACTGTTCGCGGGTCTCGGTAAAGGCAAAACCAACAGCAGCAATGATGGCGAGTACAGACCTCGCCGGAGAAAGAAGTCCAAGAAATCGTCTTCCAAGAAAAAATCGTCGTCGAAGAAGAGCACGTCGAAAAAAACATCCAAGAAGAAGCGCAGCTGACGCCAAAAAATCCACTACCATTGCCGTTTAAGTGTCGAACGAAGCCTTCGTTAGTGCGATGAGCCGGTGTCATAAACCGGTGCCATATCGTACCTCATGCCCTATCGTACTCACCATTCACAATATCGATACCCTCTTGTCGCCTATTTTACCGAAAGAATAACGATGATTCCCTCTTCGCCACCATATCATGCCCAAAGAACATACAAGCGCCAGGTCCCGGCTCAGAAGTCTCTCCACTTCCGTGCTTGGCCTGGCGCATTCCGTTCTTCCATACGTTGTCTTGTCCTGCCGCCTGTTCTACTTTAACATTCAATTGCATAACCCATCCCGTTCCCACTATAACATTCTTTTGGCATGATGCATTCCGTTCTTCTTTAACCTCCTCTTAGCCTGACGCGATTCTTTAAATCCTTTACCGCTCTATTCCTATTTGAACCATCCGCGCTTCGTGAACCACAGCACCATGCCCGCCCCAAGCAAGAACATGAGCAGCATGACGGCGGGGTAGCCGTACTTCCAGTTAAGCTCGGGCATATTGACGAAGTTCATGCCATAGATGCCGGCGATGAGCGTCAGCGGCATGAAGATGACGGTAATGACCGTCAGCGTCTTCATGATTGCGTTCGCCCGGTTGGAATTGAGCGAGATGTAGCTGTCGCGCAGGTCCGCGGTCATTTCGCGGTCGGCCTCGATCATGTCGGTCAGCTTGAGCAGATGGTCGTAAATATCGGCAAAATACACTTTGTGCTCGCTGTTGTTCTGGACATGCTGGGAGTTAACAACCCGGTACAGCAGATCGCGCATCGGCACGATTGTCCGCCGCAGCTTCAGCAGTCGGCCGCGCAGGTCGAACACCTGATTCATCAGCTCCTCGACCGACTCTTTGCCGCCGCGGTTCTCCAGGTCGGCCAGCTCATCCTCGATTTTGTACAAACTCGGAAAATAGCGGTCCACCAGGTGGTCCATGATCGTATAGGCACAAGATACCGGGCCGCGCGCCCAGATTTTGCGGTCATGGGCATGCTGGAGGATCTGCTCCCAGGCGTCGTCGACGACCGGCAGCTCTTTGAGATGAAAGGACACGAGCAGGTCGTGCCCAAGGAAGAGGTCCACTTCATCCACCCCGAGGGTATCGGGATCAAGCGCATGCAGAACGAAGAACTGCAGATCCTCGTACATATCCAGCTTCGGCCGCTGCAGCACATGCATGCAGTCCTCGACCGCCAGCGGGTGAAAATGAAAATACGTATGTAAAAGGGCGGATTCCTCTTCGGTCGGACCGTTGAAATCCACCCACATCCAGGCATAGTCCTCCATCCGGGCTTCTTCCAGCGAAATTCCCGTCAGCACTTCATGGGTATGGGTAATGGCAAGCGTGCGTATCATCGGCGTTCAGCGAAGCTCCCCTCTAGCGGCTTATGTTGCGGCTCCGGCAGAAGCGGAGCACTTTATATGTATGTTCTGATCTATCTTAGTATTGTACAGCATCCGTTCGAATGAAGTCACGCCGGCGATGTTTTTGCGCAACAAAAAAGCCAACCCTTTGACGATTGGCCCCCACTCTACTCCAAATGTGTACATCTATATATATGAGATTAACCACGATTAGAAAAAGATTTTAAAGATAATGCCCGCCAACACCGCTGAAATCGGAATGGTAATGAACCAGGTGATGACGATTCTTCCGGCCAGCGACCATTTCACTTCGGAAAAGCGCTTCGCGCTGCCGACGCCGAGAATAGCGGACGTAATTGCGTGCGTCGTACTGACTGGCAGGTGCAGGAGCGTTGCCGTAAAGATGACGGAAGCGGACGAGAAGTCTGCCGCAAAGCCGTTGATCGGCTCGATTTTGAAAATTTTCGTACCCATCGTCTTGATGATTTTCCAGCCGCCGATGGACGTGCCGAGCGCCATGGAGGTCGCTGCAGCGATTTTAACCCAGAGCGGTACTTCCAGCGTTTTCAAATGGCCCGATGTCACCAGTGCCAAGGTAATGATCCCCATCGCCTTCTGCGCATCGTTGGTGCCGTGCGTGAACGACTGCAGCGCCGCCGTAATGATCTGCATAAACCGGAAGCCTTTATTGACCGTATGCGGGCTGCGTTTGGCAAAGATCCACTTCAGAATCGTCATGACGATATAGCCGATGACAAAAGCGATCAGAGGGGATAACAGCAAGCCCTCCACAATTTCCGTAAAACCGCTCCACTTGATATGGCTTGCGCCTGCTCCGACGTACACCGCTCCGGCCAGCGCACCGATGAGTGCGTGCGACGAGGAGGATGGAATGCCGAGCCACCAAGTGACGAGGTTCCAAATAATCGCCGCCAGCAGCGTGGCTATGACGACTTCGAGCCCGTTATTCAGCGTCGAGGGGTCGGTGACACTGCCGCCGATTTTCTTCGCGACGCCCGTAAACATAATCGCGCCGACAAAGTTCATGACCGCCGCCAGAAGGATCGCCGTCCGCGGCTTCAGCGCCCGTGTCGATACGGACGTGGCAATCGCGTTCGCGGTATCGTGGAAACCGTTGATGAAGTCAAACGCCAGCGCCAGAATGATGACTATGGTAAGTACAAATAATGATGTCTCCATGTGTCTCCAAAACCCCTTACGAGTTGCTCATAATGATCGATTCCAGCATGTTGGCCACGTCTTCGCAAGCGTCGGTGGTCGTCTCAAGGCGTTCGTAAATTTCCTTGCGCTTGATCAGCTCGATCGGATCGGTCACTTTCGCAAACAGCTCTTTAATACAAATACGAAGCAGCTCGTCGCCCTGGTTCTCCAGGTCGTTCAGGCGGATCGTATATTCACGCATGGCCAGCAGCTTCTTCTGGGACAGCAGGTGGATCGCTTTCTGAATTTCATAAGCCGACTGACGGAGAATTTCCGCGAATTGCACGATATACTCATCCGGATCCGGGAGATGGTACATGTCGAAACGGGAAGCGCAGGCCTCCAGCCCGTCCATCACATCATCCATGGTGGTTGTCAGGTCCATGATGTCGTCACGTTCGATGGGCGTAATGAATGTCTTGTTGAGTTCTGTAATAATCGTGTGCGTGTAATCGTCACATTGCGACTCGAATCTCTTCATTTCGTTGGCAAAAACAAGCACATCTTGCAGATTGTCCACATGCTGGGCGAAATAATCGGCAGCCTGCACAATCGTATCGGCCATATTCTCCAGGGTTTGGAAAAATATGTCCTTTTTCTTCAATCTCATACGATAACCCCTTTACATAAGTTTGCATAAACACCGCAAAAACATGAGAATGACAACCCTTGTTATCTTATCAATCCGTCCTACGGTTTGTAAAGATAAGCGGCTTTCAATTTTAATGCAATGTAAACTCGCTGCCGAATTTATATATTAAACTTACCCATTCCCTGTCAAAATATCCGGTGGAATGGCAATTCCCGCAAGGATTCGCCATCCTTCCCCTATTTTTCCGTCATTTGAGAAGCTGAAGATGGCTGTCGAAAGATGGCGCATTCGGCACGATGTTAAAATACGTGGTTCCCGGATAGAGCGGCACCTCTTGGCCGTCTTTTACAAAGCGGATGACATCCCCTTTGGCGCGCACCCACTTGCCCTCCAGCACCTTGCCCCGCTGCAGCAGCACGGCCTTCCCGCCGGAAGATACATCGATGTCCAGCCGGCCCACATCGTCCAGCACCTTCTGGTCGGCACCCAGCACGATGACGTTCGCCGCGGTCAGCTGCTCGTTGTTGTTCAGGTCGATATGCGGCTTGCCGTTAATGAAGCGCTGATAGAGCTTGGTGGCGGTATCATATTTATAGGAAACTTTATAGCTCTGGAGCAAAAAGATGACGTCGACGCCCGCAGCGTCCTCACCCTCGGGAACGCTGTCGTCCGCCGGATCGTGAAAAGGATACGACTTCAGCTCCACATGCTCCGCGTATCCGCGCTTGTCCGCTCCCTCGCGCAGCTTGTCCGCATTGGAGTACAGATTGTGCGGCGCCTTGCGGCTCTTGTCGCGCCAGAAGTACGGCCCGGCGTTGCTGATCTCGTCCAGGTCCTCCTTGTGCTGGCGCTGGATGATCGCGTAGGCGTCGTTGCTGCCCCCGGCGTGCACCAGCACGCCGCCGTAGCTCTCGCCCAGATCGATCAGATACGGGCGGATGCTGCGGATCGGCCCGATCGTCTCCTCGGCGCCCCGGCTCTGGAAGATGCCGATCAGCCGCGTGATGCCGCCCTCAGCCAGCACTTCATAGACGATGTCGGCCTGGCTCAGGCCCGACTGCGGCCGTGCCGCCGGCGCGTTGTTGATCATCACCGCCAGCGGCCTCTTGTCTGCCGGCTGCTCCACCGGCAGACCGGTCAGCGGCGCCGTATAGGCCGCCGGCTCCTGCTCCGCCGCTTCCGGCGGCGCGGTCTCCTCCGGCGCCGGCTCGTCCTGCGCCGGCTGCTGCTCCCCGGCGGCGGGCGGCTGCGGCGCCTCCGCCGCTTTCTCGGTGCAGGCGGCCAAGAGCGAGCCGCTCAGCGTCAGGCACAGCAGCGTGCCTGCCAGCCTCCTCCAGCCTGTACTCCACGTATCGTTCATTCGCTTGGATTCATCCCTTCATCGTAAACTCCCGGTCATCCCCTGCTGTCTTTGTGTGGCTCGTCCACACATGCTTTCCTTCCATTTAATCACAAAAGGGCGGCATCTGTCTGTGTTTTCAGGCAGATTGGGTGGCCGACGGACTCGCACTAGCGGGCGTTTGATCCTGATCCCATGCAGATTGACGGACCACACTGCGGCGGACTACAGGCATAACCTGAGAGACACACGAGGGAATGTACTCCGGGTACGGCTACATTGAAGGTTATTTATTTTTTTCGACTGCTAAAACATCCCGTTTTTCGGATAAATCCAGCTTAGCGTCCGAAGCTTAAACATAACTGAAATCTTTTTCGTATTTTGTTGGATGTGTGATGTATATCACAGTTGTTGTGAAATTTTTCACTTATAATAAAGACATCAAGGATGATCATCTTACAAAAGCAACACATCCCAAAGAAATTAAAGGAGTGGAACAAATCATGTTCAACCATTGGCTTAGAAATCACAAAGTAGCAAGCTGGCTGCTGACCATCGTCCGGATCTACCTGGGGTACAGCTGGATCAAGGGCGGTATCGAGAAACTGACCGGAGGCTTCGATGCCGGCGGATTCCTGCAGGGGGCGATTGCCAAAAGTACCGGTGATCACCCGGCCGTTCAAGGCTGGTGGGCAGCCTTCCTGGAACACGCGGCCCTGCCGGGCGTCAAATTCTTCAACGTCCTGATCCCGCTCGGCGAAACGCTGGTCGGCCTGGGGCTGATCCTCGGCACCTTCACCACCTTCGCCGCCCTGATGGGTATGGTGATGAACGCGGCGTTCCTCTTCTCGGGCACCGTAAGCACCAACGCACAAATGCTGCTGCTTGAAATGTTCATCGTCGTCGCTGCCGCCAACGCCGGCCGCATCGGTCTGGACCGCTGGGTACTGCCTTACCTCCGCGGCTTGTTCCACCGGCATCATGACGGCATGGATCCCACGCCGGCACCCGCACCAGGCATGAATGGCAAGAGCAAGGGCGCCGCTTAACTTCAGGAGCAAGCGGACGGCCCGCAACCAGCACCGTCCACTCGGCTGAAGCGCGAATCCCGCGGACGGCCGGATGGACGGATGCGGACCGCCGCTTTCCCCATATACTGTTTTTGAACGTTCCCCCGTTCAAACAAGAAACGAGCCGGCAAGGATGCCGGCTCGTTTATATTTCACAGGACTTTCGGCGCTCGCCGGTCCACTTCAATATGCAATCTTGCTGCAAGCCTTCCGTTCGGTTCAAGACCCGCCGAACATCCAGCAGTTCAGGCTGAGGCTTCCATATTGGTACGTCTGGATCAGCCGTTTGGCCTTCGCCTCGTCGCTCGCTGCGCCCATCGCGTAGAACAGCGGAGCGAAATGCTCGGTCCCGTAGGACGGAACGGCTTCGCGCGCATGCGGTGCTTTTTTGTCGTAGTTAAACAGCTCTTTCAGGTTCCAGGTCTCCAGATTCCGGGCAATCCATTCGTCGAATTCGACCGCCCAGGCTTCCGGTTCATCCGTCTGACTGATCAGCCGCAAGTTATGAACGAGGCCGCCGCTGCCGATGATCAGCACGTTGTCCTGCCGCAGCTCCTTCAGCATCGCGCCAATGGCGTACTGCTCCTCAGGTGACCGCCGTGAATCCACGGACAGCTCAATGACCGGGATATCCGCGTTCGGGTACATTTTGCTCAGGATGACCCAAGCGCCATGGTCCAGACCGCGTCCCAGAACGGGCTCGTAGTGCAGATTGCCTGCTTCGAACAGGCTGGCGATTCTTTGAGTGACGGCTGCCGACCCCTTAGCCGGGTAGCGGAGCTCGTACATCGCATCAGGAAATCCGTAAAAGTCATGCATCGTATCGTGAGATTCGTCCACTGTCATCGATTGCTCAGGACTGTCCCAATGTGCCGAGAAGACGACGATGGCTTCCGGGGCAGGCAGCTCCCGTCCCAGAGTCTCCAAAAACCGCGAGTACTCGTGATCCTCCAAAGCGAGCATGGGTGAACCGTGGGCTACAAATAGTGCTGGTAATGTCATCGATGTCAACCTCCACACGCCAGTATACGTTGCTGTTTCTATTGTACCGTGTATGCAGAGAGATTTCCAATTTCCGCCCGAACATACGGTCCGCCCGCCTGCCTTGGATCGCCGCCCCGCCTCGTTATCCACGCCTACCAACCTGGTGTCTGCCCCAGATAACCGAACCTCGTAACGTTCTAGATCATCCAGTGCTGCCATTCCTGTTGAACGGCTTCCTGGTCGTTCAGCCACTCCTTCGTGCAGTGGATTACCTGTCTGCGGTGAGGTCCGGAGGAATACGTATGGTCCGCCTGGAAAATGATCTCCTTGTCGCAGCGGCCCTCGTTGCGCATCCAGAACACCTTTTGATACAGGAACGCATAGTCCACCGGGATGGTGTCGTCCGACGTTCCATGGATGATGAGCACGTCGCCGCCGAACTTCACCGCTTCCTGCAGCGGCTGATACTGTCCGAGCGAGTCGAAGAATCCCGGGGTGAAGTCATAGCCCAGATAATCCGAGTACCCGGATTTCACCGCGGTGTCGTACACGTCTCTGCCGGTGATTTTCAAAATATCGCTGAGCGGATATCCGACCGACGACCACAGCACCAGGCTCTTGACGCGGCGGTCGCGGACAGCCGTCAGGATGGCCACCACGCCTCCCAGGCTGTGCCCGATCAAGGTGACGCGCGTCGGATCGACATCCACGCAGCTCATGCCGTAATCGAGCACCGTCCGGGTCTGGGCGATCATCGACTCCAGCCCTTCCATCCCGTAGCTCCCGCTGCTCTCGCCGCATCCGGCATAGTCAAAGCGCAGCACCATGTATCCTTCCCGCGCCAGCTCGCGCGCGGTCTTCACGAACAGCCGGTCCACGCCGATCCGGCTCCCGACGAACCCGTGGCAGATGATCACCAGCGGGACGCGGTCCTTGGACCGGCCTTCCTTGCCTTCCTGTTTCACCGGATAATGCAGGCTCGCCGCCAGCTCCTCCTGTTCGTGCCGGATCGTAATATTCCGCTCCATCATAACTCCTCCGTCCCCGTAAAATTTATATATTGATAATTCCGATAAGTTTAATGTGATATCGGAATTTATCTTATCACCACGGGGTGGAGAGTGTCAATTGAAAAAGCGGCTTATGCCTCTATTCGTAACTGCGGCGGAACATCGAATGGGTTTCCTCCCGGCCTTCCCAATCGGTCAGCAGGCTGTTCTCCGGACTTACTTCCAGCACGTTCTGCGGATGCCAGCTGCCGCGCTCCTCCCTGGACTCCGGCTCATTAAGCCAGCCGTAAGCTTCGATCGGCTCCTCGGCCATTTCGCTAGTGAATGCGCCCGCCGTCCGAGGCCCGATTCCGTTATCTTCGGCTGCCGGACCTACGCCCCGCATGCCGTTGCCGACATCGACCGGGCCAACGCCCCGAAGCTCGTGATCGCTGATGCGATTCGCTTGCCCAGCCTCCTGCCCGGATACAGACGGCTTCCCGCCTTCTTCTCCCTTTGTCCGTGCCTGTTCGGCCGCTGCTTCGGACCCGTTCAGTGACCCCAGCGCGGCCATTTCCACGATCCATCCTCTGCTCTTGCTGTCCCACACATATTTCTGCTTAAAATTGTCGCTCACGACAAGGTCACCCCCTGGTCAGATTAAATATTTGGTGCATATTGACCTATTGTCACGCGCATCCGGGCGGATTATTCGGCGGGCGTTAAATGTTCACAAAATGGAGGGAGACGGGAGACTACTTCTGGGCGGTGGAGCGTTGCTATGGACCATTGCTGCACCTCATATCCCCCTTGCCTGCATGGAAAACAGACGCGCGGCAGAAACTAGGTCTACTTATCATTTTTGCGAGGGGATGGATCATCCATGTGGGACCATGTCATGACGTTTGCCCAGGAAAAACCGCTGTCGATCGTCCTGATCGTCTGCGTCATTATCGCCATCATCTATGTGGCGGTGCACTATGAAATGCTCTTTTTCAAGGAATAGAGGGGCGGTATCCCTTGAAGGCTGCCTTGCAAACGGCCGGGGCTGTTCCTATACTTGTGGTATATGGAGGAGCGTACAGAATGACGATCAAGCAAATGATTCAAGAAAATAACCGGCTACGCGAACGCATGACCCCCGCGAACCGGGATTACGTGGAGGATGTCATCATCGCGGTGCGCAGCACCCGGGCCGACCGGCAGCAGGCCGAGAAGAAGCTGCTCGAAGTGGCTTCGGACGTGCTGAAGGCCCAGGAAGCCGGCCGCACGGCATCCCAGCTGTATGGCGAAGATCCGGCAGCCTGTGCCCGCAGTATCGCGGATGCGCTGCCGAAGCGTAAAGCCATCGAGGGAGCCGCCTATTACATCATGATTCCTTGGGCGGCGTTCACATTTCTGTTTTTGGTCGAGGCGGTGTTCGGACTGGTCGCCGAGTGGAGCGGCTATGCAGGGGAACCGATCAATCGGATCAGCCTGCTGGCACTGATCGTGTTGGCCGCAGGCTCGATTCTGCTGACCGAGCTCGTCACCAAGACCCTGAATAAACCAGGCAGCGATGAGGGCTCCGGCAAGCCCAAGATCGATTTAAAGGCGATCGGGGTGTACTTGATCATCCTGATCATCGTCATGATCATCGGGTTCTCGATGCGGACCATGCTGCCGGTCTTCACTGTCCACCCATGGGTAAGCCTGGTGATCGGATTGGTCGGGCTGGCCGGGCTGCGGTTTATCTTTCTAAGAAGAGGCTGATTCGGCAAACGAGGTTGGCTGGACAAAGGCGCTTTGGCCCAACGTTTACGGATAGCCCGAACATAGCGAAAATCCCCTTTAAGCAGGCAGGTGCTGATGGCAGCGCTACGCTTGCTCGAAGGGGATTTTTCGTTTTTGGCCATATATACGACAGCCTCTAAGATCCACTCATATCCATCCGATAATCATTCCGGCTAACGCACCTGCAAGAACGACAACCCAAGGCGGGAGCTTCCAGAAGACAAGCAGGATAAATAACAATAGAGCCAAGGCAAAATCAACCGGTGCCGTAATGGCCGTCGTCCAGATCGGAACATAGAACGCCGCTAACAAGATGCCGACTACGGCAGCGTTAATCCCAATTAGCGCACCTTGCACCCTGGGGCTGTTTCGGAGGCCGTTCCAAAACGGCAGCGCTCCGGCAACCAGCAAAAAAGCAGGCAAGAAGATAGCAGCTGTCGCTACAATTGCACCTGTGATTCCGCCTGACATCGCCCCGAGGTATCCTGCAAAAGTAAACAGCGGGCCGGGAACGGCCTGTGCCGCCCCATAACCGGCAAGGAAGTCTTCCGGACTTACCCAGCCCGTCGGCACAACCTCGCGCTCCAGCAAAGGCAGTACGACATGTCCGCCGCCGAAAACCAATGACCCCGAGCGGTAGAAGCTGTCGAACAGGGCCAGCCATTGGATGTCAAACATTTGTCTTAAGAGCGGCAGCGCAGCGAGCAAGCCGAAAAACAAAACAAGACAGCCGATCGCGAAAAGTTTGCCCACCGGCATCCGCAGGCTCTGACTGCCAGGATCCAGACCCTTTTTGTACAGCCACAGTCCTAGTATTCCAGCTGCGGCAATGATGAGCACTTGAGTATAGGCTGTCGGCCATAATAACACAAGCGCAGCAGCGCCAACGGCGATCGTGACCCGGGATCGGTCCGGGGTCAGCTTTTGGCCCATGCCCAGCACAGCCTGGGCTACAATCGCGACAGCCACGATTTTAAGCCCATGTATCCAGCCTGCATTCGCGATATCGAAGCCTTGAAGCAATAAGGCGAACAGAACCAACACGATCACGGAAGGCAGCGTAAAGCCCAGCCAGGCCATCACACCGCCCCACAGGCCCGCCCGGAGGATGCCAATTCCGATTCCGACCTGGCTGCTTGCCGGACCGGGCAAGAACTGGCAGAGGGCCACAAGATCCGCATAGGCTTTTTCGTCCATCCACTTCCGGCGCCGAACGTATTCGTCATGGAAGTAACCCAGGTGGGCGATCGGACCGCCAAAGGAGGTCAGGCCTAATTTGGTGGAGACGCGAAGCACCTCCCAGAGTGAGCCTGGTTTTGCATTGGTAGCTTCTAAGGTTTGTTGTGGTTCAGGTTTCAAGCCAATCGCTCCCTAGCGTTATTTTTGGGGTGCTTGCTTCCGGCAAATCAAATCCATCATACTCGTTATATGTTGTATGTAGATTAATGGAGTATCAAAAGATTCAAAACAAGCGAGAAAAAATACGAATCCCTGATATTAGTTCTATGGAATAGAGTGAAATTCCCCTGTCTCCAAAATCCATCGCTAAAAGTTTACAAGTCGGAAACAAGTTGAGATCAAAGCGAAACAACCTTCGGGTAATATGTTCATATACCAAACAGGAGGTTGAACACACCTATGAAAAAAACAGTTACCGCGGCCACAGCCGCTGCCCTTATGATTGCCCTTACCCTGCAAACCGGAGCCGGAGCGGTTCATGCAGCCACGGCGCAGCCTGCCGCTTCCAAATCGGCAGTTTCTGCCGCCGTCTCGGCCAAAACGAAGCACGCCAACGCCATTTACAACCACATGATGGAGCTGCTGAAGAAACCGGCGAAGCAGGCGGAAGCACTTGCCTACATGGAGAAAAACATTTATCAGGTAACGCCGTATCAAGCCATGCTGATGGCTCTCAAGATGGAGAATGCCGAAAACGCCAATCTGGAAGCACGGAACCAGAAATTTTACAAAGACAATGTACAGCGCAGCCTCATGAAGCTGATGAAGCAAGGCGACGACCTGACTTCCCTGATCAATAAGACGAGCGACAAAAACCTGAAAGCCCTCTTCAAAGGCGCCCGCGACAGCGGCTATCGTCTCGAAACGGCTGAAGGTATGTTCTACCTGGTGCTGGACTACCCACGCTTCCAGAAGGTTCGCCCTTACGTAACCAACGATATCAAGAGCTATATCGATATCATGACGGCGGAGACGAAAAACCGCTTTGCCAACGACGCGGCGCTGTCGATCAGCTGGCAGGAAGTTATCAAGCGTGCCCAGATCCAGGAAGCATTCGTGAAGTCGTATCCGAAATCCAACCGTGTGACCCAGGTCAAAGCGCTGTACCAGCTGTACCTGTCCATCAGCATGAACGGCCTCAACAATACGCCGATGTTCGACTATGACAGCAAGAAAATCGATCCGAAGGCCAAAGCCGCGCTGGAGGCTGCCGTCAGCAAAGGAAACCCGGCCACGAGCGGCTACCTGAAACGCATCAAGGGATTCCTTGACGTCGTGAATAAAAACAAAGACACCCTGACGCCGGAAGTCCGGAACTACATCCATTCCGCGCTGAAATAATGCCGTTCGTTCATCAGACGAAACTTTTATCGGCTGAATCATCAACCGGATAAAAAATCGTCTATCGACGTACATTCTCCGAAGCTGATCCTTTGTCATATTTAAAAATAGAAAAGGGAGACCGCTGCGTTGGTTGCAGGGTCTCCCTTTTTGTCGTTTGGGCGGGCGGAAGCGGATTGCTCCCACGTTGCACGGTGCACCAAGGGGCGAGAATATCAGCATCCGCCGCCGGCGATCGGCCGCTCTATTAAATCAGCATGTTATACAGGCTGGAATCCTTGTTCAGCTCCGTATATTTGAGACCTTTCCGGTTCATGCGCTCGATGAGCGGCTCATAATCCTCGCGGCTGTTCAGCTCGATGCCGACGAGCGCCGGTCCGTTCTCTTTGTTGTGCTTTTTCGTATACTCAAAGTTGGTGATGTCGTCTCCCGGCCCGAGCACGTCCTCCAGAAATTCGCGGAGCGCACCGGAGCGCTGCGGGAAATTGATCATAAAGTAGTGCTTAATGCCTTCGTACATGAGCGAGCGCTCCTTGATCTCCTGCATCCGGTCGATGTCGTTGTTACCGCCGCTGATGATGCAGACGACCGTCTTGCCGCGGATTTCATCCCGGTACAGGTCCAGCGCCGCAACCGGCAGCGAGCCTGCGGGCTCGACGACGATTGCATTTTCGTTGTACAGCTCCAGGATGGCCGTGCAGGCTTTGCCTTCCGGCACTTTGACGACGTCGTCCAGCAGGCGCGAGCAGATGTCGTACGGGGTGTCGCCCACCCTTTTCACGGCTGCTCCGTCGACGAACTTGTCGATCTCGTCCAAGGTGACAACGCCCTTCTGAGCCAGCGCCTCACTCATCGATGCTGCGCCTTCCGGCTCGACGCCGATCACTTTGGTCGCGGGACTGACCGTCTTGATGTACGTCGCCACGCCTGCCGCCAGTCCGCCGCCGCCAATGGTGACAAATACATGGTCTGCAGCCGAATCCAGGCTTTCCATCACTTCCATCGCAATCGTGCCGTTCCCTGCAATGATCTTAGGCTCGTCAAACGGATGGATAAACGTCATGCCATCGCGGTCGCAGGCCTTGATCGCCTCTGCGTAGGCATCGTCAAACGTGTCTCCGGTCAGAATGACTTCCACGTTGCTGCCGCCAAAGCGCTTGACCTGCTTCACCTTCTGGTTCGGGGTCGTGCTCGGCATGTAGATTTTCCCGTGAATATTCAGCGCATGGCACGAAAAGGCCACACCCTGCGCATGGTTGCCTGCACTCGCGCATACAATCCCCTTCGCCAGCTCCTCCGGCGACAGGCTGCGGATCATATTGTAGGCCCCGCGGATCTTGAAGGAACGCACGACCTGCAGATCCTCCCTTTTCAAAAACACGTTGCATTCGTATCTCGCCGACAGGACCGGATCCCGCTGCAGCGGCGTCCGAACGATAACCTCCTGCAGCACGTGATGCGCCCGGACGATATCTTCCATGCTGACGGTGCGGGGCTTGTCTGCCGCGCTTTCTCTTTCAGCGTTCATGACGGTGACTCCTTCGGCCCCAGCTGAAGGCTGGGCCTGCGTTTCCTTACCGGTATCTTTCATCTCTTGTTCTCTCCTCACTCCGCTAGCCCTCTTTTTAAACGGACGTTTTTATATTACTCAGTAACTTAACGCTTTTACGGCTTTTTTTCAAGAGGCTCTCTCCCGGCAGGCGCCTATTTTTGAAGATTATAGAATTTATAAAATTCAGCGAAGCTGAACCATTCTATACTCGCAAGAAAAACTTCAGCTAACCGCGGTCTGTCTTCTTTGAAAGTACGTCGATAGACGTTTTTCTTATGGCGTTTTTCCCTAATTGCGCCAACAGCCGGTTTGATAGCAAAAAAAAGCCCTCCCACCCGCTTCGCGGTGGAAAGGCCATCAGCTACTGTTTTCCGGAAAGCCAATCGGTGAGCATGTCGACATCGGAGGCCGAGGCATGCCGCAGCGAAACTTTGTCTCCGGATTTTCCGGACGCTACCGCCACTTTCAGCGTGGCCAGCTCTTTTCCCGCCTGGAATGGAGTCTGCGAGGTTTTGTGCCACTGTACCTTGGAAATCGGAATCAGCACGGTTTTCTCGGAAAAGCTCCCATAGCGGATGTGAAGCTGGTTCTCCTCCCTGCTCCAGGCCGCCCTCCGGTATTCCAATGATGACGCTGCCCAGGCAAAGAGGGGAAGAACCCATGCAAGCCACCGCCAGAAGCCGGGCGCGAGCAACCAGGCAGCTGCCGCCAGGATGATACAGATGAGAACAGGCAGCACGGTGTAAGAACGGTAAGATTTACGGCTGACCGGGTTCCAGGTCTGCGGCAGGCGGAATCCGGGCAGAAACGCTGCCAGCCGCAGAGGAAGCTCGTCATAACGGACAAGCGGAAACAAATCGACGGCCTTTTTCTCCTCATCCGAGCTGCCTGCGATGACCATCCGAACCGAAGCCCGGCGAAGCAGCTTGTGCAGCGGGTTCTGGGTAATGCGGATCGCCTGAATCCGG
This sequence comes from Paenibacillus favisporus, assembly GCF_040545415.1. NCBI lineage: Bacteria > Bacillati > Bacillota > Bacilli > Caryophanales > Paenibacillaceae > Paenibacillus > Paenibacillus favisporus. Next base: position 40,842 of record NZ_JBEPLV010000006.1, on the reverse strand, counting down.
TGCGGCTTGATGACGGTTCTTTTCTTTTCCAATAAGCCCCGCTCGATGGTTAACGTACGGCCCTCGGCCTCAACCCGAAAGCCATACTCCAGTAAGAAGGCGCCTGCAAACGCGAGCAGCCAGGAAAGGATCGCAAGGATGACGACGAGTCCCGGGATTCCGAGGACCATCAGCCGCGGGGACAGCTGATCCCATATCGGCGTATCCCTCACCCATTCATCCCACAGCTTCAAGCCTCCCCCTACGATCACCATCCAGAGGATCGAGAATTTGCCGCTCGTTGTACTTAAGATCAGCGTTTGGCCCAGTGACAGCCGCATGCTGTTCAGGGGAGTAGCGTTCGGCCGTTCAGCGTGAACGGGGGAATCGCCGGACGTGTCAGACACCGCCTTCTCCGGGTCTGCCATGCCGATCTCTCGCTGAATCCGGGCGGCTTCCGCGGCAGAAATCGAACTGAGCACGGCCTCCGGCTCTTCTTCACCCCCGGACGTCTCCATTTCCAGGCGAACGAGCCCGAACATTCGATCATACAGGCTGACTGTGATATTCAGAGATTGAATGCGTTCCTTGGTGATCCATAGTTTTCGGCGGACCCACAGCCCGTGTTCCATATAAAGGACGCCGTCCTCCACCCGGTACACAAAACGGCGCCAGCGCAGCCAAGCGAACACGATCAGCATGACCGCAGCAGCCGCAATAACGCAAACGGTCAGCACGACGCGGTCGATCTCTTTTCCAAATACACGATGGATCAGAAAAATACAGAATGGAATCAAAGGCAGCAAGCCCGCCAGTTCCTTCCCGGAATGAATCAGAAAGTACAGAATGGATACGGGATGCAGCCGCCGGTTGGCCGGCAAGGGTCCTGGATTAGAGTTCACCGTCCGTACCCCCTGCCCAATCCGAAATCTGCTTGCGAATATTCTCAGCTTCGTGCTCTGACAATGCAGGAATGCGATGGCTGCCGGCTGCGGTGGAGAACGTGACGGTGGACAGTCCATAGATCTTCTGGATCGGCCCTTGCTTGGAATCCACATGCTGAATACGCACCATCGGGATTAACGTTTTCCTGCGCACCCAGACGCCGTGATTCAGCTCTACGTTCTTTTCCGTAATCTCATATCGCCAGAACCGGTACAACAAACCGGGCAGCACCGCCAGCTCAAGCACGATAAACAACAGAACGGCGGCCGCACTCCATCCCGCAATCCAGACGGGCCAGCTGTAAGCCATTGTCAGCCATAGAAGCGCGATAATCAGCACGACACTGATCGCGCTGGCGATCCACCCCTCCATTCTTCGCGCTTTCACCGCCCTCGGATCGATCCGTTTCATGACTGCTCTCCTCCTTCCGCAGACGAATCCGCTGGATGAGAGGGACGGTGGACGGCCGATAGAAACAGGTCGGCAAGTTCCGCCGCGTATCCCGAAAGGTCCAGGCCGGGATTGACGAGCAGCTGGCTTGCGATGCCGTCAATGGCGCTGCGGATGGCCGCAGCAGTCACACGTGCGGACCGTTCGGTAAACGGCTTGAACTCTCCGGCTTCCTGTCCCCATCGCAATATTTCGATAAGAGGCTCCAGGATCAAGTCATCGGCGGCTCCTCCGAATCGAAGCTTTCCGTCCGCCGTGCGCGCATTCGTGACAACTTCCGTTAAAGCTACGATATAGTCACGGTGCCCGCCCATAAATTCCAGGTTCGACTCGATATAGGCCTTCAGCATCCCGCCTGGTGTCGTTTGTCCCTCGACTCTTGGAGACATGAAGCGTGCTCCGGCATCAAAGACCTCATGGACGATTTGCTCCATTAACTCATCCTTGCTGGCAAAGTGGTAGGTGAACACGCCTTTGCTTACACTGGCACGCTTGACGATTTGTCCCACCGAGGCCTGGGCGTAACCAAGCTCGGCAATCGTATGGATCGCGACCTCCACGATCTGCTGCCTTCTCTTTGATTGTTCCATGGACTCCTCTGCCCCCTATTGGAAATCACCTGCTTCGTAGATTTCGAGGAATCGTACGACTGTACTAATTAGTTTAGTACGGGTGTACTAAGCTGTCAATGTCAAAACGATTGATGCAGCATGGAACCGCCAGAAAATTGGTGACTGGGGCAACTGAGGGCCTATACAGCTTGAAGAACTCACTATCATGTTCGGGATTTTCCTGGTAGCGTTACTCACTTACATCGATAAACGAAAATAACCCACTCTTAAGGTCGGCACCTAAGTGGGTTATTTTCAAGGTCAAGCTTGATCCTGGAGGGAAATCCCACTCAAGATGTTTGTGCTAGGGAGTAGCCTGGGCCGGCTGCTCCTTATTTATTGTTATCTTAGCATACGGCAAGATATACCACAAGCTATGCAAATTGAAAAATATGGCTTATTCTTGCACCTGCCGGATCAGACGGTCCCGGAGCTCATCCGCCAGCTTGATCGACGCGGTATCGTGGATAACCGCCCCCGGCCGATTCCCCTCGCCCAGAATATAGCCCCCAAACTTCGTTCCGAAGAAGCCAAATATATACTGAAACTGCTGAATCAGCGGCAGTCCTTTCAGCTGTGGATCGTCGCCGCCGACCGCAATTACATAAGCGGTTTTGGACTTCATCGATTCCCGGAAATGCGGGCGCTGATTGTCCCTGAGCGTTTGGGACCAGCGATCGATAAAGTTTTTCATATGACCCGACATGCCGTACCAATACACCGGCGTGGCAAAAATCACGGTATCCGCGGCCAGCACGCGGTCAATCAGCCCGTTATAATCGTCGCCCACGTCCTGAAACCCCTGCTCGGTATGTCGAAGATCCTCAATCGGTTGAACCGTATACTCTTTCAGCACAATCCGGTCCACACCGGCAAATCCCCGGACGACCCGCTCGGTCAGAAGCTCCGTATTCCCGTCTGGACGCGTACCCCCATAAATGACAGTGATGCTCATCGTATTTCACTCCTTGACGTTTAAAATGGAGCCATCCACATTCAGGTCTGCTCACTCCACCATTTTTTTGACCGTATTCGTAACATGGCCACGATCCCATAATACAGTGGAATCAGCTCGATAAAAATCCACACCAGCACCGTAATAAAGGAAAAATAGTGTTTCTGGTAGACAGACAAGTGGTAGGCGTAATAAAACGCAATCCCCGCCGAAACGAGCGTCAGCGAAGGGACGATGATTCCCTCTCCTTTTCCTTTCGTAAAATAGGACATGCACTTGGTTCCGGTATATATCAAAAAGGAGCAATGGATCAGCATCGAAGCCGTCCATACCCCGATCATAAATGGGGCGGAGTTTTCCAACAGGCCATCGTCTATTTTGCCTCGGATAATTTCGAGGAATGGATATTGGATCTGCTTGGCATAATGCGGACTGAAATTAAGCAGCGTAAACATCCAGCCTGACAACAAGACTAAGGAATTTCCAACCGATGCAACCGCCAGCTTGGCGAACGTCCCTTTGCCGAATGTAAATTCCGGAGCAAGAAACAGGAAGACCACCCACTCGCTCACGACCGAAAACGTAGCCATTGTATTGCTGAAAAAAGTAGGCAGGTCAAAGTAATGAAAAAAAGCCGGAAGCATCTGCACACTGGCGTTTTCAGCATAAAAATAGGTGATCAGCAGCGTGGTTGCAAAGATCAGCAAAAAAAGGCCATCCGACATGTAGACAAGCGTTCTTGCCCCCAATCGGACGACGTAGAGGATCACGAGGCTGATGATGAGCTGGATGAACCAGGGCGGGGTTCCTTTCAAGTAATTGGTCCCGAAAAACAAGACGAAGCTTTGGATATCGTAGGAGGCGTAATATACCGTCCATGCAAGCAGCATAACAACGAAGGCTCCATGTATCCCTTTACCCATGATTCGGTTTCCGAAGGTGACCCAGGAGGAAGCGGGCTGAAGCTTGCCGACATAGACCACATAGAACAAAATGATGAAGCCCAGGAGGGACCCGAACACGATGCCCGCAATTCCTTGATAGCTTGACGTGGATACCAGCTCTGGAATAAGGAAGATGGACGCCTGGGAGTTAAAATAGACAAAGGCAAATCGGGCCAACCTCCAGTTGTTGTTTGAAGTCATTTCGCCTCGCTCCCCTTCTCAATATTCTTTCCCGTAATCGTCCAGGCTCAACTTGGTAACTACGCGTACCTCGGCATCCTTCTTATAGTGTTCCGGCCATTTGCCTTTCACCTGCTGCCAGTACTGCGGGGCGTTCCATTCCAGAAGAAACCCGAGCTGAAGCACATCGGCTCCGATTTGTTGAGAGTAGGCAATGCTCTTCCTGAAGTCTTCGGAGACGGTTTCTCTCATTTGGTTCATGATGGTCCCGCTGACGTCCTTCACGAAGCGGTGAGAAGCGTCCTTTTTGGCTATGATGCTGGCCCTGCCTTTGAGATGAACCGTGAAAACCGGGCCGTTTGGGGTCATTTTGACCGAAGTTTTGCCGTTCGTATAAGTGAATTTAAGATCTGCTTTGCTCTTGCCGTGATCCCAGTGAACGGAATAAATCGGAAATTTGAGATGCCCATAGGCCCAGGCGATCGTTTTGGCTTCTTCATAGGGGAGCGTGCCCTTCAATCGGCCTTGCTGAAACAAAGCCGCCCCTTTAATTCCCGTCCACGTTTCGCTTTTATGAGCATCGGCGGCGGAATGGATCTTGTCGTTCTGCAATAAGGTGGCGGCGTATCCCAAGCCTGCCGCGTCCGCGACGAGACAGTCCTTGATGGTCGTATTCAGCATATAACCTTGGGTGGCGAAGCTTAGCAGCACCGTGGTGGGCAGCTGTTCAAAAATCGGCGTCAGATGTGCGGCATCATCCAGCTTACCGGAAGCAACTAACAAGTATGCCCCGATCGGGACATCGGGTTCCCTCTTGATCCATTCCAGAAGATCGCCGATGCCCTCCTCGCCGTATTGCTCGCTGATCATCACGACTTTGATTTCGGACAGGCTGAGCTGGCGCGACAAATCTTTGTGGATATATTCCAGCGCCTTGCCGATGCTCGTGGATTGCTTGGTGATTAAGGAGTAGGGCTTATCCTTGCCGCCTCCCCCGCCGCTTAACTGGTCCGAATCCAGGCGGTTGGTCAGAGGCGTGCTGATCGAGACCTTCACCGTTCCGGGTTCTTCGCCGACATCGATAAACACCCCGTTTACGAAAATACGCTGATCCAGCTCGACTTTGGACCAGCATCCAGTGATGCTGCACAATATGATGACCATCAGCCCAATTTTCAGAAATATCGTTTTCATAGAAATGGATTATCTCCTCCGATGCCGGATTCTCGAAAAGGCGCTGCTGCGTTTGTTCATCAAAGGTGATGACAGCCGCAACAGCGTGTCTTTCCAATCGGACAGGACGAGCGGTGCGACCGGCTGCAAATATGGGGCCCCGAAGGACCTTAAGTGCACCAGATGCGCGTACAGAACAAAAGTACCTGCGAATATTCCGATCAGCCCCATCGAACCGCCCAAAATGAGAAACGGGAAACGGAGCATCCGAAAAATAAGCCCCAGCTCCAGATGGGGAATGATATACGATGCCACCCCTGTGATCGAAACGACGATGACCATGGGAGCGGAAACGATGCCTGCCTGAACGGCGGCTTGGCCAATGACGATCCCCCCGATGATCGAGACCGTCTGGCCGACAGGCTTCGGAATTCTCATGCCCGCCTCCCGCAGCGCTTCAAAGGTCAGCTCCATAAGCAGCGCTTCCGTTAATGCCGAGAACGGGATGCGTTCACGGGCGGATGCGATCGTAATCAGCAGATGAGCCGGCAGGACTTGAGGGTGGAACGTCGTAATCGCTACATACAATGAAGGCAATAAGATCGACAACAGCGAAAAAGCGAACCGGACCATGCGAATCCAGCTGGCAGCAAAGGGACTCTGAAAATAATCCTCCGAGGCCTGCAATAACGAAAACAAGGTGACCGGAGCGATCACAGCATTGGGTGCCCCATCCATCAAAATGCAGACGCGCCCTTCGAGCAAAGAAGCTGCAACGGCATCAGGCCGCTCCGTATATTGAAATATCGGAAACGGCGTGGAGCTTTCCTTGAAATGTTCCACTACATAACCAATGCCGAAAATCCCATCGATGGATAGGCTTTGCAGCTTGCTGTCGATTTCGGCTAACACTTCGGTTTTGGGCATTCCCTCGATATAAACCACATAAACCAACGTGTTGGTATAGTCACCGACGATATATTCCTTCATCTTCAGCTTCGGATGCCGGATCTTATGGCGCAGCAGGGACAGGTTGCTTTGGATATCCTCGATAAACGCTTCTTGCGGACCCGTAACGACCAACTCGTTTTGCGATTCCGCAATCGATCTTTTCTGGTACTGTACGGTGTCAAAATAGTAAAAATCGTCCGTTTGATCCACATGCAGGACGGCCTTCCCTTGTACGATCAGGACGGGGGCCTCTTCAGGGTCGGAAATGGCATGATAGACGACCGGAAACGCGGTTCCTTGCTGCAGGTTACGGCGAAAAGCATCCCAACTCCCCGTCCGGCTTTCGGCCAGCAAAAAACGGGCGATGTTCTTTTGAAGCATCGCTTGGTCTACAATGGAAGGTATATAAAATAACGTACAAGTTCTACCGTCGATGAGGAATGGCTGGCAAACCAGATCCGGGGAATCCTTCAGCTGCTGTTTGAGGATATCCAGTGCGGTTCCCTTCATAGTTTCCACCTCTTGTGTACGTTGATCGGTTCTCATATCATGCCAGAAATGAAGTAAAATTATTCCTTAATGATGACAATCAAGCTGTCACCAATGCATTGCTATAATCTAAAGTACAAGCAGAAGACATCGCACACACTTTAATCCAAGAAGGAGGATGTAACACGATGAAGCCAAGTATATCCGTTTTGACCTTGGGGGTAGACGACTTGGAAAGGGCGCTGGCCTTTTACCGGGATGGCCTGGGGCTGCCTACGGAAGGCATTATCGGAACAGAGTTCGAGCACGGCGCGGTCGCGTTCTTTGACCTTCAGGCAGGCGTGAAGCTGGCTGTCTGGAAAAGGGACGACCTCGTCCACGATGCCAACATCGAGCACACGGCCCCCAGCAGTGCGGAGTTTACGATCGGCCACAACGTTACCAGCAAGGAAGAGGTCGATCAAGTGATGGAGCAGGCGCGTCAGGCGGGAGCTACCATCACCTCACCCGCGCACGATACGTTCTGGGGAGGGTACTCCGGTTATTTTCAGGACCCCGACGGGCACCTGTGGGAAATCGTCTGGAATCCCGCTTGGGAGTTTCCGGAGGAGTAAAGAGAACGAAATTCCAACGCAACAAAAAAAGGCTGCCGGGATGAGTCCCAAGCAGCCTTTTCCTTATGTTCGATCAAACCATTATCCTTTACTGTTAAAATGACGCTCAAACCAGGCGGTCGCCGCATCAATCTCCAGCTTGCTCAGCTGGTGTCCGTAATTTGCCCAATGCAGCTCGGAATCCGCACCGGCGTCAGACAGCAGGGAATGGAGCTCCTCGGTTTCGCTGATGGAGCAGATTGGGTCATTCGTCCCTGCCCCGATAAATACCGGAACGCCGGTTAGATCAGGCAGCTCCTTCCCGCGCAGCGGAACCATCGGATGCAGCAGAACTGCGCCCTGCAGGGCGTCGCTGTAATGGAACAGCAGGCTCGCGGCAATGTTGGCGCCGTTGGAGAAGCCGACAGCCACCATCCGGTTCCGGTCGATGGAATACTGCGCTGCCGCCTCATCCAGAAAGGCCTTCAGCTCATGTGTTCGCGCAACCAAATCTTCCTCGTCGAACACCCCTTCGGCCAGTCTCCGGAAGAAACGCGGCATGCCGTGCTCCAGAACGTTTCCCCGCACGCCAAGCACGGATGCCCCTGGTGCTATCATGTCTGCGATCGGAAGCAAATCCCGCTCATTCCCACCCGTTCCGTGAAGAAGAACCAACACGGGTGCCTCCGGCCGACTTCCTTGAACAAAAATATGCTTCATACTCATTATTGTACGCCTCCCAACGCACGGACCTGAATGTCCGGCAAAAGTTGTTCTATCACTTCACGCTGCGGCTCATACCACTCGGGCAGCATGAGATGTGTCCCCATTTCTTCTTCCGGCTCATCTCTTGCAAACCCTGGCGGATCTGTGGCGATCTCAAACAAAATCCCGCCCGGCTCGCGGAAATACACCGCATTAAAATACTGACGGTCGACGATCTGCGTCGGACGAAGACCGGCTTCCTCCACCAGACTTCTCCACGCCTCATGCTCCGCAAAATCCTTGGCACGCCAGGCGATATGATGCACCGTACCAGCACCGGCGGTCCCCCGCTCTTCATGACCGATATTCACGTCGATGATGTTGCCGATATCGCCGGTACTGCGGTAACGGACCTGGCCTTGGTCTTCGCCGATTTTGGCCAGTCCGAGGATTTCTTCCAGAACCAGCATCGTCTGCTTAGGGTTATTGCTTCCCAAAACGGCTCCGCCGAATCCCTTAATGGCATGGTCCACTGGAACCCCGCTGAAGGACCAGCGGCTTGGCGCCCCTTCGGCCCGCTCCACCAATTCAATCTGCAGACCGGAAGGATCTTTGAATTGAATGTACGTTTCTCCGAATCTTTCCGTCGTGCCGTACGCCAAATCCAGAGAGCTCAGACGCTGCATCCAGAAATCCAGGCTTCCCGGAGGAACGGCATACACCGTCGTTTTCACCTGTCCGCCGCCAACGGTACCTGTTCGGCTATTGTCCCTCGGAAAAAACGTAATAATCGTCCCCGGACTACCGTGCTCGTTGCCAAAGTACAGATGGTACACGTTTGGTGCATCGAAGTTGATCGTTTTTTTCACCAGTCGAAGCCCGAGCACCCCTGCGTAAAAATCAACGTTTTCCTGGGCGTTGTTCACGAATGCGGTAATGTGGTGGATCCCTGTCGTCTGCAGCATGGTTTGAAACCTCCTCTGTGCTCTCTGAATTTTAAACCTCTCATTGCGTTTACGACTTGCCAAACCTGATCTGAATTTATTTTAATATTAAGATTTATAAATATATAATATATGATTTCGAGACTTTTGGCAAGGGGGTATATAAAGAGTGATCTGCTGAACAACAAAAGGCGCCCCTTCGGTCGTGTGTCGACCTCGGAACGCCTTCTATCTCAGATCCGGCAAAGTGTACCGGGCAACATCCCTAGGGATGCATCTCTAGCGAAACATCTTTATTTCCCGCTCTTCACCAACGCCTTGGCGGCGATGTCCGTGCGGTTCTGCTTGCCCTCGAACGTAATCTTCTCGGCCTGCGCGTATGCCTTCGCGCGGGCTTCAGCGATGTCGGCACCCAGGCCGACGACGCCCAGCACACGGCCGCCGCTGGTGACGAACTCGCCTTGCGCGTTTGTGGCCGTTCCCGCGTGGAACACGAGGGCGTCTGCCGCATCGACCTGATCCAGCCCCTGGATCGGCAGTCCCTTCGGATACGAAGCGGGATAGCCACCCGAAGCGAGCACGACGCACACGGCGGCCTCATCGCTCCATTCGATGTCGACATCGGCCAGTGTACCGTTCACGACCGCGAGGAAAATGTCGAGCAGATCCGTCTTCAGCCGCGGCAGCACGACCTGGGTCTCCGGGTCGCCGAAGCGGGCGTTGAACTCGATCGTGGTCGGCGTACCGTCCGGCTGGATCATCAGCCCGGCAAAGAGCACGCCGCGGAACGGCCGGCCTTCGGCGACCATCGCTTTGGCGGTCGGCTTGATGATATTTTCGACAGCGGCTTCAACAATCGCCGGATCCACATGCGGCAGCGGCGAATAGGTGCCCATGCCGCCCGTGTTTGGACCCTTGTCCCCGTCAAACACCGGCTTATGGTCCTGCGCAGCTGCCATCGGCCGCACTGTCTCACCGTCGACAAAGGACAAAATCGACATTTCCTGCCCCTGCAGGAACTGCTCGATGACGACCTGAGTGCCGGATTCGCCGAATACTTTGGTTACCATGATGTCGTGGAGCGCTTTTTCCGCTTCCTCCATCGTAAACGCCACGGTGACGCCTTTTCCTGCGGCAAGTCCGTCCGCCTTAATGACGATCGGTGCCTGCTGTGACTTCAAATAAGCGGAAGCTTCTTCGTAATTGTCGAATTTGCGGTAAGCCGCCGTAGGAATATTGTATTTATGCAGCAGGTCCTTCATGAACGTTTTGCTGCCCTCGATTTCAGCCGCCTTGCGGTTAGGCCCGAATACCGGAATATTTTTCGCCTCAAACGCATCCACGATGCCGTCTGCCAGCGGATCGTCCGGTCCGACGACGACCAACCCCACTTCTTTCGTCAAAGCAAAGTCCGTCAGCTTGTCGAATTCATTGACCTGAATCGGCACGCATTCGGCGATCTGCCCGATCCCCGCATTTCCCGGGGCGCAGTAGATCCGTCCCGCCTTCGGGCTCTTATGCAGCGCCCATACGATGGCATGCTCGCGGCCCCCGCCGCCAATCACCAAAATATCCATGTCCGCCTCCCGTTTCTTCGTTTATGCGTTAATTTTTCATTAGAAACCTATAACATTCGCGTCATCCTACCGCCAACATTACGGTGTCGACATCCTTTATAGCAGACAGCCGCGTTCAGCGGAGATTTTGATGACGGAAGCAGCTGCTGGGGGTCACTTTTCCAATAACAGCCCGGCTGCAGTCACCCTTCCCTAACTCTCTCCCAAACCTCTTAAACGCGGCTATCTCAGCCTTTTTCACTTTTCAGTGCATAGCGGCAATGACTTTACATATGACGGTATTGACTTTCTCCCAACCAGAACGGCGAGTTCCCGTCTTAGTGTTTAAAATGTCTCACGCCCGTAAATACCATCGCAATGCCGTATTCGTTGGCGACTTTAATGGACTCCTCGTCCTTGATGGAGCCGCCAGGCTGAATGACCGCCGTGATCCCGGCTTTGGCCGCCAGCTCCAGCGTATCGCCCATCGGGAAAAACGCATCGGAAGCGAGCACCGATCCCTTGGCCTTGTCGCCCGCCTGCTCGATGGCGATTTTGGCGGAGCCGACGCGGTTCATCTGACCCGCACCCACGCCAACGGTCATGTTGTCTGCTGCCAGCACGATCGCGTTGGACTTCACGTGCTTGACGACCTTCCAGCCGAACAGCAGCTGCTTCAGCTCCTCTTCGCTAGGCGCACGATCAGTTACGACTTTCAGATCGGCTTCGTCCAGCGAATGCACGTCGCTTTCCTGCACGATCATGCCGCCGTCGACCGACGTGACGACAAATTGGCTGGTCCGTTCCTTGGCAGAACCGAATTCGCCCATTTTCAGCAGACGGATGTTCTTCTTCTTCGTCAAAATTTCGAGTGCCTCATCGGTGAAGCCCGGTGCCAGCACGATTTCCAGGAAAATTTCGCTGAGCAGCGACGCGGTGTCGCTGTCGATAATGCGGTTAGCCGCGACGATGCCGCCGAAAATGGAGGTAGGGTCCGCGCTGTAGGCTTTTTTATAAGCCTCCAAAATGCTTTCGCCTGTGCCTACGCCGCAAGGGTTCATATGCTTGACCGCCACGACAGCCGGTTCGTCGAATTCTTTGACGATCTGCAGCGCCGCGTTGGCGTCGTTGATGTTGTTGTACGACAATTCCTTGCCGTGCAGCTGCTCGGCGGTTGTGATAGTGCCGGATGGAGCGAGCGGTTTGCGGTAGAACGCCGCTTTCTGGTGCGGATTCTCGCCGTAACGAAGGTCTTGGATCTTCTCGTAAGTAACCGTCAAACGCTCAGGAAGAGGATCGCCTGTGACGTTCGACAAATAATCGGAAATGAGGGCATCGTATGCGCCGGTGTGGCGGAAAACTTTGGCTGCAAGCCGTTTGCGCGTCTCCAGCGTCGTATCTCCGTTCTCGCGGATTTCCGCAAGTACAGTGCCGTAGTCGGCCGAATCGACAACTACGCTGACAAACGCATGATTTTTGGCTGCCGAACGAAGCATAGTCGGACCGCCGATGTCGATATTTTCGATCGCATCTTCATAGGTAACGTCCGGTTTGGCAATCGTCTCCTGGAACGGATACAGGTTTACGACCACCAGATCGATGTAGTCCAGGCCCAGCTCTTTCATCTGCTGCTGATGCTCCTCGCTGTCACGGACAGCCAGAAGGCCGCTGTGTACCGCCGGATGAAGCGTCTTGACGCGTCCATCCAAAATTTCCGGGAACCCGGTTACTTCGGAAATGCCGATGACCGGCACGCCTTCCTGTGCCAGCAGGCTTTTGGTGCCCCCTGTCGAAATGATTTCCACGCCCAATGCAGACAGCTCGCGGCAAAAATCCACGATGCCCTTCTTATCCGATACGCTGACCAGCGCTCTTTTAATACTCACGTTATGCTCCTCCTTTATGTGTAAAAACGATAACTTTCGCTCGAAGCTCATTTATTTCCCGAGAAATATCGAAAAGATTCCCCGGCATCCGCCTGAAGCGGGCCGAGCCGACAAAACCGTCAAATCCCTCCACAAAGCGCACTTTTTGCTCGATAACGGCCGAAGTCTTTGCGGAAACACCGAAATTTATCATTTAAAACGAAAAAGCCGCTGAAAGCCGCCGCCATTCGTGTCGGAACCGCGGCAGCTGTCCTTTATCCCCTTACCGTATCTCTATATCTTTGTGTTGTTACCTCTCCAACCACATTAAGGCGTCATCCCTTAAGCAGCGTGACTTTCCGGCCCTCCAGCTTCACTCTACCCTGGGCAAAAAGAGCAACGACCTGCGGGTACAGCTCCTGTTCCACAGCATGCACCGCCTGCGCAAAAGACTCCTCCGTCTCATGCTCGGCCACCTCGATCGCCCGCTGGGCGATAATCGGTCCGGTATCCATGCCGCCGTCCACAAAATGCACGGTTACGCCGCTCAGCTTGACGCCATAGTCCAGCGCTTGTCCGATCGCGTTTGTCCCGGGAAATGCCGGGAGCAGCGACGGATGAATGTTGATCAGGCGTCCCGCATATTTGTCGACGATCACGGAGGTCAGCAGACGCATGTACCCTGCCAGCACGACCAGGTCGATGTCCAGCTCCTCGAGCTTAGCGACGATTTCCGCCTCATATTCCTCGCGCGATCCGTACTGTTTGGGAACGAACAGATGCGCGGGAATGCCGAGGCGCTCCGCCCGGCCGACGACAGGTGCCGCCGGTTTGTCGCAGACAAGCAGCTCCACCGTCGCGCCGCCGAGCCTCCCCTCAGCGGCCGCTTCGGCCAATGCCTGAAAGTTGCCTCCCGTTCCGGAAGCAAACACAGCAATCCGGTAGCCGCTCATTAGACATCGGCTCCCGTAAAGGTCACAACCGACTCACCCGGCGTTACCGACCCGATGATGTACGCTTCCTCGCCGCTCGCCTTGAGCAGCTCCAGCGCCTGCTGCGCATCGCCTTCGCTGACGACAAGGACAAGCCCGATACCCATGTTAAATGTGGTGAACATGTCACGATTGGCAATACTGCCCTTGCTCTGCATCAGCTCAAAGATCGGCAGGATCGGCCAGGAACCGTAACGGATGTCCACGTTGACGTTCGCAGGCAGCATGCGCGGAATGTTCTCGATGAAGCCGCCGCCGGTGATGTGCGCCATGCCTTTCACGTTGACCTTCTCCAGCAGAGCCAGCAGAGGCTTCACATAGATTTTGGTCGGTGTCAGCAGGACGTCGCCCAGCTTGCCGCCCAGTTCAGGGATTTCATCGTGCAGGCTGTAGCCGGACTGCTCAAGCAGGAGCTTGCGCACCAGGGAAAAGCCGTTGCTGTGCACGCCGCTCGACGCGATGCCGATGACCGTATCTCCAGGGGCGATGGACGCGCCGTTGATGATTTTGCTTTTATCGACAACGCCGACTGTAAAGCCCGCGATATCGTATTCGCCTTCAGCATACATACCGGGCATTTCGGCGGTTTCACCGCCGATCAGCGCGCAGCCGGACTGATGGCAGCCCTCGGCGATGCCGGCCACGATCGCTTCGATCTTCTCCGGCACGACCTTGTCGCATGCCAAGTAGTCAAGGAAAAACAGCGGCTCTGCCCCCTGCACCACGATGTCGTTGACGCACATGGCCACCGCGTCGATCCCGATCGTGTCATGACGGTCCATGGCGAAGGCGATTTTCAGCTTAGTGCCGACCCCGTCCGTTCCGGAAACGAGCACAGGCTCCTCATATTTGTCCTTGTTCAGGCCGAACAGCGCCCCAAAGCCGCCAAGATCTGTCATCACTTCCGGACGGAACGTCCGTTTCACGTGCTTCTTCATCCGTTCTACCGCTTCATTTCCGGCCGCGATATCCACACCGGCATTTTTATAAGCCTCAGACACTCCAACGACACTCCTTTGTCAAATGCTCCGCCACTTTTTAAGCGGGTAAAGTATTCATATCCTGAATCGATCCACAGACACAGCCCAAACCTTCAGCCCGGCAATGCCATCGCGATCAGTAATCGCCCTGCATTCCAAGCCCATCAGCAGCTGCAGCCAAACTTCTCTTCACCGTTAAAATCCAGATGCGTCGGATAATCGTTGTCGAAACAAGCCAGGCACAGCCCGCCCTTGTAATCATCCGCATTGTTGCCTGCAATCGCGGTGATCAGACCCTCCGGGCTAAGGAACGCCAGCGAATCGGCGTTAATTTCCCGGCAGATTTCTTCCACCGACTTGCTTGAGGCAATCAGCTCGCGCCGGTCTGGCGTGTCGATGCCGTAAAAGCACGGATTTTTAAAAGGTGGCGACGTAATCCGCACATGCACTTCCACCGCCCCGGCGTCGCGAAGCAGGTTCACGATCCGGCGGGAGGTCGTGCCGCGGACGATCGAATCGTCAATCATGACGACCCGCTGACCTTCGACCACGCGGCGCACGGCGCTGAGCTTCATTTTGACGCCCTGCTCGCGCAGCTCCTGGCTCGGCTGGATAAAGGTGCGGCCCGTGTATTTGTTTTTGATGAGCCCCATCTCATACGGGATCCCCGTCTGCTCCGCGTAACCAATCGCTGCGGAAATACTGGAATCCGGCACCCCGGTCACGATGTCAGCGTCGACAAACGATTCGATCGCCATCCGGCTGCCCATCCGCTTGCGGGCGGCGTGCTGGTTCGAGCCGTTCATGTCGCTGTCCGGGCGGGCAAAATAGATGTATTCCATCGCACACAGCGATTTGCGGTGCTTCTTCTCCTCGAACCGGTCTTCATGCAGGCCGTCTTTGTCGAGAATAAGCAGCTCGCCCGGCTCGATGTCGCGGATCAGCTCCGCGCCGATCGTCTCGAGCGCGCAGGTCTCGGAGGCGAAAATATACGCCTCACCGAGCTTGCCCATCGTCAATGGCCGCAGCCCGTGCGGATCCGACGCGACCAGCAGCCGGTCGTTCGTCATGATCAGGAACGCGTAGCCGCCGACGATGCGGTTGAACGCATCTTTGGCCGCGGAGACGAGATCCTTCGGCGAACGCGCGATCAGATGCGCGATGACCTCCGTGTCGCTCGTCGTCTGGAATATCGAGCCTCCTTCCTCCAGCTCGCGCCGGATTTGCGGGGCGTTCACGATGTTGCCGTTGGTCGCCACGGCCAGGTCGCCGTCACGGTACTTGAACACCAACGGTTGCGCGTTCGTTAGCTTGCTGTCGCCGCTCGTCGAATAGCGCACGTGCCCGATGGAGATGTCTCCGGTCAGGGAAGCCATCATATCTTTGTCGAATACCTCTTTGACGAGACCCATGCCACGGTGGTAGTGAAATTCCTCGCGGTCGCTGACGCACATCCCCGCGCTTTCTTCCCCGCGGTGCTGCAGGGCATGCAGCCCGTAGTAGGACAAAGAAGCGGCGTCCGGGTGTCCATAGACCCCGAACACGCCGCATTCTTCTTTTAATTTGTCGAACAGCCCGTCTTTGCCCGAGCCCTCGTTATAATAGTCTCCCGTCCACAGCGTTTGCGGTGTTACTTCATGAGACATGGAATCGCATCCTCCCAGACCTGCTTCAAGCCTCCTACACTTTCGTTCACGGCCGAAGCACCGTTGATGTCAACCACCAGACTGTCGCCTTCCACGATGCCGATTTCGGCAACCGGCACGCCTTGACCTTCAATATAAGCTTTCAGCTGCTCTGCCTTGTCCCGGGATGCCGAGAGCAGGATGCGGGATTGGGATTCGCTGAACAGGGCTACGTCCGGACGAAGGCCGGTTTCGACATGCACCTGGGCACCCAGCGAACCGCTGATGCAGGACTCGGCCAGAGCCACTGCAAGACCGCCCTCGGACAAGTCGTGCGCCGACTGTACGAGTCCCTGCTGGATCGCACCAAGCACGGAGGACAGCAGTTTTTTCTCCGTATCCAGGTCGAGCGCCGGAGGACGTCCTTCCGTTGCCCCATGCACGACGTATTGGAACTCGCTGCCGCCCAGCTCCGCTTTCGTGTCGCCGAGCAGGAAGATGACGTCGCCTTCTTGTTTGAAGCCTTGTGTCGTAATATGATCCGTATCATGCACCAGACCGACCATGCCGACGACCGGCGTCGGGTAGATCGCTCCGCTGGCGTTCTCATTGTACAGGCTGACGTTACCGCCGATGACCGGCGTATCCAGCACGCGGCAGGCTTCGGCCATGCCGTCTACCGCACGCTCCATCTGCCAGAAAATATCCGGCTTCTCCGGACTGCCGAAGTTCAGGTTATCCGTGATCGCCAGCGGCTCGGCGCCGGAGCAGACGATGTTGCGCGCGGCTTCGCTGACCGCGATGCGGCCGCCGACTTCCGGGTCGAGATATACGTACCGCCCGTTGCAGTCGGTCGTCATCGCGAGGCCTTTGCGCGTGCCCTGGATCGTAACCACTGCCGCGTCGGAACCCGGACGGACCGCCGTACTCGTGCGGACCATGTAATCGTACTGATTGTATACCCAGGCTTTGCTGGCGACCGTCGGGGAAGCCAAAACCTGCTTCAAGGCGCCGCCCAGGTCTTTCACTTCTTCGTAGCGCAGCGTATCGACGCCGGCGTTTGCTTCATAATAAGCAGGCACGCTCGACGGCTTGTTGTACACCGGGCACTCGTCAACAAGTGCCTTGACCGGCATGTCGCCAACGACCTCGCCATGGTGGAACAGCTTCAGGCGTCCGTCGTCGGTCACTTTGCCGACCTTGGCGCAGATGACGCCCCAGCGCTCGAAAATTTCCATCGCCTGCGCTTCGTCCTTCGGTTCGACGACGAACAGCATGCGCTCCTGGGATTCGGAGAGCATCATTTCGTACGGCGTCATGCCTTCTTCACGCTGCGGCACCTGGTCGAGGTACAGCTCCAGGCCGTTGCCCGCCTTGCTCGCCATCTCCGCGCTGGAGCAGGTTAAGCCGGCTGCGCCCATGTCTTGAATGCCGAGCACGATCCCGGAATCGATCAGCTCCAGAGTCGACTCCATCACCAGCTTCTCCATGAACGGGTCGCCGACCTGAACGGCCGTCTTCTTCGCTTCCGACTCTTCGCTGAGCTCAACCGAAGCAAACGTCGCACCGTGAATGCCGTCGCGGCCGGTAGGAGGGCCTACGTAAAAGACCGGGTTGCCCACGCCTTTAGCCACGCCGCGCTGAATTTTGTCGTGGTCGATCAGACCGACGCACATCGCGTTGACCAGCGGATTGCCGTCGTAGCTGTTGTCGAACATCACTTCACCGGCAACCGTCGGAATGCCGATACAGTTGCCGTATCCGGCGATGCCGGCCACAACATGCTCGAACAGATACTTCACCCGGTCGCTTTCGAGCTTGCCGAAACGCAGCGAGTTGAGCAGCGCCACCGGTCTTGCGCCCATCGAGAAAATGTCGCGGATGATGCCGCCCACGCCGGTCGCGGCACCTTGGTAAGGCTCTACCGCGGAAGGGTGGTTATGGCTTTCGATTTTGAACACGACCGCCTGGTTGTCGCCGATGTCGACGATCCCTGCGCCTTCGCCCGGTCCCATCAGGACCCGCGGGCCGCTGGTCGGGAAGCGGCGCAGCAGCGGCTTCGAATTTTTGTAGGCACAGTGCTCAGACCACATGACGCTGAACACGCCGATTTCGGTATAGTTCGGCTGACGTCCCATAAAGGAGCAAATCAGCTCGTATTCACTGTCCGATACCCCAAACTGCTGATAGATTTTCTGTTCCGCAATCTGTGCTGCGGTCGGTTCCTTAGCGGACACTTGCTGCGCCATGGGTATCCCTCCAAGCCTTCAAAATGGATGTAAACATACGCTTGCCGTCCTCGGAGCCGAGCAGGGAGTTCACTGCGCGTTCCGGGTGCGGCATCATGCCGACGACGTTGCCGCGCTCATTGCAGATGCCGGCGATATCCAGCACAGAGCCGTTCGGATTGCTGCTGTAGGTAAAGACGATTTGGTTATTTTCCTGAAGACGCGCGAGCGTCTCCTCATCACAATAGTAATTCCCTTCGCCGTGGGCGATCGGAATGACGATTTCTTCATTTTCGCTAAAGTCGGTCGTAAACGGCGTGCGGTTGTTCGCCACCTTCAGCACGGTATCATGGCAGCGGAACTTCATGGACGTGTTGCGCAGCAGCGCCCCCGGCAGCAGACCCGCTTCCGTCAGGATTTGGAATCCATTGCAAATGCCCAGAATGTATTTGCCTTGCTCTGCAGCCTTGGCCACTTCACTCATGACTGGAGCAAACCGCGAGATCGCCCCGCAGCGAAGGTAGTCGCCGTAAGAGAAACCGCCAGGAACCAGAATGCAGTCGTAAGCGGACAGGTCTGTTGCGGTATGCCAGACGTAATCGACAGGCTCCCCGAGTGTTTCCTCTACCGCTTTGTAGCAGTCGATATCACAGTTGGAGCCGGGAAAGACGAGAACTGCAAATTTCATGGATGTTAGCCCTCCAATTCGTATCGGTAATCCTCGACCACCGTATTCGCCAGAAGCTTCTCACACATGGCTTTGACGCGTTGTTCCGCCTCAGCACGGTCATTCGTGTCCAGCTGAAGCTCCATGTATTTCCCGATGCGGAGGCTCGACACTTCCTCGAATCCCATCGAATGAAGCGCTCCCTGCACCGCAACCCCCTGCGGATCGAGTACGCCCTGCTTAATAGTGACATAGA
Organism: Paenibacillus favisporus; assembly: GCF_040545415.1. Taxonomy (NCBI): domain Bacteria; kingdom Bacillati; phylum Bacillota; class Bacilli; order Caryophanales; family Paenibacillaceae; genus Paenibacillus; species Paenibacillus favisporus. The sequence goes on along the minus strand of NZ_JBEPLV010000006.1, from coordinate 21,754 downwards.
CCGTAGCTTTCATCATGTTCTTCTAGTTCCTCCTCTAGGAATGAGTGAATGAGTGAATGAATCCTTTTCAGGCCTGCATTAGCTAAAAAAATCGTCTAAAAACCTAAGTTCGTACTACAGCGGAATTTATCTTAAACGCGCTTCGTCAGGCGTTCGTAAATGTCTACATATCTGCGGGTCGTTTCGTCTACTACCGGCTGCGGCAGCGGGTCCGGCTGGCTGTTCTTGTCCCATGGTGTTGAGGCAAGGTAGGATCGCACCGGCTCCTTATCCATGCTGTCGATCTCGATGTCCAGCGCATAGTTTTCCTTAGCCCAGAAGCGCGAGGAATCCGGCGTAAAAATCTCGTCGATCAGGATGACCTTGCCGTCCAGTACGCCGAATTCGAACTTGCAGTCCGCCAAAATGATGCCGCGCTCATCGCAGTACCGCCGCGCGAAGTCGTACAGCTTCAGGCTTTTCTCCTGGAGCTCCAGCGCCAGCTCTGCACCGATTAATTCCTTCATACGCTCCATGGAGATGTCCTCGTCATGGCCGACATCGTTTTTAGCCGCCGGCGTGAAGATCGGCTCCGGAAACGGCTCGTTCTTGCGGATGCCCTCCGGCAGCTTGATGCCGTTCACTTCACCGCCCGCCTGGTACTGTCTCCAGCCGCCGCCGGTAATATAACCGCGCACGACGCATTCCATGTCGATCCGCTCGGCTTTGCGGACCACCATGATCCGGTCCTTCAAGAGCTCCTTGTTCTTCGCCACGGCGCCCAGGCGCTCGACGTCGGTATGGACAACATGGTTGTCCATGAAGTCCTTCGTCATTTCGAACCAGAACGCGCTCAGCTTGTTCAGCACGTTGCCCTTCTCGGGCACCGGCGGCTCCAGCACATAGTCAAAAGCGGATATGCGGTCGGTGACCACGATCAGCACATGCTCTCCCAAATCGTAAAGCTCGCGCACCTTGCCTTTGTACAGCAGCGGCGCGTCTACCAGTTCCACCGCGGTCGATACAGCCGGTGATGTCATGCGAATCCTCCCCACTCTTTTCGTCTTGGAGCTGCATCGGTACAGCTGCGAGCAACAGTTGAGCTTCCGGCCGCTGTTGTTTTCGGATTTCCTTGATGGATCAACACTTCTAGGTAGAAATCCGAAAACAAAGGCGGACGCTCCCGCTCCTCCAGCTTCAACTTTCCTCTCCACTGCCCTACTTACTCCATGACAAATTTATTGTACAGCCCTCTTATATCAAGCCAAGCTTTTTGAAAATCGTATCCACGTGCTTCAGATGCCACGACGGATTAAACGCATCTTCGATCTCTTCCGGGCTGAGCGCCTCCGTAATTTCCGGCGTCGCTTCCACGATGTCGCGGAACTGACGCTGCTCTTCCCACGCCTGCATTGCCCGCGGCTGCACGGTGTCGTACGCCTGCTCCCGGCTGAAGCCTTTGTCGATCAGCTTCGTCATGACGCGGCCGGAGAACGGCACGCCGTAGGTCCGGGCCATGTTGCGCTTCATGTTTTCCGGGAACACAGTCAGGTTCTTTACAATGTTGCCGAAGCGGTTCAGCATGTAGTTCAGCAGCATGGTCGCATCCGGCAGGATGATCCGCTCCACGGAGGAGTGCGAAATATCGCGCTCGTGCCAGAGCGCCACGTCTTCATAGGCGGTCACCATGTGGCCGCGAATGACGCGCGAGAGGCCCGAGATGTTCTCGCAGCCGATCGGGTTGCGCTTGTGCGGCATCGCCGAGGAGCCCTTCTGGCCTTTGGCGAAGGCTTCTTCAACCTCGCGCACTTCGCTCTTCTGGAGCGCGCGGATTTCCGTCGCGAACTTGTCGAGCGACGTCGCGATCAATGCCAGCGTTGCCATGTATTCGGCATGGCGGTCACGCTGCAGCGTCTGCGTGGAGATCGGAGCCGGGCTCGTGCCGAGCTTCTTGCAGACGAACTCTTCCACGAACGGATCGATATTGGCATAGGTGCCCACCGCGCCGGAAATTTTTCCGAACTGGACGCCGTTCGCCGCGTGGCGGAAACGTTCCAGGTTACGCTTCATTTCCTCGTACCAGAGGGCCATCTTCAGGCCGAAGGTCGTCGGCTCGGCATGAACACCGTGCGTACGTCCCATCATCGGCGTGTCTTTGTAAGCTATAGCCTTGTCTTTCAGGATCTCGATGAAGTTCAAAATATCCTTCTCCAAAATTTCGTTTGCTTGGCGGAGCAGGTATCCGAGCGCCGTATCCACCACGTCGGTGGAAGTGAGCCCGTAATGCACCCATTTGCGCTCCTGTCCAAGACTCTCCGATACTGCGCGGGTAAAGGCGATGACGTCATGGCGCGTTTCCTGCTCGATTTCGTAAATCCGGTCGATGTCGAATTTGGCATTTTCGCGAAGCAGCTTCGTGTCTTCCTTCGGAATGACGCCCAGCTCGGCCCAAGCCTCGCATGCGCACAGTTCTACTTCCAGCCATGCCTTGAATTTATTTTCTTCGGTCCAGATGGCCCGCATTTCCGGTCTGCTGTAACGTTCGATCATAAATTATCCTTGCCTCCAGATGTTAGTTTGTTCAACCCAGTCGAGTCCGTCCTGCACGTCCTTGCACAGCAGGTTGATATGTCCCATTTTGCGGTCTTTCTTCACGTCGCTCTTGCCATATAAATGAAGCTTCGGCACCACGCCGTATTCGCTGACGGCGATGCTTGGTCTGCCGCTGGCGCGGATCACCTGTTCCAGATGCTGGCCGAGCACGTTGACCATGACGACCGGGGTCAGCAGCGTCGTGTCGCCAAGCGGCATGTTGCACACGGCGCGGACATGCTGCTCGAACTGCGAGGTCGCACAGGCCTCCATCGTGTAGTGGCCGGAGTTGTGCGGACGCGGCGCCAGCTCGTTCACGTACAGCTGACCGTCCTTTGTCACGAACATCTCCACGGCCAGCAGGCCGACCGCACCCAAGTGCTCCACGAGCTGCTCCGCCAGCTTGCGGGCCTCCCGCTGAACCTGCTCCTCGACTCTCGCCGGGACGATCGACAGGTGCAAAATGTTGTTCACATGAATATTTTCTGCCACCGGGAAGCTTTTTACTTCCCCTTTTGGACTGCGGGCGGCAATAACTGAAATTTCGCATTGAAAATCAACGAATTTCTCCAGTACCAGCTCGCGGCCGGTGGCAGCCAGTTCCTCGTAAGCCGCCTCGAGCTGATCCTCCGAGCGGAGAACGATCTGGCCTTTGCCGTCGTATCCGCCGGTGGCGGTCTTCAGCACGCCGGGAAGTCCGAGCTCGGCAGCCGCCTCTCTGAGGCTCTCCAGGCTCGTAATTTCGCGGTACGGCGCCACGGGTACGCCCGCAGCTTCAATCGCCCGCTTCTCCCGGAGGCGGTGCTGCGTCGTGTAGAGCAGCGCGCTTCCTTGCGGTACGCTGGATTCCTTCTCCAACAGCGCCGCGACTTCTGCGTCGACGTTTTCGAATTCGTACGTAATGACATCTGACGCCGCCGCCAGCCGGCGGGCTGCATCAACGTCGTCGTAAGCCGCTTCAATCTGTCCTGCAACCTGCCCGCAGGGCGAATCCTGCGTCGGATCGAGCGTGATGAAGCGGTACCCCATAGCGGTTCCGGCCAGCGCCATCATTCGTCCCAGCTGGCCGCCGCCCAGAATGCCGATGGTGGAACCAGGGAGCCATGTCTGCTGCGATGCCTGATTGCTGCTCATAGCGAATCACTGCTTTCCAGCACTTCGTCGCGGATGGCATCTCTTCGAGCTTGCACCCGCGCTTGAACCTCGCTGTCATAGGCCCCGATGATTTGCGCGGCCAGGAGGCCCGCATTCGTAGCGCCCGCCTTGCCGATCGCCACCGTCGCGACCGGAATGCCGCCCGGCATCTGAACGATCGACAGAAGCGAATCCAGGCCGTTCAGCGCCTTGGACTGCACAGGCACGCCGATGACCGGCAGCGTCGTCTTGGACGCTACCATGCCCGGCAAATGCGCGGCACCGCCGGCTCCGGCGATGATGACTTTGAGTCCGCGCTCCGCCGCCTGCTCCGCAAAGGCGAACATCAGGTCCGGCGTCCGGTGCGCGGACACAACCTTTTTCTCATACGGAATTTGCAGTTCGTCCAGGACGAGACATGCATGCTGCATCGTTTCCCAATCCGATTTGCTGCCCATAATGACAGCGACCGCTGCTGACATGTTTCAACCCACTTTCCAAAAGTTTTTTTATTCATTCGGGAGAGACCCAAAAAGGCCCGGTGCCCGAGAAATACGTTGACTTTCAGGATACCGGACCGGGTAAGGAATACCGCTGCCGCAAACGCAGCAAGGAGGGAAGCCTTTCCGTCCATCGGAACCGGCGACTCCTCGGCAGTATTCCCTCGTAGTCCGGACATTTACGGTATCCGGGTAGAAACTTCCGGGCCATATCCCCGGCTTTATACGAGATCAATTCATTCGATTATTTGTTCATTCCCTTAACCATCCAGCGATGGTTCTCTGCCTCTTCCAAATCCCTTAAGGCTTTACACCTAACAGTTTAACAATCCCCTACACAACATGTCAACTAAAACACGAACAATTAAAACAGTGTAAAATCGAATGTTCGGATTTTGCTGCTGATTATTCCTAAAACAAAACCAGTGCACCCCATATTCGGGGCACACTGGCTTACAATTCCATCATTTATTTAACGACAAGCACCGGAATGGTCGCATGCTGCACGACGTTGTGGCTGACGCTGCCAAGCACGAACTCCCGGATTCCGCCCAAGCCGCGGCTGCCGATCACGATCAGATCATTGCCTTTTTCCTTAGCATATTCCAGAATGACTTCCGCAGGTCCACCCTGGATCATCTCCGCATTGTAGGCGACGCCTTCGCCATCGAGACGTTTCTTCACTTCCGCGACCGTCTGCTCAGCGAGTTCATAGAAGTCTTGGTTAACGGACGCCGGAATCGGAGCCATGCCTTCGCCAATGAATACGCGCGGGAAATCAAAGACGTGTACGACGTCGATGACCGCGTCAGGCGCCGCTTTCGCCAGTTCGATTGCACGTTCAAGAGCCTTATTGGAAGCTTTGGAACCATCATAAGCTAAAAGAATTTTGGAAAATAACATGTGGACCCACCTGCGCTTTCTCTGTATGAAGTGTGAATTGAGATGTTATTAAACCGAATTAGCAAGAAATGAAACCATGTTGTACATCAAGTGATAAATCAACTCATGAAAAATGCGTACAGAACTGCGTTGACGAACAGCAGCAGCGGTATCCCGACCCGAAAGCTCAGATGCCTGGTCTTATGGCGTTTGCGGTACATGGCGATCAGTACGCCCAGCGCACCGCCGATGGCGGCAAGCAGAAAGAGCGTTCTTTCCGGCACACGGTCACGCCTGTTTCTAGCCCTTCTTTTATCCTCGGACATGATCAGGTAACCTACCGCGTTGATAAAAATAAACCAGATCAAGAGCGCCGTCCTCACTTACGCTACCACCCCCCGTTCTACTGCTTGCTTCTATTATAAAACTTTACTAGCCAAGAGACAAACCGCCAGGCACTCGTCTGCCAGTATTCCCAGCAAAAACGCCTACCTGGCGGAGTTTTCCTAAATCATGATGGAGCAAATCAGTGTCTCCGGCGTTACGCTCCTTACTATGACGGCTTCCTCTCGTTTGAGAGATTCCAGTGAACTGGCTGGATTCTAGCTGTGGCAGCGATAGGCGAGAAAGGTTTAATGCATGCATGCTCTGTCCGATCAGCCAGAGCATGCAGCCCGGGTCTTTCAGGCCGTTAACCGTTCTTTTTCTCCATCGCCGCTTTCAGCAGCTCGCCGAGGTTCGAGCCAATCGGCTCCTGCTTCTTGGCGTACTGCTGCACCAGCTTGCGCTCCTCGCGCTTGTTGACGTGCTTGCTGTCCTTGTTGACTGTCTCCGTGATGCCGCAGGACAGGCACTGCACATACAGGCCGGCTTTGCCTTCCTTCATCTCCATCTTCTTGTGGCACTGCGGGCAGCGGCGGTTGGACAGGCGCTTCTCGTCCGAACGGCGGTAGCCGCAGTCCTCGCTCGGGCAGACGAGCATCTTGCCGCGCTTGCCCTTCTTCTCCAGCAGCCGGGTACCGCAGTCCGGACAGTGGCTGTTCGAGACGTTGTGCGGCTTGTAGTCCGCCTTGCTGTTCTTTACGCCTGCCACCAGATCCTTGGACATGCCGCGGATTCCCTTCAGGAACGGCTCCGGCTGCCCTTGGCCGCGGGCGATCTTCTCCAGCTCGGCTTCCCACTTGGCCGTCAATTGCGGCGTCCGCAACTCCGGCGCAACGAGTCCGATCAGCTGCTTGCCTTTACCCGTCGGATGCAGCGCGTTCCCCTGGCGCTCGATCGTATCGGAGTTCACCAGCTTCTCGATAATGTCCGCCCGCGTCGCCGGGGTGCCGAGCCCGTGCTTCTCCATCTGGGACAGAAGCGCAGCCTCGGTATACCGCTTCGGCGGCAAAGTCCGGCCGCCTTGCATGATGACCCGCTGCACCTTGACGGCTTCGCCCTCGTTCAGCACTGGAAGCTGGGCTCCGCTCTCTTCGCCGTCGGCATCAGCCGACGAATCTTCATCCGATTCGTCGGAGACGTCACCGCCGTATACCTCGCGCCAGCCGCTCTCCTTGATCGTCGTCCCTTTCACATGAAGGGACTCGCCTTCCACGTCGATCGTTACCGCGACCGCGTCGTACCGTGCCGGCGGGTAGAACAGGCTGATGAAGCGCCGGACGATCAGGTCGTACAGCTTGCGCTCTTCAGTGTTCAGCTGATTCAAAAGCACTGTCTCTTCCGTCGGGATGATCGCGTGGTGATCGCTGACTTTCGAATCGTCCACGACGCGTTTGGTTATATTCAAATTTTTCCGCAGCAGCGGACGCGCCAGGGAAGCATATGGCCCAATGGCAACGCTCTCCAGGCGTTCCTTCAGCGTGCCGGTCATATCCGACGTCAGATAGCGGCTGTCGGTCCGGGGATAGGTGACGAGCTTGTGCTGCTCATACAAACGCTGAAGCACGTTTGACGTCTGCTTCGCGGAGAAGCCAAACCGGCGGTTCGCGTCGCGCTGCAGCTCGGTCAGGTCGTAAGCGAGCGGATGAGGTTCGACCTTCTCCGTCTTCTTCACCTTGGCGATCCGGCCGGACGATCCGTCCAGCTTGCGTTTCAATGCTTCGGCCGCGCTCTTGTCGAAGATGCGGGCATCGCCATTGTTCCCCCGCCACACCGCGGCAAATCCGCCGAAGTCAGCCTTGATTGTGTCGTATTCCTCCGACCGGAAATTGACGATTTCATTTTCCCGGTCCATGATCATGCCCAGCGTCGGGGTCTGCACCCGTCCCGCGGAGAGCTGCGCCCCGAATTTGACGGTGAGCGCCCGCGTCACGTTCAGGCCGATCATCCAGTCGGCTTCAGCCCGGCAGCGCGCGGATTCGTACAGCCGGTCGAACTGGTTCCCCGGCTTCAGCGAAGCAAAACCTTCCTTGATCGCCTTGTCCGTCTGCGAAGATATCCAGAGCCGCTTGAACGGCTTGTTCCATTTTCCCATCTTCATAATCCACCGGGCGAGGAGCTCCCCCTCCCGCGCGGCGTCCGTCGCCACGATCAACTCGCCGACGTCCTGGCGGCGGAGCTGCTGCTGCACAACCTTGAACTGCTGGGCGGATTCACGCAGCACCTTCAGCTTCATCGATTCCGGCAGGATCGGCAGATCCTCCAGGTTCCAGGTTGCGTATTTATTGTCGTAATCCTCGGGCTCCGCGAGTCCGACCAAATGGCCCAGCGCCCAGGTGACGATATATTTCGGACCTTCGATATATCCTTTATGCTTGTCGCGGCTTCCCATGACGCGCGCAATTTCGCGGGCCACGGAAGGCTTTTCGGCTAATACCAATGATTTCATGACGTACCACCTTTCTTTCCGTCCTATTATAACATTGAATCCAGCAGCGGATGCAAAAGGAAGGTAACCCTGTTTTATCTTATCGCCTGTGCAAAATAAAATCCCCCAGCGGAACCTCGGCAGGAGCCGAAGATGCCACTGAAGGACTTGGGGTGGTGCGGTAAATGCCTAATCCTGTTCCTGCTTCGGAATTTGGTTCAGGCTCGGCGGAAATTTAGCAGCTTTATCCGGATGCAGCGTAGTGTATTCCTGTTTCCGGCTCGCTCTGTTTGGCAGGTTACTGTCTTTAACCGGTTTACGATGCGGCATGCTTATCCCCCCTTATCCTTTAACAATCCCCCGATCGGGACGGAATTATCCATGGGGCGATAGGATACCTTCGTTCGTTCAGTTCGTTCCTTTCAATAGAAGATACGCATCAAAATAATGCGACCCGTCCTCGGCTTGTCCGCTCACGTACACCCGGCCGCCGGACAGCTCTGACCGTTTCACCACCATGTCATCCCCCAATCGGGCCTCGTGATGGTAGGTGATCCGAAAACCAGCACAAGAATAACCCGTAAGCTCCTCCTTGGTCAGCGTATCCATGCACAGATCGGCATAACGGGAATTGTTCAGATGCAGATTGGCGTCGATCCCGCTGTAGCGTACCACGGAGCGGTACGATTCATGAAGCGGCATATCCTCAGGTATAGTTACTTTATCCGGTGCTTCACCGGCCGAGTCCTCTTCATTAATGTAGACGTCAAAAGGGAACTTGGATGGCCGCAGCATTCTGCGTTTCTGGATGTCCACGAGCGCCCAAATGCTGCACGCTTCGCCGAGAATCTCCCCGCCGCTGCCATTAATCTCAAAGTCCCGCTGCCACAAGGCCCCTCTCGGGCCTTTGTTCCAAGTCTCGATGTTGATTTGCTCCAGCGCCTTCGGCATCCGGCTTATGCGCAGATCCATCGTAATCAGCATCCAGCCCATGCCCGCTTCGATCATCTGGTCCCTCGTTGCCCCAAGCTGCTCCAGATCGGCGTCGGCCGTTCTCTGCGCCAAAGACAGCAGTACCGACAGCCGTGCTTCGGATTTAAAATCGATATCGTTGGAATGAATTAAGTAGGTTTCAGTCCACTTGTTGCCCATGCTATGCGCTCTCTCCTCTTTTTACGTTAAAATGATACTCGTACGTTGTTAGCCAGCCTTTCCATTTGGTGAAAAAGCCCTATCTTTCATCGGCTGCGCCTTTCCCTGTATGTATAAGAAGCAGCGGAACGTTCATCCTAAGGCCACCACATCGGCGGAATTTAAGTTAATGTTAAGAAATTCGTGACCATAATGTTAAGGGTTTCGGTTTATAATGCTATACATCAAGCATACTCCTAGTTTCCACAATATTCAAAGAGGTGTGAATGCCGTAATGTCCAGAGAAGCGATCCTGCTCGTCGATGACGAGAAAGAAATTATTGAACTGATTGAAATTTATTTAAAAAATGAAGGATACACCTTATATAAAGCATCTAACGGACTGGAGGCACTCGGAGCGCTGCAGAGCCATCCGATCGACCTCATCATCCTTGATGTGATGATGCCCCAAATGGACGGGATTCAAGCCTGCATGAAAATCCGGGAAAAGAACAACACCCCCATCATCATGCTGTCCGCGAAAAGCCAGGATATCGATAAAATTTCCGGCCTGAGCATCGGTGCCGACGATTACGTCACCAAGCCGTTCAATCCGCTGGAGCTGGTCGCCCGCGTCAAATCGCAGCTGCGCCGGTACAAGCTGTTAAATTACCGCGATACCACAGCCGAGGACGAAATCGTAATCGACGATTTGGTCATCAATACCGCCACCCATACGGTGACCGTCGGGGAGCAGGAAGTGAAGCTGACGCCTCGCGAGTTCGACATTTTGAAGCTGCTGGCCGTCAATCAGGGCATCGTGCTCAGCATGGACAAAATTTACGAAGAGGTCTGGAACGAGCCGTTCATGGAATCCAAAAACACGGTGATGGTCCATATCCGCAAGCTCCGCGAAAAAATCGAAAAGGATACTCAGCATCCGGCCTACATCAAGACCGTCTGGGGCATCGGCTACAAAATGAAATCGGCGAAGGAGGTGTAGAGCACCATGACCACCAAGGTATACATCGGCATCCGCTGGAAGTTCCTTGCCGTGTTTCTCGGCTGCACCGGGCTGACGCTGCTGTTCGTGCTGCTCGGCCGTTTGCTCGCCTCTTATATCATTGTGCGCCCGCCTTATAATGTGCCCCTGATTTGGGTGATCAACCATATCGGCTCCAGGCCGACGATCGGGGTGTTCGGTGTCGTCTTTTTCCTGTCCCTCTACGTGGCTTCCACCCGGCCTCTCGTTCGTTATGCTAAAGAGCTGGCCGGAATCCTGGAGGACATGGCCGGCGGCCGGCTCCAAGCTTCCGTCAGTGTGAAAGCTGCCGATGAGCTAGGAACGATTGCGGAAAACATGAACAGCCTGTCCGGGCAAATTCATACGTACCTGGAGGAAATCAGTTACGGGCTGGCGGAGATCGCCAAGGGACATTTCAATTACGAAATTCCGGTTCGGGAAAACCATGAGCTCGGCCGGATTGCCGACAGCATCAACCAGATGAGCGCTCAGCTGAACCGCTCCATTCAGGAGGAGCGTAACGCCGAGAAGACGAAAAACGACCTGATCACCGGCGTATCCCACGACCTTCGGACCCCGCTGACCTCCATTCTCGGATTTTTGGAAATCATCGATAAAGACCGTTATGCCGACGAAGTGGAGCTTCGCTATTACATGAATATCGCTTACGAAAAATCGCTCAGCCTCAAGAAGCTGATCGACGACCTGTTTGAGTATACGCGCATCAACAACGGCATGCCGCTGCACCTGCGCAAGCTGGATGTAACCGGATTGATCCGGCAGCTGGCCGAGGAGTTTGTGCCGAGCCTGGAGCAGGCGAACATGATTCTGCAGATTCACGCGCCGGAGCAGCCGGTCATCATTCAAGCCGACGGCGACCACCTCGTCCGGGCTTACGAAAATCTCATTTCCAATGCCATTAAGTACGGCACCAGCGGCAAGTATATCGACGTTTATATCGAAAAGGAAGAAGCCTTTGTCCGCATACGCGTCTGCAATTACGGGGAGCCCATCCCCAAGCGGGATCTACCATATATCTTCGAACGGTTCTATCGCGTAGAGCAATCGCGTTCCAAGGCGACCGGCGGTACCGGGCTCGGACTGGCCATCACCAAGAGCATCATTGACGTGCACGGCGGCGACATCTCCGTGGAGAGCTCGACGAACCAGACCGTGTTTGAGACCCGGCTTCCCGATCCGGCTGTGCCGGCATAACTGTGACTTACCCTACAATACAAATCGTAAAAAGCCGCACTCCATCTAAGGAGTGCGGCTGTCTGCTTTTCTTTTTTTTTGCTGCATGCGTCCGTTTCTTACGTTCCTCTGGATGAGTTCGCTTAATTTATGATCATTGAACCATGTATAACATGGAGCTGTAGTCGACAGAGCAACCTAAGTACGCAAACGTTTTGCGGGCCGGTTCGTCAACCGGCAGGAATACTCCAACCCTAGGATACATGCTTCTGCCGGCAGAAAGATAGATCTGCTTATAGCGGATTGGAACCAGATCTCCTGAGCTTTCCGTTCGCGCTAAGATGACTTTGGAGTGGTTGTAATCGTATTCCGGATTCCTTGCTATATTCCGGTACTCATCGGCACCGCCGTATTGGTTGAATTGTCGAATCAGCTTTTGATACCAGTCGTCGTGACGGGACAGCAGATGATTCCTCTTAAAAGCGTCCATGCCGAAGAAGGCATGCGATTCCCACTTTTCGAATGATTCCGCATCAAAGGTAGAACGGGAGCGTATGGACAGATCGGGATTAAAGTGAAAATCCACTAGAGTCATCCGGTCCTTAATAAATAAATTGCAGGGAATTTCAAACAGCCGCCGAAACGGCTCATTAAATTCCACGATCTCTAATGTAGAGGTTACAATCATCGCTGGAAAAGGTACGTTTCTCATCAATCGGCGTGCCTGTTCAAGCTCGTGCTCCAGGGATCGCCCCGCCATATCGGAGTGAATCGGCAGATATCCGGCCGCGGCGAGCAGCTCGTTACGTTCATCGGATGTGCATTCCAGGTATTCGGCAATACGAAGCATCGTTTGACGGTCCGGCAATCTGTGCGATCGTCCGACCAGCAAGTTTTTATATGTTGGACAGGCCTCGTCATTCAGCTCCTGCTGCGTGAATCGTTTTAAAGAAGGATGGGATCGGTCGGCAGCATATTGGCGTTGGCGTTTCATACGGAGCGTTTCGATTTCTCCCAATGCCGTTTTCAACAATTGATGTCGCAAGCTTTGATCTTCATGCACCATTCTCTCCCCCTCCTCCTTCAGGTGTAGTTCTACACTTGGGTTCCATGTTTGATTCAAGTATACTCGCCCTGTAAACCGATAAACAACCTCATTAAACGACGAAATGCTATCGTTAATACCGAATTGGAGGAGTATGGATATGAAGGCGATCGTCATGATCGATTACGGGACTCCCGATGTCCTGCAAGAACAAGAAATAGCCAAGCCGGAGTTAAAAGAAACGGAAGCGCTGGTGGAGGTGTTCGCAACCACGGTCAATTCTGGAGACCATCTCATTCTCTCAGGCGCGTTTCGGGACATCATTCCTCTCCGGTTTCCCCATATTCTCGGCATTGAAATCGCCGGCGTGGTAAGAGAAGTCGGAGCAAATGTGACGCATGTGAAACAAGGAGACCGAGTCATTGGGTTAGCTGCGACCGGCGGAGGTTACGCGGATTATGCGGTAGTGGAAGAAAAGGGGCTTACGGTTATCCCGTCCACGCTCTCTTTCGAAGAAACCGTTGCGCTCCCGGCCGTCGGGTTGACCGCATGGCAGGCGTTGTTTCCGTACGGACAATTGCAGCCGGGACAGCGTATTTTAATCCACGCGGGTGCAGGGGCTGTCGGCCACCTTGCCGTTCAACTGGCCAAACAACATGGAGCCTATGTGATCGCCACAGCCCGTGCCGAGAATCATGAATTTGTAAGGCAGCTGGGAGCTGATGAGGTCATTGATTACGCCACGACCGATTTTGGAGAAACCGTCCGTCCGGTAGATATCGTTCTTGATATGGTAAGAGACGGCGGAGATACCGAGCGGAAAAGCTACACGGTATTGAAGGAGGGGGGCAAGCTGCTCTCCCTCGTCTCCCCGGCCATCGACCGGAATCCGCGTACTCGTGGAATCGAAGCTCGTTTTGTCCGTGTCGAGCCGAATCGCAGCGATTGGTTATCCCTGATTCGCCAAGTTCAAGATCAACAGCTGAAGGTTCATATTGATCGAATTTTTCCTTTTAACGCCGAGGGCATTGCGGAAGCGCATCGCGCGAGCGGGACCGGCGGTAAGAAAGGTCAGTTGTTGATTGCAAGGGATCGGTAATCAAAGATCCTCTTGGGTTTTGATAGCCTTGATCCATCCGATCTTCGAATGAAAGTAAAGAGGAACTAAAGCAAGCCCAAAAGTCGCTCCCGCCGCCAGGCGGGAGTTTTTTCGTATTGGACTCTATTTTGCACACAGGATCATTCATCCCTTTCGAGTGAGCATAACCTTTTGGCGATCTTCTGGACCCCTTCGTAAGGGAAGACCAAGACGCAGCATTTTTTAACAGAAAAACTTAAGCGTTTGTTAAGCATTTGGGTAGGCTCCCGTTAAGAACTCTCCTGTAATCTTGGATTCAAGTTAAAAGGACAGCACGCATCGTCCGTGAGGAGAGCTGCTTGTCTCCCATGTCTGTCAAGGAAGGAGCACGAAATCCGTATGTACACCATCACTTCAAAATGGTTTGCCCCCAAAAAAACGCTGCTCATCACGATTTTCGTGCTGATCTTCGCGCTGGCTGCCTATGTGCGGCTGGACTTTCTGCTTTCGGTCACCCATAAAGTTTCGCATGACACGCTGAATTACGACATCATGGTCCGGCAGCTGCTCGAAAAAGGTATCTACGCTTACAAGGATACCCAGCCGAACGCCCAGGTCACGCCGGGGTATCCGTTGTTTATGGCGGCCATCTACAAGCTGGTCGATTACCAGCATCATGATCCGTTTCCCTATATCCGTTACATTCAGGTCTTGATCAGCCTTGTCACCCTGTGGCTCATTTACTCGGTCGCCCGAAAGCTCTCGGGCCGGACCGTTTCGATGATCGTGCTGCTCATCAGCAGCGTGTATCCGCCTTTTATTTGGAGCAACGGTGCGGTTCTGACCGAGACGCTGGCCTGCTTCTTCCTGATGCTGTATATCCGTCTGCAGCTTGAAGCCTTCGAGCGCAGAACACGAACCCTAGCTCTGCTGAGCGGGGCGGCGATGGGCCTGCTGGTGCTGACGCGTCCGGAGTTTTTAATCCTGATCGCGCCGGTGTACGGGCTGTATTGGCTCTGGAAAAAGGAATTCCGCCTCACGCTCAAGCTGCTGCTGTTCACCTGCATCGGAACAGGGATCGTCCTCGCTCCTTGGGTGATCCGCAACATGGTGACCCTGCACGAGGTCGTGATCGCCTCCACCCAGGTCAATCCGTTTGCCGCCGGCACCTATCCGGACAAAAATTACAACGACGGTCTGGTCGACCGGCATGGTAAAACGCAGATGGAAGTCGCCAAAGAGCGGCTGAAGATCGGTTTTACGCAGCACACATGGCAGTTCGTCAAATGGTACACCGTCGGCAAGCTCAAGTACATTTATTCGAATATGTATTTTGGCAGCGGCCACAGCCCGTTATACCGCGTGCTTCCGAGCCCGCTGGGCAGCCTGCTGCATGTGGCTCTTGTGTGGTTCTGTCCCGTGGCCCTGGCCGCATCGCTTCGGAAATGGAAGCAGCCATTAACGCTGATGACGCTGATTGTTGCGGTCATGACGGTTACCCGCCTGGCTTTCGTCCCTGAGTTCCGCTATAACTACACCGCCATGCCGCTGATCATCATGCTGGATGCGGCCGCGGGGATCGCCATCCTCCGCTGGGCATGGCAGAAATGGACCCGCTCTTCAAATTCACGGAAAGGAGCCGTTACTTATGCTGAATCGACCGGAAAGTCATAACAAGCCGCCCAAAGTGCTCGTGATCGTACCCGCCTATAACGAGGCGGAGGGGATCGGGCAGGTCATCCGCCGGCTCCGCGAAGACGCGCCTTACGCAGACGTGCTCGTCATCAACGACGGGTCGAGCGACACTACCAGCCGGGTTGCCCGGGCGGCCGGCGCCAATGTCATCGACCTGACCTGCAACTTGGGCATCGGTGGTGCGGTGCAGACTGGCTACCGCTACGCGGCGGAGCATCATTACGACTACGCCGTACAGATCGACGGCGACGGTCAGCACAATCCGTGCGATCTGCGCCGCCTCCTGTCCGCCCAGTTCGATACCGGCGCCGATATGGTGATTGGCTCCCGCTTTATTACCAAAGAGGGCTTTCAGTCGACTTTCGCCCGCAAAATGGGCATCGGTCTGCTGTCCGCCCTCGTGACCCGGCTCACCGGGCAGAACGTAACCGATCCGACCTCCGGCTACCGCCTGTGCGGACGGCGGGCCATCTCCCTGTTCGCACGCGAGTACCCGACCGACTATCCCGAGGTAGAGGCGCTGATGCTGCTCTACAACCGGGAGCTGTCCTTTACGGAAATTCCCGTCGTGATGAATGAGCGTCAGGGAGGCGTCTCCAGCATCTCGGCCATGAAATCCGTGTATTACATGTCCAAGGTCATCCTGTCGGTCCTGCTCATGAAAACCAAGAAAAAGAGAGCGTGGGAAAACCGCTATGAATCTTAATGTTTATATCATCAGCTTTTGCATCAGCCTTGCTTTTGCCGGCACGATTTTATACTTGATCCGCAAGCGCAGGCTGCGCGAGCAGTACGCCCTGCTCTGGCTTTTGATGAGCGTGATCATGATGGCGCTGTCCCTGTTTCCGTCCCTTTTGGACGAGGTGGCGCAGCGGATCCGCATTTATTATGCCCCGTCGCTGCTCTACCTGCTGAGTGTAGTCGCGGTGCTGTTCATCCTGCTGCATTTGACGATGGCGGTCTCCACACTCACGCACCGGGTCATCTTGCTTACCCAAACGCTGGGCTTGCAGGAACAACGCATTCAAAAGCTTGAAGCCCAGGCGGAGGAAGGCTCAGAGGGCTCTATGGGGCTTGCTGTCGGTCCTGCCTTTGGATCGCGCCCGGGACAGACATCCGACCCGCATTTTGGACAGTCATCCGGACCACATTTTGAGCAGACAACTAGACCGCATCCTGAGCAGTCATCTAGACCGCATTCTCAACAGCCCCCAGAAGCGCATACCCTGCAGCAATCCGGGATGCCGTCTGGTGAATTCTCCGGACCCCATTCCGTGGAACCCTGTCAGCGAGTTTCTGCGGCGGCTTCTTCCGAAGAGCAAATTGTTGTGCCGTCTTCTTCGAGCACGGAGGTGAACCGCTAGTATGGCTTACTTGATGCTGCTTCTCAATATGCTGCTCCTGGTCGCCGGTCAAATCGCCTGGAAAATCGGCCTGCAGCAGCAAGGTGGCATCCACCTTGGCAACCTATTGCAGGTATTATTTTCGCCGCTGATTCTGCTTGGTATCGCCCTTTATGCAATAGCCACGGGATTGTGGTTCGTCGTGCTGTCCCGGCTGCCGCTCAGCCTTGCTTACCCGCTGCAAAGCCTGGCTTACGCCGCCGGCATTTTCGCCGCGTGGTATTTCTTCGGGGAAAGCGTTCCGCTGAACCGCTGGATCGGGGCCGCGGTCATAGTACTGGGAGCGGTCATAATTGCCGCCAAATAAAGGCCCCTGTTTTATTATCAAATTTCAGAAAAGGAGTTCCATATCATTCCTATGAAAATACAAAAAACCGCCCTTCTGACTTCCGTTCTGCTTGCCGCCTACGGTGTGGTTCCGGCATCTGCCGCACCCGATCTGGAGCAAGAGCCTACGATCCCGCAGAAAGTGACTACGGCTCAAGCACCCGCAGCTCCTTCCGGAACGACGGTCATCTATTTAAACAGCAGCCGAATCCTAAATAGCGGCACCGAGTCCGCATTAAACCGTTCCACTGTCGTCAAAAAAGGAGTCACCTTTGTCAGCCTCCGCTCGCTTGCCGTCTCTTTGGGCTGTAAAGTGACTTACCAAGCATCTACGAAAGAGACCACCGTATCCCGAGAAGGTACCGAAGCCCGGTACCGCGTACATACCAAGGCATATCAAGTCAACGGGGAGACGAAAACGATGAAAGGCGAAGCGTACGAGGACCGCGGCGTGTTGATGGTTCCCCTTACTTCGCTGACGGCTGCTTTTCATCTCCCTTATGTGCTCCAGGGAAACCAAATTACGCTGTACCCTGGCGGCACCGGATCTTCGGGGACGGACAAGCCGGAAGATCCGCAAACGAACGAACCGCCGCAGGCCTATTTTACGACGGACAAAGACCAATACCGGATCGGCGAGCCGGTGACCCTGAGCGATCAAAGCACCGACGACGAAGACGCGATCACCAATCGCGAATGGGCGAACAACGAACCGGCCTTTTTCGAGCCGGGTACGGTGGAAATCAAGCTTAAGGTTACCGACAAGCACGGCCTGACATCCGAATACAGCAAAAAAATCGAAATCACCTCCGAGGTGATGTACAGCAAAGAAGAGTATGCCATGCGCTTCACTCCGGCAGGCGGCACATTCCAGGTCAGCGGCAAGTCGATCCTGTCCTACAAAGCGCTGCCCTACACCTACACGACGGAGCCGTATTTGCTGTTCCGGGCCAGCGGTCCGGAGACGGTCAACTCGGAAGGGATTCTGTATCAGGACATCCTGTCGGGACCGGCCCGGTTTCTGGTCCATCACAAAAACAACCTGGCCGCAAAGGCACGCTTCTACCTGATCGCCACCAATCCGAACGATACCGCGGCATCGATCCAGATCGAGAACGCGGGCGTGGCGGGGCCGACCCCGTATCCTGAGCTATCCGGCAGACTGGCTGGCGTCCGGTATTTGGACTCCACCTTGACCGGCAGCGAGCAGCGAAGCGTGCAGATCGGTCCCGGCGAGAGCGTGGCCCTCTTTCCCAAGCTGAACGCAACCGCGGCTGCTCCCGGCGATGTCATCACGATGAACGCCGATGTCACCAGCGATGCACCCGTCGAATACACCATGCTGATGGTCCAGGCCGATCATGACCCGATTGCGGTCATGCCGTCCCTGCCTGATTTAAATCCGATCGAGTCCATCGTCCGCGGCACCTTTGCGGATTCGACGCGAGTGTTCGAATACGACGGCACGGTCGGAACGGAAGCGGAGCGCCTGCCGCTCACCGACAACACCACTGATCCTTTTCAGCGGGGGATGGACGGGATGCAGGACAGCGTTGCCATCAATTCCGGCAATTACGGTGTTCTGTATAAAATCATTCTGAACCATGTTGCGCCGGACACGCTCATTGCCTTCAACCCGCGTGGCGGTAGGTACTTCGGCTCGGCGAGGGTGAACGACCGGGTTGTCGAGATCAAGCACGGCGACGGCTCCCAGGACAGCGCCACCGTGCTGTACCGGACGCAGGCCCGGGAGGAGAAGGTGGAACTCTGGCTGTCCCCGGCTGCCGGCAGCAACCTGCCATTTTCCCTGCTGTTTCTCCCGATATCGAAAAAATAAAGAAGACCCGCAAAGCGTTTGAGCGCTTTGCGGGTCTTTTCGGCGGATCAAACCGCAGCTCTAACCTCACATTACACATTTTTCTGGACACTCCCCGTATTCGGCGGTCCGCCTGAAGCTGCACTCACCCCAGCTTTTGTATCCGTTCGAATCCACCAAAAAGCGAGCACTCCCGCAGCTAACGCTGCATATGCCGCCAAGCGGAACCCGCCTGCGAGCCCCCATGCCGAACTGATCCAGCCTGCGATAAACGGGCCCATGAACATGCCGATCGCATAGACTGCCTGATAAAAACCCATTGCCGTTGCCCTTTTGGATGGCTCGATGTGGGCCACCGATTTGCCCAAAAGAAGCGGAAAGACAAGTCCTTGTGCCAGTCCATTAAATATTTGCGTTACGCACAGCCAGCCAAAACTCGATGCCGCCGGGATACAAAACGTAAAAACGGCCGTTCCCACATACCCCACGGTTAACACGGCCCTTGCCCCGAAACGGTTAACGAGGGTCCGTCCGGCAAACAGCGTAGCCGCCGCATGCGGCAGCATGAAAGACAGCGTCAGCCAGGCAAGGTCATTTTTGCTTGCGCCCAGGTCCAGCGCCTGATTCGGCGTATACCCAAACATCGTGATGAACAGAACGCAGTGCGCCAGGATCGACAGAAAAGAAACCCGAAACAGCGTCCGGTCACGCATAACGGGTGCCAAATCCTGAAGCGACATGGGGGTGCGTCCGGGATCCGGCTCTTTTTCCCGCAAAAATAAAGCAAGTACAAGGGCTATCACCGCAACGATGCCTCCAAGCCAAAACGGCAGCTGCCAGCTCCAACGCTCCACCAAATACCCGCTGACGAGCATGCTCGTCAATTGGGCGGCCACGGTGGTGAACTGCATCATGCTCATCGCCCGGGTTATCTCATGTTTCGGGAAAAAACCTGAAAACGCGACAGTGAACACCACCCAGGTCGACGCGGCGATCCCTGCCATGGCTCTTGCAGCCAGCGCCCAACCCAACTGTCCGAACGCAGCAAACATCAGCCCACTTACCGCACTGGCGGCCAGCCCCAGCCAAATAAATGGACGGCGCTTTTCCATAAAATCCGATAAAATACCGAGCGGCAGCCTGAACAAAATTTGCATCAAACCGTAGGAACCGAGAACGATGCCCAGATAGGTATAGGATGCCCCCAAATGCTCGATATAAGGCGACAAAATCGGAACATAAATATAAGACGAGAACCAGTACAAGAAAACAACAGAGATAAACAGCACGACCTGTCTCCTGGAGAAGGAGTCGTCCTTTGTTTGAGGTTGCTGTATCTCGTCCATAGTTTTCGATGCACCACGGGCAACGGATTCATAAGAATCCAGAGGTTCGGTGGAACCCATTTTTTCATGTCGCTTGGATTCCTGCTTTTGAATGTTCAACCCGTCACCGTCCTTTCGTTCTTAAAAGTTTTTCCAGGGGAGTTTTTTCGAGTATTAAAAGTCTGGAAAACAAAGAAAGTCATCAAATGGATAGAAAGCAATATAAGTCTGATCCTTTTATATGTTCACCGATTCGATAATGCGTAACATTACGTAACACCATGATCAGGAGTACCAAATCGGACAAGGACATGCCATAATTGCTTAATATGCTGTAACGTTTCATCGTATGATCCCCAGTCCTGCCACTCCTCGGGGTGATTGTGCAGCGATGCCGCTGCCAAGCCTAATACTGCCGCGTCAATCCGCCCCCTATCGTTCCCGAACCTTTGGTCGATCCTGAGTGCAAGCGGCTGCATCGCAGGCCCCCGAAAATCGCCCGGTACCGATCCAACCTCTAACTGAAAACCCGCATGCCAACCAAGCCGTAAATCATATTTATAGCAGGTCTCTTCCAATAGGTTCCCCGTTGGCGTGCCTTTGAACGAGGGATCAGCAATCAGGGCCTCCGCGTCATTCGCCAAATCCACCACAGCATGAACCTGTGCTTCAATGTAGTCATCGAGTGACCTTCCTAAGGCCTCGGGTATAAACTCGCTGGATCTGGAGTTTAGCGATTGAAGCAGCTCCACCAACAGCCCTACGTTAATGTGATCCGAACCGAGCACCTCCTGTGTGCTGACAGCCGCCTCAAACAGAGGAGCCAACAATGGAGAAAAAATGTCGATCGTTCCTTTTCGCTCCGGCCCCGTAAAGCTATCCCCAAACGTAAAGGTGCAGCGCTCTGAAACATGCGGGCGAAGAACCAGGTGGCACGAGCCAAACCGCGGTGACGCACCGTCCGCATAATTCATCAGGTTAAGCCCACCATACTTCGGCCGTTCTTCGTTGGTTACTCCGGGCGCCTGGTACGATTTTCCAAATAAATGCTCTTCCCAGCGGTCACGATCACCACCGGCAAATGCCGTTCGGCTCCCGTTGGAGATCGAGGTCTCAAACTGTCCTCGGTACACCCCATCCTGAAGCAGTCCCTCAACCACCGAACGGCCGGTAGCCAGCAGACGATCGGGATGAAAATTGAGCGTAACCCGAGCAAAACGGCGAATATGATCAATAAGCAAGTCAACATCAATAGCGCTAAGTCCTTCTGCAGCCAAAATCCGGTCAATTACGCTGCGGGAAAGGCACTGCACATCCAAAGCATCCGTACGTACATACTGTACAGCTCGAGCTTGTGCTTCGGTCAAGCTTACTCCTCCTTTATCGATCCCGGGGCAATCATACGAAGAGCCCTTGGCATGAACTTACAAACTTATGTACATGTGAATAACATTTAGACAAAAGTCAACTTAACATCACCACATGAATCATTTATGCCATAAAGCACACTTCAATTGTGAGTACTGGGGATGAAACTGTGAATTATGGGAATATAATTTATGATTATAATCCAAATTGGGCGGGGATGGTTCTCTTTTTTGTGCATAACCTTTGGAAAATCGACCAGGGAATATGTATTTGTGGATGAACGGACAAAACGGATGTGTTGTCCACATTGGGGATAAGAAATAAAAAACCACTGTCGATGTTATCAACAGTGGTCCTTCGCTTGGCAACGTCCTACTCTCCCAGGACCCTTCGGTCCAAGTACCATCGGCGCTGGAGGGCTTAACGGTCGTGTTCGGGATGGGTACGCGTGG
>NZ_JBEPLV010000005.1:0-591870 GCF_040545415.1 Paenibacillus favisporus | reverse complement strand
TTAGGCACGCCGCCAGCGTTCGTCCTGAGCCAGGATCAAACTCTCCAAGAAAGTTTGTAGCTCATTTTGAATCTGACGAGATTGATTTAATCTCAGTTTAAAACATCATCCATTTGTTCAGTTTTCAAGGAACTTGATCGCTGCATTCGACATTATTTTCAAATCCGACGCAGGATTATATTGTATCATGTCATTCATTTCGTGTCAACACTTATTTAGCAAGCATTGAGAAGATTTGAATCACCGCCTTGTTTAGCGGCAAGAAATAATATATCACGGGTACCGCCTATTATGCAACAGTTTTTTTAAATTTATGTTGTGGTAAAATTTACTTACTTATTGTTAGCCAATTCTCTCCTTCACTGACGTAACTATTTCTCGTTAACAGTTGATCGCCAGGCTTAGAATTCTGTTCTTTCTGTAATTGGTTCTCTCCATGTGCTTGTCTACTCAAAAGGATCATAAGTAGAAGATCCATACTCGCAGTACCGTTACTTTGTGTTTTCTTAACAAGGAGGCTGACAAATGAGCGATTGGTTAAACAAGATCCGCAAGGGCATCGGCAAGAAGCTGGCCGCCATTCACCGCTGGAACGCATGGATGGTTGCCTTTCTGGCATTTAGCGGAGTGATTCTCCCCCTCGGTTTCTGGCGCGAGGCGCTTGGCGGAGGCAGGGTCTGGCTGAAATGGCTTCATATCGGTGTCGGCTTGGCCCTGCTCCTTCCCGTCGTCTACTACCTCTTTCTGGCGGGCAAGCACTGGAAGCTGCTGAGGGACCGCCCGAAGCAGAAGTGGAATGTCATCATCGTACTGTTCCTGCTGGCCGGCTGGTTTCTTTCCGGGGTGGTTTTGTGGCAGTTCAGAGCATTCGGCCCGGCATGGTCCAACCCCGCTCTGACGATTCACGACCTCTTTACTTGGGTGGGTCTGCCTTATATCATCTATCACTCGGTTACCCGTACCCAATGGCTCAAAGAGCCTCACCGGCGGACGGTGAAGTCCGGGGCTGACCGGCCAGCGGCAGCAAATACTGCAAACGAGCCGCTCTACACGCGCAGAGCTTTCATCCGATCAGCGATCGGGGTAGGTATGGCGGTAGCGTTCGGGCCTTCTTTTATCAAATGGCTGGGCAGCAGTATCGGTTCGTCACAGCAAAACATGGAGGAGCTGCTCGAAAGGGATGCCAACCATCTGGTTCCGGCACCCACGCCTGCCGCGGAATCCCTCACTCCTATCGGCGGAGGGGCTAAGGGGAATTTTCGCATCTACACGGTAACCCCCATTCCTTCATTCGATAATGCCAACTGGTCTTTTACCGTAGATGGGCTCGTCAATAAACGGCTGCAGTGGAACTGGGAACAATTCGTAAACCTCCCGCGTATGGTTCAGGTCAGCGATTTTCATTGCGTCACCGGTTGGTCGGTGTACCATAACACTTGGGAGGGCATTCCCCTTAAAAAATTGTTGGATGAAGCCGGGGTTCAGCCAGCGGCACAAACCGTGAAGTTTTATTCGGGCGATGGGGTCTACACGGATTCTATAACGATGGAACAGGCTCGCATGGACGACATTATGGTGGCCGTTCTGCACGACGGCAAGCCCATTCCAAGCGATCTCGGCGGTCCGGTACGGCTGATCGTTCCCCAAATGTATACTTATAAGTCCGTCAAATGGTTAAACCGGATTGAATTGATTCAAGGCGACCATGTCGGCTATTGGGAAGAGCGGGGTTACGATAAAAATGCCTGGCTTCCGGACGCCAAAAGGACATAACTCCTCCTTGCAGCCCTTTAATCAACGTTCAAGTCCCCTCCTCATGACCGCTGAAAACAAGGCGGCGGCCTTCCCGCTGCCTGCGGTCATATAATTATCCGCATCCGTTCTGTCAAACCCCATCCATACAGCCCCGGTCCATTCCGGCGTATAACCGACAAACCAAAGATCGCGGTTTCCCTTGCTGCTGACACCGGGCAGGCCAAGCTGCGTCGTGCCGGTTTTGCCCGCTACCGGCCGATTCATCCTCGCTTTCATGCCTGTGCCCTCGTTGACGACACCTCGCAGCATGCTCGTCATATTTTCCGCCGTCGAGTACGAAATGACTTGGCGCTCATCCGGACGGTAGGCATACAGCACCCGACCTTTTGAATCCGTAACCTGCCGTACGAGATGCGCTTCACGATACATCCCACCGCTGGCAAACACACTGTACGCCTGCGCCATTTTCAAGGGAGAGACGCCGGAATGAACGCCGCCAAGCGCAATGGACAGATTAGCATCCTCAGAGGTAAGCGGAATGCCCAGCTTCGCCGCGAACTGTATTGCCTTTGTAATCCCTACCTGCTGCAACAGCCATACGGCTGGGGCATTTACAGACTGCTGCAGCGCTTGCCTCATGGTCATTTGCCCCTGATAAGCTCCGCCCAAATTCTGAGGCTTGTAGCTCCCGTAAGCTATCTTGCGATCCTGAAGCATGCTATCCGGCGAAAATTTACCGTTCTCAAGGGCCGGGCCGTAAGCGATAATCGGCTTAAAGGCCGAACCCGGCTGCCTGGCATCAACCACGGCCCGGTTCAAGCTGCCTGCAGCAGGATGCCTGCCTCCGGCCAGCGCCACAATCTCTCCCGTCCGATAATCCATAATCACCATCGCTGCTTCAACCTGCTGATCCTTGCCGTCCGGCGGAAAGAAATCCGGGTTGGCGAAGGTATCTTCCAGTGCAGCCTGTGCAGCCATATTCATCCCCGTTACGATGGTATACCCACCCGTCTTCAACTCTTCCAACGTTGTGCCTGTTCGCTGTGAGGCTTCCTTGAGAGCAGCATCCATATAAGAGGCCCCCAACACAGGAGGATCAAGCTCCGCCGGCGGCTGATATTTCGTATTTATAGCAGAGATCATCTCATCACGGGTAATCAGACCTTGATGCTTCATAATACCAAGCACTATGTTTCGACGTTGTACGGGCAGGTCGCCCTTATGTAACGGATTGTAAATGGACGGTCCCTTCGGAATGGCAGCCAAGGAGGCGATTTGCGCCACACTGAGCTTTTTCAGATCCGTCACCCCGAAATAATGCTCCGCCGCAGATTTGATGCCGAACTGCCCATCCCCCATGTAAATCTCGTTCAAATACAATTCCAATATGTCATGCTTGGACAAACGTTTCTCCAGAGACAAAGCAATAGAAGCCTCGTTCAGCTTGCGCAGCAGCGTTTGATCCCGGTTCAGATACAGATTTCGGGCCAGCTGCTGTGTAATGGTGCTGCCGCCTTCCGAAATCCGCATATGGATGGAGTTGGTGTATACCGCACGCGCAATCCCTTTGTAATCCAGTCCATTATGTCTATAAAAACTCCGGTCCTCCACCGCCAAAATAGTGTCCAGAAGCAAATCAGGCATATCTTCCAGGTGCGCCTTGGCCCTGTAGCCCGACTCCGGCAGGGGTATTTTTCGAAGCTTGGTCCCATCCGAGGCCACCAGGATGCTCGACTCCCGCAATACCAGTTTCTCGGGATGACGCCCCACGACGATGCCTCCGTACGTATGTACATAAAACAGACCCGCCAGTACGATCAACGTACCAATGACCGCGACATCGAACGAGAGGTAGAACCCCCTCATCACCTTACGCCAAACCTTTGCCTGCGGGCTGTTCATGACGCCGTCATCAGGCTTTCCAGAAGCCTCTCCAAGCCTTGCGCTTCCCGCTTCACGGATTCCATATCGAAATCTGGCGGCCGCTGACCGTTCAAATCCGCAGCCTCCAATGTGCGGAGCAGCGATTTGATTCGCAAAATGACTGCCATGACCTCTTCGTTGTCCAAAAGCGGAGTCGTTTCATTTTGAATGGGCGGTGTGGAAATTCGATCGGCTGAAGATGTTGTCATCCATCTACGAATGCCTTGTAAGTGGCTTGCCAATGCTTTTAACTCACCACCCGAGGCAACTTTCAGTTCACGGAAGGATCCTCGATCTGCCAGCTCCTCTGCCGCTCTGACGATCTGCTTCATATCATCCGCAAGTTTTTGTGAGCGAAGCATGAACAAACCGGCAAACACGATCAAAAAAACAACAGCGACAATCGGCGTTCTACCAATATAGTTCACCAAACCACGGGCCAGCCTGGCAAAAAATGAATCGGGCGAAACATGCGCATAGGACCACGCAAAGACACGGTATGTCAAAAAGAGTACGATAGCGCTTAACAAAGCGCTGCCCGTCACTGTATATAGATAAGCAGCCCGAACCGTTAACCATTTTCTCAAAACTCAGGCCTCCTCTCAGCAAAGCGGAAAACTCACCCACCTATGCGCAAAAGGATACCAGACAATTCTTAACAAACACCCGCTAAATCCTTAACATTCCCTTAAAATTCCACCGCAAGCAGAAATCCGGCTTCATGCAGAGAGCCCCTTCATGCGAGTTCCATCGAAGATCAAAACAGCAATGTCAGCATGAGAAAAAAAGAAAAAGCCCTGGACCCATTTTTCAATGAGCCAGGACTTGGTTAGTCATGTCCTAAAGTCACGTTCTATAACTAGTTCGCTTCTTCGTTCAAAAGACGGATAAATTCGTCCTCGTCCTCGATTACCTGGATGCCGAGCTGCTTCGCTTTGGCCAGCTTGCTGCCGGCCTTCTCCCCGGCAATGAGCAGGTCCGTCTTGGCCGAGACGCTGCCCGTCACTTTCGCTCCCAGCGCCTCCAGCTGCGCCGACGCCTCGTCGCGGGTCATTTGGTGCAGCGTGCCGGTCAATACGACCGTTTTCCCACTAAAGAAGGAGTCGGTTTTAACCGCCTGAGGTGCCTCGGGAGCCTTCGCTTGCACGCCGAGGGAGAGCATTTTCTCGATGCCCGCCACCACAAACGGATCAGCAAAGAAGTTCACGATGCTCTCGGCGACAATGCCGCCGACATCCGGAAGAGCGATTAACTCTTCTATGTCGGCTTTCATCACGGCATGGAGATCTCGGTAATGGTCCGCCAACATTTTGGCTGTGGATTTGCCGGTGTTGGGAATACCCAATGCGTACAGGAAGGAAGCGAGATCTCTGCCCTTGCTTTTCTCAATCGCTTCCAGCAGATTCATCGCCTTTTTCTCGCCAAAACGATCCAGCTTCACCAGCTGCTCAAACGTCAGCTCATACAGTTCGGCCGCTTCGCGCACGTTCAGTTCGTCGTACAGCTGTCCGGCCGTTTTGTCGCTGAACGTTTCGATGTCCATCGCATCACGGGAGGCGAAATGCGTAATCCGCCCGATGATTTGCGGCCTGCAGTTCAGCTTGTTGTTGCAGAACAGATGGGCGCCGCGCATTTCCAGCGGGAAGCCGCACGCCGGACAGTGCTCCGGATAAATGATTTCACCGCCGTCGTTCTCTTCGGTCACCTTACCCAAAATCTCCGGAATGACGTCGTTGGAACGGCGGATAAACACACGTGTGCCCAACGCATATTTCAGGTTTTTGCGCTCGATGTCCCCCACGTTGTTCAGCGTACAGTTCTGAACGGTAACACCTGCCAGCTCCACTGCCTCTACCCGGGCGAGCGGAGTTACTTTACCGGTTCGGCCTACGTTCCAGCTGACGGATTCCAGCACGGTTGTCGTCTCTTCCGCCTCGAATTTGTAGGCTACCGCCCAGCGAGGGAATTTGTCCGTATACCCGAGCGCCTCGCGCGTGCGCATGTCGACGATTTTGATAACGGCTCCGTCAATGAGATAGTCCAGGCTGGAACGGCGCTCCTGAATTTCGGCAAGCTGTTCCATCACATCGTCGAAGTTATCGAAATACGTGATGTACGGATTGACTTTAAAATGATTTTCCCGCAGAAAATCCATCATTTCCTTATGGCTGTCGAACCGGATGTTATCCGAATAGCCCACGTTGTAGAAATAAGCATTCAACCTGCGCTCGGCGGTCACCTTCGGATTCAGATTGCGCAGCGCTCCCGCCGCCCCGTTCCGGGCGTTCTTGAGCGGCTCTGCCGCCGTCTTGTTGTACTCCTCAAGCACAGAGAGGTTCATAATCCCTTCGCCCTGCACCTCGATCGTTCCGTCCTTATATGGAATGCTCAAAGGCACAGACTTAATCGTCTTGATCTGCGGAAGGATGCCTTCGCCGACCACGCCGTTTCCGCGCGTAGCCGCCTGAACCAATCTTCCGTTGGTATAGGTCAAATTGAGCGTGAGCCCGTCAAACTTCAGCTCCACCGCATAGCTCAGCTCGGGCAGAGGGTTATCCGGGTTTTTCTTGTTATAGTCTTGAACCAGCCTTACAGCCCTTGCGTTCCAGCTGCCAAGCTGTTCGATATTTTGGGCCTTATCCAGGCTCCACAGCGGAGCCAGATGACGATGCTGGACAAATCCTTTGAGCAGCTCTCCCCCTACACGCTGTGTCGGAGAATCCGGCAGCGTCATGCCGGTCTCCTTCTCCAATGCAACGAGCTGGTCGTACAAAGCGTCGTACTCTTTATCGCTAATGACAGGCGCATCCAGCGTGTAGTATTGATAATTGTGCTTATTCAGCTCGGCTACGAGCTGCTCCATGGTCAACTTCGGATCCATGCAGGGTCATCCCTCCGTCTATAGATTCATAATTTTAATTTTCCACTTTGGTGATCGGTGCAAACCCGGCCAGAAGGCGTTTCACGCCAACCGGCGCCGGAAAAGCGATCTGCAGCTCCGTATCGTTGCCGCTGCCTTTAACCGAAACGACCGTCCCAATGCCCCATTTGCCGTGGGAGACCTTGTCTCCCGCCTTCAGGGCGGTGAGATCCGAGGTGCTGCTCGCCGCTGCCATTTTGGCCGGAGTGGAGGTAGTCACCGTCACCCGGCTCTCCCGGCCAACCGATGTGGCCGTGGAACCGCTCTGCGAGGATGGCGCAGCACTTCTGCCGAAGTTGCTTCCTCCGCTGCCAAAACCTCTGCCGCCATAAGAACCGCCAATATTGCCTCCGCGGCGGTAGCGGTCACGGGCAACGACCGTATCTTCCTTCAGCTCTTCCGGGATCTCATCCAGGAAGCGGGAAGGCGGGTTCGCCGTCGTCCGGCCGAACAAGGTGCGCATCTGCGCGCAGGAGAGGAACAGCTGCTGCTCCGCGCGGGTAATCCCCACGTAAGCCAGCCGGCGCTCCTCCTCCAGCTCCTCGTTATCCTGGAAGGCCCGGCTGTGCGGGAATACGCCCTCCTCCATGCCGATGATAAACACCACCGGGAACTCGAGCCCCTTGGCGCTGTGCATCGTCATCAGGACAACCGCATCCGAGCGGTCTTCCTCGCTGTCATTCATGCTGTCGATGTCGGCAATGAGCGCCAAATCAGTCAGAAACGCCACCAGCGACTTATCTTCATTATTCTTCTCAAATTCCATCGTAACAGACAGGAACTCGTCGATATTTTCCAGGCGGGACCGGGATTCAAGCGTATTCTCGCGCTGCAGGTCGACCCGGTACTGGGACATTTCCAGTATTTTTTCGGTCAGCTCAGTGACGGACAGGTACTCCACCATCTGATGAAGGGCCGAAATCATATCGTAAAACTCCACCAGAGCATTCCGGGTCCGTCCAGCAAAGCCCAGGTCGTCAACGAACTCCAGCACGCGGAAAATGGAAACTCCCCGCTCCGTCGCCGCGGCTGCAAGCTTCGCCACCGTCGTATCGCCGATACTCCGTTTGGGAACGTTAATGATCCGCGTCAAGCTGATATCGTCATCCGGATTGGAGAGCAGGCGCAGATAGGCCAGCATATCCTTGATCTCTTTGCGGTCGTAGAACTTGATGCCGCCGACGATTTGGTACGGAATGTCCGACTTGATCAAAATTTCCTCGATGACCCGGGACTGGGCGTTCGTCCGGTACAGGATAGCATGATCCTGGTACGACTTGCCTTGATTTACGTTCTTGCTGATTTCCGAGGTGACGAAATACCCTTCGTCATGCTCCGAGTCCGCCCGGTACACTTTAATCTTCGCGCCTTCGCCTTTATCGGTCCACAGCCTCTTCGGTTTACGGCCGGTGTTCTGTCCAATGACCTCGTTCGCTGCGTTCAGAATCGTCGCGGTGGAGCGGTAGTTCTGTTCGAGCAGAATGGTGCGCGCTTCCGGATAGTCCTCTTCAAAATTCAAAATGTTGCTGATGTCCGCGCCGCGCCAGCGGTAAATGGACTGGTCACTGTCACCCACAACGCAAATCCGGTGATGGCTGTCGGCCAGCATCCGGCACAGCATGTACTGCGCCCGGTTCGTATCCTGGTATTCGTCGACATGAATGTACTGGAACTTTTTCTGATAAAAATCCAGCACTTCCGGCACTTCCTTAAACAACTGGATCGTAGCCATGATCAAATCGTCAAAGTCCAGCGAGTTGTTGGCCTTGAGCCGCTTCTGGTACATCGTGTACACCTTGGCGACCAGGCCTTCGAAATAGTCTCCCGCCTTCTGTTCATACTGCGCCGGAGTCACCAGTTCGTTCTTCGCCGTGCTGATCACGGATTGGATCGCCTTCGGCTCGAATTTCTTCGTGTCGAGGTTCAGATCCTTCATGCAGTTGCGGATAACGGACAGTTGGTCTGTGGAGTCCAGGATGGAAAAGTTCGAGGTGAATCCGATGCGTTCAATATCTCTCCGCAAAATGCGGACGCACATCGAGTGGAACGTGGACACCCAGATGTCCCGGCCCTCATTGCCGACCAGCTTGGCTACCCGGTCCTGCATCTCGCGTGCGGCTTTGTTGGTAAACGTAATGGCCAGAATGCCCCAAGGCGGAGCTTTGCGGGTTGCGATCAGGTAAGCGATCCGGTGTGTGAGCACCCGGGTCTTGCCACTGCCCGCGCCGGCCATGATGAGCAGCGGGCCGTCCGTGGCTTCCACGGCTTGGCGCTGCTGCGGGTTCAGTCGTTGTATTGCCTGTTGTATATCAATAGGTTGCATGCGTGCATGCTCCTTCCTGCTATAGAAATTCACAAATATGATAGGACATCATAAAAGCGGTATGCGGCGTGGCCCAACGGCCAGCATCTATTATACCGGTTAGCGGTTATATGCATTTGGGGATTAGAGGTAGTACCGACGACAGTCTAAATCTACTTACTTTTATTCCTTAATAGCCTTAACCGTCAGCAGCGCCTGCTTCAAATCTTCGTAAACGGCGTTGCCGACGACGATGGTGTCGCAGACGTCAGCAGCCTGACGGGCCGAATCGGCATCCTTGATGCCTCCGCCATAGAACAGCTTGGCCCCGTTCAGCGAGCGGTGAATGTGACGCACGGTCTCCATGTCCCCGAACGTCCCGCTGTACTCCACATAGACAACCGGCAGAGACATCAGCTTGTCCGCGACCTGGGCATACGCCGCTGCTCCGGCCGCATCCAGCTCGGTCTGTGCTCCGGTCAAGCGGGCAACCGTGGAATCCGCGTTCAGGACGATATATCCTTCGGGAACGAGCAGCTCCCACGGGATCATGTATCCATATTCCTCCACCGCCCGCTGATGATGGCCAACGAGCCATGCCGAATCCGAAGCATTGAGCACCATGGGGATCATATACAGATCAAAACCCGGTACGATCGCCTCCAGATCGGACACCTCCAGCACGCAGGGGACCTCATATCGCCTAATACGGGACAGCAGCTCCACGGTGTTGTCGAACGTTACCCCGCTGGACCCGCCCACCATGACGGCGTCCGTACCGGACATACACACCGCATCCAGCGCCTCATCGGAGATCTCCTTATCCGGGTCAAGCTTAAACACATGCCTCCATGGCATAATCATTTGCATCAAACGGCATTCCTCCACGACAAATCTTCATAAATCTAGTCTATGTCAGCACCGGGTGAGTGTCAATTTGCGTTCGCATAAAATGCGAACATTTTTTCGCCAATCCGCCGCACACAAAAAAGAAGATATGCTCCGGGTAGAGAAGCATATCTTTCAGGTCATAAACGATTCATCCGATGAACAATATGGATGCAATTACCACCCGAGCGCAACCAGCCAGCGGTTATCACCGAGCTCTTGTTCCGTTACAAAGTCGGAATACACGCCCGTAACCCCCATTCGCTGCAGCCTGCCAATTTCGGAAGGATCGTTAATCGTATTCACATAAGCCGTGATGCCCGCTTTTTTCAGCTTGGCCAGAAAATCAGGCTTCGCCCGGGATTCCGGGATCGTAACCGCCTCAATCGAATGGCTGGCAGCAAAATCGATGACTTCCTGATCCGTATCCTTGGTAGCATACAGCGTGTATATAATGGACGGAAACTCATAAATACCGTTCACCATGTCCAGCATCGGCTGATCGTAAATTTGCGGCACGACCCTCTCCAGCAGCGCGGGATCGCGTTTTTTCGCCGTATCTACGAGGATCTCCAGCTCTTTTTGCATATCCGCCGGCTCCTGCTCCTTCGTATCCGTCACGATATAAATATCGGGATAATGCTCCATCAGGTCCAAAATATCCGACCAATCCAGCGGCTCGTATGTGCCGAGGATTTTACTGTTTTTGAAGTCGCTGTAGGTCAGCCTCCCCGACTGCTTGTCCTTCGGAAGCTCACCCTTTTGCCCCAGCAGCTCGGTCATGTACTGCGTCCATTCGTGCCTGGCCACCAAATGGCCGTCCGCCGTCAGAAGCAGATCCACCTCGAATACACGGTTTCCTTTTTCGTAGTTGGCAATAAACGCCTCATAGGAATTCGTGTACGCATGCTCGCGGATCCCGCCCATCGCGTGGGAAATGACCCGGTAATCGGTAAAATTGTTGTTGATGTCCTTGGAGCTTCCCTGGGGAACCCACATCATCAGGCCGGCCGCTACAACCAGCGCCAGCAATGCCACCCATTTCCTCATCGAAATCACATCCTTTTCACCAGCGTAAGCATGAGGGGAGCGTGTCTGATTCGTTGGGAGACGAAGAAAGAGATTAGTTAGTAGAGATTACCCGGACGTGAGGGGTGTCAAACGATGAGGGGGGAGGGGGATGCTGGGAATGCCCTAAGGGAAAAGAAAAAGCGACGTCATAGACGCCGCTTCATTAAA
Source organism: Paenibacillus favisporus (assembly GCF_040545415.1). Classification (NCBI taxonomy): domain Bacteria; kingdom Bacillati; phylum Bacillota; class Bacilli; order Caryophanales; family Paenibacillaceae; genus Paenibacillus; species Paenibacillus favisporus. The sequence goes on along the minus strand of NZ_JBEPLV010000005.1, from coordinate 580,843 downwards.
TCAGTGCTTGATTACTAATATGCGTTTTTATTAACAAAGCCGTTTCGTATCGTTTTGAAAATGATTTTAATATCAAAGAGAAGAGACCAATTTTCAATATAAAAAATATCGTGATTGACCCGTTCTTCTATCGAGGTATCCCCTCGCAGGCCGTTACTCTGGGCATAGCCAGTTATGCCAGGACGGACATGGTGCTTTACCATGTACTTCGGAATTTCCTCTCTGAACTGCTCCACGAAATAGGGACGCTCAGGTCTTGGACCGACGACGCTCATATCTCCCGACAGCACGTTGAAAAATTGCGGTAATTCGTCCAAGCTGGTTTTCCTGAGAAACGAACCAAACCTGGTTCGTCGCGGATCATTTTCCGTTGTCCAACCCGTATCGACCGTGCCAGGAGACATCACTTTCATTGATCGGAACTTATACATCATAAAGGTACGGCGGTTTAAACCAACTCGTTCCTGTTTGAAAATAGCCGGGCCGGGCGAAGTGATTTTGACACCAATCCAAATCAAAAGCAACAGCGGTGACGTCAGAATAATGGCAAACAGAGAGAACGCAATATCAAACAGCCTCTTAAACAATCGGTTCGCCGCCATATCCAACGGAATATCACGGACGTTAATTGTAGGCATGCCCGCAAAGTTATCAAAATAAGGTCTGGCCGGCAGATAGTCGAAAAAGTCAGGAATAATGAGCGTACGTACCCCAGCCTTCTCACATAAAGCGATAATCTTCGCGTATTTGTAATGTGCGTCGAGCGGCAGGGCCAGTACGACCTCATCAATCAGCTCTTTTTCCAGAACTTTCGGTAGATCGTCAACCGTCCCCAGTATAGGCTTATAACGGAGCTTCTCCTGTACGTCCCACTTCTGGTAATCATCAAGAAAACCAATCACTTCATAGCCCAGTTCAGGATATTGCTTAAGGTTTTGAAAAAACCTTTTCCCCAACGACCCCGCCCCAACGATCAAAACGAACTGCCGGTTGTATCCTTTTTGCCGAAAATACTTTAATGACGATTTAAGAATATAACGGTAAACAAGGATAAACATCACCAGAGTAACCATATAAAGCGCCAAGTACGAACGGGAGATATTCACTTCCTTCACAAAGAACATTAAGCTCAAGAGCACAAAAATGCTGATGCAATGTACTTGAATGATTTTAATGAATTCATCGGCAAATCGTTTCTTACGCTTAGGTGAATATAAGGCAATCATCATGCCGGCTAATACAGCAATGCCCCCATAAATAAAGCTCCACATGGCATAGGTTTCGACGGGTAGCGGCCTGCTGAATGGTATCCAACCGCTTCGGAACCGGATCCACCATACCAATAGAAACGAAAACTGGATGAAGGCAAAGTCGGTCAGCGCATACATCTGAGTCAGGAACTCCTGATTTTTCCGGATCACACGCCCACCCCCATGCCTGATTCCTTAGACTCGATCACTGATTTTGGCCGAACCAACCGGCTTTTTACCAGAGCCATTATAAATTTAAGCCCCACCCCCATATATATGAGGCAATTCGTCAAAATATTGTAATGTTTGCGATAATGCTTCCTGTGAAACAAAATCATCGCCCGGTGGAACTCGTAAGTGATCTTATATGGTCTTCGGCGAGCACTTCCACCTTTATAGTGAACAATCGTTGTTTTAGGATAGTAATGAATATCCCAACCCGACTGCTTAATGCGGTAGCACCAATCAATATCCTCACCATACATAAAGAACGTTTCGTCAAGTCCTCCGACCGTCTCCAGCACCTCACGCCGCACAAGCATAAAAGCACCAACTAGACAATCCACCGGGTAGGCCTGATCCGGATCCAAATGCCCCAACTGGTACTGGTTGAACCGTGGATTATCCGGAAACAACTTGGAGAACCCGAAGGCATAATAAAAAGAAGCCGAAGGCGTAGGAAATCCACGCTTGCAGGCTTTATCCAATGAGCCGTCAGGCAGTATGACTTTGCATCCAGACGCTCCTACCTTAGGATGCTCGTCCATGAAAGCAATCATGGTCTGGAGCGTATCCTTTTGGATGACCGTATCCGAGTTCAGCAGTAAGACGTAACGTCCTTTAGCCGCTTCCATCCCCTGATTATTGGCTTTGGCAAATCCGGTATTATTCTTATTCGCGATGAGAGTCACTCGAGGGAACTCGGCTCGAATCGTCTCAACCGAATCGTCGGAGGAGTTGTTGTCGATGACGATGACCTCATAGGTATAACTGGTCTCCGAGGCTAATACCGAACGAAGACAGTCCACCGTCAGCTGGCATGTATTGTAATTCACAATAAGAATGCTTAAGTCCAATTTGAAGCACATCCTGACAACCATAGTTATGAAAATATATTAAAATAACGACAATAAAGCCAATTTAAACCTATCTATCGACATTATAGCATAAGAACATTGTAATCTACGTATTAACAGTAAATTAAGACAGTAATAAATTATCTCAATCTCTTTTTTTCGATAATAGCTTTTCGTTTGCTTTTCAAATTACTATACTGCTTTACAAATAATTTCCACGCACCTAGAATACGAACTTCTCTTAATAGGAAATACCCGTTGCTGGCAATCTCATAAGGCAAAGCCTGTGCTAAGTCCAGTAACCAGCGAAAGCGATCACCATTTTTATAGATCATTTTGTATCGGTTAATATAGGAATACCTGCGGATGAATAACGGCTGCCGTTGGCGGGTCCCTTTCTTCCAGCCTCGAGCGTGGTACCCAATAGCCTCGGCATGGAAGTACGATTTCCATCCCAAGATCTTTGCTCTCCAGGCAACATCTACATCCTCTTTATAAGCAAAAAAGTCTCCGTCAAAAAATTCCCCGTTTATGCTGATGTCCTGGACCATCTTTCTAGAATACATGGCTGCTGCACCTGAAACACCAAAAACCTCTCCCGACTGGTTCCAGTTAGATGATGGTTCCCCCGCCCCTCGATCAAAGGCTCTATACGCCTTGTTCATGATAAGTCCCGTGCTATCCACAATTTCAGGATTCGATTTAAGCAGCAGCTTGCCAGTTGCACTCCCCACTCCAGGGTGAATCTCGAGACTGTTGATCAGTAATTCCACATAGCTTGGATCCAATGTAACGTCCGGATTAAGCACTAAGATGTAGTCGCTGTCCGTAGCCTCAATAGCCTGATTATGGCCGGGTGCAAAACCAAGATTCTCTTGATTCATTATTATCCTCAGTTTCTCACCAATTGTATTTTGAAGAGATAGGATTCTTTCCAATGTATCGTCAGTAGAATGATTGTCAACAATAACAATTTGTTCAATAGGATAGGTTTGAGCTTGAACAGCCTTAAGACAGGGAATGATATCTTCTCCGCTATTAAAAGTAACAATATGTACGCTTACTCGTTTATTCATAGACAATTACCTTGTTCCTATCTTGATTTTTGACTCCATTATAGCAAATAAACTCTCATCCCATGGGAGGGCGAGAGTTTTATTATGAACTAAGCAATAATTATTAGCTTGGCAAATGCTTCAGAAAATCGACGAGCCCCTCTCGCCATGGTCTAATATCCGTTAATCCATTCGTCCTAATCGATAAGTGATCCATAACCGAATTCGCCGGTCGTGGAGCTGGGCGGGGAAACTGCTCCGTCGTACATGGCTCAACCTGTGCCGTAATTTGAATACCAAGCTTTCGAGCTTCTTCAAAAATCGCCTGCGTAAATTCAAACCATGTGCATTCTCCACTGTTCGAAGCATGATAGACGCCGTATTTTTCGGTCTGAACCAATTCCTCGAGAAAACGAGCGAGATCAGCCGTGTAGGTAGGGGAACCCTTTTGGTCATGAACGACTTGCAGCTGGGGTTTCTCCTGACCCAAGCGAAGCATCGTTTTCACAAAATTATTTCCATGCAGCCCGTAAACCCAGGATGTGCGGACAATGAAATACCGGGACGATAGGCTTTGTGTAAGAACCTCACCGGCTCTTTTTGATTTGCCATACACACTTTTCGGATCCGTATTGTCGTATTCCTGATAAGGGACCTCGGAACGTCCGTTAAAAACATAGTCCGTACTGATGTAAACCATCTTAGCGCCAGCTTTTTCGGCTGCAACTGCCACATTTCTTGTACCGACTGCGTTTACCCTGTAGGCTCCGTCAACATCCGTCTCGGCGGCATCCACCGCAGTATAAGCTGCACAATGGATGATTGAATCCGGCTGGAATTCGTTAATAATTTGTTGGCATTGCTCCAAATTCGTAATGTCCAACTCGGAGCGGCTGCACCCCATGACTTCATGCCCTTTTTGTTGAAAAAGAGCGACTACATCCTTCCCTAGCTGTCCTGAGGCTCCGGTCACTAAGACTCTCATACGGAATCGCCTAACCGTTCGCCGTATTGCTTAGCGTAATAGTCTTGGTACTCACCAGATTGAATGCGAGTCCACCATTCCTTGTTATTCAGATACCACTGAATCGTCTCTTTAATACCTGTTTCGAAATTATGCTTTGGTTTCCAACCAAGCTCCTGCTTAATCTTGGTCGGGTCAATGCCGTAACGGCGGTCATGCCCAGGACGATCCTGTACATAGGTAATCAGCGATTCCGGTTTATTCAGCTCCGCCAAAATGGTTTTTACGATGTGGATGTTCGTCCGCTCGTTGTTGCCTCCAATGTTGTATACCCCGCCGATACGGCCCTTATGAATAACCAGGTCAATGGCGCTGCAATGATCTTCTACATACAGCCAATCTCGAATGTTAAGCCCGTCTCCGTAAATCGGAAGCGCCTGGTCGTTCAAAGCGCGGGATACCATCAGCGGAATCAGCTTTTCCGGAAATTGATACGGTCCGTAGTTATTAGAGCAGCGGGTGATGTTTACCGGTAGACCAAAAGTCTCGTGGTAGGCACGCACTAGAAGATCTCCGCCTGCTTTGCTCGCAGAATAAGGACTGTTCGGGGTCAGGGGCGTTTCCTCCGTAAATAGGCCAGTTTCCCCTAATGTACCGTACACCTCGTCCGTAGATACTTGAACGTACTTCGTCACACCGTATTTTTTGGCTGCGTCTAAAAGTATCTGCGTCCCCAAAACATTTGTTTTTACGAAGACTTCCGGATCCAAAATGCTGCGGTCCACATGCGATTCGGCAGCAAAGTTGACTACCACGTCAATACCTTGCTGGAACAAGTCGTCAATGGCTTTGGCATCGGTGATATCAGTTTTAGAGAAGGTATAGTTCGGGTGATTTTCGATCGACTTCAGATTTTCCAAATTGCCCGCATACGTTAGCGAGTCCACATTAATGATCTTATACTCCGGGTGCTGCTGAAGCATATATAAAACGAAATTACTGCCAATAAATCCGGCTCCGCCGGAAACGAGAAGTTTCATGTAAAAAGCGGCCTCCTAGTCAAAATTCAATTCCGCATCCTTTAGCAGCGGATGGTGCTGGTCTTTGTCCGATAGAATCGGCTTGGATGTCGGCCAATCGATTCCTAATGCCGGGTCATTCCATAATATGCCGCGGTCATTCTCAGGGGAATAATATTCGTCCACCTTGTACAAGACTTGGGTGTTCGGCGCAAGCGTACAAAATCCATGCGCGAAGCCTTTAGGCACTAACAGCTGACGGTGATTATGCTCACTCAGAATAACCCCTACCCATTTACCGAAGGTAGGCGAGCTTTTGCGGACGTCAACAATGACATCGTAGATGGCGCCGGTGAGGACGCGGATCAGCTTGGTTTGAGCTTTAGGGTTCAACTGGTAGTGAAGACCACGGATTACACCCGGTTCAGCCGAAAGAGATTGGTTGTCTTGAATGAAGCTGAATTTGACGCCTTGTTTTTCCAAGACGTCTTCATTGTAACTCTCCATAAAAAAACCCCGGTTATCTCCATGGACAACCGGTTCAAGTAAGGCAGCGCCTTGTAGGTTTAAAGGAGTGACTTTCATGTTAGGGATTCCTCCTTTTTGTATTAAAGTTTCAACTTTCCAAATTCATCGCCAAAATTCATCTCCCTTGCCAACTCATTAGCCCGTGCCAAGGAAGAATGCGTGCCTGCGTCAGTCCACCAGCCTTTGAGAATGTCAAAGGTGAGCTCATTACGCTTAATATATGCGTTATTTACGTCAGTGATCTCCAATTCGCCCCGAGCCGAGGGCTTTAAAGTCCGAATGATATCGAATACTTGATGATCATACATGTAGATACCGGTTACCGCATACTGACTCTTTGGAATTTCTGGCTTCTCTTCTATAGAAATAATGCGATTTCCTTCAAGTTCGGGGACTCCAAAACGCCGCGGATCAGCTACCTCTTGTATAAGGATCTTAGCTCCACGGGTCTGGTTTCGGAAGTTATTCACGAATGGAGTGATATCATCTTTAAAAACGTTATCTCCCAAAATAACAACCATTCGGTCATTCCCAACAAATTGTTCAGCCAAAGAGAGGGCTTGAGCAATCCCCCCTGCCTCTTCCTGAACCTTATATGTAAAGGAAAGGCCCATTTCTCGGCCGCTGCCCAGAAGGTTTACCACATCTCCCATGTGCTCTTTGCCAGTGACAACGAGAATATCTTTAAGGCCTGCAAGTGATAATTTATGAGCCGCATGAAAAATCATCGGGTATTTCCCTACAGGAAGGAGGTGTTTGTTGGTTACCTTGGTTAATGGATAGAGGCGAGAACCTGTTCCGCCTGCTAGGATTATGGCTTTCATATTAGACTGCTCCAATTTTGTATTAACTAAAGTATCAAAAGTTATCTTAGCTGATTCGTAGTGCTATCCGCTGAAAAGTCAGCAGGCTCAAACAGCCACTTTTCAATTTTGTTATAAACAAAATTGAAAAGTATTCCAAGTGCAAATGAAACAATCCAAAGTAAAACGAAGAGCGCTGCGCATACCAATAACATGGTTGGCATTATTAGTTTTTGATTAATATCCAAGACGCCTTTAACTATCCCACTTTTTTTCCAAATAATATCCCTAATCATGGGCTGTTCATGCACCAGATATATACCAAAAACATATTTTGAAATAAAATTAATCTTTACGGATTGAAGATTAATACTCTTGAAATACTGGAACAACATATAACTCATGATTACTACTAATGGGGAATTATACCAATACCATCTTCCGATGGAATCATTATGCGCTGTGCCCGTAACAATAAAACTATTTAGTGAGGCTATAAATAAATACAGAACAAAGTACAAGTTTTTGTGGATTGATTTGAAAATAAAATCATATCTCCTAATATACCCTCCTAATAGATACAAAAAAATGAAAAATATCAGACTATAGCCTCTATTAACACCTAATTCTGTAATACTCTCATAGAAACCCCAAATCGATGTCAAAACAAAAAAAATGCATAACAATGTTGTGTACTCTTTTCTGCTTAAGACATCAATTAATTTATTTATATAAGGAGATAAAACTATAAGAACAAGAAAAACAGTGACAAACCAATATTCTCTAAAAATTACTGCAAGTAGACTTTCCTTTAAAGTATGAGCATTAAAAACTGTTTTGTTAAAGAGTACATTTAGTATGAACATTGTAGTACAAAAAAAACTCGTTTCTAGAAAAAGTCTTATAACCTTATTGCCTTTTACTTTTGACTTAGACAGGAAGTATGCACTTATCAAAACGTAAATATTAACAGAAATAATTGAGAGCGATCGTAGAAAATGGTAAATAAATTGATTATACTCTGAAAGACCTGTATTAAGATCTATAGCCTTTTGAAATCCAAATGTACCCATATGAAGAACCACTATCATAAACATCGATATAATTCTTAATAATTCAAAGTTAGAGTCGCGAGTTTTTATAACCGCCATGAATTTAGCCACCGTTTCTTTGATGTTATTACATGTCAGTACACATTTATTTAGGCACTCATCCGATATTGCCAGCTCCGTGTGCAACCTTAGGAAATACAGTTGCTCAGATTCTCAAATATGCCTCGGGGTTCAAACTATGAGTTCCTCCACCGGTTGCCCGTCAGCTAGGCCACTTTGCTATCATCTAGACTAGACATGCATCGGCTAGTTGTTGCCAGCTTGGCTAGTTAATAGAAAGCTTGTTATTTTAGCTTAATGATCTCTTCATAAACTCGTAGACAATTATTTCGATCAGTAAAAGCATAGAAATCCTTGACTCGTTCAGCATACATTGGTTTCATGATACAATCATTATCAATATAAAAGTTAATATACAGCAACAACTCATCATATTCATTACAAACTTCTCCAAAACCCATAGATTCATAATCAAAATAACCGTCATTATAGTGGTTACGATCAAACTGAAAATATAATACTGGTTTCGATAAGTAGGCAAAATCAAACGCAACCGAAGAATAGTCAGTAATCAATAAGCTTGATTCATTGAAAAGTTGTTGATAGCTTATATTGTAATCTACAAATTTTACATAATCATTCCGATCGAAATCTACAAGTTGTTGGTATATATCGGGGTGCGGAAAGAAAATAATTTCGTAATTTTTAGATTTTGCTTTTTCAATTAAATTAGAATCATTAATTAACCTATTGTAATTTTTAAAATACTCACTCTGCTTAAAACTTTCATTGTACGGTCTTTCTCCTAATTGCTGATTTTTAGGTTTTACTATTGATTTTCTCCAAGTAGGGATTATTAATATTTGTTTTCTATTCTTATTCTCCAAGTTGTCGTATCTAGGCAATCCCGTAAGTTTTACATTTTCCTCAGAATAATTGTATGTTCCGTTAATTATAGAGTTGTATTCAGCATTAGTTGAAGTAATAAATAAACTAATATTTTTTCTATATTTATTTAACCAACTGGATAAATCATCTTTAATAATCCCATGCTGAAGGAATATAAATTCACCACCAATTAAGTCTTTATAATACTTATCTAGTGAAAAAAATGGATTTGTGACCCACTCATCTGCATGAGAAGAAATTATTTTGTCAGCAACCAAATGTAGAAATTTGTGTCTATAAGATCCAAAATCTATGATAGCTGCTATTTTCTTTAATCTTGAATAGTCTTTTGAATCTTTTTTAATAACAAAATATTTTTTTATATTATCATTTTGATTATTTGAATATAAAAATAGATGTTCTGCATTATCGTCTGCTTTATCTTGTCTATCCATAAATAGCCAAATTTTCTTTCCCTTATATAATAATTTAAATAAATAGTAACTAACTCTTACAATTACAGCTTTTCGAGATCCTAACTCTTTTGATTTAATTAAATATTTTAAATAATTAAATTCATTTGCAACCTTCTCTCTTAAAGAAGCTTTCTTAATTGAAATTTTATCTTTATTTGCACGAAAAATATATCCTGATTCAGACAAATAATTCTCTGTTGTCAATCTGGAATATTTTCTAAACTTTATACTTAAAGGATATTTTTCTTCTCCACCTAAGGCAAAAAAACAAATACTTTTTCCATAATTATCATTTAGATTTATCGAAAATTTAAATCCATAGTATTCTTTAATAACCCTACCTAGCGAGTATATATTGTCCACTGTACGGTCTACTTTTTCTCCAACTATTATGTCTTCATCTAACTGGCAAATTATTTGAATTTCACTATTATTAAATCCTGATCCAAAAAAGCCTTCAATTATTAATGTATCATTTTTTATATTAAACAATTCTATAGTAACGTTTTGCCTGTTTATTTCATTAAGAAGGACATTTCCAATATGAAGAAATAAATTACCTTTAGTAGAAATTTTTCTTTCTAATAATTTTAAATTAGCAGAATATTTAAGTCGTAAAACAAATAATTTTCTTTGGTAATTTAAATGTGTCTGTTCCATTATTATGGAATCGTCAATATATTGAAGCACATTTATTAATTCTTGAAAGAATTCATTTTCTTCTTCGTATGTTAATAAGTTTTCAGGTATTTTTTCTAGATTAAATCGCCACTGCAAATCATACATAACCATGTACTGGATATATTTAGGAAGAAAACCCATTTTGTCATTTGCATATTTAATAGTAGATCTAGAGAAAGTATTTAGATACTTTGTGTACCATTCTTTTTTATTAAAACCATCTCGTATTGCTGAAGAGTTATTCTGTCTCTTCCTATATAGATATTGCGCTTCTTTAACTACACCATAAGAACATTTTTCTAGTATAATTTTGTTAATAAGTTCCGCATCTTCCGTTAGTTTCATTTCGGGGTTGAAGCGGTGATTTTTCAAAATACGGTTCTTAATGAAAGAGCCTCCTATATGCATTTGAATAGATTTATATTCTTTCAAGATGTTAACAATTCTTGTATTTTTATACTTATAATTCAAATGATGGGGTTTATTTATTGCATCAAAAAAATACAGAGGAATTGATACAAGATCAATATATTTAAAGTTTTCTTCAAAAAAATCAACAACACATAATAAAGCATCGGTAGAAAACATGTCGTCAGCATCCAGAAAGCCCACATATTTACCTCTAACTTCCTTTAGGCCTTCATTCCTTGTACTGCTGACTCCTTCATTTTCTTTATATATATAAACTATATTATTGAGATATTTATTTTTGTATCGTAAACAAATCTCCTCAGAAGAATCTGTACTTCCATCATTTATAAGAATCAACTGTACGTGATCTTCAAAACCAATACTTTGATATATAACACTTTCAATAGCTTCTTCTAAGTATTTCTCAACATTATAAATTGGCATTATAATTGAAAATAAGTAATCATATACTGCATCTCTCTCTTGGAGCATTATTATCAACTCTTTTTTATTTGATTTAAAATTCTTTTAATTGTTTGATTCATACCATATTTTCTGCAAAATTGTAAACATCTTATTATAAAACTAGGTCGTTTAAAGTTATGTTCTTTCATATAAGATTCATGTTTGTTTAATATAATTTTCTCGTATTTCTTGAGTTTTGTCCTTCTTGTTCTTTTCTTCTTCAAGACGCCAGGAATATGATAAATGGAGGTCACTTGATGAATATATTCAAAATTAGCCTTTTTCCCATATTGAATCCACAAATCCCAATCTTCCAACAGGTCAAGCGATTCATCCATTCCCCCATATTTCTCGAACAGTTCTCTCTTGAACATTACAGCTTGTATAGGAAACATATTTCTATAAAAAATGATTTCATGATCAAAAGGCTCATCATAAACAATATTTTCTTCTATAACAGCATATCGAGAAATATCTTCTGAAAAATACTGAATCTTTCTTTCAATCGCAGGAGCATGTACTGCATCAGCATTGGAGTTATTCTCCAAAAAACGGAAAAGCACCTCGATGTGAGAGGGCAAAAAAGTATCGTCATCGTCGAGAAAGTTTACATATTTACCTCTTGCCTGCTGCAAGCCAATATTCCCAGCTTTAGTTCTGCCGACCTTCTTCCCAGTAGCATAATAGCGGATAAGCAAATCTGAAAAATCATCCATATTATAAGTTTGAGGTGGGCCATCCTCAATAATAATGACTTCAAACAACTTAAAACTTTGACTGTTAAGACTAACAAGTGCTTGGTGAAGCATTGATGGTCTATTTATTGTCCTAATAATAATAGAAACAAAAACTTTGACATTTTCATTAGCCGCCATCTAAATCCAACTTCCTTATTGCTTCAAATATTCTTATGCAGTTCTTGTTATCTCTGATTTCAAAAAATCTATTTATTCTTAGCAAGTACTCTTCTTCAACTAAAAAGCCGGTCTTAAAATAATAATCAATGAAAGTAATGACATCTCGTTCATCATTTACAATCGGCCCAAATCCATCATGTTCATAATTAAAATAACCCTGCTTATAATGGTTCTTCAGATAGAAATCTTTATCAAACTGATAATAAATAGTTGGCTTATCCATAAAACCAAAATCAAAAAAAACGCTTGAATAGTCCGTAATTAAGAGCTTGGATTCCCTCAAGATTGTTTGAACATCATTACTTTCTTTATCGGCAATCTTCACTCTATTGCTAACGGTTGAAAAATACTTTAAATACGGTTGCGTTTCATCATGAGGATAAAAAATCAGATCATAATCATTATCCTCCAGTAAATCGATGAGGGAGCGATTTAGAAGAAGTGATTGCAGCCTTTTGTAATAAATCGACTCTAAAAATATCAGATCATCTATAGTTTCTGAGTTACTCCATGAAGTATTCATGATACCGTTACGCCATGTTGGCATAAATAATATCTGTTTTTTTCCGTCCTTTGGAAGGAGTTTATCGAATCTAGCAAAACCGGTATAAATCACTTCACTTGGTTTGTAACCAAACTTCTCCTTGATGTACTCGAATTCAGGTTTTGCTCCAGTTATAAATAAATCAAAGAATGTATTTTTTCGACCTAATGCATATGATACATCATCTTTTGTAATGCCGTGTTGCAAAAATATATATTTTTGCTTAGGCGATAAAAAACCAAAGTATTGTCTAAAAATTTTGTAGTTCCACGGTTCAATAGTTCCTTTATGTGCAGATATTAGTTTTGTAGAAGATACAAAAAGCAATTTATGTTTCAAGCTCAAATATTGAACGACATTCCCAAGTGGTTTAACCTTGTCAAAACTTTTGGAATATTTATCTACTAAATAAAAAGCATTAATTTCAGGATGATTTATCCGCAAATATTCAAAAAAAATAAATCCATTATCCTTTGCGTCACAACCTCTTTCGCAAATTAACCATACATCCCGATACTTCGGGTGAATTTTAAAAATAAACGAAAGAAATATAGCTGGAATAAACGAAATTACCTTGTGAATTTTCCTGATTTTTTTATAAAGACTTTTTTGCTGATAGACCAATTTATCGAATTGAATTTTAAATAAAAACCAATTCATTTTTCCAGCTTGAGTTTTTCTTAAGACAGATCTCGATATCACATTATCAATCCTATTTATTGCTTCTGGGGAAACTCCCTTAAGGATCTGATGGGCGAGGCTAAAGAGACGCTTTTTCTCCTGCTTACTAAAAAACCGCTTTTTGAACATATTATAAATAAACGGCACCATTGACCTTGCATTAAACCAATCTAATAACTCTTTAAATTCCGGATAGTCTATTGACAGTTTGCTCATGGATTGATTTACTTCAAAGTGATCGAAGTAATTTGCTTTTTGTTCCAGATAAGCGTCCGTTCTAGATTTATCATCCTGGCTTTCTCGTTTTCTATAGTAATACTTACATTCGTTCGTTATATAGATCCGTTCTGCATTAAATGTCGTCTTTGCCGAAACAACAATATCCTCAAATCTGCTGCTTGGAAAATGAATCAACCTCTTGAATTTGCTTGAAAGTATCTTATTGCACATAGACATGGCGAAAATAATCTCTGGCACTTCAGTAATGTTGGTTACTAATTGATTTTTTTCAAAAAGTTTACCTGACGGGTTTCTCTCATATGTGACACCCTTTTTGCTATAATACTCGTACTCATAAATAACGAGGTCACAATCAAACTTTGAGAATAACCTCAGTGTATGTTCGAACGTATTGGGAGAAATAAAATCATCCGCATCCAAAAAAGCAAAGTAATTTGACGTTACATACTGTAGTCCTATGTTTCTTGCCCTGCCAGGACCGCCATTCTCATTTGAATGGATAATCCGAACGGAGTGATGCTTCTCAGTATAACTTTCAGCTATCTCGATACTCCGATCTGTAGAACCATCATCAACAATTATAACTTCAATTTGATCTATCCCTAATGTCTGATTTATTATTGAATCCAAACAATCAGAAATATAACTCTCCACATTATAGACAGGTACGATAACAGATATTTTATACTCCAATTCTCACTTTCACCCTTATTTACTGTTGTTCTTTAAATTTCTTGCAAATTTCCTTTGCATTCCCTATATCGCGAACTTTTCCATGTTCAAGCCACAATACCTTGCTGCATAAATTCTCAACTTGACCTAAGGAATGCGAAACGAAAAGTACTGTCGTTCCTGCTTCAATCATGTTTTTTATTTTCTTCTCTGATTTGTCCTTAAAACGGATATCTCCGACAGACAACACTTCGTCAACTATCAGAATATCCGGTTTAACAGCTGTTGCGATAGAAAAACCGAGCCTTGATTTCATCCCCGACGAGTAATTTTTTAATGGGGTGTGCATAAAATCCCTGAGTTCAGAAAACTCTATAATCTCATCTAATTTACTTTCAATCATTTTTTTGGAATATCCTAAAATAAGCCCATTAAGATATATGTTCTCCATACCAGTTAAATCCCCATTAAAACCGGCCCCAAGCTCAATCAACGGTGCAACTGAGCCATTCTTGACAACTTTACCTTCGGTCGGTTTCAAAATTCCCGATATCACTTTCAATAGCGTACTTTTACCTGCACCATTTAAACCGATAACTCCAAAGACTTCTCCTCTTTCAACCTCGAACCCAACATTCTGCAAAGCATAGAAGTCCTTATATGTCAGTTGTTTTTTCAAGCGTTTTATAAAGTAATATTTCAATGAGTCAACTTTCTCACTGGCTAATTTGTATTTCATGGTGACATTTTGTACATCGATGGCTAGCATCTAATCCCTCATTTCACAGAAGACAACGTTTGGACTTCACACACTACAAGTGGAAAATAAATTTGTCTTGTTTTTTATAGAACATGTAGAATCCGATAAATATAAATAGGACTGCGTATATGATAGACAATAACAAGTCCGTTAACGTCGGCAACTTACCATACATTAAATTATCCCGGAACATATTTAATACAGAGTACAAGGGATTCAGCCTGATCAAAAAGTGATATTTCTCCGGGATAATATTTGCGGGATAGAAAATTGGCGTCATATACATAACGACAGTAAGGACAATTGAATATAGATGCTTCATGTCTTTAAAAAATACGGTTATAGTCGCTAATATTAGTCCCGCACCCATAGATAAAAACAATAATATTAACAAAGGAACCCATATTAATAATATAGTTGCATGGAATTTCATATTTGTAACAAGCATGATCACAAAAATAGGCAACATCGCAATTAGAGTTGTTATAAAGGAGGAGCATACCCTAGAAAGCGGAAAGAAATATTTAGGTACATATACCTTTTTAATCAACTGGCTATTGGCATTAATGGAATCCATCGAGAAATTTGTTGCTTCAGAAAAAAAGGAATAAATCAAGCGTCCTGTTAAGACATACACAGGAAAATTCTCGATATGATTTCTAAATATTGCCGAGAAGACAATGGTAAGTACCACCATCATCATCAGCGGGTTTATCAAGCTCCATAAAATTCCTAAATAAGAGTTTTTATATTTTAGTTTTATATCCTTTTTAACAAGCTCGATAAATAAATCCTTATACTTTATAAAATTCAGAACATGGTTTCTCATATTTTCTTCTTACAATCTCCTTATTAATCCATTATTACATCCTAGTTAGCCAATTACGAGCATCTCATTCTAGTCCATCATAGTTACAATGTGCTAAAATATTGTCGAACTCACAAAAAGGAGAATGGAAACTTTGTCTAATCCAGTATACGGTAAGCAGGCTAAAAGGTCGAGCAGTGTCGAGAAAAAGCCTGTCCAGTTTTGGTTGTTAATTGTTGCCTTTATCGCGTTTTTAGTTTGGACTCCGTTCCAAGTCGCGTTATTCAATGGTCAGATGCTAGAGTTTGAAAAGCCTTTGTTTTGGGGCGTAGCTCTATCAAGCATACTGCTGCTCTTATGGATTGTTAACTATTACAAGAGCTTCCAATTGGCCGATCAGCGAGACTGGCTGCCATTAGCAGTGCTATTGTTACCTATTACATATCTATTGTCGTATTTTGGAGCTGCATCGCATTATTTGGCGATGAACATGGTTCTTGTGGAATGCTTGTATGCCATCATCTTTATCGTCAGTCTCTACCTGCTCCAAGATCAACGGACTAACCAGATTATTCAGACCGCCATTATGACAGTGGCTTACATCATCGTCGGATTTGGTTTCCTCAACTGGTTTGGTCAGGGGAAATTTGCCGGGGCGCTGGTTGCATGGTTCTCGTTTGGCGTAATGAACGGTAAATACACCGATGCGGTCATGACAGACTCGAACGGTTTGCGCCTAACCTCTGTGTTCCAGTATGCCAACACCTACGCAGCGTTTCTAATGGCTTTTTTATTTGCAGCCGTGTTTTGCTTGATCCGTTCTAAAAAATGGTACGGCCAGGCGATCCATGCCTTAATGCTCGTTCCTATTATCGTATCCATCCTGCTCACCCTGTCGCGCGGGGGGTTGGTCATGCTCCCAGTAGTATTTGTTCTACTGCTTCTCTTCCTGAAGCCAGCCAAGCAAATTCTGTGGGTGATCTACTGCGCGATTGCGGGCGTGGTCTCACTAGGGATCTCCAAAGAAGTCACCGATCTTGGACTGCAATTAAATCAAAAGTTTGAGGCGGGTGCAGCAGCTAAGGCTTGGGCTTTCCTACTGATTGCTTCTTTAATCGTTGCGGCACTTGGCTGGGTTATTCAAAAGTTCATCGCTCCCAAAATGGAACAAGGACTTGCCAAAACTTTCGCTAAAAAGCTCGCCAACCTGTGGATCCCGGTGGGAGCAATCGTTGTTGCAGGTGTTGTGGCTTTCCTGCTGATTGGAACCAGTGTACGTGATATTCTCCCGCAAAACGTCAGCACACGGTTAGAGAACATTAACTTTAAGCAGCACAGTGTGCTCGAGCGGATCACCTTCTATGAAGACGGCATGAAGGTCGTTAAGGACTATCCCGTTCTGGGAGCAGGGGGCGGTGCCTGGGCTGCTCTGTATGAGAAGTACCAGAACAACCCTTATACCAGCCGACAGGCGCATAACTTCTTTGTGCAGTATCTATTGGAAGTCGGGATTGTCGGGTTTGTGATCTTTATGGCTTTCGTCATCTTTATTTTTTATAAATACATCCGTGGTTATATCAAAGCAGACGAAGAAGGTAAGGAATCTTATTTCCTTTATCTCATCCTAGCCCTATCCATTCTACTTCACAGTATTTTGGACTTTAATATGAGTTATGTTTTTATTGGTATCCTGGTGTTCGTGGGACTCGGTGGAATGGCCGCTGGAATGGACAGCCAACCATTGCGCAAGTTCTCCTGGAAAACGGAAGGTGCAGGATGGATCTACAGCCTTGTGGTGGGGATTGGCAGTATTGTAGTCCTTATCACATCGATCCGGTTTGTACAAGCGGCTGACGCCGGGTTGGAGGCCAAAAAGATCGTACAAACAAGTACGTCTTTTGAGGAGATTAAGGCTCCGTTGGATAAAGATTTGGGTATCCGAAGCAGTCATCCCGACTCTGTCCTATTGATGTCTTCCCTTTATCAATCAGTATTCAAACAAACTCAAAATGAATCCTTTTATAATGCTGATTATGTTCTACTAACCAGTGCTTTAAAAAAGGAGTCTTACAACAAAGATATAATCAATGCTCTCATTACCAACTACCAGTTAAAAAATGAGCAGGACAAAGCGTACGACACCTTAGTTGCCAATGCGCCTAAATTCAACTGGGATATTGAGTGGTATGAAAGATTAATTACTCAGGGCTTTGAGTTAGGTTATGCTGCATTGGGTCAAGGGGATACTGGATCAAAAGATAAGTACTTCAAAGAAGGAATCGCTGCATTTGAAAGGGTACAAGCCGGCCTTAAGCATCTAGCGACCATACCGAAAGAACAGCTGACTGGTCGACCGTTCTCTAACTCGCCGATGATGATACTGGATGCTGGAAAAATGTACTTTATGACAAACCAACTGGATAAAGCGGCGGATACTCTCAAGAAGGGGCTAAAAAAGGACCTTAGCGATTCCACAAATAGAGAAATCGCCCATTGGTACGTAGCTGCTATGCAGAAACAGGGCTCCAATGACCAGGCCGTTTTGGATCAGCTGATCAAAGTAGACCCTACTGCCAAGGAACAGATTGAGAATTTGTTGAAGTTAAATTTTTAAGTGAACATGAAGAAGGAGCTCATGAAGTGTGAGCTCCTTTTTTATATAAATATTTTAATTATATTGAGTGTTTACTTTCGAACTCCATAACTTCATACATGTATTCCAATAACTCATTCCTCAGTTCTTCATTTTGGAGCGCATAATGAATCGTAGTCCGGATAAAACCCAATTTCTCGCCAACATCATGGCGAAGGCCATCAAAATGATATGCAAGAATTTGTTCATTTTTGCCTAATTGGGCAAGTGCATCCGTTAATTGAATCTCCCCATTAATCCCTTCAGTCTGCTCTTCAAGCAGTTGGAAGATACCCGGAGTTAATATGTACCTTCCCATGATTGCTAAATTAGAAGGCGAATCAGCAGGCTTAGGCTTTTCAATGAGAGCATTAGCCCGATAAACCCTATCAGTCATCTTCGCAGCAGCCACAATTCCGTATCTAGATACTTCATCCCACTCAACAGGTTGTACCCCAACGATAGAAGTTTCATAGTGCTCATAAATATCGATCATCTGTTTCAGGCAAGGAACGTCTGCCTCAACGATGTCATCACCTAGAAGCACCGCAAACGGCTCATCACCAATAAACTTACGAGCACACCATATCGCGTGTCCCAGGCCTTTTGGTTCCTTTTGCCTTATGTAATGGATGTCCGCCATTTCCGAAGATTTACGAACTTCGTTTAGAAGTTCCCATTTCTTCTTTTCTTTAAGGTTATGTTCCAGTTCAAAAGAGTAATCAAAGTGGTCTTCAATCGCACGTTTTCCTTTGCCAGTTACAATGATAATATCCTCAATTCCCGAGGCAACGGCCTCCTCGATAATGTATTGAATCGTCGGCTTGTCAACGATGGGCAGCATCTCTTTAGGCATAGCTTTGGTTGCCGGAAGAAACCTTGTCCCTAGTCCAGCAGCTGGAATAATGGCTTTGCGAATTTTCATTACTATATCCTAACTCCGTTCTTTTAATGTGATTAATATTCATTATAACGGAAAATATTGTCGCTGGACATGCTCGGTCAAATGTTAATTTATTTTGTGGTAAAAGAAAGACAGGATAATATAGGTATCCTGTCTCTCTAAACTTTGTGATGAGGATAAGCCATCAGATAGCTTCTTATTTCACCAGCTGTCCACGAGTTACGCCAAGCTGGTTGGTCGCCTTCAGTGTCTTCCACACCTGCGTGCCGCTGATTTCACCGCGCAGGGCGCGGTTGTACAGGTCAATGACCTCGTGCACCTGTTCAGGCGTTTCCTCCAGGAACTCGACGCGGTAGCTCGAGACGCCGAGATCCATGAAGTTCGTCAGGTACTCGGCACCGGACTGCTCGATGACGTTGTAGACCGTGTTGCGGCAGCCCTCGTCCACGCGGACCGGATGGGACATGCCGATGCGGTCCTGCAGGGACGCCCGGTGCGATTCGCACGGACGGCCGCAGTTCGTGAAGTCGGTGCCTTCGCTCAGGAAGGTACAGTACACGCAGTGCTCCGTATGGAACATCGGCAGATGCTGGTGGATGACGATCTCCATCTGCGACGTCTTGGAGCGCTCCAGCAGATCGACCATCTGCTGGATGTTCAGGTCGTAAGACGGCGTGACCAGGTCACAGCCGGCTTCGAGGAACAGATCCACCGCTTTGTGGTTGGCGATGTTCAGCGAGAAATCGCCAATCAGCTGCGGATGATCGGCATCCGGGTTTTCCATCCGGTGGCGCAGGTAGAAGTACAGCGCCCCGGTGTTGCGCACAAGCACGGCGTCCGGCTTGAGGCGCAGAATGTTTTTGTGGTAGCCGTTCTCGTTCGGCATATGGATGCGCGGCGTCGCCAGCGCGATCCGCTTGCCGGCGGCATGAACGGCTTCCACCGCTGCCGGGAACTGCTTGATGAACTCGAAGTCGGCGTATATCATCTCTACGCCGGCTTCGAGCGCAGCCTCCACCTGCGGGAGGCTGCGGCACAGCGCGGTGAGCTTCGCCTCACCGCGGGCCACCGGCGATGCGCTGTGCGCGGCATCGCCGTACACGGTCGCCGCCCGTTTCACGTACACGGGCGGCTTCGGGCGCTCGCCTGCGAGCAGTTCCACCGCACGGCGGCGGATATTGTTCAGCTCGCGCATCGGCACGATGACGTCGCCCTGCAGGTCGACGTCCAGCTTCTCGAGCTGGTAGACGGTGCCGCCCAGGCGGCCGAACTGCTCCTCAAGCAGAGCGTAATCCATCGGCCGCTTCTTGGCGATTTCCAGCTCCATCTCCGAGTCGACCTGCACCGTCGTGCCCTTCTGCACGTCGGTCCAGACGGTTGTCAGGAGACCGCCGGCATGGCCCACGGCTTTCACATGCACCGGGAACACCCGGTACGGCTTCTCCGTCTCGAACGTTTGGCGCAGGCGCTTGTCGAGCGCCGGATCGTTCGTTTTCCAGATACGGTCACCGACATGCAGCTTCCGAAGGTCTACGTCGCTCCGGCCCGGAACGATGTCCACGATCCAGCCTTCGCCGGCTTCCCCGTCAATCTTGACGCCTTTGCGGCGCAGGTCGTAAATCCGTCCGCCCTCTTCCTGCTTCGTCGGGTCGCCGGCGTCGAACACGATGCCGTCCCCGCGCTTCAGCGGCGCTTCGATCTTGCAGACGACGCCGTCGCGCAGGATCTTTTCGACCCTGCCGACATACACGCCGCGGCTTTTCGGGAACGTGCCGTCGACCAGCTGTTTGTTGTTCGTGCCTTCGAGGAATCCGTGCGTAAAGCCGCGCGAAAAGCTCTGCTGCAGCTCGCGCATTTCCTCTTCGCTCGGCGGCGTATTGTCGCCGTCAAAGTAACGGTCGATCGCCTTGCGGTACTTGCTAACCACATTGGCCACGTACTCGGGGCTCTTCAGGCGCCCTTCGATTTTAAAGGAAGTGACGCCCGCCTCGATCAGCTCCGGCATCAAATCGATGGCCGCCAAGTCTTTTGGCGACAGCAGATAGGCTACGTCGCCCATCGGCTTCTGCTCGCCGTCCACGATCAGGTCATACGGCAGGCGGCAGGCTTGCGCGCATTCGCCGCGGTTGGCCGAGCGGCCGCCCCACATTTCCGACGTCAGGCACTGACCGGAATAAGAGACGCACAGAGCGCCATGAACGAACACTTCCATCGGAAGCTTCGCCTGTTCCCCGATTTTTTGAATCTGCTTCAGGTTGTTTTCGCGCCCCAGCACGACACGCTCCATACCCCACGGCTTGGTGAATTCCACCGCTTCCGGTGAAGTGATCGTCATCTGGGTCGAGCCGTGAATCGGGAAGTCCGGGGAAATTTCCCGGATCAGCTTCACCAGCCCCAAATCCTGCACAATCACAGCATCCACGCCCGCATCGATGCAGGCGTCGATCAGTTCTTTGGCATCCTCCAGCTCGTTTTCAAACACCAAAATGTTAAACGTCAAAAAGCCCTTCACGCCATAGCTGTGAAGAAACGACATGATCTCCGGCAGCTCCGCCATCCGGAAGTTGTTCGCCCGGGCACGGGCGTTAAACTTTTCCACGCCGAAAAAGATCGCATCCGCTCCGTTGGCTACCGCCGCACGCATGCAGTCCCAGTCGCCAGCCGGCGCAAGAAGCTCCACGTCTTCCCTTCTTAATGCCTGTTTGTTCATCTATATCCTCCCAAACCGGTCCTGCCGGTTCAAATTCTAGAATTCTCGTACTCATTGCTGACTAACGAAAAGAATCACCAGCACAACTTCTGCTTTAACTTATCTAGTGTACCAGACATCTTCCGATCCTTCTACTATCCCCACGAATTATCTCGATTCCCATAGGAAGGCAGAATTTTCGCATTACATACTATCAGGTTATCCGCGTTTGGTAGGGTGCAAACCAGGTGAATGGACCAGCGTGCCTTAAATGATGTGAAAAACTCCATATGCAGCAAAACCAAAGCACCTCTAAGACGTTACCGCAGACGCCCGGCACAGCTTTAAGCCATCAGATCATCTATGACGACCCAGACCGCCCTCACAACTAAAGCCATCACCCTCTATTGCATCTCAGATCCCACCAGCCACACCAAAAACCGGAACAGCCTTCGGCTATCCCGGTTCCTGATCAACATATTATCTACTGCTCTTATTTGGCAGCAGCTATCTAACGTCCGCCGGTCAGCTCTGTCCGGCTGCCGCGGTAGTTTTGACTTCATCTTTTTTCGTAAACGTAAAAGAATTCAGTGTCTCATCCAGCGTCTTCTTCTGAATATCCGTGGCGTTGGCGTCATTCAGGGACGCGGACAGCGTGTACACCGTGCCGTTATGCTGAACGACGATTTGGCGCGCGCTGTACGGAATGCCGTCCTTCACCTGATGGATGGAAAAGACGACAGCCGGCTCGCCAGCAAAGGTCGTGTTCTCTACCTTTTCCAGCTTCAGATCTTTCTGGTACTTCACGGCTTCATTGTAGAACGCCTTCAGTTGGCTTACAGCCTCTTCAAAGGAGCTATCCTTCTCGGCCGTGATCATCATGCGTCCGCCCACGAACTGATACTCCACCGGCGACAGCTCAAACTGGTCGCGATTCGCGCTCCAGTACTGCGGAATACGAATTTGGTACTGATAGGTTTTGGACGTTTTGGTCGTTCTCTTGGATTTATCGATCAGGAACGTGTTCTCTTCCATACTCCCGAAGGATTCCGGTACGACGGTAAAATCAATGTTGATCCCGTTCATTAAATCCTTGAACTTAGCCACATCCGCCGGCTGGTCTTCCGGAGCTGCATATTCCACATAATAGCGGTAGCCGTCCTTCAAAATCATCACTTCATATTCACGGATCCAGCCGTCACCGTAGTTATATCTGGCTTCGTTCACCAGCGCCTGTTCCCCGGATACCTCCAGCGGATAAGTGTTGACGACCTCATACGAAGTTTTGACGAAGGACTCTTCCAGCCATTTCTTCATCTGTCCGCCCCACTGGACGAGCGAGTCGCCTTTGGGTCCAGTGGACACGTTCAGCTTCAAGTAGCTGCCGTCCTTGCTTTCATAATACATGTCCGCATTGTCCATGCTCCAGTCGGCCGGGATGTCTAAAGCAATGCCGTAATCCTCGTTATACACGCCGCGCATGCCGTTTTTGACAGTCGACAGATCCTTCACGGTTTTGTCCGCCGGATTAAAGCTCGTATCAAAAGAGTTCAGCAGCCCGGCATATTTATTCAGGTCCTTGTAGTTGGACGCCTGCAGATCAGCAAAATACAGCTCGTACAGACGATTATGGCTCGAATACATCCGGCACTCCCAGAAGGTTCCGTCCCCGTCCTTGGTCACAATACGGGCATACGGCACCTTGGCTTTCGGGAAGGTCTCCCGGTCCACTACCATCTCGCCGCCTTTTTTGGCGTCCTCCACCAGCCGATCCAGCAAATCATCGGTGCTTAGATCCGCATCCTCATCGGAAGCGTGGACTTCAATGTAGTACTTTTCCTCTGCATCGTTAAAAGACGCAATACTCTCGGTCTCATCGCCGCTGCCGACGATCAGGCCGCTCGGATAATTTATCGTCCAGCCGTAGTAGCTGTTGCCGATCTTCGTCTTGCCTACATCCGAATCGATCCCCGGCTCCTGCGGACTGGCCTCATCCTCCGAAGGTTTCAGGCTAATCACCCATTCCCCCGCCGACCCTGTATTCATTTGCGCTCCGATGCCTTGCGCCACCACACGAAGCGGAACCATCAGGGTGCCGTTCATCATGGACGGGGCAGCCTCCAGCTTCACTTTACGTCCGTCCACCCAGGCCAGATGGCTGTCGATCGTTAAGCTGATCTGATGAGGGCCGTATCCGATTTTGACCACATTGTTTTTTTCCAGTTTCACTTCGCTGCCGAACGCTTTGCTGAACACGCCCAGCGGAACCATCACGGTTCCATTTTTCTTGAACGGCTTCAAAATTTGTACGGTCTGCCCGTTAATCACCGCCGCGGTGCTTCCCGTCTTGAGCTGCAATGTCAGCTTGTCCGAGCTGCTGTCCGCCCACGCGGGCAATGCGGCTGCCAGCATGATGATGCCGGCCAGTGCCGCCGATCCGATGTTACGCAATGCGCTTCCCTTCATCCGTGACTGTCCCTTCTTCCCCATTAAAATTCCTCTCCCGGTTCGCTCTCGTCATTGTAGGCATCGCCATCGGCGCCCGCCTGCGACAGAACCAGCTTCCGCTCCACGATATCCCCGCCGCTCTGCATAAGCAGCTTAACCGTTTGCCCCGGTAAAAAGGATTTGAACATTTCGTTGATGTCCACGACCGAGGTCACCCGCTTGCCGTTAATGCTGTAGAGCACATCGTCTTCCTGAATGCCGGCTTTTTTGGCCTGATCCGAAAAGACCTTCGTTACGGTTAACGGATCGTCCGTCGGCAGTCCGACAATGGCAGACCAGCTCTCTTCCATGTTGAATCCGAGGCTTGGGCGCTTCACTTCCCCATACTTGAACAGTTGTCCCATCACGTACTGCACCGTATCCGAAGGGATGGAAAAGCCCATATTTTCCACGCCGACGGCTGCGAACTTCAGGCTGTTGATCCCGATAATTTCGCCCCGCATATTAACGAGCGGCCCCCCGCTGTTGCCCGGGTTAATTGCCGTATCGCTTTGGATCAGCCGGTAAAAAGCATTCACGCCCCGGTTCAGACCGCTGACAACGCCCACCGTCGCTGAATTGCGCAGGGAAAAAGAGATCGGCGTACCGATCGCAATGACCTTCTCCCCTACCTGCGCAGTTTGTGCGGACTTGGCGAAGACCGCTGGCACTAAAGATTTGGCATTGATTTTAATTAAGGCAATATCACTTGTTTCGTCTATGTATGAATCCACAATGTTATACGATTTGCCGTCGGATGTGACGACCAGCGTACCTTCCAGTCCGTTCACCACATGCGCGTTGGTAACAATCCAACCGTTGGACTTCACGATGACTCCTGTACCGTGCGCCAAATTGTAGCGGTTGGTCGCGCCTCCCGTCAGCGTCGTATCTGTCGAGCGGCCGATAATCCCTACAACCGAAGGCGATATGTCTTTGACGATTTGCGGGACCGGATCCGCTGCCACCTGGGCGTTGGCCTTTTTTGCTGTAGATGCGCTTGATGCTGCTGTTTTTGCCTTCTGCGCAGCTTGTCCCGCCTTGGATGCCGCTGTGGCCGTTTTGCCTGTGCTCTGTGCCTCGGCCGCCGCACTTCCGCTGACGAGCACGATCGTGCTGAGCAGCGTAATGACCCACTTTTTCCCCGTCGGTTTCATTCCCTCACCTGACCTTATCTTTATCTTGATCTGCAGATCTCCGGAGTCTATCCTTTCCCCTGAATCATAGCCTCAATGTATCACACAAACCGGGTGTGTACAATTGCTGGAAGCCCTATATTTAATAGGAAATTTCCACAGCCAGAATCCCAATGGCTTAAACAAAAAAAGACCCCTTGTCCGCCGGTTAGCGAAAGGTGTCTTCATTCGTCGCAATTTCGTTGGAGTTGTATCCGATTAGCTCATCCAGTTCTGGATCATAGCAAAGTCGGACGCTAAAAAGACCAGCAAGCAAATCACGCTGAATCCGATTGCAAATTTGTTCTTAACCGGTTGCTTCACCAGACGGATAATCCCGATCAGGATCAAAATCGTAAACAGGATCATGAATACGTCAAACGTATTGAATTTGGATGCAGCCGATGCAGCAGCTTCTGCAAGCAACATGGTTGGACCTCCTCTTGTGGCTTCGCTCAATTTACATATCTCTCTACATGTTATCGTTCTGGGCGATGAGATGCAAGACTTCGGATGTAAAAAATTGAAATTGTCATAAAATCGCCTTTTTCTGGTAATCGAGGCTCGTTGCCTCCGATCAATTACCATGCGCATGTGTAGAAACCTAATCCTTAATATTATTACCCCGGTTGACTTCAATTTATGAAAAATGGCGCTTATTTCCGGAACTGCCCTTCATCCAACTCTGTGACTATGGATATCGGGAAGGCGAAAATTTCTTACGGTATAAATTGAAATGGATGATGGGCAACTACGTAAAATGTCCCTGCGATCCCTCTTGTTTTCGGATTTCTTGATTGTATTGAACCCACAGAAGGTAGAAATCCGAAAGCCAAATGCGACCGCTTCGCTTCTTCGGAATATTTTACTCCCTTGCTTACATCGTATTCTTTGGTTCAACTTACACAGAATCTCCAGAACATATACCTTCTTCATTACAAAAAGATCATGCCTCCCCGCCTCATGGCGGAATGGAGACATGATCTGAACCTATATTCCTCATATGCTGATTTCGCGTTATGGTTCTATTCCAGACCAGAACCTACGCTAATTTCGTCACCGGGATTAACTTAGCTCGTTACCTTCAAAGCTTCGCTGCGCGCCGTGTCGCGCTCCAGGACCGGCTTCAAGTACTTGCCTGTGTACGACTGCTCGACCTTCACGATTTGCTCCGGTGTACCGGAGGCAATAATCGTTCCGCCGCCGCTGCCGCCTTCAGGCCCCAGGTCGATAATGTGATCGGCCGTTTTGATGACGTCCAGGTTGTGCTCAATGACGAGCACGGATTCCCCGGAATCGACCAGACGGTGAAGCACGTTCAGCAGACGGTCGATATCGTCGACATGCAGACCGGTCGTCGGCTCATCCAGAATGTAGAGTGTCTTGCCAGTGCTGCGCCGGTACAGCTCGGAGGCCAGCTTCACACGCTGCGCCTCACCGCCTGACAGCGTCGTGGCTGGTTGTCCCAAGGTGACATAGCCTAGGCCCACGTCGAGCAGCGTCTGCAGCTTGCGGTGGATCTTCGGAATGTTTTTGAAAAACTCCGTAGCGTCCTCTACCGTCATTTCAAGCACGTCGGCAATGCTCTTTTCCTTATACTTAACCTCCAGCGTTTCCCGGTTATAGCGTTTGCCTTTGCAGACTTCGCACGGCACGTAGACGTCCGGCAGGAAGTGCATCTCGATCTTGATGATGCCGTCCCCGCGGCAGGCTTCGCATCGTCCGCCCTTCACGTTAAAGCTGAAGCGTCCCTTTTTATAACCGCGGATTTTGGCCTCGTTCGTCTGTGCGTAAATGTCACGGATATCATCGAACACGCCGGTGTAGGTTGCCGGATTGGAACGCGGCGTGCGGCCGATCGGCGACTGGTCGATGTCGATGACCTTCTCCAGATGCTCGAGCCCGCGGATTTCCTTGTGCTGGCCGGGTCTGACCTTGACCGCCTTGTTGAGCTCCCTGGCAAGCGTTTTGTACAGGATCTCATTCACGAGCGTCGATTTGCCTGAACCGGAAACCCCTGTTACTGCTGTGAAGACACCCACAGGAATTTTGGCATTGATGTTCTTCAGGTTGTTCTCTTTCGCTCCGCGGATCTCCAGCCAGCGGTTATCTGGCTTACGACGTTCCGTATTGACCGGGATGAACTTGCGTCCGCTCAGGTATTGGCCGGTCAAGGAATTCGGATCCTTCATGATTTCCTCCGGTGTGCCTTGAGCGATGACACGGCCGCCGTGAATACCCGCACCCGGACCGATATCGATGATATAGTCGGCGGCCATCATGGTGTCCTCGTCATGCTCTACGACGATGAGCGTATTGCCGATGTCCCGCATATGCTCCAGCGTTGAAATCAATCGATCGTTGTCCCGCTGGTGCAGACCGATGCTCGGCTCATCGAGAATGTAGAGCACGCCCATCAGGCTGGAGCCAATCTGCGTAGCCAGGCGGATCCGCTGGGCCTCTCCCCCGGAGAGTGTGCCCGCGGCCCGGCTCAGCGTCAGGTAATCGAGCCCGACATTCACGAGGAATCCGAGGCGCGCGTTAATTTCCTTCAAGATCAAGTTCGCAATCGAGCGTTCCTTCTCGGACAGCTCGAGATGATCAAACAGCTTCATCGCTTCGCCGATGGACAGGCTCGTCACATGCGCCATGTTGTAGTCGTTAACGGTTACGGCAAGCACTTCTTTCTTCAAACGGTGACCCTTGCAGACTTCGCACGGCTTCGCACTCATGAAGTTTTCGATAAACTCACGGATGCCCTCGGAAGCCGTTTCACGGTAGCGGCGCTCCAGGTTGGGAATGACGCCCTCAAACACCACAAACGCTTCTTTCCGCTGTCCGAAGTCATTTTCGTAACGGAAGCGGACCTTCTGGTTCCCCGTTCCATACAGCAGCTTGTTCATGTCTTCTTCCTTCAGCTGGCTGACCGGAACATTCTGAGGAATGTTGTAATGCTCACATACCGATTTCAAAAATTGCGGATAATAGTTGGACGTACTGCCTGTCCACGCCAGAAAAGCGCCGTCATCGATCGATTTCTCCCGGTCCGGAATCAGCAGCTCAGGGTCGACGATCATCTTCACGCCAAGTCCATCGCATTCCGGACAGGCCCCGAACGGACTGTTAAACGAGAACATCCGCGGGGACAGCTCCTCAATGCTGAATCCGCAGATCGGGCAGGCGAAATTGGAGCTGAAGCGCAGCTCTTCCTGGCCCATAATATCGACCAGCAGCTGGCCGCCGGACAGCTTCAGCGCCGTCTCGATGGAGTCCGCCAGGCGCGCCTCCACACCTTCCTTAACGACGATCCGGTCGACAACGACCTCGATCGAGTGCTTCTTGTTTTTCTCCAGTTCGATATTTTCGGAAAGATCGCGAAGCTCGCCGTCTACCCGGACGCGCACGAAACCCTGCTTGGCCACGTCGGTAAACAAAGACTTGTGCTCGCCCTTCCGGCCGGAAATCATCGGTGCCAGCAGCTGCAGACGCGTCTTCTCCGGATACTGCATAATCCGGTCGACCATCTGTTCCACGGTCTGGGACGTGATTTCAATGCCGTGCTCCGGACAGTGGGGATGGCCCACACGGGCAAACAGAAGCCGCAGGTAATCGTAAATCTCGGTTACCGTTCCGACGGTAGAGCGCGGGTTGCGGCTGGTCGTCTTCTGGTCAATCGATATGGCCGGAGACAGCCCGTCGATCGAGTCGACGTCCGGCTTCTCCATCTGCCCCAAAAACTGCCGCGCGTACGCGGACAGTGACTCCACATAACGGCGCTGCCCTTCCGCATAAATCGTGTCAAACGCCAGGGAAGATTTGCCCGAACCGCTCAGTCCGGTTAAAACAACAAATTTATCACGGGGAATCGTGATATCTATATTTTTCAAATTGTGGGCCCTTGCACCCTTAATGACGATATTCTCGCTGGCCAATGGTCGCTCATCTCCTTTGAAAGGATCTATTTATGGGATTTATCCACAAAGAGAACGACCAGTACAAGCGGCCGTTCCCTTATCTTATCCATGTTCTTGTTTATTCCGCCTTCAGTTCCAGCAGGGCGTCACGCAGCTCGGCGGCGCGCTCGAACTGCAGGTTCTTCGCGGCATCCTTCATTTCCGCTTCCAGACGCTGAATCACCGACTGGCGCTCCTTCTTCGACATCTTGCCTCCGGTGCCGGTCAAATACTCTGCCTTCGACTCGGCCACCTTCGTCGCCTCGATGACGTCCCGCACCTTCTTGCGGATCGTCTGCGGCGTGATCCCGTGCTGCTCGTTATAGGCAATCTGCATGGTGCGGCGGCGCTGGGTTTCTTTGATCGCTTTGTCCATCGACTCCGTAATTTTGTCGCCATACATCAGAACAAAGCCCTCAGAGTTCCGGGCCGCGCGGCCGATCGTCTGAATGAGCGACCGCTCCGAGCGGAGGAAGCCTTCCTTGTCGGCATCCAGGATCGCAACCAAAGATACCTCAGGCAGGTCAAGTCCCTCTCTCAGCAGGTTGATCCCGATCAGCACATGGAACGTACCCAGACGCAGGTCACGTAAAATCGCCATCCGCTCCAGCGTCTTGATATCGGAATGCAGGTACCTGACCTTGATTCCGATCTCCTTCAGATAGTCGGTCAAATCCTCGGCCATCTTCTTGGTCAGCGTCGTCACGAGCACCCGCTCGTCGCGGTCGATCCGCTCCCGGATCTCTCCGATCAAATCGTCAATCTGCCCTTCGGTCGGCCGGACTTCGATCACCGGATCCAGCAGTCCCGTCGGACGAATGATCTGCTCGACCATCGTATCGCAGTGTTCGATCTCGTACGGTCCCGGCGTCGCTGACACGTAGATAATTTGATTCACTTTACTTTCGAACTCTTCGAACGTCAACGGGCGGTTGTCCAGCGCCGACGGCAGACGGAATCCGTGTTCCACCAGCACCGTCTTGCGCGCCCGGTCGCCGTTGTACATCGCGCGGATCTGCGGCAGCGTCACATGGGACTCGTCGACGACGATCAGCATATCATCCGGAAAATAGTCCAGCAGCGTATATGGGGTTGCTCCCCGTTCCCGAAACGTTAACGGTCCGGAATAGTTCTCAATCCCCGAGCAGAAGCCGACTTCCTTCATCATCTCGATGTCGTAGCGCGTGCGCTGCTCCAGGCGCTGAGCCTCGAGCAGCTTGCCTTGGGAGCGAAGCTCCTCGAGCCGCTCTTCCAGCTCCCGCTCAATATTAACCAGCGCCACACGCATCGTCTCTTCCTTCGTTACGAAGTGAGACGCCGGGAAAATCGCGATATGATCGCGTTCACCGATCAGCTCACCGGTCAGGACGTCGATCTCCGTAATCCGTTCGATCTCGTCCCCGAACAGCTCCACGCGGATCGCCTGTTCCCCCTTGGAAGCCGGGAAAATCTCAATGACGTCGCCGCGAACACGGAACGTCCCACGCACGAAGTTGATGTCGTTGCGCTGGTATTGGATGTCCACCAGGCGCGACAAAATCTGATTGCGCGGCTTCTCCATACCTACGCGCAGCGACAGCAGCATGCTGGAGTATTCCATCGGCGAACCCAAGCCGTAAATACACGAGACGCTCGCCACGATAATAACGTCCCGCCGCTCGAACAGCGAGCTGGTCGCGGAGTGGCGCAGCTTATCGATCTCCTCGTTGATGCTCGAATCTTTCTCAATATACGTATCCGAAGAAGGGATGTACGCTTCCGGCTGATAGTAATCATAGTAACTCACAAAGTAATCGACGGAGTTGTTCGGAAAAAACTCCTTGAATTCGCTCGCCAGCTGGGCGGCAAGCGTCTTGTTATGCGCGATGACCAGCGTCGGCCGCTGCACCTTGGCGATGGTCTGCGCAATGGTAAAGGTCTTGCCGGTACCGGTCGCACCGAGCAGCGTCTGATGCTTCTTCCCCTGCTTCAGGCCTTCCACCAGCTCGGTAATGGCCTTCGGCTGGTCGCCCTGCGGTGTGTATTCCGACTCAAGCTCAAACGTCTTGGTACTGACGACAATATCGCTCATTGCCCAACATCACCCTTATCATCTAAAATAGATATTCTAAACTATATGTCGAGATTTCCCGATATAAGCTATAGGAAATCATTGTTGAAATAAGAATATTTGTTCCCGTCTATTATACTCTGATCAAGTGCCGTATGCAAACCCTAACTCATGAACAGGAGTGATAGCACAACATGGAAATCACAACAATACTGGGCATCCTGGCGGGACTTGCCGCGCTGGTAGGTGGCTTTTTATGGGAAGGAGGTCAGATTAATGGATTAATGCAGGCAGCGGCCGCCCTGATCGTATTCGGGGGAACTATTGCCGCTGTCGTTGTCAGTTACCCGCTTCACCGGCTCAAGACGATTCCCAAAGCGCTGCGCTTTGCCTTCAGCAAACCGGCCGAGGATACGAACCAGCTGATCGAAGACTTGGTTGGCATGGCCACGGCGGCCCGACGCAACGGAGTGCTCTCCCTTGAAAGAATGGCTATGGACCATCACAACTCGTTCCTTCGCGAAGGCATTCAGCTGGTCGTCGACGGAACGGAAGAATCCCAGATCAAACAGATTATGGAGCTCGAAATGGACGCTGTAGAGCAAAAGCATGAAAACTACGCCAAAATATTCGAGTCCGCAGGCGGCTACGCCCCGACCATGGGTATCATCGGCACCGTTATGGGGCTGATCCATGTCCTCGGCAGCTTGTCCGAGCCAACCGATCTCGGGCCGTCGATCGCGGTTGCTTTTACCGCTACGTTATACGGCGTGGCAAGCGCCAATATTATCTTTTTACCCATTGCGTCGAAAATTAAGTCCCGCAGCGCCGATGAAATTCAGCAATTGGAACTTTTGATGCAGGGCATTCTGGCGATTCAGAACGGCGAGCACCCCAACATGGTGCGTAAAAAGCTCGTTTCCTTCACACCGGTGGACAGCTATCATGCCCCTGCCGTGAAGGAGGAATTCATCGATGAGACAGCGGAATAGACGCCAAGGCCGGAGGAAAAGCGAAGGAGACGGCGGCCGGGACCGGTGGCTGATCACTTATGCGGACCTGATCACGCTGCTCCTGATCTTTTTCGTGATGATGTTCGCGATGAGCCGGCTGGACGTTGAGAAGTACGAAGCGATTACACAATCCCTGCAGCATACGTTCAAAAGCGGAGATTCGATCCTCGAGAAGGGATCCGGCATCACCGGCCAGGCGGACAAAAATACGCATCGAAATCCCGACACGGCCAAAAAACCGCAGAACAGCGGCTCTCAGGAACTGACCGAACGGGAGCTTGCCTTCCGCAAGCAGGAGCAGGAGCTCCAGAACCTGATGCAGGTCATTTCGCAGTATGTGAAGGATAACCGGCTGGAGGACCAGATATTTGTAGCGGACGAGCCTCAAGGCATCTCCATTACGCTGAGCGACCAATTTATGTTCGATGTCGGCAAAGCGGACCTAAAGCCCGGCTCGGCACCGGTGCTGGACAAGCTCGCCAGCCTGTTCAAAAACCTGAGCACGGTGATCAGCATCGAGGGTCACACCGACAATCTGCCGATCGTACACGCTTCGAATTACAAAGACAATTGGGAGCTCTCCGGAGCACGGGCGCTGTCGGTCCTGCGGTTTTTCCTTGACCAAAAGCATCTGAACCCGGACGAATTCCAGTACGCCGGATACGGAGATACGCGTCCTGTCGGGGATAATGGCACCGAAGCCGGAAGGCAGAAAAACCGCCGGGTGGAGATCATCGTCCTCCGCCAGCTTCAGGAATAATTCGTAACCTCCTGCTTCGCCGGTAAAACACCGATTGGCCCTTTCATAAGACAAAAAAAGCGTGGAAGCTCTGAAGCTCCCACGCTTTTTGCGTTCTTACCTTACATGTCGGCTTCCCGCGCATCATGCGATGCAGGGGTGGACGACTTGCTGCGGGCATGAATTTTCATACCGATCAGCTGAAACAGATTGACCGGCTTCAGCACCAGTGCCACACCGGCATCCGGGTCCGGAGCCAGGATAACGCCAAGTTGGTGATGATCCCCGTCGTAGATCGCCCGCTGCAGGAACTTGACTTCACCCTGCAGGTTTTGCACTTCCAGCTTGCAGAAGGCCGGGTTTTTACGGATCGCCAGATGCAGCTGCTCTTTGGACCGGATCGCTATGCCGTTCACCTTCATAATCGATTCGCCGGCCGCAATGCCCAGCTCTTCGGCAGGGCTCCTGGGAATGACGGCCAGCACCTTCAGCCCCTGCGCAGGATGGACAAACACCGGACTCCGGTGCTGCTCCTCATACCGGCTGTACCAGGCCAGCCCTTCATGAAGCACAAAGGCGATCAAGGCCGCCACAAGCGCCAGCGGGCTCCACCAAGCCGACAGGATGCTGAAAGCCAGCAGTACGACACCATAGATAAGGAGGCGTTTGAACGTCCGATCGGCCTTCACCTGCGGAAGCAGGCTCTGCGTCATTTCGCTGAAGCCGATCACCACCGGCAGCGCCATCATGCTGAAGCCGCCGCTCCATCCGTCTCCGCCAAATAAAGGCGTCCAAGGTAGAACGGTATCCGAGGCTCCTGGAATCAGCAGAAACAGAGGAATCGGCCAGAACACCTGCATCTGATAGCCTCCAACGAGCTTGCCTCGCTTCCCTTCAATAAAGAGCGGATTAGCAAACGACGCTCCCTGCAGGCGGATAAGCAGCGCCTCAGCCAAGTGCAGCACGGCTACCAAGGCAAGCAGGGCAGGAATATCCAGACCCGCTACCGTATCCTTCACCGTTTTCAGGAACCCGTCCGGACTCCAGGAAAACAGCCCCATCACAAACTGAATCACGCCCAAGATCCCAATGGCGTAAGCAAAGCATAAATACCTTACCCGGAACAGCAGCAGCACGATGGCTACCACCCAAATGCAAATGACCGCTTCCGTGGTCAGCGAAATTCCCAAAAACGCTGCGGCCACCGAGACGCCGATCCCGGCCAGCAGTCCGCCCCAAAAGGTCCGCCATGTCTGCAGCCCCCAGCTGTGCAGCCGGACGGAGAACAGCTTTCTCTCCAGCAGCACCTGCCTGCGGTATACCAGCGCCATCAAAATGATCGAAATATAATAAAACGGCTGCGTCAGCAGCTGTAACAAAGCATCCCCCAACTTCCACAGCAGTTCCAATGCGACATCCAATCCGTCACCACGCTCCTTTACCATGACATTTACGCATATCCAGGACAGACATCAGACGCAAGAAAAAAAGAAGGCTAAAGATCAGCCTTCTTAACGATTCGACGCGGCAGCGGCAATTTCCTTCCGCACCTCGTCGATCCCGCGGTTCAATTGATTATCGTATTTCGGATCCCGGATGTGCTCGATCAGCGCGTTCTCGAGTGCTTCCGCCGTCTTCGCGTCAATGACACCGTTCGCGCTCAGCTTCGCGCTGCTTTGGAACGACTTGACGGCCGCCACGGTTTTCTCATCGAAGAATCCGTCTTTGCGTCCAGGCTTGAAGCCAAGTCCGTCCAGCATGATCTGCGCACTCTTCACGTCAGTGTTATTCATGTTGTATTCCAGCGATTTGTCCTTGTTGATCGGAGCCACCGAGAAGTAATCCGGCTGATCCACCGCAATGTCAGGCTTGATCCCCTTCTTGTGGATCCAGCTGCCGTTTGGCGTCAGCCATTTCGCGATCGTAATCTTGAGCAGGCTGCCGTCGCCCATTTGCTTGTCGAAGCTCGTCTGTACGGTTCCTTTACCAAAGGAGTTTTCACCGATCAGCTTCGCTCCGGCCGATTGCTGCAAGGCACCTGCCAGAATTTCGGATGCGCTGGCGCTTCCCTTGTTCATCAGGAGGGCGACCGGATAGTCTTTGCCCGTTCCCTTGGACTCGCTCTTCTCGCGCTTCTTGTTCTTGTCTTCAACCTGAACGATCAGCTTGCCTTTCGGCACGAATTGCTCGGCGATATCGATCACGACGGACAGCACGCCGCCGGGATTGTTCCGGACATCGATGACGAGGCCCTTCATGCCTTCGCTCTCGAGCTTCGCCAACTCTTCCTTGAAGCGATCGCCCGTGTTCAGAGAGAACTGGGTAATTTCAATCACGCCTACCTTACCCGGTTCCATGTGGGCATTGACGGTCTCCAGATCGACATCGTCGCGCACGATAGTGTACTGAAGCGGCGTCGATACGCCGCTGCGGCGGACCGTCAGCTTCGCCTCGCTGCCTTTCGGACCGCGGATTTTCGATACCGCATCGTTCAGCTCAAGCCCGCTCAGCGATTCTCCGTTCACCGTCAGGATGATATCCTTGGCGCGGAGTCCTGCCTTTTCCGCAGGCGATCCCTTGATCGGAGACACGATGACGACATTGCCGTCTTCCGAGGACACTTCGGCACCGATGCCGCTGAACGAGCCCTCGATGCTCTCCTCAAATTCCTGTGCCGTTTGCTTACCCATATAAGTCGAGTACGGATCTTCCAGCGATTCCATCATGCCGTTGATGGCACCGTCCACCAGCTTGCTCCGGTCCACATCCTCGTAATAATTGCCTTGGATGAGATCCAGAGCCGTACCGATTTTCTTCGCTTCATCCTGCTTCAAGCCGCCGCTGACCACGCTCGCTAGCACGCCCTGGCCCGTCGAGGCCTGATTCGCAAAGCTTGCGCTTGTTAACACGAGGGTCAGTACGCTTCCCAACAGCATACCTACGACGACCAACAATGCGACCGTACGTTTCTTCAAAGTAAGTTTCACCGCCTTTTATTTTCCGGCCGAACCTCTTATGACCAGACTTAACCATCCTAGTATATGTTCGGCTTGTACGGAATATTTATACGGTCTACAGATACGGCATCGGGTCCACAGGCGTTCCATTCTGACGGACTTCAAAATGAAGGTGAGGCCCCGTGACTTGTCCCGTTGCGCCGGATTCTGCAATCACCTGACCGCGGCTGACATGCTCGCCTACCTTTACTTTAATACCGCCTTCACGTATATGTCCATAGAGGGTCCACATTCCGTCCCCATGATCGATGATGACACAGTACCCGTAACCGCTCCACCATTCGGCCAGCGTGACGGTTCCCGTTTCAGCGGCGTGGATCGGCGTTCCCTGCGGAACCGCAAGGTCCACCCCTTTATGCATCTTGCCGACTTCCCCCGTAACCGGATGGACTCTTCGGCCGAAAGGCGAAGAAATGCGGGCTCCGCTAACCGGCATATACAGCGGTCCGCCGCTGCCCGAGAAGCCGCCCGAGCTTTCAACCGTCGTTGTGGCGCTCCTCTTCTTGGCCGCTGCCGCTGCTGCAGCCGCTCTCTTTGCAGCAGCCGCTTTGGCTGCCGCCGCCTTTCTCGCCGCTTCTTCGGCCTTCAGCTTGTTCTTCTCCTGCTCCAGGGAAGCACGCTTGCTGACGAGCGTGACGAGCAGCTGATCCTGCTCTTCACTGGTATCGTCGGACTCTTCAATCTTCTGGTCGTACTGTGCGATCAGAATCTGCTTCTGCCGCTCGTTTTCAGCCAGAATGGCCTTCTGGTCTTCCATCTGGGCATACAAATCCTTGGCTTTGGCGTAATCCGACTCCAGTTCCTTTTTCTTAGCCAGCACCAATGCCTTGTCCTTCTTGTGCTGTTCCAGCAAATCTTTATCC
The DNA here is from genome assembly GCF_040545415.1 of Paenibacillus favisporus. Lineage (NCBI taxonomy): Bacteria > Bacillati > Bacillota > Bacilli > Caryophanales > Paenibacillaceae > Paenibacillus > Paenibacillus favisporus. The sequence continues at coordinate 543,971 of NZ_JBEPLV010000005.1, read as the reverse complement.
TGGTCTACGAATTCCTTCAGCGCATCGGCCCGTTCCAGGAAATCGGAGAAGCTGGTCGATGAGAGCAGCACTTCCAAGTAGGATACGTTGCCGTCGGTATACATAAGCCGTACCCGCGATTCCAGCATTTTCTCCCGCGACTGGATCCGCTCTTCGGCAGCATCCAGCTCGGCCGCGGTCTGATGAAGCTTGTCCTGCGTATCGTCAATTTGAACCGTCAATTTGGTCATCGTGTTGCTCACCGTATTAATCTGGTTCATGACGTATTGAAGGTTTTGAGTCGTTTTATTTTTGTAATGCTGCGCTTCCTGCTTCTGGGCTTCCGCCTTGCTCTTCTGCTGCTTGGCGGTCTTCGCCTGCTGCTGCAGCACTCTCAGTTCATGGTCGATCTCATCGACCGTTTTTTTCTTTGCCAGACCTTCCGAAGGCTGAAATACAGCCGCTGCGATCATAACTACGGCCAAACATGTGGCGATCTTTTTCAACTTGCGTTCCCCGTCCTTTTCCAAAAGTTTCTCCTGTATAACCAAGACTCTCCGTCAGCTGCTTATCGTTCTTGTTCTTATACCTTCAAAAATTTGCGAATAGATAGGGTCGTTCCCCACATGCCGATCAGCACGCCGAGGACAATCAGTAATCCTCCCCACTGCCACAGCTGGCTCAGCGGGAGAAGGGACATCTGGAGCGTAAAATCCGAGCCGATGGAGGCGGCCAACCGGTCATAACCGACGAACAGCAGCGCCACCGTGATGACGGACCCGATCAGGCCGATCAGGGTGCCCTCCACGAAGAACGGCCAGCGGATAAAATAATTCGTCGCCCCGACCAGCTTCATGATGCTGATTTCCCGGCGGCGGGCAAGAATCGTAACGCGAATGGTGTTGGAGATCAGGAACATCGACATGACGGCGAGGCCGGCCACGAAAATAAACCCGATGTTGCGCACCAGGCGCGTCACTTTAAACAGCATTTCGATTGTGCCTTTGCCGTACTTCACTTTCATGATCGGCTGCTCCGTATGGCTCGTGTTCAGCGCCTCGATCTTCTGGGCGACGAACGGAACCGTCGTCGGCTCGATCACCTCGACCATAATCGTGTCCGGCAGCGGGTTGTTATCCTTGCTGAAGCCTTCCAGCAGCTCCTTCCCCTCGTCTCCCATACTTTTGCGGAAATCGGTGAGGCCCTGCTCTTTGGAAATAAACTGCACTTTGCTGACCTCCGGCATCGCGGAGATTTCGTTCTGCACCTTCTCGCGCAGCTTCTGGTCGACGTTCAGGTTGAGATAAGCGCGGATCTGCACTTGTTTATCGGCCTTGTCGGCCAAAGCGTTGACATTGAGCACCAGGATGATAAATACCCCGAGCACGAACAGGGATACCACGATGGAGGTAACGGAGGCTACGGTCATCCACCCGTTGCGGAAGATGCTGTTAAACCCGACCCGCAAATGCCGCAGAAAGGTGTTAAAAGTCATACCCGTACTCCCCTCTCTGCTGGTCGCGTACAATGTTGCCGTGCTCGATCGCGATGACGCGCTTGCGCATCGTGTTCACGATCTCCTTGTTGTGGGTGGCCATGACGATGGTCGTTCCGCGGAAATTGATCTCATCAAGCAGCTGCATGATGCCCCATGAAGTTTCGGGGTCCAGGTTGCCGGTAGGCTCGTCCGCGATAATGACCGCCGGGTTGTTCACAATGGCTCTCGCGATCGCGATCCGCTGCTGCTCCCCCCCGGACAGCTGCGCCGGAAGGCGGGTGGCTTTGGACTTCAGTCCAACCAGATCCAGCACCTCCATCACGCGCTTTTTCATCTGCCGCTTCGGCGCTTCGATGACTTCCATGGCAAAAGCCACGTTTTCATATGCCGACAGCGTCGGAAGAAGGCGGAAATCCTGAAAAATGACGCCGATATTCCGGCGCACATACGGAATTTTCCGCTGCTTCAGCTTGCCGATATTAAAACCGTTCACAGAGATTTGCCCTTTGGTCGGCACTTCTTCTCTATAAATAAGCTTCATGAATGTCGATTTGCCTGCGCCGGACGGTCCGACGACGTATACGAATTCGTTGCGGTCGATCTTGACCGATACGCCTTGCAATGCATGGGTTCCATTCTGGTAGGTCTTCCATACGTCCTGCATTTCAATCACTTCGTTCATCACTTCCTAATTACATAATCAGCCATTATAAATTCGACACATTCCAGCTAATTCCTTTAAAAAAGCGTAGGAATCATCACGATGTGTTTCATTGTAACAAAATTGTTACCTTTTGAGTACCCGAAATTTTTCCACTTTGCCTACATATATATGGAAAGACAGCATCAATCACGATGAAGAGGAAGCGAAAGAGGTGGGAACCCTATGAAAAAAATTCATTTGAGCCTGATCATTATCGCCAGCATCCTGCTGATCGGTTCCGTCACCGCCGGGTGGGTACATCTTTATATCGGACAAAACACCCTTCCGGATAAGATCCAGGTTGCCGGCTACCCGCTCGGAGGAAAAAATTCAGATGAGGCGCTTAAGCTGCTGGACGCCCGTCTCAGACAGATGGAGAGCATTCCCTTGACGCTGTCCGTGGCCGCCAAAGGCATTCCCGATGCCCAGCTGACGCTGAAGGAAGCCGGCGTTTCGTTTGAAGCGCACGCCTTTAAAGAGGCGGTTGCGAAGCTGCATGAAGGGAGCTGGCTGGACCAGCTGAAATACCGCTGGCATTTTCAGACGGACTGGAACATCGTGCCCCACTGGGACATTTCCGCGCTGAAGGAGAAATTTACGCCGGAGTGGGAGCAGGAGCATTTCGGCCTTCCGGTGGAAGCCACGCGGCGGATCTCAGGGAAAGACGAGGTCGTGTACACGCCGGAGGTTTCGGTCTCACGGATTGACTGGAACACGCTCAAGGAGCAGATGACGGCGCTGATTCCGAAGGACTTCGCCCTGATTGCCGGCGGTGAAAAGCCCAAGCTCAGCCTGGACCTTCCCCTGTACCGGATGGTGCCGAATGTCACGATCGGCAGCCTCAAGGAAGAAGGAATCGAGCGAAAGATCATCGAGTTCTCCACCGGGCTCGGTTCGAGCGGGCCGGGAAGGGTATACAATGTCGATTCCGCCGCCAAAGCGGTGAATGGCATGGTGCTGAAGCCGGGTGACGTATTTGACTACAGCAAGGTCATTGCCAAGGCAGAGGAAAAATACGGGTTCCAGGAGGCGCCGGTCATCCTGAACGGGAAGCTGGTGCCCGGAGTAGGCGGAGGCATCTGCCAGGTGTCCAGCACGGTGTACAACGCGGCCGTCCGGACCGGGCTTGAAATCGTCGAGCGGCGCAACCATTCCCTGCCGGTCAGCTACTTGCCGAAAGGACAGGACGCCACGTTTGCCGAAGGCTCGATCAACTTCCGCTTCCGGAACAATACCGGCAAGTCGCTGCTGATTCAGGCCGAAGTCAAGGATCGGAATCTGATCGTCAAATTTTTTGGCACCTTCCCGAAAAATGTCACCTATGACCTCATGTCCCGCACGGTCGAAACTCTCCCGGTCACCGAGAAGTTCGTGCAGAATCCGACCCTTCCGGTCGGCGGCCAGGAGGTCCTGCAGAGCGGCAAACCCGGCTACGTCGTCGAGACTTATCAAATCAAGAAAGTGGACGGCAAGGAGGTATCGCGCAAACGTATTTCCCGTGATACGTACCGTCCGCAAAACCGGCTGATCGCGGTCCATACAGAAGATTCGGGAGAGGGGAGCCCTGCTCCGGGCTCGGAAGAGCAAATCGTGGAGGACGGCGTAAGCGGGCCGAACTTCTGAGGGCAGATGAAGGGCAGCAATGGATTGTCAGCTATAATTCCAAACGAAGCAAAAGGGTGCCTCCGCCGGTTTAACGAAACCGCTGGAGACACCCTTTTTATAATTATATGTGAGCTCTACTGAATAATCCCGATCCGGCGCGCCTGTTCCTCCGTCAAAATGTACTCCTCGCTCGGCCACACTTCCTCTTCGGCCTCGACGCCAAACATCTTCATGACTTCGCCCCAGATGCCTTTCTCTACCGCTTCCGCCTGCGTAATAATGATTTTCATGACGCTCACTCCTTTTCGATTCTTTTACCCTTTTATACCCCGTTTTGGGTGGGTTGATTCGCTTGGCGCTAAAAGGAGTACTTCTTGCCCAACACTTTCGAACTGTGATAGATTAATATTAGAAAACATTTGAAATAAGTTACCTTATTCAAACAGGAGGCATAATCATGGAGCGGCAAAACAAAGTAAAAATCGGCATCCCCGATAAGGAAGGGCAGTTGAGCTTCATGTTTACCCGTGGCGGAGCGCGCCGAGGAGCAGGCAGAAAAGGGATCGGGACGACCCGCAAAGTATCGTTAACTTTATCCGAGACAACATGGGACCGTCTGGATGCCTACTGCGACGACCATCAGTTTACTCGGTCTGAAGTTCTGCGTGGAATGATCGAACATTATTTTTCCGACCAAAATTAAAAGAAAAAGGTGACGCCCGTGCTCGTCCGTATCCCAGGTGATCTTCTGGCTCAAACCGTTCAACAGGTTGCCGTCGCAGCGTCGGTATCCTCGGCACAACCGCAGAACTCTATGATTCATTTACATACGAGTCTGAATGGACTGACTCTTGCATCAGGAACAAGCTCGGGAATGGTCATTCAAGCAAAGCTTCCACTCGATGAGGGACACTATCAAACGGGGTCCATCGCCGTACCCTCGCGTCTATTTGCGGACATGATTCGCAAGCTGCCTGCCGGAGTCGTGACCCTGGAAACACAGCCGCCTTTCCTATTAAAGATTAGCTCGGGCAGTACTGTATTCCGCCTCTACGGAATGGATCCAGAGGATAGCTGTTCCGTTCCAGACCTCGGAAACCACCTGTTGGATGTGGAGCTATCGAGCTCTCAATTTAAAAAAATGGTTCAGCAGGTCGTTTTTGCATCCGCCAGATCCAATGAACCCAGGCCAGTATTAACCGGCACCCTGTTTCACATTGCAAATGGCTCAATGAAGCTGATGGCTACAGACTGTGTGCGCCTGGCTTCATGCACTATCCTTCTTAACCGCAATCTGAGCAATGAAGTTGAGGCCATCATACCTTCCGCATATTTAAAGCATGTCTCCAAGCTGCTGTCCGGAGAGAAGCTGCGGATCTCCTTCAGCAATCACCGGATGGTTATACAGAATCAAGATCTCGCGGCTTACATTCCTCTAATAACCGGATCCTTCCCGCCAATGGAAACGATGACCAACGCCACATATGTAACGGAAGTTCGGGTTTCCTCAGCAGCCTTTCTCAGCGCGATTGAGCGGGTTAATTTGGTTGCGGGCGGGCAAACGGTTCTGCTGAATGGAACACCCCATTCTTTGGAATTAAGCTCCAATACGCCGGAAGTTGGCGATGTTCATGAGACTACTCCTGTGCAGGACTTCCGAGGGGAGCCATTTCGTATTGCTTTCAACGGGAAGTATATGCAGGACATCATACGTGTAATTGACAGCGAATGGATCAGCATTCAATATGCAAGTCCTTTAAAACCCTTGATCGTTACTACTGCTTCTACAAATGAGTCCCTGGTTTATCTGATCACTCCGTTAAGGACTAGAAATACATAGATACAAGCACCGTGAATTGCACACACTTGCCAAAATAAAGAAGAAGCCAAGGCTCGCCACAGCTTCTTCACTTCCAAGAAAGAAAGACTCCAAATCACGTTTTCATTAATGATGCGCCCCATCTTTACGCGCTCCCGGTCCCATCTGGGACATTTGCAGCCGTGATCCGCCCATCAGCGAAACCGATACTAGCGCTAGTGCCGCCGGTATCACGGCCCACAGGAACGCATGGTCCACGGAGACGGATAGCGCGCTGCTGATCTTCTCCATGACCGGTGCCGGGATGAGCGCTCTACGCTCCGGCGAAAGCATCTGCTGCGGATCCATCGTGGCCGGCATATTCTGGCCGGAAGCTCCGCCCAAGGTGCTGCTAAGCCGGTCATGGAAGTCATTTCGCTGGATGATGCCGAAGATCGTAATCCCCACCGTCATTCCCAGCGAGCGCAGGAAGGAAATCGTCGAGTTGGCCGAGCCCCGCTGTCTGGCGTCCACACCCTGGATGGCCGACATCCCGAGCACGGAGAACGAAAATCCCATCCCGAAGCCGGCGACCAGCATATAGATGGACAGCATCATCCGCGTCGTCTCCGGCGTAATCGTGCCGAGCAGCAGCATGCCGCCGCCGAAAATGACTGCCGACAGGATCATGACGCTGCGGAACGACATTTTGGTGGACAGCATACCCCCTACTTGCGAGGCAACTACGGAACTCAGTGTCATCGGAAGTAGTATCAACCCGGAGTTAGTTGCATTTCCGCCCATTACCCCTTGCACGAAAATTGGAATGTACACGGCTGCAGTAATGAAAGCCGCCCCATAGAACAAAGCCGCTGCGCTGCTGAAGGCGAAAAGTCTTTTGCGGAACATGTCGTAGGACACGATCGGTTCGGCCACCTTGGCCTCCACGGCCAGGAAGACGATCATCAGCACGGCAAACGCGGCGAACAATCCGATAATGACCGGTGAATCCCAGGCGTATTTGCTGCCGCCCAGCTCCAGCGCGAACATCAGGCTGACCACGGAGCCCACCAGCGTAGCGGCTCCCCAAATGTCGATCTTTTGCTTGGAATGCTCATGAGACTCATGATAGAACAGCACCACCAGCAGAAAGGCTGCAATGCCTAAAGGCAGGTTAATATAGAAAATCCAGCGCCACTCCAGATAATCGGTGATATACGCTCCGAGAAGCGGCCCGAACAAGCTCGACACCCCGAATACGGCGCCAAACATGCCCGCCATCTTGCCTCTGGACTCCACCGGGAAAATATCAAACACGATCGTAAATGCAATCGGCACCAGCGCCCCGCCGCCGATTCCCTGAATCGCGCGGTAAATGCTCAGCTCGGTAATGCTGTGCGCCGTCCCGCACAAGGCCGAACCCAGCAGGAACATGATGATCCCGAATACGAAAAATCTTTTCCTTCCATACATATCGGACAATTTGCCGAAGATCGGCATGCCGGCCATCTCTGCCACCATATACGCGGAGGTGACCCAGACGAATTGGTCCAGACCGCCAAGCTCGCCGACAATCGTCCCCATTGCGGTGGAGACGATTGTGTTATCCATCGCGGCGATCAGCACGCCGAGCAGCAGACCGGCGACGATCAGACCCAGCCTGTTCTTTTTCACTGCCATGTTACGCACTACCCCTTTATAAGTTTGTAAAATATCTTATCCCAGCCGGACAAACCGGCCTACACTTGCCGCCGTGTCCTGCTTGAATTCGTCCGTATACTCCACCAATCCGATCTCGCATCCGCTACCGATGTTTACCCTTCTGCCCCGGACGACGGCAGCCTTGGTGTTCTCCAGATAAACGACGTCGCCTTCAATGCTCTCCGCGCTGAGCTCCCCGCCGTCGTAATGGGAAGTCATCTTCCCGAACAACGGAATCTCCAGCCCTTTCTTGACGGTGATCTTGGCACCTACGAGCTCTCCAATCCGGCTCGGTCCATACATTTTAATCTCGACGAGCTCGCCGTTCAGCATGCCCGGGACTTCCACTACGCCCCGCACGAGCAGCTCCTCCGTCTGGCCGGACGCCGCCCGGAGGCCGCCGTTGATCTTGACGAAATCCGAAGACACATTGCCGCCGACGGCCAGCTCGCCGTTAATGCTGATGCTTTTCAACTGCAGATCCCCGGACACGCTTACCCCGCCCTGAGACTTCAGCAGTCCGCCCCGAAGGTTCTCCCGGACGTTCAGCGTTCCGTTGACGGATGCGGTTTCCGCGATCAGGGAGCCGTTCACCTGAGCCGTGCCCAGGCATTTAAACAGCCCGCAGTCCGCCGTACTGCTGATTTCCGCGTCACCCATAATTTTGACCTGGTTAAAGGTTCCGCCTCCCGAGCTCCCGCTGCCCGTGATTTTGATATCGCCAAGCCCTTGGCGGTTTCCATTTGCCGTCATGACCTTTTCCTCCCTTATGAATACCCGGTCGTCCGGGCATTCCCTGAATGTTGTCTCATGCACCCGTGTTCGAACGTTGCTCTATTGCTGCCTAGCAGCTGGTTTCAGCGCAGATTCAGATCTGCTTCGCCGATCCGACCTGAGCGTCTCCGTCCCGCTTGAAATCGACCTTGTATTCGACTCTGCCGATTTTGCAGCCGGGGCCGATCCGTACTTCGCTGCCGCGGACGACATCCGCTTCGGTATATTCCAGGTCCACGAAGTCCCCTTCAATGAGATCGGCCTTCAGGCGGTTGTTGAAGACAGGGGCCAACTGCAGCAAAACAGGCGCTTTCTTCAATCGGCGCACGGTAATATGATCCCCGCCAATTTCCTTGGCTTTGCTGGCCAAGCTCATCTTCAAGTCGATCTCGCCAGCATTCACCAGCCCATCCACGTTAAAGCCGCCGTGAACCGAAAGCACCTCGCACTGCACGTCCCCTCTCGACTTCAGGCTGCCCGACACTTCCACTTTCTCACTGTTGAGCCCCTTTTCCAGGGTGACTTGGCCGTTGATCGCAGCAGATTCGCTGCAGCGGGTCATCTCTTTGACCGATCCCATGCCGTCCAGAATCAAACGTTCGGCCGATAAATTGCCGCCGATCGACATCGTCCCGTTGATCTTGACCGTTTCCCCCAGCACCGAACCCGAAATGTTCAGGGTGCCGTTGGAATCCAGCGTAATGCAGTCGATATCTCCCTTCACCTTGCTGATCCCGTCAATCCTAACCGTTTTATACACACCGGACGCCACCGTCCCGATGCCCGACATCGACATGTCATGTCTTTGTTCCCGCTCCATCGCCTCAAACCTCCGATTGGTTGATTTTTAATTTCAATTCCTCGATACAGCCCCTTAAAGGCAGGCGGAACACCCACTTGGCATCCCGGTCCACATATACATGCTCGGTAGTCTCGATTAGCAGCAGCAGCGGCACGCCCATTTTGCGGACGAGCGCCAGCTCGCACGGTCTGCTTGCCACTTTAGCGTAATGATCCCGCATGAGGGATAACAGCATCTTGCCTTCATCCCGGGTTATTTCTCCGCTCTTGAGCAGCTTCTCCAGTACATAGACCGAGAGAACGTCGGCGAACGTCAGCACGTCCTGTTTCCCCAGCTCCTGTTCGAACAGATCCAGCGTCATATTTGTAACAATGTTACGTTGTAAAAGCTCGCCGGGAGTGATCGATACTTCGCCGGAGCTCGGTGAAAACACATCGGCCAGCTCGTCGAGGGACAAACCGTCCTTCATATTGAGAATGCGGTCTATACGCTGCAGTATTTTTTGCTTTGGAAAAAAGGTCTCCTGTCCCGTGAAGGAAGACTTGCGGATAAACCATTCCTCGGGAATGAGGTTTTTCCGCTTCCAGCGGTACAGCTGTCCATAGGAAATCCCGGTCAGTTCCAGCAGTTCCTTTTTGGAAATCTCTTCTTCGTTCATTGCACATCCTCCTCGCAGAATTAATGTAACATAACATTGTTATGTTGTAAATACGGCAAACGAAAAAATGGGGGGACCCAACGAAAAAAGACGCCTCCACAAGGGAAGCGCCTTTTACTATCTGCTATTTCTGATCTGCTCAATCACATAACCACACCGTAATGGCTATCGTTTATACGTGCTCGGCAAGCCACTGCTCTGTCATGCTGAGCAGCACCTCACCGCGTTTAATCGCTTCCGCCACCTGATCCGTCGCCGTGCCTCCGTACACATTGCGAGCGTTCACGACGGTTTCCGGCCGCAGCACCTCATAAATCGTGTCGTCGAACAGCGGCGAAAACTGCTGGAACTCCTCCATCGTCAGGTCAAGCAGGTACTTGCCCTGCTGGATGCAGTACAGCACCGTTTTACCGATGACTTCATGCGCCTGGCGGAACGGCAGCCCTTTGCCCACGAGGAAGTCGGCGATGTCCGTCGCATTCGAGAAGTCCTGGTTGACCGCTTCGCGCATGCGGCTCTTGTTCACCTTCATTGTCGCGATCATCGGCGCAAACAGCTGCAGGGCTCCCTCCAGCGTGGCCACCGTGTCGAACATGCCTTCCTTGTCTTCCTGCATATCCTTGTTGTACGCCAAAGGCAGCGACTTGAGCACCGTCAGAAGGCCCATCAGGTTGCCGTACACACGGCCGGTTTTACCACGAACCAGCTCCGGCACGTCCGGGTTTTTCTTCTGCGGCATGATGCTGCTGCCGGTACAGAAGGCGTCGTCCAGCTCGATAAAGTTAAACTCCGTGCTGCTCCACAACACCAGCTCTTCGGACAGGCGGGAGAGATGCATCATGATGATGGACGCGTGGGACAGGAACTCCACGATAAAATCGCGGTCGCTGACCGCATCCAGACTGTTCTCGTAGACCCGGTCAAACTGCAGCTGCTCCGCCACGAAATGGCGGTCGATCGGGAACGTCGTCCCGGCCAGGGCTCCTGCGCCAAGCGGCAGGACGTTGATACGCTTGTAGCTGTCCATTAGGCGCTCAATATCGCGCTGGAACATGGACACGTACGCCATCAGATGATGGGCGAACAGAATCGGCTGCGCCCGCTGCAGATGCGTATACCCTGGGATGATCGTATCCAGGTTGTCCCTTGCTTGTCCGATCAGCGATTTTTGCAGCTCATGCAGCATGCCGGCCAGCTCGACGACCCGTTTGCGCAAATACAGGTGCATATCGGTCGCCACCTGATCGTTCCGGCTGCGTCCCGTATGCAGCTTGCCGCCAACCGGGCCGATCTCGGCGATCAGATTTTTCTCCACGTTCATATGGATGTCCTCGTCCGCCACCGAAAACTCGATTTCGCCGCGGCGGATTTTATCCAGCACGGTTTGCAGCCCCGCCTTGATCGTCTCCACGTCTTCCTGCGGAACGATTCCGCATTTGCCCAGCATCGTCACATGAGCCAGGCTGCCTTGAATATCCTCCTCGGCGAGCGCCTGGTCAAAACCGATCGAAGCCGTATATTCGTCTACCAGATGGTTGGTCTGCTTCGTAAAGCGCCCTCCCCACAGTTTGCCCACTATCGTTCTCTCCCCTCTTGCTTGACAGCAGAGGGCCGCTCCTTCCCGTGACCGACAAGGAACGGCCTCCCTACGACATGCTTGTGCTGTTGATTATATCATGGAAAAATTATTTGTTCTGTGCCACGCCTGTGCCGACTTTAAGACGCAGGGCGTTCAAATGGATAAAGCCGGTAGCATCCCCTTGATCGTACGCTTGGGTCGGATCGGCTTCCATCGTGGCGATGTCCGGGTTGTACAGGCTGACCGGGCTCTTCACGCCGGCGGCGATGATATTGCCCTTGTACAGCTTCACGCGCACTGTACCGGTCACGTTCTTCTGGCTTTCGGTCACGAGCGCCTGCAGTGCCAAACGTTCCGGTGCGAACCAGAAGCCGTTGTACACGAGCGTGCTGTAACGGGTGATCAGGCTGTCGCGCAGGTTCATCACTTCGCGGTCCATCGTGATTGACTCCATTTTGCGGTGCGCGGTGAAAAGGATCGTGCCCCCTGGCGTTTCATACACGCCGCGGCTCTTCATGCCGACAAAGCGGTTCTCCACCATGTCTACGCGGCCGATGCCGTGCTTGCCGCCAAGCTCGTTGAGGCGCTCCATTACGGCCAGCGGGTTCAGCTTCTCGCCGTTAATGGCGACGCAGTTGCCCTGCACAAAATCGAGCTCCACATATTCCGCCTCATCCGGCGCATCCTCAGGAGACACGCTGAGCAGATACATGTCTTTATTTTCCGGAGCACTGGCATCGAACCAAGGATCCTCAAGTACGCCGCTCTCATAGCTGATATGCAGCAGGTTGCGGTCCATCGAATAAGGCTTCGCCGCAGAGGCTGTTACCGGGATGCCGTGCTTCTCGGCAAAAGCGATCATTTCCGCGCGTCCCGGGAACTCGTTGCGGAATTCCTCAAGACGCCATGGAGCGATGACCTTGATGTCCGGAGCCAGGGCCGCAGCCGCCAGCTCGAAACGCACCTGGTCATTCCCTTTGCCCGTTGCGCCGTGCGCGATTGCAGTTGCGCCTTCCGCGCGTGCGATGTCCACCATGCGCTTGGCGATCAGCGGGCGCGCAATGCTCGTGCCGAGCAGGTACTGCCCCTCATACAGCGCTCCCGATTGGAACATCGGGAAGATGAAATCCTGTGCGAACTCGTCGCGCAGATCGTCAATGTATACTTTCGAGGCGCCGGTAGCCAGTGCCTTTTCCTCCAAACCGTCCAGCTCTTCCTTCTGTCCGATATCGGCCGTAAATGCGATGATTTCAGCGTCATACGTTTCCTTAAGCCACTTCAGAATGACCGACGTATCCAGACCTCCGGAATACGCCAGTACGATTTTTTCTTTTGCCATGTCTTAACTCCCTCTCCTGACTAATCTTAACCCATCAATGCGGCCATCAGCGCTTTTTGTGCGTGCAGACGGTTTTCGGCCTGGTCGAAAATAACCGAGTTTTTGCCGTCGATGACCCCTTCGCTCACTTCTTCCCCACGGTGTGCCGGCAGGCAGTGCATAAACAGGTAGTCTGCCTTCGCCAGCTGCGCCAGCTTCTCGTCGACTTGATAGTTTTTGAACGCCGCCTCGCGGACCTTCTGCTCTTCCTCAAAACCCATGCTGGCCCATACGTCGGTATAAATGACGTCCGCGTCCTTCACCGCTTCTTCCGGACTGTGCGTAACGACGATCTGCGCGCCGCTTTCCTTGGCAATCTCTTGGCTGGCCTTCACCACGGCCGGATCCGGGGTGTACCCTTCCGGGCTTGCGATCGATACGTTTACGCCCAGCTTGGCGCCGCCGATCATCAAGGAATGGGCCATGTTGTTGCCGTCGCCGATGTAGGCGAGCTTCAGGCCTTTCAGCTGGCCTTTGTGCTCATAGATTGTCTGGTAGTCCGCCAGCACCTGGCACGGATGCGCCAGATCGCTCAGGCCGTTGATCACGGGAACGGAGGCGTATTTCGCCAGATCCGTCACATTGTGATGCCCGAAGGTGCGGATCATGATACCGTCCAGATAACGCGACAGCACCTGCGCCGTATCGCTGATAATTTCTCCGCGTCCGAGCTGGATGTCGTTTTTGCTTAAAAAGAGCGCGTGGGCTCCGAGCTGGAACGCCCCCACTTCGAACGATACCCGGGTTCGGGTGGATGATTTTTCGAAAATAAGTCCGATCGTTTTGCCCTTCAGCGGCTGGTATTCCTCGCCGTTCTTCTGCTTGCGCTTGAGTTCGATCGCCAGATCGATCAAGTACTGAATTTCTTCCGGTGTATAATCGTCGAGCTCCAGCAGGTCTCTTCCCTTCAGGTCGATATCCTGCAGCAGCCCGGTTTGGCTCAACATCGTTACGTCCTCCTTTATCAGCGCATGCTCAAATGCTGCCCGGCTACGCCTTATTTACTGCGGTATGATCATGGATCAGCTCGGCAATCATGCCGACGGCCTGATCGATTTCTTCTTTGGTAATATACAGGTTCGGAAGCAGGCGGATCACGTTCGGACCGGCGGTCACGAACAGCAGCCCGCGTTTCTGCCCTTCCAGCACGATGTCGTTCACCGGCTCCTTGCATTCGATGCCGATGAGCAGCCCCAAGCCGCGCACTTCATTGACAAAAGGATGCACAGCGACCTTTTCGTTCAGCTGCTGGATCAAATACTCGCCCATGTCCGCGGCGCGCTGCGGCAGTTGATCTTCGAGAATCGTCTCGATCGTGGCGATCATCGCTGCCGTCGCGATCGGCGTGCCGCCGAAGGTCGAGCCGTGGCTGCCCGGCGTAAACGCGTCTTTCAGATACCCTTTGCCGAGCATCGCTCCTGCCGGGAACCCGCTGGCAATGCCTTTGGCGAGTGTGAAAATATCCGGCTCAATGCCGTAATGCTCATACGCAAACAGCTTGCCTGTACGCCCCATGCCGGTCTGCACCTCGTCGAGGATGAGCAAAAGCCCATGCTGTTCGCACAGCGCCTTCACTGCCTTCAGGAAGTCCGGCTGCACGACGAGCACGCCGCCTTCCGCCAGTACCATCTCGATCATGATCGCGGCAGTGTCCGGGCCGATGGCCGCTTTCAGCGCGGCCAGATCATGCAGCGGTACGCTCTTGAAGCCGGCAGGCAGCGGCAGAAAGCCGTCTTTTACCTTGTCCTGGCCGGTCGCCGTCAGGGTAGCCAGCGTACGTCCGTGGAAGGATTGATGGAAGGTGATGATTTCAAAGCGTCCGGTGCCTTTCACTTTCTGGTGGTAGCGGCGGGCCAGCTTGATGGCCGCTTCGTTCGCTTCGGCGCCGCTGTTGCAGAAGAACACCGCATCCGCGCAGCTGTTCGCCGTCAGCAGAGAAGCTGCTTTTTCCTGGTTCGGAATGTGGAACAGGTTCGATACATGCCACAGTTCATCCAGCTGAGCTTTCAGCTTCTCGGTCACTTTCTTCGGCGCATGGCCCAGATTGGTCACCGCCAGACCGCACATAAAGTCGAGGTATTTGTTCCCTTTATCGTCCCACAGCCAGCTCCCTTGCCCTTTCACCAGGCTGATCGGATATCTGGCATAGTTCTGAAACAATGAGCTTGCCTGTTCGCTTGCACTCATCCCTAATCACTCCTTCTCCCGGAGCCGCAGGTCCCTCCCTGTGCCCCTGTTTAAATGGTCCTGCCTTTATCTTAATCCCGCACGATGCGGGTACCCAACACTTCACCCTGCAGCACCCGGCTCAGTACCCGGGGCTCACTGCCGTCCACGATGACGACTTCCTGCACGTCTCCCTGAATGCAGCTCACCGCGGCCCGAACCTTCGGAATCATGCCGCCGTAAATGTCGCCGCTGGCGATCATGTCTTCGATTTGCTGCACCGTCACCGACGGCAGCACCTGCTTCTCGCCGTCCACGGCTTTCAGGATGCCAGGCACGTCCGTGACCACGATCATCCGGTCGACTCCCAGATGGGAAGCGACGGCGCCCGCCGCGGTATCGGCGTTAATGTTGTAGCGCTGCCCAGCCGCGTCCACCCCGACCGGTGCGATGACCGGCATGTAGCCCATGGCCGTAATGCCTTTAACGATCGCCGATTCCACATAGGTAACGTCGCCGACATGGCCAACCTCGGCTGCGTTGGCAACCGGCTCGGCCTGGATCAGTCCCCCGTCGACACCCGACAGGCCAAGAGCCCGGCCGCCCGTGCTCTGGATCCGCCGCACGATCTGCTTGTTGATCGTTCCGGCCAACACCATCTCCACGACATCCAAGACGTCCTCGGTTGTCTTGCGCAGGCCGTTCACGAATTCTGTTTCAATGCCCAACTTGGCGAGATTGTCCGAAATCGCCGGACCGCCCCCATGGACGATGACCGGCTGCACGCCCTGCTGCTGCAGCTGCTTCAGATCCTCAAAGAAGGAATCCGGCAGTGCCGCCAGCGTGCTTCCCCCGCACTTCATGACAAACATCTGCTGGCCATCCGCCCCAATATGGGAGCCCTGCTCATTCTCCAGCGTCTTCATATGCATTCACTCTCCCCTGCAGCTGCCTTCGCCTTATGTCCGGTAAGCCGCATTGATCCGTACGTAGTCATAAGTCAAATCGCAGCCCCAGGCGGTGGCTTGCCCGGCTCCGCCGTGCAGATCCACGACGATGCGGACGGTGTCCCCTTTCAAGTAGGCCAACGCTTTATCTTCATCAAAAGCGACCGGACGCGATTGTTCCAATACGCTGATATCGCCGAGCCGGATGTCGACCGTCTCCGGATTTACCGGCTCGCCCGCACGCCCGACGGCGGCGATGATCCGTCCCCAGTTGGCATCGGCGCCAAATACGGCCGATTTGACCAGGCTCGAGCCGATAACCGTCTTGGCGATCGCCCGCGCCGACAGGTCGCTGACTGCGCCGGTGACGCTGACTTCGACCAGCTTCGTCGCGCCTTCGCCATCTCGCGCAATCGCTTGGGCCAAGCTCCGGCACACATACGTAAACCCTTCGGCAAACGGCTCCCAGTCCGGATGCGCCGGCGTCAGCACTTCGTTCCCCGCCAGGCCGCTGGCCATAGCGATCAGCATGTCGTTCGTGCTCGTGTCGCCGTCCACCGTAATCATGTTGAACGTCACGTCCGTCGCCTGCCGCATCAGCTGCTGCAGTGCTTCCTGGTCAATGGCCGCGTCCGTCGTCATAAAAGCGAGCATCGTCGCCATGTTCGGATGAATCATCCCCGAACCCTTCGCGGCGCCGCCAATCGTCACCTCTTTGCCGTTCACCAACACCGATACGCAGGCTTCTTTTTTCACCAGGTCCGTGGTGAGGATCGCCTGCGAGAAGTCCTCCGCGCCCGAATTGGCGCTGCTGAGCCGCGGCGGCAGCGATTCTATGCCCGCGTTCACGCGGTCCATCTTGAGCAGCTCGCCGATCACGCCCGTGGACGCGACGGCCACGTCCTGCTCCGCCACACCGAGGTGGCGGGCTGCGGCCGCCCGCATGTCATAGGCATCGGCTTCGCCCTGCTGCCCGGTGCACGCGTTGGCGTTGCCGCTGTTCACGATCACAGCCTGCAGCGTGCCGTTCTGCAGGCTCTCGCGCGTCACCTTCAGCGGTGCCGCTTGAAACACATTCGTGGTGTACACGGCCGCAGCCACGGCCGGCACCTCGCACAGGATCGCGCCAAGGTCATGGCGATCCGTCTTCTTGAGTCCGCAGTGCACGCCTCCCGCCGAAAAGCCTTTCGGCGTGACGATCGATCCGTCCTTCACCTGCGTAAACGTCGTTAATTGTCCCATGTCTATGTTCATCCCGCTTACGGATACACCGGAGTATAGCCGAGTCCGAGATTCTCCTCCCATCCCATCATCAGATTCAGGTTCTGTATCGCCTGGCCTGCCGCACCTTTGACGATATTGTCAATGACCGAAATAATGGTGACCCGGCCCGTCCGCGGATCCGCCGCAAAACCGATATCGCAATAATTGGAGCCCAGCACTTCCTTCGTCGCCGGCCAAATGCCCGTGTCGCGCACGCGCACGAACGGCCGTCCTTGGTAATACTGCCGATACAGCTCTACAAAATCTTCGTCGTTATACACGCCGTTCAAGTTCGCATACATCGTGCTCATAATGCCCCGAGTCATCGGCACGAGCTGGGTCGTAAACGTCACGGTCACCTGCTCACCGGCCACTTGGCTAAGCACCTGCTCAATTTCCGGGATATGCTGATGTTTATTCACTTTGTAAGCTTTGAAATTTTCATTAATTTCCGCAAAATGGGTCGTCAAGCTCGTTCCGCGTCCCGAACCCGATACGCCGGACTTGGCATCAATAATGATGCTGTTCGGATTGATCCAGCCGGCGCTGATGGCCGGAACCAGACCGAGCAGGGTAGCCGTCGGGTAACAGCCGGGATTGGAAATAAAGTCCTTGCCGGCGACTTCTTCTCCAAACAGCTCGCACAAACCGAAAACAGCTTGGTCCAAATAGGCCGCATCCGGCGCGGTGTGCTTATACCATTTTTCGTACGTAGCGCTGTCCTTGATCCGGAAATCCCCGGACAAATCAATGACCTTAAGCCCCTCTTCCAGCAAGCCCGGCACCAGCTTGGAGCTCACGCCCGAAGGAGTAGCCGTAAAGACGACATCCGCCTTGGCGGCGATTTCCTTCGGATCGGTACCGTCCAAATTTTGCACGATAATATCCGTTAAATGCGGAAAACCTTCCGAAATCGGCGTTCCCGCGCTCGATGATGAAATCACTGACGTAATGACTGCTTTGGGATGCCCCTGCAGCAGCCGGATCAGCTCAACCCCGCCGTAGCCGGTCGAACCGACGATCGCAATCCTAACCTTCTCCTCAGTACCGTGTTCTCCCATTCCCCGCGTTCCCCTCTCTACTGCCGCTTCTGTATAAATCATGAATAATTATGTATTATTATACGACCGCTTTTATATAAATACAACACTTTGGAACGAATTTCCCTTATCCAGTAAGGGCTTATCCGCTCCTATCTCCTATGGTCCGAGCCTATACACCTTTCGATCTCCAAGAAAAAAAGACCCTGTTCAAGGTCCGACCAAATTACATTCCTATGGAGGATTCATGCGTTCATCCCGAACCGCCCTTGTGATGTGTGATGGTCGTTTATTTCTTGATACCGGCAACGATCGGCAGGACGCCGATCCAGGCCAAATTCCGAATGACGGTTGGCGCATCAATCCCGTAATTCCCCTGATTTGCGATTTCGGGTCTCCGCTGTGCCATCTAACCATTCCCCCCGACCTCTTCATAATGAAAAAGAGGCTGCCCAGCCCGCATGGATAACTGTTCGCCTCTTTTTACTGTTCATTATTAAGCTATGATGGAGGGTGAAAAAAATGCTCAGCTGCCCTGCAGCTTAAAGCCCTCGCCCAGCACCTCATGCGCATTGCTGATGATGACAAATGCCTCCGGGTCCACCGACTGCACCAGCGTCTTCAGCCGCGTCGTTTCGCTCTGGCCGATGACGACCATCAGCACGGTCCGGTCCGTCCCGGTATAACCGCCGGTGGCGTTCAGCTTGGTACAGCCGCGGTCCAGGTCCTTCAGCACCGCCGCCGTTATCGGTTCGATATGATCCGAGATGATATAAGCCACCTTCGAGTAATTGAAGCCGAGCTCAATGGCATCGATCACCTTGCCGGTGACATACAGTCCCACCAGCGCATACAGCGCCTTCTCCAGCGACAGTGTACAGGCGGCTAAAAGGATGACCGATCCGTCCAGGATCACAACGCACAGTGAAAAGCTCAGTCCGCTGTACTTCTGGATAATTTGGGCCAGCGTCGTCAGTCCGCCGGTGGAGCCCCGTCCCCGGTACACGATCCCGATGCCGAGACCGACCGCAATCCCGCCGTAAATCGAAGCGAGCAGCGGGTTGCTCGTCGGCAGCGGCCAGTCCTTCGTCAGATAGACGAACAAAGGCAGCACCACGCTGCCCAGCAGCGAGCGGATGCCGTAATTTTTTCCGAGCAGCAGGATGCCCAGGATAAACAGCGGGATGTTGAGGGCCCACTGGGTAAAAGCCGGCTCCATGCCAAACCAGGCTTCGGTCAATACGGAAATCCCGGATACCCCGCCGGAAGCAATCCCGTTCGGCAGGAAAAACAAATTAAATCCTAAAGCGATAATAAAGGAACCGACAATGATAAG
This sequence comes from Paenibacillus favisporus, assembly GCF_040545415.1. Taxonomy (NCBI): domain Bacteria; kingdom Bacillati; phylum Bacillota; class Bacilli; order Caryophanales; family Paenibacillaceae; genus Paenibacillus; species Paenibacillus favisporus. The sequence continues at coordinate 524,744 of NZ_JBEPLV010000005.1, read as the reverse complement.
CAGCGTGTCCACCACGTGGCGCTGGGGTCCGCTCATAGGCAGCGATGCCTTTCTGCGGTTCGATGACTTCTGAGACATGAACAATTTTCTCTCCTTACCTAAAATATAAAATCGGCCATCCAACAGCCAAGCCTTCCGGAATGCTAAAATCAGTCCTTTACACCAAAAAATTCCTACACGAATAGCGTGTAGGAATTCACTTGGTTTTATTCGGTTTCCACCTTGATTTGGCTGCGCAAATAACCGTCGATGAACAGGTCCAGGTCCCCGTCCATGACAGCGCCGACATTGCCGGTTTCCACTGAGGTGCGGTGGTCCTTTACCATACTATAGGGATGAAACACGTAGGAGCGAATCTGGCTGCCCCAGGCAATATCCGACTGTTCTCCTCGGATTTCATCCAGCTGTTTTTGCTGCTCTTCGAGTTTGCGCTCGTACAGCTTCGAACGAAGCATCGTCATCGCGCGCTCCCGGTTTTTGATCTGCGAGCGTTCGTTCTGGCAGGTTACGACCACGCCCGTCGGGATGTGCGTAATCCGAACCGCGGAGTCTGTCGTGTTAATGTGCTGACCGCCGGCGCCACTGGCCCGGTACGTATCGATCTTAAGATCCTCTGTCCGGATCTCCACGTCGACGTCCTCGGTAATCTCCGGCACGACATCGCAGGAGACGAACGACGTATGGCGGCGTCCCGACGAGTCGAACGGCGAGATGCGCACCAGACGGTGCACGCCCTTCTCGGCTTTCAGATAGCCGTAAGCGTTAAAGCCTTTAATCAGCAGCGTAACGCTCTTGATCCCGGCCTCGTCCCCCGGCAGATAGTCCAGAGTTTCCACTTTAAAGCCATGCTTCTCGGCCCAGCGGGTGTACATCCGCAGCAGCATCTGTCCCCAATCCTGGGACTCGGTGCCGCCGGCACCCGGGTGAAGCTCGAGAATGGCGTTCATTTTATCGTAAGGCTGGCTCAGCAGCAGCTTGAGTTCGAAATCGTCCAGTTTCTTCATTAACGACTCCACCGCTTCGGCGATTTCGGCGGCCAGCGATTCGTCGCCTTCCTCGTCGGCCAGCTCCGCCATCATGGAGGCGTCGTCGTATTCCTGCTGCAGCTTCTCATACTCGTCAACCGACGACTTCACCGCGTTCATTTCCGCGATGACCGATTGAGCCTTTTCGTTGTCATCCCAAAAGTCGGGAGCTGACATTTTCTCTTCGAAGTTCGAGATCATTTCCTGCTTCAGATCTAAGTCAAAGAGACCCCCTAAGATTGGTGAGTTTCGTTGCGATTTCCCGCAAGTCGTGCTTTACGCTTGGATCTAACATGATTTACTCTTCACCTCTTTATCGACATAAACTCCCTTAAGCGGAAAGACCCTGCAGCCGCCCTCCTCTTTCAGAGCAGCGCCTGCATTGGGTCTCCCGGTTTAAGGGAGTTTTGGCTCCGCTTCTTAGGGTTGCCTAAGAAACGGCTGTTGTATGAATGACTTTAACATTTGCTTCTATATTATCTTATGCTTCTTGACCGTGGCAGTGTTTGTACTTCTTGCCGCTGCCGCAAGGACACAAATCGTTGCGTCCGATCTGTTCGCCGACTTGCACCGGCTTCTTCTCGGTCGGTTCGCCATTTGTGGATACCTTGCTCTCTTCCACAACTGCCTGGCGCTCCTGGTTCGCTTCGATATGGGCCTTCATCACGTACATAGCCACTTCCTCCTGGATGCTGGCTGTCATCGTGTTGAACATCTCGAAACCCTCGAATTGGTATTCACGAAGCGGATCCGTACCGCCGTATGCACGGAGGTGGATACCTTGACGGAGCTGATCCATCGCGTCGATGTGGTCCATCCACTTGCTGTCGACGGAGCGGAGCACGATAACTTTCTCGAACTCACGCACCAGCTCGGAACCGATCCGCTCTTCGCGCTCGTCGTACTTCTTCTTCACCTTATCGAAGATAAACTCTTCAATCTCCTCAACCTCTTTGCCCCACAGATCGTCGCGGGTAATCGAGCCTTCGTCGAGGAGCTTGCTGTTCACGTAATCAGCCACTTCCTGGAGCTCCCAGTTTTCCGGAATATCGTCGGAGCAGTGTACCTCAACCGCGCGGTCAATGACCGGCTTGATCATCTCCATGACGATATCCTTGATGTTGTCGGATTCCAGAATTTCACGGCGCTGCTTGTAGATGATCTCCCGCTGCTGGTTCATGACGTCGTCGTATTGGAGGACGACCTTCCGCAGGTCGAAGTTGTTGCCTTCGACGCGTTTTTGCGCGGATTCGACCGCACGGGTAATCATCTTGCTCTCAATCGGCTGGTCTTCCTCGAAACCGAGGCGTTCCATCATGTTTAGCACATTGTCGGCGCCGAACCGCTTCATGAGTTCATCGCCCAGCGACAGGTAGAACTGCGTCGAGCCCGGGTCGCCCTGGCGTCCAGCACGGCCGCGAAGCTGGTTATCGATCCGGCGGGATTCATGGCGCTCCGTACCAATGATATGCAGACCGCCAATATCAGCCACACCTTCACCCAGCAAAATATCGGTACCCCGTCCAGCCATGTTGGTGGCGATCGTTACCGTACCCGGCTGACCGGCGCGGGAGATAATGTCCGCTTCTTCGGCATGGTACTTGGCGTTCAGCACCTGATGCTTGATGCCCTTACGCTTCAGCATTTCCGAAATGAGCTCGGAGTTCTCGATGGATACCGTACCAACCAGCACCGGCTGGTTCTTTTTGTGGCGTTCCACGATTTCGTCGACAACCGCCTTGAACTTGCCGTTCACGCTCTTGTACACGATGTCCGGCATGTCGTTCCGTTGGTTTGGTTTGTTCGTCGGTACCTGGATAACTTCCAGGCCGTAAATTTTCTTGAATTCTTCTTCTTCTGTCTTCGCCGTACCGGTCATGCCGGCCAGCTTGCGGTACATCCGGAAGTAATTCTGGAAGGTAATCGTCGCGAGCGTCATGCTCTCGTTCTGCACCTCGATGCCTTCCTTCGCTTCGATTGCTTGGTGCAGACCGTCGCTGTAACGGCGTCCGGCCATCAGGCGGCCCGTAAACTCGTCGACGATCACCACTTCGTCCTCCGTTACGACGTAGTCGACGTCGCGGCGCATGATGACGTTCGCCTTCAGCGCCTGCACGATGTGGTGGTTCAGCGTAATATGGCTGTGGTCATACAGGTTCTCGATGCCAAAAGCGCGTTCCGCTTTAGCCACACCCTTTTCCGTCAGAGCAACGGATTTGACCTTAATATCAACCGTATAGTCTTCTTCCTTCTGCAGCTGCTTCACAAAGCGGTCCGCTACGTAATACAGCTCCGTCGACTTTTGGGCTTGTCCTGAGATGATCAGCGGCGTACGCGCCTCATCGATCAGAATTGAGTCCACTTCGTCAATCGTACAGAAGTACAGCGGGCGCTGCACCATTTGTTCCTTATACAGCACCATGTTGTCACGCAGGTAGTCGAAACCAAACTCGTTGTTCGTACCGTACGTAATATCACAGGCATAAGCCACTTGTTTATCCGCATGGTCCATGCCGCTCAGGTTGACCCCGACCGTCATGCCCAGGAATTCGTAAATTTGACCCATCTCCGCGCTGTCCCGCTGTGCGAGATAGTCGTTGACGGTTACAACGTGTACACCCTGTCCAAGCAGGGCGTTCAAATACACCGGAAGGGTACCGACCAGGGTCTTACCTTCACCGGTCTTCATTTCGGCGATCTTGCCTTCGTGCAGCGTCATGCCGCCAACCAGCTGAACGTCGTAATGACGCTTACCGAGCACGCGCTTGGATGCTTCGCGTACGGTGGCAAACGCTTCAGGCAGGAGATCATCGAGGGTTTCACCCTTCTCCAAACGCGCACGGAACTCCTCCGTCTTCCCTTTCAGCTGCTCATCGGAAAGGTTGACGAATTCCGGCTCTAATTTGTTGATCTGATCAACCGTCTTCATCAGACGCTTAACCTCACGATCGTTGACGTCACCGAAGATTTTTTTGACAATACCTAGCATGGTTAACCCCTTTCGCGCAAAACAATTGTTAGAATCAACTTCAGTTATTTCAGGGTTATGTTCAAATGAAATAGATTCTTCATGAACCAATTCACACAGACACCGGCTGAATGAGATGGATTCATAAAGAATCGATTCATACAGGAGTATTGAAGATCTGCTGCTTGTTGAAATTGATCCGGACAGAATCGGCTTCATACAGACAAAATGCAACTGCTTGAAGTTCATTCCAATCGTGTTCAAACCGGTAATTAAAATAAAAACGGGTTTGCATAAATTGTAACAGTTTGTAAGAGATGCCGCAACAACTTACAGCCCTTACAAACGGCCTCTATTTATATACGCACGAAGAGCCCCATCCGTTGCAGGACAAGGGCTCTTTTTTTACTCGAAACTCAATAAATATTTACATAATCATGAAAATTGTTACAACGGACCGTCATTTTGTTAATACGCGCTGCCTTCATTTTGCTCGATCAAACCGTATTTACCATCATTCCGTTTGTAAACGACATTCACTTCCTGGGTATCAATGTTCGAAAAAACAAAGAAATTATGTCCGACCATGTTCATCTGCAAAATGGCTTCTTCCACGTCCATCGGCTTCAGGGTGAAGCGCTTCGTGCGGACCACTTCCAGATCGTCGTGCTCTTCCTCCGTCATCGTCGGCAGCAGGCCGGTACCGGTCGCGGCTTCTTCCGTGAACAGCATCTTCAGGCTTCCTTCCTGGCGGAACTTGCGGTTGAGCTTGGTCTTGTGCTTGCGGATTTGACGTTCCAGCTTGTCCACGACGGCATCAATGGACGCATACATGTCATCGCTGCGGTCTTCGGCCCGGAGCATCACTCCAGGGAGCGGAATCGTTACCTCCACGCTGTGCAAACCTCGAGTAACTCCAAGTGTCACATTTCCTTCTGAGGCGGGGGGTGCATCGAAATACTTCTCAAGCCTGCTGAGCTTCTTGTCGACATAGTCCTTCAAAGCGTCAGTAACCTCGATTTGTTGACCTCGAATAGCTAAATTCATAGGGCACTCCTCCTTTGCAGTTCCATTATATCACAATTGTTAACGCTAAGTAAAAAGGCGTTTTCGGGCGGCTGTCCGCCAAATGAAAGCCCTTTACTCACCCCCGCTGTCCGCCTAAAGCAGGGTAAAATTCCTTAACCGCTCAGGAGGAAATGAAACAAGTTCGATCGTGGTAAAATCCGCCGGAACACAAAGAAAGACCCTGGAGATCCAGGGTCTTATCGCTACCGTTCTTCAATTACTTAACCATCGAACCGTATATGTAGGTCGGCCTTGCCGGATGATTATAATTTCGTTACGTTAGCTGCTTGCGGTCCACGAGCGCCTTCGACGATGTCGAATTCAACGTCTTGACCTTCTTCCAAAGTCTTGAAGCCTTCAGATTGGATTGCGGAGAAGTGTACGAATACGTCGCCACCTTCAGCAGTCTCGATGAAGCCATAACCTTTTTCTGCGTTGAACCATTTAACTTTACCTTGCATGCACTAACATTCCCTTCGTCGTCAAATAAAGTGTGACTTACGCCCACATTCCTGAATATACCACCCAAACTTGTCCATTGTCAATTGGAATGGAAAGGGGTTTAATTGTATAAAATTCCAATCAACTGGCTATTCAGAATGTCGATACGTAATCATTTATATGCTGTATTAACCGGATTTAATACGAATGAAACGGGGAAATAATTAATTATTTGTTCCCAGTTCTTGTGTGTCTTGCGGCCCTTGTTGCTCTCCGGTCGGTTGAGTGTCTTGTGGTTGTTGTGGTTCTCCGGACTCTTGTTGTTCCCCAGTCACTACAGGCTCTTCTGGAGTTTCAGGAACGTATTCCCCAGCCAAGTTCGTGTTGTAGACTGAATAACTTTCTCCATTTTTTAATGTGATCGTTATTTTTGCTTTAGACGGTTTTTGTGTAATGTCATACGGAGTGCTGCTCCACCATTCGTTGGAGCCTTCTTCTTCACGATCTGTGAAAGCTGCGCTTAATTGACCGTCCAGACCACCGTATTCCATGTCATCCGATGCCAATTTTTCAATTTGGGCGCCCGTTGCCGTGCGGGTCGCTAATGGCTTACCTTCCTCATCTTCTAGAGCCACTTCAATTTTATCAATGTCGTCGTAGCTAATATTGTTTAGCTGAAGTTGGAAGCCAACATTATACGCTTGGTAATCCGTCCAGTATCCAAAATCTTGGGCAATAACAAAATCCTCCGGTTTTGGCGCTTCCGTTACAACTACCTCGTGTTTAGAAGTCGCGAGCACCTTATTACTTTCGACTTCAACCAATTCAAGCTTGTAGCCATACGTACCTTCTTGGTTATACGTAACTTTAAACTTGCTCGTAGCATCCTTAAGCGGAAATCCGGAAGCAGGTCCGTAAACGGCTACTCCACTATTAAAGTTCAACGGATGGTAGTTTCGGTCATTGACTTCAAAGTATTGAAGATCTAGATTTTCAGCTTGGGTTGAGTCATCAAGCGTGATGACCACTTTTACATTTGAACCTGCTTTCCCATTGGCTGCAGTACTAACCTCCACGTCCTGTTCGACATCAGTATACGCCGCATCCTTAATCGTACTTGTAATTATCGGTGATCCATGGATTGCTTCTAGATAATACTGTGTTTGTCCCGGCTCAATTGTAGTGGTGCTTGTTGTAGGAGCATTATCTACTTCACCTTGGCCATCGATGACCCAAATGGTTGGCTTGCCATAGGACTCCGTTTCGTTCGTTAAAGTTCCAACAACATTTAACAGAGAATTATTAAGCCCGGGAGCTGCACCTTTAGATACCTCAATGCCGCCAAATTCGTTTCCGCCTACATTAACGTCCCCTTCTAAAGTTACGCCAGATCCGTTCACCAGTAATCCAGCGTCTCCACCTGTTAAATTGAGGTCGCTGATCGTTACGCCTGAAGTGTTGTAGACGTGCAGAACGTAGTTGCCTTGCCAGTCAACAGCATCCCCTTTAAAAGCAATGCTATGGTTTCCCCCATTAATAGATACCTGCCGAGTAACCGTGATTTTCTGATCGGTTTCAATATTGGAAGTAATATCAATGGTTGACTTTGTTTCATCTGACAATGCCTCAATCAATTCATCCAGGGTATTAACACTCGAAACGTCGTTATTCTTTACAATAACCGATCTTGTTACTTCGTCAGCTGCATTTCCTGCCGCGTCGCTTACGTTGTAGTGGATAATATAAGTGCCCGCCTCGCTAGTATCAATACTATCTACCGTTTGACCCTCTTTGGTATAGGTCACTGTAACTTCCAATTCCGTATCTTTGTTGTCTGTGACACTTACGCCGGCATCCTCATATTTTGCACCGAAGTCTACCGATACGATCGCTTCACCTTTCAGTTCAATCACTGGCTTTTCAGTGTCAGCCTCTTCTTTCACAATGACCGTTCTCACTACTTCGTCCGCTGCATTCCCCGCTGCGTCGCTTACATTGTAGTGGATGGTATAAGTTCCCGCTTTGGTAGTATCGATACTATCTACCGCTTGACCCTCTTTGGTATAGGTAACTTTGACTTCCAGTTCCGAATCTTTGTTGTCTGTTGCTGTTACGCCAGCATCTTCGTATTCTGCACTGAAGTCTACCGATACGATCGCTTCACCTTTCAGTTCAATCACCGGCTTTTCAGTGTCAGCCTCTTCTTTTACAATGACTGTTCTCGTTACTTCGTTCGCTTCATTTCCTGCTGCATCGCTTACGTTGTAGTGGATAATATAAGTACCTGCCTCGGTAGTATCAATATTATCTATCGTTTGATCATCTTTGGTGTAGGTCACTGTAACTTTCAATTCCGTATCTTTGTTGTCTGTGACACTTACGCCATCATCTTCATATTTTGCACCGAAGTCTACCCATACGCTGGCTTCACCTTTCAATTCAATCACTGGCTTTTCGGTGTCTGGCTCTTCCTTCACTATTACTGTTCTCGTCACTTCTTTTGCTGCATTCCCTGCTGCATCGCTCACGTTGTAGTGAATCGTGTAGGTACCAGCTACTTCGGTATCAATCTTATCTACAACCTTACCATCCTTGGAATAAGTGACATTTGCTTTCAAACCAGTATCTTTGTTATCCGTAATGGTAACACCTTCATCGAAATATTCTGCGCCATATGCCAGAGTTACGGTAGACTCGCCTTTCAGGGTAATAGCAGGAGCTACTGTATCCGTTGGAGTCGTCGTTCCCCCACCATTATTCCCTCCGCCATTCGATCCACCGGAAGACCCGCCGCTGCTGCCCCCACTACTGGAGCCGCCGGAACTTCCGGAAGAAGCAGGAGTGTTCACTTGAATGGAGTCCTTTTGAGAGCCTTCCATTTGGTTCGGTTTAGTTTGGAAAGCAGAGCCTTTGGCGCCATCGTTAATCGTTGCAGTTTGAATCTGGCCGGAACCGAGGAGTTTCGCAACCGCATCCAAAACCAGTTTCACGATCTTCGCTTCACTGCTCAGTTCGATCGATGTATTTCCTGCAGAACCATCAACTTGAACATTTTCGATGGAACCTTTAACCAATTGAACAGAAATGGATGCAGCGAAAACATCAACATCATCGAATGTTCCGTTCAGCGTTACTTTTGCATTGGCCGGGAGATCCTTGGACAATTCAACATTTGTAAAGCCCTCGCCGCTGGCATGGTCTTCTTCCAATTTGGCCGACGACTTTACAACGACGCTTTGGGTAACCGTAGATCCTTCAGCAACGATACGTACGGTCCCGTCTTTCTTGTTAACAACAATATTAACTAGCACGGAATCAACGAAATGGATCGAGTTTTCGCCGCCGCCCTCAACGTTTGTGGTTCCATGAACTTTGACGTTTTTCAGGGTGGCATCTCCGCTGCCAATTCCTTCGGCAAGGGTCAGGTTTCCTTGGATCTCTACATTTTGGAGTGTTATTCCTGGAGCGCTGATGACAACGTTTCCATGAATCACCTGGATTTCTTTATCAGTTCCGCCGTAGGTGCCAGCCTGATCAAAGGTTACGGTCTCAGCTATCTTCTTTGCAAAGGCTGCGTCAATCAGCACTACCGCTTCCGCTCTCGTTAAACTTTTCTGCGGTTCAAAAGTTTGGTCCGGGTATCCATTCATGATTTTACTTTCCAGGACTGCGGCGACACCTTGCTTGCTCCACGCAGAGATGCGGTCGGCATCCTTCAAAGTGGACAACGAATCCGTCTGTCCCGCTGTCAGTCCCACAACTTTGGCAATCATAGCTGCAGCTTCTTGACGGGTGACATCAGCAGAAGGGTGAATCGTCTGATCCTGATAACCTTGAACATATCCAGCTTTAACCGCTTTGGCCACATCTGTATAGGCCCAGTTGCTGCTCGACAAATCGTTAAATTGAACTTGAGCAGATTCGGTGTATCCAAAAATACGATTGACCAACGCAATAAATTCAGCCCGAGTAATCGATTGATTCGGTCTAACCGTACCATCCTCAAAACCTTTCAAAGTTCCTTGGTTAACCCACTCCTGCAGCTGTTTTTCAGCCCAGTGACCGTTGATATCCTTTGCGGGTTGTGCCGCAAATGCGGGACTGACAGCCCCCAAAGTCATTCCCAAACCTAGCAATCCGGTTAATGTACCATGCAAACCTTTTTTCACAAGAATATCCTCCTTAAGACTTATGTTATTATACGTTAAAACAAAAAATATGAACTAAATCGACATTATTTTCATCCAAAATCGCTTTGTCAGACCTCCATTCCTCAAAAATCAGAAAAATTATAACATTAGAACCAGGACTTAAAGACTATCAACACTTCTTGTATCCTACCATATTTAGACAAAGAAAATCTATACTTTTGTTCCTTTTGTTTCCTGTTAATTTTTTTTCATTCCTAGGCTGAATCAAGAAAACAAAATAAGACTAGAATAGTCTTCGTTCCGTATGAAGTAGGGAACTACGAACCTTTCAAGTCTAAGCTGCCAGCGACAGTGTTTCCGGCGACAGTCATTTGGTTTTGTAGTTAATCGTGTGATGCATGCTCTTTCTAAACCGAGCCATAATCTTGCAGTATTCTTGGCAAGGTTCTAGATGTAATACTGCGATTTAACTGTTTTTCACAGAATTATATGAATAAATAACCTGTGTACCAACCATATTCTGCTTCATCTCTAAGGGATAACTGTTTACTGTTGTTAATACAAAAACACCTTCATGTTTGCCTCCATATCTTTCGATATGGTTGCATTCTCATGAAGGTGTATTGTTTGGTAGACAACCTGAGCAGGGAATTAATTTTTACACATTTTGTTTGGTTATGAAATTGACTCGATTTCCTTCCCAATACCCTATTCCTTTTGGTGTTAATTTATGGCTTGGATCATTTTACTACTGCATGCCGGCAAGCCGTTCGATGGAAGGGGGATAATTCATTTCAGCGGCTTGCGCATAGCAGTCCTTAGCCTCGACCATTCTTCCTGTGACCTCGTAAAAAACTCCTAGATTATGCAGTGTCGCATAAGAACCGGTACCCAGCACACTTCCTTCACGACCATTGTCACCGATTTCCAATGCTTTTTTGTAGTACTTTTCGATTAACGAAACAAGCCCTCCATATTGTTCAGGATCGCTCGAAATCAGCTCCAGCAAATAAAGCGCCGAAACAAAAAAGAAATCGGGATATTCATTTAAAAATTCCAATTCACGATCGATAATCTGGATCCCTTCACCCAGCTGACCTGTAGCTATAATCGCATATATTAAATTCACTATAATACTAGGAGCGTAACTCTCTTGGTGAGTCATGTTTGTATAAGCTATTTTCAAGTGAGCTAACGCTTCCTCCTGTCTCTCTAATCCACGGTATTCCTTTGCAATCTGAAAATGAAAGTACGGATCTAAAGGGTTCTCCTTGATCACCTCGAGCAAAATGGGGATGTTTCTTTCATTCTTGCTTTGATGAAAATACCCATCGTGCTGGATTTCCACATCGATAATCACCCTCGGCAAATCCGAAATGATTTGCTCATGTATTTTTCCTGAGTACCGACAGGACGACGGAAATAATCTAGAAATGTAAATTTGCTCATAATTGATTCCATCAGGACCACTAAATTTATCGACCCTTTTTATTTTTCCAATTGCTTCTTTATTCTCAATAAAATCACGGATTGCTTCAGCGCAATCATTAGATATAAACTCATCTGCGTCCAGCACAAGGTTCCAATCACTCGTAGATCGGTCCAAAGCAAAATTACGAGCTGCCGAAAAATCATTGTTCCAACCATAATCATATACCGTTGCATTAAAAGCTAAGGCAATTTCCTTCGTGTGATCCGTCGAACCGGTGTCAACGATTACAATTTCGTTCACATACTTTGCCGCACTCTCAAGGCAACGTTGTAACAAAACGGCCTCATTTTTGACAATCATAATTAAAGACAATCTTTTTCCCATTTTGGTCTCATCCCCCCCTTGTGCTACATCTCAAACTGGACATTTTTTAGTATTTCAATAAGTTTCCCATTATTTTTCAAAATTTTCACCAGTTCATGACCTGATTCTGGATCATTGTTTGTATGTTCAAAAAGTGTCACATTATCAAATTTTATTAGATTATATGCATGGCTGCTATCAATTTGCGTGAAATGAATAATGTATCTTTTAAAATGACTATCATTTTTTCTCTTATTAAACATTTTGTTTAAATCTAGATATTCCTCTGGTAGTCCTTCAGGTATATTTTGCATTTCGTTATACCAACGGTTATCATTATTTACCTCAGAGTTCACTTTTCCAATAAAGGTTTGGGGACTAAAAGCTAGTACCTTAATCGGATAATTTATTAAACTCCCAAGCAAAATTGAAGCATATCCCCCCATTGAATTTCCTATTAATACGACATTCTCTGTTCTTGAAATTTTTATAAGCCCCTCTAAATAGGTCTTTAAAGTGTGCATATTATATATATTAGATACTCCCAAACCTTTATGATACCAAGCTTGGTCAAAATCTCTAATAAAAACCTTCTTACTATCTAAGGATTCCGATATTTTAAGATACTCAAACAATGGAATTCCCATTCCACTGTGTAACCCTTTACTTATACCCCCAAAAAATATAAGGAGAGTGTCCGATGAATTTCTAAAATCAATAATAACCTTTTTCTTCTTGCTGAATGAGTACTGTTCTACCAAATGACTGTTACAATTATTTATAAAGAATTCATACTCACTCATAATCTAAAGCTCCTCTTAAACCAAGTTATGGTTTTCCTTCAAATGCTCGCCTGCTTGGATAATTAATTCTTCATATTTGTTGTTATGTGCTGCATTGGAAATGAATTTTTCAAAATAGAATGTTGATTTGCGGATATCTCCATCAACTTTATACATAAATCCTAAGTTAAATAAATTATCGATATTTTTAGGATCAATTACATAAGATTCACGCAAAAATAATATAGCTTCGTTAATATTGCTTTTTAGGTAGTTTAAAGATGCTTTTAATGTAAGGATTTCTGGATCGTTAGAGACTTCGTTTTCATATTCTAATATGGATTGAGCAGCGTTGTCTAAAAAGTTATTGTTAAGCATATCGTTAATTTTTGATTTAATTGTTTCCCTAAGAAGGAGAATATCTTTATCGACATAATTAAACACAGGATCCTGTATTTTTAATTCACCTTCCCATAAATCATCAATGACTTTCCAGACTCTCGTAGAGGATTGATCGTCTTTGTAATGATGTACAATAGATTTTACATAATTTCTTTGTTGTTTGAAGTAAGATTTATCTTCTAATGATTTTACAAGTTCATTTTCAAACTCTGACTGAGTTGTAACTTTTGGTCCTGGAGCCCAAAATTCATATGGAGTAAGCCAAAAGCCCCTTGTTTCTTCGTACTTTTTATAATCAGAAGGAATAAACATTACTGGTTTATCTAACAACAAGTAATCCATATACACTGATGAGTAGTCAGTAACTAATAAGTCACTAGCGTTTAAAAGTTCATAAAGTTGTAAGTCATTTATTTCAAGAAGTGTAGAGGTTAAAAAGAGAATATTGGATGAAGGTAAATTATTAATTTTCTCTAGAACTAGACTTTCCTCAAAAGGATGCAATTTTACTATTAATATAATTTTATTTTGTTTTAAGAAATTATCAAATGAGTCATAGTCAAATTCTAATAAGTCAAAAATATTATTCCATACCCTTTCTCCATCGCTTTTATTTAGATTTACATACTGATCTCTCCATGTTGGCATGTAGAAAACCAGTTTATTGGTTTTAAAACTACGATTGAAAATTACTTCTAGCTTTTCATGGCCTTTGGAAGTAAATAACACGTCATTTCTGGGCATACCAGTTACTTGATAAACCTCTCCTATAGCATGAAATCCTGCATTAACCATTGCACTACAAAAAGGTGAATAAGAAGCTATTGCATTGATATGTTTGAAATATGAGTAAAGATACTCTCTACTGCTCATCATGGACTTAATAGGTACTTCCATGGCTCCTGTAGTTTTAGGCCCGAATCCATGCCATAATTCTATGTTAAATTGGTGTTTTCTGGGATAAAAATCTCTATGCGTAGTAACTACAATTTCACTATCAGCTACTTCTTCCGGTATCTCTGAATAATAATCACTATCTAATAATTGAACATCATATTTTTCCGAAATGTAACTAGGTATTTTTTCATAAAGAGCCCTGCAGTTGCATCCGGAACGTGTATGGGTTAATAGTCTAATGCGCGGCTTAAAATCAGAAGTCATGTTGCTTACCACCTTATATTATTTTCTCATTTATCTGTTGTCTAACGACAATATTTTGTCCATCAAGAGAATTACCGCTCTTGGATATAAGATTATTTACAACATAAGCAATCTCTTCCGGCTGCATAATTGATGCGGGATCTTCATCTGGAGCTAATTTCTTTCTCAAATCTGTAGCGCACCTACCAGGTGAAATACAGTATACTTTAATACCATATTCTTTAAGTTCTTCCGAGAGAGTTAGAGAGAAATTAATGATAGCTGCCTTAGAAGCAGAATACGCACTCCATCCTGGTCTTGCACCCAGCCCCGCAGTTGATGAAATATTTATAATTTTCCCCCCGTAACTTTTCATTTTTTTCACAATTTCTCTTGTGATCAAAAAGACAGACCCAACATTTACAGTAAAGGTAGACTCCCAATTTTCAACAGTGGTTTCTAAAAGTGAAGAAGGCTCAACAAATCCTGCACAATTGATTAGTATATCAATAGTATTATTTTCAAGAATAATTCCTAGTTGTTCTTCAACTTGTTTTAAATCAGCTTGGTCCATAACGAACGTTTCTATATTGGGTGATAAACTCATCAGTCTTTTTGTATTCTCTAGTTCCATAATGTCTCGTGCAACTAATATAAACTTTGATATTTCTCCCCTCTTATAACTTAGTTCTATTGCAATAGCTCTACCAATACCTCTACTTGCACCAGTAATTAAACATGTTTTCATACACTCAGTCCCCAATAAAATATTCTTGGTATATTGTTGGTGCTATTTTGAAATCAAAAGGTGTAGTAATTTTAATATTATAATCCGAGCCTTTTAATATCTTTATTTTCTCATTGCTATACTCAAACAGTAGACTTGCATCTTCTGTAAAAGTATTTCTATCGTTTTTCTCAGCCCAACGATGAGCTGCTTTTAATAATTCTGTATTAAATTTTTGAGGCAATTGAACGTTAAAAAGCTCCGACCTGTTAAGATTCTCTTCTATATGTTCTGTTCCTTTTAATACTGTGAAAGGGATATCAAGAGCATAAGTTATATTTTGATTTTCCATATCGATAATTCTTTCAAAGTCTTTTACTGAAACAAATGGTCTTGCTGCTTCATGTATCAATACAGAAGTATTATTTACGCATTCAAGTCCTTTTTTTGTGGATTCCTGTCTTGTTTGTCCCCCAACAATGCAAGAGATGGTTTTCTTTAAGCCATAAATTTCAATTAACCCTCTTGTTTTTTCTAAATAATCCTCAGGACATGTAATAATAACCTCGTCTATATTTTTAATATGTTCTATTTTTTCTAGTACATGGATAATTAATGGCCGCCCGTATAACAATAGGTGTTGCTTAGGAATACTTTGTTGCATTCGGGTCCCATGACCACCGGCTAGTAGAATCATACTTAATTTGTTCATAAACAATTCTCCTAAAACAAGATTTAAATAAAACCTTTTTTCTTAGCTTATATATATTATCGTCCTTTATTAGGTATTTATAGAGATAATACTATAAATATATATGAGGAATTTTATTACAATTTGGTGTTGTTTCTATTAAAAAAATCCGATAATTAAATTATATAAGCAAAGAGGAAGGAACAAACGATTATGACAGAAGAAAAAATTAAAATCACCATGTTCCACTTGTCATCATCCGGCTCAAACAATTATTACTTATACCGAGCTGCATCCGAGGATCTTCGAAATAAGTACGATATTGAACTTCTTAGCGAGGAACAGTTTCGATATCATCGCCATATTGACCAAAGCGACGTCTATATTACAACCCATGGGGAATATTCCTGTGATTATGAAAAAATTAACATCGACTTATGGCATGGATTTCCTCTCAAAGGCATGGCCAAAATGGACAAACAGGAACAAGCCCCTGATGAGCATGTCCATCAACATTGGTCCAAAGTCGATATGATCATGTCCTACTCAGCGTTGTATAACACGGCAATGAATGCATGCAATGGAGCGAATATCTCACAATACCGAGTTACTGGTGTACCACGAAATGACGCCTTGTTTGTCGGCAGTGCCAAGGATCGGCTTCAATCGATTTTCCCTGAACTGAATACAGAGAATAATAACATCGTGTTTTTCATGCCAACCTTCCGGAAATCCATGATGACTCCAGGCAAGCTGGAAGGTGCCAAAGAGGCAGGTAATGTGTTTGGTTTTTCTGAATTTGATAAACAACAATTTACTGCCTTTCTGGACGAAAACCAAATCACTCTCGTTTTGAAACTGCATCCTTTTGAAGAAAGCTTTTTTAGCGAAGAGTTATCCAACATGTCTTCTCAACGGATTTTAATTTTAAATGATGATCTGCTCAAACAGAACCAAATGGATTTGTACGATGTTTTAGGTGCAGCTGACATGCTTATTACAGATTACTCTTCTGTATACATTGACTTTTTATTGCTAAATCGGCCGGTCATGTTTTTGCCGGTTGATCTTGAACAATATAAGGGGAATCGAGGACTGTTATTAGAGCCCTACGATTTTTGGACCCCGGGGCCAAAGGCTTACTCACAATCAGAACTTCAACAAGTTATTTGTCAAATGATCCAGGATCCGTTATTGTACCAAGCCGAAAGAGAACGGATCAGGAATATCTGCCATCATTATCAAGATAATAAAGCCTCAGAGCGAATCTGGGACCTCATCGACAGCTACATTGAAGAGCAGCGTGATCTCATTATGGAGAGAAGAAAGATACAGCAAGAGCACAAACAGCTCCAACAACAAGTTAAGAACACCATTCAGGGAATGATCGAACGAAATCAGCTAGCCCAAGCCAATGAAGCCATTGAGCATTACCTGCAATCCAATTCGCCAGACCAGGATATTTTTGCGATGAATGGAATGCTGCATTTGCTGAATGGTGACCCTCGGGAGGCTATTCTCTCTTTCAAGAAGGGATATCAACACTTTCCATGGGATGAGGACCTGGTGTATAACTTGGGTTATGTACATGAGATTATTGGTGAGGCAGAAGCTGCAAGGGCGTATTACCAAATGGCTCTTCAAATGACGGGCAAACCTGAGCTCCAATCTTTGATCATACAGCGACTTGGTGCTATTAAGGGGTAATCATGATGAAAAAAGTGATCACGTACGGTACATTCGATTTGCTTCATTACGGCCATATCCTATTGCTTCAGCGGGCCAAAGCATTTGGGGACCATTTAACCGTCGCCCTATCCACTGATGATTTCAATAGGCTCAAGGGCAAGGCCGCTTATTTTAGCTATGAGAAACGCAAAATGATGCTGGAAGCCATCAAGTACGTGGATGAAGTGATTCCTGAGACCTGTTGGGAACAAAAGGCCTCTGATATTCAACGCTTAGGCATATCGGTTTTTGTCATGGGCAACGACTGGGAAGGGAAATTTGATGAATTAAGATCCCAATGTGAGGTGATCTACCTTGCACGAACTCCCGATATTTCAACGACGTCCATTAAAAGTGGGCTTCAGCATTCCCTTTAAACAAAAAAACACGTTCCCAGAGGACGTGTTTTTTTAGTAGCTACAATCTTTTCCGAAAATTTATAAGGTAAATCTTCTACACATGAATCTGCCCGATAAATTCCCTAACAAATGATATCTTACCGAAATCAGGAAATTCTTCATGGAATAAAGCTACATATTTCTCTCTATCAGTAGGGTCTGCACAATTTATTAGTGAATAGTACAACCCCCGCTGTTTAGGCTGCATTTGGACGGCTAAAGCTAAAAAATCTACTGCTTCTTTGGTATATCCGTGACTGGAGTGATATAAGCCTAAATTAATTAAGCTATGAATATCTAATGCTTCTTGCTTAAGGAGAATCGAATAGTAATCTAACGATATCTGCATACGATTGACACTATAAAAATAATTGGCCAGTTTATTAACAAGGTCCGTTGTTTGAACCTTATTTACGAATTGGTCATAACATTCATATTGCTTCAAAACAAAAAGTTCCTTAGCGATCGTAAACCATTCATCTGTATATTTACTCGCAAACTCTCCCTCTTCAGGCTCCTGATCTTGAATAACTTGAAGCATCAAAGCACTCAATTCCCCGAGCTTTGTATTCTGTCCGGAAATCCCTATTGACTTTTGAAGTAAACGCGTATCTTTCCAAATAAACGAACCAACGGCAATTTGGATCCAAGAATGAAGATCAAGCTCTTTTCCCTCATGCAGCAGTTCGAGTCCATATTGGTTGAAACTCCTTTGATCTAATTGCACCAGTGCCAAACGGCAATTTTCGGCCGGACTGAGTGTCAAGTTTGCCGGAGTATGCTCTGAATAGTGTTCAACTAGTTCCTTTTGTCCAAGAGCCAGCCCAATTTTAAATAATAAACTGCTATCCGTTTTGCTATTTGTGTCATAGATTTGATTAAGAAACTGAATTACAGACCCAGATTGCTCATTGTGACTAAGCCAATCTGTCATTTTTAATAAAACCCTTGGATTTTTGCTATTTTTGTTCAGCAGCTTGGAGAGCCAGTAAATCGCTTTCTGGTTGTCCTGTAAACTAAAATAGATTGAAATTAATTGTTGAACTGGCATCTCAAAGCTATACATCGGATCTACAAGCCAAATTTCTTGATCATTCTCCGCTCTGACTTCAGCGATTTCTATGGCTTTCTGGTAGTTCTCTATCGCTTGTGGATAAAAACCCAGGGTTTCGTAATGAATCGCTTTTAACGTATAGTACTCCGCGTAATTGTCAAACTGAGAAAGCCGTTCTTCCGTCCACTTCCAAGAAAGAAGTAGACGATCCTGCTTGAAATAAAGGCTGATGAGACCAACCAGACAATGGGGATACCAAACAGAATGAGTATCAGTATCTTTAATCGCTTTTTCATAACAATCCAGCGCTTGCTGATCCTCCTGAGCGTAACGGTATTGATTCCCCAGCGTAAACCAATCGTAATCACTCATCTGCTGATTTTTCATCATTTCATTAAAAATGGACATGTTCCGTTCGTGCTTATCCTTTTCATTCACTCGTTGGGTCTGATAGCCGGTATGATAAATTTTTAAATCAATTTTTTTATGGAATAACTTTTTATCGCTTCCGCGCGTTAATTGCTCATGAATGGGGCGTTCGAAATAGATTCCTTGATAATTAGGGAATAACCGGGTCACAGGAGATGCCGATATTTCGTCGTCATACACCTTCTCGCCTGTAAAGTTTATAATAGGCAATGTATAAGCTAAGTAATTCATTGGCGGTTCAGACTCAAGAAACTGCAGCCATTCATGGTGTTCATCTATAGATAAATACTCATCTGCATCCAGCACAAGGATCCATTGCCCGGTCGCATGCCGCAAGGATTCGTTACGGGCTGCGGAAAAATCGTGGGACCAATCATATTCAATGACTTTATCGGTGTACTTGCGCGCAATATCCTTGGTGCTATCACACGAACCTGTATCTACCACAATAATTTCATCCGCTATTCCTTGAACGCTGTCCAGACAGCGTGAGAGCAGTTCCTCTTCATCCTTGACAATCATGCATACACTAAGTCGTTTCATGTGCTGTTCAGCCCTTCATTCGTTATTTCCTTTTGTCAAAAAAGAAGCTCTCCGGCGTGAATCCTGCATGATAAGCAGACCGTTGTTCCTTGATATTCCCCTGCCGAAATAGCCATTCGCTCGCTTCTTTCTTGTAAAGCCGCATTTTATTTAGAATCGCCCCATCATGAGCGCTTAAACTGTGAAGCCTTTGTTTATCTTCTTCATTAAGGACCAACCCTGCCCCCACCATCTGATTCACCAGCTCAGCCCTGCGATCGGAAAACCTTGAAAGTTCTTCATAGCTGACATCATCCAGTCGATCAACGATGCCGCTGGTCAAAAGCTCCAATTCGTCGATTAGCACTCGAACCAAGACCATTATGCTTGCTGCTCCGAATTCTTGTTTAATGATTTACTCGCAGTGTCCCAGGCCTCTCTAAGTTCAAGTAAATAAGATAATACCTCTTGGGCTGGAGCTGAATTTTTCTTTAAATTGGAATTGATCAATCGGTAAAGCATATACTCATAGACCTGCTCCAGCGTCTTTGCAATGGGATAATCGTAGTTGAGGGCAGCCATCAGCTCATGAATAACCGCTTGCGTTTTGCATAGGTACGTGTTTGCCTTTTCATAGTCTTGTTCTTCTATGCCCGCAATCCCCAACCGAACGAACCGGATCGCCCCATCATACAGCATTAATAAAAGTTGAGCAGGGGAAGCTGTTTGTAATTGTGTCTGCTGATATTTTTGATAAGGTGTATTAATCACAACATGTTCTCTCCTTTGGTTAGGATAACAAGCTGGCGAGACTAGAGGAGGTACTGTTATATTTGTTCATTGCAGTCTCCATCGCCGTAAACTGTTGGTAATATCGATTTTCGATCATCGTCAATCGATCGTTCATTTCATCAATCCTTCTGTCCAGAGCGGAAAGCTGATCCCCCATTTCACTCTTCGGAAGGAAGGCTGTCGTTAAATCACTGCTGTATTTGGATGTTCCGGCCCGGTCCGATATACTTTGCAATGCCGTTTGATTGATCTTTTTAATTCGGTTAAAAAGGCCATCTGCAGAATTATTGCTGATCGTAGCTGCTGAATCCGTTTGACCAAACAATGCTGTAGCCTTTTCAGGACTTGCCTCCAATGCTGCTCTCAGCTTCGTCTCGTCAATGTGGAGTTTTCCTTTTTCACTGTAGCTTCCCGTAGTGATACCGAACTGGGCTAAATTGACCTTTTCTCCATTCGGAAGGACGACATCAGCCGTCAAAGCTGCTCTCATATCGCTGACCGTTTTAGAGATTATAGAGTCATCTTTCAGCATACCGCTCTTGGCTTTCTCATCCCACAGCTTGATTTCATCGTCTTTCATATCCGCCCTCTGTTCCGTTGTTAGTGGCAGATACTTTCTATATCTTTCTTCGCTAGTCTTTTGATTCATGAGGGAAAGGCTATCATTATATGCGTCCACAAACGCCTTGATGGTGTCCATCATCTTGTCGACGTCTTGATTGACTTCAACCTGGGTGGATTGTCCAGCCGGAGTAACACCGGTCAGAGTAATTTCAACACCATTGACCGTAAAGCGATTGGAAGCTTGTTTTGTCGTAATCCCGTTAATAACAACCTCCGCATCTTTACCCATGGTTTGCCCTGTTGTCGTAAATTGGGCGTTACCATTAAACAATTCTCCTGTTAAAGAGATGGCTGAATCTCCCGTCTGTTTATTGGTCAGCGACAGGCTCCCCGTCTTTGAATCATATACCGCAGTAACCCCAGCGTCTTTATTGCTATTGATTTTCTTGACGAATGAATCGATCGTATCATCAGGATTAAAATCAATCGTTGCATTTCCAATCTTCACGCTGGTCTCGGAACCAGAATAAATTTCTTTTATCGTCGTAGCCCCAGTTGTACCTTTATAGATCACATTGGTAGCAGTAGCCAAGTTGTTGACGCCAATGTTTAACACTGAGTTTCCAGCTGCTCCGGTAGCGGTTGCTGTTAATACATTGGAAGCACCCGTGATAGAGGCCTTTTTGGAATCAATGGCGCTGCTTAGATTAAACGAATTGGTGATTTTATCGTTAAAACTAACCAGTTTCGTGCTGACCTCCCGGTAACTATCGCGCTTCCATTCGGTTAACTGCTTTTGTTGATTTAGTTTATTCAGCGGAACCCGCTCTGCCGTCATTAACTGTTTGACCATAGCATCAATATCAAGACCTGAAGCAAGACCTGAAATTCTCATCGTTTCCCTCCTACTTTAAGCTCTCTTATCCACAATAATTCCGTTTAATTCCATCATTCGCGTAGCGACATCAAGCAACTTTTCCTGAGGGATTTCACGAATTAAATCCCCTGTATCCTTATTGAAGATTTTTACAACGAATGTATGAGTTTCCTTATGGATCTTAATTTCATAACTTTTCTCTGGTCCTTGAACAGCCCTGATCGCCTTTTCCAGCTGCTGTACAGCCAACTCCTGGTCTGCGGATAATTGGCCAGTCTTAATTGTTGATCCTAACTCAGCTGATTCAGCTTTTGACGTGTCACCTGAGGTTACTTTGGGTGGTATGGATCCCATGGGAATACTGCCCGATATTCGATTGTCCACAAACGGTGCCCCCTTGTCCTTAGAACGGTCTATGCATGCCAATTCGATTCAAGTTGTTACCTATATATATCGGAAATTTATCCGGCGAAATGAAGATAAAAATGAAAAAGAGACCTTGATAACAAGGCCTCTTTCGGATAACTTGAATCGATTAACGAAGCACAGACAGAATGCCTTGTGGGGCGGAGTTTGCTTGTGCCAGCATCGATTGGGATGCTTGAAGGAGAATGTTGTTCTTGGACAATGCAACCATTTCTTTCGCCATGTCTGTATCACGGATACGGGATTCAGCAGCAGAAAGATTTTCAACAGTTGTTCCGATGTTGTTTGAAGTGTACTCCAAACGGTTTTGCACCGCACCCAATTTAGCACGCTCTGTAGAAACACCAGTGATAGCATCTTCAATATCAGAAAGTTTAGAGTTAGATCCCAGATTCTTGAACTTAGTTGTATCAATAGTACCAATTGTAATAGACCCAGTAGCCTTATCGTTTACGGTGATTGTTGCTCCCTTTGTGATGCTGATTCCGTTAAACGTAGTTTTGGTCATGATATTATCAATTTGAGCACCCAATTCTTTGAGTTCCTCATTGATATTATTCTTATCATTTGAACTGTAAGTACCACTGGATTTTTGAACGTTCAGTTCTTTCATGCGAGTCAGCATGGAGCTAACTTCGTTCATTGCGCCCTCAGCCGTTTGTACGAAAGAAATCCCGTCTTGAGCGTTACGTTGTGCTTGCTCCAGACCGCGGATTTGTCCGCGCATCGATTCGGAAATGGACAGGCCAGCTGCATCGTCAGCTGCACGGTTGATGCGCAAACCGGAAGACAGTTTTTCCATATTTTTGCTGGCTGCAGTTGTGTTCAGAGCCAAATTGCGTTGAGTGTTCAAAGCTGGAATATTGTGGTTGATAATCATTGGATATTTCCTCCCTGAATTATAAGTATCCCACGTCCTTGTGGTGAATGGCTTGAAGGTCGGCCGCCCGGTTCAAACCGTTCTATAAGATATATCGGAAGTCCAGGGAGGTTTGTTAATAGCTATCCCAGCAAATTTATATTAAAAATTACGCTGAATCATTTTTCTTCCATTCTGAAATTTTACGCAGAAGATCGTCACGTCCGGAGGACGCTTCCTCGTTGCTTTGCTGAATGGCCAAGTACAGCTCTTTACGGTGAATTTCAATATGTTTCGGCGCATTCACGCCAATTTTGACATTGTCTCCTTCTACACCCAGAATGATGATCTCAATATTCTCCGATATGACAATGGATTCACCTTTTTTTCTTGTCAGAACTAGCATTAATCATTCCCGCTTTCTTCTGGAGTTTGGGGACCCAGCAGGGGATGCTTGGATTGATAGGAGGTTGGGTACAGCACGATCTGTTTACCGGACTTGTTCTTTAAATTAAAGACCAGTGGCGCCGCCAGATTTGCCGTGACTTTGGTTAAGTCATTCCCCCAAGTCACGATGGCACGGACCATAATTTGCGCAGAGTCGGATATGTTGAGTTGGGCTTGATCACTTTCACTTAATTCAAATTCATAGTCTTTAAAAAATATAAAGGGGTCCGTAATTATAAATGCCACATTCGAGTCATCCAAGGACTGGAGAATAGAGAAATGCTCATCCTGCGGAAGAATCACAAATTTCGTATACCCTTCAAAGCCAGGAATACCATTCTTAAACTCAAATACCTCTTCGGGTACGGCCTGTATATCATAGGTATCTTTCTGGATATTCATTAAGCACACAACTCCTTTTGATGTATAAAAAAGAGCTACGAACGATTACCAGTTCATAGCTAATTATGACGTATACGTGTATTCACTACAATCAACGGATAAAGTCTACGAGTGTAGGTGAAATAATTTTAGCTCCTGCTGAAAGGGAGGCTTGGTAGATATTCGTCGCAATATTGGATTGAATCATTAATTTTGCCATGTCTGCGTCTTCCGTTTTGGACTGGAGTTGGGTTAACCCATATTCCTCATCGCCGAGGCGGCTCTGCATCAATTCAACGCGATTGGTCCGAGCGCCGACTTCCGCATGAACTGAAAGCATTTTATTCAACCTGGAATCTATGTTTTCCGTTTCTTTCGAAACTGCATCATACTGTCCTTGTTTCAAGGCGGCGGATATCTTATCGATAATATTAAATACGTTATCCTCGCCATCTTTTTCACCAAAAAACTCATTTCCCGAGGTATTGATTTGGAAAGTAACCCCTTGTCCCACGGTATACTCCACAGGTGCACCATCCGTTTGGACCGATTTCATTGTGTCTGGATTGGTAGTATCATAAGGTTTGATATCATAGGTCTGGCCATTAAAAATATACTTGCCGTTATATTGCGTATTACCTAGCTGCCCCAATTGTTGCTTCAACTCCTGGAGTTCTGACTCGACACTGTCCAATGCGGTTTGCGGATTCGTTCCATTACTCGCTTGAACCGTCAATTCTTTTAAACGTTTCATAACAGCTTCGGCCGAAGACATGACGGAATCCGTTGTATCGAGCCATCCAAGGGCTGCATCGACATTACGTTGGTATTGATCATTCGCAGATAATTCTGATCTGTATCTCAGAGCGTAAGTAACTCCAACCGGATCATCGGAAGGCTTGTTAATTTTGCGGCCCGTGGACAGCTGATTCTGCTGCTCTGACATGGAGCTCAGGTTCCGGTTCAAATTATGAAGCAGCTGCGTATTCATCATATTGGAAGTGATACGTAACGACAATTAAAAAACCTCCTTCGAATTACCGGCCAACGGTACCTGTTCCATTGATGAGCTTGTCCAGCATTTCATCAAAGGTCGTCATGACTCGTGCTGCTGCCGAATAAGCGTGCTGGAACATGATCAAGTTGGACATTTCCTCATCAAGTGACACGCCACTCACGGATTGCCTCTTCTCATCCACCTGATTCGTAAGTACCTGTGCGTTATCCGCCTGACGTTTAGCCTCGTTGGCCTGCACGCCAACCTGGCCTACAATAGCTTTAAAATAATCATCAACCGTCACGGGAGAAGTTAAATTGCCGCCAAAATTAAATTTGGTATCTTTCAGATCGGACATCAGGATAGCAAGTCCATTATTCCCTTTGACAACTTGTTCGTTAGGCGCTTTTCCCGTCGTCCGTAACGAGGTTGCGATCAAACTTGGGTTGTTAACGATTGCCCGACTCAACGTAATATTCGCTGCCGTTACAGCCCCACCATCAGTGGTAGAAAAAAAGTCACCGCCCGCAATAGGCTGCCCGTCATTGATACCATACCCAAGCTTATGCAAGCCATTAATTCCCTGAACGGTCACCGTTAAGTCGGTTGCAAGCGTTCGATTGGGATCGTTATAAGTGACCCCGTTCAGCACCGTCCCTGCGGGCAGAACAGAGCCGGCAGGAAGGGCGACCTGGAACTCACCATTGACCAGTGTATTAGCAAATGAGTCCAGCTGCTTCTGGTAATCCGCTACATACTTATCACGAGATAAGAACGTCCCATAGACCTCACCGCTATTTAAATCACCGGAAGCGTGAGCATCCTGCAGCACTTGTGATGTCAGCGTTGTTTGGGTATCTCCTGAAACTAAGGTCGTATTTCCCATATTGATCTGATAACCATCAGGCAATTCAGTAACCTGAATATTGACCAAACCAGATAGCTGATCCACCAGCAAATCTCTCTGATCCCTCAAATCGTTGGCATTATCGCTCCCAGAGCCCTCAATACGGGTAATCTGCCGGTTTAGATCAGATACACTGGATAAAATACTATTGATTTTGCTCGTGTTTAATTCAATGCTATTCGTGAGGTCTGCGTTCAAATCGCTTAACTGCTTGCTGGTATGATTTAACGCGTCGGTTAGCGCTAGCGTGGTTTCTTTAACAATTTTCCTTCCCGTGATATTCTCAGGATCCTTGCTCAGGTCAGACCATGCTTTATAAAAACTATTCACCAAACTGCTGATCCCTGTATCCGAAGGCTCGTTAATAATCGTCTGCAGCTTGTCTAATGTGTCAAACTGTACATTCCAGCTTCCAAGCCCTTTGTTCTCGTTACGGTATTGTTCATCCAGAAAGGACTCGCGAATACGCACAACGGAAGTTACCTCCACCCCTGTACCCAGTTGGCCTGGAACAGTTGAGTGAGTCATCCCATACGCTTCCATAGGCTTGGATGCAGACATATTAACCCGCTGACGGGTGAAGCCTGGAGTGTTCGCATTGGCAATATTATGTCCTGTTGTATTTAAAGCTGACGTCTGGGTGAACAGACTTCGTCTGCTGGTTTCTAATGAGTGAAACGTAGAAGTCATAGCTCCTCCTCAATTTTATGCCCTTGCATCAAAAATACCGGGCCGATTAGAACCTCCAGAATTTCCAGATGGGTGCTGGTAGGTGAACTCTTCAGAAGGAGTACGGAATAAATCCAAAGAGTAATCTATATAAGCTAAGGCTTGCTCGATTAATTGCTGATTCAATTCATTGGTCTGTTTAAGCTCGGACAAAACATCCGATAGCTCTAGTTGGACTTTTCTAAGCTCGACTTTATCCTCAGGATCAAAAACCAATCTTGAAATCTCAGTCAGATTTAAATGCAGAAGGGATTTAATGCCCCGTTCCCTGAGAAAAAGCTGGCATGCCTCCTGACGTTCTTTTTCAAGCACTTCAATCTGCTTCATGATCCGCGACTCTTGATTCAATAGTTTGATCAGTCCGTCAATATCATTTTTGATTACGACATTCTTTTTGTCTTTCCCTAATTGCAGCATTGTATGATGGGTTTCCACTAGTCTTTCCAAAGTGTCAAGTAATGGCTGTATTGACATTCAGGGCCCCCTATTTATCTAAAAAAGACGACTTGGCGTAAGGCATCAGCTTATCGGCCAGTTTACCTGCATCCACTTGATAGGTGCCGGATGCGATTCTCTGCTTCAGATCCTCGAGCTTCTTCGCTCTCTCCGGGTCATTGGCACGGCTCTGGGCCTCAAGCATTTCAATCGCCTCCGAGGAAATGGAAACTTGGTCCTTCTTGCGTGCAGGCTTTTGCGCTTCCTGCCGCTGCGTCTCCATATTCCGTTGATAAGGGTTAACTCCACCAATTCTGCCGGTATCATTAATTTTCATATCTTCCACCTTCTTTCACAATATGCGGGCTGCTCCGCCGGGTACTCACCCGGCCTCCCAAGCCGACACGTCAGCCCGTTCGCATGCAAAATGCAAACAACCGATAATCTTTACTAAGTTTATCGGTCGTCACTGAAACATTATTAATAGCTGCTGCCGTTTTTAGTGCGGCAGTCGGTTATTTGTGGAATTTATCCACGACGCGGTAGGCACCTTCGCCCGGTTTTCTAGGACCGGAATCCTGATCTTGACCTGCTTGTGCAGCCTGGCTGAGCTCCCGGGTCAGACGGGTGCGGCAAGAGTCGCACATATGCCCCTCACGAATCAGTGTACCGCAAACCTCGCACGGATACATCAAGTTCGGTGCATTCATAACCGAGATCCGCCCCTCACGGACAAAACTCGTAATCTGCTTGACGGAAACACCCGTCGCTTCCGACAGCTCTTGTATATTGGCACCCTTCTGCTCTCGCAGATAATCCACGCAAATCTCGTATTCGCGTTCGATCTCCTTGATGCAGTTCGGGCAAATATCTCTAAAATTGGCAGTAAACAATCTACCGCAGCGAGGGCAATTCGCAAGTTCCACAATAACTCTCCCCTTATCGAATACCAAATCAAGCCATGATGATATGGTTCTAGATTACCTTATTCCGGCTCCCCTCGTCCATCTTAATTTACGAATTTCGGTAAATCTTGACATGATTTTTGTCGTTATTACGACCTGGCCCACGTCAGGCTATACACTTCAGAGGCAAGCCCCAATCCTTGGTGCAAAGTATCCCGCAGCACCTCTGCACACGCATTGATCGTGCTCCCCGTCGTATAAATGTCGTCTATTAAAAGAATTTGCATGGGCAGAGGGGCATCCTGAGCCGTTATAGCATGTCCATGGCTTTCATGACGAGTCATCTCGCTACTACTATGACTTGCTTTAAATGGCATCCCATATGTACGCATATACAACGATAAGGCTGCTGTCACCCCCTCCTCATGTACAGCAAACACATTCTTCATCGAATCGATCCGCTCCTGACGGGATTTATAGCTCTGCTTGGCGGTGTGCTCCCTGCGGACCAAAAGCGGCATGACGGGAATCCGATGCTTGCTTCCAAGCCCTCTCGCCAACACCTCCGCCTGATTGAATCCCCGTTCCTTCAACCGGACGTCGCTTACTGGTACATAAGTAATCACATCCGGCTTCCATAAAGCCTGTTGCGAAGTTTCTCTTAATTTATGGAAAAGGGGCACCTCTGGCAAAACGAAATCGACCCTTGAAATAACCTTGGAAATAACCGCTGAAAAGAATCCAATGGAGGCATCCGATTGAATACGCTGATTTTGGGGGTGGAATGTGCGAAATGTGTGGCCTGGTACAGTGCCTGAACTTCTCGTTGAAAATAGACCTGGCGAAGATGCTGAAATTCCAGTTGACGAAATTGAATCCCCAGAAGAAGACAAAAGTTTTCCTTGCGCCTGTTTAGGGTTAAGACCGAGCAGCAGGCTGCTCAGTTCCTCCTGCATCTGCACAAAAGCTTGATTCAGCATATGGACAATCAGATCCGCGTATTTCTCATGCCCGCGATACTTATATTGGGCCAGCCACTCCCTCATCACTTCGTTATACTGGACAGCACTCCGGTTACAGACAAAAGACCGGCGCCTCATCTCTTCCCGTAGACAATCCGGGCAGCCGATGGCACGGCCGCAGCAGAGGCAGCGGGGCTTATGAATCCAGGGGATCGCCTCCGCACAAGATCGGCAAATGCCCGGCCATTCGCGCACAAGACGGCTAACGCCGCCGCAGGTCAGGCACGTTTCGCCGGGTGGAGACAGCAAATACTGCATCATCTGTAACAATGAACTACTGGACTTCAACTTATCATCCCCTATCGGCTTATGACTTAAAAGGCTGCTCCTTTAAATATCCGTGCTTGCCGGCAATCCTGTTCATCGCCTTGATCTGGCTCACAGCCAGCTTTTGAGACAATGTCCACTGGGATGAGGCAAAAATGACCCTTCCTGCCGGATCTTCCGAAGACCGCCCGGCCCGGCCGGCCATTTGGACGAGCGACGCCTCGTCGAACAGGCTGCTGTCTGCGTCCAGAATATATACGTCGCTGCGTGGAACGGTGACACCCCGCTCCAGAATGGTCGTCGTGACGAGCAGGCAGATGTCCTTCTTCCGGAAGGCCATGACTTTCTCACCCCGCCCAGAGTCTTCCGAGGATGTCCCTTCCACCGCAATATCTTTGAACCGGCGGCGTAAAATCTCGACGAGCGGTCCGATATGACGTATCCGGGAAACGAACAAAAAGATCTGCGCTCCCCGGTCGATCGACCGGCGAAGCTCCGCGGCAAGCGGCCCTAGCAGCTTCGGCTGCCGCAGGCAGGTTTCCACGCTGCGCATGGCGATCCGCTTCGGCACTGGCAGCGGGTGGCCGTGGTACCTTACGGGTACCTTGGCATGCGGCAGCGTGCCCCGGGACACCTCCCGCTGCAGTGGGCGCGGCGGCGTCGCCGACAGATACACAAATTTCCCGTCCGGTTTGCAGGCATGCTGCGCCGCATAGGCCAGCATAGGGTCGTTATGATAGGGAAATGCGTCGAGCTCATCGATCACTACCAGGTCGAAGGCGTGATAGAAACGCATCAACTGGTGGGTGGTCGCGAGCGTTAAGGCGCCGCTTTCCCAGCGCTCGGCGCTGCCGCCGTACAGGGTAACGATCCGGACACCGCTGAACGCTTTTGCAAGGCGTGGGGCGAGCTCGAGCACCACATCCCGGCGCGGCGTGGCCACAAGCACGCGCCCACCCACCGCCAGCACGGAGTCCAGCAGCGGGAAGATCATTTCGGTTTTGCCCGCGCCCGTCACGGCCCACAGGAGGAAGCGGGAGGGCGCGGTGCTGGTGCCGCTTCTCTGCGCGGCACCCCATCTCGGCCGCATCCAGCCGGTGCGGCCGCCTGCCGCGGAGCCCCCTTCAGGCGGCTCCGCCAAGAACCCCAGCGCAGCCCAGGCGGCATCGCCCTGGGCTGCGCTCAATCCCCACCGCCCCGCAACGGCGGCGGTGGATTCCCCGGCCGTGCCCCGCACGGCCGGATTCGCTGCTGTGCGAAGCAGCAGCGAGCAGGCGCGGCTACGCCCAAGCGCGAGGCATGCCTCGCAGTAGGCGCAGGCCGCGAGGCCGCACGCGGCGCATGCCGTGCGGCCCGTGGCATCGCTGCCGCACCGGCGGCAGCGGGGGGCCTGGCCGCGGCCGGCGCGAAGCGCGCCGCGGGGCCCCTTTCGCGGGCTGGCGGTAGCCACGCCCGCGTCGAGCGCCAGCTGGCCCTGCAGGTAGGCCAGCTGCGCCGCACTGTGCCAGGCGCTGGCAAGCCCCGGCGCCCGGTCGCTCAGCAGCGAGTCGACCTCCGCTGCGAGCAGCGACCTGCCACGCAGCCTGTCCACCAGCTGCCCGGCCTGCTCCGCAAGTTCCCCGAGCACTGCGGGGTCCCTTACGTCTCCTGCCCACTGCCCTTCCTCCGGCTGACGCATCAACTCCTGCCATACGGCAGGTGGTAGCGGCTCGCCAAGCCCCCAGCGCCACATCCCGGAACAGTTATCCCCAACCTTTCTGTCATTGCCCTTTGTGTTGAACCCATCCCGCGCCGATCCATCATTTCCCTTCGGGTTGAGTCCATTCCGCACCGCTCTGTCGTTGCCCTTGGATTTGATCCCATCCTTCGACGCCCAGTCATAGCCCTTGGTCCTGAGTCCACCCCGTGCTGCTCTGTCATGTCCCTTAGCTTTGAATTCATCCTGTATCGATCTGTCATTGCCTTTGGACTTTAATCCACCCCATGCCGCACCGTCATGGTCCTTGGGTTCGAAACTGTTCCAAACTCCCCTCCCCCGATCCTTCATCCCCCGCAAACTGCCCTTTGTTCTAGCATCTTGTTTTTCCCCGTCAACAGACGTCCACCCATTCATTCCCGGCCGAGACCTACCAATGCCGGTCTGTTCCCGCTCCATCTCCTCCCTCAGCTCCGCCTCCAACCACCCCTTCCACTGCTGCATCTTCCAGTACACCATCTCCGGCGCACCCACAAAATCCTTAACCACCTTGCAAGCCCAGCCTAAAGGCATGTCCCCTGACAGCAAAACCATCGTTCCATCTATTCCGGCATTCCTACACATGTACTCCCACCATACGATGTCAATACGCAGGTCCAGCGAAGTCTTCATCTTCCACCGCTGCCCTTGCCGGATGGCATATACGGCGACACGCATGCGCCCGCCTCCTTTCTCCCTTCCCGTTTCGTTGAAACGTAAAAGCCGAATATCCTGTCCTCTTACGGAAAATCTCAATCTCTTCAAGACTCTTTTCAGCGCGAGTGATAAGTAGAACTACATAGAACGAACTTAAGAAATGAAAAAAATGAATGTTTATAGGCTGCTATTGGGCCGGTATAACAGGTAGTTCAGAATTTAATTCAATCTATAGAAGTAATTAGAATTCAGTAGAAACCACCGACGATCCTCCGCCCAACGCAAAAAAGCACACCCCCGGCTTGTCGCCTCTGGAGTGTGCTTCACTCTGTATTCTGCATTATGCCGCCTCCCGGCATGAACGCAGTTCCCTGCGTATTAGACATAAGGGATGCGCTCCGCTTCATGCGGCTTTCTCAAATCAATCATTTCGGAAATCATGCCGTCAGCCAGCACCAAGGTTCCTTCGATGTCTCCGTGCTCCACGGAGGACTGCATCGGGACGACGGACAATTCCATACCCGCGGTTCCGTGCATTCGGTGGACAATTTCCACGGTCTGATCCGTGGAAGCTGCATCCATCACCGTTAGACGAAGCTTCTTGCCTGAAATGAACGAATACCACCCGAATGCCCGGATGTACCATTCGATCTGTCCTTCATGGTTGGACGTCACCAGCGTATAGTGAACCCAGGGTGAACTTTTGCGCTTCTGCCAAGCATGAAATAAGTGAACCGCCGCAGCCGCCAGCACGTATACCGCCGTGATCCACAAAAGCGGAATCATCATGCAGACTCACCTCCTGTATACCCACACTATATGCGGGTACAAACCGGACGGTGAATGATAAAGGCCGGATCGCCCACACCTCTGACGAGAGGGGCATGAGCGAGCGTACAGTGGAATTTTTCACAAACTTTGGCAGAGGCAAGCAGCTATCCCAAAATTATGGTATTAGAGCGTTACCCAACCGTATTTAATCGAGTTGATAACTGCTTGCGTGCGGTCGTCGACTTCCATCTTCTGCAGGATGCTGCTGACATGGTTCTTGACCGTTTTCTCGCTAATGAATAAAAACTCTCCGATCATCTTGTTGCTCTTGCCTTCCGCCATCAGGCGCAGCACTTCAGCTTCCCGCCGGGTCAGCGGATTGTTCTCGCCGGCCACGAACTTGACGCCTGCTTCGCGGACGCCGCTCTCGGTCATGGCACCCGTTTCGTTCAGGAAGGTCATGCGCCGCAGCTGCTGAATCAGCTTGCCGGTCACTTTAGGATGAATAAATGCATAGCCTTCCTGAACCGAACGGATCGCATTGATCAGCGACTCGGCTTCCATATCCTTGAGCAGGTATCCGTTCGCGCCCTTGCGGAGCGTCTCGAATACGTAACTCTCATCATCATGAATGGATAGAATAATGACCTTTACATCCGGAAACAGCTCGCGGAGCTTCTCCGTGGCCTCCACACCATTTTCCACAGGCATATTAATATCCATCAGGACAATGTCGGGTTTGATATCGTTGCAAAATTCGAGCACCTGAATACCATCGCCGCATTCCCCGATGACCTCAATGTCTTCCTCCATGTTCAAAATACGCTTCAGACCCTCGCGAAACAGTTGATGATCGTCAGCTAGGAGGACCTTAATGGTTGTTTTGCCGGAATCTCTTGTTTCCATCCAACTACTCCTTTCCCTTTTCCACGTTCGTTGGGATATGGATAATGATCTTCGTGCCCTGGTTCTCAGCCGATTCGATCTCCATTCTCCCTTCGAGAAGCTCTACCCTCTCGCGCATTCCGATTAAACCGAAATGATCCTTGCTCTTCTGTTCCAGAAGCTCGACTCGGAATCCAAGTCCATTGTCTTGAACGACAATTTTAACCATCTGCGCTTGATATGTAATCTCAATTAACACATAGGTTGGGTGGGCATGCTTCGCCGCATTGCTCAGTGCTTCCTGGACCAGACGGTAGATCGCCGCCTCCATTGCAGAAGAAAGACGATGCTCTTTCCCTCTCGTTTCGAACATGGTACGGATCTTGGTCTTCTCCTCGTAATCGTGCGCGTATTTGCGCAGCGTCGGGATCAGTCCCAAATCATCGAGTGCCATAGGACGCAGATTAAAAATGACCTTGCGCATTTCTTCAAGGCTGGAGCGTACCTGCCCCTTCAAATCTACTATTTCGTCCTGCACCATCTTAAATTCCTGCTTCAGCAGCATTCTTTCCACAATTTCGGTTCTAAGGACCAGGTTAGCGAGCAGCTGCGCCGGACCATCATGGATTTCACGGGCGATGCGTTTGCGCTCTTCTTCCTGCGCCAAAATAATTTTCAGACCGATCACCTGGCGGTTCTTGGCCGTCTCGATGATCCGGGTCACTTGTCCCAGCTCTCCCGACAGGTATTCCATGACAACGCCCATCTGCGATCCGATGGATTCGGCACGTTCTATCGAATTTTCGACACTTCTCACCCGCTTCTGGAGTTCATCGCGTCTGGCTTTCAAATACATTTCCTTCTCACGATAAATCATCACATCAAGCTGCAGCTGCGTCGCTTTCTCGTAGGCCTGCCTAATATCATCCTCTTTGTACCGGACGAAGTCCCGGCTGACCTCGGTCAGCCGGATCCGGGAACGCCGGTAGTTCAGCTCCAGCTGATCCACCTTCTGCAGCGTATCCACGGTTTCCTTCATCACTAACTGCAGTTCCTGATTCAACGTGAGCAGCTCGTCCCGGGCCGTCTCGAGAATCTCGAACATCTGATATTTGCTGTTTTCAACCACCTGGATGGCATTCTTAATGACTCGGTCTATCGCATCGGCTTGAAAATCCACGAATGTTCTACTCCATTTCTAACCATTACAGTTCTACATAGAATGAGCTGCAGTCGCATTTCCTAAGTTCAATTCTATACATATCATACCATATCATGATTGGATGGTAATGGTCTTCGTGTTTTGTTCCCAATTTACTTGTAATCCTAATTGCTCGGAAACGAGCCGAAGTGGGACTAAAGTACGACCTTGGGTGATGAATGGAGCAACTTCTGCGCTTTTACGCTTGCCGTTTAGGATATATTCCTTTTTGCCGACCGTCAAGTCCATCAGCTTGCCGCCCCGCAGGACGCTGATCCGCTGATTGGCCGAATCCCATGTCGCTTGTCCGCCAAATGTATCCAGTACGTATTTCACCGGAATATAGGTCGTACCGTTCTTCATGACCGGCGCAGCATCCATAGATTTCTTCTGCCCGTTCGACATATAGGACTTCTGCCCGACCGCCATGATCACCTTGCCGGTTGGAAGGCCGGCATCGCTGGACAGCGAAGGCATCGTGAATTTAATGTTGTCAAAAGCGACCGTACCCGTCTTCGCCCGCTCGTCCTGACCCTCTTCGACATTGACGACGTAGAGGCGCTTCAGCTGGGCCGGGAAGGCAATGCCCAGGCTGCTCAGATCCACGTTGATCGTCTTCCAGCCCGTCCAGTCAATGGCTTTGGCCAGGTCGACGTATACCGTCTGTCCTTTCGCGTCCGTCAGCTCGGCACGCATCCAGTTCAGGCTGTTGTCGCCCATTGCGTCGATCGACATCGACGTGGCCGCTGCGTTGATGCCTTTGCCCGAAGTGCCGTTCAGTTGTGCATAAGCATACATTTTGCCGCTGCCGGCCGTCATGTCATACTGCAGCTGAAGCACTTTGGAATTCGCATGGTCGCCGGTTCCCTGCGTCACCTGCGCCGATCCGGTCACCTGGCTGCCGCTGTTCGTCGTAAAATCGACCGGGTATGTGACATTTTCAAAGTTTTCCCACATGTCTTCGCCTGCCGCCGACAGCACGACGACGGTGCTGAAGCCGTTATAACGGGCGATGGCATAACCAACCTTCGTATTCGCATTTACCGAAGCGACGGTCAGCTTGTCATCCTGCACGCTGCCTTTAAAGCCGATGAATTCCCATTTCAGGGAGCCGGCTGGGACCGTAATGCTGTGCCCGTCCTTCGTCACCGCCGTAACCGGCACCGATACCGTGCTTCCCGCCTTCAGCGGAGCCGTTGCCGTTCCGACGTTCAGGGCGGACAGGTCGTCTCCGCCGATAACCTTCACCTGCATGCTGGCGTTGGCTTTGCCGCTGACCGCGGTAATCGTCGATGTTCCCGGCTTCACGCCCTTCACCGTCTGCCCGCTGACGACGATGTTGCCGTTGCTCGACTTCCAGGTCGGCGTAATGCTCGACACGTCGATCGGGTTGTAGTAGGTGTCGTAGCCTTTCAGCTGGAACGATGCCTGCTGCCCGATCAGGATCGCGGAAGAGCCGCTGATTTTCAGTCCGAGCAGGCTGCCCTGCGGCGCCTCGGTGTACACGCCGACAGCGTTGACGACGCTGCGCTGGGTCTTGCCGTATTCTGTGTCGAACGTCAGCTTCGTGCCCGTTTCGCCGAGCGGCCGGTCCACCATCGTTGTGGAGCCGCCACCGTCCAGGTTCATGCCTTTCCAGACACCGACTTTGATCATAAAGGTCTGCAGCTCAGACAGCGACATGCCGGAGCTGTTGTCATTTTTCTCAACGGCTACGATGTACGCGTAGCGCTGATCCTTCGAATATCCGAGCGCCGTACGGGCGCGGTAGCCTCCAATGCTGGACACGTCGCGCGAAAAGGCCGACGCCGCTCCATTGTTCACGAGAATCGTGTGCCCGCCGATCATCATCTGCAGGTTGGCCGGATCAAGCGACTGTCCGGACGTTTTGGACAGCAGCTTGTAGTCGGTTTGGATCGTTTGGCCAACCGCCATATGGTTGGTTACGAACTGCGCTGCCGTTCCGTGGGTCCGCAAAATGTACCCGTCCTCCGGCACTGCGAAATCGAAGCCACCCGGCTCGGAAATTTGCGTAATCACGTTATTTTGCACCAGGACCTCAACCGGAGTGGTGGAACTGTTCTTCGGACGAACCGGCGACTTCCAGGCACTTGTATAAATATACATGGCATTCGCATGGCTGTAATTCGAAGTACCGCTCTCCGGCGTGTAAGATGCCTTATTGACACCAGCCAGCGGGAACGTAGAGCCGTCTTGGGCTGTCACCGTTCCGTCAAACGAAAATTGATCGATGACCGGCGTGCCGCTCTTGGTTACCGCAAAGGAATACATCCCCTTCAGATCCGAAGGCGTCGATACCAGTTCCCCGCTGGTAACCTGCCCCCCAATTGGTGCCCCGTCTCCGGCCGTATTAAAATAATCACCATTCACGCCCGCTACCGCGCCGGTCTCTTTGACCATGCCGCCGGTGCTCTGTTTCGTGGTCAACTGACCGTCCTGGCCGTTCATGACGTCAATCTTGACGTTCGGATTCTGCAAGTCGACTTTGATGACGTCGGCCAGTGCCGTCGCCTGTTTGCCGGAGCGTGTCGTCGTAAATTTGTACTTGGTCATTATCGCCCCAGACGTAACCGGGCTTTCGCTAAGCTTCGTTACGGTCGCCGCCGTGGCGGCGCTGGCCACCGAAGCTATAGAATGTCCGTTCAGCGGGATGCCGCTGCCGATAACCGGCGTAATAAACAGCAGGCCAGCCAGCGATACGACCATCCACTTCTTGCCTGCACCCTTCTTGTGCTCGTTCCCCATGCGATCATTATGCCATTTCATGTACTGTTAACTCTCCCATCTTCTTCATACGCAATGCTATTCTATCGTTGCTCGTTCATAAACAGGACCAACCGACTATACACGTTACAGCATGAGTTCACAGACTCTATTATCTAGGTCCAGTATGAACTCCCTATTAAATAGACTGAAATTATCCAAAAAAGTTACGGAAAATTAATCTTTTTAGCAAAATCCACCGAAAAATCCCACAAAAAAAGCCCCACCGAAGTAGGGCTGACGTACCGAAATGGAAACTCTATGATTTTATGAGAGATTTAACCTGTTCACTGCTCTGGTTACATGTACCCGATTTTCTCCAGCAGACGCTGCAGCATGACGGCCGCCTGGGCGCGGGTCGCATTTCCCCGTGGCTGGAACGTGTTCACTGTGACACCCTGGATAATGCCTTCCTTTAGCACGCGTGCCGCGGAATCCGGATACTGAATTTGCTTGCTGTCCTTAAAAACTTTCAGGTACGTGGACGCCGGATAGCTCAGCGTCGAGTTGTATCCCGCATAATTCATGGCACGGACCATCATGATCCCCATCTGCTCGCGCGTAATCGAGCTGTTCGGCTTAAACGATCCGTCCGTATTGCCGGTGACGATACCGGCCTTGGCGGCCGCCCCGATATAGGCGCTGGAGCCGATGTTGACCACGTCATAGAAGCGGTCCGCGCTCTGCGCATCCCCTTCCAGTCCGAGAGCCCGGGCGATATACTCCGCGAACTCAGCACGGGTAATATTCTTATCTGGGGCAAAAAGCGTATTCGTTCGGCCCTCAATCACCTGCTTGGTGGATAGCGTATTAATCGCGTCTTTCGCCCAATGGTTGCCGAGATCGCTGTAATATTTATAAGTTGTTGCTCCGAAAACGGTAAAATTTCCCTTCACCTTTGCATGGAATATCCCACGGCTGCCTGCCGCGTTGATTACGCCCGGAACGTAGGTCAGCTTATTCGCTACATTGTCGAAGCGTACCAGGCTGGACCGGCTGTCCTGCAGCGCGCTGCTCATCCGGACGAGATATTCCCCGCTGAGCTTCAGCTCTAGCGGATTGTTCGGCGAACTGTTGTTCACGGCGGATACATAGAAGTCTACAGGCTCGGTGATCTTTTGCGTCGAACCGGCATTCACCTTCTTGCTCAATTCCGCTGCTGCCTCTGCTGACAGCCTCTCTACCGTGATATTAAGCGAGACGGAAGAGCTGCTTGTATTGAGACTGCGGGAAATGTCTGGCAGGTTCATTTTGCTAAAAGGTACCATATACACGGCGTCCCCGGCTTTTACCGCCAGCACGGCACTGCGATCGATGTTATAGACTTGCTGGAGCGTGTCTAGTGGGAACGTAACCGATGCTGAGCTTAGCCCGACGGCCGCATCTACAACAAGCGTGTGCAGCTTTTCACCGGAGTTCAGCATATATTGGTAGGCCTGCTTCAGCTTCTCGCCATCGACTCGGTACTGCTTAATATATTGGTTGTTGCGGGACTTCACATCCGAGACGGCCGTCACCTGGTTGCCAAGCGCAAACATAGCCTGTCCAAACTCAGATGACTCCATAAATGTCAGGTAAGAAGGACGATTCGGATCGGTCGATCCGCTGCTGCCCGTCGTTCCTGTACTGCTGACCGGGATTTTGCTAAAATACTTCAGATCATTGCCTGCGCTGTCCTTTAGCGGCGCTGCCCCTGGAAAGTAAGACAGCTCCACCTTTTGGCCGCTGATGACCGGATTGCTGAGCTTGATCGTCAGTGTGCTGCCATTGACCGAGGCGCTGTACAGGGAGCTTGCCGTTCCGTCCACCAATACTTGGAATTGGGTTACTGTGACGGAGGACTGGGACACCAGCGTTTTATTGAACACGACCTGGATGGTATCTCCCTGCACTACCGCCGATTGGATGTCACCCATATCGAGCAGTGTCGTAACCGTAACCGGCTCCAGATTCAGGTATCCGGCCGAGTTCCCGTTCAGGTCCGTCAGGCGCGCGGTACCGGGTACATACGAGATCGTCACTTTGTTATCTTTGCTCAGTGCAGACGTCAATGTCAGCGTTACCTGGCTGCCCTTGATCTCCACTGCAGTCACGTAATTCGGCACATTGTTGGCCAGTACGGAAAATTGGCTTTTCATCGGCACATTGGTCGTGCTGAGCAGCTCGTTATACGTCAGGACCAGCTTGGTGCCGCCGCCTTCCGCCTTGTCCAGGACCGGAGGCTTTGTGTCCCAATAGTTGCGGACGATGTAGTCCGTGAATCCAGCGATATTTTGTCCGCGGTAATCCTGAATCGGATACGCCCCCGGCTTGTAGCTGACCCGCACCACCTGCCCGTCGCCGACGGACGAGTTCAGGGACAGCGTCAAGGACTGGCCGCTCTGAGTCGCGTTTTTGACGCCCATGCTCGTTCCGTCCGCCGTTACCGTGAACTGCTCGTAGGCATAGGCAGATGGGCTTTTCAGCGACTGGCTAAAATACAGCACCACCGTGCTGCCCGAAATCGTGCCGCTGGTTGGCTTTGGCAGCGCGGAGTCCACGCCATTCACGACCTCGCGGGCCCCAAAAGCTGCCGCCGCATTCCCCGCCGCATCGCGGATCGGGCTGGAGCCGCCGCTGTAGCTGATTTTTACATTTTGCCCGACGGCGACGCCGGTCTCCAGAATGACATAGACGCTGTCACCGGAAGTATACACGTAGCTGATCCGCCGTGCTTCATCGTTCACCGTCACGTTAAAATTGGCCGTCGATGGCCAGGAGTCCGAATACAAAGCTTCATTATACACGAGCCGGATGGTCGTGTTGCTGTACATCTCACTGCTCTGCAGCACTGGAGCCTGCTTGTCCGACGTGTTCGTCTGGAACGTCCACCCCGTACTGCTTGTAATTCCGGCATAGTTCATGCCAGTGTTCTGTTTGTCGTAAAAAGCCCCCGGCTCTACGGTCACATAATAGGACGCGTCCCTGTCGAGTGTGTAACCGGACTGGAGCTGGATTTTGGCCTGGGTCCCGCTCACTGTGACTGTCACCGGAACACTGGCACCATTGGAAGATTTGCGGAGCAGTACATTCCCCGAACCACGAACTACTTCCCGGTTAAAATTCATATACAGCGTCGCGTCCACCGCCACGTTCGTGCTTCCGCTTGTTGGGGACAAGCTGGTCACGGACAGCGGAGTCGTACTGCCTGGCGCCGCTACCGTGGCGAAGGTCCAGCCGTTGGTCGATGTAATTCCCGGTACATTCTTGCCTTCCCCGTCCTGAAAAGCGCCCGTCGGCACGATCACATAATACGACGTCCCGTACGTCAACACGTTCCCCGGATCGATCGTCACGACCGTCGAGCCGCCGCCTGTCACCTCGGTGGATTGGACGTTAATCGAAGTTACCTTGGTACCGTTTGATTTGAACAGGTCAATCGTGCCCTGCCCCGGATATACCGGGTTGTTGAAAGTCAGCTGCAGCTTGCTATTCGTGGCGATCCCGTTCGCGGCGCTCTGCGGCGTTTTGGCCGTAATGGCGGTATCACCCTGCGTCGTAAAATACCACTGCCCGCCCGTCGTCAACCCGCCGAACGCTTGTCCATCCAACGTGGTGATCGCACCTGCAGGGATATACACGTAGTACGTCGTGTTTTTGTCCAACGAACGGGACAACGTGAAGATTATCTTCTTCCCATCCACTTGAACCCGCGAGTTCGTCTGCCCCTGCGTCAGCGTAATGGAGTCCACCACTTGGTTGTCTGATACGCGTTTGATCTGCACGCTGCCGGTCCCCGTTTGGATTTCTTCATTAAAAGTAAGCTGCAGCGCGTTGGAAGGACTGGCTCCGATGGAGCCAACTTGTGGCGTATAGTCCACAACAGCCAGCTTGCTTAGTGTGGTGAACGTAAACATCGACACGTCGTTCAACGTCTGGTTAGAAGCGTCCTTTAGAACTCCTGCCTCGACTTTCACCTGATAGTCCGTCTTATAGGACAGCCATTTGCCTGCTGGCAGCTGAAAGGTGAGTTTATTGGTGGGCGCTGGATTCGTTGAATTCATAGCCTTCAACTCGCTTAGGCTGAGCTTGATCTGATTATCTTCCGGATCGATGATCCGAACCACTGGGTCCGACGCTGGATCGGCAGATGGATCGGCAATATGTATGGGTTGGTCAAAGGTCAGCTGAAAGTCCGGACGTCTCCCAACTTCCACTGCCTCATCTGCCGGCAGCGTGGAGACAAGCGGTCCGCTCATTTGAGCCTGCACTGCCGTTGCTGCAGCTGATACGGGGCTTCCTCCCATCCCTCCTGTGATTCCTATGTCCAATGCCATGGCGAGTGCTAGCATGCATGCCGTTATTTTTTTCATAGAATGGCTTAAACCTACCTTTCCTCGTATTCCGACCTGTGAAAAGAAACATACCGCGCCCTTTTCATAGGCACGCGCTTATACTTCTATGTCGGTTAAAATGGAAAGGAAGTTTAGCCTATGGCTAGAAACGCTAGGTGGTAGGCACGCAAAAAACCTCAGCCCGGCCATTTAGCCAAACTGAGATTTTAAAATTTCTTCTATTATAAATAACTGCTTCGATTACAGACCAGCTTGCGCACGCAGCTCTTCGGCTTTGTCGACACGTTCCCAAGGCAGATCCACATCGGTACGGCCAAAGTGCCCGTAAGCTGCGGTTTGCTTGTAAATCGGACGGCGCAGATCCAGCATGCGGATGATGCCTGCTGGGCGCAGATCAAAGTTGGAGCGAATCAGCTCAACGAGCTTCTCATCGCTCACTTTACCCGTTCCGTACGTATCGACGTTTATCGATACCGGAGTCGCTACACCAATGGCGTAAGCCAATTGGATTTCGCATTTATCAGCCAGTCCTGCAGCAACGAGGTTCTTCGCTACGTAACGCGCTGCGTATGCGGCGGAACGGTCCACTTTCGTCGGATCCTTACCGGAGAAGGCACCGCCGCCGTGACGGGCATATCCACCGTACGTATCGACGATAATTTTACGTCCTGTCAGACCAGCGTCCCCTTGAGGTCCGCCAATGACAAAACGCCCCGTAGGATTGATGTAATACTTTGTCTCGGCGTCAAGCAGTTCAGCAGGAACCACCGGC
Source organism: Paenibacillus favisporus (assembly GCF_040545415.1). Taxonomy (NCBI): domain Bacteria; kingdom Bacillati; phylum Bacillota; class Bacilli; order Caryophanales; family Paenibacillaceae; genus Paenibacillus; species Paenibacillus favisporus. The sequence goes on along the minus strand of NZ_JBEPLV010000005.1, from coordinate 482,676 downwards.
AGAATGACTTGCTCTTTCACGTCTTTCTGGATTTGCTCCAGCGTCACGTCTTCCGAGTGCTGCGTCGAAACGACGATCGTATCGACACGGACAGGCTTATCGTCCACATACTCGATCGTCACCTGCGTTTTACCGTCCGGACGCAGGTAGTCCAACGTACCGTTCTTGCGGACCTCAGCCAAGCGGCGGGCAATGCGGTGAGACAGCGCGATCGGAAGCGGCATCAGTTCTGGTGTCTCGTTGGTCGCAAAACCGAACATCAAACCTTGGTCGCCGGCACCGATGTTTTCGGTTTCCTTATCCACCTGGGCAGGGTCACGGCTCTCCAGAGCAGCGTTAACGCCTTGTGCGATGTCGGCCGACTGCTCGTTGAGCGATGTCAACACGGCCATCGTGTTGGAGTCAAAGCCATACTTGGCTCGAGTATAGCCGATTTCTTTTACCGTATTTCGAACAATAGCTGGAATATCCACATATTCGGATTTCGTACTGATTTCACCGATGACGAGCACCAGGCCGGTCGCAACCGACACTTCGCACGCCACACGGGCATTCGGATCATTTTCCAGAAAAGCGTCAAGAACCGCATCGGAGATCTGGTCGCAAATCTTGTCCGGATGTCCTTCCGTAACAGACTCGGATGTGAACAGATGACGTCCTTTTACAGACATTGTATCAACCTCCTATAAGGGTATTATAACAACGGCAGATAAGTTCTAAACAAAAAATGAACCTTTTCCGCAAAGGAAAAGGTTGTTCTACAATCCTCGTATGTCATATTAACGTATTTGTCAACCCATGTCAATCAACGCAGAGGGAACATGGGCCTCGAAAAAAGCTGCATGAGTGCTTCTCTGATCAGCGTTGAAATGGCTGGTTACAGCAGGTTTTGCTGCGCCAGACGAACGAGGCGTTTCGTCATTTCGCCGCCCACCGAACCGTTCTCCCGGGATGTCAGATGAGCCCCGTTCACACGGCCAAATCCAACGCCTCCAGCTTCACCTAGGTCGGATGCAAACTCAGTGTCCGCACCGCTAAAACCTGCAGATCCGTACGCTGCACCCAGCCCAAACTCGGCAGCGATTTCGTACTTCATTTGATTCAGCATATTCCGGCTTTCCGGTACCACTTTACGATTACTTCTTGCCATGATGGATACACCTCCTGCAAATATGGTCTTGCAAGAGTAGTATTTGTCATCCGGCCGTCTCTAGACGTATAAATCATTGTTACTTCTGGCAAAAATAAGCTCATGTAGCGCGATTATTGGATCGAATAACCGCCACGAACCATAACCGTCAGGCTGGATTTCACGCCGTCTTGTACCATGATGCCGCGTCCGGCTCTCGGGTAGGACATGAGATGGTTATTTCCGACCGCTTGTCCATTGGTTACGTCTTTGCCATCCGTAAGGTCGGCAACGCCATTGGAGTCGGCACTGTAGATGACCGCATGTCCATTACGAACGATAAACTCGGCACCCGCAGCTGCGATCAGCTTCTCGCCTGGTTTTACGGTGACGATGGTGACTTGGTCACTAGAAGACGATGAATTATTATTCCCGGAATTGTTGTTTCCATTATCCGTTGGTGTTGTAGGCGTAGTTGGCGTCGTTGTTCCTCCGCCCAACGCTTTTTGGATCTGTTGGTCAACGTAGCTCTTCGTCACGACTGGATCATCGGCTGTGCCTGCTTGGCCTGTCACACCTGCGCCTTGTGCGGTGATGTCAAAGATGGAGCCAAGGGCTATGCCTACACCTATTAAAACGATAGCGGACATCACTTGTAGAGATTTTTTCATTGTCCCTCCGGTTACTATTCCACAAATAATGTGAATTCTTAGTAAAAAGTCCCCCATGGAATTCCATGGGAGACCTTTTGGATATTGATTCAAATCAAGTTGTTGTAATATTACTCAGCAGCAATATTATTGTTCGTCGTTGCATAGCTGAATGCATTCAATGCATTGTCTTTACCGTCTGTGATTGCATTAACGGCGCTGTTTTTCGTTCCATCAAGTTTGATAGATACGAATGCATCGTTACCGATATCACCTTTATTTTGTGCTTCAGCTGTGATAACGATTTGATTTGTTTCTGTGCCTTTTGCAACTTTTGTTACTTTAGCATCTGTTCCATCAATGCTAAATGTAAACAATTTATTGATGTAGTCAAGGCTAGCGTTGTCAGTAATAGTCAGATTCTCATTAGCTGTGATTGTAGCAGTATAAATCTTACCAGCTTTAGTCCATGCAACGCCAGTTGCACTTGGAGCAATTCCATCCTCTACTGGTTTAGTAGTAGCTACAATAGTATTACCATAAGCATCTTGTGTAGATGGATTAGTAATGCTAAGTGTTACTCCAGATACATTTGGTTGCAGTGTACCACTTTCAAAGTTCAGGGTAAGTGTAGTTTTATCACCGCTCAAAGTATAAGAAGTTGGAACTGCACCATTTGTCAATTTAAAGTCGCCCAAGTTAACGTTAGACAAAGCAGCTGTAAAGTTAACTTTTACTTGACTTGTGCTTGTTGCATAAACGTCACCAGTTACAGTTACTTGTGAAGATCCAAGCTTACCAGTGACAGTGTAAGAGCCATTGTTGAAGTAGTTACCATCAGCATCAGCTACATAGCTCGCATTCACGAATACTTCTCCATTCCAAGAAGCATCGGAAGGAACATTAGTTACTGCAATACGAACTGTATTTGTGCTGATCAGATCGATGTCGTTGTTGTCTTTAGTGATTTGGTAAGTGTTACCGTTAGGCAATTTAACACTGTATTTAGCCGCATCAAGCGCGCTTCCGTTACCTGTAGTTGCCAAAGTCTTATTGAATTGAAGGTAAATAAAGTTCGGCTTACCACTTGCTACATCAGCCCATACACGAGAAATGTTTCCGTTTTGAACTGTGTTTGGAGTCAATGTTGCAGTGTAAGGGAGCAGAACATTACTTACATAAGCTGTGTCGGCAATACCGGATGCTGTCAAAGTGTAAGTTTCAGTAGAACTCAAGCTGCTGCCAAGATTAATTTTAACCGTTTTTGTACTTTCTGTGTATGCAGGCTTAATTACTGGGTGTCCGTTAGAATCAACACTAGATACGTTTGCTACATCTCCATTAGACTTCTTCAGAACATAGTTATTAGAATCTGTAGCGGAAGAAGCTTTCAGCGATTTGCTAAACTGCAGTTCCACGTAGTAGTTAGCACCATCTTTGTAGAAGTTGCTGCTTACTACTGTTGGACGTACTGTGTCCAATGTCGGAGTTACAGTAGTATCAACGTTTCCAGAGTTATCACTGTAGTCGGTAACACCAGCGAGGTGCAGCGTGTTTTCAGTGTAGTTCAATGGATTAGCAAAAGTCAGAGTGACTTTGTTATCGCTGATTTTGGAAATTGTAGCTGTGTTGGAAGATACGTTAGCATACGCGCTGCTTACGCTCTTGATCGTTTCGTTAAATTCGACAGTTACTTCTTTCAAGTCGTTAGATTTAACAGAAACTACCGTAGGAGCTGCAGTGTCTTCAGCTACAGTGAATTTGTTTTCAACAGGAACGATTTGCAGGCCCGAGTAGTCCTGAACTCCACTTACGCGAAGCGTGTGGTCGCCGACAGCCAAAGAAGTTGTTACGATAGCTGTATCAGGATATACATACTTCACAGAAGCCGCAATTACGTTTCCATCAATGCGGAAAGAAGTTGCATTTACAGTCGAAGCCTTAACCGGCTCGCTGAATTTAACTTTGAAGGCTTTTGTTCCGAGACCAGTCACTTGAGCAACTTCTGGAACAGCTACATCGATTGGTGTAAAGTCAACGTTTTGAGAGATCGTTTTTGTACCGTCTCCTGTTTTAACGTTGTTTACTTTCAATGTAGTTTGTTTTTGGTTAGTCAGTGCCGAAGAGTTTTCAGCAATCAACAATGTTACTGTAGTTTTGTCATCGGAAAGTGTAGCACTTTCAAATGCAGCAGTTCCCAGTGTGTAGTTATTTACGTTTTCTGCAGAAGCTTCGTCTACAGTTCCGTCAAATTTAACTACCACTTGTTTCAAGCTAGCTGCCGAAACAGAGGAAACTTTAGTTGCTGCAGTGGATACCCAAGTTACTTTAGCTGTGTATTCGTTACCAGCTGCGTCCTTGAATTTCACTTCAGTTTCCTTGTTGGCTTCAAGCGGTTTGTCAAGTTTAACCTTTACTACTTCACCAGTAGAAAGTGTGAACTCAACGTTGCTTGGGTCAACTACTTTGTAAGTAAAAGTGATGTTAGTCGCTTGGTCGATTGCGTATGCAGCTTCAACCAGTTGGGAGCGGCTAGCGTTTGCTTTGAAGTTAGCATCTTTAGAGATTAGGCCTTTGTCGATTGCTGCTTGAACATATCCTTTAGCCCAGTCAGCTGCGTTGTTGTTAGGGTTTGCAGGGATTTCAAGTTTCAGCGCACGAGTCAGAACAGTCGCCATTTCTTGGATGGTTACTTTTCCGTTGTAGTTGAAGATTTTCTTCACGTTGTCTTGACCTTGCATGATACCAGCAGCTGTTACTGCTTCGATGTAAGGTACTGCCCAGTTCTTGGCGTCGTAACCTTTATCTTTGTAAGAAAGAGTTCCAGTTACTTCTTTAAGTCCAAGAAGCTTAGTAATGACTTTCGCGAACTCAGCGCGAGTCATTTCTTTTTCAAGATGAGCAGATCCGTCTGGGTAGCCGTTAAAAATACCTTTAGCTGCCAGAGCGTCGAATTTTTGTTGCGGAGTTACTGCAGTATCACCGAATGCTACAGATGCAAACATGGAGAATGCCATTGCTGTAGACAGAGCGACTGTCAAAATTTTCTTCATAACCTTTTTTTCTCCTCCTTGAACATTCATCACATTAGAGTTTTCTTTAAATGGGTAGCTCGTGTTACTCATTAGCCAGTGCACCCCCTTTCCCGAGTTGAGCATGGTTCATATAAATGATGTCTGTGACGATATCACAGAAACTGGTAAACTATTTTATAAAAGCGGCAAAAAAAAGAGTAGATTCCTAATCCTACCTAAGTATTATACAATGGGCCATTCACAGCGTAAAGATAATTTTTCTAAAAAATAGACATCTTTCTTGCTGTGGTGAATGTTGGTTGAACACCCATCATAATTGACTCTACATCTTAGACGCGTGTGTTTCTAAAAAGTTGCACCTTTTTTAAAAAAATTTCAAAATTGTTACCGTACATGAATAAAAGACGTCAGAAGACCTGTTTGTCCAAGAAATATCTGGAAGACATTAACCTTTTCTTACTTGCTTGAAACAAGGAAAACAAAAAAACAAGGCGCCGTTCGGCACCTTGTTGGTCGCTGTAAATGAGTCAAAAGTTACAAAACATTAACGAATTTTCATGGCAAGCTGAATGATCTGAGCGCGCATTTCCGGGCTAGTATTGAGGTTTTCGTACATTTGCTCAATGGGTTGTTTATTCTCACGGTATGTTTTCTCGTGCTTGATTGTCGAATGAGACCATTCAATGAGTTCGTTTTCGGTAATGACCAGTTCGTTATAAGCATCATGAAAGCCCGTCTCCATCACAAGGCCTTCCATTACTTCTTGAGTAATCTCTCTTGTTTTGCGAGTTGTTTCGATTTTCTTCTCTAAAATATTAGCTTTATTCTCAAATTTGGTTTTTGCTTTCAAATAATCCAGCTGCGCCTTGGAATAGATCGGTTTCATAAGATTGCCTTCACCCTCTAAAGTAAAATATTGTTCTACGCCATTGTATCCTAATTTCCGACAAATTACAAAGATATGAAATTAGGAGGAGACCCCCAAATTTTGGGGGTCTCCTTCTGTAACTCCTCTAACAATGCTCTTAACTCAGGTTCTTAGGGAATACCTTAGTACCTTTCTTCAGCAGTTCTACCGCAATCTTGCCAGCTTCGGCACGGGTCATATTTGATTTCGGATTGAAGTTGTACTGCGGCTTCTTCTGGCCTGGCTGCGTCACTGGCGAACCGGACATAATGCCAGCCTTCACCACCGCTTGAATGGAAGCCAGGGCATATGGATCGATTTTGCCGGAATCCAGGAACTGTTTGGCCATCGCATCCTTCAGCTTTTGATCGGTTACAGCCAGTTTAAGTTTCAACGCTCTGGCAATCATCACTGCTGCCTGCTCACGCGTCAGTGGTTGATCCGGGGCAAAAATGCCGTCGGATAACCCGGATACGATGCCCGCACGGGCAGCTGTTTCAATATGGGCATAATCCCAGGTCGTAAACTTGGCAGTTGGCACCAGGTCGGTAAATGTATTGTTGTTATCATAGTTCAGAGGCAGATTGAGTCCCTTCACCAGCAAAGTAGCAAATTCACCTCTAGAAGTTTGGTCATCGGCTCCGAATTGCTCAAACCGAAGACTGTTCATGAAACCTTTGGAATACAGAGCGTTCAATACGTTCCGCGCCCACTGATGGTTCGTAATATCGGAGTAGCTCCGGCTCATCTTCATGACCATGTAGTAGCCAAACTCGTCAAAAGGAACCGTGACCGTATGTGCTTTGGAGTCTACTTCCCCACCGATGTTTTCCCACTCACGCTTGTCTGTATACCGGAATACCGTGACCGTGTAGCCTGCATCATCCACCACGTTCGGGTTAAAGCCAAGCGTTAAGGTTCCGCGCTGTGACGGTGTGATTTTACGTTCTGCCGGGATCGTCGGGTCACCGAACAATCCATTCGGAGAGTATGGCACCAATCCATTGGTTGCTGCAATAGAAGGCGATGTTGTTTCTCCAAGACCGCCGCTGATCCAATATACATCAGATACACGACTGAAATTGCTCGTGTTGGATGGCGATCCGAACCGGAGGAAATACTCGTCCGGAATCGACCAGCTTGGTGCGCCGCTATCTTCACCTGTGCCCGGGAAGCCGATGACGTTGCCGTAATCATTGCGGTGTTCAACGATCCCCGTTACCGGATCGGCGATGCCGAAAAGCAGCTTCGTTTCCGGATAGTACTTCTTAATTCCCCGGATATCCGTACTCTGCATGACTGTTCCTTTAGGGAAGTTCAAAACCAGTTTTTTATTAAATACGGTATATTTATTGGCTACTTTCGGAGCCATATATTCCGCGTCTACCGCTACTGTTCCTGTGTAGAAAATTTCAATCGTATCCGTATTGCTGACACTGCCGCGGGTAATCGTAATTTTAATCTTGTTGGATTTATCCTGGGACAGCCCCACGTAATCCAGAACAAAGCGGTTTGGACCCAGATCGGCGCGCTTCACAGCATTTTCTTTACCGATCGTAACCGCTGTTGCTCCCTCAGCTTCAATGTCGAAATGAACGAAGTTCTTTGTCACGACATATTTGCCGCCAACCGTCGGCTGCGGGGAAATGATGCGATAGGCGCTCTCTTCGCGAACGAGTTCAAGTTTCTGGCTTGTTTTGGCGCCTGTTTCATTGATTAGCTCCAGCGTATAGACATACGTACCCGGCATGTCAGATACAAAGTCCTGAACCCGCATCACAAAATCTTTGCGATTACCGGCAAAGTTATAATTGTAGCGTTTGTTCGGGTCCGCGTAAGTCACGGTTTCAGGGTCGGTATTATTGACCGGAATATCAACCGACAAAATGTTCTGGCTGCCCAATTTCAGGTTAGCTTTAACCGCTCCGGTACCTCTAAAAACCAGATCATAATTTTTCAAGCTGGTTTTATATTGATTGTTGTTGTACACGAAATCAGTCGTGAGATTAAAGAGTTCCTTTAATATAGCTTCGCTCGACGCTAAATCCCGCGGAGGGAACGTCGGACGCTTCTTAACAGAAGCTGGCTGGAAGTTCGTAACCGTCGATACATTCTGGTCCACAATATAGAAGCGAATTTCCTTCTTCACTTCACGGGTTTGCCCCTTCTCATCCTTAGTCGTACCGGTCAGGACGAGGCGGTTTTCACCGAATACTAACGGACCCGTTGAAGCCGAAACATTAAGCGACTGAGTGAACTTACCATTACTGTCAAGCCAATCCTTTTGTGTCGTCTCGGTTGTGGATTTCACCTTAAGACCGTTGATATACATCTCAGCCGTAAAATACGGGCTGTCCAAATCAAAGTCGATATACTGACCTTCGATTTTAAATGTCGACGTTTTATTGGAATCCATTGTATAGGACTGTCCGTCCGTCAAGTTGGAGACATAGATATAGCTTTTGGATGCAAACGAAATCGTTACGTCCTTATAGGCACTAGAATTTTTGAAATTAAACCGAACGGTTTGGTTACCATTCTGGAACCCGCTAATTTTGTAAATAAATTGCGTCGTACTGTCAGGCATGGTTTGGATATAGTCAACCGCAATACTCTTCGTACCGAGCGGCAGGTATTGTGCAGCCAAATCCTTCGGATCGGCTGGAGCGCTGTTGGTCGTTACCATGATATAAAAATCACTTGCGTCTACCTTCGCGCCATTCAATGGCTCGCCCGGAGGAATCGTTCCTGTTCCCGTGTATCCCGTCAAATATTTGATATCGGTAATGACGGTTTGGCCCTGCATATATTGAAAATCAAACCGCTTATCGATCCGCTTCGTTCCATAAGTAATGGACAGGTTGTGAGTCTGCATTGGAAGAATCTTTCCGTTCGTATCCTTATTGAAGGCAACCGGGTCTACCATAAAAGTAACCAATCGGTAGGACGGCGTATTCTGCGAAACGGAAGGAATCAAAGTTTCAGATCCCTTGGTGGCTTTAATTTGCGAGGATTCCAGCTTGACGTCCTTTAAATATTCAACGCCTTGAGCAGGCTGATCATCCATCAGAAGATTAGCATTGCCTTCAAATGGCTTACCATTATCTTGAATCAGCATTTGAACATAAAGCTTAGCCTGATCTGAGTCCTCAGTAAACGTAGGCGTCCCGGTTAAGAGATCCTGTCCGTTTTCTTTAGAGTCGGCGAGATACATCGAGACGATCGGATTTTTCTCATCATAATAGAGAAGCTGATAACTAAATGTTAAGGAATCCGAGGCGTTCTGAACAACCAGCTTGAGGTCATTCAGACCGGCATTAAGCTGAAGCTGAGGTGTGTAGAAAGTTCCATCCTGGAGCAAGGTCGTGGCAAGCGCAGCTCCGCCGTTAGCAGAAATCGTCACTTTCGTTGCGTTTTGTGCTTTGCCTTGCAGGGTGATTTGCTGAATCGGAACAACGATTTGAGCGCCCTCGTTCAGGTTGAGCTTTTCCGCGCCGCCCAGAACTTGAAGCTGTTCCACATAAGGAACGGTATCAAAGAGGACATAAAATGTCTCGGACCGTTCATTCAGTCCTTGAGAACCGGAAAATGTCAATTTGTTGACGCCTGGATACAGGGTCAATGTCGCTTTAAAACGGTTATCCGGACGTTCAACATCCGGTTGAATGACCCCTGGGGTAACGTGAGTCGTGCTGCCTACCCAGTTGTCACCTTCTTTGTTCAACTGTTGTACCGTTACTCCCAAGGTGGAGCTGGATACTTTGGTAAATGTACCGGTCACCGTCAACTGTGCATCGGTAACATGATACAGTTTTTCACGAGTAATTTGGTTCGTACCGGTTTCTTGCGTCAGTACAACCGTATTCCGGATTCCGCTGATATCCGGGGTAAAGAAGCTGGTCGGCGCATCCGCAGCCGAAGCCGCAGGTGTGAAGCCAGGTACCATCGAAACGACTAATGCCATTAAAATCATCCATATGAATGATTTCTTCATTCGCTGCATGGAACGTATCTCTCCTTTTTCTTCATGTTACTTACTTTATCGGTCCACCCGGCCTCATTTTGAATAAGAATCAGAAAAAAGCCCCTTCAATCCGTGGATTTTTTTCCTGTTTTTTGCAAACGAAAAAGCACCCTTTAGAATTGGGCTTGGTCAGCAGTGACTGCTAATCAGCTCCTCTAAAGAGTGCTTTCTACTATTAATATATAATTGCACAACGCTTCTTATCTTACCCTAATTATGACGGTTCTCACTAACCTTCATCCGCAGCCTTGCGATCAGATTCAGGATCGGCCGCTTCGTCTTGCCGACGAGGCCGATGATCTCTGCGCCGATTTGCAGGAAGAACATCATGACGCAGATTACGACGAACGTGACCCAGTTCGCTTCATACATCGCCGCCGAGGACTGGATGACCGCCAGTACACCGAAGAACGCGGCGATACCGTACACGATCAGCACCGACTGGCGGTGGCTGAAGCCGATTTCGCGAAGACAGTGATGCAGGTGGCCCTTGTCCGGGGCGAAGATCGGTTTCTTCTGCATCCAGCGGCGGACGATTGCAAAGAACGTATCCGACAGCGGCACGCCGATGATGATCAGCGGGGTGATGAACGAGATAATCGCGATCTGCTTGAATCCAAGCAAGGAGAGCATCGCCAGACAGAAGCCTAGGAACAGCGATCCCGTATCCCCCATGAAAATCTTGGCCGGGTGGAAATTGAAGTACAGGAATCCGACGATGGCACCGAGAAGCAAGAGACACAGCATAGCGACCATCATGTTGCCCATCAGCAGGGACATCACGAGGATGGTGCCGATCGCGATGCCGGATACGCCGGCTGCCAAGCCGTCGAGACCGTCGATGAGGTTAATGGCGTTTGTCACGCCGATAATCCAAATGATGGTCAGCGGAATGGAAATCCAGTTTTCCAGCGAAGAATAGTTATCAGCAAAAGGAATATTTACAAAGTCCACTTTGATATCGAATCCGAACACGACCACGCACGCAGCAATGATCTGTCCGAGCAGCTTCACCTTGGCCGACAGTTCGAAGCGGTCGTCGAGTGCGCCGATCAACACGATCAGCGTTCCGCCTAGCAGGAATGCCTTAATAAAGTTCGAATCCCGCATGGAGAAATGTTCAGCGACAAACGGAAGCACTGCGAACATGGCTAGTATAAAAGCAAGATATATGGCTAAACCGCCAAGCCGGGGCATAATTCGCGTATGCACTTTTCGGGCATTCGGTACGTCCACGGCTCCGATCTTCACCGCCAGCTTCTTGACGAGCGGCGTCAGGATCAGTGCCAGGATGAGCGACACGATACATCCGATGATGGCTAGCATTAACATGTGATTGTTCAACCCCCAATTGTTCTACCGGATTGAATTATACTCTGATCGAAAAATAAAACCAATCCCGTTTTTTCGCAAAATATCGGGTTATTCAAGACGATTTCATCTTTTTATCTGGGTTTTGTCAGGTTTTCTTTATCCCGCAGCACTTTCACTACGAATTTCGGCAGCGCAAGCATTCTTTTGGCTCGCGTCGGTTCCTTTAACAGGCGGTATAACCACTCCGCCCGCAGCTGCTGGAACAGCTCGGGAGCCCGCTTGGACTTGCCGGAAATGACGTCAAAGCTTCCGCCGACGCCCATCATGACCGGTACGCCGAGCTGCTCCTTATAACGCGCGATCCAAGGCTCTTGCGTATCTACGGCGCGTGCCACGAACAGAATGTCCGGCTCCGCTTCGCGGATCGCCGCGATCACATCGGCGTCCTGCTCTTGGGAAAAGTAGCCATCACGAAATCCCGAGATTTGAACCCCCGGATACTGCAAATGTAACCGCTCCGCCGTCGCCTGAATCACTTCAGACGTCGATCCGAGCAAATACACTTTCCAGTGATAGTCTTCTCCGACCTTCATCAATTCATGTAGGAGGTCAAAACCTGCAACGCGTTCCTTCACGGGCGATCCGGCTTTATCCGCCGCCCATACCACTCCCGTCCCGTCCGGGACGAGCAGATCGGCTCCCCTCATGACCTCCATGTAAGCAGGGTCCTGAAGGGCCGTCATCACCATAATGGGATTGGCGGTAATGATCTGATGCGGCCGGCGCTCACCCGACTGGATGAGTCCGGTTAAATATTGAACGGTATCGGTCATGCCCCATCGGCTCACCGGGATGCCGAAAATCGGCACCGTGGGCACTTGGCTTGGTTGGTTCACGCTATAATCACCTTATCCTTTATTGCTGCTGCAAAAAATCAATAATATGCTGCGCCGGAGCCTGCGCCTCTTCCTTCAGCACCGCGATACGCTCGCGGTTCGCCTCCTGCCAGAGGCTGTTCTCGCTTAGCAGGCGGGACACCTCGTTCTTCAGCGCCTCAGGCGCCAGCGAAGCGCTTGTCCCTACAGGCTTCAGATCCAGCCGCTTCAAAAAGTTATCGATCTTCGGATCATAGGACACGCCGATCATCGGCACCAGCTGATTCGCGGCATAGATGAGGCTGTGCAGCCTCATGCCGATAACGACGTCACAGCGGCCAACCTCGGCCAGCATCTCCTGCGGGTGTACCGCATCATGGGACACCGACACGACGCTGCCGTTTGCGGATACATCGCCCATCCGGTCGATGATTTCCTGCGACGCTTTCACATCGTCCGGCAGATGGAACGGCAGGAAACGCAGGTGCACGGCCTGCTCCTGGCACAGCTTGCTTAGCCCGTCGGCCATCGCCTGCAGCTCCCGGCGCTCCGGATCCCAATAGCGGACGGAGATGCCGATTACCGGCAGCGGACGTTCGGCGTCCTGCTGCAGCGATTCCGGCTTCTTGCCGCCAGTCGTCAGGCCCATCACCGGGTCAGGCACGACCTGAACCCGGTTCCAGCCCAGCCCCATGCGCTCCAGCAGGTGTGCCGATTCTTGATCCCGAACCGATATATATTCACATTGGTTAAATACGCTTTTGATGAACGGGTGAAACAGCTTCCGGTTGACGGGCCCAATCCCTTGAGAGTAGATAAAGACCGGCTTTTTCAGCCACTGGGCCAGCTTGATCACCCCGAGATAATAAGGGATCGTCTTGGAGCTGGTGGCATCCTGCAGCAGGCTGCCGCCGCCGCTGATCAGGCCCGAGCTTTCCTTCAGCGCCTGTCTTACTTCGCCCAACTTCATCCGGTGTACCGCGTCTACACCGTAGGTGGCCTTGGTCCACTCAGGATCGATGGAGAGGACCACCGGCCGAATCAGAACGCCGGCTGCCTTCCCCCGCTCCTCCAGAGCGGTTAAGATCGATTGGAGCACCGCCTCATCCCCGCTGTTCCGGAACCCGTAGTATCCGGAGATGACTACGGTCTTCTGAGACGTGGTACCCATCGTTTCCAACACCCTTCCAGTACTTGCCATACGCCAATGGCGATCAGGCCAAAGATAAATCCGAGACCCAGACCGAGCAGGTCACGAACGAACGAAATTTTCATCGGCGAGTGGATATGCGCGAACGTATCCACCATCGACAGCTGGCCGATAACCGCAAAGATCATCAAGTAAACGACGTTACGGTATCTAAGCGACACGAAGATGCCCATTAAGAACAGCGCGTGAGCAACGAGCTCCTTGTTCCGAGGACGAACGTGGAACGTGTTTTCCAGAACCGTGCGTAACGTCATTTCGATCGAGCTGACGCTTCCCCCGTTGCCGGTGCGGCTCAGATAATATAAGCCTAACACACCAATGACCCCTGCTGCCACTACCCAGGTCAGCGTAATCGGGGTGCGGAATAATTTACCGATTTGCTGCAGCGGTTTGCCGCCGCGGTACAGCACGACATAAATCGCGATGAGACCGATTGGGGCCAAATGCAGCAGGCTGACGCCGCGGAACTGATTCAGCACCAGGCTGTACGTAATGTTGTTCAGCAGCGCGATGACAAAAGGAATCGCACTCATCGAAATAATCGCCGTCTTGATATAAGTCACGACCGCATGAGCCAACCGGCGTCCAGACGTAAGCCCGGCGTTGGCCGCGTTCATCTCGTTCAGCTTTCTCACTGCCAGCAGCACGGCAATCGTAGGTGCGCTGATCGCCACAAGCAGAGCCAGCGCCTGTTCAAACAGCGTCGGCTTGAGAACATACAGTCCTGCGCTGCCGATTAACCCAAGCACAAACGCAATTAGGGTAAGCGCCGGGATAAAGTAAGAAACGAGGAGCGCGACGAAGGCAACCCCACCGAGCACGACAACCATTTTGAAATAACGCTGTCCCGCCGAATCATAAATATGGAATGCTCCCGCTTGTCCCATCTTAAAGCCGTTGTTCTCCATCTGCTTGATCGCATTTCCCGGCTCCTGCAGGGTTTTCACGATGTTTTCCACCGAATCGGTAATCGTTGCTTTGGTCATGTTGCGGGATGGAGCGACGTTGATATACAGCATCCGGATGTTCCGGTCCTTTGTCGCCAGCGCAAACCGGTCGGCAATCGTCTCCGGGCTCAGCGCCGCAGCATCACGGTCGCTTAGAGAGTACAGACGGGCTACGTTGTAATCCGTATCGTAAGCCAGCTTGGACAGCCCCTTCTGCGGCTGCTTCAAGTTCTCGATCGCCGCAATGCCGATCCCGTATTGGTTCAGCAGGTTGGCAAAGCCCTGCAAGCTGTTCATGTCCTCATTGTCATTGAAGCCTTTAACGGAATCGCCCTCAAACAATACGCGTTTGACGCCGTTTGCCTGATAGTAGGCCAGCAGCTTGTCCATCGCTTCCTGGTTGTAAGGAAGGCTGTCGGACATCCGTGGCACGATGTTGAATCCTTTGCTGCGCAGCATTTCGAATGCAATCGGATCTGGCTGCATTGGCTTGAGCACGGCATCCTCCGGGGAAGTTTCCAGAATCAGGCCCTTCTGCCCGTTGAATTCCCATGGCTTGACGCCGATGCCGATCCCCGTAAAGGTGTCTTCGATCAGGGGAGACAAGCGTCCAGCATTCTCTTCGTTAGTAAACAGAATATAGGTATAGTTATCGTTGGTCGGGATGACGCTCTTCGTCATCGAGGCGACGTCCCCCGCATTAAACATCATGATGCGGCGGGATTTTTTAAAATCGTCCAGCGTACTCTCGAACATCGCCATGCTCGTCACGCCCGCCGCCTTCAGCTGATCCAGCTGCTGCTGAAGGTATTCCTCCGGATGGGCTTGATACGAAGCCGTCTCCACCAGTCCGCGATAGTTATACACCAACTCTACGTTATTGGAAGATGACTCCGTCCGGTAGCGGTCATAAATCACCGGAATTGCGGCGATTATGCCCAGCACGACGAGAATCCACAGCCATTTGCGGGATGCCGTGTTCCAACGCTGCCATTTCTGATGCACCAAAAGTACCTCCTCATAATAACTCCGGGAATCCGCAGCGTTCTTCTTCGAACACGCGGCCTCCCGGAATATCCATTTCTTAAATGTTAGGCGTCCACCCTTGCCATCACTTCATCCGACAATTTCTGAATACGCGCATTCGCATCATCCAGAGAATCGCCTCTCACGGCAAAGTATACCTTGATCTTCGGCTCTGTCCCCGATGGACGCAGGCAGAACCATGAACCGTCTTCCAGCATATATTTCAGCACGTTTTCCTTCGGCAGGCCGTCCAAGCCTTTCGAATAATCCAGCACCTGCGTGACGGCTTGTCCTGCCACCGTCTGCGGCGGGTTGCTGCGCCAATCGGACATTTTCGCCTGGATTTGGGCCAGGCCGTCCTTGCCTTTCAGCGTGCGGGACTCCAGTTTCTCCTGGAAGTAGCCGAACTGCTCATACAGCTCCTGCAGCACTTCGTACAGCGTCTTGCCTTGAGCCTTGTAGTAGGCACCCGCTTCACAGATGAGCAGCGAGGCCAATACCGCGTCTTTATCGCGGGCATAGTTGCCAGCGAGGTATCCGTAGCTCTCCTCGTATCCGAACAGATACGTATGGGAGCCGGTCTTCTCGAACTGGGTCATTTTCTCCCCGATGTATTTAAAGCCAGTCAGCGTGTTGAACACTTCCGCCCCAAAATGCTCCGCGATCGTCGCTCCCATCTCGCTGGTCACAATCGTTTTGATGACCGCCCCGTTGTTTGGCAGCTTGCCGGCTTCTTTTAATTGGCTGAGCAAATAATAAATCATGAGTGCCCCGGACTGGTTGCCGGACAATACGACGAATTCTCCTGCCTGGTTCTTCACCACCGCACCCATGCGGTCGGCATCCGGGTCGGTTCCAATCAGCAAATCAGCACCGATATCCTGCCCTACCTTCATGGCCAGCGTGAACGCTTCGCGCTCTTCTGGGTTCGGAGACTTCACGGTGGAAAATTCGGCGTCCGGCTGCTCCTGCTCCGCTACGATATGCACGTTCGTAAAGCCGACTTCCTCCAGCACGCGGCGGACCGGAATATTTCCTGTCCCATGAAGCGGCGTGTAGACGATTTTAAAATCTTTGCCAAGCGTCGAAGCAATCGCCTCACGGTTAACGCTGACATCGGCTACGGTGCGGATAAACGCATCGTCATCCTCTTGGTCAAGCCACACGAGCAGCCCCTTCGCTTCCGCTTCCTGCTGATCCAGCCGCTTGACCGCAGCAAAGGAATCGACCTGCTGGATGTACGAGATGACCTTCTCCGCTTCGTCTGGCACGAGTTGTCCGCCCTCGGTGTTGTACACCTTGTACCCGTTATACTCCGGCGGGTTATGGCTCGCCGTAATGACGATGCCGCCGGTCGCTCCCAAATGGCGTACGCTGAACGACAGCTGCGGCGTCGGGCGCAGGGATGGGAACAGCTTGGCTGTGATGCCGTTGCCTGCAAGCACCAGAGCAGCCTCCAGCGCAAACTCCGGCGAGAAGTGGCGGGAATCGTGGGCGATCACGACTGAAGGCGTGCCCTCAGCCGAACCGTGCTGCTCCAGTATGTAGCGTGCAAATCCTTGCGTCGCCTTGCCGACGGTATACCGGTTGATACGGTTGCTTCCTGCACCGATCACGCCGCGGAGGCCGCCTGTGCCAAACTCCAAATCTTTGTAAAAACGGTCTTCCAGCTCCAGCGGCTGATCGGACAGCCCTTCGAGCTCCCGTTTCGTTTCTTCATCTATAGAAGGATCTTGAAGCCATTGCTTGACATTCTCACTTGCTTGAGTGCTGAGTTGTTGTGTCATTACTGCTTCTCCTTTCCATAATAAGAATGATGGGTACTTAAGATTGTGCGGGGTCGGACAGGGCAAACATGATGTCGCCTTCTGCGACGACTTTATCGTCGACCTTGGCTACGGCGTGTCCCTTTCCGATGCTTCCCTTCAGGCGGGTAATTTCCACCTCAAGGCGAAGCGTATCGCCGGGTACCACTTGTCCACGGAAGCGGAAGTTGTCGAGACCGGCCAGAAAGCCGATTTTACCCCGGTTGCTCTCTTCCTTCAAAATAGCGGCTGCCCCAACCTGCGCCAGTGCTTCGGTGATCAGCACGCCTGGCATAACCGGATATTCTGGAAAGTGGCCGATGAAGAAAGGCTCATTAATGGTAACGTTCTTGATCCCGACCGCGCGCTTGCCGACTTCCATCTCGATGATGCGGTCCACCAGCAAAAACGGAGGCCGGTGCGGGATGATCTCCTGAATTTCTTTCACGTTAAGCACGTCTCTCAAACTCCTTTCAAAATAGGCGAATCACCGCAACTTTCAAGGGTTATACTGCATAAAATCCATAGATTTCGGAAAAAACTAAACTATCCTTCACCCTCTGCAGAAGTGAAGGTTCAGATAAGGGGCCTTTCTCCGGTATGCCGATCCTGATGAACGGCACGGGGGAGGCCCTTTTGTACGGGTTTCGCAAGTCCCCCATCATTATACATTTTCCGAGCAAAAAAAGAAAACTCCCGAATGGAAGGAGTTTTCTGTCAAAAGTCAGCGGTTAGACGCCCCGTCAGGGCGCAAATACCAAATCGATCACATGCTGCCAAGTCTTCCATTGAAACACGTCGGACAGGCTCTGTTTGCCGATAAAGACATAACCGAAGGTCATCCCGCCAACCAGAGCGAGCAGCAAAAACAGCGGAATCATCCAGCGGATGACGATTCTCCATCTTGCCGTCTTCCGCACGGCCGGTTTCGCTTTGCCAGCTGCTTGGGTTTTCTCACTCATTGCAGAACTCCTATCCACGGATATTGTTCGCCAGATTCATCATCGTGTCGCTGGATGTCAGTGCCCGGGCGGATAGCTGATAAGCGCGCTGCGCCTGCATCATTTCCGTTATTTCTTGCGCATAATCGACATTCGACTGTTCCAGATATCCCGAACGGATGGTTGTCCCGGAGGCGGCTGCGGTATAAGGGGCGTTGCCGAACACCTGAGCTTTCGTCAGGTTGCCGGGAATAACAAACAGGTTGCCGTCCATCTGCACCAGCGCATCGGGGCGGACCGGCGATGCCAGCTGAATGGTAGCCACGGCGCTTGTCCCCGCCGCATTCTTAACAATGACCTGTCCGTCCTGATCGACGGCCACCTTGGCATTGTTGGCGACGGAGATTTGTCTGCCGTTCGTATCAAGAACGAAGTAACCCTGATTGTTGACCAGCACCATGTTATTCTGCTTGGCAGGGTCGGGATCGGGCACAAAATGGAAGGCGCCTTCCCGGGTGTAGGCCGTGCGTCCGTTCGCTTCAACCGCAAACAGACCAGTGCCTTCAATGGCGAGATCCAGCGGATTCCCCGTCTGATTCAGCGGTCCCTGCTGCATATCCCGGGTGATTTCCGTCATCCGCATGCCAAAACCGTTATTGTATCCAAGCGGGGACACCCGTCCGTTCTGCTTGAAGCCGTCCGGCTGCTGCGTGACCGTCGTCAGCACGTCCTCGAAGGAGCTATCCTTCCGCTTGTATCCGTCCGTATCGATGTTGGCGATGTTATCCGCGATAACGTCCAGCTTCCGCTGCAGCGCATTCATGGATACCATCGCGCTGATCATGGAGTTATTCATTTACGTGCACCCTCCCTAGTCCGTAGCATCCTATACCTTGCCGACCTCGTTGACAGCCTTGTCCAAACTTTTATCATAAAATTGCACGACCTTCTGATTGGCCTCGTAGGCCCGAAGCGCCGTGTTCATGTCTACGACCGCCGCGGAGGAATCCACGTTGGACTGCTCCAAATAATGCTGCCGCACTTCTACGCGGTCGGCGTTACCCAACGCGCGGACACCGGCAGCTGCGGTATCATCCACCTTGAACAATCCGTCACCCGTACGCACCATCTGGCCGGGCTGCCCCACGACGGCAATACCTAGCCGTGTTCCGGGCGCACCCGTTGCGGGATTCAAAATAAACCCCTGCTCGTTCACTTTAAGGCTGTCCACCGAGCCTGTCAACCGAATGGGCCGATTATTGGCATCCAATACCTGGTACCCGGCCGAAGTCAGCAGCAAACCGTCCGGAGTCACCTTGAAGCTGCCGTCTTTCGTATACCCGATTCCCCCATCCGCATTGCGGACGGTAAAATACGCCTCAGGCTTGTAGGTCACATTGCCGTCCGGGTCAACATACTTGCCGGATTGGTCGAACGGAATGTTCTGGCCTGTCGCCGGATCGGTGACTTCAATATCAGACACCAGCGCAAAGTCGGTTGGCTTCTCGCTCTCTGTGATGACACCCTGCTGGTACATGGACAAGCTCTCTTCGGCAAAAACGCCCGTGTTCAGCTTGCCGAGCTGCGGGTTCGGGTTCTCCGCTCCCCCGCCGATCATCGAAATCAGCACCTCGGGGAAAGAACGGGCAACGCTGTTGACCTGCTTGTACCCAGGGGTGTTGATGTTGGCAATATTTTGGACGTCGGTATCGTGGCGGCTCTGCTGCGTCATCATGCCGGCAGCGGCGGTGTAAAGTCCTCTCAGCATTGAGATGGGGTCCCTCCCTGTTTCATGTGCTTGTTCGTTGGGTAATAAAAATTTTATCTTCATATATATAGAATACATCGCTGATTTATATGAACGGGCTCCTCAGAGCCCGCGATCCATAGTACATATATCGGACATAGGCCTGGGTTTTTTTAGGGTTTTGCCGCAGCCGGCTCAGGGGCCGGCCATAAGTTATTAGAATGCTTTCTTGGACACCTTGTCCAAGTGATCGAGCATGAGTCCCGTGCCTTTCACGACACAGTGCATCGGGTCTTCCGCGATTAATACCGGCACGTGCAGCTCTTCGGCGAGCAGCTCGTCCAATCCGTCAAGCAAAGCGCCACCGCCGGTGAGAATGACGCCGCGGTCGATAATGTCGGCGGACAGCTCGGGAGGCGTCCGTTCCAGCACCGACTTGGCAGCGGCCACGATCATCGAGACCGGCTCCCACAGTGCTTCCTGAACTTCGTTCGAAGAGACCGTCACGGTAAGCGGCAGTCCGCTGACCATATCGCGCCCGCGGATATCGATCTCATCCTGGCGTCCGCCCGGACGGACGGTGCCTACCTTGATCTTGATATCCTCCGAGGTGCGTTCACCGATCAGGAGCTTGTACTTATTTTTAATATATTTCACGATGGCCTCGTCGAACTTGTCCCCCGCCATTTTAATAGAAGAGGCGGTAACGACGTCGCCCATGGACAGGACGGCTACATCCGTCGTTCCGCCGCCGATATCGACGACCATATTGCCGCTTGGCTGATAAATATCCATACCCGCGCCAATGGCTGCGGCTTTCGGTTCTTCTTCCAGAAATACATCCTTAGCTCCGCTTCGCTCGGCGGCTTCCCGGATGGCCTTCTGTTCAACAGAGGTAATATTCGTAGGCGCGCAGATCAGAATCCGCGGCCGGCTGCTCCAGCTGCGTCCTCCCACACTGCTGATGAAGTACTTCAACATCGCTTCCGTAATCGCAAAATCCGCAATGACCCCGTCGCGCAGCGGACGAATCGCCACGATATTGCCAGGCGTGCGGCCAACCATTCTCCGGGCTTCTTCCCCGACGGCAAGGACTCTTTTGGTGTCGCTTTCGATCGTCACGACGGAAGGCTCGTTAAGTACAACCCCCCTCCCTTTGACATGAATCAGCACGTTGGCTGTGCCAAGATCAATTCCAATATCCTTGCTAAACATCATGAAAAGAGCCCCCAAAGTATTATTTTATGGTAAAAGAGTCCCTGTTACCGCTTATCGAAGTCCCATTTCGACAGGATGTGGCAGGAAGTTATGTATTTTTGGGAAAAAGGGATCACATTTGTCGACCTTATACCATCTTTTAACATATCATACTTCAGGGGAGGGATACAATGGGCACAGGTGTGCCCTGCCGCAAGATCATATGAACCGGGCCCGGAAGCCCAGATGGTCAGGCTTTGGCGGAAGCAACGGCTTCCCGTTTTTTCCCGCTGGTCTTTTTATACTTAATCTTGGTCGCTTCGCCTCCCCGGAGATGACGGATCGATTTGTGGTATTCAAGAATGTGCTTAACCTGATCAGCCAGATCGGGATTGATTTCCGGCAAACGTTCGGTCAAATCCTTATGCACTGTGCTCTTCGATACGCCAAATTCCTTGGCAATGGTTCGGACCGTGTGTCTCGTTTCCACGATACAACGACCAATTTTAATGGTCCGTTCTTTGATGTAATCGTGCACGCTCCCGCCTCCCTACTGTGGATAGTTTGGTACATTATATGAGGGGCGTGCCTATATATTCGCGCTTTCCAAGCCTGACAAGCTCCGCAAGGCCCATTTATTTTACGGGCAGCGCAAAATAACCCCGCAAATCGAGGGGGCTGCCAAGAGCCCTTTCCCGCCATTCACAAGGGTTTGCACACAAAAAGGCAGGGATTGTCCCTGCCTTTAGGCTTATTTTTTATTCACGCTTTCGGTTATTGCTTCGGAAGAACGGTTTCCGGATTGACCGGAGTTCCATTGTCGTACACTTCGAAGTGTACGTGGTTGCCCAGTTCCTTCTCGATTTCGCTGCGTCCGGCGGTGCCGATCGTATCGCCCTGCTTCACGGTGTCGCCCAGTTTAACTTTGGCGTCCGAGAGGCTTTGGTAGACCGTCTTGAGATTGTTGTCATGGGTAATCTCGATCACGGTTCCCGTCAGCGGCGGGTTCAAATCGACGCGAGTGACTTTTCCGCCGAGAGCGGCCTTGACATCAAACGCTTGGTCATCTGCGCGGGCCAGGTCGACACCGACGTTCGGAGTGAACGTGTCATCGTACTGAACCATCGCGGCTTGATGATTTTCTTCGGTACCATTTTCATCATAGAACGGCTTCACGACTTTAACGTCTTTGGCATTCGCCACCGGCCATACCATACCTTCGGCATTGGCGGTTACTTCAACAGCATTGTCCTTGGCGTCTGTGGCAGAGTCTTTGCCGGCTGCAGCATCCGAAGCGGTAGTAGATTGCTCCGTTACTTTAGCGGGGTCTTGGGTAAGGTTCTTCTGGCTGGTATCCTGGTAGACCCACACTAAGGTTAGTATAATTGCTGCTGCGGCCACGTAAGCTGCCGGGTATACCCACCGTTTAGACAACAGCTTTTTCCACGAAGAAGGCTGATTTACAGGCTCTCCTTGCACTTTTTTAGGAGCTTCGCCGTGGTTTTGACTACTTTTGTTTTGTTCATTCATATGTTTATCACCTCAGTAACATTGTTACCGGGGCGGAATCTTTTATACGTATCTCTTTATATTATTTTTTCAATCTTTAGAGAGAAGTTTTGAAGCTTGCGTAAAGTCGATGCCCGTATAGTAGTGTTTGAGAATTTGCGTGGCGGTGGAGCCTTCCTTGGCCATCCCGTCCGCGCCCCACTGGCTCATCCCGACGCCATGCCCGTATCCGTACGTGGTGATCTGGATGTCGGCCCCCGAGGTCTTCCAAGTAAACTCGCTGGACCGCAGGTTCAGCTTCTCTCTCACTTCCCGGCCGCTGAACACATGACCCCCGATGGAAATCTCTTTAATCCGGTGGCCCTCCGTCGTAGACAAGACTTGAATGAAAGGCTGACCTGTCGATACTGTGATAGCCTGTCCGGCCAAACCGAGCTTGGTGATAAAATCTTTCCGGCTGATCGTGACCGTTTCCTTGTACCCCGGTGCCAGCTCTTTGTCCCATGGACTCGCTACGCTGCGGAGGTACGGGATGTCATCCTTCCAATAATCTTCCGAATTTTCGGTATACCCGTTGCTGGTAGAGAAAAAGGATGCCGTAATCGGCTTGCCTTTATAGGTCATGATCGTATTGCGAGTTTCCTGCACCGCCCGCTGCAGCTTGGCCAGCTCCGCGGATTTCCCCTGCGCCTTCCATTCCTTCTCCAATACTTCTTTGGAGATATACGCCTGGTGGCTGACCGTATCGGTCACCATGGCCTTGCGGTCCGGCACGCCGCTCATGTCGCCGTCCACCAGGCGGCGGACGATAAAGGTGCGGGCCGCAATCGCCTGCGCTTTGAGCGCCTCAAGCTCAAAGTCCGCCGGCATCTCGGCCGCCAGCACGCCGGTGACGTAGTCTTCCATCGGCAGCACTTCCACTTGTCCCGTCTTCGTCAGATAGACGGACACGTTCGGCAGCTGCGCCTCCGCCTGCGGCGCGGCAGGCTTGGCCGGTGCCGGCGCCGGAATGGGCGCGGGCACCGGTGCGGGGTGGTGGTTCGTCGACACCACCACCAGCGTGGGCAGCAGCAGCGCTAGTGCGAGCACCCCGCCCGCCCCCCACAGGGCGGCTGGGGGCACCTTGCGGGCGCTGCCCGGGCGGCGCGGCCCTTTGGCCGGGCCGCGGCTTGGCGGCGGCGTCCATGGGCGCCGCCCTGGGGTGTGCCGGGCGCCGCCAGGCGCGCCCGGGGCTTCGGGCCGGAGCGTGCCTTGGCGCTCCGGCCTCGCCGGCGCTGCAGCCTCTGGCGGCTGCGCAGCATGGCCGGGCAGCAGCGTCAGCTGCGGCCTGCCCGGCTGGGGGGCCGTGCTTCTCGGATCATCCGGCGTGAGCGCTTCGCTTCTGGGAGCGACGGGAATTTTTAATTGTGTGCGTGGATCCTTCATATTCTCTCAAACCTCCGTCCATGCTTCGTCTTCGTTACTAGACCTTCCGGATACCGGCTGCGCGGCGGGCAGATATCGATGGGACGCGGCGCTATCGTCCGCTCCCGTCTTCACCGTTCACATCCGATATTCATACATATGAGAGGCTTGAGAGTGATAGAACCCTTTTTAAGAGAAACAGAGATTGTGCCTTCCAAGCAGAGAGAACCTTCCATTCCTTAAGAGAACAAATAGGCTGGGTCAGAACCAGATACCCTGCATTGTATAAGAAGAAGTATGAACTGGCCCAGAGCCGAAACGGCCCCGTGATATCGACTAGGATCGTTCATTCACTCGGAAAGCTCTCTTTATAATAAGAAGGACTTTGATTGGGGTGACGAAAACGAAGGAGATGGTGGATCGCGGACAAGTTGGACGGGGGACCAGGGGGTATCAAACGGGACATTTACGACAGAAAAAACCAGGCCGCAATGGGCCTGGTCTTTTCTCAGCTGCTTATGGTGGATGGCCGCGTAGCTCCGGCCATTTGTTTGTTTACAGTACAATGAATCGTTTCCAGTAAAATGTTCCGCCTATCACAAGATCAAATAAGGACTTACACCCAAGTCGGCTGCACATTCACCAGCTTGACTTCCTCTTCTTTGCTGTCCGCCTCTTTCTTAGCCGCTACCGGCTGAGTCAAGGTCGGCTCATCGACGGAAATCCGCCAAATATCGGCTCCCAGGCCTTGCAGCTTCTCAGCCAGGTGAACATAGCCCCGGTCGATATGATGCGTACCGCTGACCTCTGTCGTCCCTTCCGACACGAGGCCCGCCAGAATCAACGCTGCTCCGGCCCGGAGGTCGGTAGCGCATACCTTGGCGCCTGTCAGCTTGGCACCGCCGGTTACGATGGCCGTACGGCCCTCAACCTTGATCTCCGCATTCATCAGCTGGAACTGGTCCACGTGCATAAAGCGGTTCTCAAACACCGTTTCGGTCACGACACTCGTGCCCTCCGACTTGAGCAGCAGCGCCATCATTTGCGACTGCATGTCGGTCGGGAAGCCCGGATACGGCAGCGTCTTGATATCAACCGCTTTGAGCGGATGGTTCGCCTTCACGCGTACGCCGTTTTCGCCTGGTTCGATCTCAACGCCCATCTCCTCAAGCTTGGCAATCACCGGACCCAAATGATCCGGAATCGCGCCTTCCACGTACACGTCTCCGCCGGTAATCGCGGCTGCCACCATGTAGGTGCCTGCTTCGATCCGATCCGGAATGACCGTATGCTCGGTACCGTGCAGCTTCTCCACGCCTTCGATCCGGATAATACCTGTACCGGCGCCGCGCACTTTCGCGCCCATGCCGTTCAGGTAGTTCGCCAAATCGACAATTTCCGGCTCTTTCGCCGCATTTTCGATCACCGTCACGCCTTCAGCCAGCGTGGCGGCCATCATAATATTTTCAGTAGCGCCTACGCTGGCCACGTCCAGATAGATCTTGGCCCCGCGCAGTCTGCCATTACTTTTCGCTTCAATGTATCCTTGTCCCAGGCTGATTTCGGCACCCAGCGCTTCAAAGCCCTTCAGATGCTGATCGATAGGTCTTGTACCGATGGCACACCCGCCCGGCAGTGAAATCCGCGTATGGCCCATTCTCGTGAGCAGAGGACCCATGACCAGAAAAGACGCCCGCATCTTCCGCACCCACTCATAAGGTGCCTCACATGAGGAAATCGTTTGGGCATTGACCCTCATTACATCGTTTTCGTATGTAATGACTGCACCTATGGATTCCAATACTTTACTGATTGTAATTACATCGTCAAGAGGAGGCGCATCGATAATGATGCTTTCTCCTTCTTCCCCAAGAAGAGAGGCAGCGATGATCGGAAGAACAGAATTTTTTGCCCCGCTGACTTTCACGCTTCCGGTCAGTTTATTGCCACCGCGGACGATAAATTTGCTCATCATGATTCCCTCCGCGTCCAATTTTTCCTTTATTTCTGGATATTCAAGAAATTACATTGCTAATTCCCTAACTTCCATCATAACACTGACCTTTTGACGGATACAAGCGTTTTTTGGCGAATATGCTCCGGAGGAACTATCGCTTCAAGCCAGCCGGCATCAGGACACGCTAAGCGGGATGAGTTACGAAATCAGACTTTTTCGGTTCCAGGTCCACATCTTTTTTAAACGTGTAAGGCTGTCCTGCCACCTTCGGCAAGTGGAACCGCCAGCCTTACCTAAACTGTTCTTTTTCATTGTTGACATAAAAAAATGTTATTATTCGACATCTTTCAACCATGTTCAGTTGCTGAAGTCCTACAAGCAGCCTATCAGTGATATAACCAAACGTTGACGGCTTAAAACATATACCGGATCATGTTGCTCCAGCCGATATAATCGAGCAGAAATTTAGCGACGAAATGCCCCAGTACTACCGCCAGCAGCAGCTGCAGCAGCCTCCCTTGAGCTCCCTTCGGATGCCTGATAAACAGGTCCAGCTTCAAGTTCTGGAGCGCCCACCAAGACAAACCGATGCAGAACAAAGACACCACAATGGACATCAGACCGCTGACTCCGATGGTGCTTGATATGTTCTGTGATACGTCCGAATCCATGCCCTTACCTCCATCATCACTTGATTTAAAAAAAGAATAACGATGAACGCTGGGTGTCCCTTCCAGCAACCAAGCTCATCAAGGGACTATTATATAATACTTGCCTTGACCTCAAGAATCCAGTTCCAATTCCTTTATTTTTGAATAATTTATCGTAAAGCGCTTTCTGTCTAATTTCCTCGGAAATAAATAGGTCATTTGAACTAGTCAGCACCAATATTCTATATGGAATTTGGGGATTGTATGACAGAAGAATCCCCTGGTTTCATAGGAACTATACCTTCGGATTTTCCTGTTTCAATAAAAAAGCCTGTCTCTTTAACGAGACAGGCTCTCTGTACTATTATTTACGACCGGCCACATTGATCCGGTTAATCGCTTTTTGCAGGGCCATTTCCGCACGGCGGAAATCGATCTCATCCTGCTTGCCCGCTGCCAAACGGCGCTCGGCCCGCTCTTTGGCGGCACGTGCGCGTTCAACATCGATCTCTTCAGGAAGCTCTGCGCTCTCAGCCAGAACGACAACCTTGTCTTTACGTACTTCAACAAAGCCGCCGTTAACCGCGATCTCGGTGGTTTTCTTGCCGCTCGTCACGGCAATCGGAGCAACCCGCAGCGGGGTGACCAACGGAATGTGGTTCGGCAAAATGCCGAGCTCACCCTCCACACCGCGTACAACCAGGCTGTCCACCTCTCCGGAATAAGCCACGTGGTCCGGTGTGACGATCTCCAATAAAAAGGTGCTCACTTACATCCCTCCCTGAATGCTCACTTCGGAAGCAGTTAGCTCCCGGCAGGACACTATTCCAACGTCTTCGCTTTTTCTACGGCTTGTTCAATCGTTCCAACGAAGAGGAAGGCTGCTTCAGGAAGGTCGTCGTGCTTGCCTTCGAGAATTTCCTTGAAACTGCGGATCGTTTCTTTAACCGGTACATAAATACCCGGCATGCCGTTAAACGCTTCGGCCACGTGGAATGGCTGGGACAAGAAACGCTGTACGCGGCGGGCACGGCCTACGATCAGCTTGTCGTCCTCGCTAAGCTCATCCATACCGAGGATGGCGATGATATCCTGAAGCTCGTTGTAACGGGCCAGGAGACGCTTAACGCCTTGAGCGACGTTGTAATGCTCTTCGCCCACGATTTCAGGCGTCAGGATCCGGGAACTCGATGCCAGCGGATCCACCGCCGGATAGATACCCATCTCGGAAATTTTACGCTCCAGGTTGGTCGTTGCGTCCAAGTGGGCGAACGTTGTAGCTGGAGCCGGGTCCGTATAGTCATCCGCAGGCACGTAGATCGCCTGGATCGACGTAACGGAACCTTTTTTCGTGGAAGTGATCCGCTCTTGAAGCTGACCCATCTCGGTTGCCAGCGTTGGCTGGTAACCTACCGCGGAAGGCATCCGTCCGAGGAGGGCGGATACTTCGGAACCGGCTTGGGTAAAGCGGAAAATGTTGTCGATAAACAGCAGCACGTCTTTGCCCTCTTGATCACGGAAGTATTCCGCCATCGTCAGACCTGTCAATGCCACGCGAAGACGGGCGCCCGGCGGTTCGTTCATCTGTCCGAATACCATCGCCGTCTTGCTGATAACGCCGGAATCGCTCATCTCGTGGTACAGGTCGTTCCCTTCACGGGTACGTTCACCTACACCCGCGAATACGGAAATACCGCCGTGTTCCTGAGCGATGTTGTTAATCAATTCCTGGATCGCAACGGTTTTACCTACGCCGGCACCACCGAAGAGACCGATTTTACCGCCCTTTTGGTAAGGAGCGAGAAGGTCGATAACCTTGATTCCTGTCTCCAGCATTTCTGCTTGGGTCGACAGTTCGTCGTATTTTGGTGCTTCACGGTGAATCGGGCTGGAAACCTCGGAAGTCACTTCGCCCGCTTCGTCGATCGGCTTACCCAGTACGTTAAATACGCGTCCGAGGGTAGCGGATCCTACCGGAACTGTAATTGGGCCGCCCAAATCCACTGCTTCCATACCACGAACGAGTCCATCAGTGGAAGACATGGCAATGCAGCGCACCATGTTATCGCCCAGATGGTTTGAAGCTTCCAGAGTCAAGTCAATCTGGCGTCCGCCAGCGACTGTGCCCTCAACTTTAATTGCATTGTAGATTTCCGGTAGTTGACCTCTTTCGAATTCGATGTCGACAACCGCACCCATAATGCTGACAACGCGTCCTTTGTTCATCTTTTTTGTTCCCTCCTACAAGTCTGCTGTATTCGCAAACCTAAATCGTAAGCCATGCGGCTTAACGGTATGCTCCGTGCAAAGTTCTATTATGAAATATAGATCATGTCTATCGCAGGTAACCGAAGCCGACAGACCGATTAAGGATGAGTTTGCTGCTGAAAACCAGGCGGGGCTTCTCCATACGCGGACAAGCACCCCGGGTTATGAAAACTGTTATTTGAAAATAGGGCACCGTCTAAAAATCTTATACCTGAGCGTTCGCACCAGATACGATTTCCGTAATTTCCTGCGTGATCGCCGCCTGACGCGCACGGTTGTAAGACAGCGTCAATTCGTTGATCAGCTTGGTCGCATTCTTCGTCGCCGCGCCCATCGCCGTCATCTTGGCACCCAGCTCACTGGCTTTGGCGTCCAGCAGTGCGCTGAAGATCAAGGTTTCGGCATATTTAGGAAGCAGCGCTTCCAGAACGGCTTCCGGAGACGGCTCGTATTCGTAGCTGGCCACCGGAGAAGCTGCGGATTCCATGCTGTCCATCGGCAGGAGCAGATTGGCTTCCGGAATTTGCGTCAACGCGTTCACAAAGCGGTTGTAGATGACGTACAGCTCATCGATTTTGCCTTCCTCAAACTCGCGGACCGCTGCGGAAGCGATCGACTTGATGTCGGCAAACGATGGCGTGTCGGACAAGTCCGTAACCTCTTTCACAATTGGAAGCTCTCTGCGACGCATGTAGTCGCGGCCTTTCCGTCCAATCACGAACAATTCGTATTCGTCGTTGGACTTATGGCGTTCCTTAATCATCGTCGAGACAAGCTTCAACACGTTGGCGTTCGAACCGCCCGCAAGACCGCGGTCGGAGGTGATGACCAGGTATCCGGTTTTCTTCACGGGACGTTTCTCAAACATCGGATGCTTGATGCCTTTGGTACCGGACGCGATGCTGGAGACCACTTCCTTCAGCTTCTCGGAGTAAGGACGGGAATGCTGCGCCATCTCCTGGGCTCTTCTCAGCTTGGAGGCAGCGACCATTTCCATCGCCTTCGTGATCTGCTTCGTGCCTTGAATACTTTTGATCTGACGTTTAATTTCGCGTAATCCTCTTGCCATGTTTTCACCACCTTCAAGCTTTGACGCAGTCAAAGCTAACTTCGTAAGCGAAACTGTACTTTAGCAAAGCTAAAGTTACTTCGAAAGCATTTACTGCGCTTTGACATCGTCAAAGCAGACTTCGATGCGCATATCTAAAAAGATGAACCCGAGCCTTGCGGCCCGGTTCACGTCCAGGCTTACGCCATCACAGCAAAGCCTCTTTTAAATTTATCAATAGCCGCTTTCAGAGCCGTTTCGTTGTCGGCAACCAGATCTTTGGTATCGCGGATGGACGCCATGATCTCAGGATGGTTGCTTTCAAGGAACGCCAGGAATTCGCTCTCGAAACGACGGATGTCGCCGACAGGAATGTCGTCCAGGTGTCCTCTGACTGCCGTGTACAAGCTGGCTACCTGCTGCTCAACGCTGAGCGGCTGGTTAACCCCCTGCTTGAGGATTTCCATCAGTCTCGCACCACGGTTCAAACGGGCCAGCGTGGATTTGTCAAGGTCGGAACCGAATTGGGAGAACGCTTGAAGCTCGCGGTACTGGGCCAAATCCAGCTTCAAACCGCCGGCGACTTTTTTCATCGCCTTGAGCTGCGCGGAGCTACCTACCCGGGATACGGAAATACCTACGTTGATCGCCGGACGCTGTCCAGCATAGAACAGTTCGGACTCAAGGAAGATCTGTCCGTCCGTGATCGAAATAACGTTGGTTGGGATATATGCGGATACGTCGGACGCCTGTGTTTCAATGAAAGGCAGAGCGGTTAATGAACCACCGCCGAGTTCATCGGACAGCTTCGCCGCGCGTTCCAGCAAACGGGAATGCAGATAGAATACGTCACCAGGATAAGCTTCGCGGCCTGGAGGACGTCTGAGGAGCAGGGACAATTCGCGGTATGCCGCTGCCTGCTTCGACAAGTCATCATAGATGATCAAGGCATGCTCGCCTTTGTACATGAAGTACTCACCCATTGCACAGCCCGCATAAGGAGCGATGTACAAGAGCGGAGAAGGCTCGGAAGCCGATGCGGTAACGACGATCGTGTAGTCCAGAGCGCCGTGACGGCGAAGGTTTTCCACGACGTGCGCAACCGTCGATTGCTTTTGGCCGATGGCGACATAGATACATTTCACGCCATTGCCTTTTTGGTTAATGATTGTATCGATCGCGATTTGGGTTTTACCCGTTTGACGGTCACCGATGATCAGCTCGCGCTGTCCGCGGCCGATTGGCACGAGAGCGTCAATCGCTTTGATACCGGTTTGCATTGGCTCATGAACCGATTTACGGTCGATAACGCCTGGCGCGCTGCTCTCAACCGGACGATAAGCAGAAGCTTCGATCGGTCCTTTGCCGTCCACTGGCTGACCAAGCGGGTTGACAACGCGTCCGAGCAGAGCTTCCCCAACAGGAACCTGCATGATGCGTCCGGTACGTTTTACTTGGTCGCCTTCTTTGATTTCCGTGTAAGGTCCGAGGATAACGACACCTACGTTGCTTTCTTCCAAGTTCAGCGCAAGGCCTACAACACCGTTGGCGAACTCGACGAGCTCACCGGCCATAACATTGTCGATCCCGTGAATACGGGCGATACCGTCGCTTACTTGAATAACGGTGCCGACTTCGGCCACTTCGATGTCAGATTTATATTGTTCAATTTGACTTTTAATCAGCGTACTGATTTCTTCAGGTCTGATACTCAAGTGTCTTCACCCCTATCTACTGTGCTAGTCTGTTAAAAGACTTTTCAAGCCGTTCCAGCTTCCCTGCCAAACTGCCGTCGTACAGCATATCGCCGATGACGACTTTTACACCGCCGAGCAGATTTTTATCAATCACGTTGGTTACGCGAATTTTCTTCTTAGCCAATGCTCCAAACTCCGCGGCAACCGTTTCGATTTCCTGGTCGCTCAGCGGATAGGTGGAGTACACCGTGGCGTCCGCAAGTCCAAGGCTTTCGCCTTCGATCCGAACGTAGCTGTCCAGCAGGTCGGCGAACAGATCCGCTCTGCCCCGCTCGATCAGCATATCAACGGTGTTCATGACCGGCTGGGATACTTTGTCTTGAAGGGCCTTCTTCAGCACATCCAGTTTCACCGATACGGCAATGTTGGGCGTGGAGATAAAACGGCGGATCTCGTCATCCTGGGTAATGGCCCCAACGACGGCCTTGAGCTCCTGCTCCACTTCCAGCGTTTTCTGCTGCTGCGCAGCCACTTCAAACAGCGCCTTCGCATAACGCTTGGCTGCTATTGTCTCCCGGCTCATGGTCTGCCCCCTACCTCTTTAAGGTACTGGTCCACGAGCTCTTCCTGAGCTTTGTCGCTGCTGACTTCCTTCTCAAGCAGCTTGGATGCGATCTTCACGGATACGGCGCCCAGCTCGCTGCGCAGCTCCTGAACCGCCTTGTTCTTTTCGCTTGCGATATCGCGGACAGCGTCCTCTTTAATACGGGCAGCTTCCACTTTGGCTTGTTCCATAATCTGGTCAGCCTGTTTGCTGCTCGTTTGTCTGGATTGCTCGATAATGTCGTAAGCCTCTTTGCGCGCATTTTCCAGAGCTTTTTTCTGTTCTTCTACGTAAGCAATGGCTTGTTCGCGGGTTTGTGCCGCTTCGTTCATTTGACTCGTCACAAGCTCACGGCGCTTCTCCATGATGGAGAACAACGGACCGAAAGCATATTTGCTCAGGAGCCAATACAGAATCACAAACGCAATCAATGCCACAATGAAAGACGAAGGGATAATATTCAATCTAGTCACTCCTTTCCGGTGCACGTTCAATCTTGTTCATCAGACAATCAGATAAGGAAGGATCCAAGAACCTCCCTTATCTGACGGCTAAAAAGAAGGCGCGGATGGCCGTGGCCTTCCCCGCCAAACCTTACTGCTTAAATTAAGCTCCTGCGTAGAACAAGAACGCGAGTACGACACCGATGATTGGAAGGGCTTCGACCAGACCTACACCGATAAACATTGTCGTTTGAAGCGTGGATTTCGCTTCTGGCTGACGAGCGATACCTTCAACCGTTTTACTTACGATCAGACCGTTACCAATACCTGCGCCAAGTGCGCCCAAACCTACTGCAATCGCAGCTGCAAGAAATGCCCAAACTCCCATTTGTAAAATCCTCCTTAGAGATGTGTATTTTATTATTATTTATGTTTAGTTAAGAGTGAAGAAAGAAAACTCCAAGCTTAACTTTGAAGCTAATGTTCGTGCTCGTCGTGGCTCTCGATCATCTGAGAGATATAAACCATCGTCAGGATCGTGAAGACGAAGGCCTGGATGGCGCCGACGAAAATACTGAAGCCCTGCCAAACAATGAGACCGAGCACGGAAGCGATGTATCCGCCTGCGCCAATTGCGGTCAATTTCAACAGAACCGAGATCAGCACCTCACCCGCGAAGATGTTACCGAATAGACGCATGCCCTGCGTCAGCAGCTTCGCAAACTGCTCGATAACGTTGATCGGGAAGAAGAACCAGTAAGGTTGGAAATAGTGCTTGAAATAACTCTTTGTATTTCTGGTCATTCCCAGGAAGTGCGAAAGGAAGAATACGATAAACGCGAGCCCCATGGTAACCGAGGCATCAGCCGTAGGTGATTTCCACCAAGCCAGCTCGACTTCTTCTACATCCGGATGTTTCGCAAATTCTTCGGTGACAGATACGATTTCTTTGCCAAAGATATGCGCATGTTCCGGATCGTGGACTCCTGTAACGATACCAAAAGGAAGACCCAATAGGTTGCCGACGAAGATAAACATAATAAACGTCAATCCAAGGGACAGAAAGTGCTTCCCCTTCTTCCAATCCATCGTGCTGGAAATCAGGTTCTGGACAAATTCCACCGTCCATTCCATGAAATTCTGCAATTTCCCCGGGTTTTCGACTGACAAGTTACGGGTTGCCAGCTTCGCGATCACAAACACGATTACGGAGGTTACGATGAGCATCAGGATTGTGGAAAGGTCGAATTTTATGCCGCCCAATTCAATAATCGGTGATGTATGCATGTTTTTCTCACCCCTTTCTCAGTTGAAGGTCTACTCCTGTTTACGAGACAATCGAATCCCTATGAATAAGAGAAGAAACTGTGCCAATACCAGTGTTGCCGCTACGGCATACAGGTTAAACGTCTCCGGCCTTTGATAGGCCACAACGACGGCCAGCACACTGAGGGCTGCACGGGTCAGAAAACCCATATTTACTCTCTTGCCGCCCCCGCCTTCGACTGAATCCAACACTTTTTGCACTTTATAGCCCAAATAAAAGCTATTGGCAAGGCTGACACTGGAGCCAAGCACCATACCCAGCGCTATACTCCGGTATTGCGGGAAGACAGCAGCACCCAAGAAGCAAAGAGCCAGGAAATAAAGTGTCGCTCTAGTCAATACCCTGCGGTATTTCCATAGTTCACTCATCACTTTCCCCCATGACTGCCTTGGTGATCATAAAAACGCTTACGCCGCCAATCGCCAGACCCAGCAAAACTCCGAATGCAATCCAGAGTCCGGGTCCTCCCCAAATCTTGTCCAGCCAGGAGCCGAGATAAAAGCCCCCTAAAGTACACGCGGCCAGATCGATTCCGATGGCGCTTACAAGGCCCGCATACTTCAGAGGGCTTGCAGCATTTTTATTGGATTTTTGCGGCTTATCAGGTTGATTCATCTCTGTCCACCCTCTAATCCCAGTTCATTTTACTGAATGACCCGAGAGTTTGTCAATTGAACAAATCCGTGTCGAAACTGGCTGGAAATGTGACTTAAATCACTGCAAAAAGCCCGCAAATCCGTGTCAACCGTACAGTTTAACTGTATGCTGTACCCTTTGCCCTCAGAATATGGCTTAACTTTCCTTTGTGAACATTCTGTGAAATTGTTCCGGACGTTCATTTTTGATGCCAAAATGATGCAAAATCGCGTCGACAATCCGCTGGGATGCCTTGCCATCTCCGTAAGGATTCGCGGCGCCGCTCATCGCATTATAGGCCTCCTGATCGGTCAGCAAATGCTTCGTCCGTCCGTACACTTGTTCCTCATCCGTTCCGACCAGCTCGAGCGTTCCCGCCTCGATGCCTTCCGGACGCTCGGTCGTGTCACGGAGCACCAGCACCGGCACACCGAAGGATGGAGCTTCTTCCTGAAGACCGCCGGAATCCGTCAAGATCAGATGCGTATGCGGATAAAAATTGTGCAAGTCTACAACATCCAGCGGTTCAATCAGCTTAATTCTTGGATGATTGCCCAAAATTTGATGCGCCGGTTCTTTGACCGCCGGGCTTGGATGGACCGGATACACGATGGCGATATCGTCGAATTCGTCGGCGATCCGCTTCACGGCACGGAAGATGTTCAGATGAGGCTCGCCCTGCGATTCGCGCCGGTGCGCCGTCATCAGGATCAGCCGTTTGCCCTGCGCCCATTCGAGCACCGGATGGTGATAATCCGACTTGACGGTGTACTGGAATACGTCGGTAACGGTATTGCCGGTCACGTAAATGTGGGACTCGTTCTTGTTCTCCTTCTTCAGGTTGCCTGCAGACCAGTCCGTCGGGGCAAAATGAAGATCGGCAAGCACGCCGGTCAGCTGGCGGTTCATCTCCTCCGGATAAGGGGAGAGCTTGTTCCACGTTCTCAGACCCGCTTCGACATGTCCTACCTGGATCTTCTGCAGGAAGGCCGCATAGCTGGCCAGGAAGGTCGTCAGCGTGTCTCCGTGCACCAGAACGATATCAGGCTTGGCCTCTTTCAAAACCGGCTCCAGGCCCTGCAGAACGCGGATGGTCACCTCGTTCAGCGTCTGGTTCTCTTTCATGACGTCCAGATCGAAATCCGGCGTAATCTTGAACACCTCGAGCACCTGATCCAGCATCTGACGGTGCTGGGCCGTTACGCAGACGACGGATTCGATATGTTCGGGATGCTTCTGCAGTTCTAAGATGAGCGGAGCCATCTTGATGGCTTCCGGGCGCACCCCGAAGATCGTCATTACTTTAATTTTTGACATATGGTTTCCCTCTCCTTACTTGGTTCCGTACAGCCGGTCTCCGGCGTCTCCCAGTCCCGGAATGATATAACCGTGATCGTCCAGCTTCTCGTCCAGGGCCGCCACATAAATGTCCACGTCTGGATGGGCTTCCTGCACGGCTTTGACTCCTTCCGGCGCGGCGATCAGGTTCATCATCTTGATCTGGGTGCACCCCCGCTTCTTCAGGACGTCGATCGCGGCAATAGCTGATCCGCCTGTCGCCAGCATCGGATCGATGACGATCAGCTCGCGCTCGGTCACGTCCGTCGGCAGCTTCGTGTAATACTCGACAGGCTGCAGTGTTTCCGGATCGCGGAACAGGCCGACATGTCCCACCTTGGCGGCGGGAATCAGCTTCAGCATGCCGTCGAGCATGCCGAGCCCGGCGCGCAGGATCGGAATCAGACCGAGCATACGGCCCGCCAGAACCTTGCCGTCCATCTCAGCGACGGGTGTCTGCACCTTCACCGACTCGAGCGGAACCTCGCGTGTAATTTCGTAAGCCATTAAGGAAGCAACCTCATCGACCAGTTCGCGAAAATCTTTCGTGTTCGTCCGCACATCGCGGATAAATGTCAGTTTGTGTTGAATCAAAGGGTGATCACAAATCACCAGTTTTCCCATGTTAGTCCCTCCGGTTAAATCGTAAGTCTAAGTGCTGTCATTGCCGGTTAGTTAGATGCCCATTCGCATACGATACATGCAAGTACACAAATCTTATTTATTATATCATTCCTGGAAATGATTTTGCACCCAAGAAAGATATGTTTATTCTGGCCCAAAGATCAGCCGGCTTAAACGTTAACCGAAAGACCGCGCAAGGGAACCGGCATGGTGTAAGCACCCCGTAAAGACCCGCCAATCTGACATCTGCCCTTCGCATCTACCAGTCTAAAATCTAGCAGCTTCCTCTGAATTACTATATAAAAGCCACTCTAAGAGTGTGAAGGCACACATCCGCTGTGAAGGCAGAAAGGTTTATTGACCTATACGGCTTCTGAGAGCGAAAAGAAAAACGTTTTATCGGCGTACATTCTTAGAAGACAGACCGCGTTTAGCGGGAGTTTCTTTTGCGAGATCAGGATGTTTAGCCTCGGAACCTCGGAAAATTTATACTTCCTTATCTCTAAAAAAAGGGACCGGAGAATATTCCCCAGTCCCTTATTTTCTCACAGACCTGCACTTCTCAAGATCTGTGTCCTATTAGTAGTTCAGTTCAGGATACAGCGGATATTGATCCGTCAGTTCCTTCACCATCGCCGCTGCTTTGGACAGCACGGCTTCGTCCTTAGGCGACTTCAGCGTCATGGCGATGATTTTGCCGATCGTCACCATAGCCGCTTCATCCATGCCGCGGGAAGTCGCAGCCGGCGTACCGATCCGGATTCCGCTCGTCACGAACGGGCTGGTCGGATCGAACGGAATGGCGTTTTTGTTGACGGTGATACCGACGGAGTCCAGCACCTTCTCGGCGTCTTTCCCTGTAATGTTTACGCTGCGGGTATCCACCAGCATCAGGTGGTTATCCGTGCCGCCGGATACGATGTTCAGGCCTTCGCTGATCAGCGTCTCAGCCAATACTTTGGCGTTCTTCACCACGTTTTCGGCATACGTTTTGAACGATGGGTCCAGCGCTTCGCCCAAGGCTACGGCTTTGGACGCGATAACGTGCATCAGCGGACCGCCTTGCGTGCCCGGGAACACGGCCTTGTCGATGGCCGCAGCCCAAGGCTGCTTGCACAGAATCATGCCGCCGCGCGGACCGCGGAGCGTTTTGTGCGTTGTCGTCGTGACAAAATGGGCGTGAGGCACCGGGTTCGGATGAAGCCCGGCTGCAACCAGGCCCGCGATATGAGCCATGTCGACCATGAACAGCGCGCCCACGTCATTGGCGATCGAAGCGAGAGCTTCGAAATCAATCGTACGCGGATAGGCGCTCGCACCGGCGACGATCAGGCGCGGACGATGCTTGAACGCAAGCTTGCGGACTTCGTCATAATCGATGAGGAACGTATCTTCCTGGACCCCGTAAGCGACGAAGTTGTACAGCAGACCGGAAGCGTTCACCGGGCTTCCGTGTGTCAGGTGTCCGCCATGGGCAAGGTTCATCCCGAGTACGGTATCCCCTGGTTTCAGCGCTGCCAGGTATACGGCCATGTTGGCCTGCGCACCGGAGTGCGGCTGCACGTTGGCATGCTCGGCTCCGAACAGTTCTTTCGCACGGTCACGGGCGATATCCTCGACGATATCGACGCGCTCGCAGCCGCCGTAGTACCGCTTGCCCGGATATCCTTCGGCGTATTTGTTCGTGAGGACGGAGCCCATGGCTTCCATAACCGCTTCACTGACAATATTCTCAGATGCGATCAGCTCGATGTTTGCACGCTGACGCTTCAGTTCCAAATTCATGGCCTCGAGTACAGCCGGGTCCTTCTTACGCAATTGATCCATGTTAATAGTTCCTCCCTTATTGGAATTCAAAATAAAATGTTCGTTTCAATCATCCGCTCATGTTAATCGCAAAGATCTGAACTGCCGCCGTCACGGTCGGCTCTGCCGGCTTCTTCATCCAGACGGTACACCGCCCGTTCGCCGCCGATCAGCTTGGGCCGCGTGTAGGCCGCATTCACACGCGCATGCCCCACATACCGCAGGGTCGGGCGGAAAGGTACCGCCACTCGCCGCAGATGCATGCCGATCATCGTCTCGCCGATGTCGATGCCCGCGTGAGCTTCAATCGCTTCGGCCAGGCAAGGCTCCTTCATGGAACGGTAAGCAGCGGCAGCCATAGAGCCGCCCGCTTTCGGAACAGGAACGGCAGCGACCTCGGTTAAACGAAGGCGCTCCAGTACGGAACGCTCCATCACAAGCGCCCGGTTCAAATGCTCGCAGCACTGAAACACCGTGTCGAAGCCGAACTTGGCCCGGACCTCGCCGATCGCCTGCAGCAGCTCCTCAGCAACCCCGAGTGCCCCAGAAGTGCCGATGCGTTTCCCGGCCACCTCACTGGTGCTCGTTCCGACAACCAGTACCTTACCAGGGCCAAGCCCCGCGGCTTCCACCAGCTCATGAAGAATTTGGGATACCTGTTCTCCCAGCGAAACTTCCAATGGACTGCCACCTGACATGCTTTCCATGAGAAAACCTCCCTAATTGTGCAGATACCGCTCTTCAATCGCTTTAATCTTGTTCACGCGCCCGACATGACGCTCGCCGCCGCTGAACTCCGTGCCCAGCCAAGCCTTGACGATTTCCTGGGCCAGACCTGGACCGATGACGCGTTCGCCCATCGCCAGCACGTTGGAGTCGTTGTGCTCCCTGGTGGCAATCGCCGAGAACACATCGTGGACCAAGGCGCACCGGATGCCTGGAACCTTGTTCGCCGCGATGCTCATGCCGATGCCTGTTCCACAGATCAGGATTCCCCGGTCGGCCTCGCCTTTGGTAACCAGATCGCACACAGGGAGAGCATAGTCGGGATAGTCCACGGAATCCGTGCATCCGCATCCCACATCCGCAACTTGATGCCCCATTCCTTCGATCACGGCAATGATGTCTTCTTTCAAACGTATACCCGCATGATCTGTTCCAACAGCAATTTTCATCTTTCGAAAAACCTCCTAAAATTTCGCGCAATACAGAGAAACGAATCTAGCGCTCCCCGGTATTCCCGTGACTTCTTGTACCATTATAACTCATTTGCAGCCACTAGACGAAAAAAAGAGCAGTCCGCGGATCATTCCGCAGAATTGCTCTTTTGCCCAGGCGACCGGCCGTATATTCCGGTGCTCCATCGTGGTTGGATCCACATTGTCGCCAGTTACACCGGAACCGATGTTTTTCACCTTCATCATAAAGCATGACGCGATGAAAATCAATCTGCAAATTTACTCCATTTTTTCAGGCCTAGGCTCCCGCCCAAGCGCTAATTTAAGCTTGTTTCTTAAAATGTACGGAACGCCTCCAGCTTATCCAGCAGCCGCTCGATAGCGGCGCGGATTTCTGCGGCGGTTACATCGTAATCGTCGCGGGACCCGCCGAACGGGTCCGAAATATCAAAGCTCGGGATCCGCTGCTGGATCTCGATCAGCCGCTCCCGTTCCTCGTCCTCCAGCTGCTGTCCGAGCGCCCGCTTCATTTCCCAGGTGGCGTACAGGCTGTCGAGCTCCTGCAGGTCCTTGATCACGTTCTCGTCATCTTCGGTGTATTCCTTCAGGGTATAAATTTTGTCAGCCGCGAGCGGAAAGCTCCGGATCACATGCTGTTTATGCCCCTGGGTCAGTGTCAAAATCAAATCCGCCCAATCCACCGTGTCGGCCCTGAGCGGCTTGGCGGTCAAATGCTCATCGATCTCGTGATCCCGCAGCACCGCTTCCGCATGACGCGAGATGGGTGTCCCTTCAAGGGCGGCCACGCCGGCCGAACGGACTTCGAGCGGAACGCTGCGCTCCTTGGCCAGCTTGCGAAGCAGAGCTTCGGCCATCGGGCTGCGGCACGTGTTACCCGTACAGACAAACAAAATATGCTTCACGTCTCTAGCACCTCCCGAAGTGTCTTTGCCGATATTGTATCAGAAGATAAAGGCGAGGCCAAATGCCAGCAAAATCGCGCCGCCAAGGGCCTCCCCGTATTCGCCGAGATTCCGGCTTACCCTCCTGCCGAGCAGGAGTCCAAGCACGGCCATCGCGCCCCCGCAGATCCCGAAAGCCAGCACGGTCAGAATCCGGTTGCTCTCAAACATCCCCAGGGATACGCCTACCGAAAAGGAGTCAATGCTGACGCTGAGCGAAAACAGCAGCATCCCCAGCAAAGAGCGGTGATCCACCATTCGCGTTTCGCTTGTTTTGAAGGAATTCAGGACCATGTGTCCACCCAGCAGCACAAGCAGCCCGCCGGCAACCAGGGCGGCAACTTGTCCAAGCAGCGAACTGACGTAATATCCCATAAACATTCCCAGCAGCGGCATCAACACATGGAAAAGGCCGATCAGCAGGCTGATCTTGAGAATATGCAGCAGCCGGATTCCTTTCATGCCGATTCCTACGCCCAGAGAGAATGCATCCAGTCCTAATGCGACGGCCATTATCATGATAGTCATTAGCTGCCCTAAACCGGCAGAAGTCTCCAACATCCCTATTCCCCCATGTCCGTTAGGTTCTTGTACAACCATATGCGGACAAGAGGTAAATGATGTCTCTTAAAAGGTGCGGCGAGAGGTCACAAGCGCACAACCCGCTGGCCGGCGGCCTTGCGGAGCCGGTTCATGATGGCGGCGCCCAGCCCCTCTTCCGGGCAGGCTTCCGACAAAATAAACGTCACGCCTTCTTCATCCATGCGGCGAAGAGCGGCGTACAGCCGGTGGGCGGCCGCTTCCAGTCCGGCAAGACTGCCAAGGGACTGCACGCAATCCGCGGCGTAACGGCCGATATGCTCCTCGAATGCCATCACGCCGGTTCTCTCCCCGCGTCCCGCCGCTGCCTTCAGCTGCTCATCGATCCAGCCGGATACCTGCTCCGGCGTGCCGCCCTGCACAATGGTGAGCGCACCCTTGGGAGCGTAGTGCGTATATTTCATGCCGGGCGATTTCGGAGCGACAATCTCCTCTTCATCCGGAGAGCGTTCGATTCCCGGATCAGTCGTCACTGCCGTCCCGGAAGCGGCGGCTAGCTGCTCGCTCGTAATGCCGCCGGGCCGGAGAACGGTGACGCTGCCGTCTTCCTGGACCTGCACAACGGTGGATTCAAGGCCGACCCCAGTCGGCCCTCCGTCCAGAATACCGTCGATCAGCCCGCTCAAATCTTCCTCGACATGGCTCGCGAGCGTCGGGCTCGGCCGTCCCGAGCGGTTGGCGCTTGGCGCCGCCACCGGACAGCCGGATTCACCGATCAGCTTCAGTGCGATCGGATGGTCCGGCATCCGGATGCCGACTGTCGTCAGCCCCGCTGTTACCCGCGGGGACAACACGCCCGGACGGAGCGGCAGCACCAGCGTCAGCGGGCCGGGCCAAAAGGCCGCCATCAGCCGCCGCGCCGTATCGCTGACCTCCGTCACGAGCCCGTCCAATTGGCTTGCATCCGCAATGTGGACGATAAGCGGATTGTCGGACGGACGGCCCTTGGCCTTGAAAATCGCCTCGACAGCCTCCGTATTCCGGGCATCCGCCCCAAGGCCGTAGACGGTTTCGGTCGGAAAAGCAACGGTACCGCCATCCCGTAGAATGGCGGCTGCCCGGCCGATCGACTGCTCTGCACGGGACACCGCTTCCCTCTCCGCTTCTGCGGCAGCGGTGCTGCGTCCCATCAATACGGTCACATCCCATACCGGTGTGGCATGGCTCTTATTTGCATCATGGGCGGAAGGAGCGCCTCCTCCATCCTGCCCTTGGTTCAAACCTTTCATCGTTGTTCATTCCTGTCATCGAAATTGGTATGTTTTATTATAGCACATCTGCAAAATCTCCATGACGCATGCCCCTGGACAGGATGGCCGCTAGTTCCTAAGCGAACAGCCCCGTCAGCCAGGACCACAACCCGGAGAGCATGTCTACCAGGAAGAAGCGAACTTCCGGCTGGGAAGCATCGGCAGCTGCTTTCCCGGAGGCTTGAGCGGCTGCCGTATCCGTCACCTTGGCCGACGCCGTGGTCACGGCGCCCTTAGTGTCACCCTTGGCATCCGCGGGCTGAGCCTTGGCATCGGCAGGCTGAGCCGCAGCATCTCCGCTGGCCGCATCAATGAAGCAGAGCGGAGGAAACAGCACGCACCACCAATTTTGACCGTTGCCTGCCCCCAGTGTGATCCGGAGTGCTTCATAGTTCCCGGCTGGATACACTGTACCGCCGTACAGTTTGGTCGGAAACGGCACGATGCCCAGCTCAACATGGTAATCGTAATGAATGCCTCTCTTCTCCAGCTCACGGCCCACCAGATCGTTCAGTTCCGGCAAATGCTCCCGGATTGTCGTTCTCGCCTGATCCAGGCTTTGCGGGTCCTCAAGCTCCTGTACCCAGCCGTTCATCTCCGCTACTACGGCATCGCGAATCTCGCGTTTGACCAGCTGGTCATCCGGATTATCGGAATTGGCCAGGATGCGCAGGCGGATGGATTCCTGCGGAATCGGCCCGCCGGCCACGGCCGCGTCGGTCTTTTGGCTCTCCCACATCATGGCGATCATAAACAAAATACAAAAAATAATGGCGGTATCCTTCACCAAGTCGCGCAGCCAATCTTGCCCTCTATATTTCCCCTGCTTCATCGTCTTTTCCATTTTCCCCGGGCCCCTCTCTATCAGAACAAATCTATGATAGTTCTCAGTATGTCCGGGAATGGTAGAGTCTAAACCTAGCAATCTATATATAGATTGAAATTAAAGAAATCCAACTTTGGCACGGGTATTCCCCTTGGAAACAAGGAATGAAAAGAAATACTCGAATTCATCTTATCTAGTATTTTCTACGAGCTTCTTACCCGCAAAAAAAGACCGCCTTCCCAAGCCCGAGGACTTGTCGAAAACGGTCGTTTCTTGTAAATCATCAGCTTCACATGCCGGCTTTGGCCTGTCCGCCTTGAGCAGCAGTCCCCTTAGCGGGGGTCAGCATCTCGTCGTCCACTTCCTCCCCATGAACGCGCACGCTCATGACGATCCCGATGCTCGCCATATTGATCAGCAGCGAGGTTCCGCCGTAGCTGATAAACGGCAGCGTAATCCCGGTCAGCGGCATCAGGCCGATGAAGGCGCCGATATTTTCGAAGATCTGATAGAGCATCATGGCGATAATGCCCACGATCAGAATCGGCCCTGCCCGGTCCCGGCACTCGAGACAGATCAGAATCATCCGGTGGATCAGGATAAAATAGAGCAGCAGTACGACCGATGAACCGACGAAGCCGAATTCCTCGGCGATTTCCACGAAAATAGAGTCCGAATAAGTATACGGCACGCGTCCGGATTGAACCGAGGACCCTTTCATATACCCTTCGCCCACCATGCCGCCGGATGCGATCGCCAGCTTGGCGTTTTTCGTATGATAGGACGCCTTGGCCGTCGCCTTATCCGGCACCAGCCATGGGTCGAGACGTTCCGTCCAGTGCTCCCGCCCGATGTCCTTCATAAACTTCTCAATGTTGTCGTGAAAATGAATGTAAGAAAAAATGCTTCCGACGGCGACGGCCCCCAACACCACCAGCGCAATCAGCGCATGCCAAAACTTGATGTTGCCGATCCAGAGCAGTCCGAGCAAAATCAGAACGTAGCTGAGCGCGTTCCCGAGGTCATTCTGAACCATAACGAGCGCAAACGGCACGAACGTCAGCAGTCCGATCGGGACGACGTCATGCCAGAACGAGAGCCTCGATTTATTTTTGCGCATAATGATATACGTCAGAAAAATAATCAGGATGAGCTTGAACAGCTCCGCAGGCTGCAAACTGAAGCTTCCCATCTTGATCCAGCCTTGGGCGCCGTTGACGTCGGTCCCGATGAAGTTAACCGCAACGAGCAGGGCCAACCCGAACAAATACAGATAAAGCGCATATTTGACAAGCAGCTTGTAATCGACGATAACCAGCCCGAAAAATGCGATGAAGGCAAGCACGTAAAACTCGATCATTTTAATATGGGAACCGGCAAACTTCGTCCCCTGTGTGACACTGTAAATGGACATGATGCTGATGCCCATGAAAATCAAAAGAATAAAAACGACGACATAATCCACTTTTTTCAGCTTTTGAAGCATGGCTATCCTCCTGTGCGGAGCCTTCCGCTC
This sequence comes from Paenibacillus favisporus, assembly GCF_040545415.1. Taxonomy (NCBI): domain Bacteria; kingdom Bacillati; phylum Bacillota; class Bacilli; order Caryophanales; family Paenibacillaceae; genus Paenibacillus; species Paenibacillus favisporus. The sequence continues at coordinate 438,226 of NZ_JBEPLV010000005.1, read as the reverse complement.
CTCGTTGCCCCTGATGCGTACCTGTCTATTGTAATAGAACAGCCATGCCATATTCAATTCCTGTTAAATCCATCCCGGATGAGGCGCAAAATTTTGCCCGTTCCTGTGGCCGGAGCCGGTTCGTTCTGCAGCGGGAGCAGTTCCTCTTCCTCCTGCCCGTGAATCCGGACACTCATCACCACCCCGATGCTGACCATGTTGATCACCAGTGAGGTGCCGCCATAACTAATAAAAGGCAGCGTAATGCCGGTCAGCGGCATCAGACCGATAAAGGCGCCGATGTTGACAAAAATCTGGTAAATGAACATCGTGATAATGCCTGTAATCAGGTATGGCCCCGCCCGGTCGCGGCAGTCCGCGGCAATCAGAATCATGCGGTGGATCAGAATAAAATACAGCAGCAGCAGCGCCGACGAGCCGATAAATCCGTACTCCTCGGCAATCTGGACGAAGATCGAGTCGGCAAAAGCCAGCGGAACCCGGCCGTCAGACTGGATCGTCGTCCCCTGCATGTAGCCCTTGCCGTCCAGGCCGCCCGACCCGATCGCCAGCTTGGCGTTGTAGGTCTGCCAGCTGTCGTCACGGGAAGCTTTGTCCGGAACGAGCCATGGGTCAAAACGCGCGATCCAATGCTCGCGGCCAATGGACTTGAACAGCTTCGCCGCCTCGTCATGATAATGAATGTACGCCTGAATTCCGCCGAAGATGGCGGCAAAGGCCACGGCGAACCCGATCAGCGCATGGACATACCGGATACCGCCGATCCACAGGAGCCCTACCAGAATGAGGAGATAGCAGAGCGCGTTCCCCAGGTCATTTTGCGCCATCACAAGCATAAGCGGAACCAAGGTGAGGAGCCCCATCGGCACGACATCCCGCCAGAAATACAGGCCGCGGGACCGGTCTCGATTTTTCCTCAACAGCAGGCTGGACAGAAAAATGACCAGGAACAGCTTGAACAGTTCGGCCGGCTGCAGGCTGAGTCCCCCGGGAAGGGTGAGCCAGCCGCGGGCACCGTAGTATTCGTTACCGGCAAACAGGACGAATAAGAGCAGCATCAGGCCAAAGATATACACGTACAGTGCATATTTGATCAGCAGCTTATAATTGACGAGCGAAGTCGCCAGAAACCCTGCAAAGCCGATGACGTAATAGACGGCCATCCGCACCGAATATAGATCGGTTTTGGGCCGGCCGGCGGTGACGCTGTATATGGAAGTCAGACTGAATGCCATCAGGCAGAGCAGCACGAGCATGACGGCGAAATCCAATTGTTTCAGTTTGCGCAGCATATCCTTTCCTCCAGGGAAAACATAGGTAGTTCCATTGTAGAGGAAATTGGGTCAAAAAGAAAATTATGGGATCACCGGCGGACGCCGAGAACGTGGCGCTCAATGCCGGCGAGGTCCGGGATGATTATAATTTCATCCCAATGGCCCGCCTGGCGGAGCAGGTCTGCGACCTCGCCCGCCTGGCCGATGCCCAGCTCGAATCCGATGAGCCGGGGCGGCTCCTGCAGCAGCGGCAGCTGCTGCATCATGATGCGGTAAGGCGCGAGCCCGTCCGCTCCGCCGTCCAGCGCCGTGCGCGGCTCATGGTCGCGCACCTCGGGCTGCAGGCCGGAAATATCGGCCGCAGGAATGTACGGCGGATTCGACACCAGGATGTCGACCCGCCGCCCCGCAAACGGCTCCAGCAGGTTGCCTTCCTCGAAGGCGACCTGGACACCGTTTGCTTCGGCGTTGCGCGCGGCGACCCGCAGCGCGTCCGCCGAGATGTCGCTGGCGTAGACACGCCAGCGCGGGGCGTGCAGCGCCAGCGTGACCGCGATGGCGCCGCTGCCGGTGCCGATGTCGGCCGCGACCAGCGGGCGCAGGCCGTCCGCGGTACCGGCATCGCCGCCGGGCGCAGCGGCTGCGCGGCCCTGTGCCGCCGGACGAGCCGCATCGCGGTCCGGCAGCTCCGCGTCAGCCGGCCCCGGAACGCGGCCGGCACCCTGCTCTTGCGGCGGCTCCTGCTCCGCCGCAGATGCCGCTCGCCCTGCCGGGGCCGCTCCTTGCGGCCACAGCCGCGCGGCCTGCTGCAGCACGGCCTCCACGAGCAGCTCCGTCTCGGGCCGCGGGATGAGCACGGCGGGCGTCACCTGAAAGGGGATGCCGTAGAACTCCTGCTCCCCGATAATGTATTGGGCCGGTTCGCCCGCCGCCTTGCGGGAGATGACTTCCTCCCAGGCCTTCTGCCGCTCGTCCGGAAACGGATCGGGCAGCGCCATGTAATAGGCCGCGCCGGACAGGCCCAGCACATGCTCCAGCAGCAGCTGGGCGTTCCGCTGCGGCTCCATCACTTCATGCGCCGCTAAAAAAGAGGAAGCCTCCGCAAAGGCTTCCCGTATACTCTGCTTTGTCGTCATCACAAACGTGCTTTCCTTCAAAGCCTTATTCCCCTTTATCCATCATTTCCGCCTGCTCCGCAATGTTCAGGGCCGAAATGATCTCTTCGATTTCGCCGTTCATCACCGAATCGAGCTTGTGCAGCGTCAATCCGATGCGGTGGTCGGTCACCCGGCTTTGCGGGAAGTTGTACGTACGGATCCGCTCACTGCGGTCGCCTGTACCCACTTTGCTCTTCCGCTCACCGGCATACTTCGCTTCTTCTTCCTGCCGCATCATATCAAAGATCCGGGCACGAAGCACCTGAAGCGCCTTTTCCTTGTTCGAGTTCTGCGACTTGCCGTCCTGACAGGTGGCCACGATTCCGGTTGGAATATGGGTCACGCGAACGGCGGATTTCGTGGTGTTGACGGATTGTCCGCCCGCACCGCTGGAGCAGAACGTATCGACGCGGATATCCTTGTCATGGATTTCGATATCGATCTCTTCAACTTCCGGCATGACTGCCACTGTAGAAGTGGAAGTATGGATCCGTCCGCCGGACTCCGTCGTCGGGATGCGCTGCACGCGGTGCGCGCCGCTTTCGTATTTCATTTTGCTGTAGGCGCCGCGTCCGTTGATCATGAAGATGACTTCCTTGAAGCCGCCCAGATCGTTCGTATTGGCGTCCATCAGCTCTACGCGCCAGCCTTGGGTATCCGCATAACGCGTGTACATCCGGTACAGGTCGGAAGCGAACAAGGCCGCTTCGTCACCGCCCGCCGCGCCGCGAATCTCCACGATGACGTTCTTGTCGTCGTTCGGGTCCTTCGGCAGGAGCAGAATGCGGATGCGTTCCTCCAGCTCGGTACGGCGCTGGGTCAGCTCCTCGATTTCCATCTTGACCATTTCACGCATTTCGTCGTCCAGCTTCTCAGCCTGAAGCGCTTTGGCGGATTCGAGTTCTTCCATGACGGATTTATATTCGGTATAAGCCTCATATGCAGGCTGCAAATCGGATTGTTCTTTGGAATATTCCCGCAGTCGCTTACTGTCGTTCGCAACGTCAGGATCGCAAAGCAGTTCACTAAGCTTCTCATAACGGTCCGCCAAGGATTGCAATCGGTCCAACACTGGGATTCACCTCTCCTATTTAAAAAATACACTAGGTATATATATGCTCTGATCGTTATCGCTGCTCTCTATCAAAATAGAGGGTAGACGACTTTTTATTATATCACGGTACGCGCATATTTACCATAGCCGACATGGGTGAACAGGATAGCCGAAAGCCTGTTTATGTTAAGCTTGCGCTTTGTTTTTCCGCCCTATACTTACCAAAAAATATATGCCGCAAATGACCAGCGGATACAAGATCGCCCACCCGACGAACGGAAACACCGCCGCCGTGAGGATAAAGGACAGCCAGCTGACCGTCCGTCCCCACCGCTGGCCTTTCAGCAGCCGGATCCCGGCTGCGCAGCCGCCCAGATACGTCAAAATAAACGTGGCATTGGGGAGCGTAATCAGCGTGGTCAGTGACACTGCGCCGGTTCCGTACAGAACGAGCACGAGCACGAAACAGCCCGCCAGAAAGCCCAGTCCCCCGACAGGCGTCTGGAATCGGGACGACATCTTCCCCATCCAGGCCGGCGCCTTTCCTTCCCGGGCGAGCGCGTAAGCAAGCCTCGATGAAGCGCCGGTATACGAAATGACCGTGGCCGTGCAAATAAACATCCCCGTCAAGCCGGCGATGACGGCCCCGGCCGGACCGAGCAGCTTTTCAATAACAAGCAGCAGCGATACGTCCGACCCGCTCCCCCCATAGCTGTGCGTTCCCACCGTTGCCAATGCCGTCAGAAAATACAGCACGCCGACGATGATGGCCGCAACCGTCACGCCCTGCACCGCCGCCCGTTTCGGGTCCACGAACTCCTCGGATAAATGCGATACCGCCTCCCAGCCGATAAAGCACCAGAACAGAATCGCCGCACTCTGGCCGACACTGATCCACCCTTCCGGCATAAAAGGCGTGAAATGCCTTGCTTCCATATGGGGAAAAGAACCGGATATCGCCAGGATGAGCACCAGTACGATCGCCGATACGACGACGATCTGCACGCTGCCTGCCAGCTTCATCCCAAAGACGTTGATGAACAGGGACACAGCCAGCATCAGCGCGGCAATGACGATTCTGGCGCCGTCACCCAGTCCAAAAGCAGCCGTCATATACCCTGCTCCCGTCAACGCTGCGACCGGTGCGCCTATCGGCACCGACATGAGGAAAAACCAGCCGACCAGCGTCCCGGCTTTGGTGCCGTACGCTCTGGAGACAAACGAGGACACGCCCCCGGCATCGGGGTAACGCGCCGACAGCAGCCCCATGACAAGGGCCATCGGCAGGACGAGCAGCGTCATGAGCCCCCAGGACAGGAGCGAGGCCGGACCCGCGATATGCGCGGCGAGCCCCGGCACGATCAGGATGCCGGATCCGAGCACCGAACCGATATATAAAGCGATGGCTTGAGGCATCCGAATGGAAGAGGTTAAGTGTGATGCTGTAGAAGTCTTTTCGAATGAGGTCTTTTCTAATGAAGCCATATATTTGATCATCCTATCTGCTGTAATGGTGTAACCGGCAGGGATTACCGGTCATTCTAGGGTTGTGCAGTGCTCACAGCTTAACAGATAATAGATAAATAGGTAAAACAGATTATTTTGATCGTTTCCATCGGGAGAACCGATAGTTGAAGATCGCTACGAATTCATATTTCGCATCATGGAGGATCATTGATGGACTTAAAACACTTACACACCTTCCGAACCGTTGCGGATACGCATGGCTTTACCAAAGCCGCCGAAATCCTGTCCTACGCCCAATCGAGCGTCACGGCGCAAATTCAGGCGCTGGAAGAGGAAGTCGGCTCGAAGCTGTTTGACCGTCTGGGGAAAAAGGTACAGCTTACATCCGCAGGCGAGCGCCTGCTGCCCTATGCCATCCAGCTCCTGGAGCTGCACGACCGGGCGCTGGCCGAAATGTCCGCTGGCGGAAGCCTGCCCTCCGGGACGCTGAACATCGGCGCACCCGAGTCTCTTGCGGCGTTCCGGCTCCCGGACATTATTAAGGAATACACGGAGCTGTACCCGGACGTGAAGATCATTCTCCGGCCGGCCGGCTGCAAGGAGCTCAAGAAATTGGCCCTGTCCGGCGATATGGACCTGGTGTTCGTGCTGGAGCCGGAAGCGGATGACCCGCACTTGCAGTCGGAGACGCTCATCCACGAACCGATGGCGCTCATCGCGCCGCCGGCGCATCCGCTGACCCTGCTGCCGCAGGTTGATACTCTGGACTTGAAAGACGTTTCTTTTATCCATACCGAATCGGACTGCAGCTACCGCCTGCTGCTCGAACAGCATTTAAACAGCCACGCGATCTACAGCAGCAGCGACCTGGAGTTCTGGAGCATCGAGACGATCAAGCACTGCGTCATGTCCGGTCTTGGCATCTCCCTGCTGCCCGCCATTGCGGTCAAGGACGAGCTGTCCTCCGGCCGGCTCATCCGGCTCCCTTGGGACGACAGCCCCTGCCGAGTGGCCACGCAAATGCTGTACCATCCCGGAAAGTGGCTGTCTCCGGCCCTTGGGGAGTTCATCCGCCTGTCCCGGGAACATGCCGCCAGATGGCGCCAAAACGGCTGAATACATTTTTTTAAAAAACTTTGCAGGGATGCCTCGACATGCGGCGTCTAACTTAACGTATCGGGAGGAGGGGAGAAGACTGGAAGAAGAGTTGCAGTGGATCCGGGCGGTCAAAGCCGGCCATCCGGAAGCCTATAAATTTCTGGTGCAGCGGTACCAGAGCATGGTATACCACGTATGCCTGAAAATGACCGCCGACAGCGTCTCGGCGAAAGATTTGTCGCAGGACATTTTCCTTAAGGCATATTCGGCCCTGCCTGCTTTTCGGGAAGAATCCTCCTTCTCCACCTGGCTGTATCAAATCGCCGTCCGGAAGTGCCTGGACTGGAAAAGGGCCCACCAAAGGGAACAGGCGCGAAGGACGATGGGAGAGGTTAGCGAAAACGATTGGGTAACCGCCGAGACACCCGAGAAGATCGTCCTCTCCGAAGAGACGAACAGCCGGATCCGTCAAATCGTCGATGAGCTGCAGGAGCCGTATAAGTCGGCCGTGCAGATGTATTATTTTGAACAATGCTCCTATCAGGAGATTGCCAAGAGGCGGGGCATTACCGCCAAAACCGTTGAGTCCCAATTATACCGTGCCAGACAAATGATGCGTCAGAAAGGAGAGGAGCTCAGGTGAAATGCGAACTCATTCAATACCAGATGGCCGCTTACGCCGCCCATGAACTGCCGCCCGAAACCTCCCTCTTGATCGAAAAGCATTTGAACCAGTGTCCGGAATGCCAGGCTTGGTATCAGGAAATTACGGAGATGTCCCAAATTTGGGAGAATCCAGGTCCGGTCATGGATATGCCGGATATCGTTGCCGGCGTGATGGAGGAAGTCCGTCAAATGCCGCCGCTGGCGGTAAGATCGCTGCCAAGAAGCCGGCCCCGCGAGTCGCAGAAATCCAAGCTGGCCCATTTCGGGCTTGCGGCCTGCCTGACCTTTTGCTTATTCCAATTCGGAATTTTCGAGCATCTGGGGAACGGGCTGACGGAGGCCACGCAGCATTTATCCACTCGAATGGAGCACATATTTAAGGAGGGTAACCCATGATTAGAAAAAGTAGATGGCTCACGTTTATGTTGTCGATGATTCCCGGCCTCGGCCATTTATATTTAGGATTCGCCAAACAGGGACTGCAGTACATGATCGGCGCCTGCGTCTGCATCATCCTCATCCCGTCGATTCCGATGCTGTTTCCGTTCGCTCTGGCGATTTTGTGGTTCTACCAGCTGTTTGACGCCCTGCAGAAGGCGAGCTGGATGAAAGCCGCGGCCATGGAGCACGAGCGGATGATGATGGGCCAGGATACCTTCGGCTATCCTTGGACCGAGCGTGACTGGATTCAAATGAACGGATATCAGAAGGAATCGGCGGTCCATCCGTTTTGGATCGGGGCGACCTGCATCGGCATGGGCATTCTCGTGCTCCTCGTCGGCGTCTTCCCCGGCCTGTGGGAATGGCTGCTGAACCGCAATATTACCAGCGTGCTGCTGGCCGTCGGCCTGATCGTTTACGGCATGTGGCTGCTTGGCAAAAGACCAAACCATAAGGGAAGTGAGCATCTGTGACCGCACCGCTTGAGACGCGCCCGCCGGTCCGAAAGATCGGCAAATGGACCACCGCCATCGGATTGATCGGCCTTGGGGTCATCATCATTCTTCAAATGAATCAGTTCATCAGCTTTGAAGTTCTGAAATATGTATGGCCCACCCTGCTCATCCTGCTCGGCATTGAAGTTGTCATTTCCAATGTCGTGCATGCCAACCAGCGGGTTCGTCTGGGCGGCGGAAGCGTCACGATCCTGATTCTGCTTCTGATTGTCAGTGGAGCCCAGGCGATTTACCCCGACTGGACGTTCCTCTTTAACAAGGGTTACCTCAGCGCCGTGCAGGGATCGGTTCCGGCGCAGGGAGAGATCAAGCGGGTGGAAGTTTTCCTCGACAGCGGCAAGGTCAACGTAACGGAAGCTCAAGGCTCGAATATTGCCTATGAGGGAAAAGTCCGCGTGCGCACCGAATCCTCCCAGGCTAATGCCGACAAATGGACGAACCAGCACTGGAAGTCGGAAACATCGGGAGACACGCTGACCCTGACACTGGATAAACACCAGCCGGATATCGTCCTGATCGGCGGCTGGGCGATGCCTGAAGATTACTTTAACCTCCAGGTTCCGGAGTCCGTCGAAGTGGAAGTGCATACGAAAAATTCCACCATCGACGCTTCCGGACTTCATGCCGGACTGACGGCCGTGACGTCGAATGGCACCCTGAACGTAAAGGATATCCAGGGCAAAGTGTCGGCCAAGACCAACAACGGCCGGATCGTAGCAACGAACATCAACGGCCCTTCCGAGCTGGTGACCAGCAACGGTACGGTGACGGCCAACCAGCTTGGCGGCCCGGTCTACATCCGGACCAGCAACGGCGCCGTTCGGGGCGATAGCGGCATCGCCGGCAATTGGGACGTGAAAACCTCAAACGGCAGCATTAACCTGACCGTTCCCGAGGACGCCAGCGCCAAGCTGACCGCCAAGACGTCCAACTCCTCCATCAAGGGCAACATCGGCTGGGTGGATGAGAGCGACTCCCGCGCTACGGCCACCTTGGGAGACGGACAGTTTACCGTGGGGCTGGCCACGTCCAACGGCAGCATTACTGTGAATCATTAAGGGGCTGTGAGCGTCGCAGGCTGCAAGCGATAATCGGCCTTTTGCGCTGGGTAGGACGGGGATACCCGACTACTCAGCCCTACCAAAAAAACCGCCATTCCAAGGGTTACCCGGGGAATGGCGGTTTTACGTTGACTATCAGCTTACTAAAAATCCTAATGGCCGCATCCATTACACGTTTACACGTTGAAACGGAAATGCATTACGTCGCCGTCCGCAACGACATAATCTTTGCCCTCCAGGCGAAGCTGGCCGCGTTCCTTCGCGGCGTTCATGGTACCGGCGGCGACCAGGTCGTCGTAGGAGACCACTTCGGCACGAATAAAGCCGCGCTCAAAATCGGTGTGGATGACGCCGGCTGCCTGCGGCGCCTTCGTTCCTTTGCGGATCGTCCACGCGCGCACTTCCTGCACGCCTGCCGTAAAGTACGTGTACAGGCCGAGCAGGCGGTAAGCCGCCTTGATCAGACGGTTCAGGCCGGACTCTTCGAGACCGAGCTCCTCCAGGAACATTTCCTTGTCTTCCCCTTCCAGCTCGGCGATTTCCGCCTCGACCTTGGCGCTGATCGGAACGACTTCGGCATTCTCGCCTGCCGCAAAGTCCTTGACCTGCTGCACGTACGGATTGCTGTCCGCATCAGCCACGCCGTCCTCGCTGACATTGGCCGCGTACAGAACCGGCTTCAGGGTCAGCAGGTGCAGATCGCGCACGATCACTTTCTCTTCGTCCGACAGTTCGACGCTGCGGGCCGGCTGGTCATTGTACAGCGCTTCTTTCAGGCGCTCCAGCACTTCAACTTCCTGGGCGTACTGCTTGTTGCCGCCCTTCATGTTTTTGCGCGAACGGTCGATGCGCTTCTCCACGCTCTCCAGGTCGGCCAGGATCAGCTCCAGGTTGATGGTTTGAATGTCGCTGACCGGGTTGACCTTGCCGTCCACGTGCGTGATGTTCTCGTCCTCGAAGCAGCGCACCACGTGCACGATCGCATCTACCTCGCGGATATGAGCGAGGAACTTGTTGCCCAGACCTTCACCTTTGCTCGCGCCGCGAACCAAACCTGCGATATCGACGAACTCAAAAGCGGTCGGTACGGTTTTGTTTGGCTGAACCAGCTCGGTCAGCTTATCCAGACGCTCGTCCGGAACTTCGACAACCCCAACGTTTGGATCAATCGTACAGAACGGATAGTTGGCGGATTCGGCGCCCGCCTGGGTAATTGCGTTAAACAACGTGGATTTGCCGACGTTCGGCAGTCCAACGATCCCTGCTTTCAAAGCCATTTATATGACAACTCCTATTTAGGTAATAGTTAAACAGACGTCTCTCAATCCTACCCATTATATATTAGAACCCCCGGAGCGGCAAGGATTGGACTTTACGATCGGATGCCCGGCTTAAGCCTTCATTTCGCCCTGCGGCTGGGACGATCTGAACCTGGGAGAGTAAAGTGCGTAAGGATAAAGATGCAGCGAGCGTGTGAAAACGAAAAGGCGGCAAAATGAATGAAAGCTGCGAAAACCAATGCCGCAGACGCAGGCAATCAAGCTTTCGACGAAAAAGACCCGGATTCTCCGGGCCCCTTGCCAGAACATCTTCCAGACGATCCCTAAAAAGGATACCAAAATCCTTTCAACACTCGCACCTTCAGCCAAATGCCCACAGCCAGCAGCAGCACGCCAAGCACGGCTAACGTCCAGTCCAGCCCTTCCATCTCCTTGCCGCTGTACCAGGTGCGCTTCTTCTGCGTGCCAAAGCCCCGCAGCTCCATGGCGTTCGTCACCGAATCGATCCGGTGCAGCGCTGACTGCAGCACAGGAACGACGACCGCCGCCAGGTTGCGCAGGCGCTGCGCAATGCTGCCGTCCTCTTTCGTAATCCCCATGCCGCGTGCCTGCATCGAGTTCAGCGTACTGCGGAATTCTTCCGTCAGGTCCGGAATATAGCGGAGGGCAATACTCACGGCGTAGGCGATTTTATAAGGGACCCCGATCCGGTTCAAACTGCCGGCAAATGCGCTCGGCTGCGTGGTAAAAATGCACAGGATCGTAATCGGCAGCAGCGTCAAATATTTGGCCGACAGCGTCAGCACGTAAAACAGCGTCTCCGCATTGATCGTGTTATAGCCGAGCGGAATCAGCGGCGTACCCGTCCCCGTCAGCCGTGTGCCGAAGGTCGGCGTGATGAGCAGAATAAAGATGCCGTTCAGTACCGTGAAAATTATCATCAGCCAAAACAAAAACGCCATCTTTTTAAAAGGAATCCCTGCCGTCACCAGCAGCGCGATCCCGACAACCAGCATCAACACAAACACCCGCAGATCCAAAAACATGTACGTCATGACCGTCCAGGCCATAAACAGCACCAGCTTGACCGCTCCGTCCAGCCGGTGAAACAGCGAGTTCCCCGTGACATAGAGGCTGCCCGTTCTATTCATGGCCCTTCTTCTCCTTCTTCTCTGCGTTGATAAAAGCCTGCACAAACCGCTCAGGCGAAGCCAGGCCGTTGGCTTTGGCGAAAAGGGACAGCGACGTCTCCTTCAAATGGGCCGGCTCCGTCACCTCCGGACGGCTGAGCACCGAGGCGACCGTGTCGGCGGCGAGCACCTCGCCCCCGCTGAGCACTACGGCGCGCTGCGCGTACTCCAAGGCCAGATACATGTCGTGCGTAATGAGCAGGAAGGCGATGCCTTGTCCGGCCAATTGCTCGATAAAATCCATAAACTCCTGGTAATGCCGATAATCCTGGCCGGCCGTGGGCTCATCCAGAATCATCAGCTTCGGCGCCAGCACGAGAATCGCGGCGATGCTGAGCCGCTTCTTCTGGCCGTAGCTGAGCGCGGAAACGGGCCAGTTGCGGAAAGGATACAGCCCGCAGGTCTGCAGGACGCCGGCGACCCGCTCTTTGATCTCAGCGGCAGGCACGCCGCGGACCTTCAGGCCGAGGCCAACCTCGTCCGCGATCATATGCTGCGTGATCATCCGGTTCGGGTTCTGCATCACATAGCCGATCGCTTCACCCCGGCGGCGGATCGACCACGAGGCCATATCCTGGCCCGCATACCGCATCGAGCCGGACTGCGGCTTCAGAATGCCCGTAATCAGCTGGGACAGCGTCGATTTGCCCGCCCCGTTGTTCCCCAGGAGCGCAACGATCTCTCCGGCCCCGACTTGCAGCGACACATCCTTGAGAACCGGCTGCCCGGGCTCATACCCGAAGGTCAGCCCGCGTACGTCCAGCAGCGATTCTGCAGGCTGTGACGGCGTTTGTGCGGCCGCCTGTTCGCTCCATCCATCCAGCCGCTCACCAAGGCCGGGAATGCCCAGCGGCTGCGGCCGGCTGAGGCCTTGAACACCGTCCAGGGATACGCCGGCATACCGCAGCGCATCGACATACAGCGGCGGCCGCAAGCCGCAGCCGCGCAGCAGGCCGGACGCCAGAATCTCGTCCGGCGTACTGACCGCCTCGATGCCTCCGTCCTTCATCAGCACGATCCGGTCGATCGGCTGCTGCAGCACATCCTCCACCCGGTGCTCGATGATGATGACCGTTTTGCCGCCCTGCCGGTGGATATCGTCGATGAGCTGCATTGCTTTGCGTCCGCCTGCCGGATCGAGGTTGGCCAGCGGCTCGTCGAACAGCAGCACCTCCGCATCCGTTGACAGCACACCGGCCAGGGACACGCTCTGCTTCTGCCCGCCCGACAGCTCGTAAGGGCTGTGGTCGATATAATCCAGCATGCCGACCCGCTCCAGGGAAGCGGCCGTTTCCCGTTTCATCTGCTCGCGGGGCATCGCTTTATTTTCCATGACAAACGCCACGTCCTCGGCCACGCTTAAGCCCACGAACTGGGAGTCCTGGTCCTGCAAAATCGTCCCCACCGTACGGCTCAGCTCGAAAATGCTCAATTCGGCAGGATTCCGTCCGGCAATACTCAGACTGCCGCGGATGTCCCCGCCGTAGGTAAAAGGAATAAGCCCATTGATACAATGGGCCAAGGTCGATTTGCCGGAGCCGCTGGGACCGGCGATCCAGATCTTTTCTCCGGGATAAATGTCCAGCGTAATGTCCTTCAGCGTGGGCTCCGACTGATTTTTATATTTAAAGCTGTACTGTTGAAACGAGATGATCGGCTGCATCATGACGTAAATCTCCTATCCTGTGGCGCTCTGCCAAGCACCTACTCGTTGACGCTTAAATTGCTGACTTTGGCGTTTCTGCGGGCAAATCCGATCACAGCCGGAACCCCGAGCACCAAAAAGACGACGATATTCGAAATCGAAGCGGCCGTAACCTGCACCAGCAGCTTATCCGACGGCTCGCCCATAAACGTGATGTCAAACCATCCCGAGAAGAGCAGTGACAGAATGATGCCGACGACGCCGTATACGATGAACAGGCCGATATGCTTTCCTTTGTATGTACCGTTCTGCGGGTCAAACCCTTTGGATAAGTAAATGAGTCCCATAAATGCGGCCGTAATGCCGGAACCGAGCGCCCAGCCCCACCATACCGTACCGCTGGTGAGCAGGTCGTTCAGCACGTGGCCGATCAGGCCTGCGATAAACCCGACCACCGGGCCGAACAGGGCGCCGAAAATCGCCAGCAGCGCAATCGCCGGACGCAGCGAGGTATCGGGTCCCACGGGAATTCCAATAAAGCTGGTGGCTCCATAGAGGGCCGCACCGATGCCTATCGTCACCACGGTTCTTGTGTTTAACTGAAAAATGGATTTCTTCAAAGCAGAGTCACCTTCCCCTTTACATCAATTCAACAACCTTCATGTCCTAAAGGCGAACATTTCGCGTTATTTGTACTCTTAATATAAGGGCAGGCAGAAACGAAGGCAAAACTTTTTTTGGTAAATATTATATAAAATTTTTGGATCGATGACCCAACGAAATGCGGCAACACCCATAATCGCAGCAAAAAAGGCCCTATTTCCGATGAGGAAAATGGGCCTTTGGTTGATTGTTTGCTTTTTGGCACCATACAGCTGCCTGCGGCCTGGGGGCTGCGGTCCGCCGCCCGGGTCAGGTCCGGGTCCGCAACAGCCGGCGCGTACCCTTCAGCGCGGCGACGTCCGCCGCGCCAATGCTGAACATCGCGGTGCGCAGCTCGAACTCGACCTGCGCCAGCGCCTCGTCCAGCGCCTGCTCGGACGAGACGGCCGGGCCGAGCAGGCTGCGGCCAAAGCCCGCGAGATCGGCGCCGAGCGCCAGCGCCTTGGCGGCGTCCACGCCGCCCTGCAGCCCGCCGCTGCCGATCAGCCCTCCGTGCGGGGATACCGCCCGCACCTCGGCAATGCATTCCGCGGTCGGGATGCCCCAGCCCGCGAACGCCTCCGCCGCCCGGCGCCTAACCGCGTCCCGGCTGCGGAACTTCTCGACCTGGCTCCACGAAGTCCCGCCGGCGCCGGCCACATCGACGAAAGCCGCGCCGGCGTCGTACAGCCGCGCCGCCGTATCCCCGTCGATGCCCCAGCCGACCTCCTTGACGCCGACCGGCACGTCCAGCCGGCGGCACACCTCTCCGATCCGGGTCAGCAGCCCGCTGAAATTCGTGTTCCCCTCCGGCTGGAATACCTCCTGCAGACCGTTCAGGTGCAGCACGAGCATGTCCGCTCCGGCGATATCGACGGCCCTTTGGCACTGCTCCACGCCGAAGCCGTAGTTCAGCTGGACCGCGCCCAGGTTCGCGATCACCGGGATCGTTGGCGCATGCGCGCGCACATGGAAGGTCGGCGCAAGCTCCTCCTTCTCCACCGCCGCGCGGACCGAGCCGACTCCGAGCGCCCAGCCGCGCCGCTCGGCGACGGCAGCCAGGCGGGCGTTGATCGCCCCGGTCGTTTCGCTTCCGCCCGTCATGGAGCTGATCAGGAGCGGCGTCCGGAGCGTCCGCCCAAGGAAGGAGGCTTCGAGGGAAATCTCCTCGAAGCCGATCTCCGGCAGCGCACAGTGGCGAAAGCGGTACTGCTCCAGGCCGGAGGTTACGCCACTGCCCACATCTTCGCTCAGGCACAGGCGCACGTGCTCGATTTTTCTTTCCCCTGTAGGTATTTCGGGCAGCAAAGACCCGCTTTCCGCTTCGTTTCCGTTCATCTGATGCGCCCCTTTCATGGATATGCTGCAAACCTTGATTCACTTCGTGACCCGCTCGTCACCACACGATCCTCTAAAGAAAGTATTATACCACAGAACCTCTGGTAAATTCGCCAACCTGCCTCAAACCGAGCCGACCTTCCATCCTGTACATCCCGATGATTACGCCGTACCCATCTTCTCCCGCGACCCGGTTCACACCGCGGTGTAATGCTGGCTGCTCACATAGGCACACGTCACAGCAGCGAGCCATAAATGCTTTGCAGGTTGTTCGGCCGAAGCGTTAGCTTAGGAGCCCACAAAGTTTCCTTGGGGAAAATTTTTGAAGTACATGCAACCGCCCAGGTGCTTTCCAATAGGATGTGATAGCCGTTTAGACTCGATTTGAATCGAAAGAATGTTGTGAAAGGAGTGCTGCCCATGAACGCAAGTGAGGAGAGCCGACTGGCGGCCGCCGGAAGCGGCTGGCGCAAAGGAGGCGGTCCGCCCAGCCTGCCTGAGGTCCATAAATCGATGAAGGTCCCCTTGAAGGGCAGCTTCTTCCGCAAAATGCTCGCCTTCGCGGGTCCCGGATACCTCGTCGCCGTCGGATACATGGATCCCGGCAACTGGGCCTCCGATTTGGCAGGCGGGGCCATGTTTAACTACTCGCTGCTGTCGGTCATCATGATTTCGAACCTGATGGCGATTCTGCTTCAGTCCCTGTCCGCCCGCCTTGGCATTGCTACGGGAAGGGACTTGGCCCAGGCCTGCCGCGATCATTACAGCAAGCCCGTCAGCATCGGGCTCTGGATATTATGCGAGCTGGCGATTGCGGCATGCGATCTGGCCGAAATCATCGGCTCAGCCATCGCGCTGCAGCTGCTGTTCGGCCTGCAGCTGCTGGCCGGTGTCCTCATCACGTCCGTGGACGTCCTTCTAGTGCTGCTGCTGCAAAACAAAGGATTCCGGCATATCGAAATTTTGGTCATTTCGTTTATCGCTGTGATCATCATGTGCTTCGGGGTCGAATTGTTCCTGTCCAAGCCGGAGATGGGCGCGGTCATGGCCGGATTCGTTCCGACGGCAGACATCGTGCAGAACCCGGAAATGCTGTACATCGCCCTGGCTATGCTCGGCGCGACCGTCATGCCCCACAACCTGTACCTGCACTCTTCGATCGTGCAGACCCGGCGGTACGATGAGTCCATTGCCGGCAAGAAATCGGCCATCCGTTTCGCTACCGCGGATTCCACCGTGGCGCTCACCATCGCCCTGTTCGTCAATGCGGCCATTCTGATCCTTGCGGCGTCTGCCTTTTATTCAACGGGGCATACTGAAGTAGCAGAGATTCAAGACGCCTACCAGCTGCTTACTCCGCTGCTCGGCACCGGTGCGGCCAGCGTTCTGTTCGCCGTCGCGCTGCTCGCTTCCGGCCAAAACTCGACGCTAACGGGAACCCTCGCGGGCCAGATCGTTATGGAAGGCTTTATGAACATCCGCCTGAAGCCATGGATCCGGCGGCTAATCACGCGCCTGATCGCTATCGTTCCCGCCGTGATCGTGATCGGAATTTACGGGGAAGGCTCCACCGGCCAGCTGCTGATTTTCAGCCAGGTCATCCTTTCACTGCAGCTGTCCTTTGCCGTGTTCCCGCTGGTCAAATTCACTTCCGATCCCGTTAAGATGGGACCTTTTATCGCCCCGCGCTGGGCGCGGATACTGGCCTGGATCGTAGCAGCCGTCATCGCAGCGCTGAACATCTATTTGCTGTATGGCACGTTTTTCTAGGCTACCGAGGGTCACCATGCCCTTTTCCCATATGATGACAACGTTCCGCTGCTTCAAACAGGCCCTTTCGACGTTAATAGTTGGTTAGACCGCTGTACCAAGCAAGGCAGGGTTCCAAACCGTGGGGCACTCCCTCAGAGAACCCTGCCGTTTAACCCGGCTGCAGTGGACAAGCAAAGGAGGCGATGACTCGATGACCCACCATATCCCATCCCAGCACGCACCTGAACCATACCATTCGCGTACAGCCAGCTGGCAGCCGCAGGGGAAAAGCCGTAAACGCCGGGTTCGGCGCTGGATTCTGGCTGCAGCCTGCTTGCTCATCCTTTGGCTCGCCGGGGTCATCGTTTATCAGACACACAAGCCGCTTCCTCCCGGCATATCTTACGAGAGCCCACTCTACCATGTCGATCAAGTCCGCTTCTATCGCGACTTGACTTACCCTGATAACCAAGGGCAGGTCATCCATGAGCCCCAGATTACGAATCGGATCATGCAGATTGTCGATGAATCCAGGGAGTTTCTTGTCATTGATCTGTTCCTGTTCAACGATTACAAGCATAAAGGGCAGAAGTTTCCGACCGTCAGCAAGGACTTGGCAGACAAGCTCATAGCGCATAAAAAGCAGTATCCCAAGATGCAAATCGTCTTTATTACGGACCAGATCAATACGAATTACGGCTCCGCCCCGAACTCCCTGCTCGAAGCGATGAAGGCGGCGGGCATCCAGGTCGTCGTGACCGATGTGGATCCGCTGCGGGATTCGAACCCGATCTACTCCGCCGTGTGGCGGACGTTTATCCAATGGTTCGGCCAGTCAGGCAAAGGATGGATTCCGAACCTGATGGCCAACGAGGGGCCCAAGGTCACCGCAAGGTCGTATTTAAAAATGCTGAACGTCAAGGCCAACCACCGCAAGGTTGTGGTCAGCGAGAAGACCGCCCTGGTCTCTTCCGGCAACGTGCATGATGCCAGCGCTTACCACTCCAATATTGCCTTTGAGGTGCAAGGCCCGATTATCGGCGACATCCTGAAAGGCGAGCAGGCGGCGGCCCGACTGTCCGGAGACTACCAACTCCCGGTTTATACCCCAGCCTCCGAGGACGCTAAGAAATCATCCGAAGGGAAAATAGCCGTCCGCTATCTGACCGAAGGCAAAATCGACAAATATACGCTGCTGGAGATCAACCGGGCGCCGCAAGGGTCCACCCTGTGGATGGGCATGTTCTATCTGGCCGATGAAAAGGTGATGAGCGCCCTGCTGGATGCCGCCGACCGCGGAGTCAACATCCGGCTGCTGCTTGACCCCAATCAGAACGCGTTCGGCCAGGACAAGATCGGTATCCCGAACCGTCCCGTCGCTAAGGAGCTCACTAAACGTTCCGATGGCCGTATCGCCATCCGCTGGTACAACACGACCGAGGAGCAGTATCATACGAAGCTGATGTACATCTCCAACCCTTCAGGCAGCTCCGTGATCATGGGCGGCTCGACCAATCTCACGCCGCGAAACCTGGACAATTACAATCTGGAGAACGACCTCTGGATATCCGTTCCGCGCGGCGATGCGCTGGACCGGCAGATGGCCGGCTATTTTGACCGGCTCTGGAACAACCGGGACGGGCATTACAGTCTGGACCTGAGCGCGTATCAGGAAAAGTCCACCTGGTTCAAGGACTTTCTTTTCCGCGTGCAGAAGCTGCTTGGATTTACGACCTTCTGATGCGTTACCAAGCACCGGTGCTTTCACAGGCGTCCTCCCATTCTCCTGATTTTGACCTGGACCTGATCAGCACAGTCATTTCATCCGGATAGGCCCACCTATAATCTGGCCATTATGATCATATAACGCAAAAAAGGCGCCTTCTGTGCAGAAGCGCCTTCTGTTATATGTTCCATCTCGTTATTACAATTCAAGTGAATTCCCGCTCACTGAACGGACTCCCTAAGCTTCGCAGACCGCCGACAGCTTGCACCGGTCTCCGCACAAACGGCCTTTGCCGTGCGGCACGCACATCGGCGTTCCGAAGATCGGATCCTCCGCAATCATGCAGTCCATGCAGAACACTTCCTTGACCATCTGCGGCGTCAGCACGTCTTCCGGTGCACCGGCACAATAGACGCCCTGGTTCTTCACGGCAATCATATGATCGGCGTAACGGCAGGCCAGGTTCAGGTCATGAAGCACCATCACGATCGTCCGTCCCTGCTCACGGTTCAGCTCATACAGCAGATCCAGCACCTCGATCTGATGGCTCAAATCCAGGTACGTCGTCGGCTCGTCGAGCAGAATCAGGTCGGTGTTTTGCGCCAGCGTCATGGCAATCCAGGCCCGCTGCCGCTGTCCGCCGGACAAGGAGTCGACCGCGCGGTCGGCCAAATCGGTGAGACGCGTCATTTCCAGCGCTTCGTTCACCAGACGCTCATCCTCCGCACTCCACTGCTTCAGCCACGATTGATGCGGATAACGCCCCTGCTTCACCAGCTGAAGCACAGTCAGCCCCTCTGGTGCCGTCGGTCCCTGCGGCAGAATTGCCATATTCCGGGCAACTTCCTTGGTCGACGTCCGGTGGATTTCCTTGCCGTCGAGCAGTACCGATCCGCTCTTCGGACGCAAAAGACGCGCCATGGAACGAAGCAGCGTGGATTTGCCGCAGCCGTTGCTGCCGATCAGAACCGTAACTTTGCCTTCGGGAATGTCCAAATGCAGGTCTTTAATAATATCGGTATCGCCGTACCCCAGCGTCAGTGCTTCCGTTTGCAAAAGCGTCATCTTTCCCGTAACCCCCAATTCTGCCTATCATATGATTTAAACCAGTCTAATAACGTCCGTCCACAATAATGAGAATCATTATCACAAATATAAAGGGCGGCCGCGTGAATGTCAACCACTCACGGGCCGCCAAAAGAAGCTTTTCCGCCTACCTTATATCACCGCAAAGCCGCTACAGCAAAGGGGATAGCAGCCTCGCGAGCGATTCCATAAAGCGTTCCGGTATTTTTTTCTTATTAAATTTATCGGGAATGATTTGCTTCGTATACACCAAATCCCGTTCAAAGTCCGACACGATCCGCTGCACGCTCTCGGTCTGCACCAGCAGCGCGTTCACTTCAAAATTCAAATGGAAGCTGCGCATGTCCATATTGGCGGTTCCGATCGTCGCCACTTCGCCGTCAATGATCAGCAGCTTGGAATGCAGGAACCCTTTTTCGTATTCGTAAATTTTGACGCCCACGTCGAGCAGCGAAGGAAAATACGAATGGGAAGCCAGGAACGGCAGCCACTTATCCGGCTTGGAAGGAAAAAGGATGCGTACGTCGAGCCCCGACATCGCAGCCACGCGCAGGGATGTCAGGATATCGTCGTCCGGGATAAAATAAGGCGTCGCCAGCCAGACCGATTTCTGCGCCGAGGTGATCATCGAGAAGAAAATATTTTTGAGCGTACGCCGGTCGTTGTCCGGTCCGCTCGGGATAATCTGCACGGCGCCGCCACTGCTTTCCGCCAGCTCGGGAGACAGATATTCGGCGTCCAGCACCTTTTCCCCGGTCATATAGAGCCAGTCCTGCAGGAAAATAATTTGCAGCGTCCGCACCGCCTCGCCCCTGACGCGCATATGGGTATCTCTCCAGAAGCCGTATGCCGCATTGCGGCTCAGGTACTCGTCCCCGACGTTCAGCCCGCCGATAAAGCCAACCTTGCCGTCGATCACAACGATTTTGCGGTGGTTGCGGAAGTTGACCCGGGAGAGAAAAAACGCCTTGGAGCTTCCGTACGCGACGACCTGAACTCCGGCTTCCTGCATGGCCCGGAGGAACGATTTGGGCAGCTGCATGCTTCCCCAGGCATCGTACATAAAACGGACCTGCACGCCGGCTTTGGCCTTTTCAATTAAAATCTGCTGAATCCTTGTTCCGATATGATCGGCGCGGTAAATGTAGTATTCCATATGAATATGATGCCTGGCCTTCTCGAGCTCCTTCAGCAAGGTGGAGAACGTTTCCTGCCCGTTGGTCAGCACTTTGGTATCGCTGGAGAAGGAAATCGGAGTCCGCGCCAGCCGCTGCGAGAGATGCAGCAGCTGCTGCTGCATGGGATTAAAGGAAGATAGATCCGGATGGAACCGCGCACCATTCTCTTCCAGCCGGTCATATGTTCTGAGATCCTGCTCGGCTTTTTTATCGAACTTGCGCCGTTTGAAGTAGTTTTGCCCGAAGAGCAGATAAAAGAACAGACCCACCACCGGCATCAGGGCGAGCAGCAGAATCCAGGCCATCGTCGAGGACGGGTTGCGGTTCTCCATAAAAATCATGAACCCGAGCGACACGACGGTAAGCGTGGAAAATATACTGACAATGGTTCCCGCGGTTTTGCCGAACACGCCGAAACCAAAATAGTAAAACGCAAATAATATCGCGGCAATGATAAAGATTTGTATTCCCCGTCTCATATGTTACCTCTCTTAAGTATCATTAAAAAACATGCATATCCATGGTCATCGTCCAAACCCATAAGGTATATTTTACATGAACAAGTTCAAAGTTCCTACGAATTTTTATCGAATGGACAAGCCCGCCTGAAATTTCCGTGCATGCCTGATGTTAGAATGCCCATCTTCTTGACATTGGCTGCATTGTGTGAAAAAATATCACCTAACGACCGTTAGGTAGTCAACAGGAGTCGATGATATGAACGCCAAAAACACCCTGCTCGAAGCTGCATTATCGCATTTTGCCAAGGATGGATATGAAGGAGCGTCCCTGCAAAAAATAGCCGAGGAAGTCGGCATCAAAAAGCCGTCCATCTACGCGCATTTCAAAGGGAAGGATGAGCTGTTCCTGCAGACGCTGAAGGGCGCCCTCGATGAGGAAGGGACCCGGATTATCCGCCGCTATATCAGCCTGAAAGACCAGCCGCTCGAGCAGCGGCTCAAAGGACTGCTGAAGTATCTCCAGGAGGAGTACACCCGGAGCAGCAAAACCAAGTTTGTGCTGCGCATGGCCTACTTTCCTCCATCCTCGCTGCATGATCAGGTCATGGAACTGGTCTTTCCGTTTCTGGATTCGATGGAAAAGCGGATGATTCGCGTCATGCACCACCACGCTTCCGCCGGCCACCTCCCGGTTAAAGATCCGGACGGTGCCGCCGTCGCCTACATGACGCTGATCGACGGGGTCCTCATCGAAATGGTGTGCGGCGGACTGGAGGGGTCTCAGCGAAGACTGGCGGCATCATGGCCCGTATACTGGGCGGGCATTCATCATATTTGACGCAAGTGGCATCCTAACGGACAAATAAAGGAGGATCATCATGAACCGCCACTGGCTTTCTGTTATTATCGGGGGCGTTGTGGAAGTGCTGTGGGTGTCCGGCCTGAAGCACTCGGACAATGCGCTTGAATGGATTCTTACTGTCATCGCTATCATCGCAAGCTTCATTCTCATTATTAACGCTTCGAACCATCTGCCGGTCGGGACGGTGTATGCGGTGTTTACCGGCCTGGGAACGGCCGGCACCGTCGTTGCCGAGATGCTGTTCTTCGGCGAACCGTTCCGCTGGTCCAAGACGCTGCTCATTCTCGTTCTTCTCGCCGGAGTGATCGGCCTTAAGCTGGTCACTGACAAAGACGGCAAGGGACAAAAGGAGGCGAATCACTGATGGCTTGGATTGCAATCGTCATCGCCGGCCTGTGCGAAATGTTCGGCGTCATCGGGATCAAGGGCGTCACGCAAAAGAAAGGGCTGCCGGCATATGTCATGCTGATCCTGTCCTTTATCGTCAGCTTCTCCCTGCTGTCCTACGCCATGAACTCGATTCCGATGGGAACGGCGTACGCCGTCTGGACCGGCATCGGTACGGTAGGCAGCACGCTGGCCGGCATGTTTCTGTTCGGTGAGCCCAAGGAATGGCGGCGAATTCTGTTTATTGCCATGATTTTGGCCTCAGCGGTAGGTTTGAAGCTGATCTCATAATTTTTTTTGCTTTTTTATGGAATGATGTCACAAATCCCGTACCTGATCAGTCTTCTTTGTGAACGAACCTAAAGGAGGCTGTTATCGATGGAAATCAGATTGAATTACAGGGACGCCAATATGCCGGCTCTTAAAGCGATGCTTGCTTTTGAGCAGTTTGCCCAGAGCACTTCGATCGACAAGGTGCTCTCCGAGCTGATCAAAATCCGGGTGTCGCAAATCAACGGATGCGCGTTTTGTCTCGATATGCACAGCAAGGACCTGCTCAAGCTGGGAGATTACCTGGAGCAGCTGACGCTGGTCTGCGTATGGCGGGAGGCACCTGTGTTTACAGAGCAGCAGCGTGCCGCGCTGGAGCTTGCGGAATACGTGACGAAAATTTCCGAGGCAGGCGTCCCGGATGAGGTGTTCGGCAGGGTCAAAGAACATTTTGACGAGAAGGAAATCGTCGACCTGCTGATGGCGATCAACGCCATTAACTGCTGGAACCGGCTGGCCATTTCGACCGGCATGTTCCCCGGCTGTATGGGTTAAGAGAACCGCCTTTCTAAACCGTCACAATTTTGCCATATTCATTCCCTATAAATGTGGAGCCCAACCGGCACCTTCCTGCGTATTACAACCAGGAAGGTGCCTTTTTTTGTAAATGGCACCGGGTTGTTTGAAAACGACCTTCGCTTTGTAATATAATCGTTCTGACTAGGCGGTCAATTTGAGAACCGAAGTGTCAGAAAGGGGTGAAGGTGCATTTGTCTGAGAAATTGGCGGACAAGAAAAAACAGATTCTGAAAACCGCCCTGCAGCTGTTTTCCACAAAGGGGATTTCGGCCACCTCCATGCAGGAAATCGCGGAATACTGCGGCATGTCCAAAGGCAGCTTGTATCTGCACTTCAAATCCAAGGAGGATCTGGAGAGCAGCATCTACCTGTACTGTGAGGGCCTGATCCGGGACAGCGTTATGCAGGTGGAACAGGAACACCTTCTGACTCCCAAAGAACAGCTGCGGAAACAGCTGGAAGTCGTGCTGAATCTGCTCGTGGAGCTCCGGGAGTTTCTGGTGGTGCAGATTCAGGATCACCAT
This sequence comes from Paenibacillus favisporus, assembly GCF_040545415.1. Lineage (NCBI taxonomy): Bacteria > Bacillati > Bacillota > Bacilli > Caryophanales > Paenibacillaceae > Paenibacillus > Paenibacillus favisporus. The sequence goes on along the minus strand of NZ_JBEPLV010000005.1, from coordinate 414,573 downwards.
GCTTCGGGAAAAAAGCCACCGTCCCAGAAACATTTGCGTGAAAAGCAAATCATCGGCATCCAGTGGTTCAAAAACAAGCTCGAGCAAATTTACGGGGATGACGTCTATCCCTACACGCTGGACCTTACCATGTTTGTGGTGGGCCTTCTCGACGGATATATCCGGACGCTGTTTATTCCGGGTCTGCCGCTGAACATCCGGCGGGTTGCCGATCATATCGTGTTTTTGCTGGACGAAGTCGCCGGCGGCATGGTCCGGTCGCAGCGGGATCCGCTTATTTCCCCCGGGATATGGACCGAGTGGACGGAGAAGCTGAAGGACCGGTCCGGGGGGAGCCTGCGGCATCCGCTTATTATTACCAAGCAGATGCGGGATCTCTTAAAGGACAAGCTGCCGGAAGGACCAGAGCGTGACCTGGCTCAGGAGTCGATCGATATCATCGACAAGGAGTTTCGGGACATCGAACCGCGCAAAGCGATCCTGGCCGGCATGATCGCCAACCTGGAGAGCGTGCCCGAGCTTGTTTCCTTAAGCCGCGAATTGAAGGAAATCTGCAGGCTGTACGTGTTTTCAAGAACCGATCGTACCTGAAGCGTGAGCAAGAGATACAAAGGAGAGGAGCAGAAACCTGCGAAATGAAGAGCATTATTAATTTTTCATTGAACAATAAATTCGCCATCTGGATCCTGACGGTCATCGTCGCCGCCGCCGGCTTGTACAGCGGGCTGGTGATGAAGCAGGAGACGATTCCGAACATCAACATCCCGTTTCTTAGCGTGACCGCCGTTTACCCGGGCGCAGCGCCGGAAGGCGTCGTGCAGGATATTACGATCCCGCTGGAGCAGCGGCTGCAGAACGTGGACGGGGTCAAGAACGTCTCCTCTACGTCTATGGAGAACGCAGCCAACATCGCCATGGAATTCGACTACGGCACGGACCTCGATCAGGCCACCGCAGCCGTCCGGGAAGCGCTCAACGAAGTGACGCTGCCTGACGGCGCCCAGAAGCCGACGATCTCCAAGTTCAGCCTGAGCTCGTTTCCGGTCGTATCTCTCAGCGCGTCCGACAGCTCAAGCGATCTTGAGGGTCTGACCAAAAACATTGAGGACGAAGTCGTGCCTGAACTGGAGAAAATTCCAGGTGTCGCTTCCGTCTCCGTCTCCGGACAATACGTCAAGGAAGTCCAGCTGACATTTAATAAGGAGAAAATGGCCCAGCTCGGCCTGACTGAAGATACCGTCAAGGGTATCGTTCAAGGCTCCTCCGTACGGGTTCCGCTCGGTCTGTTCAATTTGGAGCAGTCCTCCAAAGCGGTTGTCGTGGACGGCAACATCACGACGCTCGATGATTTGAAAAAGCTGACGATTCCGGTTACGCCGGGAGCGGGCAGCGCACAAGGACAGAGCGGTACTGCCGGGGCAGCCGGTCAAGGTGCCGGTGGCGCGGGCGCTGCTGCCGGTGCAGGCGCAGGCAATGCAGCCGGTGCTGGAGCAGGCAATGCTGCTGCTTCCATTCAAGGCGGCCAGGCCGGCGTTCCAACCGGCATTCCGACGGTGAAGCTCAGCGATATCGCCGACATCAAGGTGGTCGGCAGTGCGGAGTCGGTGTCCCGCACGAACGGCAAGGCCTCGATCGGCCTGCAAATCGTCAAGGACAATGACGCCAACACGGTGGACGTAGTCAATGCCGTGAAGGACAAAGCCAAAGACCTTGAAGGCCAGTTCAAAGGCATGGAGCTTACGGTGCTGCTCGACCAGGGCAAACCGATCGAAGACTCCGTGTCGACGATGCTGGATAAAGCGGTCTTCGGCGCGCTCTTCGCCGTTATCATCATCCTGATCTTCCTGCGGAACATTCGCTCCACGATCATCTCGATCCTGTCGATTCCGCTGTCGCTGCTGATCGCCCTGCTGATTCTGTGGCGGCTCGATATTACGCTCAACATGATGACGCTCGGCGCGATGACCGTCGCGATCGGCCGCGTCGTCGATGACTCCATCGTCGTCATCGAGAACATTTACCGCCGCTTGACCAGCAGCGGTGAGAAGCTTCGCGGACGCGAACTGATCCGCGAAGCGACGCGCGAAATGTTCGTTCCGATCATGTCCTCGACGATCGTAACGATCGCGGTCTTCCTGCCGCTGGCGTTCGTCACCGGCATGGTTGGCGAGCTGTTCATGCCGTTTGCGCTTACGATGGTCTTCGCCCTGCTAGCTTCCCTGCTCGTAGCAATCACGCTCGTGCCGATGCTGGCCCACAGCCTGTTCAAGAAGGGCATCAAGTCCTCCAAGCAGCATGATCACGACAAGCCGGGCCGGATGGCCCGCGGCTACCAGCGGATTCTGAACTGGGCCTTGTCTCACAAGCTGATCACATTCGGCTCAGCGGTCATTCTGCTCGTGGCAAGCTTCTTCCTGACCCCGCTGATCGGCACCAGCTTCCTGCCGGATCAGGAGGACAAATACATCATGGTGACCTACTCGCCTGAACCTGGCGCTCAGCTGGAAACCGTGGAGAAGCGGGCCCTTGAAGCCGAGAAATACATTTTGAGCCAGCCGAACATCGACAAGATGCAGTACTCCGTCGGTGGCAGCGGCAATCCGCTGGCTGGAGGATCTTCGTCCAATTCGGGTCTGTTCTATGTAGAGTACAACAAAGATACGAAAGACTTTGAGAACGTGAAGAAAAACCTCGTGGAAGGTCTGAAGAAACAAGTATCCACCGGAGAATGGAGCTTGATGGACATGTCCGGCGGCATGGGCGGAAGCTCGCTCAGCGTCAGCGTCTACGGCAACAGTCTGGATGATATCAAGCCGGTCTCCGAGCAAATCCTGAAGCTGGTGCAGGCAGACACGGATAATTTTGAAAAAGCGAAAACCAGCCTGACCAAAGCTTATGACCAATACACGATCGTGGCGGATCAGCAAAAGCTCAGCTCGATGGGCTTGACGGCCGGTCAAATCGCCATGAAGCTGAGCCCGGTCCGCGAACGTCCGGTGCTGACCGAAGTGACGGTCGACAACAAAGACTACAAGGTTTATATCGAAACCGACAACAAGGAATACAAGAGCATCAACGACATTGAGAACGAAACGGTTCAGTCGCCGCTGGGCATGAACGTTCCGATCAAAGACGTCGCCAAAGTGGAAAAAGGCACGTCGCCGGATACGATCACCCGCAACGACGGCAAAATGGTCGTGGACGTGACGGCCAACATCGTCACCTCCAACGTCGGCAAAGCTTCCTCGGACCTGCAAAAGGAAATCGACAAGATCGACTTGCCGGACGGCGTCGAAGTTAAATTCGGCGGCACCACCGAGCAGATCAACGATACGTTCACCCAGCTCGGCCTGGCTATGGCTGCGGCGATCGCCATCGTCTACTTCGTGCTCGTCGTGACCTTCGGCGGCGGCCTGGCGCCGTTTGCGATCCTGTTCTCCCTGCCGTTCACGATCATTGGCGGACTTGTCGGCCTCTGGATCGGCGGAGAGACGCTGAACGTATCGGCCCTGATGGGCGCCCTGATGCTGATCGGTATCGTCGTGACCAACGCGATCGTGCTGATCGACCGGGTGATTCACAAGGAACGCGAAGGCTTGTCGACGCGCGAAGCGCTGCTGGAAGCCGGAGCCACCCGTCTCCGTCCGATTCTGATGACGGCTCTCGCCACCATCGGTGCCCTGCTGCCGCTCGTATCGGGACTGGAGAACAGTGCCGGCATCATCTCCAGAGGTCTCGGCATCACGGTTATCGGCGGTTTGGTCAGCTCCACGCTGCTGACACTGGTCATCGTGCCGGTTGTGTATGAGTTCCTGATGAAATTCAGAAAACCGAAAGTAGAAGATTAATTTCTTCAAATAAAAAGGACGTGCTTCTCTCCCTAGACGGGAAAGGGCACGTCCTTTTTCTATATAGTTTAGGCTTGCCGACGAAACCTAACCTACTAACCTATGCATAAAATCGGAATATACAGACAACTTAACAAAAATCCTCTCTCAAGAAAGACCTGTCATGGCACGCTTATAGTCTGAAGGTTCATTCATGTTATAGAAGGCTTTGTCCGCACCGTGTCCAAGCTCCTGGATGAGCTCTTCCTCGGAGACGTAGCACACCTTCAGCTGCTCCAGCCACGCGGTCAGGCGCAGCCGGCCGGAAGACAAGCACGTCTCCAGGGACGGCAGAACACTGCGATGGTAGGCAGCCAGCAGCGGCTGAATGCGCCCCCCCGATACCGGGACGATAGCCTGGAGTCGGCTTTTATCATCCATAACTGCCGCCGCTTCTTCTGCCTTCCGTGCCAGAAAACGAAAAACCTCTTCCGTTACAAACGGCATATCACAAGCTGTGACGACGCTCCAAGGCGTGGCGGCAGCGTTCAGTCCGGCATGCAATCCCGACAGCGGTCCCTGTCCCGGATAACGGTCATGCACCAATTCTTTGCCCAGGAACGCATATTTTTCGTCGTCATTAGCCGAAATGATGATATTTGAAGCAGACGGCGACATCAAGCGGACGATCCGCTCGATTACCGTTTCGCCGTTCACGTTCAGCAGTGCCTTATCGGTCCCCATCCGGCTGGATTGACCCCCGGCCAGCAAAATTCCTGTGACTTTGAACATCGTTCCTCTCATCCCTCTCGTTACAAGCATGAACAGGCAATCCAGGTCCTATTTTTCATACATTTAAAGTAGCTCCAAATAAATAATGGGATAATTCTCAAAAGTTGGTTTGTATCCCTTTTCAACTAATGATAAAGTGGGATTGGCAGTCTTTAAAACGCCGCTTTCGATATGGAATGAACGGAAGAATTTCTAACTTTGCGCACAGAAGCGGGTCATCAGAGATTACAATGCGGAACTTCAGTTCAACCTATATATTAGCAAACGGCCGGAAAGGAATGTGCTAGCGTGCAGGAAAACGGAAGCAAGCCGTCTTCGTTAACGTCGCTCAAGGCGTTCAACTTTTTAATCTATGGCACCATGGTGATTTTCACCAGCTATTTTCAATTATACCTGCAGGATGCGGGAATGAACAAACTGGAAATCGGCAGCCTGATGGCACTGGGGCCGCTGATCTCCCTGCTGGCCAATCCGGTCTGGACGTTTGCCAGCGAACGCCTGCGGGACACCAAGCGCAGCCTGCTTCTCATGATGGCAGGCACCCTGCTGCTGACTCAATTTGTATTTCATGCCGATACGTTTACGATGATTTATGTGGCCATGATGCTCTTTTTCTTCTTTCAAAGCCCGATGTTTGCGCAGAGCAACACGCTGATTCTCGGCTATATTCCGGATCAGCCGCACCGGTTCGGCGCGTTCCGGATGTGGGGCTCTATTGGCTGGGCGGTGACGGCTGTGGCGGCCGGCCTCTTCCTCGACCGGATCGGAATCTCCCGCCTCTCCTTCGTGTTTACGGGAATCCTTGTCCTGGCGATCGTGTCCGTCCTGCTCCTGCCTCCGCTCAAGCGGACCTCCGAAACGCCGCCGATGCGTCTTCGGGGCTTTGGCAGATTTGCAGTGAACCGTTATTTTATCGCTTTTATCGTTCTGGGGATGGCTGTATCAGTCCCCACCTTTATGAATAATACGTTCATGTCGCTCTACATCACGGAACTGGGAGGATCCAAAACGGTAGTGGGACTTGCCGTCTTCCTGTCGTCCATTCTGGAGATCGGTGTGCTGATTCTGTTCAATCGTTATCTTAGGCGTAAATTATCCACGCTCGTGGGCTGCCTTTCCCTTGTGAGCCTTCTGTTTGTCCTTCGCTGGCAGCTGATGGCGAACGCCACGAGCCCGGTCGAAATTGCCGTCATCCAGATCCTTCACAGCATCACCTTCGGCGGCTTCTTCTTTGTCGGAACCCAGGTGGTACGCCTGCTGACGCCGGCCCCATTCCGCGGACCCGCCCAGGCGCTCTACACGCTCACTTGGAGCGGCATCTCCGGCATGCTCGGCAGCCTGGCCGGCGGCTGGCTGTTCCAGAACTTCGGCGGCGCGGCCATGTACAAAATTTGCGTGATGCTGGCGCTGATCGGCGCGGCTGGATTCGGCATTATGTGGTATTGGATTCGCGTTCAGCATCATACCCAGGCAGGTGCTGCCGGAACTGTGACCGGGCCAGCCAATGATGACGATTCACCGCTCTAAAGAAGCTAGGCCCAATTGGCCGGGCCAAAGTTTGACATAAGCGAGACAGAGCAAGCTAAACTGAAACAAAAAGCCAGCCGCTGGATGATTGCATCTGCGGCTGGCTTTTCTATATGTCATTCATACGTTGCAGGTCTTCTCATAGGTTCATGTGCCGAGCCGATCCCGCCTTATTTCGGCAGTTGAAACGAGCTCTTCAGGGAGACGACAAGGTTAAATACCGGTTGTCCGGGCGCCGAATACTTCGAATCCACGCTAAAATATCCGTGCCGGAAAAACTGGAACTTGTCCTGCGGCTTGGCATTCTTCATGTCCGCTTCGACAAAGCCGTGCAGCACTTCGAGGGAGTTCGGATTGATTTCGTCCAGGAAGCTTTTCTCTGCCGTTTCGGCTTCGTTCTCCTCGGCTGGGGCGTCCGTCTCCTCCGCCTTGATCAGCGGCTCATACAGACGGAACTCGGCCGGTACGGCATGGGAAGCTTCGACCCAGTGGATGGTTCCCTTGACCTTGCGGCCGGTAAAGCCAGTGCCGCTCTTCGTCTCCGGATCATAGGTGCAGTGAATTTCCGTCACCTGGCCGTTCTCGTCCTTCACGAAGTCATGGCATTTAATGAAGTAGGCATTCTTCAGCCGGACCTCGTTGCCCGGGAACAAACGGAAATATTTGTTCGGCGGGTTCTCCATGAAGTCATCTTGCTCGATGTAAATTTCACGCGAGAACGGGATTTGCCGCGTGCCCATATCCGGGTTCTCGGTATTGTTCTCCGCTTCGAGCCATTCCACCTGGCCTTCCGGATAGTTGGTGATGACCACTTTCAATGGCCGCAGCACCGCCATCGTCCGCGGTGCCTTCAGCTTGAGGTCCTCGCGGATAAAATGTTCCAGCATTTGCAGATCCACCAGACCCTGGCTCTTGGAGATGCCGGTCTCGTACACGAAATTCCGGATCGCTTCCGGCGTGTAGCCGCGGCGGCGGAGTCCGGAAATCGTCGGCATCCGGGGATCGTCCCAGCCGTCGACGATCTTCTCGTCCACGAGCAGCTTCAGCTTCCGCTTACTGGTCAGCGTCTGCGCCAGATTCAGGCGGCCGAATTCGTATTGATGCGGCGTGCTCTCCATCTCGCATTCCTGGATAACCCAATCATAGAACGGGCGCTGATCCTCGAACTCCAGCGAGCAGAGGGAGTGCGTTACGCCTTCGATGGCATCCTCCAGCGGATGGGCGAACGCATACATCGGGTAAATGCACCACTTATCCCCCGTGTTGTGGTGCGTGGCATGGGCGATCCGGTAAATGACCGGATCCCGCAGGTTGATGTTCGGCGAGGCCATGTCGATCTTGGCGCGAAGCACCTTCTCCCCATCCTTGAACTCGCCGCTGCGCATTTTCTCAAACAGCTCGAGGTTCTCCTCCACGCTGCGGTCACGGTAAGGGCTGTTCTGGCCCGGTTCGGTCAGCGTGCCGCGCGTCTCGCGGATTTGATCGGCTGTCTGATCGTCGACATACGCTTTGCCTTTTTTGATCAAGAGCACCGCACGGTTGTACATCTCATCGAAATAGTCCGAGGCATAACGCTTCTCTGCCCATTCGTATCCAAGCCATTTCACGTCTTCCTCAATGGATCTGACGAACTCCACGTCTTCCTTCAGCGGGTTCGTATCGTCAAAGCGCAGGTTCGTTGCGCCTTCGAATTCGCCGGCCAGCGCGAAATTGATCCAAATCGCCTTGGCATGCCCAATATGCAAATAGCCGTTCGGTTCCGGAGGAAAGCGGGTGACCACTTTCTGAACCTTGCCCGACTTCAGGTCTTCCGTTATGACATTTTTAATAAAATTGGAGGGAGTGCTTGGTTTCTCCACAGTTATCAACCTTTCATCCATAAAGTCTTCTTTATAGATAGACCTCGTCCATCTTATTCTCTGTATAAAGCTTGTTTCATATAAATATACCTGTAATGCCGGGAGAGTTCAATCATTCGCGCTCCTCTCCCCTTTTACGTGAACGCGAAGCCTTATACATCCTTCCCCAATCCAGGGGCAAACATGAAAATTGGGGCTAATACCATTTTGACGCCATTTGAGGAATAAGGTAGCATGGAAATAAAAGCCGAAGGGGGCCTAAATGCATATGCAATCGATGAAGCTGGCGAAGGAACAGCGGGACCTGGCGATTCAGCAGATCCAGCAGTTTTTTGAGGATGAACGCGGCGAAGCCATCGGTGAGCTGGCAGCGGACGGCGTGCTGGACTTCTTTATGACGCGCATCGCTCCGCATGTGTACAACCAGGCGCTGAGCGACTGCCGCCATGTGGTCAGCCAGAGAATGATATCCCTGGAAGACGATATATACGCATTGGAACAAAAGGTTAAAGCGTCCCGTTAAGTAAGAGGGGAGAAGTGAAAACGCATGGTTGGTTACATTTATAAGCTGGCCGCCAATTTCGCCGATCTTGGGAAAAGAAAGAGGGATTCATTCATGTTTACATACGCACTTGACGACCAAATTGAGCTCCGGCCCCTGGCGCTGCAGCATGCACGCCCGCTGTTTCACTTGACCGACCGGTCACGTGATCGCCTGCGGGAATGGCTCCCCTGGGTGGATGCGATCCGGGAAGTGGAGCATACGGCCAATTTTGTGAAAAACGCCATTAAGCAGGGCGCCGAGAACGGCGGCATTTCCGCCGGCATTTGGGTGGACGATGAAATCGCCGGTCTGATCAGCTACCATCAGATCGACTGGAACAACCGCTCCGTCAGCATCGGCTACTGGCTGGGGAAGGAATTTGAAGGCAAAGGTATCATGACCAGCGCCTGCCGGACCTTTGTTGATTATGCCCTGATGGACATGGATCTCAACCGGGTTGAAATCCGATGCGCAACGGGCAACCACCGCAGCCGCGCAATCCCCGACCGGCTGGGGTTCGTTCTCGAGGGAATCGTCCGAGAAGCGGAGAAGCTGCCCCAAGGGTACGTGAATCATGCAGTCTATGGGATGATACAAAGCGAATGGAAGCTGCTTCGGTAGCCCGTTTTGAAAACCCTTCCTCCAAGGCAGACAAAATGCCGCCGCTCCTGTCCAACGGACAGGGGACGGCGGCATTTTTGCGATACGATGAAGCGGTCATTCAGCGATGCTCAGACGGCCGGAAGCCTGGCCGCAGCATGTCCGGTTTAGGCCAGCCAGTTGCTGAACTGCTCCTTCACGGTCGAAGCAAGGGCTTCGACTTGGAGCATCCGGGCAATCTCTTCCCGGTCCGCCCGCTTGCGTCCCAGCGCCAGCTGGCGCAAAACCGCGGCTACCGTCACGCCGCCCGGGCTGGATTCACGCTTGACGATGGACGATTCGCGGTCCAGCACCCCTTCCTGGAGCACGCGGAGATAAAAGCCGCTGTATCCGGTATCCAGCACCCGTGCCGGGAAGTCGGTCACCCCATGCTTGCTGGCGATTTTGAAGCAGGGAAATCTCGGCTGGGCGACCTGCATGACCGTCCCGCCGATTTCAAACGTATCGCCGATGCACACCTCTTCTTCCAGCAGCCCGGATACGGTCAAATTCTCGCCAAAGGCCGGGCACTCCATCGGAATGCCCAGTTCCCGCTTCCAATAGGCGTAATGCTCTACAGGATAGACGCACACGGCCTTGTCAGGCCCGCCATGATTTTTCAAGTCACCTTGGCCGTCCCCTTCCATCTGCGTGCGTCCAACGAACACTTCTCCTTCTATCGGGCGTTTATGTATGCCGGTTGTGAGCGGTTTGCCCATATACTCCACCGTGATCGGCTTGCCGACGTTCACCGATACGATCCGGTAAGCGGTATCCACCTGATTCATTGCGGCTTCCCTCCAAATTGATCATCTTGCTTCCATCATAGCATTTGGGGGTGCGCCGGTACAAAAGAATTACACGAGCTGGGATGGCCCTTAGAGAGCCTGTACCAGCCCGCCGTCAATGACAAGGGTTGTGCCGGTAATATAGGTGTTGGCACCCGATAACAGGAATACGACGCCTTTGGCGAATTCCTCCGGCGTTCCGTACCGTCCGAGCGGAATTTCGCTCTGGGACTGCTCTGCGACCTCTTCCGCGCTGACACCCTTCGCTTTCGCATTCGATTCGTTCAGCTGGATGATCCGGTCGGTCTCGATCCGCCCCGGTGCCACCGTGTTCACCAAGATTCCGTACTGAGCCAGCTCCTGAGACAAAGACTTGCTCATGCCGGCTACGCCGTTGCGGAACGTATTCGACAGAATGAGCCCGGGAATCGGCTGCTTGATCGAGGTCGACGTCAAATTGACGATATGCCCGCCCAGTCCCTTCATATGCGGGAGCACCTCGCGGATCATTCGGACATAGCTGAGCAGGTTCAGCTGGAAGGCTTTATCCCAGTCTTCATCCGTCAGCGTTTCAAACGTTCCCGGAGACGGACCGCCTCCGTTATTGACCAATATATCGATGCGGCCGAACTTCTCGGCCGTATAACGCACCATCGCTTCCACTTCATGCGGAATCGTAATGTCCGCCGCGTAATACTCCACCACGCCGCTGCCGAGCTTCTGCAGCTCCTGCTGTACCGCCTCCAGCTTGCCGTCGCTGCGGCTGACCAGCATGACGTCGGCTCCTTCTCGCACCAGTTCAGCGGCGATCGCTTTGCCCAGTCCTTGACTGGATGCAATGACAAGCGCCTTTTTACCCTCAAGATGAAGATCCATTCTCTTATGACCCCTCTTCTATAAATTCTGCTATTCCCTTATAAACTGATCATTCGGGGATGAAACCATCCGGATTCTTGAATGCTGCTGATGACAAAGCGTTAATTATAGTATAAAAAGGAACCTTCACCTTGTGAAAGTCCCTTTTGTACCGTTTTATATCGGGCAGATTGACTAATTATACACAAAAAATGTCATATCATGGTATTTTACGGGACAGATAGCCCCATAGCCCCATTAAGGACGCGCCAGAAAGCAGCTCATCAATATATCATCGACATCGCGGCCGCCGATACAAAATTCCCGTTCCAGGCAGCCCTCCTGTACGAAACCACATTTGCGGTAAAATGCGATGGCTCCGGGGTTGGAAGACAGGACCCGCAGTCTCAGCTTTCTTTTTCCTTGCTCCTGCGCCCATTTCTTACCCGCCTCGATCAGCCTCGACCCGATCCCCTCCTGCTGATAATCGGGATGAACCGCAATGTTAATTTCACAAACATGGCTGTTGCTGGAGAGGCCCGTAGCCGGACGAAATCCGATGTACCCGCACAGTACGTTGTCCACCACGGCCACCAGCTGGGAACCCGGCGGGCAGTGACGCAGATAGTCCTCCCGGGAAGACCAGCGGACCGGTTCCGGAGCGGTCCACTCGTTCCACACGAGGGCGTCGATATCCATCAGCGCCTGGGCGTCCCTCATTTCCGAGAGGCGGATGGTCAAAACACGATGTTCGGATGGCATAACAGCTTCACCTCAATTGATAGTAAACTAGGACCAGGTTCAGGGGTATTCGAGTCATCGTCAGCTTCCGAAGGATTCGGCCAGATCGATCTCCGCCTGCCGGTTGCGAACCGCGTGCGTCACAAAGAACACGACCGACAGCACCGCTACCCCAATCGCCAGCCAGGTCACCGGCATGATTCCTCCGTTATCATACAGTATTCCCATGACATAGGGCCCTGCCATTCTTCCGACGGCCCCCATTCCCCCGGTCAAACCGATATAGAACGGAGCCGCCTTATAGGCGTGATCGGAAATGAAAGCCGGGATGGCCGGCGAGATCAGCATCTCTCCGAGCGTCGCCAGGATCATAGCCATGACCATTCCCGGATAACTGTGCAGACCGGCAATGACAAGATAGGCCGCCAGATAAAAGAGGCCGCTGGCCGTAATTTGGGCCGACGAGGTCCGTGCGAACCAGCGCTTGATCAGGCTTGTCAGCGGCTGGGCGACAAAAATGAGAATGCCGTTCATCGTCCACAGGAAGCCATAGGCCCGCTTCGGCATGCCCTCGGAGATAATGAACGGGGACACGCCTGTGTTCCAGATCGAGTTCCCCAGCCAAAGGAACAGGGAACCGACGCCAATGAACAGGTAAACCCTCGTATTGCAGAGCAGGGACCAGGTACCGTCGGCACGTTCGGGCTTGTCCTTTTTCTGCAGATGAACCGGCCCCTGCTCCTTATCGAGCCGGCTGAGATAATTCAGGAAAAACATCGCGAAAACCGCCGAGGTGACCCCGTTCAGAATAAAGGTCAGGTCGTAGGACAGATCGGCAAGGAATCCGCTCAGCGCCGTCCCCAGGGCAACGCCGATGTTGTTGGCGACGTACACGACGTTAAACAGCTCGCCCCGCCGGTCGGCGAAGCGGTAGCCGATGAACGCCTGGATCGCCGGCATGGACACGGCGTTGCAGAAGCCGATAAAGCCCATCATAGCCATGTATAAATACCAATACGGGCTGATGAAAGGCAGGGCGAACAGACCAAGCGCATTCAGGCCAAGCGATCCGACGATGAGCCGCTTCACCCCGACCCGGTGGTACAGCGCGCCGCCGAGCAGCTGGCCGATGATGCCGCCCAACGCCTGGATCATGATGACCAGGCCGGCGTCAGCCATCGAGTGGCCCAGCTCCTCAAACACGTACATGGTGGTGAGCGGCCACATCAGCGACCCGCCCGCCGAGTTGATCAGGCTGGCCGCCAAAAATATTTGAACTTCCCTTGGATAGGATTGCAGAAATTTCATGTTAGGAATCTCCTGTGCAGCGGTATGTGGTGAGGCCGGGCACATGTCCGGCTTCGGAAACCGGCAGATAACGAACGAAAAAAAGAAAGCCCCAGGGGGCTCTCCGGCAGGTGTCCGCCAAGCGTAAAGCCGGCTGACACCTGTAGCAATCTATCGTTATGTCTGCCGTCCCACATGACAGTATCTATCATATTGTGTCATCCCGCAATGACCTTCACTGACGCTTTACTTCGACAGTGGTCGAGAAGAACGTGGCTCCGCCGCCCATGTCGGCCAGGCGGTCGGGCGTCAAGGCGTTGGCCCGCTGCCTGCGGCCGTCCTTTGCCCACCACAATCCCTGGCTTACGACAGTGCCGGGAAGCATTTTATCCGTGACCACAGCCTTCAGCTCATACTGTCCCCGCTCGTTGTATACGCAGACGGGATCCCCGTCGGTAATGCCGCGAGCAGCGGCGTCTTCCGGATGGATCTGCAGCACCGGCTCCTTCTCCAGCTTCTGATGCTTTTCCACATTGGCGAAGGTGGAGTTCAGGAAATTGTGGTTCGGCGGCGAAATGAACATGAGCGGGAAGCTCTCTCCTGCTGCAGGACGCCGCTCACCGTCGTAGCCTTCCTTCAGCGGGACATACTCCGGCAGCGGCGGCAGTCCCGCCTGCTTCATCGCTTCGGAATACAGCTCGATTTTGCCTGAAGGGGTCGGCAGCCGGTCCAAATAGTGCTGCTTCGGCGTCATGTCGAGCTTGACGAAGCGCCGCTCCTTCAACGACTCCAGGGTTACTCCGTTCAGATAGGGATTGTCCGGATAATCCAGCGCCGCCTCGATCATCTGCTCCTCCGTCTGGGAGAAGGCTTCTTCATCGAAGCCCATCGCCCGGCCCAGCAGGGAGAACAGCTCCACATTGCTCTTGCTCTCGCCCTGCGCAGGAATGACCGGCTCCTGAATCTGAACATATTGATGCCAGTATGAGCCGAACAAATCTGTGCTCTCAAAGGAAGAGGTCGCTGGCAGGAGGATATCGGCGTATTTCGCCGTATCGGTCATAAACAGGTCATGCACGACCGTAAACAGGTCCTCCCGGGCAAATCCGGCCTGAACCCGCGCCGTATCCGGCGCGACGACCAGCGGGTTGCTGCAGTAGACAAGCAGCGCCTTGATCGGCTGCTCCGTCATGGCCAGCGCTTCCCCGATCCGGTTCATGTTGATGCTGCGCGCCTCCGGGTTCGGCCGCAGATCCGGGCGCTCCAGCGCTTCGCTGTTCATCGCGTTATAGCCGCCGTTGGACTTGGCGGCACCTCCGCCCTGCTTCAGCCAGTGGCCAGTCAAGGCCGGCAGGCAGGCGATACTGCGGATGTTCATGCCGCCGTTGTCATGGTGCTGCAGCCCGTTGCCGATGTGGATGTAGGCGGCTTCCGCCTCGCCGTACATACGGGCCAGCTTCTCGATATCTTCCTCAGGAATGCCCGTAATCTGGGATACACGGGCCGGGGTGTACGCCTTCACATGCTCCCGCAGCTCCTCATGGCCGACAGTGTACTTGGCCATAAAGTCATTGTCCGTCAGTCCGTCACGGAACAGGATGTGCATCATGCCCAGTGCAAGCGCCGTATCCGTTCCGGGATACAGCGGAATAAACCAGTCGGCCCACTGGCCGGTGCGGTTGCGGTGCACGTCGATGACGACCACTTTGGCTCCGCGCTTGCGGGCTCTCTCCGCAATGACGACTTGATGCATGTTCGTGCTGATGATGTTGCCGCCCCAGACCAGAATCAGATCGGCGTATTCCGTATCCTCCGGCGTCGTCCCGCCGCCGAAGCCCATCGTATATTTCCAGCCGGCGCCGCCGGCGGAGTTGCATATCGTTTGGTCCAAACGGCTTGTACCTAGCGCATTGAGGAAACGCCGGTCCATGCCGTCGACGCTGAGAATGCCCATATTGCCGTAGAAGCTGTAGGGCAGTATCGCTTCGGAGCCATGCTCCGCAATAATATCCCGAAAGCGCTGGGTAATTTCCGTCACGGCTTCGTCCCAGGTAATCCGTTCAAAACGGCCTTCCCCTTTGGGCCCCGTTCGCTTCATCGGGTACAGCACCCGGTCCGGATGATAAACCCGCTCCGTCATATTTCTTACCTTATTGCAGATCGCACCCTGAGTAATCGGGTGATCGGGGTTGCCGGTCACTTTAACGATTCTACCGTTCTCCTTGTGCAGCAGCAGGCCGCAGGTATCCGGGCAGTCCAGCGGGCACACCGCAGGAAAAACGCCGTTCTCTTGCTCGATCATCTCCCGCTCCATCTCCCTCTATATGAAGTCTGTATATGCTTGTATTTCTATCTTAAAGCGAGTCGGCAAAATCCGCAAAAGAAAAAATGGGGACTCCTGTTTCAACCCTATGGCCGCCGGGTATAAAAAGAACAGGAGCATAGAGTGGACGAACCGTGTTCGCCCTGCCTGCTATGCCATATATCATGGACCACTCCCAACCGAATTCGCCAGGTCGATGTTTCGTTCCCCCGGACGCCGACCTGGCGAATTTGTTTATTTTTGGAATCCTATCAAAACCTGTGTTCCCGCCCTGGACATCGGGGTAATGCATACGTAGAGGTGATCAACGATGACAACCGTTTTTGTGGCAGGCGCAAACGGGCAGACCGGGCGCAGAATCGTATCGAAGCTGGTTGAGGCAGGTTATGACGTGAGAGGGCTGGTCCGTAAAGAAGACCACCTCCGGGATCTGGAATCCGCAGGAGCCAAGGGTTACCTTGGAGACTTATCGGGGGCTTTCTCCGACGGTATGAAAGGAGCGGACATCGTCGTCTGCGCCGCAGGGGCCGGCACCTCGGGAGATCCGGAGCATGTGGATCATGTCGGAACCGTTCGGCTCATTGAGCAGAGCGTACTGGAGCAAATTCCGCGGTTTGTGCTGATCAGCTCTATGGGCACCAAGGATCCGGACGCCATGCCTTCTTCCCTGAAGCCCTTCCTGATGGCCAAACGCAAGGCCGAGACCATCCTGGAGGAAAGCGGGCTGAGCTATACGATTATCCGTCCGGGCGGGCTGACAAACGAGCCTGGCAAAGGAAAGGTGCATGCCGCTCCGGAGCTGCAGCGTCACGGCCGGGTATCCAGAGATGATGTGGCCGAAGCTGTTCTCGCGGCGCTGCAAATCCGGCAGACCCATAATCAGTCGTTCGACCTGCTCGAAGGCGATACTCCGGTGGAGGAAGCCTTGAAGGGATTAAACGGCAGCGTTCCACAGTAACCTCCGTTTCTGGGATGCAGCAAGCACGGTTATCCGTGCTTCAACTCCGGGATCAGTCGGAGAAGTAAGAAAAACGTCTATCGACGTACCTTCAAAGAAGATAGACCGCGTTTAAAGGAAGTTTTTCTTTCAATATCAGGAAGCCATGGCTCTGGAGTTTATACTATCTGATATTAACAAAAGGTCTGTCCCGTTTTCGGGACAGACCTTTTGTTTATGATATTATCGGTTCGTATCCCTTCCAGGATGCTTCACGGCATTTTACAACAAACCGCGAATGGCTTCCGTCATGGCCTCAGGCGACTCCTTCGGCTCAAAGCGGGCAACCACTTCTCCCTGACGGTTCACGAGAAACTTCGTAAAGTTCCATTGAATCTCGCCGTCTTCGGCCGGACCCGGCTGCTGCTGTTTCAAATATTGAAAGAGCGGATGAGCCCCTTCCCCATTCACTTCCACTTTGGCGAATACCGGGAATTGAACCCCATAATTCAGCTGACAGAACGATGCGGCTTCTTCACTGGTACCCGGCTCCTGTCCTCCGAACTGGTTGCAGGGAAATCCAAGGATTTCGAGCCCCTGCGCCTTGAACTGGTCATACAGCTTCTGCAGGTCCCCATACTGCGGCGTTAATCCGCATTGGCTTGCCGTATTGGCGATGACCAGCACTTTACCTTCATAATCCTGAAGAGACACCTCTTGACCAGAGGTCTTGGCTGCTGTGAATTGGTATACGGACATGTGATTACCCCTTTCTATCCTTCATATAGAATTGGCTTTCTGCTGCTATTTACCCCGATGCTTGGCCTTGGCCTTCCTTACGGCGATCTCCCGCTTGTAAGCGGCCAGGGCTTCCCGCTGTTCCCTGCTTCGGCAGGCGCGCTGCTTCTTTGACTTCTCCAGCTCCAGGCGAAGCGCCTCCTGGCTCTGGGTGCTGACGCCGCGGGAGCGGGACTCCTTCGCCGCCTGCCGGGCAAGCCGCTTCGGGTTGACCGACTTCACAGGCAGCCGCGCGGCCGGGACGCTGCAGGATAAACGCTCCACCAGCGCGGGAAGATCGTTCATAACGTATTCCCACACTTCCTGCAAAGACGGCTCGGCACCAAAGACGTGACGACCCGCCTTAAGCCCGTCTGCTCCCTGCACTTCGACGACACCGACCCAATAAGGATCTTCAAAAAATACCGTGAGTTTCACCAGTATTCCCCCTCTGTATAAATCGGACCGAGGGACATCCCGAGGGGGGAAGGTTACTGACATGTGATCCGGAGGCTGTGCTGGCGAAATCGCCCTCTGACTCCGTACATGCGCCGCGGACTACCGACCGGGCTGTGATTTTACGATCCACTTTCCATGATACTCCAAAGCGGCCGTGATGCAAGTCCGGCCCCAAGCGAATCAATAAGAGCGAAGAACAGCTACATATCGGACATGCGGCGGTTCATATACTTTCCTGTAGCTGAAGGCATGATTACTGCTGAAAAGGAGCCTTACGCATGAATCATTCATCCAATCGGCCGGAGTCGGGCAGGCGGATTCCCCAGCCGATCCGCGGCCGCGAAGGGGCGACCGACGAGGGCCCTCGCGACGTGCTTCGGGACATGGAGAATCCCGACATGCTCGTTCCACCGAAGACCGATAACGGGCTGATACCCAATTTAAAATTTTCCTTCTCCGATACGCACATGCAGCTTAATGAAGGCGGATGGTCCAGGGAAGTGACGGTTCGCGAGCTGCCCATCGCCACCACGCTGGCCGGTGTCAACATGCGCCTCACCCCTGGCGGCCTGCGTGAGCTCCACTGGCACCAGCAGGCCGAATGGTCCTTTATGCTGCTCGGCAGGGCACGCATTACGGCGGTGGACCAAAACGGGCGCAATTTCATTGCCGATGTGGGTCCCGGAGATCTCTGGTATTTCCCGCCAGGCATCCCCCATTCCATCCAGGGGCTGGAGGAAGGCTGCGAGTTTTTGCTTGTTTTTGACGACGGACATTTCTCCGATCTGAATACCCTCAGCATCTCCGACTGGTTCGCCCACACGCCCAAGGAGGTGCTCTCAGCCAATTTCGGCGTTCCGGAAAGCGCGTTTGCAGGCATCCCTCCCAGCCAGGTGTACATCGAGCAGGAACCCGTTCCCGGTCCACTGGACAGCCAAAAGGTAACCTCGCCCTACGGGGAGGTGCCCCAAACCTTTACGCACCGCCTGCTCGCGCAGCCTCCGATCATCACATCCGGCGGCAGCGTGCGGATCGCAGATTCGTCCAATTTCCCGATCTCGCGCACCGTAGCGGCGGCACTGGTGGAAATCAAACCCGGCGGAATGAGGGAGATGCACTGGCATCCGAATCAGGACGAATGGCAGTATTACCTTACCGGCCAAGGCAGAATGACCGTATTCGCCGGTGGCGGCAAGGCCCGTACGTTCAACGTTCGCGCGGGCGACGTCGGCTATGTGCCGTTCGCCTTCGGACACTATATCCAGAATACCGGAACAGATAGCCTCTGGTTTTTGGAAATGTTCAAAAGCGACCGGTTCGCGGATGTGTCATTGAACCAGTGGATGGCCTTGACGCCGCGGGAGCTGGTGGCGGAAAACCTGAACGTCGGGTCCGATCTGCTGGATGCGCTGCGCAAGGAAAAATCGCCTGTAGTCAAGCACCCCGGCTTCACTTACACGAAGCCAAAAGACGGCTCCCCGGACGGGTAACATCCAGGGGGCCGTCTTTTTTCTAGATATAAGAAGGTATGAGCTTCGAAAACTTGGCTTCCTTGATACCGCAAAAAAAGTTAACGCTAAACGCGTTCCGTATCCTATGAAAATAAACCTCTAAACGTTATTCTAATTTCGCCTGTTCGTTCTGTTATCGTCCGGCGGCGTCCGCCGGAAGTCCGAACGCTTCGGCGATCAGCCGGAAGGACTGCAGCTTATCCTCAAAACGATGGGTAATGCTGGCGATCATCACCTCATCGGCATTGTATTCCTCGCACAGCTCTTCAATCCTGCGCTTCACCTGCTGCGGGGAACCGACGACCATCCGCTTGCGGTTCTCCTCAATCCGGATTCGGTCGTACCGTGAATACGGATATTCCAGCGCTTTCTCCACCGACGGAGTGCCTCCAGACGATCCGCCCTTTTCCAATAAAATGAGCGAGAGATCCATGCTGGACGCAATCCGGTTGGCTTCCTCCTCCGTTTCAGCGCATACGGCAAAGATAGCCACCAAAGACTGCGGCTTATCAAATATGGCCGACGGCTGAAAATGCTCCTGATACCAGCGCATCACATCACTGCCGCCGGAACCGTTGATAAACTGGGCGAAGGCAAAGCCGGTTCCCTGCATGGCGGCAATCCCGGCGCTGCCCCCGCTGGAGCCAAGCAGCCACATTTCCGGAACGGTTTGGACCATTGGCGTGGCCAGAAGGCCCGCAAAGGGATGTTCCGGACTCAGGGAATCCGTCAAATAGGCGATTAAGTCGTCAATCTGATCGGCGTAACGGTCCTCGCCGCGCATCTTGCCTTCCTGAAGGGCACGGGTCGCCAAAGGCATGCCGCCCGGCGCACGTCCGAGCCCCAAATCGATTCTGCCCGGATAGAGGCCTTCCAAGAGCCGGAAGTTCTCCGCCACCTTGTAAGAGCTGTAGTGAGGCAGCATCACGCCGCCCGATCCAACCCGGAGCGTCGACGTCTTCGCCGCCAGATGGGAGATCAGCACTTCCGGACTGGAGCCGGCCAGGTTCGGGGAAAAATGATGCTCCGATACCCAAAAACGGTGGTATCCGAGGCGTTCGGCTTCCTGGGCCATGGCCGCCGTCTGGGCCAGCGCTTCCACCGGATTGCTGCCTTCCGATATCGTTGATTGATCCAATATGCTCAGCTTGATCATTACGCATCAAGACCTTTCTGCTTAATAACTGATTGCAGCGGGTGCTGACTGCTATTGCAGCAGCGGCATCCAGGTTCTGGATGAGCTGCCCTGCTATTATATCATGCGCGTGACGGGTTGCCGAAACGCTTGGCCGCAAAGTGGGAGGATGCCCGAATCATCCGAGTCAGAAAACAAAATCGGCCCTCGCCGCGATAGAGTACGGTTTGCACGGGACGCCAACTCACCTCATGAGCAGATTTGGAGATTTGCCTCTAAATTTCAGGGCATCCGTGAGGACAAAAAAGGCAGCAGCTGACCCCTCCTGGGTTAGCTGCTGCCTTGTCTGCGGGGCGCCGTTATTTCCGGCGCCCGCGTCCTCCCGCGCTCCGGCCTCTGCCGCCGGGAGCGGATGGGCGGCCCGTGCCGCTCCGCTTGGCATCCCGGCCGCCGCGGGAACCGCCAACCGGCGCGCCGCGTTCCGCGCGAGCCGCTTGGCCCCGGCCGCCGCCAGCGCTGCGGCCGTCACGCTGCCCGGCCGCACTGGTGCGGGAGCGGCCGGCACCTGCACCGCCTGCGCCGGCTTCGCTTCCGGCGTAGGCGCCGCGCGCCCGCTTGGCCTCGCCGCGGGCGCCTCTGCCTTCACCGCCCGCGCGTGCAGGGCGGTCGTCCCGGCGCGGGCGGCCTTCGCCGCGCCCGCCGTCTCTGCCGCCGCGTCCGCGTTCATCGCGCTCCGCATGGATGGAGCGCGGCTTGGTCCCCGCGGCGGTGATGCCGGCGCCCTTGTCATACCGGCGCCGTTCAATGTTGTACTGGATGTGCTGCTCGATGCTTGCCAGCTCGCCTTTGTCTTTCGGGGCGACCAGCGTGATGGCCATGCCCTTCTCCCCGGCCCGGCCCGTGCGGCCGATCCGGTGGATGTAACTCTCCACGTCATGAGGAATATCGTAGTTAAACACGTGCGTGACGCCTTCCACGTCAAGCCCGCGCGCCGCCACATCCGTGGCGACCAGCAGCTGCAGCTTCGCCTCGCGGAACCGCTTCATCACCGCTTCGCGTTTCGCCTGCGACAAATCGCCGTGCAGCTCGTCCGAGTTGTAGCCTTGTTCGAGCAGCGCCTCGTTCAGCGTCGACGCCCGCCGCTTGGTGCGGCAGAATATGATCGCCAGAAACGGTCGGTAGGTGTCGATCATGGAGATCAGCGCCTCCTGCTTGGTCCGGTCCGTCACTTCCACGACGATCTGCCGGATGTGGTCCAGCGGTACCGGCGATTTCTCCCCTTTGATCACTACGTCCTCCGCGTCCCGGGTATAGGCTGCCGCAAGCCGCTTGACCTCGGCAGGCATCGTGGCCGAGAACAGCATCGTCTGGCGCTTGTAGGGCAGCGCCTGAATCAGCGTCTCGACCTCGTCCAGGAAGCCCATGTGCAGCATTTGGTCGGCTTCGTCCAGCACGAGCATTTTGACGCGCCCGAGCTCCAGCGTGCCGCGCCGGAGGTGATCCAGCAGCCGGCCCGGCGTGCCGATGATCAGCTGCCGCCCCCCTTCGAGCTTCCGCAGCTGCTTCTCGACGTCCTGTCCGCCATACACGGCCAAAATCCGGATATCGGTCCCAGCTGCCAGCTTTTTTGCTTCCTCGGTAATTTGCAGCGCCAGCTCGCGTGTAGGCGCAACGACAAGCGCCTGCGGGTACAGCTGCGTCGGGTCTATTTTTTGCAGCATCGGCAGCATAAAGGCCAGCGTCTTGCCGGTTCCTGTACGTGCCCGCGCGATCACGTCGCTCCCTGCAAGCAGGAGCGGGATCGTCTCCACTTGCACCGGTGTGGGGATGGCAATACCGTTCACCCTCAGTGTATTGACCAATGATTCGTTAACGCCCAAACTTGAAAACTTCAACAATAATGCACCTCATTCATTAAGTTCCGCCTTTAGCGGGATATATAGTCGATTAACTCGGTTCAGACGCTTGTACTTCTATATCTTAAAAAGGAGGACCGTCACGTGACCCGTGCAGGGCCGTCGGACAGACCTCCCTTAAAGGATGAAATGAAAAACGCATGAATAACAATGTATGGATCATAATGGCGGCAATACGGGCAGCTAAAACCTGCCGGATTTGAATATGGAAAACAGCAGCCACAGCACCATCAACAGCGCCACAATAAAACCGGTTCCGATCACCGGAAAATGCCACAGCACCGAGGATTGCTGATTCAGGGAAGATCCGATGATCAGTCCGACCATAATGATGCTGAAGGCAAGCAGCACGATGCTGAAAGACAGCCGGTTGCTGATCTGGTCGAGCTTCCTCATCAGGGCTTCCATCTCCGGAACGCTGATCTCAACCTTCAGCTTGCCCTTGCTGATTAACGATGAAATCTGCCTTGCCTGGTCCGGCAGGTCAAACAGCGCCTCCGCCAGACCCGCCGCTCCGCCCAGCAGCTTCTTGCGCAGGTTGCGGGTGCTGAAGCGGTCCTTGATCAGCTTCCGTCCAAACGGCTCCGCCATGTCGATGATGCTGAGCGTAGGATCCAGCTTCTCGATGACGCCTTCCATCGTCAGCAGCGCCTTGCCGAGCAGCGTCAGATCAGGCGGAATCATCACTTTGTGACGCTGGGCGACCGCGAACAGATCGTTCAGCGCCGTCCCCATGCTGATTTCGGAAAAAGGAATATTATAGTACTGCTCCCGCAGACTGTCCAAATCCCTGCGCAGCTCGCGAATATCGCCGTCTTCCGGCATCATGCCCAGCCTCAGCACGGCGCGGACCATGCTGTCGGTGTTTTTCCGCATCAGGGCGATGATCAGCGAAGACAGATGATCCTTCATCTCCTCGCTAAGCCGTCCCACCATACCGAAATCCAGATAAGCAAGGCTGCCGTCCTTACGCACGAGCAGATTGCCCGGATGCGGATCGGCGTGGAAAAAGCCTTCGATGAAAATCTGGTGCAGCATGCTTTCCACGAGCTTCTCGGCCGTTTCCTTCAAATCATATCCCTTCGCCACAAGCTCCTCCTGATGGCTTAAAGAGATGCCCCGGACGTATTCCATCGTCATGACTCGCGAAGATGTATACTGCCAAAATATTCGCGGGATGCACACGGTCTCATCGTTCTGAAACTGCAGTGCGATTTTTTCCGCGTTGCGTCCTTCCTGGGTATAATCCAGCTCAGCCCGCATGGAGCTCGCAAACTCTTCCACCAGGCGGGCGATCTGGTACTGCTTGACCCATACCCAGCGCTTCTCCGCCAGTGCGGTTAGGTCTCTGAGGATTTCCAGGTCTCTGACCACCATCTGCAGAGCACCCGGACGCTGGACCTTGACCGCTACATCCTCACCGGTCTTGAGCTTGGCGAGGTGAACCTGTCCAATGGAAGCAGCCGCGATCGGCGACTCCTCAAACCAGGAGAAAATATCCTCGATAGCGTCGTCCAGCTCCTGCTCGATTATGCCTTTGGCTGACTCGGACGAGAAAGGCGGAACCTGATCCTGAAGCTTGATCAGCTCCCGGATAATCGGCTCCGGCAATAGGTCCGACCGGGTGCTGGCCAGCTGCCCCAGCTTGACGAAGGTCGGCCCCAGGTCTTCCAGAACCAGCCGGATCCGTTCCCCCAGCGTCTTGGTCTGCGGCGTCTCATGGGTAATCCACCGTCTTGGGATGGACAGCATCTGGAACAGGCCCAGCTCCTCCACGATATAACCAAAGCCATGACGCATAAGCGCCATGGCGATCTCCCGGTAACGACCGGTATGTCTGATGCGCAGTGCCATCTTATTCCGCGGCCGGTCCGGAACGCTCTGCTTCGAGCTCCGCCACCCTCTTCTCCAATGTTGCAATGCGCTGTTCCAAACTGACGATATCCTGATCGGAAGGAACGTGAATGTCCGTTAATACACGCCGAACCTGGTCTTGAATCCACGTTTTAAATTGGGACTGCTCCTCCTCGCCGCGTTCCACCAGCCGGTTGACCAGATCCTTGGATTCGGACGGCGCCAGCTCGCCCCGTTTGACCAGATCGTCCACGATCTTCTCGACTTTCTCTTTGCTCACTATGGTAAGGCCCCAACCTAATGAAATTGCTTTTTTAAACAGATCACTCATGGTTATTCCTCCCAAAGCTATAGTCAATATATTATACCCCCAAATGATGGGTCATATAAACCCGGGGGCCGTATTAACCCGGAAGATGCGCCGCCCACTGCGCAGCCTGCAGAATAAGCCGGCGGATTTGCGGATGGAGGAATGTCGGCTCGTGATGCCCCGGCATCAGAAAGGCGACTCTTCCCATACCGTAGCTATGCTTCCAGGCCGCCGGATGCCACGTTCCTTCCAGCTCGTATTCCAGCAGCACGGTTCTTTCGCCAAACGGGTCAAAATCAATCTGGTACGGCTCTTCGTCGAGTTCAAAAGGCTCGATGCCTTTCGTAACCTGATCCTCTGCGCTCACCCGGAACGACAGCGGCTGGTACGGCGGATGACCGTTAAAACGGCCGCCGGCCAGCTGGGCCAGCTCATAGCGCCGGTTGCCGATGGACAGGCCATTGTGGATGACAAGCAGGCCTCCACCCTGGCTCACGTAAGACAGCAAACCCGCTGTCTGCTGCGGAGACACTTTCTCGTCCCACAAGTCGAAATAGCATATGCAAAGGTCAAACGGCTTCAAATGCTCCTCGAGCAGCAAATTTTTGTTTTCGCTGCATTGAACCGAAATGACATCGTTCAAAATATGGCTGATCTGAGCGTCTACCCCCTGCAAAGGGTGAAATTTCGGATGCGTGTAATCACCGAGTAAAATGCTTTTTTTCTTGTTCATTATGTTCCTCCTTGCTCGCTCTCGTTCCCTATAGCATTCCACACTTTCTGGAAAAAACCTTTAATTCCTTTCGTTTTGATGAAGGAAAAAGGGATGCAGCCAGCCGCATCCCCCCGTCTGTATGGACATGTCCCTTTCCTTCAGTTTCGAACAAAATACCTTCCCAGTTCCACCATCATGCTGCCCATCCGC
Source organism: Paenibacillus favisporus (assembly GCF_040545415.1). Lineage (NCBI taxonomy): Bacteria > Bacillati > Bacillota > Bacilli > Caryophanales > Paenibacillaceae > Paenibacillus > Paenibacillus favisporus. The sequence continues at coordinate 389,567 of NZ_JBEPLV010000005.1, read as the reverse complement.
TCATCTTCCTCAGGCGAACAGACGCGTTCGATGCCTTCTTCCCGCAGCGCCTGGGCTGTAATTTTGCCGACAGCCGCCGCGACCACCGGTCCGGAGAAAGCCGATACCAGCTTCGAGAGCTCGCCCTTCGCCCGGGCGTACTCGATCAGGTTACGCACCTGCGGCCCGCTGGTGAACGCCACGGCGTCCAGCTCCGCCGCCGTAATTTCGGCGAGCAGCCGCGCAAGCTCCGCTTCCTCCGGAGCAATATGCTGATACGGCAGCACTTCCCGCACCTGGGCCCCCTGTTCCTGCAGCCAGGCCGTCAGCTTCGGGGCGGGATCGCCGTGCAGCTGAAGAATGACGTCCGCCCCTTGAAACGAATAGGACGCCAGCCCCCGGATCAGACCGGCCGTGCTTCCGTCGTCATCCCGTACGATCGGAATCAGCCCTCTCTTCTTCAGTGCATTCACCGTTTTGTACCCGCGGGCGGCAATGGACGAGCCCTGCAGCGCTTCGAGCAGTGCAGCGCCAGCCCCCATCTCCTCCGCCACCTGAACGATGGCGTCGAGCCCCATGCCCGTCGTCAATATGACCCAAGCGGGGGGATTGGTGATCCAGGCTTCAATATCCTTGCGCAGCTTCACATCGTCGAGGAATACCGTTCCCTGTGCGGGACGAATCAGCGGAATGCCTCCCATATTCTCCACAAGTTTGGCCATTTCGGCCGCCTTGCGGGGACCGGTTAACGCAATTTTTTTACCTGCCAAATTCCGAGCCATGCATCCTTCTCCTCATCAGGGTTCATGGAACCCGCCACTGTTTTACTAAACAGTATACTTGAAATTCCGCCCAAGGAGATGAAAAGATTCACAGACTTTTGACGGCAGTGGCGTTCTGGCGCTTGGCCAGGCGGTGCCTTTTACGCTGGTTATACAAGAATCGAACGACAAAAAAGGAAATGACGCCAAGCACCAGGCCGAACACCGACATGCCGATCAGCACGTGAAGACCGCCCTGCAGCAGATGCTTAAATATGGTGAAATCGCCGGACAGCAGATTTCTCCAAGCATGTTCCTGGACCGGAATATCCACCATTTTTTTCGGGAAAAACCATTCTCCGATTTTCTTGGCAAAAGGGAGGAGGACGATAGGAAGGAAAGTGAGCTTGCCGATGACATTGCCTATAATAGCTGCCGGAAGCGAGCCGCCGGCCAACCTTACCGTAGGGTAAAAAATCAAATACACCAGCGATCCGGTGGAAATGACGATCATCTCAAGCCCGAACCCGAGTGCGAATCCGAGCGACACTTTGCGTGCTCCACCCGGGGAACGGAACAGCTTGATCATGTTCAGCTTGATTTTCCGGTAAAACTTATGAAAAATGTTGTACTTTCTCGATTTAGTTGTCATGTAATCACCCTTCAGGTATGCCTAGCAGGCAGGACATCCCCTTCAGCCGCAGGCTTCAGGGCCGCCCGTTCCTTCTATTGTATCACTTTTATTCCCTCTAATCTAACCGAAAGAGCCTGTTTTATTTTTGCCGGCAGGTGGGTCAGGTAGCGTCCTCCCGGGGTTCCTGCATCCGGGGCTTTCGATGCGGCCGATGGAACAAAAAGATGAAGATCGGCAGCACGATGACGAACACCAAGGCCACGACCGTCCACTCTCTGTCGAACCGGAACACTTCGATCGAATTGGGATAGATCCAGAATGCGGTGACCACGGCGAATAACCCGATGGGCGAGGTCATCATTTTTCCGGAAATCTGCGGGATCATCGTTTTTAATCCGTAACAAATGATGAACAAGCTGGTGGCGATATTCAGCAGAACCGCCGGAAACCAGAGGCCAACGAGCAGCATGTCGAACCGGTCGAGGAAATCCGTTATTTTAATCTGCCGGGACATTTCGTAAGACGGGTACATCAGGCTTTCGGCAATGGGCACGCCTACCAGCAGCGAAATCATAATGACGATCAGCAGCAGCAGCCCTGTCGACAGGATCAAAGCGTACATCCCGTCACGGATCCGGTAATCTTTGCTTGAGAAGATGAACGGGAGCGCCAAGATCTGGCCCAGGTAAGAAAAGACGACCCAGCTCCCTTTGCCGACGCCCGCCCAATCGACATAAAAGTAAGGCTTGATATAGCTGAAATCAAAATCCTTGGCAACGATAAACGGTATGATGAGGACCACCGTTGTCATCATCGGCCCATACAGGTCGGCAATGCCCATCACCGTCTGCACGCCTCCTCTGGCAATATAAATCACCGTCGCCGTGATCGCAATAGAAATGATGAAGATCGGCGTGAGCGGCAGCAGGACGACATTGGTAAAGTCAGCAACCATACGGATATCTCTGGCCAGGATGATAAAGAAAAATATCAGGTACAGGATGGTAATCACTCTTCCGATCACTTTATACCGTCCGTTCAGGGATTGGAACAGGTCCTTGCCGGGGAACCGCTTGGCGCTTTTGGACAGCAGCAGAAACATCAGCGCAACGACGATTCCCGCCGGAAAAAAGGACAGGTAGGCGTGCTGCTTGGCATAATTGGCCAGCTCACTCGGTACGTGGATTAATGTGGTGTTCAAGATGTAGGTAATTCCGAGCATCCTAAACTGCCGGTTCGTCACTTTATTCACAGCCCTGCCTCCTTTATTGCGATTTCACATTCAAAAAGGAACGAATTTGTCGAGATAATGTCCCGCCAGCACCGATCCGTACACGACGTGGCCAAACTGCAGGCAGTAGGCCCATATTCCGAACCCGCCTGCGAGCAGAATATAGGCCATCCAGCGGTTAATCCCCGGAATGTCGCGCATGACCTTCCGATCAATCAGGATTACCAATATAGCGGCCAAGATATACAGCCCCAGAAGCTTAATCATTCCTGATTTCCTTTCTGCCGAAGGGCTTGCCGACGGCTCCGATATTCTCGATATGAAGCTCAGGTTTTACGATAACCCTGACCTCGGGATATACTTTCTTCCAATTGCCCTTAAATCTCTGCCATGCCTTCGGGTCGTGCTCGTAGATCGTCCTGCCGAATCCCAGAATATCCGAATTGTATTTATGCTGCAGAGAACGCATGGCGAGCTGCACTTTATCGACAATCTCCTCGCTGGCCCGGCGCTCCAGGTCCCGGAGGCTATGCTCATCGCTGATAATGCTGTTTGAGTCATTTTCGTACACGGCGCCCTTGGCGTAAATTTCGATGGTCATCGTGATATCGTTGCCGCGGACAACCGGTTTCAGCTTGGCCTCATTTTCGCTGAAGCGAATGGAAATGTGGCCCTTGCCTCCGGGCCCGTCGACGATAATGTCCGGGGAGGGAGCCTGATTCATGGCCAGGTTAATGATTTTGCCCTCCTGTCCTTCCAGGGCTCCCACGAACTTGTCTTCATCAAAAAGGGCCAGGCCCGTAACCTGGATATTATTTTTGGACGTTCCCACGCCCGGCGGCACTGCCTCTTGAATAGACAGGAACGGAAGTGCCACGTCCACGCCATCGGTCATAAGTGTGTTAACCAGCTGTTTCAGCGAATCGGGCCTTTTCGTGAATTCGTTGATCAGCTCCCGGATCATCTCGCTGGAGAATTGCTCCATCGGCGCATCGGCGTCCAAAATTTTGTACGCTGCTCCGCTTGTCACCGCCACCAGCGATGACAGGCGATTCTGAGGAATCCGGGCAAATTGGTCCAGCATTGGTGCAATGCCGTCCCTGGCGAATTCCTCGCCGATAAGCAGCACGCGCCGGTGGGAGAAGGAAAGGTTCCGGGAGTTGCCGGCCTGGATTTCCATATTGGCGCTGCGCAGCGTAATGCCCGTTTTCGATTCCAGGTAGTAGGACTTTCCGCCGCTGGTGCCTCCGCCGCCGCCTTTGCTGCCTGCCCCGCCTAAATTCCCCGGCAGGGCGATCTGGAGGGCACTTCGGTACAGCCCGTTTTCCTTGTCGACGGAAGATCCGATGACGAAGGCAATGTCGTTGATTTCTTTACGGTCCCAGCAGCCGGCCAGCGCAAGCGGGCTCAGGAGCAGTAAACCGGCTACCGCCCATTTCTTGATCATGTCCATATCACCACACCTTGTTTGATTGCGGGGTACCGTTGATCTCCTTCTTCTCGCGCACCCGGTCTTTTTTCGATGCCCAGGATGGGCGCCGCTTCATCTTCCACCATGGGGCGCGAACGAACACGTCCTTGTTATCCTGGACATGGAAAGGGCTGATGCCGGACATATACGGCACGCCAAAGGAGGTCAATTGGGTCACGTGGACCAGAATCCAGACCGTGCCCAGCACGATGCCGAACAATCCGAGCACCCCGGCCAGAATCATCAGCGGAAACCGCAGCAGGCGGACCGTGATGGCCAGGTTGAAGCGCGGAATCGTAAAGGAGGCGATCCCCGTCATCGACACGATAATGACCATCGGGGCCGATACGATGCCGGCTTCGACCGCAGCCTGACCGATAACGAGTGCCCCCAGGATGCTGACTGCCTGGCCGACGGTTTTCGGGAGCCTTACGCCTGCCTCGCGCAAGGCCTCAAAGGAAATCTCCATAATGAGCGCCTCGACGACCGCAGGAAACGGAATTGCCTCCCGGGCAGCCGCGATGCTGAGCACCAGGGTCGAAGGAAGCATGTCCTGATGATAGGTCGTCGTAGCAATATACAATGCAGGTAGGAAGAGGGCGATAAACACGAATAAATACCGGATCCACCGGACGAAGTTCGTGATGAAGTACCGCTCGTAATAATCCTCGCTCGCCTGCATCAGTTGGAAAAAGGTCACCGGACCGATGAGAACGAACGGCGTACCGTCCGTGAATATGGCAAAACGTCCCTCCAGCAGCTGAGCCGCTGCAGTGTCGGGGCGCTCGGTGTACTGGAGCTGGGGAAAAGGCGAAAACGGATGATCCTCGATCATCTCCTCGATATACCCGGATTCCAGTATTCCGTCGATTTCAATGTCCTTGAGCCGCTTCTCGACGTCCCGGATCATCTTGGGATTCGCCAGTCCCTCGATGTACGAAATGACCACATCCGTTTTGGTCTCTGTCCCGAGAACGATACTCTTCATCTTCAGCCTCGGGGACTTAATTTTGAAACGAAGCAGCGCTGTATTGACGCGAAGCATCTCCGTAAATCCTTCGCGCGGCCCGCGGATGACCGCTTCGGTCTCCGGCTCGGATACGGTTCGGCGCAATCCGCCCTTCACATTGAACAGGTGGGCTTCCGAATACCCGTCTACCAGGACGACCGCGCTGGAATTCATCAGCCCCTCGATGACATCCCCCCACATGGTGGCGCTGTTGACCTGGGACAGGGATACGCGCGTATTTTCCAATGGTTCCAGATCAGGGTCTTGCTCCTTGCTCTCGTCCCCCTCATTCTTCAGGCGCACCAATCCCTGGATAATGGGCTGAATCATATGGATCTGAAGCTCTTCGGAGAACACGATCCCTTCCACGTATACGAGCAGGCCCTCAACGCCCGGGGCAACCTCCATGCTCCGGTAGACCATGTCCGAGCAGTCATCGAAGATATCCTTCAGCATCTCCGTATTGACTTTCAGATCCTTCTGGATCGGCACCTTATCCAACGAAGGAGACGGCAGACCCAGTGCCCTTCCTGTTGGAAGGGCCATACGCGGCTTATCCGGTGTTGCATCGCCTTTTTTCATCTCCACTAGTCACCTCGATTTCCGCTCCTTGCCAGCAAGAAGGAATTTAACCGTAGGTTGTGCCAGAAATGGATAAATTATGTGGATGGCTCGGGGAATGTACAAAAAAGGCGCCACCCGCTTGCAGCTTCGGGTGGCGCCTGCCTATTAGATTTTAAATTGTGCGACCTGCTCGAGCAGCTGCTCAGCCAGCTTGTTCAGACTGGCCGCCGAAGAGGCAATCTCCTCAATGGAGGCAAGCTGTTCCTGGGCGGAAGCCGATACGGCCTGTGTGTTGCCTGCAGCTGCTTCCGAATACCCCTGAATGAGCCGAATCGACTGTTCGACGCTTTCGCCGCTCTGCGCAAGCGAGCGCGAAGCCTCGGCGGCCGAGGCGATGTCCGCGCTGGCTCCTTTGACGGCCTTGCGGATCCGCGTGAACGACCGTCCTGTCAAATCCACCGCTTCGATGCCCTCGGACACCCTCGTCTTCGCATCGTTCATGGCGGACAGAATCCGTGTCATCTCACCCTTCATGCCGCTGACGAGCGTCTCGATCCGCTGGGCCGATTGCTCCGACTGCTCCGACAGCTTCCGCACCTCGATGGCGACGACCGCGAAGCCCCGTCCATGCTCTCCGGCCCTGGCCGCCTCGATCGACGCGTTCAGCGCCAAGAGGTGGGTCTGCTGGGCAATGCCTGTGATCAAATTGACGATTTCGCCGATTTGGGAAGTACGCTCGTTCATCGTATCCACGATGCCGTCGAGGTCGCTGACCGTCTCGTGGATGCTCTGGATTTTGTCCGTGACGCTGATCACGGCCGCGTTGCCTTCTTCCGCCGACTGGGTCGTCCGCTGCATCGTCTGCATGACATCGTCCATGTTGGCCCGAATCCGCTCAGACTCCTTGGACATGACCTCCATGCTCACCATGCTCTGCTCCACACTGCGAAGCTGCTGCTCACTTCCGGCGGCGACCTCCTGGATAGCTTCGGTCACATGCTCGATCGCTTTGGTCGTCTGATCAGCGCCTGCAGCCAGCCCCTTGGCAGACGCGTTCACGTGATCCGTGATTTCCTGGACACTGACGATCATGGTGCGGAGATTGTCCACCATCGTCTGGAAGTGACGGCTGAGATTGCCGATCTCGTCCCTCTTCGCCGTGTCCAGATCCTCCCGCAAATCCCCCTTGCTGATGCGCTCGGTCGCCAAGGTGAGCGCAGAAATCGGCTTAATGATCGAGCGGATATTGAACAGGATGATGGCCAGGGCGGCCAGAATGGATATCGAAATGACCAGGATCACCGTGTTGCGGATACCGCTGACGGCACCGGCCACCTCTTTGTCGTACATCGTTCCGGCTATTTTCCACCCGGTGAGCTCGTTCGTCGTGAAGGACGCCCGCTTCTTCTCATTTTCGTATGTATAGCTGAATGTTCCTTCTTGGCCGGCAAACAGATGCTTGGTCACCACTTCTTCCGCGGGTTCCCCCGTCTTGTCCGGATGCACCACATAGTTTTTTGCCGTATCGACGATCACGATGTATCCGTCCTTGCCCAGCTTCATTTGGGTCAGGCTGCGAATCGTATCCAGATTGAGCTCGATCGACATGACGCCTTTGCCTGATGGGAGCATCTGGGCGATGGAAGCGGACATTTGGCCGTTGGCCGCTTTAAACACCGGCGAGATGGTCGCGCCCTTCCCCTGCTTGATCGCCCGGATATACCAGTCCTGCTTGCGGACGTCGTACCGTTCCGGCAGCGGGTCCTCGGAGGCCCGGACGAAATCGCCGCTATCTGTGCCCAGCAATATATCCTTGACCTCCTTATGCATGGTAAGATACTGCCTCAGTTGAGCTTTGAGCTCGCCTCCCTTGCCGGTGGGATCGCTTTCAGCACTGGCTACATAAGGCTGCTGAATCAGGTAAGCGAGATCATCCACCTTGGCCTGGATGTTCTGCGTGATGATCCGGTCAGCGGATTGGCTGCTCTCCAGGGCGTTGCTCATCAGCGTTCCCTCAATTTTCCCCTTGGCCGACTGGTAAGACAGCATTCCGATCATGACGCTGGGAATGATCAGTACGACGAGATACGATACCAGCAACTTTCGTTTAATGGACAGCGACATTCGTTTCACTAGCAGTTTCCTTTCTACTGGGTAATCTGTATCTCCCACCCTCAAACTTGTTACTTGAGTCACGGTCTATATGAGCATATTATCATAGATTGTTCTCGCTCATCCCCATAACATTTCTACATATATCCATTTTCTTTAATAATTTTGAACTTATCAATAGGTAATAAGAACTAGTAAAGGCATTTCCCAGGCGTCATTCATCCGATAGAGTCAAGGGCATTTTCTCCGAGGGATACGGCGTTTTGCACAAAAAAACAGCCTGGTGCTATGCACCCAGACTGCTTGCCGACTCGCTGCTGATTATTGACTCCCGGTAAATAAAGTCATCGCTGTTTGCCTCTGAAGGCAGACTATCGTTTTAACGCGTTCGTAATCCGTTCCTGCAGCGCCACGAGCTCTTCCCGAACGCGGGCGATCTCCTGGATTTTGACGTCCAGCAGGCCGATCTGCTTGGTAACCGCTTCCCCCATCTGCTCGAGCTCAGCCGTGCGCTGGTCGTCGTCGGACGAGGACGAAAACTTGCTGCGGTGGAGCTCCACCTGCTCATGAATCTGCAAATACTCTTGAATCTCCTGCAGAGAGAAGCCGAGCACCTTGCGGGCCAACACGATATTTTTCAAATGCTGCACGTCTTCTTCCGTATATAAACGCATGCCTCCGTCCGAACGCTCGGGTGATTTGATCAGGCCGATTTCCTCATAGTAGCGGATCGTGCGCTTGGTCAGGCCGGTTTCCTTCGCCACATCGTCAATTTTAAGCCAGTCCATTCCGTTCCTCCCATTCAAGGTTCTCCCCCAAGTATATCGTTCTCCCCGGCGGAATGCCAATGCGCGGAGAGCGGCAGGCGGGGGACTCAAGGCAAATGAGAAAACAATCGAAACGCCGTCAGGCGCTCATGAATAGGGGGCAGAAAAGCACTAAACGCTGTCCTTCGGTTTTTCTCCGATCAAACCAAGCAAAAACATTTGGGAATAAGCAAACCCGCCATGAAGCTTCTGAACAATCGCGGGAACGGTCAGATCATGTTCCAGATACATCGAGAGGATTCGGTGCGTGAATTGTTTTTGATCCGTTAGAGAGAACTCCTGAAGCTGCTTTACAAAGTCCTTATCGATCTGCTCCCTCCCTCCTAGCTCCTGCTGCAGCCGGTAACCCGCCACATACAAATCAGCCGCCGTTTCTTCGTCGGTTTTGCGGTGCTCGGCGACATAATCGGCAATCCAGTCCCTGACCAGGGTGGAAGTATCCTTATGATTATCCTTTGCCGCCTGTTGAAAGCTTTCTTTCAGCTCTTTCGGGAGACGGATATGCAAGCTTGAATCCATTGGTCGTTCCTCCTATTTTGGCATCCATATACGTACGATTATACACAATGTGTACACATTGTCAACACAAATAACAAAAGCAAGGCAGCCAACCCTAAGATTGACTGCCTTGTCCAGCTGCATCGTAATTTAAGCCTGCTGCGCTTTGCGCTGTTCCAGCTCCTGAATGATTTCGGCGTATTTGCGATCCGTCAAATTATAGAAGAAGATCAGGACCATCGCGCCCAGCGTCAGAATGGCCGGAGCCAGCGTGAGCGAAAAAGCGATACCGTGCAGCGCGGTAACCGTCTGTGCCTGGTTAGCCACATACCCGGTCAGCGTAAGCAGAATACCAGAGAGCGAGCCGGCAAGCGCCGTCGCGACCTTCTGGGCGAAACTGAAGGAAGCGTAGCTGATACCTTCGGCCCGGACCCCGGTTTTCCATTCGCCGTAGTCAACCGAGTCCGCCGCCATCGTCCAGCCGACGACCCACGGCACGGTGAGGGTCAAGCCGATCAAAGCCGAGAAGATAAAGATCAGCGTAATGCTGCTGTAGCTCGTAAAGTACAGACACACGCTGCCGACGATCGTGATCAGAAAGGCGAGCTGAAGCGTGTTTTTCTTGCCGATTCTCTTTTCCACAAATGGAACGCAGGCCATGCCGATCATGCCCATCAGGAGGACCACCGGGATGTAATACGCCGCCAGGTCTTCCCGGCCTACATTATATTTGAAATAATACGCCGGAATGGCGAAGAAAATCGTATTGGCCCCGCCGCTCAGCATCATGGCAAAGGACGAGAGCAGGAGCGGTCTGTTTTTCGCTAACGTTTTCAAACCGCCCGTGGTGCTGACTTCCTTCTGGATCGGAATCCGCTCCTGCGTGCTCTTGAAGCAGCCCAGCAGCAGCACGATCGCTACGATGGCGTACAGCCCCACCGTGTATTGATAGCCTTTGGCAGTGTTGTCGCCGCCGAACCAGCTGGCCAGCGGGCTGGTGGCATACGATACGATGAGCGTCGCAACATTGGCGAAGATCATGCGGTATGTCATCAGCTTCGTGCGGTCTCTCTGATCCTGTGTAATGACAGGCGACATGGCCGAATAAGGAATGTTGACCAGAGAATACAGAAATCCGAGCAAAATATAAGTCACGTACGCATAAACCAGTTTACCGGTGTTCCCCATATCCGGCGTCGAGAAGCATAATACGAACATAACCGACAGCGGAATGCTGCCGAACAATAAATAAGGTCTGAAGCGTCCCCATCTTGAATTCGTTTTATCGACGATCATCCCGATGATCGGGTCAAAAATGGCATCCAAGAACCGGGCGACCAGAAACAGCGATGCGACGGCCGCCGGGCTGATGCCGTAGACGTCCGTGTAGAAGAACATCAGGTAGACCGACGTCATGCCCCACACGAAGTTGTTGGCCGCGTCGCCCAGCCCGTATCCCATCATTCTGAATGAGCTGAGCTTGCCGTACACTGATGCCGCTGATGTTTTAGCTCCCATGTGATTGCCCCACTTTCAAAAATTCTTCATTCAGGATGTTTAGGTGAGCTCCTGATATATTCAATTATAGGAAACGCTTGATATCGCTTTCATCGCGTTTTTTGCTCAGAACCTTCACGTTTTTTGTTGAACCGGTCCGGCTGCATCCGGGTCCCGGCGGCAGTTAGGGAAATCATGATGCCCGAAAAGCGCAAAAAAGGTACAGCCGTTCCAAAGAACAGCCGTACCTTATAGAGTGAACGTTATGGGCTGTGCTTAAACCTTCGTCTGGTGAACCGAAGCAAGCAGCTCGTCGACCATCGATTCAGGCGAGCGCTCAATCAGCAATTCCTGACCGTACAGCTGGATCAGCTTGATGAACGGAAAGTCACCAAGAAACTCAAGCGACTGTTCGCTTAGCGAAATTGGATCGGAAATTTGCCCGTTCATACGCTCCATGAACCGCTCCAGCACTTCCCGGGACCGGGGCTCCGCCATCCAGTCGCGAATGAGGCTGTACTGGTGCAGACTTGGACTCCGCTGCGCCTCAAAAGCCATGTCTATCCGTACCGTCGCACGGATATCCGCAGAGGAGCTGCCGGCCATGAGCGTGAACCAGCCGCTTTCCGCCACCCATTGCCCCCGCTTGGGATCATAGTAAGAGAAATCCCGCGGGGTCAGCGTAAAGACGGCAGTCTTCGTTTCCCCGGGCTCCAGCTGCAATTTGCAGAAGCCCTTCAGCTCCTTGACCGGCCGGATCAGGCGGCTCTCTTCGTCCTGAACATAGAGCTGGACGACCTCCTGACCCGCGCGTTCCCCCGCGTTACGGATATCCACTTCGACCGTCGTCACCCCGCTGGCAGTGCGGGTGCGCAGGCTGCCGTACTCAAACGACGTGTAGGACAAGCCGTGTCCGAACGGGAACAGCGGCTCAAGCTCCTTTTTGTCGTAATAGCGGTAACCGGTAAAAATCCCTTCGCTGTACACCGCCTGCTGGTTGCCGTCGCCGAATGTAAGGTAGGACGGCGTGTCTGACAGCTTCACCGGGAACGTCTCGGACAGCTTGCCGGAAGGGTTCACCCGCCCAAACAGGATGTCCGCCACGGCCCGGCCGCTGCCCTGTCCGGACAGCCACATCTCCAGCACGGCCGGCACGCCGCCGATCCATTCCTGCATCGCCACCGCCGTACCGTTGCACAGGACGACGATGCAGTTCGGCTGAGCCGCGGCAACTTCCTGGATCAGCTTCACCTGGGCCGGCGGCAGGTCGATCGTTTTGCTGTCGTAACCTTCGGATTCCGTGCCTTCAGGCTGGCCGACGAAAAGGACAGCCGCTTCTGCCTGGCTGGCCAGCCGCACGCTCTCTTCGATCAGAGCGTCGTCCGGCTCGTTGTCGTTGCGGTACCCTTCCGCGTACGCCAGATGGTCCTCCCCGCCAACCATCGCCGCGATTTCATCGTACGGGATGTCCAGGCGGGTCGGCGTAACCCGTGCGCTGCCGCCGCCCTGGTAGCGCGGCTTCTTGGCCTTCTGGCCAATGACGGCCAGCCGGCGGAGCTTCCCGGCCGCAAGCGGCAGGATGCCGTTCTCGTTCTTCAGCAGAACAATGCTCTCCGCTGCGGCCCGGCGCGCCAGCTCATGGTGCGCGTCCACGTCCCAAGGCTGCCGCACTTCCTTGCTGCCGGCTGCGGCGGTGACCTTGGCGACCAGCTCCAGCATGCGCCGCACGGACGCATCCAGCACGCTCTCGTCCAGCTCGCCGCTCTGCACGGCGGAAACCAGCTTCACGGCGTTGTATTTCGCCGGTCCCGGCATTTCCAGGTCAAGCCCGGCCCGCAGGCTCTTCAGTCGGTCGTGGACGGCCGTCCAGTCCGACATGACGACCCCGTCATAGCCCCATTCTTCGCGCAGCACCTGGCGCAGCAGAAAATCATGCTCGCTGGTATAGGTTCCATTCAGCAGGTTGTACGAGGTCATCACCGTCCAAGGATTCGCCTTCTTGACGATGATTTCAAACGCGGTCAAGTAGATTTCCCGCAGAGTGCGTTCATCCACAACGGAATTCGAAACCATCTTCTCGGTCTCCTGATTGTTGCCGGCAAAATGCTTGACCGATGCGCCGACGCCCATGCGCTGCAGCCCGTTCACCATGGCCGCGCCCAGCTCCCCGGTCAGCACCGGATCTTCAGAATAATACTCGAAGTTCCGTCCGCCAAGCGGAGAGCGCTTCATATTGACACCGGGTCCAAGCAGAATCTGCGTATCCAGCGCCAGACTTTCCCGGCCGAGGGCTTCGCCCACTTCCTCAATGAGCTCTGTGTTCCAGGTGGACCCCAGCGCCACGCCAGTCGGATAGCAGGTCGCCGGCATATTTTCCGAAAACAATCCCATTTCCTGCGTGCTTCCGGGCTTGCGGACGCCGTTGGTACCGTCAAACATCGTAATGGACGGAACGCCCGCCCGTTCAATCTCTTGCGTTTTCCACATGTCGGCTCCCGCGACGAGCGCCGCTTTCTCTTCCAGGGTCAGCGATTTCAGCAGCTTATCTATGGATGTATTCATGATGACTCATTCCTTTAATCATGGATTGTACATAGACTGAACTAAAGTTTTGCATGAAACTTCCTGTTATATTACGGTCCAACCGGGCCTATAACATCCATTTCTTTAGTTCATTCCATGTAGACGTTTGCAGAATCAACAAATGACTGCTTGTTCTCATTCTAACCCTGAAGCAAAAGCCCGTTCTTGTTCTCTTTTGCCTAAAAGCACCCCTTTTTTTGCGGTCATCCCCGGCTGCTGCAGGCATCTCGCAAACAGCCCCGAATTTCCGTCCGCGGAACGGGAAATTTCGGAGCCGTGTTCAATACTGTTTATGGAGTGTGATCAGCTGCACGCCGTGCGGCGGTACGGTGACCCGAACGGTATAGGAAGAAGTGTCCCGGATTTGGGAGACCTTCAAGTCGGGCCCGCTTTGGCGGCGCAGATAGGCGACCTCATCCTTACTGGGAAAGTCCGGCGCTCCCATCGCCTGCCATGCGTCAAACACCGATCCGTGCTCCCGGTCCAGGGTGTAGTGCGACACCTTGTAATCCCCCTGCAAACCGCGAATGTCGAGGCTGACGTCCAGCGCCTCCTTGCTTTCAAACACGTTGTACCGGTTTTGCTCGCTGATGCCCGACCATTCGCCTTTGGCGTACAAGCTGTCCACATGTGTATAGTTGTACAGCAGCACCTGGATGTCTCCGTTCTCCTCGGTCGCAATATAATACGGTCCTCTGGCCAAGATCCGGCGGCCGAGCTTGTTCAGCAGCGCAAAAGCGTAATAGGAGGGCTTCTTGAGCCCGTGCATGCTGATAAGCCCGAATCCGCCGTGAAACGGGCTGTCTCCCGCCCGCATCTCCTCAAAAATGTCGGTGAACGTCCAAAACCCGAGCGACTGCAGCAGGCCGATGGAATCGATCGCGTTTTTGATAATAAACGGCGCCATGAACATCGTGTCATGCAGCAGATTGTGCGGATACAAGGAAAAGTTCCATTCCGTCAGATGCAGCTCCAATGCCTCCGCCGGAGAATCGGCGATCCGTTCGCGGACCTTGTGGATCGTATCCACAAAAAATTCCGGCGGCTGTGTATGGGATAGACCACCGGAGTGCTCGTCCCCGGGCCAATATTCCGAATAGCTGTGGAAGGAAAAGAAATCGATATCCACCCGGTGCTCGTGGCAGTACTGCAGGAAGGTCTGAATCCAGTCCGTCTCCCACACGGTAATATAATTCAGCGCCGGCCCGCCGACCCGGAGATCCGGGGAGACCGACTTGATCGCCAGCGCGGTGGCGGCGTAAAATTCGAAATATTCCTCTTTCGTCCCCGACCAGCAGATCTCGATGGCATCCGGCTCGTTCCACACTTCAAAGTACCACTGCCGCACCTCTTCCATGCCGTAGCGGTTGACCAGATGCCGGACAAACTGGCGGATGAGCTCCGACCACTTGGCCATATCCTTCGGCGGCGATATGTTCCCTTTCCACCAAAAGAGGGTCTCATCCGAACGCTTCAGCTTGCCGGGCATAAACCCGAGCCCAACGAAGGGACGTATCCCTTGACCCAGCAAAAAATCGTACAGCTCATCGGCATAACTCCAATTGTACCGCGGAGTCCCGTCCTCGGATTCGTCGTAAATCATCATCTCGTCATTGAAAATGCCGTGGAACCGGATATGTTGAAACGGCTGCTCCGCCTGGATTTCCGCCAGCTGCTTCCGCCAGTCCTCGCGCAGCCCTTCGGCGGCCCTTCCTGCCGTAAGCAGCCGGTTCCAGTGAGGCTCGTACGATTCCCCGGGAGCGGCCGCATCCAGAACGAGGCTTTCCTCAACGCTCCGGGCAGGGGCGGGCGGCACGGACGGCGCTGCGGCTTCAACCTGCGGCAGATGCCGGTACAGGCCCTCCAGCACTTTTACCGTATCGACCTTGATGTAGGAGCCGCTCTCCGATGTATCTCTCGTAAAAGGAAGATGCTTGTCATCCGCTCCTCCGCTCTGCCGCTCATGCTTCTGCCGGTACTCGGAAGGCGTCACGCCCATTTTTTCCTTAAAGCTCTTGTTAAACAGCTTCACATTGGCGAACCCGCAGTCCGCGGCGATGTCGATAATGTTGCTCGTCGTCTCCCTCAGCATCGTCTCCGCTTTTTCCAAACGGATGAGGGTCAAATATTTCTGAAAGGAGATGCCGATCTTGCTTTTGAAAAAGTGGGAAAAATAATAGAAGCTCAAATGCTCCTGTTCGGCCATCTGGTTCAGGTTAATTTTGTACATATAGTTCTCGTCCACGTATTGAATGATCCGGCGAAGGCGCTCGAGATCCACGTCGCTCGCATTCGCGCTGTCGTCCAGCCGCTCCGCGGTAGCGAAATATCGAACCAGCTGGCCCAGCAGGAGATGCAGATGCCCCATCACTTTGTCGCCGTATCCGTCCTCCCGCTTGTTCAGCTCCCACATCATTTGGGCAAGGCCGGAGCGGATGGGCGCAAAGCGGGCTTCGTCCGCACCCCGGGCGTTCACGGAGCTGCAGTCGATCCGGTTTTTGGACTGCTGCGGCTGGGCCTGAACCGTGCCGGGATCGACCTGCAGGGTAAGCAGGACGTTGGCCTCGCCGGTCTTGTCGATTTTGTGCACGTCCATGCTGTTGATGACCAGCAGGTCCTCTTCCCGCAGAATCAGCCGCTCCTGGGCGACATGGATTTCCACCGAGCCTTTGAGGACGTAAATCAGCTCCAGCTCTTTATGCCAATGAAACGGAATATGGTCAATGCTGTTGATGAACAGCGTAAAAGGCATATGCTCATGGTGTTCGATAAACTCGTATCTGTGTTTCAATCCGATTTCCTCCACTTGGCTTTCTTGCCGCAACAGATTCAACGTAGAACTACTTTACAAGCTGCCCCGCCCGATGTAAAGCCGTGCCGCCGGCGGAAAGTCCCTGGCGTATCTAGAGCATGCCCGATATCCGGTGGGCATAGACGAGCGATGCACCCCTGGCCTGGAGAAAAAAAAACCGCCCCGAGCACGGTATCGGGATACCCGCTGCAGGACGGCCTTCGCCATGCCTTATTCGATCATTAGGAGTTCAAAATTTGTTCGATCCGTTCAAGCACGTCCGCCGAAAGCTCAATGCCCGAGGCCTTCACGTTCTCGGTGACCTGCTCCGGACGGCTCGCCCCCACCAGCGCGCTTGCCACATTCGGCTGCCGCAGAATCCAGGCCAGGGCCAGCTGGCCTACCTTGGTGTCCAGCTCGGCGGCGACCTTCTCCAACTGGCGCACCTTCGCGATCTTCTCTTCGCTGATGCGGTCTTCCTTCCAGCCGAGCTTGGCGGCGCGGCTGCCTTCCGGAGCCTGGCCGGGCGCCGTGTATTTGCCTGTCAGCAAGCCTTGCGCCAGCGGCGAGTAAACGACCTGGCCGATACCCTTCGCTTCGCCGAGCGGAATAACCTCGTGCTCGATCTCCCGCTGAAACATATTGTATACCGGCTGGTTTACGACGATGCGGTCCAGCAGGTAGCGGTCAGCCGTGCCGAGCGCGGCCTCCATCTGCGCCGCGGTCCACATGCTGACGCCGACGTACAGCACCTTGCCCTTGCGAACCAGGTCATCCAACGCCCGCAGCGTTTCGTCGATCGGCGTATCGGCATCATACCGGTGACAGTAGTACAGGTCCACATAGTCGTGGCCCAGCCGCTTCAGGCTGGCGTCGCACTGCTCCATAATGTGCTTCCGCGACAGTCCCTGGTCGTTGGGCCCGTCCCCCATTTTTCCGAACACCTTGGTTGCCAGCACGTAAGACTCCCGCGGGTACGCCTTCAGCGTCTGCCCCAACAGTTCCTCGGCCGCACCCCGCTCGTACACATTGGCCGTGTCAAAGAAATTTACGCCCTCGTCATAGGCCGTCCGGATCGCCTGAACTGCATTTTCGCGCTCCACGTATCCGCCGTAAGTCAGCCAGCTGCCCAGGCTGATTTCACTCACTTTCAGTCCGCTTCTTCCCAGTCTCCGGTATTTCATCGTTGCTCAGCGCCTCCTTGTTCATATCGGGATTCCCCAATTGGCCGCCCTAAGGCCGGTTTTCCGCCCGCCCGCAGGACGATTTAGGCTTTCCCTACTATTGTAAACAACCCCCGCAGGGAAGAAAAGCCGCCGCCCGGGCAAGCTCCGTTTCTTTTTGGCGAAAAGTGGTAATAAATGAAATGAAAATACTTAGGAGGCTACGATGCTATGCAACCATCTGAACCGATATCCAATGAGCTGCCGCAGTACCCTGAATCTTTATGGAGAGCGACAACGGACCTCCCTTCCTTTCCGCGTCTGGCGGAAGACATCAAGGTGGACGTTGCTATCGTAGGCGCGGGAATTGCGGGAATTACGACCGGGTACCTGCTTGCCCGGGAAGGGCTGAAGGTCGCCCTGGTCGAAGCGGGGAAAGTACTGAACGGCACCACCGCACATACGACCGCCAAAATTACAGCCCAGCACGGCATGCTGTACGATGAACTGCTGAGCCATTTTGGGCAGGAACGGGCATCAATGTATTATCACGCCAACCGGGATGCGCTGCAATTCATCCGGGATACGGCGTCCAAGCTGAATATCGACTGCGGTCTCCATGAGGAAGACGCCTATGTATATATGGAGAAGGATAAGGATCTCAATAAGCTGGAGAAGGAATTTGAAGCTTATGAGAAGCTGGGCATCCCCGGCGAATGGGTAAGCAAGCTGCCGATTCCTCAGTTCGCATCGGGTGCCATCAAGCTGCCGGGACAAGCCCGGTTCCATCCGCTGCATTATTTGCGGCGTCTGTTGGAGGAGTTCGTGAAGGCTGGCGGACAAGTATATGAGAATACGACGGTCCATAAGGTGGACAAGGAGGGGCCGTTAACGGTCGTCACCTACCGCGGAAGCCACAAGATTCAATGCAGCCATGTTGTCGCTGCTACCCACTTCCCGTTCCTCGATGAAGGCGGCTTTTATTTCGCGCGGCTGCATGCCGACCGCTCGTATGCGCTGGCTATGAAGCCGGAAACGGCGTTTGCCGGCGGCATGTATATCAGTGCGGACAAGCCGACGCGCTCGCTGCGGGCCGCCTCCTGGAACGGCGAAGAGGTGGTCATCGTCGGCGGCGAAGGGCATAAAACCGGGCAGCATATGTGCACCTTCTCCTACTATGAGGCGCTCGAAGCCTATGGGGGCAAACTGCTGGGCAGCAAAGGCATTCCTTTCCGCTGGTCCACCCAGGATCTGGTCACCATCGACAAAGTGCCGTATATCGGACAAATTACGTCCAAGGACGAAGGGATCTACGTCGCAACCGGCTTCAACAAATGGGGCATGACCAGCGGTACCCTCGCCGGGCGGATGTTATCGGATCAAATTATCGGCAGGGACAATCCGTACAGCGAGCTGTACACGCCGTCCCGTTTCCTCGCCGACCCGTCGATTATGAACCTGGTGAAGGAAAATGCCGATGTGGCTGGAGAGCTGATTTCCGGCAAAGTCGGCCTCGTCCACACCCGGATCGAAGACCTGAATCCTGACGAAGGCGCCGTGGTCCGCCATAACGGTAAAAAAGCCGGTGCTTATAAAGACCCGGAGGGCAATCTTCATCTGGTGGATAACACGTGTACGCATATGGGCTGCGAAACCGAGTGGAACGCGGCGGAGCGGACCTGGGACTGCCCTTGCCACGGCTCCCGGTTTTCCTATGACGGGGTCGTGTTTGAAGGACCGGCTATCAAGCCGCTTGAGAAACTGGATGCACACGAGTAGACTGAATTAAGGAACGATACCACAATCGGAGGCGATTCCTTATGATAGTCATTACCAATACGATTTTGATCAAGGAAGGGCACGGACAAGCCGTGGCCGAGCGTTTTGCGAATGCGAAGGGCGTACAGGACATGCCGGGCTTTGTCCGGATGGAGGTATGGCTGGGCAAGAGCAAGGAGGCGGAAGCCGAGGAGCTGAAGGTGTCCACCGTCTGGGAGGACGAGGCGTCGTTTAAAAACTGGACGCAGAGCGAGTCCTTCCGCGCTTCCCACCGCGGGGCCGGAGGCAGCAAGGACGTCCTTCTGGGCTCTACGCTGAACCAGTATGAGCTCGTCGTCAGCCCTTTGAACGCAGCGGAATAAGCAGTCAATACTGTAGGGCAGGCGGATTTTGCCCGAGCAACCAGAAAAGGATAGGTTCGAGAGATCCAAAGGGTCTGCCGAGCCTATCCTTTATTATTTTATAAGATGCAGCTGATCTGCCTCTGACCCCGCGGCAGCCGATTCCGACTGACATCAGGCGATGCCCGCCTCGGCTCCCGCTTCCTCCACCTGAAGCCGGTACGCATACAGCGACTCGTCGATAATGGCGCTCATCATGGGCAGATCCGCTTCGGGAATCAGCTCCAGCGCATAGTTCCATGCGTTCTCTTCAATCTGCAGCGCCACGCGCATCCGCTGTTCCTCAGTAAGATTCATGTCTTCCAGCGATTCGGAGAGAGCAGGCAGCTCCAGATCCGCGGCATGCCCAAGCTCATGGGCCAGAACAATCGTAAAATACTCCTCCACCCGGTCCAATGATCCGAACATCTGCATGCATTGTTCCTCGATCACACCGGTATACATCGTGATCCGCTTGGAAACCATCCCGTACTTGCCGCCGATCAGGCGTCCATCCCGGGACCGTGTTCTCAGACGGACCTGAACCCCCAGTCCCGACCGTCCGACCAGCTCACGGATGATTTCGTTCAAATGTATGGTGTTCAACGCTCTATCTTTATCCCCTTTAATGTCAAATAACCTAATAAATCATTATACGACGCAGCAGGCGAAAAGCAACAAGCAATCAAGCACTTTTTTCGGGTCTGCAGGGTGTCGGAGTCGATATGCTAATGGTGAAAAGGGCATCCCGCTTGTTCCGGCGTAGCGTTTGACGCCTCTCTCTTAAAGAAGTTTGGCGTCTTGACCGTGTTGTCATACGAATGGTGAAAAATATGGGTCGTCGCCGGTGATAACGGCGGGATCAACCACGTCCAGTTCCCGGTGACCTCTCTGCCGCTCCTGGCTTCCCGCTCTTCAAACAGCCGGAACTGGGAAGCCGCCGTATGGTGATCCACCATGCTGACCCCCGCCTGCTTGTAGGAATGCAGCACGGCGACGTTCATCTCGACGAGTGCGCGGTCCCGCCAGAGCGAGGTTTCGCTCGCTGTGGACAAGCCCATCAGCTCCGCCACCCGCGGCAGCATGTTATACCGCTGTTCATCGGCGAAATTTCGCGCACCGACCTCGGTCACCATGTACCAACCGTTAAACGGAGCCGCCGTATAGCGGATGCCGCCGATCACGAGTTCCATATCGGAAATGATCGGCACGGCGTACCAGCGCAGGCCCAGCTCGGCGAAGGCGGGGATATCCGGATGCGTGATCGGCACTTCCATGACCAGCTCCGGCGGAATGGGAAATAGCTCAGGCCTGCCTTCCCCGCCTTGAATGACAAGCGGAAGGACGTCGAAGGGCGTCCCTTCTCCCGTCCAGCCCAGTTTCATGCACAGCCTCGTAAACAGGGCGGAAGCCGGATCACCGGTGGTCGTTCCGCCGTTCTCGTACCCCGCATAGCGGATCAGCTGGTGGTTCAGGATGCGGATATCGCTCATGCCGGGTACCGACGGCCTAAATACCGTGATCGTCGGCACGATTTTGCCGCCGCCCGTGCCGCGTTCGATATGACGCAGCAGCGCCTCGGCAATGTCGCCGGGCCGCTCAAGGCCCCGCTCATCGATGACCTGCATCGAGTCCCAGAACAGGCGGCCGATGCAGCGGTTGCTGTTGCGCCAGGCCATTTTTGCCCCGTGAACCAGTTCCTCGTACGTATGCTCATACGTTCCGGTCTCTTCAATGCTGGCCCTGATTTCCGCGAGCCTCCGGACGGTCTCGGCCTCCGTCTTGCCAAGCTCCTGGTAACACAATAATATATATTCTTCCGCATCTTTCTGCAGAACGTCATACACCTTCATGCCGCGTTCACCTCGTCGTTCGTAAAAAGGGTCTGTCTCTCCCTATTATAAGCCAGACGCCGAAGCCACAGCCGTGTAAGGCTTGAGCAAATGGTGAATCTTGCGGCAGGCTGGATGGGTCGGGTTGGGCGGCGGTCGAAAGATGTTCGGTGGGAGCACAAAGGAGGAGCCCCTGAAAAACAGGGACTCCTCCTTTGATGGATCAGGACGGCATGCCGGCCTTGGTGTTCTCGGCCTCCGTATGGGAAGACGGCCAGAAAGCAAAGCGGCCCAGCAGCGCCGTAATGGCCGGCACGAGAAACGGCCGGACGATGAAGGTGTCCAGCAGGACACCCGCGGCGGTAATGATGCCGAACTGGACCAGCACCTGGATCGGCAGCGAGGCGAGCACCGCGAAGGTCCCGGCCAGAATGAGGCCGGCGGAGGTGATGACCGAGCCCGTCTCGGACACGCCCTCCTGAATCGCCTGCTTTAACGGCATATGCTTCCGTTTTTTCCAAATGCTCGAGATCATGAAGATGTTGTAGTCCTCGCCCAGCGCCACCAGGAACACGAATGAATAGAGCGGAATCGCCCCTTGGATCGCGTCCGCGCCAAGCCCGTAATGGATGATGAGCCAGCCCAGCCCAAGCGCCGAGAAATAAGACAAAATAACAGTCAACATCAAATACACCGTTGCGGTGATCGACCGCAAATACACGAGCAGCAGCAGCGTAATCATCCCGATGACGACCGGAATAATGACCAACGTGTCGCGGTCGCCGGTCTCGCGGGTATCGTATTGCTCGGCGGTCTGGCCGCTGATCCACACTTTATCCGCCGGGGAACCCACCCCTGCCGCCTGAAGCGCCTGCTCTGCCGTGCTCCGCAGGTGGGGAATCTGGTCCATCGCTTCACTGGAATAAGGATTCATATCGAGCGTGACGTCATAGGCGATAATATTGGCATTTTGACTGCCCGGCTGCCCTTTTGACACCTCATCCACATAAGGCAGCTCCTTCAGCTTCTGCTCCAGGCCGTCCGGCTGCCCTTCCGTATCGACCATGATTTTCACCGGGGCCAGTTCCCCGGGGCTGAACTGCTTCCCGATCGTATCGAAGCCTTCACGCGAGGCCATATCTTTCGGAAAAGATGACATAATATCGTAGGTGAACTTCACCTGGCTGGATACGGAAGCGAGCGCGCCCAGCACGATCACCGTCACAATGACGATCATCCAAGGTCTGCGGACCACGAGCCGGCTGGCAAAGCCGGGACGCTTCGGCTTGCGGGCCGGTACCGGTTTGCCCTTCTTGCGGGCGCGTTCCTCTTCCATCTCCGGCGTGCGGGGAACGAACGGAAAGAACGACGTCCGCCCGAAAATCGCCAGCAGCGCCGGTACCAGCGTCAAGCTCGCGATCACCATCACAAGAATGGAGACGCTGAACGGAACCGCAAAACGGTGGTATGCCCCGTACTTCGCCAGCAGCAGGGCCAGCAGCGACAGGACCACCGTGAAGCCGCTCATGGCGATCGCGCCTGAGGATTCCGTCACGGCCCGCAGCAGCGACCGGGTCTTGCTCTCTTCTTCCTTCAGCAAATGGCGGAAGTGCGAGATCAGGAACAGACAGTAGTCCGTCCCGTCCCCGAACAGCAGCACCGTCATGATCGAGACGGCTTGGGAATCGACGGTGATCCAGCCCTTCTGGGCCATCAAGCCGAGTAGGGGGCTGACTGCGCCATACGCAAAGCCGACGGCGATCAGTGGAATCAGCGCCAAAATCGGCGAGCGGTAAATGAGCAGCAGGATGACCAGCACCAAAATGACGGTGGACATGAGCAGCTTGAAATCCGCGTTCTTGAAGAGGCCGGTCGCGTCGATCGAAATGCCGACCGGACCGGTGACGCGGACGCTGAGGTCCGAACCGGCGTTATGGCTTGCGGCGAAGGGATCCTGCTCAGTTTCATGCGTGATCCCGGACTTCAGCTGCTCCACCCCTTCTTTCAGCTGGTCGCTGTCTGCGCTTTTCTCGAACAGCACGGGGGTGACCAGCGTGCTCTGGTCCTCGGACAGCATCGCTTTCAGCGCAGCCGCCGGCATTTGGTAAAATGGCGGAACCGAATCCTGATAAGGAACCGGATTCGCGCTCCATTCGGCATACACCTTCTGTACATGCTTCAAATCGTCGTCTTTCAGCCCGCCTTTACGGTGCCAGACCAGCAGGGCGGGAACCCCTGCATCGCTGCTGAACTGCTCCTCCGCGATGCGTTCAGCATGAACCGAAGGCTTGGCGTCGTCCAGATTGGCCGCATTGTTCTGGACCTCGCTGTTGACCATCGGCCAGATGGCACTCAGCACGCCCACGATGATGACCCAAACGGCCAGCGTGATCCATTTGCTTCTTTTTCCGGCGACCCAGCGCCCGTATCCGGGATCCCCCATATTCTGCTCCTCCCCACCTGTTACAGGTGCCAAAATGGTATAGTATAAGTACATGTTAATCCGTTAAAGTGCGGCTTCCGCAGGCTCCGTGATACAATATGGGACAGAACGGACCGCCGCACTTTTCAGCCTTATCAGGCGGCATACAATCTCAGATTTCAATGAAAGGCACATCCGCTGTTGCCATGCCACATTAATTATATATACCGGAAGGTTAATTATCAATCAGGATTTAGAACAGGATCTTGGAGTTACTGGAGGACAACGATCAACTACTTAGATTATGGAGGACAACGATATGGAACAATCTCAGGGAAAACATCCGGTTAAACGCTCCCCGGGCCGGCCCAAACGCCGGCAGGAGGACACTCCCATGAACGAATTCATCCTGAAAACAGCTTCCGCCCTGTTCATGGAGTACGGCTATGAGCCGGTCTCGCTGCAGCAAATTGCCCAAGTATGCGGCGTAACCAAGGCCTCCATTTACTATCACTTTGAAAATAAAGCCCAGCTCTTCACGGCGGCCGTCACCGCCATGATGCAGAAGGCGCGCAATGCTTCCCTCCGGATTATGCAGCAGGACAAGCCGCTCTACGACCGGCTCGTGGAGCTGGCCGAGAACAAGCTTCGTTTCCCGCACGGAGACTTTGAAACGATCATGCGCGATGCCAGCGCCTCGCTGGCGCCCGAACAGCTGGAGGAAATCCGCGTCAGCGAGGACCAGATTCACGATGTGCTGACCGTCAGCTTCACCGAGGCGATCAAAAACGGGGAGGTGCGCTCCGCACACCCGCTCCTTATGGCGCACACGCTGGCATCCATGCTGATGATCGGCAACCGGGAGATTGCCAAAGAATTCGCCCCGTCCGCGGGCGAACTGGCCCAGGAGATCGTCAACATGTTCTGGAACGGGGTCGGCATGCAGGAAGCGTAGCGGTTAGGACTGGCTGAAGGCGGCCTCGATGGGTTGGTGGCATGCGGCTCGATTATGGCGTAGGTCAGCCGCCGCTATTGTTCCGAGGCTTTCCGGGCCGACTTGCCGCGGACAGGCTTCTTCTGTTCCTTCTCCTGCTTCTGCCGCAGCTTCCACTCGTCGAGCCAGGCCCATAAGTAGTAAGCGGCATAGCTCCGCCATGGCGACCAGCTGTGGCTGATTTCCAGCATGAGCGGGGAAGCCGGCTGGCTGTCAAAGCCCCACAGCACCTTCATCGCATTTTTCAGTCCGATGTCATCGGCCGGGAAGAAATCGGTTCGGCCTACGCTGAAGAGCAGGAAGCACTCGACCGTCCATTTGCCGACGCCGCGGATCGGGAGCAGCCGGTTGAAAATCTCTTCGTCCGCAAGGTCCGGCATGGCGTTAAGGTCGAGAGAGCCTTCCGCTACCTGCCGCGCCAGGCCAGTAATATACTCGGCTTTGCGGCGGCTGAACTGCAGCGGCAGCAGCTCGTCCGGTTCGAGCGCGGCCAGCGCTTCCGGCTTCGGGAAGCTGTAGAGCGTATGGTCCCCGATCGTCACGGGGGTGCCGTACT
This sequence comes from Paenibacillus favisporus, assembly GCF_040545415.1. NCBI lineage: Bacteria > Bacillati > Bacillota > Bacilli > Caryophanales > Paenibacillaceae > Paenibacillus > Paenibacillus favisporus. The sequence continues at coordinate 364,484 of NZ_JBEPLV010000005.1, read as the reverse complement.
GCTCGGTGATCCGCGAGACGAGCGAAGCGGCAAAGCTCAGGTTCATCTGCTGACCGATAATTGTCCGCACCAGATTTTGAAACAAATTTGGCTCCAGCAGTATTTTCAGCCCGTGCAGCCCCGGAAGAATGGAGCCGATGACAGGCTCATCCTGAAGCTGCGCATAGAACGGCCTGAGGTCCACATGGTTGGACAGCATTTTGCCTACATACGCCCGGACGGCTTCGGTTTCCTTCGAATTGCACGCCTGCAGCAGCTCCACCTCCGCCGCCGGTCCCTGGCCGGTCTCCACCAAGGACACAGTGACCGGAATGTCGCGCCCTTCCGCCGGAATCACCTTCGTGAATACCGGGTATTCCGGATGAGCCAGCACGAGCCGAGGATTTTGCCCCCTGACCGCGACCATGGTTCGTTCGATGCTGAAGGGTGTAAGCAGCGGGATCGTTTCTTTCATGTTCCGTTCCTCCTGACTCCTGTAAAGTGATCAAGCATTCGCCGCAGGTTCGGTCTGCGTTTTTTATTCATGAATGAACTTCTAAGATCAATATTGACAAACACACGTTCGATATTCAAGCATAAACTGCCAATATTCCAAAAAAAGAGCAGCCGTCATGGCTGCTCTTTTGAAATGCGGATGATAAGGGTTGCGGGTGGGGTCGCCTTCACCCTCAGACAACCTCCTGAATGCTTCCGCCGGAAAACTGGCTGTTATACAGATCGGCGTAGAAGCCGCCTTTGGCCAGAAGCTCTTCGTGGTTGCCCTTCTCGATCACACTGCCCTGGTTCATGACCAGAATCAGATCGGCGTCACGGATCGTGGACAGCCGGTGGGCGATGACGAAGCTCGTTCTGCCTTTCATCAGGTCGTTCATCGCCTTCTGAATAAAGACCTCCGTCCGGGTGTCGACGCTGCTGGTCGCTTCATCCAGAATGAGAATGGACGGGTCGGCCAGAATGGCACGCGCAATCGTCAGCAGCTGCTTCTGCCCTTGGGAAATGTTCGACGCTTCTTCGTTGAGCACGGTGTCGTAGCCGTCCGGAAGCGTACGGATGAAGTGATCGGCATGAGCCGCCTTGGCCGCCTCGATCACTTCCTCGTTCGTGGCGCCGGCCCGGCCGTAAGCGATATTTTCCATAATCGTCCCGTTGAAGAGCCAGGTATCCTGGAGCACCATGCCGAAAATGCTGCGCAAATTGCCGCGCTTCAAGTGGGTAATGTTCACGCCGTCGATGGTGATCGCCCCGCCGTTCAGCTCATAGAAGCGCATGAGCAGGTTGATGAGCGTCGTCTTACCGGCACCGGTCGGCCCGACGATGGCGATCGTCTGTCCCGGCTTCACGTCGATGTTCATGTCTTCAATGAGCATTGCGTCTTCCTTATAGCCGAACCGCACATGCTCAAACTCCACGGCCCCCTTCGGATTGTTCAGGACAGCCGCATCCGCCGCTTCCGGCACTTCTTCTTCTTCATCCAGCAGCTCGAACACACGCTCCGCCGAAGCGATGGTGGACTGGATGATGTTCGCAATGTTGGCCGTCTGCATAATCGGCTGGGTGAACTGTCTGGCGTACTGGATGAACGCCTGCACATCCCCGATCGTAATGCGGCCGTGGGTGACGAAGATCCCCCCGACCACGCAGACCAGTACATAGCCGATATTGCCGATAAACATCATCATCGGCATGATGATGCCGGAGATGAATTGGGCTTTCCAGCCGGAGCTGTACAGCTTTTCGTTGATTTTGTTGAAATCCTCGACGGACTCCCGCTCGCGGCCGAAGGCCTTCACGATTTTATGGCCCGTGTACATTTCCTCCACATGGCCGTTGAGCTGTCCCAGAGAAGCCTGCTGGGCCATAAAATGCCTTTGGGACCGGGAAGCTACCGCTTTGATGACGATGAAGCTGAGCGGCAGCGTCACGATCAGAATCAGCGTCATCCATGGGCTGATCGACAGCATCATCACGATGACGCCGACCAGCGTCACGATCGATGTGATCAGCTGTGTCAAGCTCTGCTGAAGCGTGGTGCTGATGTTGTCGACGTCGTTGGTCGCGCGGCTCAAGATTTCCCCATGCGTCCGGGAATCAAAATATTTCAGCGGCAGGCGCGACAGCTTCGCATTGATCTGCTCCCGCATATCGTACACAACCTTCTGTGCCACGCCGGCCATCAGATACTGCTGAATATAGCTGAACGCTGCGCTGAACAGGTACAGACCAATCAGAATCAGCAGGATTTGGGTGATGTAGGTAAAGTCAATGCCAGCGCCCGGCGTCCCCTTCGCCATCGCGATGACGCCTTCCAGCAGCTTGGTAATCGCCTTGCCGAGAATTTTCGGGCTCGCGATGCTGAACACCGTACTAAGAATCGCCGTCAGAAAAATAACGATCAGCGTCCCCCGCCGCGGCCGCAGATAGCCGACCAGCCGCTTCAGGGAGCCCTTGAAGTCCTTGGCCTTCTGCGCAGGCATCATTTGGCCGGGATGGCCGCCGGGATGCCGGGGCCCTCCCATCTGGGGTCCGGGTCTTCTTGTTTGTTCACTCATGCGATCTCCTCCTCTGACAGCTGTGAGGATACAATTTCGCGGTAAACGTCACTGGTCTCCATCAGCTCGCGGTGGGTGCCGATGCCGGCAATCTGCCCTTCGTCGAGGACGATGATCCGGTCGGCGTCCATGACCGTGCTGACCCGCTGCGCCACGAGCAGAACGGTTGCGTCCCGCGTCACCGGCTTCAACGCGCTGCGCAGCTTCGCATCCGTCTTGAAATCAAGCGCCGAGAAGCTGTCGTCGAACGCATAGATTTCCGGTCTGCGTACCAGCGCCCGCGCTATGGATAAGCGCTGCTTCTGCCCGCCGGACACGTTGTTTCCGCCCTGGGCAATTTCCGACTCAAAGCCGTCTTTCATATTCATAATAAATTCGGTCGCCTGGGCGATATCCGCCGCTTCGCGGATTTCTTCATCGGTGGCGTCCTTTTTGCCGTAGCGGATATTGTCCGCAATCGTCCCGGTGAACAGCAGCGCCTTCTGCGGCACGAAGCCGATCTTGGCGCGCAGCTCCTCCTGCGTCATCTCGCGGACGTCGACCCCGTCGACCAGCACACTGCCTTCCGCTACATCATAGAAGCGCGGAATCAAGCTGAGCAGAGTCGACTTGCCGGAACCGGTGCCGCCGATAATCGCCGTGGTCTCCCCCGGCTTGGCGGTGAATGAAATCCCCGACAGCGCCGGCTGCTCCGCGCCCGGATAACTGAACGTCACGTCCCGGAATTCCAAATAGCCGCGTCCTTCTTCAGAGGATTGTGCAACGAGCGGATCGTCGATATCCGGCGTAATGCTGAGCACCTCGTTAATCCGCGCAGCGGATGCGGAAGCGCGCGGTACCATGACGAAGATCATGGAAACCATGATCAGGGAGAACATGATCTGCATGGCGTACTGGATAAAAGCCATCAGGTCCCCGACCTGCATATGTCCGTCCCTGATGCGCAGGCCGCCAAACCAGACGATGGCGATGGTCGATAAGTTCATGACGATCATCATGATCGGCATCATGGCCGCCATGATTTTGTTGACCCGGACCGCCGTGCTGGTCAGATCGTAGTTGGCTTCCTTGAAACGCTCCTGCTCATGCTGAATCCGGTTAAACGAACGAATGACCCGGATCCCGGTCAGGTTTTCGCGAAGCACCCGGTTCAGTTTGTCCAGCTTGACCTGCATCGCCTTGAACAGCGGCATTCCCATACCGGCTATGAGGGCAATGGAGCCCGCCAACACCGGAACGATCACGACGATGATCAGGGACAGCTTGGCATCCTTGGACACCGCCATAATAATCCCGCCGATACACATCATCGGCGCGCTGATCATCATCCGCAGCATCATGGTCAGCACCTGCTGGGTCTGGGCGATATCATTGGTGGTGCGGGTAATGAGCGAAGCCGTGCCCAGCTTGTCAAATTCCTGCAGGGAGAAATTCTGGACATGCTGGAATACCCGGCTGCGCATCGATCTGCCGAATCCGCCCGCCACTTTGGCGGACAGGTAGCTCGCGGCAATGGAGCAAATGGCTCCCCCCAGAGCTACGGCCAGCATAAAGCCGCCGATTTTCCAAATGTAAGGAATGTCTCCCTCGATGATGCCCTTATCCACGATGTCCGACATCAGCGTCGGGAGATACAGGTCCGACATGGACTGCAGAAACACAAGCACAAATGTGAACAGGATCAGAAGCCAGAACGGCTTCAATGAACGAAAAAGCTTCAGCATGTTGACACTTCACCTCCATCCGATGAATCATTCTGCGTTTTGCTTTCATAATACTTATAAGCCTTGGTCAGCAGCTCGGACAGCTTCTCGCTCTCCTCGATGCCCAGGTGATCGACAAGCCCCTTGAAGGAATGAATCGTCGCCTTACGGGCTTGGATAATCGCTTCCCGCCCCTCTTCGCTGAGCTTGATCCGGACCACCCTTCGGTCCGCCTCATCCGGCGTCCGTACGATCCATTTCTTCTTCTCCAGCGCTTTGACAAACTGGGTGACGGTCGGAGAAGTGACCCCCAGCATCCCACTGATCTCGGACACCTTCAGTCCCGGGCTATCCGGCTCGACATGACGCATGAGGAGCACCATCAGCCCCATCTCGCTCATCTTCAAGCCTTCGATTACCCGGTGACGAAACTCACCTCTGTTAAATCGCATGACCGCCTGAAGCAACTGGACAACGGTTTCGTGGTGCTGATCATGCTCCTGCGGTTCCGTACCCTGGCAGAAGGCTTTCTGACGGTTGTTGCCATCGTCGTTCATGACGCCAACAATCCTCCTTTCCCCAACGTGCTATGAAGGATAATATCCCGCACAAAAAAATAATTAGGTTACCAATTAAATAGGCAACCTAATTATATGATCTTTCCGATTTATATGTCAATTAAAACATATCTAATAAAGTCCAACAATATTTTGTTCATGGATCGGCTGTGCTTGCAAGATCAGGATTCCGCAGCAGACGTTTGACCGTCGCCGCAAACAAGATGCAGCAGGTGACCGCCGCGCAGGCATCTGCAATCGGCTCGGCCATAATGACGGCATCGGCTTTGGGCGATATGAACTCTGGCAGCACAAAAACCAAAGGAATCAGCAAAATAATTTTACGCAGGACGGCAATAAAGATGGATACCTTCGCCTGCCCAAGCGCAAGAAACATCTGCTGCAGCGCCAGCTGAATGCCGTAAATGCATGTCCCCAGGAAAAAGACTGGCATCAGCCTTTCCGTCAGCGCAATCAAATCAGCCTGATCCGTGAAAATCATGACGGGAAATCGCGGCAAGAACACCGCCACTGCCCACATCACGATGCCGAGGACACCGCAAACGGCCGTACAAAACCGGATCGCCGCCTTCACCCTTGCATAGTCTCCCGATCCATAATTGTAGCCGATGACCGGCTGTGCTCCCTGCGCAAAGCTGGATAAAGGCAGGGAAAACAGCTGCATGAGGCTGGTCAGAATGCTGATTGCGCCCACATACAAATCGCCACCATACCGTGCAAGGGAAATATTAAACACGATCTGGATCAGGCTTTCCGTCGACTGCATGATAAAAGGGGACAACCCCAGCGCAAGGATGCGGCACGCCATCCGGGGGTTCACCCGCAGGTTGCGGAGCCGAAGGCGGAGATGGCTGCGCCTGGATGTAAGAAACGACAGCACCCATATAGCGGACGCAGTCTGGGAAATTACGGTTGCCAAGGCGGCCCCGCGGACTCCCATATGCATCGGAAATATAAAAAGGGGTGCCAGGATGGCGTTCAGCACAGCTCCGGCACAGACCGTGGCCATTGCCGTTTTGGCAAAACCCTGAATGGAAATAAAAGAATTCAGCCCAAGGGACATCAGCACGCTGACCGTCCCCAACAAATAGATGCCCATATACTCACTGGCATAGGGCAGTGTTTTACCGCTCGCCCCGAAGGCGATCAACAGGGGACGGTGAAAACACAGCAGCACCGCCGTCAGCACTCCCGAAACAAGCAGGAGCATCAGGCAGCAGCTGCCGAGCAGCTTCTCCGCTTCCTTTGGTTTCCCTTCCCCCAGCTTCATGGAGGCCAGCGGAGCGCCGCCAAGGCCGATGAGGGCCGCAAACGCCGAGATGGTCATGATCAGCGGGAAGGCGATGCCCAGTCCGGTTAATGCAAAGGTACCGCCTCCCGGCATCCTGCCGATCAGCATCCGGTCGACGACATTGTACAGCGCGTTGACGATTTGAGCCGCAATCGCCGGAAGTGCAAGAGACAACAGCAGCTTGGGGATGCTCCCCGCGGCAAACCGGCTGCTCATTTCATCGTGGTTGATTGTGAATCAGTCCTTTTCGCTCGTAGTTTCCGTAGAAATGCGCATTTCCATCTTTTATTATATCAGACTGAAATCGCATGAAAATACGAGTTTTAAGGCATCTATACGGCCATTTAATGGTTGTAAAACATAAAAATAATGAGGAGATACATGCGTGAATCCAAAACGCTTTAAAAGCAAAAATGGGAGGTCTGAGGAGGTGTGGATAAATGTGATTTTTTTCTTTGAACCTCATTAGAAATAATGCGTTCCAGTCTGCCCGGTTACCCCCTGTCCTCCATCAATTTCCCCTGCGTAAACGCGATCCATTCCCGCGCGGCATAGGACAGGTAACGGTCCCTGCGCCAGATCATCCCCAGCTGCCACGGTATGACCGGTTCCACCAGCGGCATAATCCGGATCCGCTCCCGGTTGATTTCCCGGCAGATTGTTTCCGGCAGCAGGGCGATGCCCAAATTGGCGGCAACCATGCCGCTGATCAAGTCCCATTGGGAGCTTTCGTAAACGATATGCGGCTGAAATCCGACCTTGACGCATTCCGTAATGATTCGGTCATGCAGCGCAAAGTCCTCCCGGAACAGCACGAAGTTCTCTTCCGCCAGATCGGCAAGACCGGCGCACTCGCGATGCGCAAGACGGTGAGACGGGTGCACCAGCAGCATCAGGTTTTCCCGGACGAACGAAAACGAGTGGAACAGCGAGTCGTCGGTCGGCAGCACCACGACGCCAATGTCGAGCAAACCGCTTTCTACGTCGACCTCCACCTTTTTGGCGCCGTCCTCAAATATTTGCATCGTCACCTGCGGGTATTTCTGATGAAACTGTCCGATCACCTCAGGGAAAAAGCTCGATCCGACCATCGGCGGCAGGCCGAGGCGGATATGTCCCTTCTTCAGGTTTTTCAAATCGCCGAGCTCGGAGGACAAGCTCTGGAACGACTTCACGATCGGCTGCGCCTGCTCGTAAATAATGCGGCCGGCATCGGTCAGCACCACCTTTTTGCCCGAACGGTCAAACAGGGTGACGCCCAGCTCCTCCTCAATGTTGCGGATCGTTTTGCTGATCGACGGCTGCGTGATATAGAGTGATTCCGCCGCCTTCGTAAAACTCTGCAGCCGGGCGACCTCCATAAAATACTGCAATTGGCGGATGTCCATACGTCGTTCTCCTTCCCTTGAATATGGAGTCCAAGTGGACTGCGGTGGATCCATATAAGTTGAATTGAAGAATGCGATGCAAGCAAGGGAGAAAAATGATTCCGAAGAAGCGAAGCGGTCACATTTGGCTTTCGGATTTCTACCTCACGCGGGTTCAATACAATCAAGAAATCCGAAAACAAGAGTGATCGTAGGGACATTTTACGTACTTGCCCATCACCCATTTCGATTTTTCAACTTATAGGTATCTTTTTACCATAGCCATATGGAATGATATCCATTCGATATATGCATTTTACCTATGAAAATGATTGCTGTAAAATTTTCATTATAAATGAAAGGAAGGCGAAAACAATTGATGAAGCATGCCGTCAAAGGGACCGTTCAGGTCGCCGTTTTAATGCTGTTTTCATATGCGATGAACCAGCTGGCCGGTCTGCTGCATCTGCCGGTGCCGGGCAGCATTCTCGGAATCATCGTATTGTTTCTTTTGCTCGAATCCGGCATCGTCAAGCTCGAATGGATCGAAGTCGGGGCGAACTGGCTGCTCGCCGAGCTCCTGCTCTTCTTTATCCCGGCCGCCGTCGGGGTGATGAAATATTTTTCGATGCTGGAGAGCGACGGGGTACGAATCCTGCTCGTCGTCATTTTCAGCACGGTCGTGGTCATGGCCAGCTCCGGCTTGACCGCCGCACGCATCGCCAAACATAAAGAACGGAAGGTGTCATGATGATCGGTCTCATCTGTCTGCTGCTAACCCTCGTGATCTACATGGCAGCCAAACGATTGTATAAGCGGTATCCCAAAGTGTATCTGTCGCCGCTGCTGGTGACGCCCTGCATCATTATTATTTTCCTGCTGTGCACGCATATTCCCTATGAACATTACAACGCCGGCGGGAAATGGCTGAGCGATATGCTCCAGCCTGCGACGGTCGCCTTTGCGGTGCCGCTCTATAAAAATTTCAAAGTACTCAAAAAGCACGCCGTCGAAATCGTCGTCAGCGTGCTTACCGGTTCCTTCATGGCTATGATCTCTTCGGCGGTGCTCGCCAAAGGGCTGAAGCTGGACACTTCATTGGTGACCAGCCTGATCCCCCGCTCGATCACGACGCCGATCGCCATGAACGTATCGCAGGTCATCGGCGGGGTGCCGAACATTACGGCGGTCTTCGTCATTATGACCGGCCTGCTCGGCTCCGTGCTCGGGCCGATGATTCTGCGCATCCTGCGGATCGAGAACGAAATCGCCCGCGGCGTGCTGCTCGGCACGAGCGCCCACGGAACGGGAACGTCCTTGGCCTTCGGCTTCAGCTCGATGAGCGGAGCGATCTCCAGCGTCTCGATGATCCTGGCCGCCCTGTTCACGCTCGGCGCGGCGCCGCTGCTCATGCTGATGTGGTAAGGAGTTAGAGGCGGACCGGCTTGCCGGTAGATGCCGAGGCCAATGCGGCACAAGTCACGGCCTGCGTCCGGCAGGCATCCTCATAGCTTGAAAGAATACGGGAGCGGTCTCCGGTGCGCAGCGCATGGAGAAACGCTTCCGTTTCGCGTACATAGGGGCTCCCCTGCTCCGTATATTCTGTCGTGACGCCGGGCGCCGCCAGCTGCAGCCGCTGCGGGTTCCAATCGACAATCCCCCGGTCGGTGTAGAACGTCAGTCCCGTCTGGCTCAGCCCGCCGCCTTCCGGCAGGACGCATGTGTTGGAAATGTTCGCTACCACGCCGCTCGCCAGGCGGAACGTGACCGTTCCCACGTCGGCAACTTCCACCCCGTCCACCTGGCTCCGCTTAACCCGGTCCCCGTAAAGCGCATACACTTCTTCCACTTCACCGGCCGTATACCGGAGCATGTCGACCATATGCGTCGTCTGCTCGATAAACTGCCCGCCGGAGCCGCTTTGCCGTCTCCACCAGGACACGCCCGGCATGCTGTCCATCCACCGTCCCAGCACCATGCCGGTCGTATGGTTCGACAGCTCCTCCTTCAGCCGCGCCGCATTGTGCTGGTAGCGGAAATGGTACCCCACCGACGTCAACAGCCCCGTCTCGCGGACCCGGGCCAGAATTTGTTCCGGTAAGCTGGTGTCGAGCCCAAGCGGTTTTTCCACCAAAAACGGAATACCACGCTCAATCAGCTTCATTTCGATTTCGCCGTGTGCCATCGGCGGCACGCAGATATACACCGCGTCGAGCGGCCCCGCGTCCAGCATGGCATCCAGATCCTCATATCCCTCGGCCCCGTAACGCCGCGCCATCCGGTCTGCTTTCTCCAGGCTTGTACCACAAACCGCAGTCAGCTTTACTCCATCCATCGCCGCCAAGTTGTCGGCATGTACGCCGCTGAACCATCCGGTTCCGATCAATCCGATACGAAGTGTCATCCTGCGCGATCCCACCTTTATCCTGTTTTCTCCACTATACCGGGGGCCGTCCCGTTTGGCTACGATTTGTTGGGAACGTATCGCACGCCCCCGTATCCATCCCGTTTGCGGAACCAAATCCCGTCAAGACCAAGCCGCCCGGCGGACCACTTCGCTGTGCCGTGTCTCGCCCGCCTAAGGCCTCCCGACGGTGAATCCCTTCCACTCATCCGGGAGCAGTCCCTGATAGTGCCGCTGGAGAAAACGGTCGTCGACCAGCACCAGCACGCCCGTATCCTGCTCGGATCGGATCAGCCGCCCTCCGGCCTGCAACACCTTGTTCATCCCCGGGAACACGTAGGCGTAATCATACCCGCTTTTCCCGTTTTCATTAAAGTAATCCCGAATCAGGTTCCGTTCAAAACCGAGCTGCGGCAGGCCCACGCCGACCACGACGACGCCTCCCAGCCGATCCCCCTGCAGGTCGATGCCTTCGGAGAAAATGCCCCCAAGTACGGCGAAGCCGACGAGTGTATCCGCATTGTCCGCCTGGAACGCCGCGAGGAACCGCTCCCGCTCCTCCTCGGCCATTCCGGTATCCTGCACGATGATGCCAACCTCCGGATGCAGCTCCGCAAAAGGCTCGACCACCATACGCATATATTGGTACGACGGGAAAAAGACCATGTAATTCGCTTTGCGCTCCGATATGAGGCCATGCAGCAGCTTCACCAGCGCGTCCCGGGTGTCGTCCCGGTCCCGGTACCTGGTGGACAGCGGCTCGATGCGCACATCCAGCTGCTCCCGGCTGAACGGCGACGGCACAGACAAGCTGTAGTCCTCCTCGCCGGCGCCCAGCATGTCCCTATAGTAGGACAGCGGAGACAGAGTGGCCGAGAAGAACACGGTCGAGCGGAAGCCTTTTCCCGCCTGGGCGAGCAGGTAGGACGGATCCATGCAGAACAGCTTCAACACGCAGTCGCCGCCGTGAATCTCGGCATACGTCAGAAAGCGTTCGTCATACAGCTTGGCGATCCGGATATAATGCTGCGACGCAAAATAGGCATCCAGCAGCTGCTCCTGCAGCCCGGGTTCGCCTTTGGGAGCCAGCAGCTCCCGCTCGGCTTCGGCGATGAACAGCTCCAGCCGCTCACCGAGCTCGCGAGGCTGTTCCTGCCACTGCTTCTGGCGGGCTTCGCCCATTTCTTTTTTCAGTTCGATAAAAAATTTATTGACCGCATCCGCCGCCTTCTGAACCCCGGCATCCACGCCCTTGTATCCGCGCTTCAGCTCAAGAAATGCCGACTTGCCGATCTCAGCCGAGAACATGTCCCGGCCCCGATCAACGAGGTTATGGGCTTCGTCCACGAGCAGCACCGTCTGCCTCTTCTGCTCCTCGGGCAGCCGTTTGAACGAAACCCGCGGATCAAAGATGTAATTATAGTCGCAAATGACCGCATCCGCTGCGTAAGCCGCGTCCAGCGAAAACTCAAAGGGACATACCTGATGCTTGCGCGCGTAACGCTCAATGACGGCGCGGTCCATCACCGTTTCCTGGGACAGCATGTCCAGAATCGCCCCGTTAACCCGGTCATAGTAGCCGTCCGCAAACGGGCAGGCGTCCTTCCGGCAGACCGTCTCCTCCTGAAAGCAGACTTTGTCCTTGGCCGTAATCGTCACCGTCTGCATCCACAGCCCTTTGGCCTGCATCAGGGCGAAGGCCTGCTCAGCGGCCGTTCGGGTGATCGTCTTGGCCGTCAAATAAAAGATCTGCCCAAGCAGCCCCTCCCCGATCGCCTTCACGGACGGGAACAGCGTGGACATCGTCTTGCCGATCCCCGTCGGGGCCTTGGCAAACAGCTTCCGCTTCTCCTTCACCGCCTGATAGACCGCTCCCGCCAGCTTGCGCTGTCCTTCCCGGTAAGTGTCGAACGGGAACGGCAGCGCGCGGATGCTCTCGTCCCGGAGATGCGCATTTTTCAGCCGGAGCGCGGCATACGGAGTGTAGACCTCGAGCACCCCCATCACAAAGGCCTCGAGCTCCGCCAGCGTCATCACCCGCCGGAAACGGCGCTCCGTGCCGGTATGCGTCTCGACGTAGGTAAGCTGCACCGTCATCCGGTCCAGGCCGTGGTCCATGGCATAAATATAAGCGTAGACTTGGGCCTGTGCCCAGTGAACGGGCTTTCCGTCCCTCTCCATCGCATCCAGGCTCGCAGCGGTCGATTTGATCTCATCGATCATCCAGCCGTCATCCGTTTGGATCAGGCCATCGCATCTTCCTTCGATGACATAAGTCAGGTCTCCGAACGGGATTTCCCGCTTCAGGAACACTTCCTTCTGGTCGCCTTCCCCGTAAGTTTTCTGCACCTGCTGGTGGATTCGTGTGCCTTCGACCATGGCGGTGGCCGACCGGAATCCGGAATCGATATCCCCGTTTGAGAAAGCATATTCCACCAGCGGCCGGACCGATATCCGAACCTCCGCCCGCTCCCGGTTCTCTTCAGACATAGGATCACCCGTTCCCCTTGTTTTTTCCATCATACCATAACTGGAGCAGGCAGTCCCAATTCGCTATCCACTAAAAAAAGCCCGCGCCGCCCTGATAAAGGGGCACGAGCTTTGTCTAATGAACTTATCCGGCAGCAGCAGGTTATGCGACGCCACCGTCTTCCCGCTATCTTCTCCGCGTCTCGGTCAAGCGGAACTGGTTGACAAGCTGAAGCAGCGATCCGGTGATGGACTCCACACTTTCCGATGTGCCCCGAACATGCTGCATGTCCTCCTGCAGCTCCTGCAGGGTGCCTTCCACCTCTGCCGATATGCTGCGGTTTTCGATGCTGACGGCGGCTACCTTTTCCATGATGCCTACCACTTCACCGACCATCTTGGTCTTGAGGCTGTCCTGATTGCCAGCCTGTCCCAGCATTTCAGAGGCCGAAGCGACGATTTTCGTGCCCTCCTCCACCGCCCGACTGCCTTCGTCCATGGAGGCAAAGGCCAGTTCCACCTGCCCGCCGATCTGCCGCAGCGTCCGCTGGATCTGCTCGGTGGAATGCCGGGTAAGCTCGGCCAGCTTGCGGATTTCCCCCGCCACTACCGAGAAGCCTTGACCATGCTCGCCAGCCCTCGCCGCTTCGATCGACGCGTTCAGCGATAACAGATTGGTCTGCTTGGAAATGTTCTCGATGGCCGTCAGCAGGCCGGCAATATCCCGCGTCGTTTCCATAAACGTCCGAATAGTCCGGTGGCTCTCCTCCACCTTGTCCTGGATTTGCTTCATCTTGTCGCCGATATGCTGCACTTCGCTTTGCGCCACCGCAATTTGCTGAGCGGCCGCCTCCTCGATTTCCCGCAGACTAACGCTCATCTCCACCGACACGTCCTTGGCCACGTCAATATCCTTCAACTGGCCGCGGATGCCGCGGATCATGCTGTGAACCTTCCCGCTCACCCGCTCCGTCGAGTTGGCGGTCGACTGGGCCGTTGCATGCTGCACATGCTGGCTGTCCTGAACGTCCTGCGCCGCCTGCTTAACCTGCAGCATGATGCCCTCCAGGGCATCGATCATGCTGTTTACCCATTTGCCGAGCTCCTTGGCCTCGTCATCCGCAAATTCGCGCAGGTCCAGCCGCTGGGTCAAATCCCCTTTGCCTTCGGCATTGATTCGGATGAACCGGCTCAGGCTGCGAAAATGCTCCGCCGTCCGCCGCGTCCCCCTGCGTTCAAGAACCGAGACCGCGATCCAGCCGAACAGCAGGTTTGCCGCCAGAACCGCGATCAGCCCCGTGACCGGAGGCAGACTCCAGGCCAGCAGGCCGAATAGAAGACCGTTCAGCACCACGCCCGCCAGGCATGTCATCAGATGCATTTTCTTCATCTTCCAACCGAAGCTCCGGAAGCGGTACACTTCCTCCAAATCCCCTTCGCACATCATCCCCCATACGTCCGGGCAATGCGGAAGCTGAAAAGTAACCCCTTTACCGATCACCGGAATGTGCCGGTAGTCCGAATATCCCGGAAACTCTACAAACAGATTGCTTCCGTTCTTTATCGTGTTCGCCACCCCTGGATGCAGTTCTCCTGTGGCCGGGTCCTTGAACACCAGTTCCAGCTCGGTATGGTTCTTTACCTGAACCGTCCCGTAGTCGGTCCTCACCCCTTCTTTCAGGTTATCGCCGTGCGTAAAGGTAAAGTCCTCGAAGCGGCTCCGCGACAGCGCCGTTCCGGGCGCAATGTTCTTGTTCAGTCCCGGCTTGGCCATGAAAATGTAGTTATCGCCTGAATCGGGATATACATGCCCCTGCTCCCGTTGGATCAAGTCGCCCAGGACATCGTTTGGAACCCGGCCGCACAGTGCCCCTTTCCACTCACCGTCAATCATGACCGGCAAAATAAACATCAGCGTCATCGCGTCGTGAAACGCCGAAGTGCTCGGGCCGACCTCTAATGTGGCCGGGTCGGAATAAGGACCGAACAGGCAAGGACTCCCCTGCAGCGTATACTTCAGCCCCGGCTCGATCAGGCCCTCCCGGCTGCAGCTTGCCCCAATGCGGGACGGATGGGTGGAGTATACCACCTTCATGTCGTCACGAATCAGGAAAATCTCCGAAAAATCGGCACCTCTCTTCATATAGGAAGCAAACAGCGGCTCCAATGCAGCAGGCCCGGCAGGATCCTGGACGATATGGCCGAAGTTCGGGCCAAGCTGTATGCTCAAACGCTCCAAATGAGACCAATACTCCGTAACCCAGCTCTCTAATATTTGTATACGATTCTGGGCGATTCCCTCAAAAATGTTTTCGATATCCTCTTTCAAATGACGGTTTAACCGGTACGACCACCAGAGCGGCAAACCTGTTTTAAAGCCAAGCCAGTCAAACATCCCCCTCAACCCCTTCATTGAACATTACATTATGTGTTAACTTATTTAACACATAATGGTTTTCGCACATTTTACCTAAAATGCAGGCCCGGTTCAACACAATATTTTACAGTTTTTAGGGGGTTATTGACCGGTGGGAAATAAGCAGTGTTCCGCAGTGATTAGCGGGGTGTCGTGGCGTTACGGCTCAGCCCGCCTTCATCCGGCGGATCGGAAATCCGGACGTTTTCAAAGAATGGTTCAGAGGAGCGGCGGAAGCGGTTCATTTACTTCCCAATATGGTAAATGATAACTAGAAATGACAAGGATTCGCCTTTTGACATCTTTCTGAGCCAAAGGCATAATAAACCTATTGCCCTCGATTCTATGCGACAAAAGGGCTCAAGCAACCGCAGGATATTCAATTTTATGCGCAATCATCCAGCTTTTCGCGCGATATACTCAGCTGCCCGGCTTAGATCAGCCAGTCAGCCCGTCATTAAAAGGAAGGAAGTTGGTAACGTGTCTTCACTTCGTGGATTTCTGCGAAAACCGTTTGTCTTATTCACCATTCTTTTACTTTTAAAGGGGTATTTGGCATGGGCCGTTACGTTTAATGACCTGATGCCCTGGAAGCCCATCATTACCGAAATTCCGTTTATTTGGCTCGTGTTCTGTCTGATTGAGTGGTTTGCCGGCAAGCGGAAATTCGGCGCTTATGTCATCGCCAACCTGCTGCTGACCACGATCTTTTTCGCCGTCATTATGTACTTCAAATACTATGGCGTCATCGCGACTTATCATGCCCTGGAGCAGGTCAACCAGGTTACGGCCGTCCGCAACAGTGTCTTTTCGCTGATGGACCCTTACTATTTGCTGATCTACGCCGACATCGTCGTGATCTTTATCATCATGGTGCGCGGCCGTAAAGCGCGGCAATGGAAGGATCAGACCAGCCGCCGGGCCCGCCGGAGCGTCGTTACCGTGCTGTTCATCCTGTCCCTCGTGATCTGCCTGTTTAATATCGTCCCGAACCGGGCCAGCATGAACGAGATCAAAAAAGCCCAGCAAATGGGCATTTTGAATTATGAAGCGTATACGATTTTCTCCAAGAAGAAAGAGGACATCGTTCCGCTGAACAGCATTACCCAGGCTTCGATCGATGAGCTCAAAGGCATTAAGAAGACCGATCAGCCGCAGCATTTCGGGGATGCCAAAGACAAGAACGTGATCATTATCCAGCTGGAATCGTTTCAGAATTTCCTGATCAACCTGAAGATCGACGGCCAGGAAATTACGCCTAATATGAACAAGCTGGCCAAAGAGCAGTACTACTTCCCGAACTTCAACCAAATGGTCGGCCAAGGCAATACATCGGATGCCGAATTCGTCGTGAACACCTCGTTCTACGTTCCGCCGAGCGGGGCAGCCACGCAGAACTATGTCGACAAGAAGCTGCCGAGCCTGCCGAGGCTGATGGAGAGCAACGGTTACGCGACCGCGACCTTCCATACGAACGACGTAGAGTTCTGGAACCGCGGGGAGCTGTATTCGTCCCTTGGCTTCCAGCATTATTACGACAAGTCCTTCTTCGGTGACGAAGACTCCTTCTTCTTCGGCCCATCGGATGAAGTGCTGTATAAGAAGACTGCCGCGAAAATGAAAGAAATGGACCAGGAAGACAAACCGTTCTATGCCCAGGTCATCTCGATGTCGGCGCATCATCCGTTTACGATTCCGGAGAGAAAATACCACATGCAGCTCCCTGAGCGGTACGAGGGTACGTTCGTCGGGGATTATATCCGCGCCCAGAATTATGCGGATTATGCGCTGGGCCAGTTTATCGATGAATTGAAGACTAACGGTCTCTGGGACGACAGCCTCATCGTCATCTACGGGGATCACATGGGACTGCCGCTGTACTCCCTGGATCGTGATGATAAAGAATTGATGAAGGAAATTTACGGACATGAATATTCCTATTCGGATATGATTAACATCCCGCTGATTCTGGCGGGCGGCTCGATCAAACATCCGGAAGTGAATAACACCGTGGGCGGACAGGTCGACATCCTGCCGACGGTCGCCAATCTGACGGGCGTTTCCGTCAAAGACCATATTCATTTCGGACAGGATCTCTTAAATCAGAGCTATAATCTGATTCCGGAGCGTTATTATTTGCCGACCGGTTCCTTCCTGACCGACAATGCGCTCTTCGTGTCGGGAGCCGGATACGAGGATGGAGCGCAGTACCCGCTGAGCGGCCGGACCTCGGTGGACGGCGGCACTACGGAAGACGAATATAACCGGGCACTTAAGCTCCTGAACCTGTCCGACAGCTACGTGAATCAGCAGCCGCTTAAATAGAGAATAGCCTCATGCATATCAAGCCTTGCCTGTACTATTACGGGCAGGGCTTTTGTTTTTTACCATTGTTATCAATATGTTATCTACTTTTCATGCACCCTATCTCCACACCAACACGAGCAAAATACCTATAATTATCATATTTTCTCAGCCACACACTTGATCTTATAGCTTATTTTGTTTATAACAAGTATATAAAGTTATCATAATTAATTACGAAATATGCTAACAAAACAACATAAGAAGAGGTGCACACGGTGAATTTAATGCGCAATAACTTGCTGGAAGGATATATCGGCGGCATGACCTGGGGATGGACCGGCATCCGGGGCACATGGGACACCCCTGAGGCCGGACATTCGATGGAGGAAATGGTAAAACGCCTCGGCGTGAACTGGACGGCCGTCACCTTTGCGGCCCTGCAGGATACGGCTCATTCGACGGAAATCCATTTTGCGGAAGAACCGACCGTAACGGATGAAGAGGTTCGCCATGCGATTACCTCCGCCAAGCGTCTCGGCTTGCGCGTCTGCCTGAAACCGGTCGTCAATTGCGCCGACGGAACTTGGCGGGCTCATATCAACTTTTTCGATATTGACGTGCCTTGTGAACCGAAATGGTCCGAGTGGTTTGACTCTTATACCCGGTTTATGCTGCACTATGCGGCTATGGCCGAGGAAACCGGCTGCGAAATGCTGTGCATCGGGTGCGAGATGGTGCAGACCGACCGCAGGGAACGGGAATGGCGCGAGCTCATCCGCCAGGTTCGGCAAGTATACTCCGGCATCATTACCTATAACTGCGACAAATATCAGGAAGGTCAGGTGGCTTGGTGGGATGCAGTGGATGTCATTTCATCCAGCGGCTATTATCCGATCGACAGCTGGGAAGAGCAGCTGGACCGCATTGAGCCGGTCGTCCGCCGGCACGGCAAGCCCTTCTTCTTTATGGAGGCGGGATGTCCCAGCCGGACCGGTTCGAGCCGGATTCCAAACGACTGGGGACTGCCCGGAGATCCAAACGAGGACGAACAAGCCGCTTATTATGAGCGGATGTTTGAAGCCTGCGCCAGCCGTTCATGGGTGGGAGGATTTATGCTGTGGGACTGGCCGGCAGCACTGTATGCACCAGAGGATGCCGCCGGGAATGATGATTACTGCCCTTATGCAAAAAAGGCGGAGAGCCTCATCCGCGATCATTACACGGCACAAATCCGCGAGCTCGGTGGACTGACTGCCCAGTCGTAAGCGATCTAAAGGGCGCACAGAAAGACAGAGCTTCGCGATTTCAGCTCTTTCAGCCCGCACATACGGCAACCCTGTGCACTCTCCGGAAACATCGAAACTTCCTTTATCGATAAAAAGCATCCTGCCTGTTGGGCGGGATGCTTTTTGTTATGACCGGTTGAGATTGTATCTACCTGCCGTGATGTCAGCTCCCGGAGCCATCCGGCGCCGGCGCCGTGGAATCGCGGTAGACGATATCGCCGGCGAGCAGGATTTTTTCCAGAGGCGTATCCGCCTTGTCCATTCGTTCGAGCAGCTTCTCGACAGCCCGGCGGCCCATCGCCTCCTTCGGAACATGGACGGTGGTCAGGGACGGACTGCCCTTGGCCGCATCGGCGATATTGTCGAATCCGGAGACCGACACCTCCTCCGGAACCCGCACGCCAAGCTCGATCAGGATATCCCGGGCCGTCAGCGCAATCGCATCGTTGGCGCAGACCAGTGCGGTCGGCAGCGATTTGGATTTGATTCTCCGCGAGATCCACGACCGGATCTCGGGCTCGAAGCTGCCGTTCTCCAAATCGGGAAGCGGAATGACCAGCCCTTCCTGGCTCGGCAGCCCCTGCTCATCCAGCGCCGTCCGGTAGCCGATGGAGCGGTCCCGGAAGCTGCGCGAATACCGGTCGTTTCCGATGAACTGCAGCCGCTGATGGCCGGTGCCGATCAGGTGGGTCGTCAGCCGGGCCATCACATCCATATTGTTCGCAAAGACCGTGTCGGACGGAATGAGCGGATCCTCCATGTCGACCAGCACGATCGGCAGCCCCATCCGGTGCACCTCCAGCAGCAGCGGCGTGGAAATTTCCCCGACCCCAATGAGTCCGAGAATCCCTTCCGGATTCAGGAGACTGACAAAGTTGTCCACGTTCTGCTCAGAGATGATCACCATGCCCAGTCCCCGTTCCTCGAGGCTAATCGAAATTCCCTCCATAATCTTGCCCCAATACAGCGATTCCCTGTTCTGAAAACGGATATTGGGCATCAGCACGATCACGGAATGCTTGGCACCGCTGCGCTTAAGCGTGTTGGGTTCCGTGCGGGGGCTTCTCATATAGGCTTTCTTTTGCGAAAAATACCCGAGCTGGGAAGCCGCCTGGATCACCCGTTCCCGGGTCATTTCATTGACTCCGCCCTTACCGGATAGTGCCTTGGATACAACGAACTTCGATACGCCCAGATGGTCGGCGATTTGCTGCATCGTAATCTTTTTGGCCATCGTCTCTATTTCACCTCAAATAAACTGTCATTCATGTTACAAATATCGTAAAGGGCTGCATCGGGCCTGCTGCTTCCAAGGCGGTTTAGACGCCAGTGATACTACGGGTCCGGATACAGCCGTTTCTGGAACCATGTTTGTTAGTCTGCAGAATCAACAACATTATAACAAAATGGACGCTGGCATTATATAGAGACGATAACGAAGAACAGTGAAAGCTGGACTTTTCCAGATTTAGGGTAAAAACAATTGACTCTCATTACACAATCGTATACATTTGTATACAAACAGCATTACACGTATACACATTCATTAATTCTAAGGAGTGACGTCAATGAAAGAAGATATGAACAACGAGGCAGGCCGGCAGCCGGAATTAGCTGCTGATCCCCGGATACTTGAGGGCGGCCGCTGGGAGCGGGGCGATCGGCGCGGCGGGGGCCGCGGACACGGGCACCATGACCACGGCCGGCGCGGCAAAAGGGAGCATCACGGCGACAATGAGGGCGGCCGGAGCTTTCAGAGTGCCCAGACGTTTCGGCGCGGCCGCGTGCTGATGTTTCTGGAGCGTATGCAGGTCATGCGCAGCACGCTGATGCAGCAGCTGAGCCAGCCCGAGTTCCAGCCGATCCAGCAGGTCATTACCGGTGAGCTGAAAGCCGTTGACCAGATGATCCAGGAGTACATCCATACGTTCGAGCTGCGCGAAACGGGGGATGGCGGAGCCCCGGGTTCTTCGCCGGGAGGCCAGGCGCAGGCAGCCGATTCTGATACCAAGTGAGGTCCCGCCCATGTGGAAACTGATGATATCCTACCTTCGCCCATATAAGGTGTCGGCTCTGCTGGCTCCGCTGCTGATGCTGCTTGAGGTATCCATGGACCTGCTGCAGCCGGCGCTGATGGCGAACATCGTTAATAAAGGAGTTGTCCCCGGCGACCTTGCGTACATTGAGCGAACGGGTCTTCTGATGATCGGGGTTGCCTTAGTCGGCCTGCTTGGCGGCGTGGGATGCACCATCTTTTCAACTTATGCCTCCCAGCATTTCGGCACCGATCTCCGGGACCATCTGTTCCGGAAAATACAAACCTTTTCCTTCCGCAATCTGGACGAGCTGAAGACCGGATCGCTCATCACCCGGCTGACAAACGACGTCGTTCAGCTGCAGACAGTGGTCCAGATGATCCTGCGGAGCATTCGCTCCCCGCTGCTGTTCCTCGGCAGCCTCATCATGGCCCTCTGGATCAGCCCCCGGCTGACGCTGGTCCTGGCGGTATCGATCCCTGTTCTGGTCGTCTTTCTGGTGCTGCTGATCCGGAAGTCTTTTCCGCTGTTCGGCCGGGTTCAGTCGAAGCTTGACCAGGTAAACGGCGTCCTGCAGGAGAACCTCGCCGGCATTCGGGTCGTCAAGGCCTTCGTCCGCGCAGGCTATGAACGCAAGCGCTTTGCCGGCGCCAACGGCGAATACACGAAGGAGGCCATCTCGGCCAACCGGCTCTTGGGGCTGAACATGCCGGTCATGACGCTGATCCTGAATTTGAGCATCGTGGCGGTGCTCTGGTACGGGGGCGCCCTTACCCGCGGCGGATCCCTTCCCGCCGGCGATTTGATCGCTTATATCAATTACGTGACCCAGCTCCTGTTCGCCATGCTGATGGTAAGCAACATGCTGACCTTCATCTCCCGGGCCAGAGTCTCCACGGCTCGGGTCCAGGAAGTGTTTGACGCGCAGCCGGACATTGTCGATCCCACCGGCGCCCAGGCCAAGGAACCGGCGGCCGCGGACGTGGTCTTCGAGAATGTATCCTTCGGTTACGGGGAGTATCCGCATGCCGATCCGGTGCTCAGCGGGATCAGCTTTACAGCCAAACCGGGGCAGACGACCGCCATTCTCGGCGTTACCGGATCCGGCAAATCCTCGCTCGTTCACCTGATCCCGCGGCTCTATGACGCCACTGGCGGCCGCGTGCTCATCGGCGGCACGGATGTCCGCGACATCCCGCTGGACATCCTGCGCGGGATGGTGGGCATGACGCTGCAGCAGTCCGTGCTGTTCAGCGGCACGGTGCTGGATAACATCCGGTACGGCCGGCCCGGTGCTCCGCTGGAGGAAGTGACCGCGGCGGCCAAGGCCGCCCAGGCCCACGATTTTATCATGCAGATGCCGGACGGCTATGATACCGTGATCGGGCAAAAAGGCGTCAACCTGTCCGGCGGGCAGAAGCAGCGGCTGTCGATCGCCCGCGCGCTGCTCGTTAAGCCGCGGATTCTCATCCTGGACGACAGCACGAGCGCAGTCGACGTCGGCACGGAGTCGCGTATTCAGGCGGCGCTGAAGGAGCTGATGAACCGCAGCACCAACATCATCATCGCGCAGCGGATCAGTTCGGTCATGGAGGCCGACCAGATTCTGGTGCTGGAGAACGGCTCCATTGCCGCCCGTGGGACCCACGAAGAACTGCTGCGGACCAGCGCGATCTATCAGGATATTTACCGTTCGCAGCGGAAGGAGGAAGATACGCATGCCGCAGCCAACTAAACCGGCCGGCGCTGAAGCCGGCCGCGGAGGCCCTCCCATGATGGGCCATGGACCCGGCCGAAACATGGTCATGCAGAAAGCCAAGCCCAAGCAGGCTGGCGCTACCCTCAGAAGACTGTGGGCCTATCTGAGCCGCCAGCGGTTCGGGTTGGTCATCGTATACATTACGACCATTCTCAGCGCGGTCATTTCCCTGATCGGCCCTTTCCTGCTCGGCAAAGCGATCGACCGCTTCATTATGCCGAAAGAGCATGACGGCTTCTGGTCGCTCTGCCTGCTGATGATCGCCATCTATGCACTGGGCAGCGTCGTTTCCTGGATTCAGGTGTACGTCATGACGGCCGTTTCCCAACGCACCGTCTTAGCCCTCCGCCAGGATCTGTTCGATAAATACCAGCAGCTGCCGCTGCGCTTTTTCGATACCCATCCGACCGGAGAGCTGATGAGCCGCACGACCAATGACATCGAGAACGTGTCGAACACGCTGAACCAGAGCGTAACGCAGCTCTTGAACAGCATCATTACGCTGGCCGGATCGCTGGTCATCATGCTGAGGCTCAACCTGCCCCTTACGCTCGTCAGCCTCATCAGCATTCCGCTCGTGCTCGTGGCCACCAGCCAAATCACGCGGCTGACCCGAAAGCTGTTCAAAGCCCAGCAGCAGCATCTCGGCGAGCTCAACGGCTTTATCGAGGAGACCGTCAGCGGGCAGAAAATCGTCAAGCTGTTCCGGCGGGAGCCTGTCGCGGTCGAGCAGTTCCAGAAGATCAACCACAAGCTGAATCAGGTCGGCATCCGCGCGCAGATCGCCTCCGGCATGGTCGGGCCGGTCATGAACATGGTGAACAACCTCAGCTTCGCCCTGATCGCGGCGGCCGGCGGCTGGATGGTGTTAAAAGGGCACACCTCCGTCGGCATCGTCGTCAGCTTTCTGAACTATTCCAAGCAGTTTGGCCGGCCGATCACCGAACTGGCCAACCAGTTCAACCTGATGCAGTCCGCTATTGCGGGTGCCGAGCGCGTATTTGAGATTTTCGACCTCGACACCGAGTATGCCGAAGACCACAAGCGGGCCGTCGCGGAGCTTGGAGAGGTGAAGGGCAGCGTCGAGTTCCGGAATGTAACTTTCAGCTATAAACCGGGAACGCCGGTGCTGCAGGACGTATCCTTTACCGCCGAGCCCGGCCAGATGATCGCCCTCGTCGGCCCGACAGGCGCAGGCAAAACGACGATCATCAACCTGCTGACCCGGTTCTACGAGATCGACCAAGGCGACATTTGCATCGACGGGGTGAGCATCCGCGATATGGATAAAGACAGCCTGCGGAGCAAGGTGGGGATCGTCCTCCAGGACGCCTACGTTTTTTCCGGCAGCATCCGCGAAAACATCCGGTTCGGACGGCTAGATGCGACCGATGCCGAAGTAGAACATGCCGCCAGGCTGGCGAATGCCGACCGCTTTATATCCCGTCTGCCGGACGGGTATGACACGATCCTGGCCGCCGAGGGCAGCAATCTCAGCCACGGCCAGCGCCAGCTGCTGACCATCGCCCGGGCGATCCTCGCCGATCCGGCCATCCTCATACTGGACGAAGCCACCAGCAGCGTCGATACCCGGACCGAAATGCATGTCCAGGAAGCGATGCAGACGCTCATGAAGGGACGGACCAGCTTTGTCATCGCTCACCGGCTGAGCACGATTCAGGATGCGGACCGGATTCTGTTCATCCACGGCGGACGCATTGCCGAACAGGGGAACCACCATCAACTGCTGGAAGCCAAAGGTTTTTATTATGACTTGTATACCAGCCAGTTTCAGCGGGCGATATAACTTAGTGGGTATAAGAAAAACGTCTACCGACGTACCTTCAAAGAAGACAGACCGCGTCTAAAGGAAGTTTTTCTTGCGAGATCAGGAAGCAGAAGCTCCGAAATTTATACTTTCTGATCTCTTAAATAAAACTCCGGATGCCTTCACAGGCGCTTCCGGAGTTTTTTTCGAATGAACGATGTTGTCAGGTCAGGATTTAACCCTGCACGGGCGTCAAAACAGCCTGCGGCTCCGGTTCGGGAATCATCTCCTTTTCCGTCCCCTCTCCTAACCGGATATAACGCCCAATAAATTGGCGTATCCTGCGTTCGTACTCTTTTTTGTCCACAAAATAAGCGTTCGCATGCGAAGCCCCCTGCATAGACTTCCTTATCTCCTGCCGCGGCATCCACAAGACGGTGCAGCATCACGTATGGAACAAAGGTATCGCGGTCCCCGTGAATAAACAGAATCGGGAGCTTCGTCCGGGCGACCTGCTTCAACGCTGAGGCTTCTCCGAAGGAGTATCCTGCCCGCAGCTTGCACATCAGGCTGGTTGCCGGCAGCAACGGAAATGGCGGGAGCTTATACATCTGCTTGAGCTGATGGGTCAAAATGTCACGCACTGACGTGTAGGCACAGTCCGATACGATGCACTTCACCTGCCCGGGGAGCTCCTCCCCGCTTACCATCAGCACCGTCGCTCCGCCCATGGATACGCCGTGCAGTATGATTTCCGCCCCGGGTCCGCTGCGGTCAATGACCGTGCCGATCCACCGCATAATATCTCTGCGGTCCGGCCAGCCAAACCCGATGTAATTCCCTCCGCTTTGGCCGTGCCCCCGGTTATCCGGCATCAGCACGTTCATGCCCATCTCATGGTACAGCTTAGCAAAAGCCCCCATTTCCCGGCCCTGGCTGGAATAGCCGTGCACGACGATGGCAGTTTGGCGGGCAGGCGTGGCTGCGGGGATGAAATATCCTTTGAGGGCAATTCCGTCCGAGGACGTCAGCTCCAACGTTTCAACAGGCTGGCTGTGGAGCCACTCCTCCTCAAGCTCCCAGGGGTGCTCTTCTTTGACCAGCGCCGGATCGGCTTCCAAAAACTCCTTCGTGCTGCGTTTGATGCCCACATTATAAAAATAAGCACTTGCCGCGGCCAGCAGCAAAACGATCACGGCCAGGCAAATGATGGCGACCCATACGGCGGTGAACATGATGGTGATCTTTCCCTCCCGGTCTTAGGCGAATATTGGATATGTATAAAATAACATTCCGCAGCACGGCATACAATGGCGGTTCTGCGTCCGTTCCTTTCGGTCACGCAAAAACAGCCCCTTCGGTCCATCACCGAAAGCGGCTGTTCGCTGTGCTGCAGGATCGTGCTACTTTTTGTTCTTCGCCATCGACCGCAGCGCTTCCCGGTAGGCGTTGTCCGTACTGTAGTCCGGCTTTGGCGCCGGCGGCTCCTCCTCCTTGGCCGGCGTGCCTCCGGCGAACTGCCGGAGAGCATCGCGGTAAGCCCGGTCGCCCTGCTGCTCTGCAGCCTGCGGCCTCCGGGTTGTCACCGGCACCGGCTCGGGTCTTCTTACCGGTTCAGAGGTCACCGGTCCGGTGGTTGCCGGCGGCGGTCCCTCCGCCTTCACAGGTTCAAGATGAGCAGCTGGCTCCGCCGTTTCTTGGACGGGTTCCTTTGCCTGCTTTTTCGCTGTTTTCTTGGACATCCGGGCATTGTAAATAAAAAGAAAAACCAGGGCGAGGACAGCCAAAACGATAAAGGCGATAATCATAGCCTGTACCTTACCTTGCTGCCGAGGAGAACCGTCCGGCCAATTCGGCTACGCGCTTGCCTAATGCTCGGCCCAGGGCGAGGTCGTTTTCGCCGGGCAGGTTTTTGGGATCGTCATCCGAAAGCTCCACGGGACACGTCACGCCCACGCCGTAATACGATCCGTACAGGGCGTTCTCCGGTATGTTTCCGGGAAGACCGACGACGATCATGCCGTTGTGAAGCATCGGCGTCAGCAGGTTGATCATGGTGGATTCCACCCCTCCGTGCACAGTTGCCGTCGTGCAGAACACCGCCCCGACTTTGTTGACCAGTTTGCCCTGCGCCCACAGGTAGCCAAGCCGGTCAATCCAATTTTTGAGTCCTGAGCTGATCGTTCCAAAATGTCCCGGACACCCCCATACGATAGCGTCCATATCCTCAAGTTTATAAATGTCCGCTTCATTGACGTGAGCGATCTCTGCCTCAGCCCCGTCTACGCTTTTAGCCCCTTCCCATACGGAACGCGCCAAGGCTTCCGTGTGGCCGTTTTCGCTGTCGTAAACCACGTACACTTTCATGTATAACTCCCCTTTCATCAACTGGATTTCTTATTTATCCCCAGGGCGGCGTTCCTTTATCCGAGCGGCGATCCGGGAAATTCCTCTGCTGAATATGAATGGGGCAATTAGGAGATGCTCTTGGATATCTGTTTTCAATCGATAACTAGGATGCAAACTTTAGGAGGGATCATGCTTATATGAATTCGCGTGCACTGCTGGTCAACGTTGTAGTCGTCATCATCGTGCTCGTCCTGGGCGGCGCGGCCATTTATTACTACAACCAGACGTCCAACTACATTAAAACCGACAACGCCCAGGTCACCGGGCAAGGGGTATCCATCACCGCACCAGCGGCCGGCAAGCTTACGACCTGGAACGGATCCGTCGGTAAATATTACAATTCAGGCGATGTCGTAGGAAGCGTCACTTCCGGAGGTACCCGGGTCGATATTACGTTCCCTGTGAACTCCACCATCGTTCAGCAAACAGCGGTTCCCAATTCTTTTGTATCCCCGGGAACTTCGCTGGCAAGAGCCTTCAACCTGAACAACCTGTGGGTTACAGCCAATATTGAAGAAACCAAGCTGGATAAAATCAAGGTCGGCCAAACCGTCGACGTCTACGTTGATGCTTTTCCCGATACGACGCTAACCGGCAAGATCGATCAAATCGGACTGGCTACCGCGTCTACGTTCTCGCTGTTTCCAACGACCAATTCCAACGCCAACTACACCAAAGTGACGCAAGTTATCCCTATCGTCGTAACCATTGAAGGATATAAAGGCCTCGGGCTCGTTCCAGGCATGAATGCGACCGTTCGAATCCATATTTAGGGGGCTTGTCTTATGGAAAATATACACTTGGGGCGGACGTTGACGGTGCTCATGCTCGGGGCGTTCGTCTCCATCCTGAACCAGACGCTGCTGAATGTGGCGATCCCCCACCTGATGAATGATTTCAACGTGTCCGCAACGACGGTGCAGTGGCTATCCACCGCCTACATGCTGGTGAACGGCGTGCTCGTTCCGGTCACGGCTTTTCTGATTGAGTCCTACGGGACCCGGGTGCTCTTTATTACGGCTATGAGCCTATTCACCATCGGTGCGGTGCTCTGCGCCGTCAGCACCAACTTTCCGCTGATGCTGTTCGGCCGCGTTGTACAGGCCAGTGGCGCGGGGATCATTATGCCCGTCGTAATGAACGTGTTCCTGACGGTTTTCCCGCCCGAAAAACGCGGGACCGCGATGGGCATGATGGGGATTGCCATGATGTTCGCACCGGCGATCGGACCGACGCTATCGGGATGGATCGTGGAGCACTATACGTGGCGGATCCTGTTTTTCATGGTCATTCCGCTGGCCATTCTTGATATTCTGTTCGCCCTGAAGTGGCTGAAAAACATCAACCGCCTGACCAAACCGAAATTCGACTTCTGGGGCGTCGTCTTCTCTACCCTGGGCTTCGGGATCCTGCTGTACGGGTTCAGTTCCGCCGGAGACAAGGGCTGGACCAGTTTTACGGTGCTTGGCTCGCTGATTGTTGGTGCCATATTTATCATCCTGTTTATCGTGCGCGAGCTGAACATGGACTCGCCGATGCTCGATTTCCGCGTGTTTAAATACGACATCTTCTCGGTTTCGACGGTCGTCGGCGGCCTCGTCAACATGACGATGTTCGGGGCGATGCTGCTGCTCCCGATTTACCTCCAGAATATCCGCGGGTTCACCCCGCTCCAGTCCGGTCTGCTCCTTCTGCCAGGGGCGATCCTGATGGGGATCATGTCCCCGATCTCGGGAGCGATTTTCGATAAAATCGGCGCACGGCCCCTGGCCATTATCGGGCTGCTCATCACCGCAGTCATGACCTTTGAATTCAGCCGGTTGACCGACGCTACGTCGTACTCGCATCTGATGATGCTTTACACGATCCGCAGCTTCGGCATGTCACTGATCATGATGTCGGTGCAGACCGAGGGACTCAACCAGCTTCCCTACTACCTCGGAAGCCACGGAACGGCGATGTCCAATACGATGCGGCAGGTGGCCGGGTCGATCGGGACCGCGCTGCTGGTGACGGTGATGTCGACGCGGACCACTTTTCACATCGCGGAATCGTCCACGCTCTATAACGAAGACAATCCGTTCATCATGCAGGATATCGCTGCACTTGGGCAGGAGGTTGCCACCACCGCAGGGGTTCCCGCCGAAACCGGCGTATCGCTGGCACTGCAGTCGGTGCTGGGGCTGGTGTCGTCGAATGCAAGCATCAACGGCATCAATGACGCCTTTATCGTGGCGACCTGGTTCGCCATCGCCGCCTTGTTCTTTTCCCTCTTCCTGCGCCGGGCGCGCAAAGGCAAACGGGCCGGCAGCCCGGCCAAGCAGCCCTAAGCTTCTAGACCCAAAGCGCAGCACCATCGATATTGGACCTCATGATTTGGGGTAATTAACAAAGCCGCTATCCCGCATGGGATAACGGCTCTTTTATTTTTCGGACAAGATTTGCTTTTTTAGTCGTACAAGCAGGGCCCTTCACATAGGATGTAACAATGCGACAGACCGATGAAGGGGGTTTTCTTTGAATGAGTGTATGGATCAGCCATTTCCTGCTTGGCCTTTCCCTGGCCGCTCCGATTGGTCCCATCAATGCGGCCCAGATGGACCGCGGGCTGCGTGGAGGCTTTTTACACGCGTGGCTGGTGGGCCTCGGGGCCATGGTGGCCGACGGAATATTTATGCTGCTTGTGTATTTCGGGGTCATTCATTTTCTTAACATCCCTTTTATGAAAACGTTTCTGCTGCTGTTCGGCTTCTTTATCCTGACTTATATCGGCGTAGAAAGCCTCCTGACCGCAGGAAAAGCGGGTATGGAAACCCGCAGCAGCAATGAATCGCATGTAAAATCCTTCAGCGCCGGCTTTATCATGTCCATCTCTAACCCGCTGTCTATCCTGTTCTGGATGGGGATTTATGGGTCGGTTCTCGCCGACATGATCGCCAAGTACGAAGCCAAAGAGGTGTTCCTGTACAGCTGCGCCATCATGGCCGGTCTCATGCTGTGGGATGTGCTGATGGCACTCGTAGCCAGCATGTTCCGGCGGGTGCTGACGCAGCGCCTGGTCAGCGCGATTTCGGTCATTTCCGGCATTTCGCTTATCGGATTCGGCCTCTACTTCGGATACGAGGCATACCGAATTTTGTTCGGGTCCTGATCGTTCTTGGGCCAGACTCTGCGTGCTCTTCGGTATCGTACGAGCCCTTCTTCGGCCCATCGGTTTTGTTCCAGAAATGACGCATGACCAGCGTAACACAGCCGATCACGACGATAAATCCGAGACTGATAAAAAAACCGGGACGGCTGATTTTATGAAACAGCGTTCCGATCAGCGTCAGGGTGATCAGCGCCATGCCGATATACCGCTTGGCTTTGCCCCATCCGGTCAGCTTCAGCAGCTTGCCGGACGTCACGAGAATAAACATCCAGTTATACAGCAGCATCATGCCCGCGGCCGTCGTAATGTACTCATATACGCTTTTCGGCATCAGCAGAGCGGATACCACGGAAGCGAGAAGCCCCACAGCCGTCAGACCGATGGCCGGCAGGGGCTTTTTGCCTTCCTTCTTCTTGCCCTTGATGAAAAAGGGCGGTGCGTCCCCGTCACTGGCCAGCGTGACGATCATCGTCGTCACCGCAAACAGCGAGGCCGTCATCGTCGAGAAGCCGGCAATAATGAGGACCGCATTAAACAAATGCGGCACAAACGGCAGCTTATAATCGACAAGGGCCACCACAAACGGGCTCTCCTCGGCGGCATAGGATTTCCATGGCTCGAGAATAAGCGCCAGTCCGATGGAAATGACATAGATGGACACTAACAGCAGCAGCATCACTTTGCCAGCCTTCGGCGCGTCTTTGGGCTCCTTCAGCCTCATGGTCATCAGACCCAACGCTTCCAGTCCCCCGTATCCGTAAAAAGCAAAAATGAGCGCTGCCCAAAATCCTGTGAGCCCGCCCGGTATCCAATCCCGCGGAAAAGCAGGACCGTGAGCTTTGGTCGGGAGTACGCCGGATACCGCAAGAATGGCAATGACCATAAACATGAAGATCGCCGCAATTTTTAGCACGGCAAAAATGTTCTCCATTCGCTCGAATCCCTTGGTTCCAATCCAAATGATAAGCAGCCCGAGAACACCATAACCCGCCGCAAAGCACCACATCGGAACCTGCGGAAACCAAAAGCGCGAAAACAGGGCAAGTGCCGTTAATTGGCTCCCCATAATAAGCAGCTCCGACGACCAGTACACCCAGCCGCTGCTGAACCCTGCCCACCGGCCGAAAGCCTTCTTGGCATAGGAGCGGAACGAGCCCTCCATCGGGTCCTCCGCTGTCATTTGAGACAGCTTGTCATAGACCAGATAGGCCCCGAACGCTGCCAGGGCGTACGCAACGACCGCGGAAGGGCCGCCGATCTCAATCGCAATATGAGAGCCCAGGAAAAACCCCGTACCGACCGTGCAGGCCACCCCGAGGAGCGACAGCTGCCACCATTTCAGTTTCTTTTCTTTCGTCTGGGATCCTTGATTCTGTGCCATAAATGATTCCCTCCACGTATTGGTCGAACCCTGTTATCATCCCCTGGAGGTGACATCTTATGTACTTTATGGCGGGCCCCGAAATACCAAAAAACCGCAGCTGCAGGGACTTTTGTCATCCTGCAAACTGCGGCTTTGCAACAATAGATTTATAATTCCTTTTACAATTCGTTACTTCTTGATTCCCCAAGCTTTCAAAATGGCATCATGCACATACGTGTTTTCGTAGACGCCTGCAAACAGCTCGGCTCCGCTGCCCGTAGCCGTCAGCGGCACGTCCACGCCGGAGTGGCCGGAAGTCGTCCAGTCCACATAGAACTGATCTTTCGAGTTCGCGATGGCGAACGGACCGTCTTCCTTCGAGATGCCGTCTCCGGACTCGTCTTTGTCATCCGCCTCTTCAATTGTCAGGCCGCCTGTCTCATGGTCGGCCAGCACAAGCACCAGCGTGTCAGGATGCTTTTTCGCGAATTCCTTGGCGACGCCTACCGCTTTATCCAGCTCCTGGCCGGCTTTGATCGTCAGCTTGGCGTTATTTTCATGCGCCATTTCGTCCGTACCTTCTTCCTCGACCATCAGGAAAAAGCCCTTTTTATTCGTAGAGAGGGTATCGAGCGCCTTTTTCGTCATATCCACAAGCGGTACCGTCGGGTTGTACAGGTCGCCTTGTCCTTCCTCTCTTTGCTGGAACATTTCTTCATTGGCGAACAGGCCAAGAATTCTGCCGTTCTTCGCTTTGCTCAACTCTTCTTTGTTTGTTACAAATTGATAGCCAAGCTGCTTGGCTTTCTCCACCAGGTTACCCTGAGTGCCCTTGCTGCCTTCCGACGGATCTTCAGCAGGCTGGTCCGGATGCGGGCCCGGCGTGCCTTGCGGATACCAGAAGTCCTCACCGCCGCCCAGCAGCACGTCTACTTTTTTCTCCAAGTATTGCTTGGCGATATCGCTTTGCTTCGAGCGGTCCTCCACATGGGATGCGAATGCTGCAGGCGTTGCGTCGGTAATTTGGCTCGTCGTCACCAGACCTGTGGATTTGCCCTTCTCCTTGGCGATTTCAAGCAGCGTTTTGACCGGTTTTTTGTTGGCGTCCACACCGACGGCTCCATTGTAAGTCTTCACGCCGCTGGCAATCGCCGTTGCCGCTGCAGCTGAGTCGGTGACCGTAGTCGTGGAATGGGTGCGCAGAAGTCCAACATATGGCATATCGTCCATTTGCAGCTTGCCGTTAAAGCCAACGGTGCTCAGACGGATGGCATCGCGAGCTGCGGTGCCCATGCCGTCACCGACAAACAGGATCACGTTTTTGGCTTTGCCTGCATTGGGCGATGGGGCTTTCGAGTTTCCTTGGGCGCTGACCGAGCCCGTAAAAATTAAACTTGCCGCCGCGCTCAGGCAGAAAGCGGTTTGAACCAGACGTTTACTGCGTTTCATTCATCATTCACTCCTTTAAAGGATTCTAGCATGTCCCCATTATAGGAGCCGATTGTTAAACGGGATGGCGGAGTTTGTAAAATGTATTTCATCTTTACGAAGAGGCAAGCGGATCGGGGCCGGACAGGCCCAAACTGGCTTCGGGTGAAATCTGTTTTCTTCTGGTCCCCGGATTATGATATATTTCATATCAGGAAGACCTATTTTTCATAGAAGTGGAGAAGGAGGAAACACAATTGGAATTCAGAATTGAGAAAGACACCATCGGCGAGATCAAGGTTCCGGCGGACAAGCTTTGGGCGGCGCAAACCCAGCGCAGCTTTGAAAATTTTGAAATCGGCACGGAGAAAATGCCCCTTGAGCTGATTCGTGAATTCGCTATCCTCAAGAAAAGCGCAGCTCTCGCCAATAAAGAGCTCGGCAAGCTGAATGCAGAAAAAGCCGACGCTATCGTCGCAGCGGCCGACGAAGTGATTGCCGGCAAACTGGACGATCATTTTCCGCTCGCCGTATGGCAGACCGGAAGCGGCACCCAGTCCAACATGAACGTAAACGAGGTCATCGCCAACCGGGGGAACCAGCTGCTTCAGGAACAAGGCAGCGACCAGCGTATCCACCCGAACGACGACGTC
The DNA here is from genome assembly GCF_040545415.1 of Paenibacillus favisporus. Taxonomy (NCBI): domain Bacteria; kingdom Bacillati; phylum Bacillota; class Bacilli; order Caryophanales; family Paenibacillaceae; genus Paenibacillus; species Paenibacillus favisporus. The sequence goes on along the minus strand of NZ_JBEPLV010000005.1, from coordinate 331,547 downwards.
AACAAGTCGCAAAGCTCCAATGACACCTTCCCGACCGCTATGCATATTGCCGCCCTGATCGCCGTGGAGGATCAAGTCCTGCCTTCCCTGGTGAAGCTGAAGGAGACTTTCCGCGCGAAGAGCGAGCAGTTTATGGATATTATCAAGATCGGCCGGACCCACCTTCAGGACGCGACTCCGCTGACCTTGGGCCAGGAAATCAGCGGATGGCACCGGATGCTGGAGAAAAGCGAAGGCATGATCCGCAGCAGCCTGGAATCCCTGCGTGAGCTGGCGATCGGCGGGACCGCGGTAGGAACCGGGATTAACGCCCATCCGAAGTTCGGCGAGATGACGGCAGCCAATATCAGCAAGCTGACCGGCAAAACGTTCACATCGGCGGAAAACAAATTCCACGCGCTCACGAGCCATGACGAGATCGTCTATGTTCACGGCGCGCTGAAAGCGCTTGCCGCTGATCTCATGAAAATCGCCAACGACGTGCGCTGGCTGGCCAGCGGTCCGCGCTGCGGCATCGGCGAGCTGACGATCCCGGCCAATGAACCGGGCAGTTCCATCATGCCGGGCAAGGTTAACCCGACGCAGAGCGAAGCGCTGACGATGGTCGTCTGCCAGGTTATGGGCAACGATGCGGCGATCGGCTTTGCGGCGAGCCAAGGCAATTTCGAGCTGAACGTGTTCAAGCCGGTCATCATCTATAACTTCCTGCAGTCCGCCCGCCTGCTGGGCGACGCCATGCGCTCATTCAACGATCATTGCGCCGTGGGCATCGAGCCAAACCGCGCAGTCATCGAGCGCAACCTGAATCAGTCGCTCATGCTCGTGACGGCGCTCAATCCGCACATCGGCTACGAAAACGCCGCCGCGGTCGCCAAGCTGGCGCACAAGGAAGGCTTGACGCTGAAAGAAGCGGCCCTGAAGAGCAACCTGCTCACCGAAGAGCAGTTCGACGCGGTCGTGCGTCCGGAGGAAATGATTCATCCGAAGGAATAGTTCGGGATAGAAGCAAAAAAAGTCGAGTGAAGGTCAGGATTCTCTGAACCTTACTCGACTTTTTTATTTCTATCGCCATACGCCCCTCAGCTTGTCATTGCCCCTTGGTCTGTCCCAGCGGCGGCAACTTTACTGCGCACCACCTGGATTTCCTTCTGCTTTCTAGCGGCGTAATAACGCCGGAAGCGGACGGAATAACCGAGCACGTACAGCACCAGCAGCGAGGCCAGTATGTTCAACACCACAAGTGACACATGCAGATCGAAAAAGTACGTCAACACGCCGGTGCCGACAACCGGTACGATAAACCCGGCATAGCCGGCAAGGTAAAAGGTCGTGATAACCTTTGACCGAGCCTCGGCGTGCGGCAGCTCACCTGCCAGACGCAAGCTGATTTGGAACGTCCAGCCGCTGCCAAGGGCTTGAACCAGCACCCCGATCCACAGCAGAACGATGCTTCCGGTGGAGCCCGAGAAAACGACCAGCCATGCCCCGATTGACAGCAGCGCAATGCCCAGCCGCAAACGGGTAACCGGTTCGTTCGCCAGCGGCAACAATTGCAGCAGGGCCCCTCCTCCAAGCAGCAGCAGGATCAGCAGGCCGGAGACGGACAGGTTGGATGAATGGAGCACGCTTTTCACAAAGGAAGGAATCAGGGACAAAATAATACCATTCAGCGTAAACAGCGTAAAGATCGGCAGGGCGCTGAACGACCAGAAATGCGGGCTGATCTCGGACGGCACTCCCAGCGATATCGGTGCAGGTGCCGCTTTCGGCTTGCCTTTTTGCGCCAGAAAATCGGCATCCTTTAACGTTTCCAGAGCCATCCACGTGGTCACCAATAATGCCGTCAACAGCCAGAAAGGAACGCGCAGCGGCATCAAGTGCAGATACTGAATGACCAGTCCCGTCAAAGCAGGACCGAGACCGAATCCAACCGATACCGTTATACCCGATAAGGTGATGGCCAGCGGGATTTTATCACCCGGCGTCTGCTTCAGCAGAAACGCCACCGCGGTACCGGTAAACGTCCCGTAAGCGATCCCCTCCAGAATTCTTGCGGCATACACGAGCCATGCCTGCTGACTGCCCATAAATACCAGAGTAGCAAGAATGGAGATCCATATGCTGATCCGGAGCACCCGCTTGAGGCCCCAACCGCTTCCCCGGGATCCGGAGACCAGCAGTGACGGCAGCAGGAACAAGGCGTATACCGCAAACAAAATCGTGATCTGCAGGCTGCTTAAATGGTAACGCTCCTGATAGAGCGGAAATAACGGGGACGTAAACGTCGCCCCGATCGACATCATCAAAATGATCCAAAGCATGCGTTTCATATGATCACCCTCACTTTTATTGGAATGTTCGTTCAAGAAAAAGGTATAAAAATCGCCCTCCTCCCTACAAAAGGGAGAAGCAGGCGGTGCGGTAACTACATTTATCTGAACGATCGTTCAAGAAAATTTCAAAAAAATAGGGTTCAGACTCGCTGAAAACTTCCCCATTTCTATTTATCTTTAAAAAACCGTAGACACCGCGACTGCACAAATATCCTCCAGTACGCCGCGATCAGCCGTCGTCCGGGCCATGACATGGACGCCCTGCTTGACGCCGTTCAAAAAACGGGCCAGCTGGCGCGGACTTTGCTTGCTTCGCACCAGTCCTTTGTTTTGCGCCCGCATCAAGAAGCTGAACAGCAGTCCTTCCGTATGCATATAGTGCGCATCGATCCGGCTGGCGACGTTCGGTACATAAGCTACCGCTCCCAGGGTCGTGTTCGTCATGAGGCAGCCGCGCCCACGGGCCGCGTTACTCAGTGAAACGTCCATCACTCTGGAAAAATAACGCTCCAGCTGCTCCTTGGGCGAGTCGCTGTCCTCTTTTAAAATATAGTTGTAATTCTCGTCCGCCCTTGCGCTGAAACGGTCCAGGCAGGCCAAAAACAGCTCATGCTTGTCGCCGAACGTATCGTACAGGCTGCCCCGGTGAATCCCGAGATGATCGCATAAATCCTGGATGGAGGTGCTCTCATAACCCTTCTCCCAGAACAGGTCCAGCGCCTGGTCGACGGCTTTCTCCTGGTCGAATTCCTTGTGTCTGCCCATACCGTAAACGCCCCTTTCTTGATCCTGTTGTGAGGATAACATTTTCTTGAACGTGCAGTCAAGTATTATGCACAAAAACAGGCGGGACGCCCCCGATCTTCACGATCTCCTTAAGGGCGCCCCGACGTCGTATCGCTGCTATGAATGGAAAATGGTCATTTGGCCAAAGCCCGAGGCCGATTATTCGTTATCCTGGGTTGGCTGCTGGCTGAACGCTTCTTTGGCGTCCTCCACCATTTCTTTGGCGAACTCTTCTCTTTGTTTGTCCGGTACCGGCATTTTGTTCAGCTCGGTTCTTTGGACTTCGTATTTGCTAGGCTCTTGATCATTGTGATTCGTCATGTCCGGGTGCACCTCCTTTAATTGCAAAAAACTGCCCAAGTGGTAGGATGCACCAATCCGGTTCTTTTATGCATGCAGCGCCTTCTAGAGCCGCTTAATTGGCCTTTATCAGCAGCGCCTCCGGCCGGTCCAGCTGGTACAAGCTGCGGTAGCGGGGCTCGTTCTCCATCAGCTCGGCATGACTGCCGCGCATCACGATCCTGCCGTCCTCCATAAACACGATTTCGTCCATATGCTCCGCTCCGGCCAAATGGTGCGTCACCCAGATCAGCGACTTCCCCTGCAGCGAATCGAGCATGATCCGGATCAGCTCATTCTCTGTCCGGGGGTCGAGGCCAACCGTCGGTTCGTCCAGTAGGACCACCGGGTTGTTCCGCAGCCAGATCCGGGCCAAAGCGATCCGCTGGCGCTCGCCTCCGGAGAACCGCTGCCCGGTCTCGTGCATCCGGGTATGGTAGCGGTCCGGCAGCGATTCGATCAGCCGGTCAAGCTTCACCTGCCGGGCGGCCCGCTCGATATCCTCCTCGCCGGCATCCTGGCTGCCGAGCCGGATATTGTTGGCCACGCTAGTATCGAACAGATGCGGATTCTGGTTCAGCACGGAAACGATATGGGGCATATGCTCCCCGATCGCCGCGGCCGGGACACCGTTCAGCGTGACCTCGCCTTCGCTGGGGGCAAGCGCCCCTTCCAGCAGCTTAAGCAGGGTCGATTTGCCCGCACCGCTTCGTCCGATGATGGCGACCTTTTTGCCCTGCGGAATATCGAGGGATATATCCCGCAGTGTCCAGGACGAATCGCCTTCATAGCGAAAGCCGGCGCCTTCCACCCGAATATGAACGGCGCCGCCGGCCATCGCTGCGGCTTGATCTCCGCTCACCTGTCCGTTTCCGTATCCGTTCACGTTAGACTCCTCCCCTTCCAAATCCGAGAGCCGCCGCAGGGAATCCCGGTAGCGGGGGAGATGCTCCACGGCTTCCGAGACCGGGAGCAGCGCATCCGTTACCGGGAACACGACAAGCACAAAGGCCGCGATCAGCACGGCCGGCAGCTTCCCGTCCGCATGCATCCCTGCCGCCCAGGCCAGCACAGTCAGCAGGATCAGGCCGACAACGCACTGGGCGGCCAGCTGCCTGAAGCGTACCCAGGTTTGGAGCTTCGCATCCGTTCGGGCAGCTTCCCCGGCCTTCGCCTCGTATGCCGCCAGAAACTGGGCCTCCCGGCCGCTGATCACCCAGTCGCCCATACCCAGCACGGCATCGGTCAACTGCCGGTACATGCCGGCTTTCTGTGTTTTGGCCAGCTTCGTTTGGGCCTTGGTCCTCATCAGGGACAGCCACGGCAGAATACCGACAAGGATGAACATATACAGCGCCAGGACCAGGGCAAAGCGAAGATCCCAGCGGCCCACCGCCGCTGCGGCTGCCGCGTACATGACCAGCGCCGACGCGCCGGGAAACACGGTCCGCAAATACACATCCTGCAGATGCTCGATGTCGGCGGACAGCACGCCCAATACGTCTCCGGCGCGAAACCGCGACTGGACCCAGAGCGCCTGCGGCTCCAGGATCCGGTACAGCCGCTCGCGCATGGAGGATACGATCCGAAGGACCGTATCATGGCCCGCCAGCCGCTCGGCATAGAACAGGACGGCCCGCCCGATGCCGAACGTGCGGACGAGCACGATCGGCACGTATACCATCAGAATGTTCTCCGGGCGCAGCGCCGATTTGGAGATCAGCAGTCCGGAGGTGAACATCAGACCTGCCGCGAACAGCAGCGCGAGACTGCCAAGCCCGATAATCAGCAGGCAGCGTCCCCAGTGGGCCCGGATGTACGGTAATATCCATCCTTCTTTTCTCACCTTACTCCCTCCATTTGCGATCGAATCAAAGCGTCATACGCCCCGCCCTTGCCGAGCAGCCCCGAATGGGTGCCCTCCTCGACGATCCTGCCCTGATCCATCACCAATACACGGTCCATATCGGGCATCCAGTGCAGGCGGTGGGTGGCCAGAAAAACAAGCTTGCCCCGGAACAGGCGCAGCATCGTTTGCTTCAGTTCATACTCGGTTTCAATATCGAGATGGGCCGTCGGCTCATCCAGCAAAATAATCGGCCGGTCGCTCAGAAAAGCTCTGGCGAGCGCCACGCGCTGCGCCTGCCCGCCGCTCAGCTGGCGCCCGCCCTCGCCGATCGGCTCATCCAGGCCACCCGGCAGACTGCGGACCAGCCCGGCAAGGCCGGCAGCTTCCACAGCCTGCAGCGCTTCCTCCCGGGACGCCTCCGGCGAGTAGAACCGGATGTTGTCCAGCAGGGAGCAGCTGAACAGATACGGATGCTGCGGGATATAGGTGATCTGGCTGCGCCACGCTTCACCGGCCAGCGAACCGACCGGCGTCCCGTTCAGGCAAATCTCGCCTGCATCGGGTGCGAGGAATCCGCCCAGCACGTCGATCAGCGTGGATTTGCCTGCACCGCTGGCGCCGATGATGCCGATGGTCGTCATGCCCTGAACCTCAAAGGACGCGTCATCCAGGGAACGAGGGTTCTGAGGGCTCTGCCCCTGCCCTTGCTCCTGCCCGGCCCCATCCATACGGCCATCTGCGGGCCGGTCAGCTCCACTCACCCGTCCGCGTTCAGCACCATCCGTCTCCGGTGCTGAACCGTACGCCTCAGCCTGGTGCTGCACGGTCACCCCCGACAGCGTCAGCCGGCTGAACGGCGACCAGCGCCAATCGGCGCCCGGACCCGGCGCTCCGTCGGAATCAGCCGGCTCTCCCGCCGGCCGGTCCAGGATGGACTGCATCACGGCGCCCGCCTCTTTGCCATCCTGCGTCGCATGGAAATCCGTGCCGACCTGCCGGACGGGCAGGAAATATTCCGGCGCCAGGATCAGCACCGTCAGCGCGGTGACCAGCTCAAGCTGGCCGTTCACGAGCCGCAGGCCAAGGCCGACGGCGACGACGGCCACCGACAGCATCGTGAAGAAGTCGAGCGCGAACGAGGACAGGAAGGCGACGCGCAGCGTGCGCATCGTCGCCGTCCGGTAGCGGTCGCTCACCTTGGCTACCGATGCGCCGTGCTCCCGGCTCTGCCCCAGCAGCTTCAGCGTCTCCAGGCCACGCAGCGAATCGACGAAGTGGTTGGACAGCACCCGGAAGGTGTCCATCTGCTTCTCGGCCTGCTTGCGGGCCGCCAGCCCGATGAGGATCATGAAGGCGATCAGGATCGGCATGGAGACCAGCAGAATGACGCCGGACGTGATGTCGCGGAAAAAGACGTAGGCCAGAATCAGCCAAGGAATGATGGACATGCCTGCCATCCGGGGCAGGATCAGCTCCAGGTATTTGCGGAACTTCTCCGTCCCTTCGAGCGCCAGCGTGACCAGATGGCCCGTGCCTTCGGTTCGCGCAAACCGCGGGCCGAGCCGGAACAGCTTGCGCAGCACCCGCCCCCGGACATCGGCCGCGGTGCGGTCCGCAAACGCGCTGCCGATGTTCTGCTGCAGCAGTCCGAGCCCGTGCCGGAGCAGGAAGGCACCAAGGAACATCGCGATCCTGCCGGTCTGCCCGGATAGCGGCGCCCCGGCGAACAGGGCCGATACGGCCTCGGCCAGCCCTTTGGCCATCATCAGGATGGAGACGCCTTGCAGAACCGTCAGGAGCAGCATGACGGCGAAAACGGGCTTTATCCCTTTGTAACCCAGCAGCTGCTTATCCATTGTGCTCAGTACTCCAGATGGCTCTGCTCGTGAACCCGTTTATGAAAGACGAAATAACTCCAGATCTGATAGCCAAGCACGAACGGCAGCAGGGATAAAGCCACGATCGTCATGACTTTCAGGGAATACGGACCCGATGCGGCGTTGGTCAGCGTCAGGTTGAACGCCTGATCGATCGAGCTGATCATGACGTTCGGGAACAGTCCGGCAAAGAAAAAGGCAATCGTCAGCGCAATGACGGCACCCGTCATGCCGAATGCCCAGCCGTCACGGCGTTTAGCGATGAAGACGGCGGCCAGCACGTAAGCGGCGACGATCACCACGCCCATGACGGTCAGCAGGAAGGCACGGCCCTCAAAAATGTCCGTTTCGAAAAAGGTCATCGCCCCGAACGCCGCGATCAGTACCGCCAGCGGTGCAAGCAGCACCTCCGCCAAGCGGCGGGCCCGCACCTGCAGGTCGCCGGTGACCCGAAGCGTCGTAAACATCAGTCCGTGCACGAGGCAGAGCACTACCATGGTGAGCCCGCCGACCACGGAATACAGGTTGACGATGTCGCCGAAGAAGCTGGCTTTCATCTCCATCGCCTGGTCGATCGGCAGCCCCCGGATCAGGTCGGCGAAGACGACGCCGAGCAGCAGCGGCGGCAGCAGACTGCCGATGAAGATGACGACATCCCACGTTTTTTTCCAAGCAGCGGTCTGCACCTTGCCGCGGAATTCAAAAGCCACCCCACGCCCGATCAGGGCGAGCAGCAGGAGCACCAGCGGTGTGTAAAATCCGCTGAACAGCGTCGCGTACCAGTTCGGAAATGCGGCGAACATCGCACCGCCGGCCGTCAGCAGCCACACCTCGTTGGCATCCCAGAAGGGGCCGATCGAATTGATCAGCACCCGGCGCTCCGTATCGTTTTTGGCGAGAATGCCCGTGGACATCCCGACCCCGAAGTCAAAACCCTCCAGAAAGAAAAACCCGATAAACAGGACAGCTACAAGGACAAACCACAGCTCATTGAGAGACAGCATGCGGAACTCCCTCCTTATCAAATGGATCGGCCGACTCATTCGAATGAGCAGCGTTGTCGGCGTACGGTCCTTTCTTGATGACGCGGACGAACAGATACACCATGACCACCGCCAGAATGGCGTAAATGGCCGTAAAAGCAATGATGGAGAACAATACCTGACCGGCCGTGACGCTCGGCGACACCCCGTCGGCGGTCGTCATCAGCCCGAATACGGTCCAAGGCTGGCGTCCAATCTCCGTCATGATCCAGCCCGACGTATTGGCGATAAACGGCAGCGAAATGGCAAACAGCATCAGGCGCATAAACCAGGTGTTGCGGTTGTCGAGCTTTTTGCGTGCCGCAAGATAGACGCCGTACAAGCTGAGCACAATGAGCAGCGAGCCGCTGGCCACCATGATGCGGAAGCTCCAGAAGGTTGTGCGCACCGGAGGAATGTAATCCCCGGGGCCGTACTGCTGTTCATACTGGGACTGCAGCTCCTTCATCCCCGTCACTTCGCCGGAAAACTTGCTGTAAGACAAGAAGCTGAGCAGGTAGGGAATTTGGAATTCCCCGGTATTGGTCTGATTTTTCGTATCGATAAATGCGGTGACCGTCCACGGCGCGGGATCGCTGCTCGTTTCCCAGAGCGCTTCGGTCGCAGCCATTTTCATCGGCTGGGTCTTCACCAAATATTGCGCCTGCTGATGGCCCACCAGTGCCACGCCGATCGAGGACACAAGCCCGATGATCACCGCGATGACAAAAGATTTTTTGAAAAAGGCGGTATCCTGCTTCTTCAGCAGCTTGTAGGCGCTGACCCCGGTGACCAGAAAGGCCCCGGTCATAAAAGCCGCCAGAATCGTGTGCGGGAACTCCAGCAGCAGCTGGCCGTTCGTAATCAAAGCTAGAAAGTCGTTCATCTCGGCGCGGCCGTTATGGATCGTAAAACCGACCGGACGCTGCATAAAGGAGTTGGCCGCCAAAATCCAGAACGCCGACATCACCGTGCCGAACGCGACCAGCCAGATGCAGATCATGTGGACCTTTTTGGACAGGCGCTCCCATCCGAAAATCCACAGGCCGATAAACGTCGATTCGAGGAAAAACGCAAGCAGCGCTTCGATCGCCAGCGGCGCCCCGAAGACGTCACCTACAAAGCGGGAGTAAGCCGACCAGTTCATTCCGAACTGGAACTCCTGCAAAATCCCTGTCACCACGCCGACGGCGAAGTTGATCAGGAACAGCTTCCCCCAAAATTTAGCCATTCGTTTGTACTCTTCTTTGCCTTTGACGACATACATCGTTTCCATGATCGCGATCGTGAACACCAGTCCAATGGACAGCGGCACGAAAAAAAAGTGAAAAATCGTCGTCGCGGCAAACTGGATACGTGAGAGCATAACTACATCCATCGTCTCTTCCCTCTTTCCTGTCGTTATTCTTAAAACCCGCCTAACAGGTTCCGATAACTTGGCTTCATCGTTTCTTCCTGTATCATGGCAGACTTTGAATCCGAATATTGTGATAAATGTCACAATACAAAGCCCAAATCTTCGATTTTGTGAAATTAGTCACAAAATATTTAAAAATGAGGCCCCTCAAGCACAAAAAAGACGCCCGCACCTTTCGGCGCAGCCGTCCAATTCTTCAGTTCCTCTATATATGTTGCCTGCTTCAGGCTCGTTCGTGAAATCATGCTAGTCCCGTGCCACATAGTATTTATTGGTCATGTACCAGGCATCGCCCTTATCAGTCGGCACTCTGCCCTTCTTCTTGTCCAAAAATACGATTTCCTTGCACTTGGAACAATACCATTTGGTCGTGTAGTATTGGGAAAAGGTCGTGTAAGTCGTACCGCATTTGCAATCGACTTTGAAGTACACCCGATTTTCTTCGTACGCCTTCGAGAGCTGATCCGTGTTGTCGGGCTCCGAAGAAGATACTACGGGCTTGATCAGTTCAGCGTAATTGGAGAACCGATTATGCACTTTAAAATCGGCGACCAGCTCCGGATTCAGGCCGAAAAACTCCTTACCGATCGCTGTGATGAATTTCGCATCTGTGCGATAGCACTCGATCCATTCCTGAATCTGCTTATTGGATAAAGGTACAGTTCCTTTAATGCCGCTATTCAAGGTGTAGGTCATGATGCTCAAATTCTCATTGTCTTCATAGAACATTAATTCGGAAACCTCCTTATGATTTCAATTAATAATGTACTACTTCTGAGGGACAGAATCAAAGTGAGAAATAGTGCCAAGTGCCGGAAATATAAAAAAGCCCCCTTCCGGGGGCCTTCCAAAGCGGGAAACCCGCAGCTGCCGGATGTAGAGCGCTTTAATGCGGCATGCGTGCGGCTTCATTTTTTGTATGAAATTACGACAAAAGGATAACATTTACCAGCCGTTTTGTCGAAATCCGCCTGGTGTAAACGGTTGTTAGCCGCAGAACCAAGTCCGATCATAGACGACGGAATGGGCCGGGATACGGACCGTGTGGGTAGTGTGGATGCGGAACATGATGGTGACGGCCGTCCGCCAGCGCAATCACCAGCAGATCAAACAGTACGAGCGGCAGAATGAAAGGAAAAAACGAGATATGCGCCTTTCCGGGACTGCTCGAGACCGAGGAAACCTTCAGATATACCTTGGAACTGCTGACCTTGACGATCTTACCGTAGAACGTGCTTCCGTACTTCGTCTTGATCTTTACCCGGCGGTTCATATACTTCTTGGCAGCCGAATAATGCTTGGATGTCGTCATGCGTCTCACCCCCTTCACCCCAGCTTATTCCAGCAGAGGCGAAGGGAGCCGGGGCGGAAGGCTATTTCCTGAGCCGGTTGGAGCGGAACATCAGAAAGAGCAGATAAGGCGTTCCGATGACCGCTGCGACAAGACCGACCGGAATTTCCTTGGGGGCGATCAGCAGCCGGCCGACGATATCGGATACGACCATCAACAGGCCCCCGAGCAGCGCCGACAGCACGACCGCGCGCCGGGTATGATGCCCGGTCAGCAGGCGGACGGCGTGCGGTGCCAGCAGGCCGACGAAACCGACCGTGCCAACGGCCTGAACGACGGCGGCCGCGATGAGCACGCCGATCAGCGCTGTGAGCAGCCGGGCCCGCGTCAGCGCCAGGCCAAGACCCTGGGATACGGCATCGCCGAATCCCAGCAGGTCCGCCCGGCGGCCGATCAGCCAGGCCGCAGGAAGCAGGACGATCAGCAGCGCAGCCAGCCTGATCAAATCGCTCCAGCCGCGGGCATAGACGGTGCCGGCCAGCCAGGCCAGCGCCGGAGCAGCCCCCATGCCGGAGCGGATGACCAGGAACTGGATCGCCGCGGCGCAGGCCGCCGACACGGCGATGCCGACCAGCGTCAGCGTGCTGGTCTCCAGCCCCTTCCGCCAGGACAGCACGCCGACCACGGCTGCCGCGCCCACAGCGCCCACGATGGCCGCAGCCGGCAGCCATCCGCCGGAGGCGGCTGGGAAGAGCACGATCAGCAGCAGCGCCCCAACGCCCGCGCCGGAGGTGACGCCCACCACCGAGGCATCCGCCAGCGGATTGCGGACGGTGCTCTGCAGCATAACGCCGGCCACGGCGAGACCGGCTCCGGCCAGCAGCGATACCAGCAGGCGGGGCAGACGCATATCAAGGATGATATTGCGGTACATCGCCTCCCCGCCGCCGCTCAGGACCGCAAGCGTATCGCGCAGCGGGATGCGCAGGCTGCCTGCCGATATGCCGATGACCGATGCCAGCAGGATCAGCACAATCATAGCGGCAAGCAGCAGCGGGTACGGCGGGCGCTTATGCAGCACGCCGGCGCTCATCCCGCCTCCGCCGTCCGCCGCAGCCGTGCGGCTGGCCCGCAGCGCCAGCCAGATCAGCCACGGCGCGCCGAACAGCGCCGTGACGGCCCCCGCCGGCAGCTCCCCGAGCGTGCCGCGGAACAACCGGGCAATGGCGTCGGCACCCAGCAGGATGACCGCGCCCCATAATGCGCTGCCTGGAATGAGCAGCGCATGCCGCCGCATCCCGAGCAAGCGGATGAGATGCGGGGCGATCAACCCCACAAAACCGATCGGGCCCACCACGCTGACGGTGACCCCTGCGAGCAGGACCGCCGCGGAGAGTGCGGCGGTGCGGGCCAGCCCGACCCGCTGGCCCAGCGCCTGGGCGGTCTCGTCCCCCATCTCCAGCAGGTCCAGCTGGCGCCGGAACAGCCATGCCAGAACGAGGACGCCGGTCACCCACGGCCAGCTGTAGGCCGCTCCGTGCCAATCGTTCTGGTTCAGCGAACCCGAACCCCAGACGAACAGCCCATTCGTCTCGTTCTCAAACAGCAGCTGAAGCGCGCCGGTGAACGAGGCGAGCACCAGCGACACGATCATGCCGGAGAGCGCCATCCGGACCGGCGTGCTCCGGCTTGCCCCCGCCAGCAGGTAAGACAACCCTGCGCCCAGGCAGCCGCCGAGCAAAGCCGTGATAAGCGGTGACGAATGAATCAGGGACGGCATAAAGATCGTGCACAGCACCACGGCAAAATAGGCGCCGGCATTGATCCCGAAGGTTCCCGCTTCCGCCAGGGCGTTCCGCGTCACCGTCTGCAGCAGGGCGCCTGCCGCAGCCAGGGCGGCACCAGCCAAAATGCCCATGACGGCTCTGGGCAGCCGCAGGCCGCGAATGGTCTGGTGTTCCGCAATGTTCTGCGGGTGAACGATCGCTTCATACACCGTACGAAGCGGAATATGAAGCTCCCCTTGCGTCAGGCTCAGCGCCAGAAGGATCACCAGAAGAACACCTCCCCCGGCAAACACCAGCAGATTCAGGCTGATTCGGCGGTTTTCCGGCCTTACGGCTGCCTCGTGCCCCGTTATCGGCTCCATCACCGGCTTCATTGCGTCAGCAGACTGACCGCTTTATCGACCAGGATTTTCGCCGACAGCGGGCCGCCGTATACCCACATATCGCCTCCCAGAGGATACGTTTGTTGTTCCTTAACGAAATGCAAGCCGTTCCAGACGGCATTGTTCTTCATCTGTTTCTCGATGATGTTATCATCATCCTGAACCACGTACAGCAGATTCGCATCCTGTACAGGTACCAATGATTCCACTGTCGTCTGGGCATAGCCGTCCTCCGGAAGGGGATTAGGCTGATAGGCATTCTCGAAACCCGCACGCTTCAGCGCGCCCGCAGCAATCGAGTTGTCCGAGTACAGCAGCATGACCGCCGCATCTTGATTCGAAAAGCCTTGGATCAAAGCGTATTTCACATGCTCTTTGCCCGACGCCTTCAGCTTCGCTTTGGCATCGTCAAAGGTGGCCTGCACGTCAGCGAGCACCTTCTCGCCTTCCTCTTTCTTGCCGACGATATCGGCAATCGTCCGGAAGGAATGCTCCATCGTGGCGTATTGATCCTGGGAAGCTTCTTTGGAGTAGTTATCAAAAACTACGGTCGGCGCAATCGCCTTTAGCTGCTCGTATGTATCCTTCACGCGGAAATTTTCCGCGATAATCAGGTCCGGTTTGAGGCTTGTAATCAGTTCCAGACTGGGTTCCTGCCGCGTACCTACATCGATGACGTCCGCCGACAGCCCCGGCTGGGCGTTCACGTATTTCTTATACCCTTCCACGTCGGCGACACCTTTGGGCTGAATGCCCAATGCAATCAAATCCTCCGCGTACGTCCATTCCAGAACGACGATGTTTTTCGGCGTCCCTTTCATCTCGGCGGTTCCCATCGAGTGCTGGATCGTGCGAACTTCTTCCTGTTGGGCCGGTGTGCTTGAATCTCCGCTGCCAGCCTGTGCCGCAGCTCCTTCCTTGGCTTCTCCCCCCGTACTGCAGCCTGCAGTGAATAAAGCGATGAGGCAGCACACGATGAACGGGGCGAGCAGCCCCCGTTTTAACCGGAATGTCTTCATGAACACAATCTCCCTCTCTGCTATGTACTTATTATTGATATTGAGAATCAGTATCAATTAAATATCTAAATGATATTGGTTCTCAATTGGGATGTCAATAGCGATTTTGGGCATGAAAAAGCGGCCTTCCGCCGCATTGGCGGAGCCGCTTTATGTACAGCTTGATAGAAGACCGATTGCCGAATATATTCCGGCCCTTAGCTTAAAGGTTACGGAAGGCCAGTTTCCATGCGGCAATATTGGCGATCAAGGCCACAACCATCAGCACATATACTCCGTAAGTCGAGAAACGGAGTGCAAAATGAAGCCCTGCCATGGCCCCCAAGATCAAAAATAGTAGGAGCATCAGGCCGGCCCTTCCAGATTGCGTTCCTGCCTGAGCAGGTTCGGTAAACGGCATCTCCAAACCCATCAGCCGGAAGCTGATCACGGTATACAGTAAGGTCATGACGAATATGACCAGCAGATCCGGCAGAATTCTGACGCCGAAAATCACCATAAAGATCATGCTCTCCACAATGAAAATCGGCAAAATAAGCTGAGCAATGCATGCTTTAAGCGTGCCTTTATAGATAGGCTCATGATTACGCAGCGGTACCGTACTGAAAATCCACGCCCCTTTCGGCGTGCTGGTGTACTGCAGCATCATGACGGCGCTGGGTATCATCAGGGCACAGAAATACATAAACAAATAAGAGTTACCTGAACGGATCTCCTCCCAGCTGCTGCCCGAATTAAACGTATTAAACATGAAAACAAACGGAAAGATGAGCGAGAGTCCCAGCGAAGGGTACACCTTTAGTTTATAATCCCGCTCCTTCCGGATCATGCCGAGCGCAAAGCGGAAAAACACCTGCTCCTCCCGGCTTCTGCAGATCCAGCGCCCCAGAACATCCGGCCACCGTCCGCCCCTTCCCTTCTTGCGGGCAGTCTGGGTGGACAGTTTCCGCAAATTGGCTTCAAACGAAGGGATCATCCGGACATAAATCCATACGGCCAGGAGCGGCAGGAGGACCGACAATAGGCTGAAAACGATGATCGCCTCTCCCCTATGTCCACCGAACAACCATTCAAACGGAGCCGCAAACCAGACCGGGAACAGAAATACATGCCACCAATGGGACTCATACCCGATCTGCAAATCCACCACATTGAACACTCTGGCGATGAGCTGATAACCAACCGCCATTACCATCGTGAGGCCGATTTGCACATAATTGATGATGTCCTTCAGCTTTTCTCCGTCGAAGAAGCGGAGGACGAGCCAGTACAACAATGCCGTTATCGCGACGATCAGCAGATCCATCAGCACGATCTCCAGCACAAAGATCAAGAAAAATACAATGCCGTGTCGGAACAGGGCGGCAGCAAGCGGTGCGGCCGTAATCGAGCCTGTAATAAAAAACAAATAAATCATGATATGAATGGCCTTGGCCATATTGATCGTCTTAGCGTTCACAGGTTTGGAACCCAAAATGGTCTGGTCCCGAACATCCAGCAATACGGAGGAGAAGTCGGAAATCATCGACGTCGTGATCATAAACATCAAGATACCGAATACGATGCTCATCTGAAAAATAAGGTTGTGACCCATGACCACGAATGGGGTCATGACCACCCCCATCACGGCATAAATCCACAGCGACTTAAGAAACTGGTTCGACAGCTCATCGGGATCAGCAGATCGGGAAGTTTTACCGATGAGTGTCGGCGCCCGGCGGCCATCCATCGTGAGTTTGACCTGTAAAATACGGCGCATCTGCACATAATCCATCCCTGCCTTTTCGAAAAGACCCTTGCAGCGGTCCAGCACAATCAGCGTTTTGAAATCATTCATCGCTGTACCTCTTTTACGATGGACACGATTCGGGCTGCCGTATCTTTATGCTCATGATAACCGGTCAGCTCGGTAAAAATCTCTTCTAGTGTTCCTTCATGCAGCCGTTCCTGCAGCTGCTCGAAGCTGCCGTCGGCAACAACGTTCCCTTCATTCAGCAAAACGATCCGGCTGCTGATCTTCTCCACAACCTCCATAATATGCGAAGAATAAAAGATCGTTTTGCCTTCGGCTGCAAGGCTTGCCAGCATCTCCTTCACCACCATAACGCTGTTTGCATCCAGCCCGCTGAGCGGCTCATCCAAAAAAAGAATGTCGGGATTATGCAGGAGGCTTGAGATCAACAGCACCTTCTGGCGCATACCTTTACTTAAAGAGGATATCCGGTTAAAGTACACCTCTTCTAAGCCAAACTGCTCCATCAGCCGCTGCGCCTTGTGATCGGCAAGCCGCCGCTCAAGACCGTACAGCTCGCCAACGAACGTCAGGTATTCCTGGGCGGTCAAGCTATCGTACATCTCGGCGATCTCCGGAACATAGCCGATCCTAGCCTTATACTCTACCTCTCCGTCCGAAATATCCTTGCCGAAGATGCGAACCCGGCCGCTGTAGCCTTTGACAAGCCCCAGCATGATTTTGACTGTCGTGCTTTTTCCCGCGCCGTTCGGGCCGATATATCCGATGATCTGCCCTTCATACACATCCAGGTTGATGCCCTTCAGAACCTGCTTTCCCCCATAGTTCATTTCGAGTCCTTGGATGGAGATGATCGGCTCATGGTTCGATTCTGGCATAGCAGCTCCCCCTATCATCTTTTATTTCCAAATACTAGCATAGCAGATATAGAGATGGAAGCGGACCATGAATCATCCAATCGCCGTATTTTTTGCCGATAATCGACAACTTTCCTTCGTTTTACGCGTTCTACACAATGTCCGGTTGAATGCACACCAAACCGGCATCATGAAAGGAGAATAACGTTATGGTGACTCCCGGGCCACCGCCCTTTGGCGGAGGAGGCTTTGACTTCTTCGATTTTATGTTTAAAATTTTCCCCTTTATATTCGGCATTGTGTTCATCATCATCGTTGCCAGCATCATTATGAATGGTGCCCGTTATTTCAAAAATGCCCGTACGCCCCGGTCGTCCATGTACGCCCGTGTCATTTCCAAACGGATGGACGTTCGCCATCACAGCGGCAGCCATCATGATAACGGCAGCGGCTTTGTCAATTCCAGCGGCTCCTCCAGAACGTACTATTACATCACCCTGGAATTTGATAACGGGGAGCGGAAGGAATATTTGGACGTGAAGCATCTGTACGGCTTGGTTGCCGAAGGAGATGAAGGGTATGCCGCGGTCCAGGGCGATTGGATCGTCGGTTTTGAACGGGAGGTTGGGCAAACGTCCTAGAACAGTAAAAGCAGCCTTGACCGCGGGTTCAACCGCAGGACAAAGGCTGCATTTTTAACATTCGGGGAAGCCGTCGATGATAAGTGCCTGTTACAAAAAAGAAGGCCGGCTCTTCAGCCAAGCCCCTTCCCCGCATATACTGCTTATGAACGTCATCCGGTGGATGCCTGCTTACTTCCAAGCCTGTCTGAACTTCATTACTTTACGATACATGGATTTGTCCTTCAGCTGGTTAAAAATGTACGGATCGGGCTTCGTATTCACTTCAATGATCCACGGCGTCCACGTCCGGTCAAAGCCGATGTCCAGGCCGATGTGCCGGAAACCGGGGTACTTTTTGTGCAGATGCTTTGCGGTAGTCACTCCGAGCTTGTTCAGGGATTGGATGACTTTAGCCGTCTCTTTCTCATTTAAATGGGCCCCGAGCAGCGTTTTGACATCCATCGGCGTGCCCCCGCTGTGATAATTGGTCACGATTTTGCCTTCGTGGGCGACTCTTCCGATCAAACCGGTCGCCTCCCAATCTCCTCCAGGACGCCGCTGCACCATCACCCGGATATCGAAACGGCGCTTACGGTACTTTACGAGATGAATCCCTTTTTGAATCAGGTAGCTTCGCTTTCCGGTCAGCTTCTGCAACGATTGATAGAACGGATCATAGCTGCCGAAGGTCTTTTTTACCGTCTCCATCTGATACGAATAATCTCCGTTCTCCAGCTGTTCCGCCCGAATTACCCCTTTGCCGTGGGTGCCGTTTTCCGGTTTGACATAGACCATACGGTATGACTTCAGCATCTCCTTCAGGTCGGTTTTGCTAATTTTACGGGTATCGAGCATAAACGGCCGGACTTCCTTGCTGCCAAGCAGCACTTTCGTTTTAATCCACTTGCTGACGACTGCCGTGCGGTTCTTCTCCCCCATCCACCGATCTCTCCTGTCCTGTCTTCAAAATTGATTGTAACGCGCTTGCAAAACCTGTTTATTGTATGCAAGGCACGGCGGACTGGACAGGACATTCATCCCGCAAGCAGAACAATAGATTCCGTTTCTGGGCTGGCATCCCGTACTCCCTTATGGGGGCACGCATAAATAATAGTAGGATCAATTGAAGCAGCAGGTGCGGGGATCAGCATCTTTGCTGTAAGGGAGGAAAGCGGCTTGAACATACTGATCGTAGCCCCCGAACGGCTCCCTGTTCCCGGCAGCGGCTCGGTGGAAATCTGCATTTTATCCATCGCCAGGCAGCTTGCCAAGAAGCATGCGGTAACCGTCTTAAGCAGAGCCTTCGCGGGATTGCCTCTGGAGAGCACGGATGAGGGGGTTCGTATTGTCAGGGTCCGTTCCGGCAGCTCCAAAGTCTACCTCGCTTCGGTGCTTCGATTCATTCATGGGAAAACTTACGACGTCATCCAGGTGGATAACCGTCCCCACTATATGGCCGCTATTCAGCGGGCTGTTCCCCAGTCCAAAGTAACCCTGTTTTTGCATTCGCTCACTTTCGTGCCTTCGACACGGCTCGTTGCCGCGAGCCTGAAGCATGCATGGTGGATTGTCGCCAACAGCGCTTCGCTAAAGCAAAAGCTGTCCGTACGTTTTCCCTCACAAGCACACAAAATACGTACGGTCGAGCTTGGCGTCGACACCGACCGGTTCCGTCCGCCAACCGATTTTGAGCGGGCGCAGGCCCGCAGCCGGTATGGAATCGGGGATGTCTTCACCGTGCTGTTCACTGGACGGATCATCCCGAGAAAAGGCGTGCCCGTTCTGCTGAAAGCCGCGCAAATCGCAAGCAAGCAGGTCCCACTGCATCTTGTGATTGCAGGCCGGAGCAAGGAGGGATATATCCGGAGGCTGAAAGCCGAGGCCGCCAAGCTGAGGGTAGCGGTCACCTGGACCGGCAACAAAAACCACAGCGAAATTCACAGCATCTACCGGATGGCCGACTGCTTTGTCTGTCCCTCCCAGCGGCACGAAGCCTTCGGCCTCGTGAACGTCGAGGCCATGGCATCCGGGCTTCCGGTCATCGCTTCGCAGATCGGCGGCATTCCCGAAATTATTAAGCACGGGGTAAATGGTTACCTGGTGGATGACTACTGGCGTCCGGAAGGTTTTGCGGAATATCTGGTCACACTGGCCCAAAGCAAAGAGCTGCGGCGCAGCCTGGGCGGCAGCGGACGCAGCATGGTACTTCAGTCTTTCACATGGGGCAGGACCGCCGAAAAGCTCGCGGCGCTGTACTCCTAAAGGGTACTCCTCTGGCTGCTGTAGATAAATGACTCAATGCATTTTTCTCAATAATCCGTCCGCGTTGCGCAGCATCAAAGCACCGGCAGCCAAGGAGAGCAGGAAGCAGAAGCCGGCAGCGACAGTGAGCGTTGACCATTCAAGAACCGTATGGCCCAACAAGGTCTGCCATCCGATGAAGACCAATCCAAGCACGTAGCAAATGCCCGTCAGGTGGATCATTCGGAGACGTACCCAAACGGAGAGCGAAGTCCGAGTACTCAGCCAGGCGACGAGCGGGATGGCCTGAAGTGCGTGGAAGCCCAGGCCGTGCAGCCAAATAATGTTACCATGCAGCCCCACGGTCCGGCCTTGGTTAACCGAAATCCAGATCCCCGCTGCAAAAGACAGCATCACGGCTACCATGGCATAACGGATGCCCGTCACCAGCTCAGGATGAGCCGCGTATACTTTGCGACGGAAATACTGCGCGGCCAGGAACAGATAAAAAACGACGAGCAGCAGGGCGATGAACGCAAAAACGTTGCCCACTGCCTTGTCAAAGGCGGACCCATCTTTGACAAACCGGGGATTAACTCCACGGAAATTTTGTACCGTTTCGGCAAAATAGGAATAGAGTGCGAGCACGATGTAGGGGTAGCGGTAAAAGGCTCTGCCTCTTCGTCCTAGACCCGAATACGGGATAATGAGAGCCGTCGACAGCAAAAATATCCCGATCGCAGCGTTAAAAGAAAATGCGTTTTGAACATTGCCCCCAGGGGCTACTTCCGCCCCGTTCACAAGGGTCCAGATCCCGCAGAAGGCGGACAGCAGAAATCCCAAGACAGCGGTTAGGACCAGCCACTTCTCCCCTTCAAACCAGCGGAACGCCGGCCGGGCGCCCACGCTCCTTACATTGACCATTTCCATGAATAATCTCCTCCATCCGAACGTTTTGGCATTGATTACGTCTTATTGTACAGAGAAGGAGGTTCCGGCAATTCTATCCGGGGTCCAGACTTTTTCCTGGACTTTGGTCGATGCCGCCCCCGACCAAAGTGCGGGATACAAGCCTCTTCATTGTTTAGTCCGCTTACAGAATAAGCAGGGGGAGTTTCAGCCAGAACAAACAGCCCTGAGCCGGTTGACCGGCTCAGGGCTGTATTAGTTATGGCTTTGTTTGTCCGGCTGCCAAGCCGCTTCTGGTTGAGCTCTCAGAAGGAGTGCTCATGTCCGGGAGCTATCCAGCCTGCACGTGGATCAAGGCGGCACCGTCTACCCGGATACCTGCCGCAGGGGTTCTTCATGGGCGCGTTTCTTGGCGTCCGTCGGCCAGAGCATCCGCTGAAGCAGAAGGCAGATGATACCAAAAACAAGTACGAGCAGGCCAAGGACGCAGAACACCTCTCCCACGCCAAATCCTTTGATCAGCAAACCACCGGCCAATGGAGCTGCGATCATAATCGTACTGGACATCATGTTCTGAATGCCGAATATCCGTCCGGTCATGCCTTCCGGTGTTTCTTTTTGCAGCGCGTAATTGTTCGTCACCATAAACAGCCCGTTGCCGATCCCGATGACAAGACCCAGCACGATGCTCCAGATCTCCGGAGAACCGGGTCTCAGCAGCCCCATCGCCCCGATCGCTGCGCCTACCAGGACGATGCCGCCCCCGATCCCTGTGCCGTAACCGATCCGGTTCCGGCGATTCAAGATCATGATCGTGGCTACGGCACCCACGCCGGTTGAGGAGACCATCCAGCCCAGAAGAGATTCGTTATCCGGTGCAATCTCTCTATAGAGCGTAGGAAACTGGAAATCGATCATAAGAATAACGAGGATGACCGTCATATTCACGATCAGCGTGGTGAGCAGAATCCGGCGCTGCAGCAGCACTGCCCAGCCCTGCTTCCATTGCTCGATGAAGCCCGGTCTGTGCTCCGGACCGGCATTTTCACCCGGATTCATGTCGTCCTGGGGAGCCGTATGATTGGCCTCGATTCGGCGCAGCGTAAACAGCAGCAGGCAGGAGATCAACCGGGTTACGGCATTCACCAGAATACACATCTGCGGGGATAGCACCGTCAGGACGACCGCGCCCAGCAGCGGACCGGCGATTTTGGAGAACTGGTTGACTAGACCGTTGTAGGAAGTCGCCTTCAGCAGCTGATCCTCGTGGACCACTTGGCGTGTCAGCGCCTGATGCGACGGGACGCGGAATACGCCCATGGCGGCACGGAGCGCCAATAGCGGCAGCAGCCAGTGCATGCCGGGAGCAAACAGCAGCAGGACCGTTAGAACGGTCTCGGCCGCATCGGCGATCAGCATCAGGTTGACCTTTTTCCAGCGGTCGGCCACCACCCCCGCGAGCGACCCGAGAAGGATGCCCGGCAGGGCCATCATGACCGGAATTAGCGCAATCATTAAGGGATCGGCCTGCCATCGGTAAGCGACCAGAACCTGGATCGCAAAAGCGTCGAACCATTCACCAAACGACGAGATGGCGTAAGCCGTAAACATTTTGGCATAGATGCGGTTGGTCCACACCGATTTTGCGGGGGGCCGCGGCTCAGTAACAAGGGTAGACATGAAAAATTCCTCCGTTCAGTCAGAATATGGCGTACTCTCACTGTAACGAAGGAATATCAGAGGAACATCAGACAGCATTTAGAATGCTTTCGATTTTTTCTTCGATCGGCACTTTATTGGCTTCCAGTTGATATATCCGGTTATATTCGGCGTATTTCGCGGCAAACTGGCGATGAAGCTGTGGATCCTGCACGCTGCGCTCCAGAAAAACCAGCGTTTCCCGGATCGATCCGACGATCAGCGGCACGTTGTGCGTCATCTCTCCAACCTCAATGCCGTAGTTCAGGGCAGCCGCGGCCTCGGCGCGTTTCCCCTGCCGGAGCAGCAACCGGCCTTTAAGCCCGTGATAAAAGCAAATTTCCCGCAAATACGGGGTTTCCTCCAGCATCCGTTCGACTTCGCCTGCGCAGCGTTCGGCTTCGGGCAGGTTGTCTGCACCCAGGTGGACGTACATCTCCGCCATTTTGATATGGACGTTGAAAATATCCAGATCTCCCCCCGCTTCACGAACGGCCTCGTATGCCGCCCTAACCCTGGACAGATCCTCTTCGGGCCGGCCGTTGTCGGTATACAGCCCGATAATATTTAAAATCCTCAGCTCCCGCTGATGATCCTCCGGACCAATGTTGGCGGCCATGGTTCGCTCGAAATAATCCAGGCATTTTCCCGGTTCATGGTAAAAGTACAAGTAAAAATGCAGCAAATAATACAGCTTGCTCGAGAGCGGGAATTCGTTATCCGTCAAAAACCAGTGGATATCCGCCTGCGCATACCGGATAAAAATCAGGTGGGACGGGGGCAGCTCAAACCCGAGCAGATCCTGCTGGCTCGCCAGCGTAATCATCGATTTGCATTGACCGTACATGAGGTACTTGTTCATCAGCTGCCGCATTTGGGCCTGCAGCTCGGTATCCTGCATCGACGGATTGCGGAGATCCGGCTCTTTGACCGTCAGGCTGTAGCCATAGCCGCGCACGGTATTCAGAAAGACCCGGTTACTCCAAGGACGCAGCTTCTTACGCAGACGGTAAATGTGGTCGTCCACCGTCCGCTCCACCGGATATTCCATCGGCCATACCCGGTCCAGCAGCTGTTCCCGGCTGAAAGCCTGGCCGCGATGGCTGTATAAAAATTGCAGCAGCGCATACTCTTTGGCAAGCAGCGAAATGCACTCCTCCTGGTAGCTGACCGTATATCCGCTTGGATCAAAATCCAGCTGGGCCACCGTCCTCCCCCCTTTCTTTTACGCGTACCTTGGCGATCGTTTATAACCCTTTCTGTTATTTAAGCATATTCCCGATTTGCCGCACAATAGGATGGAGGCATATGATGAAATGATGCCATTAGGCCAACTTTTATCACAGCGTAACGTTCAAGAGTAAAAGACGTTGGATTTTGAGGTATGAGTAGGAGGTACAGCCGTGATCAAAATTCAAACCAGACTGGTCATGGTACCGGTTGTGTTATATGTCATCTGCCTGTTGATAGGCTGCAGCCGTGCAACGTCGGCGTCGCCCGGCTCTCCATGGTTTCAAGTGCTGAACAGGCCGTAGAATATGGCCTTCATGAAGAGCAGGTTGAACTGTCCGACGTACTCACGACCATCACGGTCGACGGGGAAGAGCTCATCTTTTACGAAAAATACGGCGCCTTCGGAGTGGGTGGGGTGAACGAGGGGTCCCGCGGGTATCAGTGGTACCGATCATCTGACTATCTGAACTTTCAAGGAGAGGACACCCCGTATATGACCGGAGGCTTTACCGTTCAAACCGCTAAGGGGCGTAATGTGAACATTCTTGCCGGAAAAGTGTTTGACCCGAAGATTACCAGCATGACCGTAAAAGGGAATAACGAAGCTCAAGTGCTGTCCGTTACGGGGCATTCCCGTTTCTTCTTCATGGCTCACCAGTCGCCTTTTTCTGAATTGGAGGTCACTCCGGTAATGGGCGGCGGGGGTCAAGTGACGAAAGAGGTGTTTTATCGATGATACGCCAACTCAGACGCCCGGCGGCTCTGCTAGCAACGACCGCCGGTATAGCCACCATCCTGCTTTGGATGACACTGGGCTTTTTCAATCCGTATTCATCCAGCCTCGAAACCCGCCCCCTTCAAATCACCTTCTTTACGCTGTGCGTGCCGGCTGCCCTTGCGATCGTGTCTGCTTGGTTTCGCCGTAAAGCGCTTGTACTGATCGCTTTTCTTTGGTCCCTGCCCATTAGTTTGTACTTCGCGATGACCCCGGGCATATTTGCATGGTTTGGCGCTACCTCTTGCGCTTATCTGGTCACCCACTTCCTGATGCTGGCGGAACGGCCGCGATAAGGTGGCAGAGAAGAAACACAAAAAAACCGCCGCGGCGTCCTTACGGACCTCCGCGACAGCTCCTGGTGGCACGCGCCTGAACGACCTCGTACTCTTTGCCTAACTACTGAATGCTTGCTCCGACTTCCTTGACCATTTCCTGCACGGACAGCAGTCCGCCGCCGGATAGGTACCAGTAGTTCGGATCGAGATATACGATATGCCCTTCTTTGAAGGCTTTCGTATTTTTGATCAGATCGTTCTCCACCGTCTGCTTGGCGGATACGGATTCCCCGCCTTCTCCGGCCACAGCCGCGCCGCGGTCCACGACGAACAGATAGTCCGGATTCTTCTCGGCTACGTATTCGGATGTGACGCTTTGGCCGTGCGTGGAAGCTTCAATGTTTGCATCCACCGGCTTAAAGCCCAGCACGTCGTGGATCAGTCCGAAGCGGGAGCCCGCGCCGTAAGCGCTCAGCTTGCCTTCGTTCGCCAGCACGATCAGGGCGTTTTTGCCCGAAGCAGCGGCTTTATCCTGAATTTCCGCGATCGTCTTGTCGACATGGTCCAGCTCCGTTTGGATCTCGTCCTCTTTGCCGAAGATCTGGCCAACGGTGTTCATATTCTCCTTAAACGATTCCATGTACCGCGCCGTATCCAGGCCCAGGTAGACCGTCGGCGCAATCTTGCTGAGCTCCTCGTAAGCTTCGGATTGGCGGCCGGAGATAATAATCAGGTCCGGGCTCAGCGCGTTGATTTTTTCAAAATCCGGCTCTTTCAGGCTCCCCACGTTGCTGTATGCATCCTTGTCGGCATATTTGGACAGATAAGGTGGAATGTTCGCCTGCGGAACCCCGGTGACCTGAACGCCCAATTTATCCAATGTATCCAGAATGCCAAAGTCGAACACGACGACCTTCTGCGGATTTTTTTTGACCTTGGTCTCGCCCAGCTTATGTTTGATCGTCAGCTCCTCGGAACCGGAAGCCGCCGAAGTGTTGGTTGGTTCAGCAGACGCCTCTTTGGTAGGTTCTGCCGTATTTTTATTGCCGCATGCCGCCAGCACGACGACCAACACGGCCGTGATGATGAACAGCATCATCTTTCTTGTTTTCAACTTCATCCACCCCATGTTCTGATTTGGTTTCGGCTTGAACCAAGCCGTAAATGTATAAAATTATGTGATGAACTACCCGCCGGCGCCTGGCTGGGATAAGTCCACGCATATAATTTCCTATAGTTGGCACTGCACATAATTGATTCTTCACCTGGCGCGATCAACTCCGGGAGAACATTATTTTTGGAACAAGCTGCTTCTTACCTCTCCCGGGCCTCAGGCTTCAGGCAAAATAAACGCAAATTTTGTTGTTGTTAATGTTCTCAATGGGGATATCCATCCCGTAGACTTGCTTCAGCACCGGCGTATCAATGATCTCGTCCGCCGTTCCTTCCTTCACGACCCTGCCGTTCTTCAGCGCGACGATGTCGTCTGAATAGACGGAGGCAAAATTGATATCATGAATGACGATAATGACCGTCTTACCTAGCTCATCCACCATCCGCCGCAGCACCTTCATGATCTGCACCGAGTGCTTCATGTCCAGGTTGTTCAGCGGTTCATCCAGCAGCACGTAGTCGGTGTTCTGGGCAATGACCATGGCGATAAAGGCCCGCTGCTGCTGCCCGCCACTCAGCCGGTCCAGGTACTGGTCCTGCAGATCGCCGAGCTCCATATAATCGATGGCTTCCTGGACGTATTTCCAGTCCTCGGGCTTCAGCCGGCCCTGCGAGTAAGGGAACCGGCCGAAGCTTACCAGTTCCTTGACCGTCAAGCGGACGTTAATATGATTGGACTGCTTCAGAATCGAGATCTTCTTGGCGAGTTCGCTGCTCTTGCAGCGGTCCACCCGCTCTCCTTCGATCAGGATTTCACCGCCGTCACAGGAAATGAGGCGGCTGATCATGGAGAGAAGCGTGCTTTTGCCCGCCCCGTTGGCACCGATAAAGGAGGTGATTTTCCCTTTGGCGATGTTCACCGAGACGTTGTCGACCACTGCTTTGCCGCCATATTGTTTGGAAACCCCTTTAACCTCGATCACGATGATTTACTCCCCTTTAGCAAAAGATAGATAAAGTACACGCCGCCGACCAGATTGATGATGACGCTCAGCGTCGTGGAGAAGGTAAACACCCGCTCCACCAGCAGCTGCCCGCCGACAAGGGCGACGATGCTGATCAGCACCGCAGCCGGAATCAGCAGCGTGTGCCGGTAGGTCCGCATCAGCTGATAGGCCACATTGGCCACGAGCAGCCCCAGGAAGGTGATTGGCCCGACGAGCGCCGTCGCGATGGAAATGAGTACCGCCACAACAATGAGCAGCCTTTTAACCACCCGGTCGTAATCGACGCCCAGATTGACGGCGTGATCCCTTCCCATAGCAATAACATCGAGATACTTGGTATAGCGCGTAAAATAGGCGGTCACCAGCACGATCCCGGCCGCCGACACCAGCAGCAGATCCGTATTGACGTTGTTGAAGCTGGCAAACATTTTGTCCTGGACGATTTGGAACTCGTTCGGATCGATGAGCACCTCCATAAAGGAGGACAGGCTCTGAAACAATGTGCCGAAGATCAGACCGAGCAGAAGCAGAAAGTAAATGTTCTGCCCTTCCCTTTTGAACAGGAGCTTGTAGAACACGACCGAGAACACGGCCATCATGCCGACGGAAATGAGAAAGTTCACGTTTTTGCCCATCGCCGTCAGGCTGATCGAGCCAAACACATAGACCATAAAGGTCTGAAACAGCATATACAGGGAATCCAACCCCATAATGCTCGGCGTCAAAATGCGGTTATTGGTAATCGTCTGGAACACGACCGTCGAGAAGGCGATCGCTCCGCCGGTCAGGACCATGGCCAGCGCTTTTTTGCCCCTGCGCGGAAGGATATAATCCCAGTTGCCCCCGGACTGGATCACCATAAAGACAGCGATCAGGACAAATGCGATGACGGTTAGAACGATCAGCTTGGTCAGGTTGGATTTGCTCATGTATAAGCCCTTCTTCTCAGCAGTAAGTAGATAAAGATCGCGCTGCCAATCACCCCGACGGTGACGCCGATGGAGATTTCATACGGATAGATGATGACCCGGCCCAGAATGTCGCAGAACAGCACGAACACGGCTCCCAGCAGTGCGGTATGTAGCAGGCTCTTCTTCAGATGGTCCCCCAGATACATCGTGACGATGTTCGGAACGACCAGGCCCAGAAAAGGAATCATGCCCACGGTTAAAATCACGACCGATGAAATAGCGGCGACGATGACCAGTCCGATGTTGACGACGGCCTTATAGTTAAGCCCCAGGTTCACCGCGAACTCTTCCCCCATGCCCGCAATCGTAAAGCGGTTCGCGAACAGATAGGCGATGATCAGGAGCGGAATGCTGATGTACAGCATCTCGTAGCGGCCCTTGAGGATCATGGAAAAGTCGCCCTGCAGCCAGGAGGACATGTTCTGGATCAGATCGTTTTTATAGGCGAAAAACGTCGTGACCGAGCTGACAATGTTGCCGAACATGAGTCCGACAAGCGGTATAAAAATCGCATCCTTGTATTTGACCTTATCCAGGATCCGCATGAAGATCATCGTTCCCAGCAGGGCAAAGACGAAGGCCACCAGCATTTTCACCAGCGGTGCCGCGTTACCAAACACCATAAGAGCCACCAGAATGCCGAACCTTGCCGAATCCATCGTTCCGGCCGTCGTCGGCGACACGAACTTGTTTCTCGTCAGCTGCTGCATGATCAGGCCGATAATGCTCATGCTCGTGCCGGCGATGATAATGCTGATCAGGCGCGGAAGGCGGCTGATCCAAAGCACCTGCTTCTGTTCGGCTGTGAGATGAAACAGATCCAGCGGGGAAATATCCTTCACCCCGATAAACAAAGAAGCGGCTGAGAATACGATAAGCAGGATCCACAGCGTCCACAGGTAAGTGTTTTTCATGGCTATCCAACGCTTTCTTTAGTCTGGCCAGTCATTGAAAATAATGAAAATATTCCGAAAAAGCATATGTCACTTTCGATCTAATTAATAATGATATTCATTCTCAATTAACTGACTTAGTTTTTATTCTAACAGCTGACCGGTTTTTGTCAAACGTTTCTGGGTATTTTTATTCTTCTGCCTTCCTCCCGCAAAATGAATGCAGGCCGCCCGGAGTGGTCATAGTAACAGGGAATGCCGACTGCAAACACAAGGAGGTTGTACAGCCATGGACAGCACGCATGAGTATGTGGAGAAGCTCCACGATACCCAGGAAAAAGCCCGCAAACACAAGGATGGCATCAGCAAAGGAGCCAGCGCAAAGCTTCCGACCAAGCAGCATGGCACGAAGAAATAACCGGTAAACCTTAAAAAGGGCATTTCCCTTTCGGCCGAAGGGGAAGTGTTCTTTTTATTTGTAGATATAAGAAAGTATAAGCTCCAGAGAGTGCTCCTCCTTATATCGCAAGATAGGCGTTTTTCTTATTATTCAGGGATTTTCGCAAAGTTTCTGCAATCTCCAAGACCAAAGTCCAGTTTGATCCTAGTCCAGAGACAGTTTCTGGATGACCCGCTGCTCCGTTAGAATGGACGAAAGCATGAGACGGCATCGGCCTCAGGTTGGATTTGACTGCAGGCGGCGAGGGCCGGTAAGGAGAGAAACTATGGAGTGGATCATCCATCTGTTTGAACAATACGGGTATATGGTGCTGTTTGGCGGCCTCTTCGCCGAATCTTTGGCGATTCCCTTCCCGGGAGAGCTGGCCATGGCCATCTCCGGCCATATGTCGACGCTGGGGAGCTTTCACCTGCTGCAAATTATTTTGTATTCGTATATCGGCGCCATCGTCGGCACGACGGTGACGTATATTATCGGGTATCGTATGGGAACGCCCTTCTTTGAAAAATACGGCAAGTACGTCCTCCTGAACCCGGCCCGGATCGCCAAAATTACCGGCTGGTTCGACCGGTACGGCACCAAGCTCATTCTGATCTGTTACTTCGTGCCTGGACTCCGGCATTTTACCGGATACGTGTCCGGCGTGCTCCGGATCAATGTACGGACCTTTTTTATCTATAACTACATCGGCGGACTCGCTTGGGTGATCGTCTATGTCATGATCGGCAGGCTGGTCGGCTCGAAGATCGAGCAGTTTCTGCATTTGATTTCCCAGTATTCGCTAGCCGCTATCCTGGTGGCTGCTACGGTCCTGGCTCTCGTCGTGTACCTGAAACGGAGAAAAAAATCCGCATCCCCTCGGGTCAAAGCCGAAGTTCGGCAGGAGGACTAAGGCCAAGCGCGCACGAACGAGCAGCTAACAGCTGTAGGACTGCCGCGGCTGTGATGACAGCACGCTTACAGCACTGCTTTCGTCAAGAACGTCAAAAGCCGCCCTCCGGTGCTTGCCCGGGGAGCGGCTTGTAACCAACGCTTTACACTTTATTTGACGGCGCCCTGTGTCACGCCGTTGATGATCCATTTTTGTGCGAACAGGTAGATGATGATCATCGGCAGCATCGCCATCAGATACGAAGCGAACGCCAGGTTGTAGTCCGTGTTGAACTGTCCCTGGAAAATGTACTGCACGAGCGGCAGCGTATAGCTCGACTGGTCGCTGATGATGATCAGCGGGAGCAGGAAGTCGTTGTAGGTCGACAGGCAGATCAGGATGCCGACGGTGGCGTTGATCGGCGCCATCAGCGGGAAGATGATCCGCCAGAAGGTGCCCCACGTCGTTGCCCCGTCCACCGTGGCGGCCTCTTCCAGCGCCGTCGGGATCGAGCGGATGTAGCCAACGTAGACGAAGACGTTAAAGGCCAGCGCATAGACCGTATGCAGAATCGTCAGGCCGACCAGATTGGTCATATGCAGCGCCGATGCCAGCTTGACGATCGGCAGCATGATGATCGGGAACGGAATAAACATAGCGCTGATGAAGTAGAAGTACAGCCCTTTGAAGAACTTCCGGTGCATATTCCGGGCGATGGCGTACGCCACGAGCGAGTTGGTGAGCAGCGTCAGCACCACCGTCGAGATCGTCACGAGCGCGCTGTTGCGGAATGCGCGAAAGAAGTTGGTCATTTTCACCGCGTTCGAGAAGTTTTCCCAGTGAAACGTCGTCGGGATCGCGAAGACCGACCGCGTCATTTCCTCGGGATTTTTCAGTGCAATGGTCAAGGTCATGTACAGCGGGAACAAAATCAGCAGCGTCCCCAGGGCAATCAGGATCATGACGGCCCAGTTCGTTTTCGTTCTCATTACATATCGCTCTCCCTTCCTTGAAGAAATTTAAGCTGCAGGATGGAGATGATCGCAATGACGATAAAATAAATGACCGAGTTGGCGGACTGGTAAGCGAACTCGCCTCCCTGGAACCCGCCGATGTAGATCAGGTGCGAAATGGACTGTGTCGCCCGGCCGGGCCCGCCATTGGTCAAGGCGACGATCTGGTCGAAGACCATCAGCGAGTTTTTCATCGCCAGCACCATATTGATCGTGAAAAACGGGGAAATGAGCGGAAAGGTAATTCTCCAGAATTCCTGCCAGCGGCTGGCCCCGTCCAAATTTGAAGCTTCGTACAGCGAAGCCGGGATGGTCTGGAGTCCCGCCAGATACAGAATCGTATTAAATGCAATCCCCTGCCATACCGCCACGATAACGACCCCGATCCAGGCCAGATTTTCGTTGCCCAGAATGTTCGTTGAGAACGCATGGATGCCCAGGTTCTGCCCCCAGATCGTAAAGACGTTGGAGAACAGATAGTTGAAAATGTAGCCGACGATCAGCACGCTCAAAATGTTCGGCAGAAAGTAAATGCCGCGGAAGAAGTTGCGCGCCTTGATCCGCGCGTTCAGGCCAAGGGCGATCAGCAGACTGAGCACATTGATCAGAATGGTGACGACGATGGCGAACTTGAAGGTGAACAGATAGGCGTTCCCCACGTTGCTGTCCGTAAAGAGGTTTGCGTAGTTGCGGAACCCGATAAAGTCGTAATGTTTGCCGAACCCGTTCCAGTTCGTGAAAGAATAGTAAATGCCCTGCAGGGCGGGCAGTGTCATAAATACGAAGAACAGTACGACCGCCGGCACGGTCATCCAATAAAACGCCGTAAGTCGCTTGGACATCCCTTCATCCTCCTCTTTTGGTCATGGTGTTATTTCCGGCTCTGGACTTTATCCCACTCGGTATCGAGCGTTTTCAGGTAGGCGTCGATATTCCGGTTTTGCAGAAATCCCTGAACGATCGAGTTCAGCTGCACGGCGGCCGGGATGTAGTGGTCGGCAAAATCGACGACTCGGCCCGCCTTGAAATAAGGCTGCAGCTCGGCAACCGCCGGGTCGTCCTGCGTCACGCCCTTGACGGCCGAGAACGCGGTTTGCTCTTTGATGTACTGGCCGATGTTATCCGGCTCGAGGAGAAAAGCGATGAATTCTTCCGCTTCTTTCTTATGCTTGGTGCTCTCGGAGATGGTCAGCAGCGTGTCCACCCCAGAGATCAGCTTGTTCTTGTCGGCGTCGTTTCCGGTCGGGAACGGGAAGAAGCCGATATTCGCGTTCGGGTTCGATTTCCGGATTTCCGGAATAGCCCAGCTGCCCTGGATATACATGGCCGATTCCCCGCGCGCAAAAGCACGGTTGCCGTCCGCGTACGTTTTCCCGAAGTTGTCCCCATGTCCGTAATCGAGCAGCTTCAGCTGCTTCTCCGCCACCTCGCGGAATTTCTCTTGGAAGGTCACCTGATTCTCACGGCGCTGCTTGAAGAAATCGATGCCGACCAGGTTAGGTGCTAGCGCATTAAACGGCAGATTCGTCTGCCAGTCGTCCTTGTATGTAAAATAAAACGGAATGATGCCGCTGTCCTTCACCTTTTGGGCAGTCGCAATCAGCTCATCCCACGTTTTCGGAACGCTCAGCCCCAGCTTCTTGAAAATGTCCTTGTTGTACATAATGCCGTTGGCGTTGGTTGCGTAAGGGATACCGGTAATTTTACTCAGCCCCGTTACGTCCTTGAGCATTTTTATGTAGTTCGGATCAATGGACTCGACCAGCTTGCTCTGGGTCAGATCGGCGAAAATATCGCTCTGCGCCAGGATCGAATACGTGTCGGTCGCGCCCATGCCGATGACGTCGGGAATGTCGTTCTTGACGACCCTTGTCTTGAGGACCGTTTCGGCATCCGGCGGATTCACCTGGGTGACCTGGATCCCGGGGTGCGAAGCGTTGAACTTGGCCACCAGCTTATCAAAGGAGCCTTTGGCCTCCGGCTTGTTTTGAAAAAACTCCAGCTTGACCTTCCCGGCATTCTCCCCGTTATTCCCGCAGGCCGTCAGCATTGACGCGAGCAGCAGGCAGACCAGAAGGATTCTTCCCATTTTCATGCGAAACCCCCCATATCGAAATTCTTGATGTTGAATTTTCTCTAAAATTACCCGATTTTGTCGAAAAATAAACAAGCCGCCAAGCATCAAGCCTGCAGCGAACATGCGAATGCAGCGCCGTTTCCCGGCTAAGTAAAAAAGCAGCCCCCTGACGGAAAGGCTGCTTTTTGCATGGCTGGGCCGAAGCGCGCTTATTTTTTGGCGGCCAACCACTGGGCTACGCCTTGAATGTCAGCATCGGACAGTTGGCCTTTGAAAGCCGGCATGCCGCCGCGGCCGTTCGATACGATCCCGGCGATTTCGTCCGCGGAGTATTTGGCTCCGACCTTTTGCAGGTTCGGTCCTACAGCGCCTTCGAGGTTGTTGCCGTGGCAGCTGACACAGTTGGCTTTAAAGGTCGCTTCCCCGTTGCCGGCTGCTGCGTTGCCGCCGGTTTGCCCGGTCGTTGTACCCGTATTCCCGGTAGTGCCGGCGTTGTTATTGGCTGCGCCCTGGTTGTTGTTATTGTCGCTGCTTTTACCGCAGGCGGACAGGGAAAGAACGAGCAGCAGGCTCAGGAAAATGATCGATTTTTTCATTTGGAGGTGTCTCCCTTCAACTTTTTCAAATTTGCCTCAATACAGCTACGATGCCCCAGCAATAAGCTTTTCATGTACGCGGATTATCGTGATTTTTCGTATTTGCGGTTTTTTCGGCTTGGCATGGCAAGTGCATAATATACCCAGCAAAGGGGAACATATCCCACAAGGAGGAATGAAACCATGGCAGAACAACAAAAGGAACAACCACCAAGCGGGTCCAGGCGCCAGTTCCTGAAATATTCAGGGACGGCGATCGGCGGTCTGGTCGTCGGTGGCGTTATCGGCGGGGCCATTACCGGCGGCTTCAACAAGAAAAAGCCGGCTGCAAATGCGCCGACATCGCCGCAAACCGGAACGCAGCCTGCTGCAGATTATAACCATGCGACCATGTACTTCAACCAGCGCCAGCTGCAAATTACACAGGCAGCGACAGAGCGCATTTTTCCTAAGGACGATAACGGTCCTGGAGCCAACGACTTGGGCGTTGCTTACTACATCGACCACCAGTTAGCCGGCCACTGGGGCTTCAACGCCCGCGAATACCGCATGGGGCCTTTTGTTAAAGGGGAAGCCACACAGGGCGACTATCAGAGCATTAACCGTAACGAGGTCTTCCTGCTCGGGCTTACCGCGATTGACAATGCAAGCCAGAAAAAGTACCAAAAGGGGTTTACCGACCTTGCCGACGAAGAAAAAGATGCCATCCTGACTTCGCTCGAAAAAGG
The DNA here is from genome assembly GCF_040545415.1 of Paenibacillus favisporus. Taxonomy (NCBI): domain Bacteria; kingdom Bacillati; phylum Bacillota; class Bacilli; order Caryophanales; family Paenibacillaceae; genus Paenibacillus; species Paenibacillus favisporus. Next base: position 297,348 of record NZ_JBEPLV010000005.1, on the reverse strand, counting down.
TGACATTGAAGTGATTAACGGCATCACCGGCAAAAGCTTCTTCGATCTGCTTCGCAATATGACGCTCGAAGGCGTATATGCGGACCCGCTCTATGGCGGCAACGTCAACATGGAGGGCTGGAAGATGCGGAACTATCCGGGCAACCAGATGTCCTATGCCAAAATTGTCGGTGAGGACGCTTTTGCAAAAACAGATCCGCTCAGCCTGCATGACCATTTGGCCACACATTAATTTTTACATGCTGACAGAGAAGGAGAGTTATCCATGGCTACGAAATTGCCAAGAGTCCCGGTCCTGATCGTCGGGATGGGATGGATCGGCGGCATTATCGCCGCTGAATTAAGCAAACAGGGAATCAAGGTCGTCGGCCTGGAACGCGGTAAACCCCGTTCCACCGAGGATTATTACATGGTCCATGATGAGCTCCGTTACGCCCAGCGCTATGAACTGATGCAGGATTTGTCCAAGGAAACGATCACCTTTCGGAACACGTCGAAAATGACCGCCCTGCCGATGCGCCAATACGGCGCCTTCCTGCTCGGGGAAGGCCTCGGAGGCGCAGGCATCCACTGGAACGGACAAACGTACCGGTTCTTGCCGTACGATTTCGAAATCCGGAGCAAAACGATCGAACGCTATGGAAAGAAAAAAATCCCGGATGGCATGACCATTCAGGACTGGGGCATTACATACGACGAGCTGGAGCCCTATTTTTACAAGTTCGAAGAGGTCGCGGGTATTTCCGGGGAACAAGAACAGACGCCGATGGTCGGCAAGCGTTCCAAGCCGTTCCCGACCAAGCCGATGATCAAGACGCCGATGATCAAAATGTTCGAGGAAGCGACCAAAAAGCTTGGCTACCATCCGTATATGATGCCGTCGGCCAACCTGTCCGAGCAGTATACGAACCCGGACGGCATTACCCGCGCCCCTTGCCAGTACTGCGGCTATTGCGAGCGCTTTGGCTGCGAATACGGCGCCAAGGCCGATCCGGTCGTGACCGTGCTTCCGGTCGCACAGAAATCCGGGCATTTCGAGCTCCGTGAGTATGCCAACGTGACGGATATTCTGCATGACGGGAAGAAGGCCACAGGCGTGAAATATGTTAACCCGTTGACCGGCCAGGAATACGAACAGCCGGCAGACGTCGTCATTCTGGCGAGCTATGTGTTCAACAACGTCCGGCTGCTGCTGACGTCCAAGCTCGGCAAGCCGTACGATCCGAATTCGGGAACGGGCGTTGTGGGCAAAAACTACGCTTACCAAACAAATGGCGGTTCAGCGACCGGTTTTTATGACGACAAGCAGTTCAACCTGTTTGCCGGAGCCGGCGCGCTTGGCATGGAAATCCCGGACTTCAACGGCGACAACTTTGACCACAGCGATCTGAATTTCATCCACGGTGCCGGCATCCGGATTTCGCAAACCGGGCTCCGCCCGATCGCGAACAATTCGGTTCCGAAAGGGACGCCAACGTGGGGCAAGGACTTCAAAGCGACCTCGCTGAAATACGCGAACAACTACTTGACCGTGGCGGCGCAGGGATCGAGCATGCCTTGGAGGCACCACTATCTCGATCTGGATCCGACCTACAAAGATGCTTACGGCAAACCGCTGATCCGGATCACGTTCGACTTTGAGGAGCAGGACCGGCAAATGATCGCCTTCATGGCAGATAAAACCGAAGCCATCATGAAGGAAATGAAGCCATCGTCCATCGGCTCCTCCAAAGAGCTGGGGCCGTTCAATATCGTGCCGTATCAATCCACGCACAACACCGGCGGGGCGATTATGGGATCAGACCCTTCAACTTCGGTCGTCAACAACTATCTCCAGATGTGGGATGCCGAAAATGTGTTTGTCGTCGGCGCGTCCGCCTTCCCGCATAACAGCGGTTATAACCCGACAGGCACCGTTGGCGCCCTCGCTTACCGGGCTGCGGAAGGCATTGCGAAATATTTGAAATCGGGCGGATCTCTCGTTTAAGCGAAAACACCGCCTGTGGGCAAGGAAAATGCGGAGGGAATCAAATGGATCAAGACAACTGGATTGTTCATGTCGCCGAGGCGCGAAAGCGGCTGATCATCGTCGGCATCTGCTTCATCGTGACGTTTGCCGCCGGATTGTACGCCGCCCCCGGCATCCTGCTCTACCTCAAGTCTCAGCCTTTGGCGGAGCCGATCGCCTGGAACGTGTTTTCCTTTACGGACGGCATTCTGATCTACATGAAATGCGCGCTGATCTTCGCGCTCATGTTCACGGTTCCCGTCCTGCTGTACCAGCTGTGGGCTTTTGTGAAGCCGGGGCTCACGGAGCATGAGGCGAAGAGCGCGTTCCCCTTCATTCCAGTCGCTTTCATGCTTTTTCTGGCCGGGCTGTCGTTCAGCTATTACGTCGTGTTTCCAATGATGCTGAAGTTCATGAAGCGCATGAACCAAACGATCGGGGCGATCGAAACGTACGGGATTGACCGGTACTTCGGGTTCCTGTTCGATCTGGTCATCCCGATGGCCATCGCCTTCGAGCTTCCAGTGGTCATTCTGTTCCTGACCCGAATCGGAATCTTGACGCCCGATACGCTGAAAAAGACGCGCAAATACGCGTACCTGGGGCTGGCGATCCTCGGCTCCTGCATTTCACCGCCGGACTTCGTCTCGCACCTGTCCGTCACCATTCCGCTCATCCTGCTGTTCGAGATCAGCGTTTACGTATCCGGCCGCCAGTGGCGGAAAATGCAGTCCAGCCCGTCTGGCAGCTAGGTCGTTGCAGTGCCACCATCCGGTTGCTAGACTACTGCAGTTCCTGCTCATTAGCAGCTGCACAGCCGTCTGGCAGCTAAATCGTTGCAATCCTGACCATCCGGTTGCTATGTCGTTGTACTCCCGCCATCCGGTAGCTAAGTCGTTGCCCTCCCGCCCTGCGGCAGCTAGGAAACTGTTCCTGCTCATTAGCAGCTGCACAATCCCAAAGTCTGGCAACTGCAGCAGTTCAATCCGTCTGGCAGCCAGGAAATTGTACTCTCCGTCTATCCGAGACCGCATCAGTTCCGTAGTCCGGCAACTCGGGGTTGCAGTCCTGACCATACGACAGCCGCCATCCGTCCAGTGTTCAGTCATCTGGGGCTAGGACGTTAATCCAGAAAAGAGGTGTACATGCTATGCTGAACAACATTGGTGTATCCGGCCTGGTCATTATTTTGGCCATCGCCCTCGTCCTCTTCGGGCCATCGAAGCTCCCGCAGCTCGGAAGAGCGTTCGGGGACACGCTCCGCGAGTTCCGAAGCTCTACGCGCGGAATCGTCGATGAAGAAGAGACTTCCTCCGAGTCTTCGGTGAAGCAGCTTATCGACAAGCGTTAATATGTCCAAAGCAAGCCTATTAAACAGATAAAAAGCAGCCTCCCCTATGGGGAATGGCTGCTTTTTCATTGGGGGTCCCTTCAATGGGGGCAGGTTGCTTGTTCGTTATTTTCATCCTGGGCCTTCCAACCTGAATGGCTGGTATATTCTTGGCGCCCCAATTCTATTGGGGACTTCGCTTAACCCTATAAGAATAACAGAGAGGATATACCAAAAACGTCCTTATCCAATGGACACTTTTCCATTTTGTCCTACAAAAGAAAGACACGGCACTAATATTCTTCAGCTCGCCATTTCAAGAGTTCACCCCTATATTTAGCATTAAAACCCGTCCGTTATCTATATATAGAAGTATTATGCTGGACCAAAGAATGGTACTAGTGTCCACCTTTTAAAAGACAAAATCGCAATATGTTCGTTTTCAGTAGACAAAACTGGTCTAATCGGGAACCAGCATGAGGGGCAAGGGTGCAAACCGTTCGACTTTCCCCCGTTGTTCTTCTGGTTTTAAATTCACGAACTGCCCCATGGCTACTCCACAATTCATAAACCAATCAACTGCTCCCTGACACTCCACTTATCTAAGTCAATCAGCCTTTTCTCCGGCACTGTTCAGATCTCAAAACCACCAACACTTTTCCTGATCTCAAACCCACTAGCTGCTCCCGACAATCACAAATCCCAAATCAATCAGCCTTTTCTCCGGCACTGTTCAGATCTTAAAACCACCAACACTTTTCCAATCTCAAACCAATCTACTACTCTTCTCGACACTCTGCTGATCACAAACCCACTAACTGCTCCCTGACACTCCACAAATCTCAAACCTACCAGCTGCTCCCCGAGACTCTCCATTGAAATAGCTCTCGTATATCTATTGTCCTCATATAGTGGACACATCCTTGTTTTGTTTTACAAAAGGAGGACACGACACTATATTCTTCAACGGGCAGCTGGATAGAAAATTTTCCCATATTTTGTGTTAATGTTTATATTTAAATCAATATATGGGATGGTGACTGAGAGCAAAGATATAGTGTTAGTGTCCACCATTTAAAAGACAAAATCGAGATTTGTTCATTACGAGTGAACAAACACTATGGGAATAAAATTTAGATTTGGTTCATTGTCAGTAAACAAACGCCTTGAAAGATACAGTCTGAATGTTTTTTATCACTGAACAAACACCTTGAAAGATACAAATTTGAATTTGCTCGTTATCACTGAATAAATCCTTGTAAAGATACAATCTGAATTTGTTCGTTGTCAGTGAACAGACACCTAGATACACCTCGAAATGTGTTTGTTGTCAGTGAACAAACTCCTTTAAACGGAACAATTCAAATGTGTTCGATCTGGTTAAAACAAATTCAATATAATCGTGAACAAGGTCCGGGAGCGCAAGCCGACCAATTATTCTCCTGCGATCTCCAGGTTTTTGAACTGGCTCTCGAACATCCGGGCGTAGAAGCCTTGGCGCCCGATCAATTCGTCGTGGCTGCCCTGCTCCACGATCTCGCCATGATCGATGACCATGATGTTGTCGGCGTCCCGGATCGTGTTAAGCCGATGCGCGATAATGAAGGTCGTACGATCCTTCATGATTTGGAGCAGCGCATCCTGGATATGCAGCTCGGTTCGCGTGTCGATGCTGCTCGTTGCTTCGTCGAGGATGAGGATCGATGGCTTCGCCAGAATGACGCGCGTGATGGCTAGCAGCTGGCGCTGACCCTGGCTGAGATTGCCGCCGTTCTCCGACAGCTCCGTCTCATAGCCGTCCGGCAGGCGGCGGATGAATACGTCGGCGTTCGCCATCACGGCGGCTTCGCGGATTTCCTCATCCGTCGCGTCAGGCTTGCCGTATTTGATATTTTCCTTGATCGTGCCGGAGAACAGATACGTGTCCTGCAGCACGATCCCGAACGTGCGGCGGAGGCTGTCGCGGGTGTAATGGCGGATATCGACGCCGTCGATCCGGATGGAACCCCCGGTCACGTCATAGAACCGCGTCAGCAGATTGACGATCGTCGTCTTGCCCGCCCCTGTCGGCCCCACCAAGGCCGTACTGGTCCCCGGCTTCGATTCGAAGCTAACCCTTTTCAGGATCGGCACCTCTGGCCGGTACCCGAAGCTTACGTCCTCGAATACGACGTGGCCTTTGGTGCGATCGAGCCGTACCGCATCCGGCAAATCATCCGGCTCCTCCCTCTCGTCCAGCACTTCAAACACCCGCTCTGCACCCGCCACGCCGGACTGGAGCAGATTATAGATGTTGGCCAGGTCGTTCAGCGGGCGAACAAACTGGCGGGAGTAGCTCAGGAAGCTCGCGATTACGCCGACGGTAATGAGGCTCTTGACGGCGAGAATCCCGCCGACGAGCGCGACCGCGGCAAAGCCGATGTTATTAATGACGTTCATGAGCGGCATCATGAAGCCGGAGCGGATCTGCGCTTTGAGCCCGACTTCAAACAAGCGTCCGTTGACCGCCTCAAACTCGTTAATCGCTTGGTGCTCGTGATTGAACGCCTTGACGACTTCCATGCCGGAAATCGTCTCTTCGATATGTCCGTTCAGCATGCCGAGCTGAACCTGCTGCTCCTTGAACAGCACCGACGTTTTGCGTGTGACCGTGCGTGTCAATAAATACAAAATCGGTACGGTAATAAGGCTCGCCAAGGTCAGGATCGGGCTGAGCACGATCATCATCACCAGCGAGCCGATAATCGCGATGCCACCGGCCATCAGCTGTGTGGTCGATTGGGAAACGGTCTGGCTCACATTGTCGATATCATTGGTCAGCCGGCTCATCACTTCCCCGTGCGACTGGGCGTCGAAATAAGATACCGGAAGCTTCTGCAGCTTCTGAAACAACGAGCGGCGAAGCCCCGCAACGATTCGCTGCGACACGCCGGCCATCAGCCAGCCCTGCAGAAAGACGAGCACGACGTCCGTGATATAGGCAGTTGCCAGCACGATAATAAACGACTGAAGCAGCCCGAAAGCGACGCGTCCCTGGTTCGCGGACATAGCGTCGATCGATTTGCCGATCAGAAACGGCCCGATCAGGCTTACGCCCGCATCGATGATGATAAATACCATGATCAGGCTGAGCAGCTTGCGCTCGCGTCCGAAATAACGCCACAGGCGCCCCATCGTTCTCCGGAAGTTTTTGGGCTTGACCGGCTTGCCCCGGCCCATTCCCCCGCTTCCGGGTCCCCTCATCATCCCGCCAGGGCGTCCCGCAGGACCCGGCGCTCCCGGAGGCGGCGTCTGCTGTGCCTGTGCGGCTTCATTCTGCGGCATGCGGATGCATCTCCTTTCCCATCTGGGATTGGTAAATCTCCTGGTAGACCCGGCACGTCTCCATCAGCTCTTCATGCGTGCCCGTGCCGACCATCTCCCCGCGGTCCATCACTACGATCCGGTCGGCATCCATGACCGACGTGATCCGCTGGGCGATCAGGATGCAGGTCAGCTCGCTGGCATACGTCCGTAGCGCTTCCTTGATTCTGGCTTCGGTCGCGACGTCCACCGCGCTCGTGCAGTCGTCGAGAATCAAAATTTCCGGCTTCTTCACCAGCGCCCTAGCAATGGACAAGCGCTGCTTTTGTCCGCCTGAGAAGTTGACGCCACCTTGGCCGATCCGGCTGGCATATCCTTCAGGCGAAGCCATGATGAAGTCATGCGCTTCGGCGATCCGGCAGGCCTCTTCCATTTCATCCTGGGTCGCGTCTTCCTTGCCCCATTTCAAATTGTCCTCCACCGTGCCGGTGAAGAGCATGATCTTCTGCGGAACGACGGCAATCATCTCGCGCAGCGCATGCGGGTCCATGTCCCTCACGTCGGTGCCGGCCACTTTGACCCGCCCTTCGCCGGCATCGTAAAAGCGCGGAATCAGGCTGACCAGCGTGCTTTTCCCCGAACCGGTCGAGCCAATAATCCCCACCGTCTCTCCGGGAAGGCAGGTCAGCGAAAAGTCGCGAATGACCGGGTCGCCCTGGGTCCCCGCATAGGAGAAGCTCACATGCTCGAAGTCGATGCGTCCGCGCTGAGAATCGCGTTTCGCCGCCGACTTCCCTCCATGATCCAGCCCGCTTCCTTCGGCAAATACTTCGCCAATCCGGCCGGCGGACGCTTTGGCCCGCACGAACATGTTGAAGACGTTGCTGATCATCATCAGCGAGAACAGCATTTGCGTCATGTAGTTGATGAACGCGATGATGCTGCCGACCTGCATCTGCCCGTTGTCGACCCGAATCCCGCCGATCCAGAGGACGGCGATGATGCCGAAATTGAGGAAGAGCGAAATGCCCGGTCCGAAAACGGACATGACCCTCATCGACAGGACCGAGCGGCTGGACAGCTCCGTGTTGGCGCTTTCAAATTTTTCCACTTCGTAATCAAACCGGTTGAACGCCTTGACCACCCTTACTCCCGACAAATACTCGCGCATGACGCCGTTCACTTTATCCAACGCCCGCTGTACCCGGATAAAGAATGGAAAGCCGATCTTCATGTTCAACACGATCAGGACGGCCACAATCGGCACCACCACCGCCAGCACGAGCGACAAATGCACATCCAAACGGATGGCCATAATGAGGCTGCCCACGCACAGCAGCGGCGCCTTCACGAAGAACCGCATCATCCCGTTCACGAAGTTCTGTACCTGGGTGACGTCATTCGTCAGCCGCGTGATGAGCGAGGCCCGGTCGAACTTATCCATGTCCTCGAATGACAGGGACTGGATTTTCCGGAATAAATCCGACCGCATCTCCGCCCCGAACCGCTGTGACACATGGCTTGAAATGATGTTCCGGGTGGAGGCCGACACTGCGCCGACGGCGGTGATCAGGAGCATGAGCCCTCCGTAATGGAGGACTTGATCCATCCGGCTCTGGGCCACCCCGACATCGATGACCTTAGACATCATAGTCGGCTGCAGCAGGTCGCACAGCGACTCTACCGCCAGAAACAATACCGCTACGCAAAACAGTTTCCAGTATTTCTTGACATACTTGTTGAAAAAGGACATGGCTGCATCACCTTTTTACGCTTATTTGAGGTAAGCTACATGTTCACCGATATGTAATTTAAGACATATACGCTAGTGAAGATTACTCCTTTTTCGGTCATCTGTCACGACCAATATCCGGCAAAAATCTTTTATTCCCTAAGCCACTTGTCAAAAAACTCGCGGTACCCTTCCTTCATGATGCGGCTGGAAAAGCTCTCAAACGCGTAGCTCCGGTTGTCCCAGGAATAAGAAGACGGCGATGCCGCAGCCATGTTGACCAGCTCAAACCAATTTTTTTCGTTCCCTGAAAAGGAATGCCGGGCACTGATATGGCCGTAGCAAGGGTGCTCGGGCTTTACAACGATTTTGCCCATGGCGAGCGCCTCGGTCAGCGGCATGGCGAACGTATCGAATTTCGAACAGTTCCAGTACACCTTCGCCGTGTTCATCAGCTTAAAAATATCATCCTGGCTCAGCGCAAACTGCAGCCGGACGTTGAGCGGGATGTCATACTTCTTCATGCTCTCCCGGTAGCGTTCGCCCCCGAAGACCATGTACACCTCTTTGTCCGGATTTTGCCGGGCATACTCCAGCACGAGATCCGGCCGGCGGTTCTCCTCGTCCCGTCCGATCCACAAAATGCGGTTGTTCACGATCTGCGACGGGTCAAAATGCCGCTCCGCCAGATCCTCGCTGAATCCGATCGGGATCACATCCACGTCGGTTACCCCGAAATTGCGGGCAAGCTCGCCTTTCAAAAACTCGGTCTGCACGACCGCCTTGTCCACCATTTGATAAAAAGGCTTCATCATATCGTACCCCGTCAGAGCCGGGTCGGGAAAGCTGTGCGGAAAGAGCACGCTGTTTTTCAGAAACATTTTCAGATAAGTAAACCCAGATACGGTATAGATCACGTGCTCGATGCCGTTCGCGTAGATCTGGTCCAGCACGATGTCATAGTTCACCAGGTCACCCTTCTCATGCTCATATCCCGGCACCCAGTCATACCCGCTCACATGGCGCTCCGGAGATATAAAGACGATATCCACCCCCAGCTCGCGGCCAATGGCCTGCAGGCGGTCCGCAAAGACGCGCGGCCCCTGCCTCTCGGTAAATTGGATCTTTCTCATGACCAGTCCGACTTTGTTCATAACTTCATCATCCTTTATCTGCACTGCCTTTCTGAGTTGGAAAATCAACAGGTTTACGGGTCAGGACAAGAGCGGGCAGGCCAGCAGCGCCATTTCCAGGCATATACGGCGTTCCGGCTCCAAAAAGTCCTCCCCGAGAATTTCATTTAGTTTGTCCAGACGGTTGTACAGGGTCTGCCGGTGGATAAACAGCGCCTTGGCCGTATCGTTCTTCGAGCCCATGTACTGCAAATAGACGTCGAGCGTCTGCACCAAATGCAGGTGATGCTCCTTGTCGTAAGCCATCAGCGCCCCAAGCTGCTCCTCGACGAACGATTGGAGGAACGCCTTGTCCGGGATGGCCTTCAGCAGCTGGTAGACGCCGATCCGCTCGTAGAACAGGCTACTGCGCATCAGCTCCACCGAGCGGGACACCTCCATCACCTGCTCCGCTTCCTTGAAGCTCTTGTGCATGTCGGTCATCCGCGGGCGGATGCTGCCAAAGCCTGCGTGCAGGCTGAACGGCTGGGTCAGACCCACACCCGTCAGGCGCAGGCTCTCCACGATCCGGCGCACCGCCTGCTTCAAGGCCGCTGCGTTGTCTCCCGAAGCGGAACGCTCCCGCGCGCACAAAATGTAGATGCGGTGCCCTTTCTGCATCAGCAAATTGCGCAGACCGTGCTTCTTGAGCAGGGCGCGCAGCCGGACGAGAAGATCCTGCTCCTCCGCTTCGATCCGGTCCCGGTCTGGCCGCAGGGCGCTGTCCGGATACTCCAGCTCGACGATGCCGCCGATGAAGAGGACCTCTCCCTGCTTGGCCGGCCGTACGCCCATCCGGGATCGCGCCGCCTCTTCGTCCTCCAGCTGGTGGGACAGGATGTCCTGGATCAGCTGGTTCTGATCCCGCAAATGCTTCTCCTCCAGGAAAAGCATCCGCAGCAGCAGCGTGGCCAGCGATTTGGCCGTGTAGTCCAGCAGCAGGACGATCCGGTCCAGCGGCTGCTCGCCCGGGAGAATCATCCCCACGTACGCCAAAGTCTCGCCGAGGCAGATGACGGGCTGCGAGAGCAGCAGCCGGTCGCCCGGCATCGGGAAGCGGCTGGGTTCCTGGGCGGCCGCTTCATTTCCCTCCACCTGCTTGCGGTAGAAGAAAGTCAGCTCATCGGCCTCCTCCGTGGTTGCCGGCTTCGGACAAAATTTATTCGCCTCCACGGACGAATGATACACAATTTGATAACCCGTGTATTCATATAATACATGGAGAACGGCATGAACATCCGTACTCTGCAGGGTAATTTGCTGCAGCCGGCGCGAAAAGGCCTCCAGATCCTTCAGCAGCTGATGCTGCTGGTTGATCAGCAGCCCGTGAATATCCTGGGTGATTTCAACGAAGCGGACAGGCTGCTCGAACACGAGCAGCGGAAAATCGCACTGGTCCGCCAGCTCGATAATTTCCTCCGGAATGTTCTCGATGCTCGTGCCCAGCTCCACGCACAGCCCCGCCGCCTGCTGGCGGATGAGCTGCTGCATGTAGGACAGGCGCTCCTGCTCGTAATGATGGAGCCAAAGGCCGGTGGTGAGGATCAGGTCGTTCTTCGTCACGAACGGGGCCACGTTCGTGATTTCGAGAATATGCACCCAGCCCACCTCACGGTCCAGGCCGTTCGCTCCGGCAATCAGCCGGGCCCGCTTGAACACCGGGCGCTCCAGCACTTCCCGGATATGCAGGTTGAAGCCGCTGCTCATCGGCATTCACATCCCTTATGTTAATTATGGTAACACCAGCCGAACATTATGTCCTGCCGCTGCGGCAAACGGATTGACAAGACGTATGATGAATACGCGCCGATTCGATTGTACACTTTTAATATATTATGAGGTGAGGTGATCTGTCATGAAAATCGGAGTACCCAAGGAAATTAAAAACAACGAAAATCGCGTCGCCGTCACGCCGGCAGGTGCCCTCGAACTGATTCAGCACGGACATGCGGTATATATCGAGCATCAGGCCGGTGCGGAAAGCGGATTTCCCGATGAAGAATACAAGCAGGCCGGAGCCACCATTCTGACGGAAGCATCGGAGGTGTGGTCCCAGGCCGATATGATTATGAAGGTGAAAGAGCCGCTTCCCAGCGAATACGGATATTTCCGTAAAGGGCTCATCCTGTTCACGTACCTTCACCTGGCCGCCGAGCCGAAGCTGGCCGAGGCGCTGGTGCAGTCCGGCGTTACCGCCATCGCCTATGAAACCGTAAACGTGAACGGCACCCTGCCGCTGCTCACGCCGATGAGCGAGGTGGCCGGACGAATGGCGGCGCAAATCGGCGCCCAGCTGCTGGAGCGCCCGCATGGCGGCAAGGGCATCCTGCTCTCCGGCGTTCCGGGCGTATCGCGCGGCAAGGTGACGATCATCGGCGGCGGCACGGTCGGCATGAACGCGGCGAAAATCGCCGTGGGTCTCGGCGCCGACGTCACCCTGCTCGATCTCAGCATTCCGCGGCTGCGCCAGCTGGACGATATTTTCGGCAGCCAGATCAAGACGCTGGTGTCCAGCCCGTCGAACATCGCGAAGTCAGTACAGGAGGCGGACCTCCTGATCTGCGCCGTCCTGATTCCAGGCGCCAAAGCGCCGCGCCTCGTCACCGAGGAGATGGTCAAATCGATGAAGCCGGGCTCGGTCATCGTGGACGTGGCGATCGACCAGGGCGGCATCGTCGAGACGATCGACCATATCACGACACACGACAACCCGACGTACGTGAAGCACGGCGTCGTGCACTACGCGGTGGCGAACATGCCGGGCGCAGTGCCGCAAACGTCCACCTTGGCGCTGACGAACGCCACCATGCCGTTCGCCTTGAAGCTGGCCGGCGAGGACCTGCAGCATCTGCTGGCAACGAACAGCGCCATCCGCAGCGGGGCGAACGTGGTCAACGGCAGCATCACCTACGAGGCGGTGGCCCGCGACCTCGGCTACGACTACGTGCCGGCGGAGAAGGCGCTCGGACGCATTAAAGTATAGCTTTCACTCATCCCTACGGAATCGATGCCCATGTCAAAAACCGGCTTCCTGATGTATAGGAGCCGGTTTTTTGGGTCCACTACGGTTACTTTACTTGACAGTAATTTGAATTTCGGCCGATTCCTCGAAACGCTCGCCCGTGGACTTCAGGCTAAAATCAGGACGCGCGGCGATCGTGTACTTCCCTGGAGGAAGAGTGCTCCACCTGGTGTCCTTCAGCATCTGGGCGGGCAATTCCTCATTCGGGTGGGCCTTCTGATAGATCGTAAAGTTATAGCTTGGAATATCGATGAATGAGTCCAGCTGATCCAGAAACACATCACCGGGCGAGTATGTAGTGGGGATCAGGATCGCGGGGATAAGGGCGCCCCCTCCCTCTCCCGCCTCGTTGCGGATCTCAAAGTAGAACGGCTTAAAGCCCTGATTAACAACCGCGTCCTTGTCCCCCAGATACTCCATCTGCGCCCAGACCGGAATCGGCTTGCCGTAGGGAACCTCCGTTTCGGCTGCATAAATGGACAGCTTGAAATCCCCCAACGTCTTCGTGGCATTGGCCTTCGACTTTCCGGTCACCGGAACAGGCGTATCCACATGCACCGTCTTGAACTCCTTGTCGTAAGAAACTTTGGCTCCCATCGCCGTGGAAACGTCGCGCAGCGGGACGTACGTCGAGTCCCGGTAGGAGAACATTGGGCCGGTTCCGCCTTTCGCCTCTTCCCCGTTAAAAACAAGCCGCGGCTGAACCGGCTTGACCTGAAGCGTATCGGAAGAATAAGCGGCGATGGATAAGCTCCATGCGGCGGCGGCCAGACCGGTTACCGCAGCCGCCCGCATCCATAATTTCCTCATGCTGCTGCACACTCTTTTCCATGAATCTGTATGCCTCAGAACGCATTGGACATTTTAATCACTTAGCCCAATCATACATGGTTATGGAAATTATTTGAAGTACCAGGGGTGCAGCAACACAGCATTTAGCCCTGTTCAGTGGGGGTGGGCGCGCGCTCCTTGGTCAAACATGACCGTTAATTTCACGTCCTCCGGCGGATAACCCGTCATGCCTGAAAGACGTCCGCGGATCCTCTTCGATACTTCCGCAAGGTTGGCCGACGGTTCTTTGAAGATGTCCACAACGACACCCCTAACTCCACCGGTCCTGGCAGTCGTCTGCCTATCAACCAGCGATGGGGAAAGGGTCGCAACCGAAGAGAGGGGCACGCTCTGTCCGTGGTCTCCGCAGATGGCAGCGTCCATCCAATCCGTCTCGTACGGGCTCCGGCCTGCAGCTTCGAAAGGGATAAACGTAACGCTGTCCGCCAGCCGACCTTGAACAGAAAGATCTTTTACCCCGTCCAAGGACTGCTTGACGTTATCGACCGTTAATCCAGCCTTGGCCAGTTTATCCATCCGAACCGATAGAACATAGGTATTATCTCCCGAGCCGGTACCCCGGACTTCGCTTACCCCCGTCGTACGCAGCAATTCATCGGCGATGCGGGCTTGAACAGTCGTTCGCAGCGTCTCTTCATCCACCTTCCCTGAAGGGCTTGTCACCTTCAGCTTCATGATCGGAAAGGAGTCAGCCCTGATGCGGGTGACCTTCGGCTCGCCTGTGCCCGCAGGCAAATCCACGCCCTTTAAAGCTTCGTTTACATCCCGCTCGGCACGGTCCATAGCATAATGCAAGGGAAAATACAGGCCGATCAGGAGTCCGCCATTAAAACTGTTCGTCTCCAGCAGTTGCAGATCTTCCACAGTGCGGACCGCTTGCTCAATAGGCGTTGTTACGTTATGTTTAATTTCCTCGGCCAGGTAACTCGGGGCTTGAACCGTAATCAAAAGCGCAGAATGATTGATCGGTGGGAGATCCCCCCGCTGCATTCGGTACGCAGACATTTCTCCCCAAACTACAATGATGGCCGGCAAAATCAGAATCAGTACGGTTCGTTTCATCGCTGCCCCAATGAGTCTGTTCAACATCCCTCAGCTCCTTGTAGAATTGACGAAATGCAGACCATCTCCGCGATCCGGTCCGGTACGGACTCATAAGGCTTGAGATTCGGCTTGCAGGTCAAGAGCTCGCTCAAAGGGATAGCTCTTCCGCATCGCTCCGCCTCATTTCGCTCTGTCTCATCGTTCCCGCTTCTTTTTGAATCGGTTTGGAACCGGCCTGCAGCCTAGATATTAAGAAGTGAATGTAACGGTGATATAAAAAGAAACGTCGGATCAGATTAAACCTGCATCCAAAGCAAAGAAGAGGCCCTCGCAGGACCTCTTCATACATCGCTTTGAGCTGACCGGACGTCACGCCCTTAAATGAGCGTCCCCTTCTTCAGCATTTTCGTCGGATGGTCGTTGACGACCAGCGGCAGCATCTTCATGCTGCTCACCATTGGAGAGTTGCACTGAACGCAAACCGGCTCCGTTTCAAAAGCAAAGTTGTCTCTCATCCAGCCGTTGCATCCATCGTTTACGCATGACCAGATTAAAGTATCGGCCTCGGGAATTTCCTCGACCACTTTTTTTCCGAAATACATCGCGAACCCTCCCGTTATTTACCTCAGTTCATCGGTGTCCGCTTAGTATGCCCCAGAAATATATATTTATGATAAAAATCGCCTGATGATCCGTAAAACAGCTACCGCTGGATTTCGTAGTACGTTTCGTCCGCGTGCTTACGGTCGGTTCCTTTCAGATACGCCCATATAATTTTCGGGTTCTTGACGACGCCCCAATCGCCGTACTTATCGAACTTCCGGCAGGAGGTCGTCATGCTGGCCTTCGTGACGGTGCCGTACTTCTTCCCCTGCTGCTTGCCCCATTGCTTGAGCCGCTTGGCAAACTCGGCGTCTTCCGCCATCAGCATGTTTTCGTTAAAGCCGCCGATCGCTTCAAAATCCTTCTTGTACCCCCAGAACAGTCCGACGGTAACCAGTCCGTATTTGAACAGAAGGGGCACGATCAGCAGCATCCCGGAGACGATGATACCGAGCGACACCCGCTCAAACTGGCTCCTCACCCCGCCGCCGATCCATTGTCCGGTTGCCAGCAGCCGGTCGATCTCCGTCAGCATGTTGTCCGTCACCCAGCTGTCGGCGTCAATCGTCACGATGATCTCTCCCCTAGCCGCCTGAATCCCTGCGTTGCGGATCTGCGACAGATTTTTGCTGTCGTTCTTTACAATGACGGCCCCGTACGACGAAGCAACCTCCTCAGTCCGGTCGGTGCACCGGTTTAAGACGGTGATGACCTCCACCTGTCCCGGATAAGGCTTCGCCGCGGCAACCAGAGAATCAAGGCAGCGCCCGATATAGTTCTCTTCGTTTCTGGCCGGAATAATCACCGAAAATTTAATGTTCCCCGTGTGGTCGGTACCTGCGAACCGCTTTGTTTCCATCAGCCATCTCTCCCTAGGATTGATTACTTGCGAATCCCATCAAGCAGTAACGTGGTGGCTTTGCGGAACAGCTCTTTCATCGCTGCCTTGTCCATCAGGTGGTAGCTGTCGCTGAGACCGGAATAAAAGCTGAGAATAATAAAGGACAGCTCCTGCACGCTCTCCCCTTTCCATTCCCCGCTGTCCAGTCCGGCCTGGACCAGATCCTCAAATCCCTTCATGTAGTTCTGGATGATCTCCATGAACCGCCGCCCGGCTTCCGAATCGGCACCCACCCGGATCATAAATTCCTCGCCGGCCTTGTTGAGCGGCTTCTGAAGCGTGTCGACAAAATAGTCGGCGTAAGCGTAGAGCTGCTCCGTCGCGGAGCGATCTTCCCCGGACTGCTCATGCCAGGTCTGCCAAGAGTTCGTAAACGCCTGCTCCGCCAAGTAGAGAAACAAATCCTCTTTGCTCTGAAAATGGTGGTAGATGCTCCCTTTGCTGCAGCCCGTGGCCTCGCAAATATCCATCATGGACGTTGCGGCATACCCTTTGGCGGCAAACAGCGCCTTAGCCCCCTCGACAATGGTCTGTTTGGTCTGTTCGGCTTCGTATTTACGCTTTTTCATGATTGGAAAGCTCCTTGTTGTTTTAAAACCGACCGTCCGGTTTGTATCCATTATATGGTATTCACAGGCTCGGTGTATGCTTTTCCTTTGTCTGTTTCTTGACATTTTCGGGCGGCCTGCTCCGTCGAAAAAGCCCATGCTCATGCGGTAGCCACGCCGGATCGGTTATGTCATAATCAGGATCAGGGAGATTGTAAAAGGTACGGAATAAACGGGTGGTAACCGGTGGTCCCGGTATTACCTGAGGAAAAGGAAGCGGTGCGCATGTTTGAAGATATTACGGAAATAGCGGGGCAGATGCTCATTTTGGACCGGACGGCACACCTGGAGGATGTGGATGCCCTGTATCCATTCGCGATGGACGAGCTGCTGTGCCGGCGCACAGGAGAAGGCGGTCCGCCGTTATGCCATATTTGGCGTCATCCCCGCTCTTTTATTATCGGTCTGAGGGACAGCCGGCTTCCCGGAGCGCAGCAGGCCCGGGCTTGGCTGGAATCGCTCGGGTACCGCACGGCCATCCGCAATTCGGGCGGCGCCGCCGTTCCGCTCGATCCGGACGTGGTCAACGTGTCGCTGATCCTGCCGAAGCGGGGCGCTGGCGATCTCCACTTCCACCGGGACTTCGAGCGGATGTACGCGCTCATCCGGCAGGCGCTGGCCGCCACCGGCCAAACGGTGGACAAAGGGGAAGTCGCCGGGGCTTACTGCCCGGGTGACTATGATCTGAGCATCGGCGGACGCAAGTTCTGCGGCATTGCGCAGCGCCGCCAGGCTCATGCCTACGTGATCCAGGCTTTTGTGATTGCAGGCGGATCCGGGCGGGAGCGCGGTCAGCTGGTCAAGTCGTTCTACGACCTGGCTGCAGCCGGGGCCAAAGACGGGGATTACCCGTCCGTTGAGCCCGGTACCATGGCTTCGCTGGACGAGCTGACCGGCATGGGTCCGGGTGCGGCCGATACGTTTGCCGCTTCCGTTAAGGAAGTGGTCCGGAGCCTCCAGACGGCTGCCGGAGTAGCCGAGGCGGCGAGCCGCCTGCACCTGCCGTCCGAGGAGGAAATCCGGGAGATGACGGACAAGCTGACGCACCGCTACACGCCCCGGACGCCATAGGCCCACCTCTATAAATTCAAAATCCGCCCGCGAAATTTATCGGGGCGGATTCATGATCAGCAGAAGAATGCTCTTATCCAGCTTATCATTCCAGTCTATAAAGCAATCGGATACCGGCTGATGCAGCAGGCTGTTCAGACGCTTGCTGCGCATAATATACTCTTTTTCCAGTCCGCTCTTCACCGACTTCAGCAAGCGGCCATGGCCCAGCCGGATTAGTGTTTTCTCCAGCTCCAGGTATACGCCGCTTCGCACTACCAGCAGCGTTCTGGAATTGAGTTCAAAGGAATCAATCTGCTCGGGCGATTTTTGAATCTGCTGGCAAATGTGGAGTATTTCCGCTTCCACTTCGGATTTCACAGGGTACTCCCTGTTCACCGCGGTGCCCTGTTTGCCCGCCTCTGCCGATACGACCGCGATCATCCCCGATCTTTTATGGAGATTCCAGTCATAATACACCTCTTCCGGTTTCGATCCGTTCATGATTTCAAGATAACTGATAATTTCGGGAATCACCGCCTGCATCAGATTGGCTCTGGTCTGCACAATCATGTCCTCCTGCTCCTGTTCCAGCAGGATGCGTTCAGACGGCGTCAGGAAGTTGCGCAAATATATCGTAATAAAGGTGTGACCGACAGAAACCACCACGGATTCAGGTCCTTTGCCAAAGTGGTCTCTTAATAGCTTGCTGGTATAGCTGGCAAAGAGCTGATGAAATGGTTGTTGGTTATGTAATTGATCCATTGAGTTAGACGCGTCGTTGCGGTACGCTGCTAAACATAATCGCGGCAAGCCGCTATATCACGTGTCCGCAAAAGCGTGTCTTTATATCCCTCCTGATTACGAAATAAGCGGGTGTTTCCCTGTCCCCGGCACAACCTCCGGGTCCTCAGCAAAACAAAAAGGCCTAACTTTCCCTTTAACAGCAAGAAAAAGTTAGGCCATAAATGACTTTTATCCAAGGATATATTCATTCATTTACCCGACAATATGAAATTGACGTTTACCAGTCTTGATTATAGCATAGGTATCGTTCTAAGGACAACCGCGTTTCATAAAGTGCGAATATGTTTATTTACATTCCAAATGAAAGCAGATGAGCGGAGGTTGACGGCATGAACGGTGCGGAGATCAAAACGATATTTTTTAAGGATGACGGTGTTATTCCGGGCAACCCCTACCTTCCGGTCATCCTATACTTGGGTTCGCTTAAGGATGAACCGGAGGAAACGGAAGCTATCTTTAACCGCAACGGCTGGTTGAACAGCTGGACGAACGGCGTCTTTGATTACCATCATTATCACAGCAATGCGCATGAGGTGCTGGGGGTTATTCGCGGCTCCGCTGTGCTTCAGCTCGGCGGTGAACATGGCCAGAAGTTCGAGTTGACCGCCGGTGACGTGGCCGTCCTTCCAGCCGGAACGGGGCACAAGCGATGCTCTGCCAGCAAGGATTTCAGGGTTGTCGGAGCCTATCCGGACGGCATGGATTACAATCTGTGCACCGGCAAGCCCGGGGAGCGCCCAAAGGTGCTGGAAGACATCGCCCGGGTGCCCCTTCCGAATACCGATCCGCTGTACGGTGCGGCGGGCCCACTCATGAGTGCCTGGAAACCTCAGCAGCAGACGGGAAATCACGCTTAATCCTTCCTTGGGCCGACCGCTGGTTGAACGAGCCTCGTGCAGCGGAATGCATTCCAGCTCTGAACAAGTTAAGCCGCAAGCAGTTCCCCATTTGACATTCCTGACAAAATAGGTTTCGATTAGGATCAAACGTCAATTGAGGTGAACATGCCATGCGGCTTCTTGTCATTGAGGACGACAAGCATTTATCCGATACGGTATGCGAGACGACCCGGGACCTGTTTGAGGCCGATCAAGCCTTTGACGGCGAAGAGGGACTGTATCTCGCCCAGCAAAATATATACGATGTCATCATTCTGGATATTATGATGCCGGGTATGAACGGGTACGAAGTGCTGACCCATCTTCGGGAATATGGCATCTCCACGCCGGTGCTGATACTGACCGCCAAGGACAGCATCGACGACAAGATTCAGGGCTTCAAGAAGGGGGCCGACGACTATCTCGTCAAGCCGTTCCATCGCGAGGAGCTCCTGCTTCGCCTGGAGGCCATCGTCCGGCGCTCTGTCGGAGGGTTCAGGGAGCACACCCTCTCCTTCAAGGAACTGAAGCTCAATCTGAAGAGCCGTACGGTCAGCATAGGCGAGGAAGCGATCCTGCTGAACGGCAAGCAGATCGACCTGCTGGAATACCTGATGAACAACAAAAACATCATCGTGACCAAAGAACAAATTTTCGACCGGGTCTGGGGTATGGACTCCAGCACCACCAACACGGTGATCGAGGTCTATATCAGCAACCTGCGCAAAAAGTTCAAAGCGGCCGGTTACGACAAATACATCAAGACAATCCGCGGCATGGGGTACATGCTGTCGGAGAACGGTGAAGACCATGAATAAAAACAAAGTGATCCGTCACCAGCAGCTCCGGCTGATTCTGTACAATCTGATCGCGTTCACCGTTCTGTTCGGCCTGTTCGGAGCAATCGTATTCGGCCAAATGCGAACGACGCTGTTCGCCAAACCCGACCGGGATCTGACCATGTACAAAAGCATCATCGAAGCCAGGTTCGGCGGCAGTCCGCTCAAGGATGGGTCGTCGGAGAGGTTCCGGTTTGGCAGGGTCATGCCCCCTCCAAGCCCCCGGATCATTCCCGTTCAATGGGACGCCAATGGAGAAATTACCAACATCCAGCAGATCGGCATGCTGAACTACGAAAATTACGGCTTGGAGAATCTCAAATTCGACCTGTCTACGATTGGCGTCATTTCCAACCTGACCTTGAACGGCACGTACCACTTCCGCACACTGACCGTTCCCGACCCCCTTTCCAAGGGCAGCTACATCCAGTTGCTGGTTGATGTCGATACCGAGCATAATCTGCTGGGCAACTTCAAGCGCATCATCATCATTTGCGCGGCCGTGTTTATCCTGCTGTCGATCACCGCCAGCATCATTTTATCCCGGAAAACGATGAAACCCGTCATCCGCTCTTGGGAGAAGCAGGTGGAGTTTGTGGAGAACGCATCGCATGAGCTGCGCACCCCGCTCACCATCATCCAGAACAAGCTGGAACTGCTGCAGACCATGCCGGATAAAAAAATCGTGGACACGTTTGAGAACATCGCCTTGTCCCTCTCAGAAACGCGCCGGCTGTCCCGGCTGACGACCGATCTGCTTACGCTCGCCAGGGCCGATTCCACTGAAACCCAGCTGGAGAAGCAGCCGGTCGACATTGACGAATTGATCCACAAAATGTGCAGCCCGTATATCGAGATCGCCGAGCTTTCGGACAAGCATATCTGGCTCCGGCTGACGAGCAAGGCCCGGATCCAGGCGGATCCTGCCCGGCTGCATCAGCTGATGGTCATTTTATTGGACAATGCCCTCAAATACACGGGAGAGCAAGACAGCATCGGGATCAGCACCTATATCAAGGAAAATCGGGTGTTTATCGAAGTCAGCGACACCGGCATCGGTATCAGCGAGGAGGGCCTTCAGCGCGTCTTCGACCGGTTTTACCGGGAAGACCGGGCACGCACCAGGGAGAGCGGCGGCTCCGGACTCGGGCTCTCGATCGCCCAGTGGATCGTGCACAGCCATCACGGCACTATCCAGGCGCTTCATAACCATCCGAAGGGCGTCATTATCCGCATCCGTCTGCCTAAATAGCTGCCTCCCTCCGCTCGGGTTTTTCAGGAAATATGTTACCCCTCGCGTCTTGAACACCAAGATGCGGGGGTTTTTGTGTTTATGATGTTTTGGGGCGGTTGGGACTTTTGGACTTTTGGGGTTTTCGGGGCTTTCGGGGCTTTCGGGGTTTTCGGAACTTTTCTGAATTTTACATGAAGTTTCAGCTTAAGGTTTCGTTAAGTTTGCACTGCGATAATACAAATCGCAAACCAATTTAACAAAAGGAGGAATGTGGACTTGAACCCAGCAGGAACGACCCCTGAACGGCCGCCAGTCAAAGGACGCCGGGAGCTGAAGCATGCGATCACCCGGCTTGACTGCCACCTGCTCCGCAGCAACCTGCAGCACTTTATGACGCTCGACCCCCATGCCAAAAAGGACGGGCAATATTTGATCCGAAGCGTGTATTTCGATAATTTCGACAACAAGATTTTGAACCAGAAAAAGGAAGGGCTCTATCACCGGGATAAATTCCGGGTCCGCCTATACGATCATGACGCGAGCTTTATCAATCTGGAGAAGAAGAGTAAACGTGATAATTTGTGCTACAAGGAAAAATGCCGGATCACTGCCGAGGAATACGAGCGGATCCGCATCGGCGACACCGCCTGGATGGAGGAGGACGGCCGTCCCCTCATGCGCGAGCTGTACGTACATATGAACCTGTTTCAGCTGAAGCCTGTTTGCGTCGTGGATTATATCCGCGAGGTGTACATTTACGAGCAGGGGAATGTGCGGGTGACCTTCGACAGCTCCGTTAAAACCAGCTACAAAGACACCAATATCCTGAACCCGGACTTATTGATGGTCGAGACCCTCGACCCGAACATGGTCATCTTGGAGATCAAATACGACGAATATCTCCCGGATGTGATCAAATACCTTCTGCAAGTAAAGGATTGCCGGAAGACATCCTTTTCCAAATACCAGTACAGCCGGATGTACGGCTGAGCACCAGAGCCTCCGGCAGCGGAGGCATCCTATTTAAAATTCGGAGGAACGATTCATGGATCAAACGACAACCACCAATTTTTCGGATATATTCAAATCCAGCTTTTTGGAAAAAACGAGCAGCTTCTCCATCGTCGATTCGCTGATCGGCATCGTGGTCGCATTCGCGGTCGGACTGTTCATTTATGTCATTTACAAAAAAACCTTCAGCGGCGTGATGTACTCCCACAGCTTCAACATTTCGCTGATCGTGATGACCATGGCGACCGCCCTGATCATCATGGGGATATCCACCAACATCGTGCTGTCCCTCGGCATGGTCGGCGCCCTCTCCATCGTCCGGTTCCGTACGCCGATCAAGGATCCGATGGATCTGATCTTTATTTTCTGGTCGGTCGCTTCCGGCATTCTGTGCGGCGCAGGCCTCATCCCGCTCGTCATCATCGGTGCGATTCTGATCGGCCTGGTGCTCCTCTTCTTCGTGAACCGCCTGACCATCGACAACCCGTACCTGCTTGTCGTGAAATACACGAATGCCGAAGTTGAGAAGCCGCTGGAGCACATGATCTCCATGCAGTCCAAAAAGCACAGCATCAAGTCCAAATCCGTCGTTCCCGGCAGCGGGCTGGAAATGACCTATGAAATCCGCCTGAAGGACAACAACACCGAATTTGTGCAGCAAATCATGAGCATGGAAGGTGTCACCTCTGCCATCATGCTGAGCTACGACGGCAATTTCACCGCGTAAGTCCCGCAGCAAGCACTTTTGGGACGGAAGGGAGTTTGACGCTTGGTGAAAAACAGAACCATTGTGGCAGCCGCGGCGCTGCTCGTCGTGCTGTTCGTCACGGTAACGGCCGTTCTTCCGAAAGCGGGACTGGAAACCGTCAGCCTGGCCGATACCTACATGGATAAGGTGTTTGACAAGAGCAAGGTCCATACGGTGGACATTACGATGAACCCGAAGGATCTGCAGTCGATCCTGGACAACCCGCTGGACGAGGAAATGATGCAGGCCAACGTGAACGTGGACGGCAAGCAGGTCGACGGGGTCGGCATCCGGGTCAAAGGAAACATGACCCTCTCCTCCGTCGCGCAGATGGAGGACTCCGACCGGTACAGCTTCAAGATCGATTTTGACCACTACAACGACGACGAGAATCTTTACGGCCTGCGCAAGTTGAACCTCAACAACAATTACAGCGATCCTACGCAAATGCGCGAGTACCTGTCCTATGAGCTGATGAACAAAATGGACGTTCCCGCTCCCGGCTACGCCTACATGTACGTTACGATCAACGGCAAGGAATGGGGACTGTACCTCGGCGTGGAAGCGATCGAGGAGCCTTACCTGCAGCGCAATTTCGGGAACAGCACCGGAGACCTGTACAAGCCGGACGGCACGGGCAGCGACCTGAAATGGATCAGCGATAACATCAAGGATTACACCGGTCTGAACCTAAAAACGAATCCGAACTCCACGCAGACCGCCATGTTAAAGTTCCTCGACACGATCAATCACGGCGGAAATGTGGCGGATGTCGCGGACGTGGACGAAATGCTGCGGTATTTTGCCGCCACCACAGCGCTGGTCAGCTTGGACAGCTACCAGGGGCAAATGAAGCATAATTACTATTTGTATGAGCAAAACGGCAAGTTCTCCATGCTGCCTTGGGACTACAACATGGCCTTCGCCGGCTTCGGCGTTGGCATGGGCGGCGGCATGGGCGGCCGCGGCGGCATGAACGGCGGCCAGGGCCGGGCCGGAAACGGCAACGCCGGCGCGGCGGACGCTGGTAACGGCGCAAACGGCGCGGCGCCGGGCGGGAATGCCGTTGCAGCGCCGGGTAACGGCGCGAACGGCGCGCAAGCCGATGCTGGTGCAGGGCCAGATAACGGCGCGAATGGCGCTGGAGCAGCCGGCCAGTCGCAGGGCAATGCTGGCGCGGGTCAAGGGGGCGGCGCTCCTGCCAGGGGTGGGCAGGATGGCGCCAACGGTGGCGCAGCAGCCGCGGGCAATGGCGCGAACGGCGCCGCGGCTGGCGCTGATGCGGCCGGCAACGCGAACCCCGGCCAGCGCGGCCAGGGCCGCCAAGGCATGGGCATGGGCGGCATGGGCATGGATATGGCCGCCAATTTCCTGAGCGAGGACAATATCAATTTCAGCATTACGACTCCGGTATCGGGGACGACGCTGGACGAACGGCCATTGATCAAGGCCCTCCTCTCGGTCGACGAATACCGGGAGAAATATAATACGTACCTGCAGCAGATCGCCGACGGCTTCTTTGCGGAAGAGAACATGCAGTCGCTGACAACACAGGTATCTTCCCTGATCGCACCTTATGTGGAAAAAGATCCAACCAAGTTTTATACCAAGGAACAGCTGCTAGAAGGAGCTTCTGGGGATAAGAGCCTGGTGAAATTCGCCACCGAACGGGCCGAGTCCATCAAGAAGCAACTGTCCGGAGAGCTAGTCGTCGAAGCCAAGACCGATGGTGGCTTCGGCGGATTTGGCGGCCAGCCGCCGGCAATGAACGGCCAGGCCGCGGCCGGCGGCAATGGCGGCGCGCAAACCGGCGGCAGAGCGGCACAGGCAGGCAACGGTGGCGAACAAGCCGGTGGGGCTGCACAGGCAGGCAACGGCGGAGCGGTGCAGGGCGCTAACGACGGCGCGCAGGCGGCGCAAAACGGCGGGCCGAACGCGGCCGGCGATCCGCAGAGCCAAGCCGGTGGGGCGGGCGGAGACGCCGCTTCCCAAGGGCAAGGCGCAGGCGACGCGCCGCAAGGCCAGGCCGGGGGAGCGGGACCGGCCTGGCCTGACGGGCAGATGCCGGGGAACATGCAGCCTCCGGATGGGCAGATGCAGCCGCCCCAGGGAATGCAAGGCGGTCCGGGCCAAGGCAATATGCCATGGGCCGGCCGCCAGGGAGGCGGCAACGACCGCGGCGGCTTCCCCGGCATGCCGGGGATGGGCGGCAATAACCAGAATGCCGAGACGGGCCGCTTTACGACCGCGGACCTCATGATCGCGGCGGTCTTCTTCGTCCTTCTGATCGGGGTCACCCTGTTTGCGATGTTCTTCAGCCGCCGAAGAACGCCCAGACCCAAGCGGTCGGAGCCGCACACCAACGAACAAGATATTGCGAGCTGACCGCATCATGCTTGTATAGCAAAGCAAGCTTCGCTTTAACAACAAAAGAGGCAGTCTGTACCGGCCACCCTATTAGGGGCCTGGTACGGTCTGCCTCTTTTTATATGAACAATAAAATTAAAAATGTCGCAGCCTCCTTGTAGAGGGAATGACTGTTTTTTCATATAGGATCTCTTTGGTGAAGAGTGGCTGAAGTTTTATTCCGGTTCCCTTTGATGACGATGATCATTTGCCTTTTGGCCATCCACAGTATGAAAAACGGGATCTGTCCTTATCCTATGGACACATCCCTATTTTGTCCTACAAAAGAAGGACAAGACATATATATCCTCCTGCATGCGTTCGGGCTCAAAAATAACTATATTTAGTGCCGATATCCGACCCATGTCCTATATGTGGAGGCGGGTGTTTGAGCAAAGATATGTTACCTCTGTCCACCATTTAAAAGACAAAAACTGAATTTGTCCATTATAAGTAGACAAGATCAATTTAACCGTGAACCCGCTCTACATCGTCTAAATCGCAAACCATTCAGCTATTCTCTTCTCCGGCATTCTTCAGGTTTTCGGACTGAATTTCCAAATTTACGGCCAGCCTGGCGGTAAAGATGTTCTACGCTGGCTGGCCGATCTCCAAACTTCACAATATAAAATACTGGACCTTTGCCGCCATCCCGAGCAACGCCACGTCTGGCATCCTTACACCCTGCGCGATACGAGCCGCACCAGATCGACGGTCAGCACTGGCAGGGACACGGAAGCGGGATATGCCAGGAACCGCGGCTCCCATTCGGGCGAAAACTTGCTCTTGTACTTCCGGAGGCCCTTAAATCCGTACCAATGCCCTCCGTATTGGAACACCAGCGCGGCCAGCTTCTCCTCGCGCAGCGCGCTCCGGGTCTCGCCCACGCTTGCCAGCGGCGCGTTCCCGAGGTTAAAGATCTTGTATCCCTGCTCCTTGGACCACTCCAAGAGCTGGACGAACAAATAATCCATCGTCCCGTTCGGAACCTGGCTGCGGTGGCGCATCAGATCGATGGATATCGTCCGTCCGCCGTCATAAGCCGGTGCAAGGGACGCAAAGGCAAAGATGCTTCCTCCGGTCTCCCGCAGCACGGCAATCGGCGCCTCCTGCAAATAGCGCTCGTCAAACCAGCCCAGGGAGAACCCTTTTTCCCGCCTGCCGTGCATCCAGTCGTCCGACACCGCCAGCAGCTCACGCAGCAGCTCCGGTGCAAAAGGCGGATGAACCACTTCAAACACCGCTCCCTCCCGCTCAAAGCGGTTGCGTACCGTGCGCAGGTCCGTGTTTTTCTTGCCCGACAGCGTAAACTGATCCAGATGCACCAAGGCTTCTTCCCCGAGCTTGAAAAACCGGTAGCCAAACTCATGATACATCGGCAGATAGCCGGGGGTCGCCTGATAAAAGACCACGGACATCGCGTAGGTATCGGCCATTTGCAAAAACTCGCCCAACGCATCCGGTACCAGCTTCTCCGGACCGAGCGGATCGCCGAGCACGACCAGCTTGTCCCGCGAGCGGGCGTAAGGGATCAGCACTTCGCCGTCCGCGGACCAGAAGAAGCTTTTATCCCCCGTAAACAGCATATGGGTCAGCAAATTTCCGTGATGACTCTGCAGATACTGCCGCAGCCTGTCCAGATCGGCCGGTGTCGCCGGGGCCGCGACCTTGCGGCTGGGACGCAGCACGATCAGCATGGTCAGCAGGATCCATGCCCCAGCGAGACCGATCACAGCAGATGCGGCATACGGATTTGAGCCGACCATCCAATGTATCCGCTCCGTGGTCGGCAGGTGGCGCAGCCATCCGTGGTGGACATGGGCGCCGATCCAGTAATAAGCCAAGGCGATGACCGCCGAGAGCACGTACCATACGGCTGCGCTTCTCCACTCGATCAGGGCGCCCGAGCGATAAAAGCGGGCCCGCGAGATCCACAGCATCAGTGCAACGATCAGCAGAAAGATCGCTTCTTCGAAATCAAACGCCTTCGTAAAGGTGAAGATTGCCCCGGCGAACAGCAGCCCGCTCGTCCATAAATACGCCCCGCGGATACGGAGCGAAATGCCCCGGGAGAGGATAATCAGCATAAAGCCGATCATGACCGACAGCAGGTGGGAGATGCGCATAATCGGCATGGACAGCAGCTCCTCACTCAACCGCAGCCGATATAGCAGTCCCGGCGTGGCCGCCGACAGCAGCAGAAGCAGACCGCTGACCAGCACGAGCTTGCCAAGCGCCCACACGCCCAGATCACTGAGAAAGCGCATCTGCCCCGGCCAGCGCCACAGCCGCTGCCAGGCGTTCAGCGGAATCTCGATGGCGGTCTCGACCTTCTCCAAGTTGCGTTTCGCTGGACTGCCGAATTCGAAGGCCGCCATGATCAGCCCGATCAGCCAGGGTATAACGTAGTAGAACAGCCGGAACAGCACCAGGACGGCCATCGCCCTTTCGGCAGGAAATCCCATATGCTCAATGCCAAGCAGGACGGTCAGGTCGAACGCGCCGATGCCTCCCGGCGCCATGCTGAGGATACCGGCAATGGCGGATACGGTATACATGCCCATGACGCCCTGGAAGGTCACATCATGCAGAACGCTGGCGGCAATCAGCCAAAACGTCACGCCGGCGCAGACCCACTCGAGAAGCGATGCGCACAGAGAGACGGCTACCGTGCTCCACGGCGTTCGGCCCTCCCCTTTGTTGAACCACCGCGCGAATAGCGATGAGCGCTGCATCAGAATAAATAAAGGCAGGTAAAGGGCCATCCCCCATACGGCGAAAATCAGCCAGCGGTGCTCCCGAATCATCGTGGTTGCAGGGAACAGCCCGGTTAGAACGGCCCAGGACATGATGGATAACCCCGTGATGATGACCGGTGACAAAAATACGACCGCAGACGCCATCAGTGAGGGCGCAATGCCGCTCCTTTTATACAGCAAGGTACGGAGACCGGCGCCTGTCAGTCCGGCAAAACCGATAATGTTGTTGAACGTGTTGGCGATCCAGGCATAGCGGAACGTGTTCCACCAGCCAACTTTCAGCTTGAAATGCATGCGGATCATGTAATCGTACAGGCTCATCACCCCGACGGAAAACAGGGAAAAGAGACAAATCCCCACAACGGTGCCCACCGGCAGCAGACGCAGCTCATGGAACGTACGCGCCAAGTGAATCTGCCGCAGCTCCCGCTGTCCCTCCCAATAGACGAGCGCGATCACCGCAAGCGGAATGAGCAGACGAATCGCTTTGATTTCATATATCGAAGCCAGGATACGGAAAAATTTGTACCGCTCCAGCTTTTCCTTCATGTTATGCACCCTTTCAGCAGCGAAAACCCATTGATGTTGGTCCTGACATTCTTCCTTATCCTACCATAAAGCACTCATCCCATCCAAACACGTCCAATGAACCGGGTTTCTATGTGAGAACGCAATGAGAGAGCGGCAAACGGGGCGGAGAGAAACGAAGGCACGAAGGCCAGATTCGGCTGCCAAGGATCGGAATAATGCTGTCGGAATAACGCTGCCTGAATAACGCTGAATGTTAAAAAATCCAGCCCCGCAACAAGCGGAGCCGGACCATTCCATTTTTATTCTCAATCGATCACTTCATTGGAGAAATCATCTGCATTTCCCGGCCCCAATGGCGGTGCATGGCGATGGCGTCGACCAGCTGCCGGGCAAAGACGCTACCGTCTTCCGTCTCCTTGCGGATCACCAGTCCGGTATCCTCGCCCGGAGACGTCAGATGGCCGGAAGATGCCGAGGCGTCGGCCAAATGAATGCCTGAGCCGGATAGCAGTCCGGCCGCCAGCTCGGAGGCGCCTACGGTTTTGAAGTGGTTATAGGCTTCCGTCACGAAATTGACCGCCTCTTTGATGCCCTGCAGCTTGGCGATGCTCTGCTCCCCGCCGGCCACATAGACGGCGTCAAACAGCACGGAGTCAGCCGTCAGGAAGGTATGCATGGCCTCCAGCTGGCTGCCGTCGGTTCCTGCGATCATACCCAGATTCTCGCTGACAACTTCCGGAACGACACCTGCTTCAGCGAAGGCCGCGAGGACGGCCTTCATTTCGCCCGCGTCGAATCCGTCAGCAGCCAGCACCGCCACCTTACGGGTAGCGGGAGACATGGCGGTGTGGAGCTGGCTCAGCGCCGGGGAAGCCTGGGTTTCGGCACCTCCTGCCACAGTCGCTCCGGAGGCTTCTTCTCCGGCCTTCGGCGGGTTGACACCAACGCCAAGGGCGATTTGCTCAGCAAGCATCAGATCGACGTTGCCGAACATGTCGACAACCTGCTGCTGCACGCTTTTACTTTTCACCTTGCCTACTTCAAAGCGGAAAGCTTTAATAATATGCTGCTTCTCCACGTCGGACATGCTGTTCCAGAACAGCTTGGCCTGGGTATAGTGGTCCTTGAAGCTGTCGCTGCGCGCCCGGACCTTGCGCCCCTCCACCTTTTCCTGATAATGGGTGTATCCGCCCTCCTGCTCCGAAACCGGACGGGGATCGTTGTTTCCAAGGGAGTTTTTATGATAGCTCGTTTGGCCCCGGTTGATCGTCATACGGTGGTATCCGTCGCGCTGGTTGTTATGGATCTCCGCCACCGGCCGATTGATCGGAATTTCGTGGAAATTTGGTCCGCCCAGACGGATCAGCTGCGTATCGGTATAAGAGAACAAGCGTCCCTGCAGCAGCGGGTCGTTGGAAAAATCTATCCCCGGCACGACGTTGCCCACATGGAAGGCCGCCTGCTCCGTTTCGGCGAACACGTTGTCCACATTGCGGTTCAGCGTCATTTTCCCGATGCGCTGAACGGGAATAAGCTCCTCCGGCCATATTTTGGTCGGATCGAGAATATCAAAGTCGAAGTTGAATTCCTCATCCTCCCGGATCATTTGCACGCCAAACTCATATTCGGGATATTCACCCATTTCAATCGCTTCCCACAGATCGCGGCGGTGAAAGTCGGGATCCTTGCCGGCGATTTTCTGCGCTTCGTCCCAGACCAGGGAATGCACGCCAAGCAGCGGCTTCCAGTGGAATTTGACGAAATGTGCTTCGCCCTTGTCATTGACTAGCCGGAAGGTATGTACGCCGAACCCTTCCATCATCCGGTAGCTGCGCGGAATCGCCCGGTCCGACATCGTCCACATGACCATGTGGGCCGATTCCGTGTTATTGGCGACAAAATCCCAATGCGTATCATGGGCCGTCGACGCCTGCGGAATTTCGTTATGGGGTTCGGGCTTGAACGCATGCACCAAATCAGGAAATTTCAGCGCATCCTGAATGAAAAAAACCGGAATGTTGTTGCCTACGAGGTCGAAGTTGCCGTCTTCCGTGTAGAACTTGGTGGCAAAGCCCCGGGCGTCCCGCACCGTATCAGCCGAACCCCGCGAACCGGCCACGGTTGAGAAACGCACGAATACCGGCGTTTTCATCGACGGGTCCTGCAGAAACTTCGCCTTCGTATACTTCGTCATCGGCTTGTACACCTGAAAATACCCGTGTACGCCAAAGCCCCGGGCATGAACCACACGCTCAGGAATACGCTCATGGTCAAAGTGGGTCATTTTCTCCCGAAAATGAAAATCCTCCATTAACGTCGGCCCGCGTTCACCCGCTTTGAGCGAATGTTCGTCCTCAGAGACCCGAAGGCCCTGGTTCGTAGTCATGGGTTTCCCCGCATCGCTGACGCGGAATTCCTCCAGCTGGCTGTCCTTTACATCCTTCTGCGGCTGCTGTTCATTCTTACGGTCCATCAATGCATCCCCTCCTGGTCGGTTACGGACGGTGTCCGAGTATTTACACCCGTTATTACCCGAATGAAAATCCACCCAAACGGGAATGTTAACTTGGACGTTTGCGGTACATTCGTTAAAAGCCATACTGCAAAGGCGTTTTTGCGGATCTTAAACTTTTTTGCCAAACAATATTTACATTTCTATAAAAATAGATATAATAAAGTCATGGATACCTTATTAACCATTAAAGCACTATCAAACGAGACCCGGTTTAAAATTCTCGAATGGCTGAAGCATCCGGAGGAGCACTTTGACCCTCAGGAGCATATGCCGGCATCTTGTAATTTCAAAGGCGGCATTTGCGTCGGCAGCATTTCGCAGAAAACAGGGCTTGCACAGTCGGTTGTTTCGGGCTACCTGGTGAAATTGCAAAAGGCTGGCTTGCTGGAATCCCACCGGGCCGGCCAGTGGACCTACTACAGACGGAATGAGGAGGGTATCAACCGCTTTATCGAACAACTCAAGAAAGAGCTTTAGGCTAAAATGACATATGGTACACATCTGAACCTTTTGGCTTAAACGCTCTTTCTTTTCATTATATATATCTATTTTTATGTAAATGTATAAAGATATAAATCTCACATATTGGAGGAAACCGATACATGAACAGCAATACACAGCATACCCGTTCCACCGCAGCTTTATTCGAACCTTTTACCATTGGCAACTTGACGCTGCCCACCCGCATCGTCATGGCGCCCATGACCCGCGGATTCTCCCCGAACGGAGTGCCGGGCGCGGACGTAGCAGCCTATTACCGCCGCCGTGCCGAGAACAACGTCGGCCTCATCATTACCGAAGGTACGGTAATCAATCACCCGGCGTCTACCGACAGCCCGAACATTCCGAGATTTTTCGGTGAAGACGCCCTGAACGGATGGGCCGAAGTGGTCAAGCAGGTTCATGAAGCCGGAGGCAAGATTATGCCGCAAATCTGGCATATCGGCATGACCCGTCCGGTCGGCGCCGAGCCGAACCCGGAAGCGATGCCGATCGGTCCTTCGGGCCTTGATCTGAACGGCAATAAGGTTTCCGAACCAATGACCGAAGAAGAAATCGCCTACGTGATCCAGGCTTATGCCGATGCGGCTGCCAATGCCAAACGGATCGGGTTTGACGGTGTGGAAATTCATGGCGCCCACGGTTATTTGATCGACCAGTTCCTGTGGGAACAAACGAACCGCCGCACGGACCGCTACGGCGGCGATATGATGAAGCGCGCATGCTTCGCGATTGAAGTCGTTGAAGCCGTCCGCCGTGCCGTAGGACCGGATTTCCCTGTCGTGCTGCGCCTCTCCCAATGGAAGACGAACCAATACGACGCAAGGCTCGCCCCAACACCGGAAGACCTCGGGAAGCTGCTTGGCGCCTTGTCTGACGCGGGCGTCGACGTGTTCCACTGCTCGACCCGCCGTTTCTGGGAGCCGGAGTATGAAGGATCCGACCTGAACTTCGCCGGCTGGGCCAAGAAGCTGACGGGCAAACCGGCCATTACCGTCGGTTCCGTCGGACTCGACGAAGCGTTCACAAGCCTGTTTGCCGAAGGCAAAGGTGCAGGCAGCAAGGATATCGACGATCTCCTGGAACGCCTGGAGAGCGGCGAATTTGACCTAGTTGCCGTAGGCCGTGCATTGCTTGGAGACCCGGCTTGGGCCACCAAGGTGCGTGAAGGCCGCTTCGACGAGCTTGCTCCGTTCACGCCTGAAGCGCTGAAAACACTGGCTTAATGCGGTCCCGCCCCACCCCCGGGACAACGCGCCGCGTGAAGCCTTGATATAAATAAAGACCGGAAGAGGGCTGCAGCCTCTTCCGGTCTTTTTGCTGTGTACAGAATATTGTTCTGGTTTGACCTTTGCACAATGCGTTCATACGTTTACAAGTTATTAGGAATCCAGCGTGGAGTCCTTCCCGCTGACATGGGCCATCTGCTGCTTGCGGGACCGCCCGCGCGACAGGGTTTCCGGCAGCACGATCAAGGCCGGTACCAGCATCGGCAGCAGGATGAAGCAGAGCACGACGAGACCCACGATCACGGCCGCAGCCAGCTCGATCAAGAGCACGAGCCCCGAAGGCATCAGCGTTGCGAACGTTCCGCCGAGAATGACCATGGCGGAAATAATGACGCCGCCCACGCTTCGGGCTGCCTTGACGATCGCTTCTCCCGGTGACAACTCCCCGTATTCCTTGTAGCGCTCCATCAGGAAGATGCTGTAATCCACGCCGACCGCGACGATGACGATGAAGGAGAAGAACGGCACGAAGGATGATACCCCTTCCGCCCCGATGATATAGGTCGTCACGAACTTCGAGGCACTCATCGCCACGTAGTAGGAAGCGACAAGCGACAATACGATAAAGACCGACGGCCAGAAGGAACGGATCACGAACAGCAGAACGACGAACACGCTGACGATGACGATAATCGCCGTGCTGTTGAAGGATTTGATCTGGGCCTCATTCGTATCGTACGTCGTTGAGCTTGGTCCCGCAGCTCCAAACTTGGCGTCGCCCAGCACGGTTCCCTTCAGCGTACCGGAAACCTCGCTGTTGATTTTCTCAATCGTGTTCATGGCCGCCGGGGAATACGGATCGTCGTTGAGGATGACGATCAGCTTCGTAATCTTGCGGTCCTTGGACATAAAGGCATCCACTGCCTGCTGGAAGTCCTTGTTCTCCAGCGCTTCCCGTGGAATAAAGAAGGTCTTCGAGCTGTTCAGCTGGGTCAGGAAGTCATTGGTCTTGCCGAGACCATCAGAGATGTCGCCCAGTCCGTTGCCGCTCTGGTCGATGCCTTCCTTCAGCTGGGACATGCCGCCCGAGAGGCTGGATAATCCGCTCAGCAGCTGCTGCTGCCCGCTTTGGACGCTGCCCAGCGCAGCATTCAGCTTCTTCATGTTTGCGGCGATTTCCTGGCTGCCGCTGCTGCCTTGGCGCAATCCCTTGGCCAACTGGTCAGCCCCTTGCTCCAGCGCTGCCAGGCCGGTAGTCATTTGCTTCTGCGCCGCGGCAATTTGGCCCAAGCCGCCGGAAGCCTGGGCGAAGGATGCGTTCAGCTTGGCATAATTCGCATTCAGTTCCTTGAGACCGCCGTCCAGCTGTGCCAAACCGGTAACAAGTCCTTCGCCGGTCTGCTTCAGCTGGATATAGTTTGGATCCTCGGCCAGCTCGCTGTGGCTATCACCCAGATTGCCGATCAGCGTATTCATGCCGGCAAGCCCCTGCTGAATTTGCGGAATCTGTCCGGATACCTGCTCATAACCGCCTGCGAGCGACGCATATCCTTTGGACAGCTCCGAAAGTCCTTGATTGATTTTGGATGTATTGGTGCTGACGGTGTTCATGCCGGCTTCAAGCTTCGCGATGCCCTTGCTGAGCTCCGATGCGCCGCTTGCTCCCTGCTGTATGCCGCCGGACACCTGCGAGATCGCATCCGTAATTTGATCGTAACCCTGCTTGACCTGCCCTGTACCC
The DNA here is from genome assembly GCF_040545415.1 of Paenibacillus favisporus. Lineage (NCBI taxonomy): Bacteria > Bacillati > Bacillota > Bacilli > Caryophanales > Paenibacillaceae > Paenibacillus > Paenibacillus favisporus. The sequence goes on along the minus strand of NZ_JBEPLV010000005.1, from coordinate 262,524 downwards.
GACACCAGCTGATTGGCGCTGGAGAAGTCAGGCGTCGTCAGCTTATCGCCGATCTGGTCCAGGCCGTCCTTGATCTGGTCCACGCCTTTTTTGGAGGCCGAAATGCCGTCCGTCACCGTTTCCGTCTGGCTGCTTATATAGAAGTCCTCCACAGGCTCTGACTGCGGCTGAGTCACGCTTGATACCGACTTGACCCCGTCGATGCCCTTTAACTTCTCGGTCAGCTTGTCGATGACCCCAAGTGTATCGTTATTGTCCATCGTCTTGTCGTCTTCGATGACGACAGTCGTCGGCAGCGCCTGGCCGCGGCTGAAATGATCAGCGACGATGCTGAAGCCTTTGGTCGATGGATAGCCGTCCCCCAGCTCCTTCAGCTGGTCGAACGACAGCTTCTGGCCGCTGGTCAGCAGCACCGGAATCATCAGAATGACGATGATGACCGTCACGATGACCGGATGCTTAACGGAAACTGCCGTCAGCTTCGCCCAGAAGGTGCTTTCCTTGTGGCCCGTGACCTTTTTCGACGGCCAGAACAGCTTCGGTCCGAGCGTCTTCATTAGGAATGGTGTCAGCGTCAGAATTTCAAGCACCAAGATCACTGTGCCGATTGCAACCACATTGGCCGATTTATAAATACCGAAGTCCGAGAAGCTGAGTCCTGCAAAGGCAATAAAGACGGTAAGAATGCTGTATACAATCGTTTTGCCCGCCGTTCTGTAGGAAGCGACGATGGCTTCATCGACGGATCTGCCATGCGACAACTCTTCTTTAAAACGGTTGAACAGCAGAATGTTATAATCCGTCCCGATCCCGAACAGGATGAGTACCAGCAGCATCTGGGTCACGCTGGTGACCGGGAAATTCATTTTATCGATAATCTGCGCCGCAATCCCCATCGAACAAAGGTAGGATACACCCACGGCAAGGAGTGACACGAACGGGATCACGATCGAACGGAACATGACGATAAGCACGACGAGAATAAAAATAACGGTCAGCGCCGCGCTTTTCTCCACCCCTGCCGTGGACGCCTTGATATAGTCGTTCTGGATAAAATCCTCGCCGCTCAGGTAGTACGTCGCTTTGACATCCTTCAGCGCCTGATTGAACTGATCCGTGATTTCTTCCATATCCCGCCCGTTTTTGTCCAGGCTGAAGCTGACCATCACGGTCGTGCCGTCCTCCGAAATCAGCTGAGATTTGGCTTCAGGCATCGAGAACGGGTCCAGGACTTCGGTGATGCCAAGCTCAGACTGCTTCGCCTTCATGTTCATCACGCCGCTCTCGATGCTCTTCATATCCTCATCGGTCAGCTTGTTCTCTTTGTGGAACACCACGATGTCGCTGGTCCCGCTCTGGCCGGTCATTTTATTGAGCAGCGCCCCCGCAACCTTGGAAGGGCTGTCTTCGGCGAGGGGATCCTGGCCTCTCTGCTGGAGAATGGCATTCACGTCGGGCTGGAACACGGTCAGCAGGACCGTCGCCACCAGCCATAACACCAGAATCGCCCAACGCCACTTGATGATTTGCCGCATGTTGTTGATATTCCTCCTTCAACTTCCTTAGTAAACAAGCGTTCATTTTTGAGCAAAAAAAAGGGAATCCCTTGGATTCATCCCTTTTTCTTATTCCAATGATCGGTGCCAAAGTAGTACAGATACACCAGCTGGTTCACCAGCCGTTTGACCGTTTCCCCGTCTTCATGGTCACGCAGAATCAGACATACACCTTCCACCACGGTTCCGCCAAGCATCTGAGCCGTCTGCTTCTCTTCCAGCGTCAGCTCGCCGGTCTCATCCTTACCGAAGCGGATCATGCTCTCCAGAATCGATACGACCAAGGCGCAAATGCTTGCCTTCACGCCGGCGTATTTTGAACCGGTGCTGCGGTTGAGCAAAATCATCAGCTCAGCGCTGGATTCCTCGAACAGATCGAGAATAATGCTCTCGACCATCTGCAGGCAATCGCTCGCCTCCGTCCCTTTGGCGAAGTTCTGGTCCACTTCCTCCTTAATGACCAGGATGTTGGCAATGCATCGCTCATAGACCGGCCCGACCAGCGCTTCGAACAGCTCCTCTTTATTTTTAAAATAACGGTAGATGTTCCCGGTGGTCATGCCGGCCGAGGCGGAAATGCGGCGCATGGAGGCATCGGCGTAGTCGTGCTGCTTGAATTCGGCCAGTGCGGCGTTCAAAATACTTTGGCGGACGTCATCTTTGAGAATTTGCATAAATAAACACCCGTTTACTGATAGTTTAATGAGTTTATTATAGCGGCTCCATCACCTGCTGGCAAATGTCGTTTTTCCGGCTTTTCATCCTATGCGGGAAATTGTCGAAACATACGTTGATTTTAGGCGGTTGTGGTCGGTCTACGCAGCACCTGCCCGTATTCCTGCCGTACGGTTCCGCATCCTCAGCTAGACCGCCCGCTCCTCGATCTCAAAGCCGAGATCTTCGATCATCGCATGGTCCGCAAGCACGTCCTGCCCTTCGGTCGTCAAGTAGTCGCCCACGAACACCGAGTTGGCTGCGTAGAGTGCGAGCGGCTGCAGGGAACGGAGGTTCAGCTCGCGGCCGCCGGCCACGCGAATTTCCTTGGAAGGGCACACGAGGCGGAACAAAGCCAGCACCTTCAGCGCCTTCAGCGCGGGCGTACGTCCGGCCTGCTCCAAAGGCGTCCCCGGAATCGCGTTCAAAAAGTTAACCGGGATCGAATCGGCGTCCAGTTCCCGCAAGGCGTAGGCCATGCCGACGATATCCTCGTCACTTTCGCCCATGCCGATAATGACCCCGGAGCAGGGGGACAAGCCGGAGGCTTTGGCCTTCTGCACTGTGTCCACCCGGTCGTCATAGGTGTGCGTTGTGGTAATGCGGCTATAATTCGCTTGGCTCGTGTTGAGGTTGTGGTTATACCGGTGCACCCCTGCCTCAGCCAGTTTCTCGGCCTGCCCGTCCTTCAGCAGCCCAAGGCAGGCACAAATTTTAAGCGGCATCGTCTCCCGGATTTCCTGAACCGCCTCCACTACTTGATCCAGTTCCCTCGGCGTCGGGCCACGGCCGGAGGCCACGATGCAGTATGTACCCGCTTTACGCGCAAGAGCCTCCCGGGCTCCGGCAAGCACCGTCTCTTTATCCAGCAGGCTGTACTTCTCGATCGGCGCCGTAGATACGATGGATTGGGAGCAGTAGCCGCAGTCCTCGGGACACAGCCCGCTCTTGGCGTTTAAGATCATGTTGAGCTTCACCTTCAGGCCGTAGTAATGCTTTCTTACCGTAAAAGCAGCCTGCATCAGTCCCAGAATCTCATCGTTCGGTGCGTTTAATACGGCCAGTCCCTCTTCCATGGTAAGCCGCTGCCCATTCAGCGCCTTATCGGCCAATGCCTGCCAGTCCTGCCGTACCGGGCTTCTCAGAACCATGTCCTTCTGCATAGGTTATCATCCCTTCGAACTGTTATATTTTCGGTATCGTTAAGTCGTTACATCGGTCTATTTGTTACTCGTTAATTGTCAACCAAAATAACTTTGTGTTGGTTGACAATTGATTTACCGCTATTCTAGCAGATCCATCATCCGCTGTAAATGCGCGAAAAAGACAATCCGCTGTCTCTGATTTTGCATCTCCCCTGCAGGCGACTCTACCGCACCTGTATGGAAAAAGCGCCGCTAGACGCTGTTGTTCTCCAAGCGGCACCGGTTCCCGAAGGGATGCCTTTCACGAACGACGCAAAAAGGCAGAGAGCCCCAAGCCCCCTGCCTTTTCTGACACACTGATGATCCAGATTACCGCAGATGGTAACGGTTGAATGGTAAAGAACACCGGGGACGAGGGGCAGCGCCCGAATATCCTAACGCATTCCTTATCCGTCTACTTTAATATGGTATTCCTTTTTCAAATACTGATGAATCCGTTTGAAGTCTTCCTGGTTCAGGTCGTGCAGGCGCTTGCCCTGCTTCAGCTCCCTGCCCAAAATGATGCCGATGGTCTGCGCCGCCAGAGCGGTGTTCGGCATGATGCGCGCGCTGCCGTAGGCTTCGATGGACGCCCCGATATTTTTGCCGGTCACCAGGACGTTGTCATAGCCCTTCAGCTCAAAGGAGCGCAGCGGAATGCCATAGCGGTCCGGCTGCCCGAGATGGATGCCCTTCGGCACCGTCCGGGTTCCCTGCAGATCCAGCGCATAGCCGCCGATACTGACGTTGTCCCAGAACATCCGGCTGTTCATGACGTCCGAGAAGGTCAAAATATAATCCGTTTCGAACCGGTTATAGTCACGGATATACAAATAATCCGGAAAGCCGTTCAGCTCGGCCCGGTCGAATCCAGGGATGTTCTTCCTCAAAAATTGCAGGATGGACGGAGCCTCTGCCTTTGCTTTATCCAGGGCGGACTGCACCGACTTCGGATCGGAAGGATTGACGTCGAAGATCAGAAGGGAGTTCATAATAGCTTCGCCGCCCTTCTGGTAAGAGGTGTTCATTCCTCTCAGCAGCAGCTGCGGATCGCGCGGCTTGTATTTGAGCGTGATGTTGCTGAACCCGGTGGCAAAATCCCAATCGACATACGTATTTCCGCCGTACTTATCCCGGACGTTGGTCAACGGGTAGTCGTCCAGCACAGCCTGGTGGAGCTTGCTCCAGTTCACATGCTTGAACTTCAGCATCATCGTGGCCGCCATGTAGTCGGGATGGCCGACCTTTGAAATGCGCTCCATCCCGGGAATCCGCTTCGCATTCAGCTTGCCGGTCAGAGCATTAAAGTCCGTATTTTCCACCCAATAGCCCGCCTCTACCGTAACGACGCTGCCTTGAGGATCCCGGTACGTCAAGGATTTCAGCAGCTTTTTGCTGCCGCCGGAAGCCGCAGCCGTGACGGACTTGACCGTGATTCCGCTTTGGACCGGAATTCCCTTGATCAGCCGGTTATAGTACCGGTTAAAATCGGCCGCCTTCCGGATCTTCCCGCTGTTGTAGCCATCAAACAAGGTTTTGATCTCGCCCTGGACCAGGCTCCGCTTCTTGGCGTCATGCGGCTCGTCCAGAAAGATCATCTGCCCCTGAATCAGCTCGCCGCCCGGCTTGCTCCGCGGATCGAGAATCAGAACGCTGAGCCCCTGCTTTTGCGCTTCCCGGGCCAGCAGCACCCCCTGTATTTCACTGCCGATGACGACGATGTCGTAATACTTGCTCTGTGTGTGCATGCCCTGCGCTTGCTTGCCCTGCGTTCCCGCTGTGCCCCCCGTCCTTACGGGAGCATCCACCTGAGCTGTCGCGGCCTCACGGAACAAGGAAGCCGGCGTCAATGAAATAACCAGCCCTATAAGCAGGAGTGGAACAAGGACGAAATATACGAATTTCCTCTTATTGATCATGAAAAAGCATGCGCCCCTTATCCCTTTGTAATCGTGTCTGGAAACCGTCTAATCATGCGGGTGCCACAGCGTCTTGGTTATCATTAACCCGTGACGGATATTAGAAGGCAACGTCAGCGCAGGCGAACCTTTCCATAAAAGATGCCCCAAAAACGCTCCCCGTATGTGGGCGATCATTCCCCCAGTCACCCTCCGCCGGCTTTAGGAGACGCGGCTTAAGTTTACCGGAGCAGCGCCTCCCAATCCGAGCCCGACAAGTCAACCGGAATGTCCTGAAAGCTTCCCTTCAGCACATCGGTATCCTTCAGCAGGTTTCCCGTCAAAATGCAGACCGCCGTTTCATCCTTGGCAATCGTCTTCTCGGCGATCAGCTTCTGCAATCCGGCGAGTGTCGCCGCCGATGCCGGCTCGCATCCGATTCCGCTCCGGTCAATCTGCGCCTTGGCGGCGAGAATTTCCGCATCGGTGACGGAGCAGGTTACGCCGCTGCTCATCTCCAGCACGCTGCGCGCTTTTTTCCAGCTCGGTGGGTTGCCGATGTTCAGCGCTGAGGCCAGCGTATCCGGCCGGGGTTCCGGCGTCAGCACCGGGCTTCCCGAAGCTATCATGCGGTGGAAGGGACTGGCCCCTTCCGCCTGGATCAGTGCGATCCGCGGCACCGACGGGATGAACCCGAGGCTTTTCAAATCGGCCAGCCCTTTGCCAAGTGCAGATACGTTGCTGAGCGCGCCACCGGGAATGATAATCCAGTCCGGCAGACTCCAGCCGAGCGTCTGAGCGATTTCATAAATGATGCTCTTCTGACCCTCGATCCGCAGCGGATTCACCGAGTTGCAGACGTACAACCCCAACTCCTCGCCCCGCTTCTCCAAGAAGCGGATTCCGTCATCATACGTGCCGTCAAAGCTGAGGACCCGGGCGCCGTAAGCCTGAGTCTGCAGCACCTTGTTCGCGGATACCTTCCGATTGGGGACGAAAACATACGCCCGGCTCCTTCCCATGGCTGCATACATGGCGAGCGATGAGGAGGTATTGCCCGTCGAGGTGCACGCAAATGCGGAGTACCCGAGAGAACGACCATGCGACACGGCCACGGTCATCCCGTTATCTTTGAATGAGCCGCTCGGATTCTCGCTCTGTGCTTTGAAGTACAGCCCGCGGATTCCCAGCGTTTCGCGAATCGGCTCCGGAGCGTACATTCCGGTATTGCCTTCATATTTAGTAACAATATATTCGTCCGGAAGTTCCGGAAAAATTAATTCTTTATACCGCCATACACCGCTGGCATAGACCCCCATCCGTTCGGACAGGCGCTCCTGAAACCGCCGCTTCAGAAGCTCGGCATCGACCAGCGTCAGGTCCTGCTCCACTTCCAGCAGCCCGCCGCACCCGCATCGAACCTGAAACGGCTCCAGGGGACAACTGCTGCCGCAATCCACGCATTTCAGCCTCATTGACAAATTCCTCCTATTTTGACGTTGAGCTTCCTCAAATGGTTGCACCCGCCTGTAATTTAAGCTTAGAATATGCTCTGTTACGGCATAAATCTAATATATTGTTTTTCATAAAACATAAATTTCAATTATGAATTGACCTCAATCTCTAATCCCTATGTAAAGGAGAACTCCCATGAACCTGCACGCGCTTCGCCTCTTTTACCAAGCCGCTTCCCTCGGAAGTGTAACTCTCGCAGCCGAGGCTCTGCATCTCAGCCAGCCCGCCGTGACGGCCCAAATTAAAAAGCTGGAACGCGAAATCGGCCTCCGCCTGCTGATTCCCCAGGGGCGGGGCGTCATGCTGACGGAGGCCGGCAGGCATCTGGCCGCCGAAGCCCGACGGCTGTTCGAGCTGGAAGGCCATATCGAGGAGACCCTGGAGCAGCTGAAGGCGGGCAGCGCCGGCAAGCTTCACCTGGCGGCCACCTATCTTCCGGCCAACTTCCTGCTCCCCAAGTGGATTGCCCGCTACAAACGCGCTTATCCCGGCGTCGGCGTCGAGCTCAGCACCGCCAATTCCAGCCAGGCCGCCGATCTGCTGCTGCATTACCGCGCGGAGATCGCCTTTATCGGCGGCATCCGGCTGGACCATCCGCTTCTGCTGCGCACCCCTTGGTATGAGGACGAAATGTGCTTTATCGTTCATAAGGGGCATCCTCTAGCCGGCGCCCGGGTCACCCTGGAAGAGATGCTGCAGGAGCCGTTCATCTACCGCGAGGAGGGCAGTTTCGGCAGAGAGCAGCTGATCGCTCTATGCTCCGCCCGCCATCTGCCCGCCCCGCCGGTCGGGCTGCAGATGAACGGTCTGAACGAAACGCTGCGGGTCGTGATGGAGGGTTACGGCGCGGCCTTTTTGTCGCTGCTGGAGACCCGCGAACATATTGCGGCAGGTGTCATTTCCCGGGTGGAAGTCGACGGCGTGCATATGACGAATCCGGTCTCCATCTACACCCGGAAGGAGGAGGCCTCTCCCCCTGCACAGCGGTTCATCGATATGATTTTGGCCAAGTCATAACTTGTCGAAAAGCGTAGTCTTTTTCAGTACAACTATAGGAGGCTTTGTCGAAGAACAGCTGGTGGTGGCGGTAAAAGCTGGAAGGTTAAAGTTAAAGGTAGAAGAGAACAGATGAGATGAGATGAGATGAGACGTGATGAAATGAGATGGATAAGAAAAGAAAAGGCAAACCGCGGGACATAAAGTCCTATTACGGCTTGCCGAAGAGGTTAGATTATGATGATTTGATGGCAGGGGACTGCGCCGTGCGGTCCCGGATCTGCAGCGCTTCATGAAGCCCGGCCAGTTCATGCTGCAGCACAGGGATGGAGCCGAGCGCTGGGATGTTCGCCGGCTTAGGCGTGAGCTGCCGCTCGGCAGCCTGAGCCATCTGTTCAAAGAACAGGCTGCAGTCCGATGACGCTTTATCAGGTGCGGCATAGCTCTGGGCGTTCCCGGCAGCCGTGATCAGCGCGTAACCGATGTGCTGCACCGCATCCAGCGCAGGCCACCAGGAGCTGGCCTGATTCCGCCGGCCCACCGACTCGGCCAGCGCACCGTCATACAGCAGGCGCAGCCGGATAAGCGAAGTTTCCAGCTCTTTCGTCCATGTGGTAACCCTACTAGAAGGGGAGGAGGACAGGATGCTCTCCAGCAATTTGCCTTCCATCCGGATGACGCCTGCGAGCGCCCGCGGCAGCTTGCTGGAAGAAGCGCGTCTCCAGAGGAGAAGCATGCCTATGATGCCGATGGCGCTCCCGATCAGAATATCGGTCAACCGGGCCGAGATGAAGAAGCTTACCGCCATATCCGGATGGCTGCTCTCTGCGATCAGCAGCGAGCTCGGCGTGATGAAGATGACGGCCAGGGCGTAATTGCGCAAGTAAATCAGTTCGATAATAAATTGAAGAACAGCCATAATCAGCGCGATATAAATGCCCTCAGGCCGCAGCGTCAGGATAAAGGCGCCGAGGAACAGCCCGACGACGGTGCCTGCCGTCCGCTGGATGGCCCGGTGGGCCGTGCCGAGCACCGTCGTACCGAGCATCACCGCCGTACAAGAAAGCGGCACCCAGTAGGACCGGTTCAAATCCAGGGAGTAGGCGACCGCAGCAGCGACGGCAATCATGATGCCGTACCGAAGCGAGGTATGGAGCAGCGCCGAGTGCGGATTCAGAGCGCTGGACAAGAGACGGCGCAAGGAAAAAGAGGGAGGAAGGGTCACTTCCTCCGCCGTCCCGCGGCCTGCATCTTCCCCTAGGCAGATGCAGGCCGCCTCGTTCAGCAGCCCGGACAAGCGCCGGACATGCCCGTTCGGGATGTCCGCAGCCGCCTTGGGCTGCAGCATCTCCTGCTGCGGATGCTGCAAGCGATCCGCAATCGAGAGAAGGGACGCCGCCGTCCCTTCCGGCACCTTCGCCGCCTGGCGGTCCAGCGAGATTTCGACGGCGGCCATAAACATCTCATTGGCCTTCCGGTTCAATGCCATCAGGCGCAGCGTCGGCCCGTAATTCCGGCGCCAGCGCAGCTCCCCGCCGGACACGGCAGCGTCGGCTGCCCGAAGCTGAACGGCCGCCTGGTATCTTTTCTCCGGGTACAAATCGGTTCCGATCGCATCCACAAAGGCGGCCAGGCTCCGGTAAGCCCCGGCGACCGCTTTGGTCTCCGGCCCATGAGGGTGAAGCAGCCAACCGCTCATTCCCACCATCCAGGCAAAGGCTCCGCCGGTCAGCACGAGCAGGGTTCGCAGCGGCAGGGCGTAAAGATCGTACGGCAGACTCGTTCCGACCGAGAAGGTCAGAATGAAGAACATGGCCGACGGTCCGGCCATTTGAAATGCGCCGAAGCCAAATACGGCAAGGGCACCGATCAAGCCAAACAGCAGCACCATCAGCCACGGGGTTGCCGCCGAGAGCGACCCGAGACCAAAGGTAAGCGACAGGCCCAGGGCCACACAGGCCAGCTTGATCGCCCGCTGCCGGTACGTTTCGCTTCCCACGTACAGAAAAGCAAAGCCCCCGATTGAGGCGCACAGCCCGTAATCAAGATGTCCGGTCAGGGCGCCAACCAGTGTAGGCACACCTGCCGCAACGGCCGAGCCGATCCCCCGGAACCACTGCAGCGGCATCCGCCGGATGCAGAACGCGTCCCGGACGGTTCCGGGAGCCGGGCCCTTGTGAACCGCCCGGACCCCCGGATAAGTATGCATCGTATTCAAATCGCATCATCTCTTTCTCTTAGATTCCATATTGGTTCGCACCCATCAATGCGGTACGTTCTACCTTTCATCTGGACCTTTTCATCACTGCTCAGCCTCATATTCATCAACGAACGGACCGCTCGCTCCGATATTCCGGTTAATTCGCTTCAGCATTTCGCTGAACAGGGCCAGCTCCGCCTCCGGAATGCCGGCGAGCACATCTTCCCGGTACAGCCGGTTGATCCGCCCGACCAACTCCCCATGCAGCTGCCGGCCCTCTTCCGTGATATAGATCAAGAACGACCGCCGGTCCTCTTCATTTCGGCTGCGGCGCACGAGATGCTTACGTTCCAGGATGTCGAGAATCTTCGTCAGGTTCGCCTGGTCTTTATCGGCAATCCATGCAAGATCCTTCTGCGTAATGCCGTCCTGCTCACTGAGCCGCTTAATGACCGTCCATTGTTCCGGGGTAATATCGTCATCCTTTAAATGTAACGCCATGTACCGGTTCAGCGCGCGGCTGGTTCTGGAAACAAATTGTCCGTACAGATCCTCGTAGTCTCCCTTGTTCACGGCCGGATCGTCCCTTCTCTAGTGCATGTTCTTCTTTTCACTTTACAGCCAAAAATGTTTTTTGTAAATAATATTTGTAAACATATAATTAACATACAAACTATTTATTCAATCGCTTCCCTTCCCCTTCATCATGCGCAGTACAGGTGTAAGGGGATACATCCGGTTTTCAAAAAAATGAACGCCATACGCCAAAAAGCAGCCATTCTACCCGAATGGCTGCCATGCTATGTATCTCTAATCTCTTTCCAGTTGGTTCAAAATCAGCCTGGCTGCCCCGATCGCTCCTGCCTGGTTGCCGAGCTGCGCCGGGCGGACATCGATCCCCGGACTTAAGCTGGAGAGACATTCATCAAGCAGCGGCCACCAGATTTCCCGTGAATCGGTCAAGCCTCCGCCAATGACGATCACACCGGGGTTGAGGCCGATATGGATATTGTGCAGCAGCACACCTAAATTTCGGACATATTCGTTGACAACCTTCACAACAGCCGGAAGTCCTCGCTTCAAGTCCTCCAGCACCTCAACTCCTGACGGATAGGATACGCCTGCAGCCTCAGCCGCAAGGGAAACCAGCGCCGTCCCAGACAGATATTGCTCCACGCAGCCCCGCTGGCCGCAGTTGCATGGCCGGCCCCCGGGTATGAGAATGGTATGTCCCCATTCTCCGCCGTTCCAGCCAGCCCCCCTGAACAGTTCAGAGCCCACCATGTTCGCCCCGCCTACGCCGGTGCCCAGGGTAAGCATGGTGACGTCGGGAATCCCCTTGCCCGCTCCCAACCAGGCCTCTCCGACGAGGGCCGTGTTGGCGTCGTTATCGACAAAGACCGGCCGCCCGTATGCCTGCTCCAGGATCGCCTTCAGCTCCGTTCCCTGCCAGCCCGGCAAATTGTCGGTCGCATACACAATCCTTCCGGTGTGGACGTCGACCCGGCCGGCGGTGCCGATACCAATGCCCGTTACCTCCCCGTTTCTTTGCAGCAGCTCATGCAAAAGCGAATGCATGTTGGCCATAATCCGGTCTTTTCCCTGCTTCGCATCGGTCGCGATTTTACCGAGGTCGAGCACCTGCCCGCTCCCGTCGAGCACCATGCCCTTGATGGAGGTTCCGCCTATATCCAGGCCAATTGCTTTCATGTACCGCACATCCCTTCGATCCCGCTCAGATGCCTCCATTATAGCAATGGCTAGATATTTTCTCCATAACCAAATTTCCAAAAGGAGAAATATTTCACCCCCCTAATCAAACCTGCACCCCCTCAACAGTACCGCTTGAAATGGATGTTCTCATATTTCATTCTCAGCCGGTCCCGGAGCGCAATCAGCTCGTCTTCAGTCATAGGTTCCAGCTTCTCCCTCGTATAATCCAGCCCATGCTCCTCCGCTATATCCAATATCCCCCGAATATATAGTTCCCGGTAATCTTTCATCCCCGGCCCGCCTCCTTTGAAGTTTATCCTCTACTTCATACACTACCCCTCTGTTCTGTGATCAAACAGCAACCTCTGCCGCCTGCACCTGGTCGCGTATAACTGTATCGCAATTGGATAGAATACCCACGAGGTGTGATTTATGGACATATTTGCAAAAATTAAGCATTTTTTTGTAGCCGGGGAACAAGAGAAAACAACAGTCAAAGAGCCAGAAAAAAATGAGCATCCTTCGCTAGAGCACACGATCCGGCAGTTCGAAAACTCGATGGATTTTATACACCGAACCTACCCGCATTGCAAAGTGGATGTCATCTATTTGGCTTTTCTCGTCGGCAATGACCAGCTGCTGCAGGAAATCATCCAGCCCTTTACCGATGCGGACGAAGAACAAGTCAAAACCGTCCTTAGCCGTTCCCAATATGTCGTCGTCGTAGACAGCAAAGAGTGCATCAACGGCATTCTAAACGGCAAGGCAGCTGTTTTCTTCCGAGGCAGCACTTATTTGGTCGATATCGCCAAACCGGCCGGCCGCAGCATCGAACAATCCGAGACCGAAACGGTCATCTCCGGTCCCCATGACGGCTTCGTGGAGAATATTGGACAGAACCTCGGTGTCCTGCGCCAAAGGCTGAAGAGCTCCCATTTAAAGTTCATTAAGCTGGAGGTCGGGGAGGTCGCCAAAAACGTCGTCGTCATCGCTTATATAGAAGGGCTCGCCAATCAGGAAATTGTCGACGAGCTGATCAGGCGGATCCAAAGGATTGAATATAACGCCGTTACCGATTCCAATATGCTGATACAGTTTATCGATGAGAATCCCAACTCCATCTTTCCGCAATTTATGACGACCGAGCGTCCGGATGCAATCGTGTCCAAGCTGGTCGCCGGGCGGGTCGCCGGATTTGTGGATGGCAGTCCGTCGGGCTTTACCTGCCCGACCGCCTTCTTCGATTTCTTCTCATCGCCGGACGACTATTATCAGCGGTGGCTGATCGGCACGGCGCTTCGTGTTTTGCGTTTCATCGGCTTCCTGATTACGATTTCCTTTACCGCCTTCTACGTATCTGTCACAACCTACCATTATGAAATGATCCCGCACACGATGCTGCTCAACTTGACGGAGTCCCGGGCCAAGGTCCCGTTTCCCCCGCTGCTCGAAGCGCTGCTCATGGAAACGACGATCGAGCTGCTGCGGGAAGCCGGCGCCCGGCTGCCGACCAAGGTCGGACAGACCATCGGCATCGTAGGCGGTATCGTCATCGGTCAGGCTGCCGTTCAGGCCGGGTTTACGAGCAACATCCTGATCATTGCCGTCGCGACATCCGCGATCGCTTCCTTCGTCATCCCGAGTTACATCATGAGTGCATCGATCCGTCTCATCCGGTTCGGGCTGATCATCATGGCCGGTATTCTGGGGAACCTTGGTCTGCTAATGGCCATCGGCATGGTCGTGATCCATTTGGCGGGAGTCACGAACATGGGGACCTCTTATCTCACGCCCCTGGCCCCAATCAACTTTAAGGACATGCTAGACACTTATATCCGGGGGCCGTTTTGGGCTTTGCGCAGTCGGCCAACGATAACGAAAACATCCAACAAAAAAATCAACAAAATGCGGAAATAGCGGCGGTGATGGACTGTGAACGAAAAATTAAACGCTTTTCATATTGCGACCTTGATCTATATGATCGAGAACAACATCGTCCTGTTCGCCCTGCCGCGGCTGGTAGCGGAGAACATGGGAACCAACGGCTGGGTGGGATATATCATTCTTGCCTTGGTATCCACCGGCAATATTCTGCTGTATTTGGTCGTCTATCGCATGGGGAAGGGACGGTCCGTGTTCGACATTCTGGAGAAATCCCTGTCCAAATGGATTCTCTACCCGGTATATGCAGGATTAGCCGTCTTTTATATCATGATCGCTTCCTTTGTCGGAAAAAACTTCTTTCTGATCTTTCAGATGATTTCGTTCCAGACATCCAATGTCACGTTTATCTTTTTGCTGTTCTGTATGATGGTGTATTTCCTGCTCATCAAGCCTGTTTACAGCATCGGCAAAGCAGCCACGGTGTTTGCATTTATGACTTGGTGGACCTTATTGCTGACGTCTTACCAGGCGCGCGAGTGGAAGCTGATCCGCCTCACGTCTTATTTTTTTGAGGATCCTGCCGGGGGGCAGGTTCTTCACAATTGGGCCGAGGTGTATACCTCCTTTCTTGGTTATGAGCTGTGCATCTTTCTATTCCCTTATGTCAACAAAAAGAGCAAGTTGTTCAAGGGGGTTCTGTACGGTCATCTGCTGACTGCATTGGCTCAGGTGATCGTCCTGCTGACGGCGTTTGGCTTCTTCAGCTTCCAGCAGCTTCAATCCCTGCTGTACCCGATCATCGATATGCTGGATTTTATTGAGATGCCGTTTATTAACCGGGTGGAAAACCTGGTGTTTGTCATTTTCGTATTCGGCAATCTGATATCGACCACGATGTTTTCGTTCGCGTCCCTGTCTATGGTCAAGCGGATCTTTCCCAAGACCCGCCCCAAGCGCCTCGAGTTTTTGATCGTGCTCGGGGTATTTATCGTCGGGTTTTATTCCAAGTACTTGTCCCAGTCGGAATATCAGCTCCGTCGCGTACTTTTCACGGAGATCGGGATTGCCTTTATCCTGCCTATGCTGCTGATCCTGGTGCTCCTGTTTCAAAAGCTTCGGGAAAGGATGAACAGCCATGAGCATTAACAAGCGCCTGCTGATGTCGCTGACTGCCGTTATGCTGATGCTTACGGGATGCACCGACCAGCATATTATCGAACGGGCAGGTTTCGTCCGGACGCTCGCCTATGACTTATCCGGGGAAGGAGAAAATACAAAATTAAGGGTAACCGCCAGCATCCCGAAGTCCAACCACGAGGACGCGATTGTCTACACCACCATGGCGGAGTCAGGAAAAAAAGCCAAGATGATCTTTGACCGGCAGAACAACCGCCGCTTGGTCAACGGGCAGCTGCGGCAGGTCGTTTTCGGCGAGAGGCTCGCGAGAAGAGGCGTTTGGAGCAACATGGACACGCTGACCCGGGACCCGTCCATCGGCTCGCGCCTGCATATTATCGTGGCGGAATCCGACCCGCATCACATCCTGATCCGCAACGATTATCCCCAGGGCCCCACTGCAGGGGAATATATCGACACGCTGATCCGGACCGAGGCCAAAGCCGGTGAAATTCCCGACACCTCCTTGTATACATTCACCAGAGACTACTATGACGACGGCATTGACCCGGTAGCCACGATCTTAAAGGAAGAGAAAGATTCTCTGTCCATTGACGGCATCGCCCTGTTCAAAAACGATCAGTATGTCGGGAAAATCGATGCGGATGACCGGATGTTCTTCGCCCTGCTCCATCACGGGGTCCGTGCCGGCGATTTAAACGTCAGCATTCAAACGGATCGGAACGCGGAAGAGCAGGCGACGCTGGAGTACCTGTCCAGCAAGCGGAGAATCAAAGTGCTCTCGACCCGGGACATCCGCGAGGGCAGGCCGATTCAGGTCGCCCTCCGTATCAAGCTGTCGGGCTCGCTGCTGGAGTATATCGGAGCGCTCGACATGAAGAAGCGGACCGATCAGCGAAAGCTGGAGGCGGAGCTGGAAAAAACCATTAACCGGAAGTGCCAGAAGCTGATCGACCACATGCAGGAGAAAAAATCCGACCCGATGGGTATCGGACAGTATGTCCGCAACTCGATTCCCCACAGCGTATGGAAGCAGCTGAAGTGGGAAGAAGTGTTTTCCAAAGCGGATATCAGCGTGCACGTCGACGTCAAAATCCGGGATTACGGCAAATCGCTGCACTAATGCGGCTGGTTCCGTAGTGCTTTTATCGATTTTAAGAGAACGAATCAAAAAAACCGCCCGAACGAAACTGCACCTCCAGAGTAGAGACAATCTACCACTGAGGATGCAGTTTAAACGCTCGTTGCGGTTTTTCCGTCTGTCTGCCTGGTCCGGCTGCCTAGTCCTCGTAACTGGCCAATCCCTGGTCCATCAAGAAATCCATTTCCGCCTCCAGAATAGCTTCCACGGTCATCTCGTCCAGCTTGATATCGCGGCGGCTCAGCACATAATCGACCAAATCGTCCATGTCGATCTCCACCTCGCCTCTCACATCGGCCTTGGCGTTGTTAATATAGGCTTCCTCATGCTTCAGGACGAGCGTAATGCTGTCCCGGTCGGCTTGGGTTTCCTCGGCAATATATGAAATCAGCTCTTGTTGTTTGAGCGGCTTGTTCATGGGCGAAATCATCTCCAATCTTTGTTTGACTAGAGCCATTGTACCACAACTTCCTCCGATCTCCATGGGCATCGCCCGGCGCGAAAAACCCTCTTCTCATTTCGGCCCGTTGTTGTAGAATAGAATGGCATCCCTATGGAATGCAAGGAAACCATTGGGAGAGCCAAATGATGAATTCAACAGTTCCCTACATCGGGACTGTTCGGAAAGGAAATGTTGGACGAGAATGAAGCAGGTGTACGACAAAGTGTTTAACCGCTACTGGAGCCCTTATTTGGCCATGACGCTGGCCGGTATTCTAAGCGCCGTGTATTTTGGTATCACCGGCACGGTCTGGGCCGTCACCGGGGAGTTTACCCGTCTGGGCGGACATCTTCTGGAATGGTGCGGCGTGGATATTTCGGACTGGGCTTACTTTCAGCTGATCCATATGAACGGAACCACGTTCACCCGGACCGACGGATGGATCGTCTGGGGCATGTTCATCGGCGCGCTGATCATGATTCTGCTCAGCAACAGCTTCAAAATCAGGGTGCCGCGGCAGAAACGCCGGCTGCTTCAGGGGCTGGCCGGAGGTTTTGTCGCCGGCTTCGGAGCGCGGCTTGCCCTCGGCTGCAATCTGGCGGCCTTTTTCACGGGCGTGCCGCAGTTTTCCCTCCACTCCTGGATTTTTATTGCGGCTACCGCAATCGGTACATACCTCGGGACCAAGCTGGTAAATACCTCCTGGTGGAAGGGGAAGCCCACCCTTCTGAAGGGTAATGCCGCCGCGCCTTCCGCGCCCCGCAAGAAGATCCAGCCCTACGTCGGTGCCGTTCTGGCGCTCGCGTACGCGGCTCTGATCGTCTATTTCTATGCGGCAGGCAAAACGATGCTGGGCACGGCCGCTTTGTTCGGGGCCGCCTTCGGCATTCTGATTGAACGGGGACAGATTTGCTTTACGTCCGCATTCCGCGATCTCTGGATCAGCGGACGGGCAGCCATGACGAAGGCGATCTTCGTCGGAATGGCTGTCAGCTCCGTCGCCACGCTGATCATTATTCTCGTAAACGGAATGGATCCGATTACGAAGATCGCCGCGCCGAGCACGCTGATCGGCGGTATCCTGTTCGGCATCGGAATCGTCATGGCCGGCGGCTGCGAAACCGGCATGATGTACCGTCTGATGGAAGGCCAGGTGGTATTCCTGCCTGTATTCATCGGCAACATTGCGGGAGCCACCGCTTTGGCATACGCCTGGGACCACCTCGGCATTTTCAATGCCATCGTGAAGCCAGGCAAACCGATCAACCTTATTACGGCAATGGGACCGGCCGGTGCGATCATTCTGACGCTGGCTTTGCTGGCGGTCGGCTTTGGTATCGCTGTGTACTGGCAAAAAAACTACCGGTTTGGCATCGGCTTTAAGAAAGGGGAAACGAAACATGTCCATTGATTTTACGCTCGATCTCCGCGGAGAATCCTGCCCGTATCCGGTCATTTACACGCTGGAAACGCTGCGTGACTTGAAGAAAGGCCAGCTGCTGCAGGTCATTACCGACTGCCCTTCTTCCTTCCGCAACGTACCGGAGGAAGTCGTGAAGCATGGGTATACGCTGGAACAGGATCCCGTCCGGAACGGGCAGGAGTTTTTGTTCTATATCCGCGCGTAAGCCGCGGCATACGTTGAAGACCAAAAAAGGATTAGAGCGATCACCGCTCTAATCCTTTTTTACATAACAGACAAGGAACAGCGCCAAGAGAGTCCCCGTCACGCCCGCGATGACCGCAGTAACGCCGGCGGCCTCCGGCCGTTCCCTGACTTGATCATAACGTATGAAATGCATACCAGATCAAGATGTTTTTTTGTCGCGCCCATTTTTAGGCTTGCGGATCGCTGACTTTTACTAACATTTTACCGAGATTCGTACCCTGGAACAGTTGCAGGAACGCATCGATCACATGGTCAAAGCCCTCGACGATCGTTTCTTCATATTTCAGCTTGCCTTCGGCCAGCCACTGTCCCAGCTGCTGCATGCCCTCAGCTTGGCGGGAGGCATAATCACTCAGCACGAAACCTTTGATCATTGAGCGGGTCTTGATCAGCTTGGAAAAAATTCTCGGGCCGACATCCTCCGTGCTGTTGTAGGACGAAATCGCGCCGCACAGCGGAATCCGCGCATAGTCGTTCAGCAGGTTCATGACCGCATCGGATACGCTGCCGCCGACATTGTCAAAATACACGTCGACCCCGTTCGGACATGCCGCTGCCAGCTCTTCTTGGAAATTGTCGGCTTTATAGTTCACCGCCGCATCAAAGCCGAGCTCGCGGATCAGGTACTCGCATTTCTCATCCGTACCGGCGATGCCGACGACGCGGGTGCCCTGGATCTTGGCGATCTGGCCCACAAACATGCCGACGGAGCCGGCGGCTCCCGAGACGACGACCGTTTCCCCTGCCTTCGGCTTGCCGATATCCAGCAGACCGAAATAGGCCGTCAATCCGGTCAGGCCCAGCACGCTCAAGTAAGCGGACAACGGCGCGATCGACGGATCGAGCTTGCGGACGCTGCCGGCATCGACCGTGTTATACAGCCGCCAGCCCAGCATGCCGATCACCTTGTCCCCTGGCTGCAGGGCATCGGACTTCGATTCCACCACTTCGCCGACGATCCCGCCGGAAATGACCTCATTCAGCTTGAACGGCTCCACATACGACTTCGCGTCACTCATTCTTCCCCGCATATACGGGTCCACCGACAGATACAGTGTGCGGATGACGGCTTGTCCTTCCTGCGGCTCCTGGACGCTCCCTTCGCGGAACTCAAAGTTTTCGGGTCCCGGCATGCCTACCGGGCGCGATTGTAACAGAATCGAACGGTTCATCAATGGTTGTACCATACAATATTCACATCTCCATCATTTAGAATTGGGATCAAAAGGCGATGACTACACGGCCTCAAAACCATTTTGTATTAATCGGATAGTTTTAAAACTTTCAAATTACAGAGAATAAAGAGAGGTTTCCCGCCCAATCATAGACTGTCCAGGAAACCCGGTAAAAATGCGTTAAACGTATCCTCTCTAAGCTGCCCGTATTTATTCTGGCCTCTCCGGTAAATGTGGATCAAATCGGCCTCATACAAAATCTTGAGATGATAAGACACGTTGGACTTGTCCATCCCAAGCGATTCGCCGACCTCACCGCATGTTTTGTGTTCCGGATGCCGAACCAGATACCGGATCATTTCGATCCGCTTCACTTCCGACAGCGCCTTGAAAATTTTGGCCCGCTTCTCATCGTCTTTTGACGTTAGTTTGATAGTCATGCAACTATCCTACTCCTTTGACTTCGGCAGAGTCAAGCAGCCAAATTGTTACATTCCCTATTCTGCTGCCTGCTCTTTCTCGGTCGTAACAATGACCCCATCGATATTATCCCCGGAAATTTCATAGTTTGCAGAAGCCGGCTTATCAATTTTTCCCATATCGGCCGACGGGTAATAAGCGATCTCGTAGGTCTTGCCCTCCACCGTCTCCGTGATCTTCCCCTGCTGCTTTAGATAGTCCAGATATTCTTCCAGCGCCATATTCTTCTCATACATCACGGCGCTGTGCGGCAGGCCGACATACCGGAAGTGCCACGGTTCATATTGGATGCCGGTAATGCTGATTTTGTCTTCGGGATAACGCAAAATAAAGCCGTACTTCCAGGCGTTCTCCTTCAACCATTTGCCTTCTGGCGCCTTATCCATCTCCTTCAGACTGGAACCGATATCCATGGAGAGCCCCAAATTATGCTCGCTAGCACCGGCCGGAAGGGCGTACTCGGAGCCTTTTTCCTTATACAGCTCCTCCTGCTTGTCAAAATCGCGGTAGCCGCTGCTGATGAGAAAATGATCCACGCCGTCCTTCCTGGCCGCGTCCACCATGGTCATAAAATGGCGTGCCAAATCCTCGGACAGCATAATATGCGCGTCCAGCAGGCTGTATCCTTCCATCAGGTCTTTATGATCAAACAGATTGACAACATCTTTCTTTACCGCAGCCCCGGAAACGGGATGATCCTTGTTGACCAGCAGCAGGTTGCCCAGATGCACCTGATTCGAGTTGACGTCCAAATAAGGACTCTCTTCCTTGGAAGGGGATTCTTCTTCCGGTTTCGCCGAAGCTCCGCCCTGCTTGGCGGCTTCCTGTTCCGTTTCTGTCTTCACATGCTTTGTGCCCGAGCCGCCGATCTGATGCTGTACGCTTCTAAAGCCCACCAGCACCAGGATGACGATGACTGCGAGCATGAAAAACCACTTTCTCATTTCATCGTGTCCTCCTTCAATGCCTGTGTAATATAATAGAGGATCGCTTGGGAAATGAATAGGGGAAATTATGACTATTTCGCCGATTCACCAACAATGTAAGGTGCCAGGGGCGTTCGGGAGACCGCCTTGACGATCGCCCAGGACAGCAGGATAGACAGCGCTCCGCCGGCCCATACAAGCAAATGATAAGAGAACGGTCCGGTCTGCTGCACATATTCCCGCCACAGAAGCAGGAAGAATGGATGCAGCAGGTAAATGCCGTAGGAATACGTCCCGAGCGAAAACAGCGTCTTGTACAGCGGGCTTCCTTGACGGAATTTCCGCGCCAGCTGCAGCAGGAATAAGCAGGCCAGTGAGAAATACAAACCTTCAGACAGCTTGTTCATGTACGATAGATACGGCTGCGGAACCCAGTGCGGAGCGGCGGTCTGCAGCCATTTCTGCCCAATGTACACGGCTGCAGCCGCTATAAACGCTGCCGCCATCCAGCCCGCGCCTGAGCCAAACGCTTGTCGGACGCCCTTCTCCCTCATCTTTTTGGCAGCATAAGCCCCCAGATATAAATACAGCATATACGATCCGATAAACGTTCCGATTTCGTCCATATGCCATACATAATAGTTCAGCAAATAGATGGCCAGCTGGACGGCGATCCCGAAGACGAGCGGATGGCGTTTCAGCACCGGAATTTTCTGCAGCAGCATAAACAGTGGAAACAGTAGGTAGAACTGCGCGATAATGATCATGAAGTACAAATGCTCGTAATTGTTCCCCAGCGGCAGGTTGCTCCAGAATCGATGCCAGCCCCGCTCCAGCGGGAGCCCGTGAGCGTACGTGTAATAGGCCGCATAAAAAAAGGACCAGAACAGATACGGAACCACGACTTTCTTGATCCGCTTTTTATAAAATGAAAGCCAGCTCAGCTGCCTCCCGTCGTAATGATAGAACAGCAGAAGCGCGCTCAGGAACAGAAATCCCGGAACGGCGAAATTACAGCCGACGTTGATGATATAGTAAAGCGGGTATAACGTTGAACCGGTCGTTAGCTTCGTGACCGAAAACGAAGTCGTATGAATGGCAACCACCGCGATGATCAATATGCCTCTCAGCAGCTCCAGATAGGTTATCCTCTCTCTTTTTCCCACAATGTCCACCCCAGATGTCAGGATTCAGCCTTATAGAGGTCATTACCCATATGGTGGGGGCGGTTACCAAGGTATTTTCTAGGGGGCGAAAAGCAAATGGCCCGCGGGATAACTCCCGGGGCCTTAAACTGCTGCGTTAACTCACCGTTCTACAGATGCTGAAGCTTATCGGGATTTCTGACGATAAACAGATCACGAATCCGGTCACCTTCCACATGGAGAAGCATGGCGCCTTCGACCCCCTCCTGAGACCGGAACACAATCCCAGGCTGGCCGTTCAGTGAGACATGCTCAATTTGGATGCCTCCGTCAGCGGCCGAAAATTTGCGATACACGCCCAGTGCAAAGCGGGCGACGAAGATCGGCGACACGATCGGATGAACCGCCGCGGACGCCTTGCCGCCCCCGTCGGAGGTGATGACGACGTCCTTCGAGAGCAGAGACAGCACGGAATCCATGCTGCCCTGCTCCAGAGCCGACAGAAACCGGTGGACCCACTCTTCGTCCGCAGCTTCCGGCTGAATCGGCATCTCGGGATCGAACCCCATTTTGGCACGGGCCCGGCTGAACAGCTTGCGGCAGTATACCTCCGTTTTCTCGACGAGTTCCGCAATGTCCGGATATTCAAAGCCTAGCGCCTCCCGAAGGATAAAGACAGCGCGCTCCAGCGGGGACAGCCGCTCCAGCAGCACCAGCATCGCGTAGGACAGCAGCTCCCCGCGAACCACGGTTTCGGCGGTATCCTCCGCCGACGTCTCGATCGGCTCGGGCAGCCATGGCCCGAAGTACTGCTCCCGCTGCCTCTGGGTGGATTTCAGCATATCCAGGCAGCGGTTCGAAACCATTTTGCACAAGTAGGATTTCGGTTCATTCAGCTGTGCCAGGTCCCGGTCCGCCAGCTTCACGAAAACGTCCTGCACTGCATCCTCCGCATCGGACACGGAGCCCATCATTTGATAAGCGATCGAAAACAGCAGCGGACGGTAATTCTCATACAGTTCCCTCATGGATTGCTCACCTTTCCTGCTGGCATGGCGTTGCTCACTTGAGCAGACTCGCATGATCCCAGGTGAATTTCCGAATATTCCAGCCGAGTCTCCCTTGTATGATCATATCGAGTCCCCACTGCCGGGTCCAGACCATTCCTTTGGCCGGACCAAGGCCGAAGCAGAAGACATCCATATACCCTTTATGGACAGGTGCAGGACGGCCCTCGACATCCGCTGCTACGACCTGGCCGAGCCTGGCCGCCTGAGCGCCGGCTTCCTTGCAGGTCATAGCATCTGCCCGGCCCGTCTCCGGATCGACGATCTGCGCGCAATCTCCAATGCTGTAGACGCCGGGTTTGCCCTCCACCCGATAGCTCGCATCGACAACTACTTTCCCTTCCACAGTAACCGGGAAGCCCATGCTGGAAAGCCTTGGATTCGGCACGATGCCAAGCGTCCATACGCACAGCCCTGCGGAAATTTCGCTTCCGTCCGAAAGGGCGATCACCCCGCCGCGTTCCCGGATGACCTTGCGTCCGTGCAGTGTAGTGACCCCCTCATCGGCTAGCAGCCGCTCCAGCTTGCGGGACACCTTCGCCGGACCCTGTGCAAACAGCCGCTCCTCGGCATTGACCAGATACACCCGGATGTCTGCGGGATGAAGACCCATACCTTCGGCATCGGCACGAATGGCATGAGCCAGTTCGGCTGAGGTTTCAATGCCGCTGATGCCTCCTCCGGCCACAGCAAACGTCAGCAGCTTGGCGCGTTCCTCCGCACCGGCGCCGGCCGCTTCACGGAGATTCTGCTTCCACATCCGGCGGATCTGTTCAGCCGCTTCCGGCGAGGTCAGCGCGATACCGCCCTGATCCGGCTGTGGGCGCCGGACCATGCTACCCGCCGCCATTACCAGGATGTCATAACCAAGGCGTGCGTCCCCGCCCTCACTGCGGCTGTAGATCAGCTGCCTGGCGTCAAAATCCACACGCGTGACCTCCCCCTGAACGAGTTCTACGCCTTCCCCTTCCGGGAACAATCGTCTCAAGGGGATGGCAATATCCTCCTGCAGAGCCGCCGGCTTGAACAGCAGCACCTTGCGAAGGTGATAAGGATCCTTGTTGATCAGGATGAGCCTGAGTTCCCGGCCAGCCCCTTTAAGCGATTTTTGCAAAGCCTTGACCGCATTGATTCCGGCGTAGCCGCCGCCGACCACGACGCATGTTAACTTTTCCATAACGTCCACTCCCCGCTTTGGTTTTGCATATATCACGAGGAAGGGGAAGCATTTGTGACACTGAAAGCAGAAAAAAATGAAAAAAGCGGCACAGACCAAAAAAACCTCCCGCCTTCGGGAGGTCTCATCGGCTTCTATGATCCGGCTTCCTGTAATCTATGACTGGGCGCCGGGATTCATTCCGCAAGACGCCTCGCCTGCAGTATTCACGCATTCCGCCTGCCCCGCAGACTCTGCACTTCCTGGCTTCGAGCGCTCCAGCATCACGCTGCCCGCGGCTAAGGCGATGCCAATGGCCACAATCACGGCCGAAGCCAGCGGCAGTCCGGACAGCCCCAGCCTGCTCTCAGCCACATACCCGCCGATAAAGGCGCCGAGCGCATTGCCGAGATTAAAGGCAGAGATGTTCAGGGTGGAAGCCAAATCCTGCGCCGAGCCGGACCGCCGCAGCACCTGGACGTTCAGCGGAGTGACCATCGCGTACGCGGCCGCTCCCCACACAAACACCGTAATGAGTGCGGGAACGACCGAAGTACTCGTGAAATAAAAGGCGATCATCACTGCCATCAGCAGCCCCATACTGCCCAAGAGAGCCGCATGAAGATGCCGGTCGGCCAGCTTGCCTCCAGCGGCATTCCCGATCACCGACGCCAGCCCAAACAGCAGCAGCACGATTGAAATGCGCTCTTCCGGAAGCCCCGTGATCTCCTGCAGGATCGGGGAGATATACGTAAAGGCCAAAAAGACGCCGCCAAATCCGAATACTGTCGTAAACAGGGCCAGCACCGGGCCCGTACGCGCGACCTGCCCGAGCTGCCGGCGGATCTGAGGCCGTGTCACCTGCGGCATGTCTGGAATCTTCCACAGGATGCCCGCTCCGACGAGCAGCGTAATGATGACCAGCATCCAGAACGGAAATCGCCAGCCGAACTGCTGTCCGAGCAGCGTGCCCAGCGGCCCGCCGATGACCGTCGCAATCGTCAGCCCCGACCCGGCTAGAGATATGGCCGCGCCTTCCCGTCCCGGAGCCGCCAGCTGGCCTGCCATGACGACGGCGGCACCGAAGAAGGCCCCCTGAGCCACGGCGCTGACGACGCGGGAGGCGATCAGCAGTCCGAAGGAAGGCGCGACTGCACTGAGCAGGCTCCCTGCCCCGAACAGGGCCAGCATGTATAGGAGCAGGCGTTTGCGGGGGACCCGGACTGTAACGACCGTCAGCAGCGGTCCTCCCGCGACAACCCCGAGCGCATAGGCGGTGACGAGCCAGCCTGCCGTCTGAACGGTGACCTGGTACTGCCGCCCGATGTCCGGCAGCAGACCCATCGGGAGCAGCTCTGACGTACTGATCACAAATATGCCCACCGCCAGCAGGAGGACCTGCAGAATACCGGACGGAACCCGTCTTCTTTCCCTCATGCCTGTCCCCCCTCTGCCCCGGGAGCTCCGCCCGGTCTGTCCACGATCGGCATCTGCAGCTCGGACAGCACCGGGCTGGCCGGCTGGTCCGGCAGTTCCCAGTAAATCTCCCGGCTCGGTTCCTGCTCCGAAATGCCGTATCCCTGTTCCTCAAGCCAACCGGCCAGCTTGGCCGTGACCTCATAGGAACCTGCTAGGCCTGCGGAATGGGCTATACAAGCAAGCCGGGCGCCTTTCAGCTCCCTAACCCGGATCCGGTCTTGGTCCGGGAGGGGGTCAGCAACCGGAACGCCTACCTCCAGGTCCACGGCGTCTTCGCATTCGGCGCAGCTGTGCCACAGAACGATCACCCTCTGGTCCAGAGCGCCCTTGTACAGCGTCTTGACGGCCTGCCGCAGCTCCCGGATCAGCCCCGGAACCTTTGATTTGGAAGTGACTTCCCGAATGGAAGCGATCCATTCAGGGCCGGTCTGCCTCACGACGACATCCAGGGGTGGCTCTCCATCCCCACTCCGGTCCAGCTCTTCCAGCCTGGCCTCGATCCGGTTCAGGCGGGCCTGCTCCTCCCTCAGCATCTCGGCAATTTCGGCCGATTTATGAAGAAGCATCGCCCGCATCTGTTCCGTGCCCAGGGCTCCGTCCAGCAGCGGAATCATCTGCTCCAAGGTGAACCCCAGGTCCTTAAACACCAGAATCCGGTGAACCCGCTTCAGCTGGTCTGCCGTATAGAATCGGTATCCCGTATCCGGATCGGTATATGACGGCTTCAACAGCCCAATCTGGTCGTAATAGCGAAGCGCTTTGGCCGATACCTGGCTAATTTTCGAAAATTCCGTAATTTTGAACATTTCCCAGCCTCCTCTCCGCTCCAGTATAAAGCTTTCCCTTAAGTGGAAAGTCAACCCCTGTGCCAGCGTCCATCGTTCCAGGAATCCATAAGCTTTTCAAAATCCAAGGCGAATGTCCATACCTTTCATGACAAAAAGAATACGATAAAAAATCAACGGTCACCACACCATGCGCTGCTGTCTAAGTTACTTTCTAACGGAGGGAGACCCCACCCATGTCACATCTACTGAGTCAAAGGGAAATCCGCAGCATTTCCCGGCGTTTCCGTCTGCAAACCCTTCGCTCCACGCCTGTCTCATCGTTTTACCGGAAAAACGCCGTGATCCAGATCCAGACGAACCTGGGCACGTTTGCATTAAAGCCGTATAACCGGAATCCCCACCTTCGCTCAGGTCTGGCTGCCCAAATCAAATCCGCCGCAAAGTATGTTCGTCTGTTAATGAACAGCGACTATGGCTTTATGCCGGACTGGCTTCCTGCCGACTCGGGAAAGCTGTGGGTCATGCGCCAGGGGCAGCCTTATTATATGACGGAGTGGATTCATGGACGGCCGATGGGGACGGAGCAGGATTGTGAGCAGCTGGGCCATGCCCTGGCAAAGCTTCACACCCTCCCCTGCGGGCTGCCGCCCACATCGAAATCGGCTACCTTGGAGCAAGTTCGGCTGTGGAAAGTCAAGGATCGTTATCTGCGGAAAAACATGGTTCAAGCTGCTTCCGCGAATCCGGCGCTCCGAAGAGCTGCCAGGAAATACGGCGCGGATTGGAAACGCTTCTCCGATGAGGCGTGGTCCGAAATCCGCCATCCGGATATTTCGCGGCTTTGCACCCAGGAAAAGGCCAATCCGGCCTTAATTCACGGCGATA
This sequence comes from Paenibacillus favisporus, assembly GCF_040545415.1. NCBI lineage: Bacteria > Bacillati > Bacillota > Bacilli > Caryophanales > Paenibacillaceae > Paenibacillus > Paenibacillus favisporus. The sequence continues at coordinate 235,374 of NZ_JBEPLV010000005.1, read as the reverse complement.
TCACGCCGCCGAATGTCATTATTGCAAATGACGAGCGTCTTCATATTATAGACTGGGATTTTATCAGAGTCGGTTCCACCTATGCGGATACGGCCAAGACGATTATGAATACGACCGGGTTTAATACCGCATTCATCGAGGCTTTTCTTAGGGGATACGAAGGGATCCGGACCTTAAGCCCACCGGAGCGGAAATTGGTCACGGCATTATACGGCTTGCCGCGGGAAGCCTGGTATGCCGTCCGGTTCCCACGGAGCAACAGAAGCGCCGAGATGCTGAAGACCATGGACCAGACCTGGGTGCTCAGGCGTCAGGCGATGGAATACATGAGCAGGTGGGCAAATCTATAACCAAGGGGTGATGTTTGTGACGGACTTCAGGACCGGCATTGAAGAAACCTACGGCATGAGAATCCGTGAAATCAGACGGGTGAAGGACGTGTTCCGAATTCGGACTCGTTTGGGTACTTACTGCTTGAAGGGCTACGATGTTCAAGTGGAAGAAGTCTTCTATATAGCCCGGGTCTTTGCCTGCCTCGACGAACGGGGATTTACCCGCAGTCCAAAAGTATACCCTACAACCGCACTTTCGCCGATCATGATCCATCAGGGCTCGGTGTACATGCTGACGAATTGGGTGCACGGAAGGCAGCCGGATTTTGGGTCAGCAGCGGATTTGAGGAAAGGTCTGCGCGCGCTGGCCAGATTTCACGCTGCCGCCGAAGGCTTTCCCGCAGGGGAGGCCCCCGCCTCTAGGATGCGTTATTTCGACTTGGAGAAAGATGTCTCGGATTATAAGGACCTGCTTGGGTATTACGAAAATACACGCCACTTAGTCCCTCCTTGCGAAGAAGTGATCGGCCGGCTGCGAGAGCCCGCCGTTCTTGCGGCGATGACAGCGGAGCAGCAGGCATCTGCTTTTATTCATGGAGATTATAATTATCCCAACTTGATTAAAGACAAGCGGGGAAAGCTGCATCTGATTGACTTTGAAAACAGCTCACTGCATGTGCGAATGAAGGACTTAGCCCACATTCTCCACCGCAATTTTACCTGGAACGCGGGCGGAATGCTGCGCGCCGTCGAATACTACCAGCGGCACCGGCAGCTTAGCGCTCGGGATCTCTCCCTACTGCATGCACTGCTGTCTGCACCGTATCCCGTCGTCCGAAGCATCAAAATCGGCGGGATCCAGTCCGCCGCACGGGTCATCCCTTCTACAGACCGATTCTTGCAATATCAAAAAGAGCTGGGCGCATTGCTCGCTTCCTCCTGAATGTCCCGGCCGTATTTACCCTGCATCCATCGGGAAAGCGCCCCCCGCTACACTTATTGGAACGGAGGGAGTCTGTGGCAAGGCCTCAGTCCGCCTCAGGCTCAGGATGATAGCGGTATGCCTCCAAATCAATCCGTCCCTCGGCGTCGACCTCTACCCCCTCGCCCTTCAAATACAGAATCTGCAGCATGCGCGACTCCTCCTCCACAAGAGCGATCTCGCCTTTCGCGTTGACGACCCGGTGCCAGGGAAGATGGTGCTTCCTGCCCAAGGAATGAAGAATGCGCACGACCTGCCTTGCCGCTCTCCGGCTCCCCGCCAGCTCGGCGATTTGCCCGTAGGTCATCACGCGGCCTTCCGGTATATTTTGAATAATGTGGATGACGTTCATCGTAAAAGACGTCATTGGCTTCTCCAACCTCCAAAACGGGATTCATGCTTAAAGCGGTCGATCATATACTGATACGCCGGCCGCTTCCGGCTTTCCTGCAAAAATCCAGCCGTAACAGCAGGCCGGAAATCAACGATTGCTTTTCACTGGCACAACATCAACAAGGCCACCTCTAAAAAGGCGGCCTTGTTTGGGCTGGAGCGATTATAAAGATCGTTACTTCACCGGAATCCAAATTTCCGAATACAGGTCCGGACTGGAAGGATCCTCGTCTGTATAAACCTCCAGCTCGGCGGTGCCGGTATACTCGTACCCGCTGGACGGAAACCATTCGGAGAAAATCCGCTTCCAGGCGCTCTGCATCGCGTCCGGCATCGGGCCGCGCACTTCGAACACGGCCCATTTGGATGCCGGGATGTCCAGCCTCTCCAAGCCTTCCGGCACCTCCTGATCGCATTCGGTCGCAATCCAGTAGTCCATCTCCTCCGGTCTCACCGCGCTTTGATCGACGCATACGCCGAGCACACCCTTGATCTGCCCGCTGTTCACGCGGAACAGCAGGTCGTTGACCCCGTTCTGGTGAACCTCCTGCCACATCTTCGGAATCCCCTCGAGGTTCTGGCCATTTTCACAGGAAAAGGCCCGCTTGACTCCTACGACCTGGAACGCTTCTCTCTCCACAATATGATATTTCACCGGTTCGGCTCCTTTCAGACTCACCTGGATGACCAGGCGGTTATAAAATTGCAGCTTCCCGATCCCTTTCCGCGCTTCCGTCGGGGTAACGCCGTGCTGCTTGCGAAAAGCTTTCGAGAACGCCTCGGGAGTGTCGTACCCGTATTTGCAGGCAAGGTCGATAATTTTGGTATCCGTCCCCGTCAGCTCCTTTGCTGCGAGAGACAGCCGCCTGCGCCGAAGATAATCGCCGATCGTAATGTCAGTCAGCAGCGTAAAGGTCCGCTGAAAGTGAAACGGCGACGAATGCGCCTGCTTCGCGATCTCCTCAATGGTAATGTCCTCGGAGAGGTGGTCCTCCATATAATCGATTGCCCGCTGCAGCGATTCTACCCATGCCATATATCCGATCACTCCTCGTATGTCATCATAACCCCGTCATTCGCCAAAATCCTGTCATTCCGTGCTATTGCCGAACAGGTTGTCCGTTACATTCTTCCGTTAAACTTAAGTATACAACAGGAACACGGGGGTACAGCACTCCGTTTCGCGAAGGCAGCACAAATCAGGAGGCCCGGCTGTTTGGGAACTCCGCATAGAACGTCAAATAAGCCCGAAACGCGAAGGTTCCGGGCTGCCAGTGGAACTGGAATGATCCTTACATATGCCGTTCATTGTGTTTATTTTCCCCATTTCAGGAACATGGCCAGTTTGCAGCAAGGGTCGGTCTCAACTAACGGGTCGACGGTAATCCCGATTCCGCTCGGAGAAAACTCGGACGAAATCTTCGACTGGCTGCTGATCGACTTCATCAGCCGGTCCACCTCCTGCTTGTTGCCGGCCTGGGCGGCTGTCATCACCTGAACGGCAAAGGCATGGTCCGACAGCCTGTTGAGAATTTTGTAGCCCTCCTCCATCAGCGAATAATATCCCTGAATGGACTGGTTGAGGGTATCGGTCTTGATCTGGGGGTATTCACGAATCCATGAATAGTAATAGGGCCGCGGGTAATAATGGGGACACCATCCACCGTACGAGGGATAACTCATGGCGTGATCTCCTTTCTGTAGGCACCGGTCGGTCCATTATATGCCGCGGCTGGGCAATGGTGAGAGGCGCCTAACCAAAGCGCTTGGTTTTATACCATTTGCTCTGCCTGCCCGTCACTTTATCAACGATCATCGACCAGAAGGCCAGCAGCGAAATGACCAGAAACAGCTGAGCATACGTAAAGTAAGACACACAGGACAGGATGAAGTTCCTGACGTTGCTCTGTCCGATATCGGTGGCCAGTGCCAGGTTGATCTGAAGAACATAAATGTAGTACATCAGTGCCCAGGCGATGACCAGATACACATACAGGTCACTGCTGAATTGGAACGGAGATACCGTGTCCGGGTGAAAGAGCGCAATGATCTGGTACACGAGGTTGACGATAAAAATAAGGTCGGAAACGATAATCGCCACCATGAACCAAAAATAACTTGCGGCATAATAAAGCACGTGCAGCTTGATCCGCCAGCTGCTCCGATTAAACAGCTGGTGGATATTGTCCACGACCACCTTGTAATTGCCTTTGGCCCAGCGCTGGCGCTGCTTCATGTAGACGCCGAGCCTTTCCGGCTCCTGCTGATAGGCTTCGGCCTGCGGTGCGAGCGCGATCAGCTGGCCGCGGCCCAAAATTTCGAAGGACACCGCCGTGTCTTCCGTGATAGCGTGCTCATCCCATCCCCCAATATCCTCCATAAGCGAGCGTTTGACGATAAAATTGGTCCCGGGGATCGTTCCCAGACCGAACAGCTCCCACAGACCGGTATGATGCACCCGCTGGATCGTGATCAGCTCCAGGTTGATGAATTGCGACAGCAGGTTCTGCCCGCGGTTGCGCGCTTTGTTGCGTCCGAACACCGCACCGTAGCGCTCTGGCTGCTCCATGGCTTTCTGGATCAGAAAGTAGAGGGCGTTGTGCTCGGGTGCGGCATCGGCGTCATAGACGCAAATCCAATCGCCGGTAGCTTCCTTCAGCGCATCATTCAGAGCTCCGGATTTCCCGCCGGTGCCGGTTCTTTCCAAAATGAGCAGGTCTCTGTCTTTATAGCTGGTTCTGGCCTTCAGTGCCTTCAGCTTGTCCGCAGTGCGGTCGGTGCAGTTATCGGCGATTACGATGATCTGGACCTTGTCCGGGGGATAATACAGCTGCAGAATATGTTCCACCGTCGCGGTAATGACCAACTCTTCATTATGGGCGGGGACCATGACCGTCACGGTCGGAAAATCGTCCAATTGCCCGCTGCGAACCAGAACCCCCCGGTTCTGCCTGTACACAAACCGGATCGCCCCGGACATGATGACAATCGACTCCAGCACGGCGATCCAGATCGATACGATCGACAGGAGCAGGATGACGTCAGCCACTGAAATTCCCCCGATCGTATTTTTTCTTAACTTTGGCCCGGAACATCAGCGTGGCGATCGTCAGCACCAGCACCGCTGCGGCAAAAAGGATGCTGACGCCGATACATACAGGTATAAACCACTTGGCATACGACATGCGGGCGCCCCTCCTTTCTCCTTATACATACTCACCGATCAGATCGGTCTCCGTATTGCGCTCCAATGCGGCAATGACCGCATCGATATGTTCATATTTGCTGAACTGCTCCGGCTGGAACACGAGCGCCCCCGTGCGGATGACGAGCTTCAGCGGGCTCCCGCTCCGGTCGACGGCTTCAACATTCATCATAGCCTGCTTAATCCGGGCGGTGAGCTGCTGCAAATGCTCCTGATTCGTCATCGGATACAAGACCACAAAACGCCCTTGGTCGATGAAAAATTTATAATCCTCGTAGCGGATCTGCTTCTGGATCGTGTGCGATAACTCGAGCAGCAGCCGAGCGTACCGCCTGGAACCGAGCGACTCTTTGACGAGCGGCAAAAATTCGATTTTAAACATCGCCATACAGAAGTCGTAACGCTGCGGATAACGCTTGGCGAGATTGGAGTGTTTGATGACGGCATCCTCCAGGGACAGCTTGTTCCCGAGGGACGTATCGAGGTCCAGCTGCGGGCTCATGTCCTTCAAATCCTCCAGCCGCTCGATCAGTCTCCGGTTGCGGATCAACCCGGAATGAATCACGGAGGCCAGAATCATGTTGGCGGGAACGAGCAGCAGCCATGAGAAAGATAAGATATCCACATGTGCATAAGTGTTCAGCCACACAAAATAACTCACAAGATAAAAGAAGACGGCCACCGCCGTGACGCCGACCGGCATAAAGAAGCCGATCAGCAGCGCAGCCAATGTCCCTAGACTGAACAGCAGCTCCTGTGTGGTATAGGCTTGATCTGCATATACCTTGATAAAAATAAGCAGCTCCTGAATCATGATGACAAACACAAGGATGAGATAGCCTGCTTCAATACGTCGTGTCGGCGTTTGGTCTTTCATCGGCATCCTTCCTTTACAGCAGCTACAGCAGCCAAAATTGGAATCAATTTCTAATTATTACCCCATTTACAGACGATGTCACAAAAAAACACCCCCGCAAAGCGGCGGCTTTTTACTCAGCTGCCTTCGGACTCTGCGAGGGATTGAACTTCATATTTTTTTAAGTACGTGAAAAAATCATTCCGATGAAGAGAATGCCGACCTGTTAATGATCGTCCTTCCAAATGACCCGGTCCCCATAATGACTGCCCCAGTCGTACATCATCTTCAGCACCGGCATCAGCGAGCGGCCGTATTCGGTCAGCGAATACTCCACCCGGGGAGGGACCTCCGGATATACCTTCCGCGAAATCAGCTGATCGTCTTCCAGCTCCCGAAGCTGGTTGGTCAGCATTTTTTGGGTCACATTGGGGATCAGCTTCTTCAGCTCGCCAAACCGCTTCGTCCCCTCAAGCCCCAGATGCCACAATATAATCAACTTCCATTTGCCGCTGATCACGGCAAGGGTCAGTTCCTTCGCGCAATTGATTTCTTTTAAATTGATACGGTCTTTAATTTCCGTTGCCACGCTGCCACCTCCTTCTTATAGGATACTACACGATTCGCTTTTTCGCTTGATGCAAAAAAGAACCATCCCTCGGTCTGCGACCTCCGGGATGGCTCCTGTTTGGATTGGTATCTTTTTCAGGTGAAGCTTTACTCCAGGTTGGCGTGTCTGCCGAACATCTGGGAGGAATCTTGACCCCGCTGCTCCATCAACCGGAGAATAACGGCATCGTACAAAATGATCAGCGTTTGCTCAAACAGCGATCCCATCGGCTGAATAGTCGCCTTTTCTCCGCTGCCCGCTGTCTGCTGATCCTTGGGCGTACCCGGGAGACGGACCGGGAGATCGGACAACCGGCCCAGCGTGGAATCCGGGTGAATGGTTGCGGTGACGACCGCTGCTCCGATCTCCTTGGCCTTTCTGGCCATCGTGACCAAGCTTTGCGTCTCGCCTGACCCGGACCCGATGACAAGCAGGTCCCCCGGGCCGATTCCCGGTGTCACTGTCTCGCCGACCACATATGCGGGAATTCCGAGATGCATTAACCGCATGGCCAGCGCCCGGCCCATCAGGCCCGACCTGCCGGCTCCCGCCACAAACACATTTCCGGCTTCAAGAATCATCTCAGCCAACTGATCCGCTTCTCCATTCGAGATGCGGGTAATCGATCGCTGCAGCTCCTTCGTAATTTCGAGGGCATAATCGGCCGTGTTCATCTTAGACCTGACTGACCAGCTGCTTCATCTGCGATGCCGCAGCCCGCTTGTCATCCTGACCGGTGATTCCCCCGCCCACAATAACCAGATCCGGGCCGGCCGCAATCACCTGAGGCAGCGTGCTCAGCTTGATCCCGCCGGCAATGGCCGTTTTGGCGCGGTTCACCACGCGTTTGATCGTCAGCAGGTCTTCAAAGGAGCTGATGCCTGCAGCCTGATGATCGTACCCTGAATGCACGCAGATATAATCCACGCCCATTTGGTCAATTTCCTTGGCGCGCTGTTCAATATCCTTCACATTGATCATATCGACCATGACTTTTGTGTTCTGCTTTCTAGCTTCTTCCACGGCTCCACGGATGGTGGAATCGTCTGAGACGCCGAGCACGGTGATAATGCTCGCTCCGGCCTCGGATGCCTTCATGACTTCGTATCCGCCGGCGTCCATGATTTTTAGGTCTGCCAGCACGCGCAGGGAAGGGAAGGCTTCTTTCAGTTCTTTCACCGCCCGAAGCCCCTCATTGATGACGATCGGCGTTCCGATTTCCACGATGTCTATATATTCAGCAACCTCGTTTACGATTTCCTTGGCTCCGGGAATATCGACAAGATCAAGTGCCAATTGAAGTTCCATAGTGCGTTTGTCTCCTTTATGATCGATTTGGTTCGTGAACCACAACCCCATTGTAGTGGCTCTATTTCGCTTGCGTAAGTAGGCACTTTATCGTAATGAAGTTACCTCGGCGTAACTATTGGAGGTCCAAAGAACACAAAAAAGGCCCCCTTTAGGGGACCTTCACGACCAAAAGTGTACGGCATCATGCTGGCCGGAGCAGGGCTTCTACTGCTCCTTTTTCCCGCCGTACCGCACGGCATTATACCGCTCGATAAGCGTATGGACCGCTTCCGGCGCCATGCCGGTAAAGCTCTCTCCCGCTGCAAGCTCGGCGCCGTTCTCCGCAGGCGTCCGGCTCGCCCGGAACGCGAATCCTTTCTTGACCGCACGGCGGATCAGGCTCTCGTAAGCCTGACGCGGGTCGCTGCCGCTGATATCCGGTTCCTTGCGGAAGCGGCGGAACCGGCGGGGCTTGGCGGCAACGCGGTCGATTCGCTCGACCTCATCCACGAAGTCCGCCGTCTCCTCGGAAATGTGCCGGATCTGGCGCAGCAGCCCGAGCCGGTAAGCGAGGCGCCGGACCCAGCTTCGGATGCGCTCCGGAAGCCAGCGCCGGAACAGCTTATACAGCAGCATCCCCAGCAAAACAAGCGCAGCCAGGCAAAGAATGCCCAGGACGACATAGCCTATGACTTTCAGCCACATCGGGTGCTGCACCGGACCCTGATCCATTCCGGACAGATCGGGCATCATCGGATCGGCGGGTGCTTGCGGAGGCTGTTCCACAGACTGTCCGTTTCCTCCCAAGCCTTGGAGGAGAGACCGGAGGCCGTCCCGCAGGAAGAGGAAGATCGCACCAAGGCCCTTCCATCCGCTGAGCAGGGCGATGACGGCAATGACGATCCACGTCATCGAGCGGTTTGCTGTCAGGATCCGGCCAAACAGCTGACGGTCGGCCTGCTCAGCGTGCGAGGCGTCCCGGACCCGCTCGCCGTTCATGCGCAGCAGGAGGGTGAATAACGTAATCATCGCCATCACGTACAGCGACGTGCGGTGCGGATGAAGGGCGCTGACCTGGCCGGCCGTAATGTACAGCACGAGCGAGGCGCCAAGGCCGATCAGCGGCAGCCGCTGCACCGCTGTCTTCCACCACTGCTTGCGCCCGGCGATCAGCCCGCGGATCGCAGCCGCCAGCAGGGCCACAGCGGCCAGCGCCGCGGCGAGCCGCAACCCGAACACGGCCAGGGGCAGCAGAACAGCGGCCGCCAGCGGGATCGGCGTCCACAGGCGTCCGCCCCCGCTGCGGGACTGCTCCCGGCCGGCCAGCACGCCTGCAGCGTGAACAACCCCGGCAAGCAGCCAGATGAGCAGCGGATGGAGCGGCAGCGCATATGCCGCAAGCAGCACGGCCACAGGGTACAGCGAGGCGGACTCGAGCAGCGAGAAGTATAGTGCTTCCCCGGCTCCCCGGTAACGGGCTTGCGCTTGCTGACGTATCATACCGCCGCCTCCCTCGCATCCGGCCATTCCGCAACCGATACGCGGTGGCCTTTGTTCTCCAGTCCGTGGATGCTCTCCCGGACCGCTTCAGACAGATGCGCCGTAATGAGCAGATAATCGACCGTCTCTTCCTGCTCGCGCTCCGCTTCCAGACGCAGCATTTCGTGGAATGACATCCGCGTCTTCATGTCCACACCGGCCATGGCCTCCAGCAGGTTCTCCAAATGGGCCGTGCCGTAATCCGGATCGAGCCGGAGCATGGCCTGGCTCTCCGGATTAACCGACGCATTATGGGTGAAGCCGGCGGCCATACCCTGGTGGATCAGCGAAGCGGCACAGGTGGCCGCATAGGACAGCGCATCCTCGACCATCTCCGGCCGGGTCACCACATTCCACATCTGCTCGGACACCTCGATGTTCAGGCAGATCATGACCCGCGGATCGGCGGTATAGCCGTGCTTGTGCACCTGAAGCTCGCCCGTTCTGGCGGTGGCTTTCCAGTGGATCCGGTTCATCGGATCTCCCGCGGCGTATTCCCGGATTCCGGTAATGAGGAATGGATCCTCAACGACCCAGCGCCGCACCGCGAGCTCCCCCTGCCATGTCTTCCAGGAGGAAGGCAGCCGGTCATCGCCCAGCAGCTCCGGGTAAACGACAAGCCGTTTGCTGAGCGTAATTTGCCGTGACGGGGTGTAGACCGCAAACAGGTCCCCGCCGGTCATCGTGGCCGAGTCCATCCGGTAGATCCCCCGGCGGGTACACTGGATTTGATGCGTCCGGGTAATCCGGGTCCGGGGACGGAGCATAAATAAACTCGTATGATTCTGATAAATATTCCCCTCGCTGATCGAGGTTTCCCGGCTGCGCTTAAACATCAGGGACGAAGGAAGCATCGCTTCCAGGCGCAGCCAGGGCACCGGAAACATTTTGCCGTTTTCGATCACCTCGACCATTTCGATCCGGTCCCCCACGTAACAGGTTTCCGTGCTGAAATGGCGCTCGTACGTCAGATTCCGCAGCGATCCCCTGCCCAGGATCAGGCCCTGCAGCACCAACACGCCGCCGCAGGCCAGAAGCAACCACAGCATCGCCATTATCTCACGCCGCTTTCCAGTCCCGCTTCGCTGGGAACTGCGATGTGATCCAGCACCTCAAGCAGAATGCGCCGGGCGGCCTCATGCTGCCCGCCGTAGCGCTTCTTGAGCACCAGTCTGTGAGCGCAGACCGGCACCAGCAGATGCTTAATGTCATCGGGGAGTACATACTCCCGTCCATTTAACGCAGCATAAGCCTGCGCCGCGCGCAGCAGCGCCTGGGTTCCGCGGGGGCTGATGCCAAGAGCCACTTCCGCATGGACGCGGGTCGCTTCGGCCAGGGATACGATGTATCCCATCAAGTCCTCGCTCACGCTCACCTGCGTGCACAGCTGCTGGGCTTCCAGCACCTCGTCGGCTGTTGCCGTGCGCTCGGCCCGCTCTGCCGTTAAGCCGGCCGGTCCCTGCGTCCGCTTCAAGATCTCCTTCCCTTCCGCTGCGGATGGGTACCCCAGCTTCATGCGGATCATAAAGCGGTCCATCTGGGCTTCGGGCAGCGGAAACGTGCCCTGGTTGTCGACCGGGTTCTGGGTGGCCAGCACCATAAACGGCCGCTCCAGCGCCATCGTCTGCCCATCAATGCTGACCTGCCGCTCCTCCATACACTCCAGCAGGCTGGACTGGGTTCTGGGCGTGGCCCGGTTAATTTCATCCGCAAGCACGATCCGCGAGAACAGCGGACCCGGGCGAAACTGAAACTCGCCGTCCTTCTGGTTGTAGAAATGGATGCCCGTCAAATCCGACGGCAGCAGATCGGGGGTAAACTGGATCCGTTGGAAGCTGAGCGACAGGGACGCCGCCAAACTTTTGGCAAGCAGCGTTTTACCGGTCCCCGGCACATCCTCCAGCAGCACATGTCCTGACGCCAGCAAGGCGGTTAGCAGCAGCTCCACTTCTCCCTCTTTGCCGACAATGACTCTCCCGATATTCTCTTTCAGTTTCACAGCCAACTCGCGAACTTGATTCACCTGCATTGCATTCCCATCCTCTCCTGTATGACTGCCCGCGCTTTAAGCTAAGGCAATCTACGGTTTATGATTAAAGCGTTTACAAGTGTCTTTGATACCCCCGGCAGACTGGACCTTTACGCCGGGAACGGTTCAGCTACAGATCTTCCGGCAGGCCGTTCTCTATGACCGGACGGTTTTGCTATATTTTATCACCGACAGAAGCATTAATCACCTATCAGGGGTAAAATCCGGCTAAATCGATTGAACTAACGTTTTGCTTGATCTTCCTGTTATAACAACTCAATAGTGGCCTATAACATTCATTTCTTTAGTTCATTCTATATCAAACGCCCTATTTTTTGCCCCTACGAGACAGTTGTCCCTCACAAAATCCGGCAAACATCACTAGGATGAACCATACCACAGACAAAGGATGGGTGATATGAGGAGGTATCTTAAAAGCCACTGTTGCGGTTATGCCCGCCGGCATATGGCAAGACGACTGAAGAGACACTCTCGTTCACGGTCACAGGGCAAGCTCATCGTCAGCATCGTCCGAGGCGAAAAACGGCTGACGACCAAAGTTCCGCTCCGCAGGTTCGATAAGTTCGTGTTTGTCATTAACGATCAATTCACCAACGCACCGAATACGACGCAGATCGCCAGCGGTGCAGGCCACAGCAGTGCGTCGGGAAGCAACGCGGCCATCGGTTCCCCGAATACGGACCAGCAGGTCAGCGTCGGAGCCGGAGGCACCGCCGATAATATCAGCATCCTCCGCGAGCCCGCTCACGCCTGCCGCGGTAAGCGGAAACGCTCGCACCGCCGGAAGAAGGAAGCCATCTTCGTCCTGAATCACCAGCGGGTTCAAATGCCGGAGGGAAGCGAGGAGGCTGCCGCCACCCAAATTGCCAGCGGCTCCGGCACACACAGCACGAGCGGCACCAACTCCACCATCGACAGCCCTTGCACCAGACAGCAGGACTCGGTCGGCGGCGGACCCGGCGCTAGCGGCACGAACAAGTTTGTGAAGAAGAAAAAACGGAATCACCATATCCGCCGTCATTATTAAGAAAACAGTCAAATCCAATTCGTTGACGGCCGCCGCGCCAGAACGTATGATGACGCTTAGAGGTGATTGATGTGAACACGCTGCTCATTCTGGGCGGAATCATGATGTTTTTGGCCGTGGCCATCGGCGCATTCGGGGCGCACGCCCTGAAGGAAAGACTCGATGATAACCGGCAGAAAACCTATCAGACGGGAGTCCAATATCATTTGGCTCATGGACTTGGCCTGCTGTTGATGGGCCTCTATGCCCCATCCGCCGCACATGCGGGCACCATCCAGCTCGCAGGATGGCTGCTGTTTGCGGGAATTCTGTTATTCTCGGGAAGCTTGTACGCGCTGAGCGTGACCGGCATTCGCAAGCTGGGGGCAATTACGCCGATCGGCGGGGTGGCCTTTTTGGCGGGATGGGTCGTATTCATCGTGGCTGTGGCTGGCTAACCGATTGAGAATAGGGCTGTTTCGTATAAATGCCCCTAGGCATGACAAAAGCCTGCAGATTTGCAGGCTTTTTCGTGATCTTCATGTTTTAAAAAGGGAGCTACCCTGTAAAACAGGATGCCTGCCTCAACCGTTTACCGCGCTGGCCTGGCCCGCGCCTCTGCCGTTTTCCTTGCGGATTTGCTTGCTGCGCAGCTGTCCGCAGGCCGCGTCGATATCGGTTCCATGCTCCAGCCGGACGCTGACGCTGACCCGGTTCTTTTTGAGCGTGTCATAGAAAGCCAGGATCGACTCCTGAGCGCTTCTCTGATATTGGCTGTGCTCATCGACCGGATTGTACGGGATCAGGTTGACGTTGACCAGCTGTCTGCGGTCACCGATCAGCTCCGCCAATTCAGCCGCGTGTTCCCTGCCGTCATTGACGTCCTTGAGCAAAATATACTCGAGCGTCACTCGGCGCTTCGTTTTGGCCAGATAGTAATCCATGGCCCTCAAGACCTCCTCAATCGGATAAGCCTTGTTAATTTTCATAATCCGGGTTCTCAGCTCATTGTTCGGCGCATGCAGCGAAATCGCCAGGTTCACCTTCAAATCGCGGTCGGCAAATTCCATGATCTTCGGAGCCAGCCCGCTGGTCGATACAGTAATATGGCGGCCGGCAATCGCCAGCCCTTTGCGGTCCTTGACCACATTGATGAAGTCGACCATGTTCTCAAAATTATCAAACGGCTCCCCGATGCCCATTACGACAATATGGCTGACGAGATCACCCGGCTTGTTCTGGTCCAGGAACAGCTGCACCTTCATGAGCTGCTCCACAACTTCCCCGGAGGACAGGTCCCGGCTTTTCTTCAGCAGTCCGCTCGCGCAGAAGCTGCAGCCGATATTGCAGCCGACCTGGGTCGTCACGCAGACGGAAAGGCCGAACTTATGGCGCATCAGCACCGTTTCGATCAGGTTGCCGTCCTGCAATCGGAACAGAAACTTGACCGTCCCGTCGGCCGACTCCTGCTTCACATGCTCTTCGAGCGTCTGGATAACGTAATGCTCCGCAAGCAGCTTCACGCAGTCCGGATTGGCATCCGTCATATCGGCAAAATCGGTGACCCGTTGTACATATAGATAGTCCCACACCTGAGAGGCGCGGAATGGTTTATGTCCATATTCAAGCAGCCATGCAGACAGCTGATCGAACGTTAATCCATAGATGGATGGTTTGTTCATCGTTTTTCCTCTTTTCAAAAGCTTTAAATGCATACTCTCTCTACTTTACCAGATCCGGCAGGCAATCTGTCTATTATTGTCCCAAATTTTTTTTGTTAAAACAAGGGATGCAGCGGGAATTTAGCCACGGATGGGGGCTGCTGGCTCCGCCATTACGGCGTCCTGTTGAAAAAGAACGATGATTTAAAAATCAGTGCCCGATTTTCGGCGGCGGGGATTCGCAGGGCTGGTCTATAATAAGAGTAAAGGATGATGAAAAAAGGAGGCCGGTCATGATTACGGCTGAACATAAAATGGAGTATTATCAGGCGCTGCTCGATAAAAAGTCGGAGTACGAGGGGATTTTCTATGTCGGGGTCAAAACGACGGGGGTTTTTTGCCGCCCGACGTGCCCGGCCAGAAAGCCCAAATATGAAAACTGTGAGTTTTACGAGACCGCGCAGGAGGCGCTGCTTGCTTCTTTCCGGCCCTGTCAGCGCTGCCGCCCGCTGTCCCATCCGAATCACGTTTCGCCGGTCGTCCAGAAGCTGGTCGAAGCCGTCGAGGCCTATCCGGAAAAACGGTGGAAGGAACAGGACTTTGATGAGCTCGACATCGATGCCTCGACGGCGCGGAGGCAGTTCAAAAAACGGTTTAGCATGACCTTTGTGGAGTATGCCCGCGCCCGCCGCATGGGGCTCGCATTCAAGCAGATCCGGTCCGGCCAGGCGGTGATCGACGCCCAGCTGTCGAGCGGGTATGAATCCGGAAGCGGATTCCGGGACGCCTTCTCCCGCATCATGGGGGCGGCTCCGGCGAAATCCGCAGACAGCCGCATCCTGCGCGCGGCATGGATCGATACGCGCCTCGGCCCGATGGTCGCGATCGCCGACGAGGAGGCGCTGTATCTGCTGGAGTTTGTGGACCGGCGGGGCCTCGAGCGCGAAGTGGAGCGGCTGCGCCAGCGGACGAAATCGGCGATCATCCCGGGCGTCACCGCTCCCATACGCTCCATCGAGCAGGAGCTGACGGCTTATTTTGACGGGAGTCTGTCCGTATTCACTACACCGCTGCATCTGATCGGCTCTCCGTTCCAGAAGTCGGTCTGGGCGCAGCTGGTGCAAATTCCGCCGGGCGAGACCCGTTCCTACTCCGGGCTGGCCGGGGCTCTCGGCAAACCGAAGGCCTTCAGGGCCGTAGCCCAGGCCAACGGCGCCAACCAGCTCGCCCTCGTCATTCCCTGTCACCGCGTCATCAATGCGAGCGGCGACTTGGGCGGTTACGGCGGCGGACTGACGCGTAAAAGCTGGCTGCTTCAGCATGAGAAGCAGTTTCTTTCAAACCAGCGGCAGCACTGATCGGAGCGTTCCCTGCTTATATAAAGGCACGCCGATCACGGATCACGAAAAACAGGAGTCCCTTTGAGGTCCAACGACCGCTCGGGTACTCCTGTTTGTTTTGACTTCGCATGCTCCGCCTATGCCTGCTGCTCCCCGCCGCTGCCCGTAAGCACAAGGCTGGCGGAGGCCGCCTCCCGGCCGTTGACCAGCAGCACGATCCGGTGCTCGCCCGGATAATGGCGGCGCGTCGTCAGATCGGCCCAGGAATGGGTTCGCGTCCCCGACAGGCGGGAGCCTCCGGGTACGGTCTTATCCGACAGCAAAAACGCTTTGCGCGATATTTTGCCGCGGGCTTTGACAAAGTCGATCCCGTATTCCACCCGGATATGGGCCGGCTGCCCGTCCCGGACGCGGATCTCGTAGTGAAGCTCTGTGCTGCCCCCGACCGCGACCTCGGACGGCTCTACCGTCAGCGAAGCGGCGGACGCCAGCGGTTCCTCCGCGGATGACTCTGCATAGCCGAACAGAGCCATCGCTTCCGGATGGGACTTCTTGATCAAGGTCCGGCAGCCGTGGCGGATAATCCAATCGGTATGCGGATGAGTACCCTTCCAGCGCCTTGCCGTCTCCAGCACCACGTCAGAATGGTCCTTTGCGATGTCGTTCAGGTTGTTGGCGACGCTCTTACGGACATAGAGCGACGGGTCCTGCTTCAGCAGCTCCAGTACGGGCAGCACCGGCGCCGGATCCTTCTTGAACATCGGCAGGGCTTGTCCCCACGGCAGCCGAGGCCGGCTGCCTTCGCTGGCCAGGCGCCGGACATGCTCGTCCGGATGCTGCGCCCAAGCTGTCATCTGGCGCATCATCCGTTCCGGGTCCCGCAGCAGAAAGGGCCTGACGGCAAACTCCGCCGAAGATTTGGACGTGAAGCGCTCGAGGGCCTTCATTGAAAGGTCCCAGTGCTCCGGCGCCTGCCCGAACACTTCCACGAAATCGGGAAAGAACAGGTACGGAAACCCCGCACAATGCTCGTCGATCGCGAAGAGCACCTCCAGCGCCTCTTCATATCGGGCGGGTAAGTGATCGCCCAGCTTTGCGCTGATCCGCCGCATACGGGCTTTCAGCTCAAGTTCCTCCCACGTGTCGTCCATGACGTCTTTGACAAACTTATCTGTATCAAACGCGGCGTGGGCCGTATGAACCTTCGCCCCGAATCCGCGCAAAAATTCCTCATTGTATACTGCCTTCAGTTCAGCCATCGGCAGACCTCCTCCTGAAGTTATTATAGTAAGCCGCAGCGGAGGAGGAAATCAACTCTCCAAGTCGTCTTACTGGCCTTACGGCTCCTTCGATTCAATCAAGCGATTCAAGTGGCGGCGTTTTACTCAATGATCCATTCGTTGAGGCCATGCCTTCGATCAGTCTGCAGCCAGCTGCTGCCGGATGTGGTCCGCTGCCTCCTCCCAATATGCCTTCATCTGCTCACGCTGCTGGATATCCGTCAGCTTTTCCTGATGGAAGCTGATCGTCGTTCCGGTCTTGGCCTCCAGCAAGCGGATCTGGACCGTGGAAGGATTGGGCCAGCCGGGCCGCTGCCAGGTCAAGCGGATTTGCTCCCCGGGTTTAACGACCCGAATCTCGCCGTGGTTTCCTTCCTTGGACGTATACGTCGTTCCCGGCTTGAATTCAAGGGCCTGGAATTTCCCAAGCCATACCATCATGCCCTGTGGGGAAGTCAACAAGGACCACGCCGCCTCCCGTGATACCGGAAACGTTCTCCGGACGCCGACCTGAAACCCGGCAGCGGCGGTCAATCCCACGGGCTTTGCTGCATCATCCGCAATGGGTACCGCCAGCTTGCTTGTTGATTTGCTCATTGTCACCGCTCCTCGCAATGTAAAAATAGTTGCCTGGCCTGTCCCGGCCGATCGAGCATCCCGTGCCACCGTCTGCCCGTTCTCTACCGCTCTTTAATCCGTTCGTTCATCGGAGTAAGGGCATCGACGAACAATGCGATGCTCGTCTGCAAAAACTGCTCCTGGGACACGGCTGTAATCAAATCCGCGTTATGCAGACGGGAAATGAAGGCACCGTAATTCATCCACATAAAAGCCATAGCCTGCGCCTCGGAATCTATGGCCTTCACCTTCCCCTGCCGGTGCATTTCCTGGAAGTACGCCGTCAGCAGCTGCTGCAGCTGCCGCGGATGATCCTGGGCCCGGTCGCGCAGATCGGACAGCTCCGCGCTGCGCAGCATGACCAGCACCAGCTTCCGGTTCCGATCCATGATGTCATGGTAGGCACGGGTTATCCGCAGCAGATCTTCACGCAAGCTCCATATCAGCCGGGTGGAAAACAGCTCCTCCATCTCGCCCGCATAATGAAAACGGTCGATCGCCTGTTCCAGCAGCTGCAGCTTGGTGCCGAATTGGCGGAACAGCGTCATCTCTATCACTCCCGCCGCTGCGGCAATTTCCTTCGTGGTTACTCCCTGATATCCCTTCTCGGCCATCAGGTCAATAGCGGTCAGCATCAGTCTGTCCCGGTTGGTCGTTGATTCCGTCATTGTGTCAGCATCCTTTGGAGTCGTCATCCGGACGATGTTAGTAATTACTAACATTCCGTTGATTCATTGTAAAACCTCCACGCGCCCGTTGTCAATAACTGGGATATAACAAAAATGACTTTTCCCATTAAAAACAATCCTATCGCCAATTCATCCGTGCCTTGAGCCGAAGCTTCGCATTTATAAAATCGTGAAAAATACGCATTGACTTTGACACTGTGTCAACCTTTTAAGATGGGGAGGAAAGGAGATGAGAACACCCTATGAAGGAAAATAAACAAGGGAATCCGCTAGGGCAGGAATGGGAACATACTGAGGGGCATCTTTTACCGGTGAGCGTCATCGGACTAGGCATGATGGGGTCGGCGCTGGCCCAAGCCTTTCTGAAGGAGGGCCGCCGGACCACCGTCTGGAACCGCACGCCCGGCAAAGCCGAGACACTCGCGGCGCAAGGCGCGGTGGCCGCTCGCACGGTCGCTGAAGCCATTGCGGCCAGTCCACTGATTGTAATCTGCGTGCTGGATTATGTGGCCGTGCAAGAAATCCTCGAGCAGGCGGGTGATGTGCTGGCCGGACGGACGGTGGTGAACCTCACCAACGGATCGCCGGCACAAGCCCGGCAGACGGCCGCATGGGCAGCCGAACACGGCGCTGAATATTTGGACGGCGGCATCATGGCTGTGCCACAAATGATCGGAACTTCCGGGGCGTTTGTCCTGTACAGCGGTTCGTCTAGTGCCTTTGAAGCCTGGCAGCCTGCATTGGAAAAGCTGGGGAGCACGAAGTACCTCGGCGGCGATCCCGGACTTGCCCCTCTCTACGACTTGGCGCTGCTGAGCGTTATGTACGGGATGTACGGCGGCCTTTTCCATGCTATAGCCATGGTCCGCTCGGTAGGAGTCCAAGCCGAATCGTTCACGCCGCTTGTGGTTCCCTGGCTTTCGGCCATGTCGGCCTCCATGCCCCAGATTGCGCAGGCGGTGGATGCCAACGATCATCGAACAGATGTATCCAGCCTCTATATCAACCAGACGGGGTTCGTCAATTTCATCGACGCCTCCAGAGAGCTGGGAATCAGTACGGAGCTTATCACGCCGATGCAGGCCCTAATCGACAGGGGAGTAGCCGAAGGTCACGGTACCGACGGCCTCACCAGGATCATCGAGATGATACAGCATCCCCTATCTGACTGACCGCCTGCTGCATCACCACAACCGGAATGGAATGGGTAAATGAAAAAAAGGAGGAATTCCATTGACAGCCAATAATCCCGTTCAGCACAGCCACCCCAGCCAAGAATCCCGGGCACCGGTGACGATTCTCGGCCTTGGTCCCATGGGACGTGCGCTGGCCGGGGCCTTCCTGAAGGCCGGTCATCCGACCACGGTCTGGAACCGGTCTGCCGGCAAAGCCACTGCTCTCGTCGCACAGGGAGCGAGTCTTGCCGGGACGGCCGCTGAAGCCGCTCTGGCCAGTCCGCTGGTCATCGTGTGCGTCCTTGATTATGACGCCGTCCATGCGATCATCCGCCCGCTGGGCGACGCGCTGAAGGGGCGTACCTTGGTGAATCTGACCGCCGACGCACCGTTTCGCGCACGCCAAACCGCCGAATGGGCGGCAGAACACGAGATTCACTACCTTGACGGGGCAATCATGACACCGACGACAACGATTGGCCAGAGCTCGGCTGTGGTTTTGTACAGCGGGCCGGAGTCCGTCTACCAAGCCCATCGTCATACCTTGGCAAGCATCGGAGGCACTTCCTCATACCTCGGGGAGGATCCCGGCCGGGCCGCAGCCTACGATGTGTCGCTCCTGGATATTTACTGGACGTCCATCAGCGGTTATATTCATGCCCTGACCTTGGCGAAATCTGAAAACATCAGTGCGAAGGAACTTCTTCCTTTTGCTCAAGGGATTAGCAGCATTCTCCCGAATATTATGGCTGGATTGGCCGAGCAAGTCGACAACAGGCAATATCCCGGACACGGCTCCAACCTGCTTTCGGCAGCCGCAGGCATGAAGCACATTATAGAAACTGCACTTTCCCATGGGATCGATACCAGCGTACTAACGGCCGCAAACGACATCGCCCTGCGCGCAATCGACGACGGGCATGGTGCGGACGGATTTTCTTTTCTTACCGAAATACTGCAAAAAAAGTAAACGTCAAGATGTCAGCCCTCGGCAAACGTCCGAGCCTGGCCGAATAGCCCAATCCACCTGGTGGATCGGGCTTCTCTCCATGATTTTTCCGCTTATCTTATCGATGCTTCTCCAAGTGGGCTGGTCTCTTCGACAGCGCTGCCCTCCTTGTTGACCAAGACCCGCTGCTCTCTCATTTGTTCGATGCGTTGATCCAGCCGCCGCTGAACGGCCATGAGCGATTGAATTTGCCCGGAAATTTCTTCGCGTTTGTCCTCGTAGGCTTCAAGCATTTCATCACAAAATCCGTCGCTACCAGTATAAGCGTTGATATCGTCATGGCACTTCAAAATTTCAAGAATTTCCTTCGTCGACATCCCAAGCTCCAAATAAATCTGGATCGTTTGAACCCGCTTGATGTCAACCTCGTCGAACTCCCGGTATTCATTGTCCAACCGCTTTGCCGTAAGTAGCTTTTGCTTCTCGTAATACCTGATCGATCGTGGGCTGACGCCGGTTGCTTTGGATAGCTGACCTATTTTCACTGTGGCAGGCTCCTTTCTGTATCGTGTCTTTCCCATTATTTTCCCATTATACCGCATCGTTCTTTGCGTAAACAGCGGCTCAGCCCTGCGCAACGATATATGCATATCCTTTTGTTTAGCACGTTATCTCAGCCTTATCGGTATTAAACCGGCTATGCAGAGGCAAAAAAGTTGAACTCCACTGCTTTTGCATCGCTCCCCAATTACATGTTAATGTTGAGATATCTGCCCCAAAAATCCCAATAACTGGATCGCAATAAACTGTAGAATCGCATATCAGACACTTCACTCTGACAACTTTCCAAGAAAAAAGAGGTGATGATGATCGCTGCATTCGTGAATAAGGAAACAACGGCCTTGTCGCATATTCTTTGGATCGGCGGCCCTCCGGATTGTGGTAAAACGACGGTTGCAGACCTGCTTGGCTCAACATACCAGTTACAGGTATATCACTTCGACCGGTATGAAATGGATCATATCCGTCGCGCGGATCCTGAGCGGCATCCCGCATTGTTCGCGTTAGGAACCAAACTCGCGGATTTGGATGAGAAGGCGTTTCTGGAATGGTTATGGCTGTCATGCACGCCAGCGGAAATGGCTACCAGTGGAAAATCGGTTTGGTTGGAGCGGCTTCACATGGTTATTGAAGATTTGCATGCCATGTCCGCGGATCGTCCCATTATCGCAGAGGGGCCCGGCTTTTTTCCGGAAGCCCTCCTCCCTTTATTACCAGATCCCCAACGAGCCATATGGATGGTGCCGAGCGAATCCTTCCAAAGGGATTCCCATCATCGGCGTCTCAAGGGGCAGCGGCGTGCCGAAGTTTTGGATGACCCCGAGCTTGCCCAGCAGAACCACATCGAACGTGACCTGCTGTGGGCCGAGCAGTACAGACAGTCTGCAAAGGAACGGGGACTACCCCTCATTGAAGTGGACGGCTCCAAAGGACCGGAAGAGGTCGCTGCCGAAGTCGAGGCTTATTTTAAAATACTTCTCCCGCCTCCAAATCATCAGCCGTGAATGGTTCCGCATGATACACGGGGGTGGCCCGGTAACGGGCCCGATCCCTGTGTATAATTACCTTTTCGGGGAGGGTTCCGCATGATTCGGTTTTGTTATGTATTGTGGACAGGCCTGTCTGTCGTCTGGTGCGCTTTTGGCCTGTTTGCTTTCTGGCCGCAGTACGGTCCGGGGCAAGAGTTTCCCTTGTTCCAGGATATCGTCACAGTCATGCTGTTTCTCCCTACCGTTTCGATGTTGTGTTATTCGCTGCTTCTGCAAGCCGTTTCCAGGTTAGTTGCAGCTTATTGGAAGCTGCGGCCTGGAGTACTGCCGGTTGTATGGTATGTTCTGGTGTCCTGCCTATTCCTGTTCTATCTGAATAATAGAAGCATATCGGCCCGGCCGCTGCTGATTCTGCTTCTCTCGGTACCCGGCCTGCTGCACTATTGGATTTCCACCATGCTCCGTATTTTGGCTTCCGTCCCGAAAACCCACATCGATCCCCGGGACGAGGATCACAAATTCCTTTGACCGTACTCTCCAAACCCTGACATATTGTTGTCAGCGTTGATGGCTATACTGAAGTTATAGATCGTATAGACCATGAACCTTAAGGAGGCGCTGCCGTCGTGACCGAGCCGATGCCCAAGCCAACCGATACATCCCCTTTTACGAAAAATGTTCCCAAGGTGCTCAGCCGCCGGGCCTTGAACCGGGCACTGCTCGACCGGCAGCTCTTGCTGCGCCGGGCAGAGATGCCGGTGCTTGACGCGCTGCGGCATCTGGCCGGCATGCAAGCCCAGGCTCCGACCCCGCCGTATTACGGCCTGTGGGCCCGGCTGGCTGGCTTCCGGCACGAGGAGCTGTCCCGGCTGATCGAGACGCGCCAGGCCGTTCGCATCGCGATCATGCGGTCGACGATCCACCTCGTGACAGCCGAGGACGCTCTGGCGCTGCGCCCGGTCATTCAGCCCGCGTTGGACCGCGGCCTGAAGGGAGGCTACGGCAAGGAGCTCGCCGGCCTGGATACCGGCGCTGTCGCCGCTGCCGGGCGGGCCCTCGTGGAGGAGGCCCCGCTGGCCTATGGCGAGCTCGGCGCCCGCCTGCAGGAGCGCTGGCCGGACCGCAGCCCGGCCGCGCTCGCCAACACGGTGCGCACGCTCGTGCCGCTCGTGCAGGTGCCCCCAAGGGGCCTGTGGGGCGCCAGCGGCCAGGCCCTGCACACCACCGCGGAAGCGTGGCTGGGCAGCCCGCCCGCGGTAGCTTCCAGCTCCGGACTCGAGGAGCTCGTCCTGCGTTACCTGGCCGCCTTCGGTCCGGCCTCAGTCAAGGACATCCAGGTCTGGTCCGGACTGACACGGCTGAGCGACGTCATCCGCCGGCTCGAGCCGCGTCTGCGGACCTTCCTGGATGAAAAGGGCGTCCTGCTGTACGACCTGGCGGACGCCCCCCTGCCGGCGGAGGATACACCCGCACCTCCGCGCCTCCTCGGCGAATTCGACAACATGCTTCTCTCCTTCGCCGACCGCTCCCGGATTATGGATGAGCGCTACCGCCGCCGCATCTTTACGGTGAACGGCATCATCCGGGCAGCGGTGCTCGTCGACGGCTTCGTTTGCGGCATGTGGAGCCTGGAGCGGAACAAGCAATCCGCCGAGCTTGTGATCAAGCTGTTTGAGCCTATCTCGGACGCCGATCAGGAAGCATTGGCCGACGAGGGCCGCCGCCTGCTGGATTTCGCCGCAGCGGATTGCCCGAACCGGGAAGTCCACTTCAGCCTTTCCGAGCTCTAACCCCGAAGCCTAGCTAGTGGCTGCCGTGGCGTGTCTTCTTGAACAAAGGGGAGCGCGACGGCCCTTAATGACCGAATTTATTCACCACGTGGACACCGCCCCGCAGCTTTCCCGTTCGCATCCGACGACTCCCACGCTTCCCATATTCCAGCCCGAATGGCCTACCCATCCCGGGCTTTTTCGCATGTTAGCAAGAACGGTCAAAACGAACCTTCTTCCATCTGCTATGCTGATATCAAAGGAGGGGCACGCTGGTGTATTCAAATCGGATTCAACACAGCATCCGGTTCATGGAGGAACAGCTTCACGAGCCGTTGACACTTGAGCAGATCGCGGCGGAGGCCGGATTCTCGCCGTTCCATTTTCACCGTCTGTTTCGCAGGGAGACCGGGCTGAGCATCGCGGAATATTTGCGAAGCCGCCGGCTGTGTCTCGCCTCGCGTATGCTCCTGTACTCGGAGGAGCCGATCATCGGCATTTCGCTGCAGTGCCATTTTGAGAGCCAGGAGGCGTTTACCCGCGCCTTTAAAAAAATGTACGGCATGCCGCCAGGGCGATACCGGAAGATGTTCAGTCTTCATACCCAGGCCCATGCCGCTCAAGGAGGAGAAATGAACATGATTGAGGAATCGATGGTAAAAGGCTGGATGCTGAGCGGCAGCCACCCGCATCAGTATGAAATCGGCCTGGACCGTCACAACGTCCATCAAGGGAACGCCTCGGGTTATTTGAAAGCCGTCACCCCGGAAGGCCCGAACGTGTTCGCCACGATGATGCAGCAATTTAAAGCCGATCGGTACCTGAAACGCAGAATGCGCTTCTCCGGCTTCGTCCGGACGGAAGGGGTTACCGAGTTCTGCGGATTGTGGATGCGGGTCGATAATCAAGCCGAGGACGTGCTGCGGTTTGACAATATGAACAACCGCCGAATTGTGGGCGACACGCATTGGAACCACTACGCCATCGTGCTTGATGTCCCGGACAATGCCGCGACGATTTCGCTTGGCGTGCTGCTGATGGGACCGGGGCAGGTATGGGTGGACAGCTTCCGGTTTGAAGAGGTTGACGAGAGCGTACCCACCACAAATTTGGAGATCGTCTACGAGCTCAGGGACGAGCCGTCTAACCTGACATTTGAAGAGTGACATCCAATATACAGTAAGGGAGGGCCCTCAGGCCCTCCCTTACATATTTCCGTCCGCTTCGGAGGCCGTATCCTCCTCGGCGGCATTCGCCTTGAATTCCATATGCTCAAAACCCCAGCTGCACATATCGTGAAGCACGGATCTCAGCGACTCCCCATGTTCCGTCAAGGAGTATTCTACCTTGGGAGGAACCTCCTGATATACCTTCCGGTGGATCAATCCATCCTGTTCCAGCTCACGCAATTGGTTGGTCAGCATGCCCTGTGTAATATGGGGAAGTTGTCTGCGCAGCTCCCCGAACCGTTTCGTCCCCTGGTGCAGCAGTATAAACAAAATGAGCGGCTTCCACTTGCCTCCAATCGCCTGCAGCGTCGTGATGATTCCTCCCGTGTTTCCCGTCCCGTGGTCCTTACTCATCTCGCTGGCTCTCCCCTTTCCCACCGAAGCGGCAGTGCTGTCTTTGCTGCCATTGTACCAGAGTACACGGAATGGTGACAGTACTCTTCTGAATCGTACATAGTATGGTTTTTCGTACTACCCAGCAGTACGCGGGTCTGGTCCACAGTACGGTTTACAAGACTTAGTCTGTTTAAAATGCGTACTTTTCAAAGCGGCGGCCTTGAACAATACTGGGGGTGCATCATTCATACCGCATACAGCCCGAAAGGATGATTTTGAAATGAAAACCATGGTCATTGTATCCCACCCGGATCTGTCCAAGTCCAGAGCGAACCATGCGCTTCTCGAAGCGCTGCCGAAGCATACCGATATCCACGTCCGCGATCTGTATCAGGAATATCCGGATTGGCAGATCGATGCGGACCGGGAGAAGCAGCTGCTGCTTGCTTACGACCGGATTGTTCTCCAGTTCCCTTTTTATTGGTACAGCTCACCGCCCCTTCTCAAAAAATGGTTTGACGATGTACTGACTCCCGGCTGGGCTTACGGCCCCGGAGGCGAGCATTTAAAGGGCAAAGAATTCATCGTCGTCACTACCGCGGGCGGCACAGATAAGTCATTTCAGGCCGGAGGAGACAACTGGTTTACGATCAGCGAGCTGTTAAAACCGATCCACCTTACGATTGCCCACTGCCACGGTACCTTCCTTCCCCCGTTCGTGGTGTACAATGCCAACCGGGCCAGTCAGGAGCAATTGAAGGCGGAAGGCATCCGGTACGCCGAATATATCCAGACGCCTTCGCCTGTACTGGTTCACTAAACCGTCTCCTGATAGCTCAAAGGGAAAATAAAAACGGGCAAGGCCCCTCGGCCGCCCGCTGTTATTCTCCCGGGATCAACCCGGGAGCTCCTGTATTTTCTCGCACAGCCAGCCTGGTTAGTTTAAGACATCCTTCATAAACCGCTCCAGTTGAGACACATCGGTAATATTCTGGTTGCACTTGGCGCTGTCGATGCACATATAATTTCCGACCCGCCCGAAATGGTCCAGTGCCGAACCTTTCGCTTTCGTCTGCGCCGTCACGAAGGCCACCTCTTCATGCTTGTTGCAGAGGCAGCAGACGCCCTTCTTGTTCGTGGGGGTGAACCGGCCCTCAATGCCTGTCATTTTCCCGTCCAGGTTGTAGACGATGAACAGCTTATTCGTTGAAATGTCGGTCCAGCCGATATAGGTCAGGAAGCGGAAATCGAGCTCGGCCAGCGGTGGAAGCTTCAGCTTTTTAATTTTGGGAAAAAGCTTCTTCAGCTGCTGTTCCGTTACCTGCGGAAAGGCCGTAATGTATTGCTCCAGCTCGCTCAAATAAGCCTGGAATTCCTCGGCACGGTTTAGCGTCGGAATCCGGTCGAAGAACCGCTTTTGCTCCTCCGTCGCAGCAGGGAACATCTCCATGACGCGGGTCCAAGTCGTGTGCCGGATCGCGGATATGACTTTCTGGTCGGCTGTAGTCTTGATGTTATATTCAAGGCGCCCCACCAGGCGCTTGATCAAATTATACTCGTGGTTTTCCATAAATGGCGTTAGCATGTGTTTTCCTCCTCATTTCACCAAAAAACGGAGTACCTCAAATAAGGCACTCCGCCGGTATCGAAAAAAATACGATGCGAGAAGTTCCTTGTATTAGGTCAAAAGGGCATACGTATCCCGTGAACGAAATCACGAAATTTTGCACTTTTGCCGGCTACAAGCAAACAACTGCCACTTATGGATTCCCCTTTCGAACTTCTGCACATACATCGACATTATAAATTCTCATGTCCGCCTTGTAAAGATATCTCCGGGCAAAGGATTCTTAACCGCCTGCGGCGGGTTGAAGAGCTAAGCTATCCCGGGCAGGTGTCCGATTGACAACTGCAGGAAGCCTCGCTTATACTGTGTGGCGTAACGATAAACTTGAATGAGGTGGAAAGGTAATGGAAATTTTGTCTACTGTTCTTAGAAGAGATTTGGCTTGATACGGGAGAAGTCTGCCCTTTTTTAGCCATCTCGAGAACAGTCGATATGATTTCCACATCTTTTCCAGCTTTGGCATGTAAGCGGGTAGGTGTGTTCACCTTACCCGCTTTCTGTATATTAAAGCGGGGCTGTAAGATACCTAATCACCAGGTACAGACCCCTAGAGCCGGAGTATCTTGCAGTATTTACAACCGGATCGTCACGTCATTTCGCTGTCCTCCTGATGGCTTCATTTGTTCGCAATCAATGAAACCTAAGGAGAGAGAACCATGAGCATATTAAATGTCACGAATCTTACGCATATGTACGGAGATCAAATCACGTTTCGCCATATTGAGTTCCGCCTGCTGCCGGGCGAGCATGCCGGACTGGTGGGCATGAACGGCGCCGGCAAGTCGACACTGTTCCGCCTGCTGACCGGAAGCCTGCTGCCGGAGGAAGGGCGAATCGAGTGGTCGCCGCGCGCCCGGGTCGGCTTCCTGGAGCAGCACATTACGCTGCAGGAAGGGATGACGGTCCTGCGGTATTTGGAGCGGGCCTTTCAGCACTTGTTTGACATGGAACGCGAAATGAATGAAATCGCGGCCCGATTCGGTGAGGCGGGAGACGGGCTTGACGCGATGCTCAGACGCTACGGCGAGCTGCAGGATGGGCTGGAGCAGGCCGGCTTCTACGCCATTTCCGCCAAAATTGAGGACGTGGCCCGTGGGCTGGGTCTGGCCGAGATCGGCCTGGACACCGACGTTAGCCGCTTAAGCGGCGGCCAGAAGACGAAGCTGCTGCTTGCCAAGCTGCTGCTGGAGGAGCCCGATGTGCTGCTGCTCGACGAACCGACCAACTACCTGGACGCCGTGCATATCGAGTGGCTGACCGGCTACTTGAAAAAGTATCCGCACGCCTTTATCGTTGTGTCGCATGACGAGCATTTCCTGAACGAAATCACGAACGTGATTTTTCATCTGGCCCATCAGACCTTGAAACGCTACACGGGCAGCTATACTGCGTTCCAGAAGCAGTATGCGCTCGCCCAGAAGCAGCAGCAGGCCGCCTATGAGCGGCAGACCCGGGAGATCGAACGGCTGGAATCCTTTATTAATATCAACCGGGTCCGCAAGGCGAAGCAGGCCAAGAGCCGCGAGAAAATGCTGAGCCGGATCGAGCGGGTCGAGAAACCGGGAGAAGGCCCGGCGCCCCGCTTTGAGTTCCGGGCGGATGGAAACCTCAGCGGCTCGGTGCTGATCGAGGCCAGACGGCTTCTGGCGGGGTACGGGGTGCCGCTGTTCCGGCCGCTGGACCTCACCGTCAAGGGCGGCGACAAAATCGCCATCATCGGGGAGAACGGCGCCGGCAAGTCTACGCTGCTGAAGACTCTGCTCGGCGGTATCAACGCACTGGGCGGCGCTGTAACCGTTCAGAACACGGTCCGGACCGCCTATTACCAGCAGGAAGACACGCCATCTTCGGACACGCCGCTGCAGTATGTCTGGTCCTTGCGTCCGGATTTGACGGAGAAGGAGATCCGCCGCACGCTGGCCATGGCCGGCCTGAGCGCCGATCATATCCGCAAGCCCATGCGGACGCTGAGCGGAGGAGAGCAGGCCAAGGCCCGGCTCGCCGAGCTGATGCTTACCCGGAGCAATCTGCTCGTTCTGGATGAACCGACGAACCATTTAGACGTCCGCGCGAAGGAGTCTCTGCAGAAGGCATTGGCCGCCTACCCCGGCACCGTGCTGCTGGTGTCCCACGAACCTGCCTTCTACGAAGACTGGGTCACGGACATCTGGCGGGTGCAGGATTGGAAGTAAGACCAAGAGGCAAGGCGCTCAAGGCTCAATCACAGATGCAGTATGGTTTCGCAACGTTTGATCTTCAAGGAAGAAGCTGCCGTACCGGAAGAACCCGGTCGGCAGCTTCTTTTGTGTAACGGGTAAAGCGGCTATTTTTTCAAATGGTACGGCACCGTGGTGACGATGATATTTTTCCGGTAGAGCAAAAAGGCACGGATCAGCAGACTCGACTGGTTATGCAAAATGTTGTGCCAGCTCTTCTTGGGAATAAACTGCGGAATAAGCACTGTCACCCGGTAATGTGACTCTGAAGCTTTGTACTCCACGGTATCCACGAATTTCGTCAGCGGCTGGATAATGCTGCGGTAAGGAGACAACAGCGTCACCAGCCGAATGTCGGGCTGCCACTGCTTCCACTTCTCCTCCATCTTCCGCTCCGATTCCCGGTCATAGGCTACATAAACAGCGATGATCTGGTCGGGCGACAGCGACTTGGCGTAATTGATCGAGTTCTCCACCACATGGGTGATCCCGGCGACGGGTACGATCATCACATTGCCTTCGACAGGAACGGCCGGCTCGCAGGTCGTAATCCGCAGCTGGTCGCCGACAGCCTCGTAGTGCCTTTTGACCGCATGAAATATATAAACGATCAGCGGCAGAAAAATCAGCACAGGCCACACCTGGCCAAACTTGGTAATAAAGAAAATCATCATGACCGTGAAGCTGATCAGCGCCCCCACAAAGTTGATGATCAGCTTGCCCAGCCAGCCTTTCGGCTTTTCACGAATCCATTTGACCAGCATCCCCGTCTGGGCCAGCGTAAACGGAATAAATACCCCCACCGCATATAGCGGGATTAAATGCTCCGTGCGTCCCTTGAAGGCGATGATCAGAATGATCGATGCCGTAGCCAGAAACATAATGCCGTTGGAATACCCGAGGCGGTCTCCGCGAACGGTAAACATCCGGGCGATGTATTTATCCTTGGCCAGGTTGACGGCGAGCAGCGGAAAGGCGGAATAGCCAGTATTAGCCGCAAGAACGAGAATAAGGGCAGTTGTCGCCTGGATAAAATAATACAGGAAGCTCCTCCCAAAGGTGGTAGAGGCGATTTGGGATACGACCGTTTCTTTTTCATTCGGTGCGATCCCGTAATAGTAAGCAAGAAAGACGATGCCGGCGAACAGGATCGCCAGCAGCGTGCCCATCGCCATCAAGGTTTTGGAGGCATTGTTCGGCGCCGGGTCGCGAAAGTTCGGAATGGCATTGGAGATAGCCTCCACCCCGGTGAGCGCCGAGCTCCCTGAAGCAAAAGCCCGCAGCAGCAGAAACAGGGAGATTCCTGCTACCGGCGTGCCTATTGGCGCGTGCAGGGTTGGGGGCACCTGTCCGGTTGCGATTTTGTACAACCCTACCCCGATCAGAATGAAAAGCGCGAGCACGAACAGGTAAACCGGATACGCCAGAATTGAAGCCGATTCGGTAATCCCGCGCAGGTTCAGAATGGTAATCAGAACGACCAGCGCACAGGCGATGACCACGTTATACGGGTGAAGGCCGGGAAACGCCGACGTAATGGCATCCGTCCCGGACGACACGCTGACCGCCACCGTTAAAATATAATCGACCAGCAGCGAGCCGCCGGCAATCAGTCCCGGATTGATTCCCAGGTTCTTCTTGGAAACGACATAAGCTCCACCGCCATGGGGATAAGCAAAGATGATCTGCCTGTACGATAAAATGAGGGCCAGCAGCAAAACCAGAATGCCGATACCGATCGGGATCGTGTACCAGAAGGCTACTGCACTGACCGTTACCAGCACGAGCAAAATTTGCTCGGGACCGTAGGCAACAGAGGACAGCGCATCGGAGGAAAGGATGGCCAGCGCCTTGGTTTTATTCAGTTTTTGTTCACCCAATTGGCCGGACTTCAGCGGGCGGCCGATCAGAAATCTTTTGACGGCTGACAACATGAATAACACCTCGATCTCTGTCGATAGTATGGTTTCCTTAGGGTATCCCTTTCCCAGCCAAACGACTCCGGGTATATCTAGGAATCCCCTCCCCAAACATTTAAACCGCCGCAGGGCATGAAACAACAAAAAAGCCTTCCGTTTTAGGAAGGCCTTGTGTAATGGATAGAGATGGCAGGAATCATCGAAGCCCGGCTATACCAAAAAGATCGCCACGGCCGTGGTCACCGCCAGCCCGATCAGCACGGGCTTCAGGTTCCGTCTCGCGAGCTCGAACGGGCTGACGCCGCAAATGGCCGCGGCGGGAATCAGCGCCCAAGGGATCAGCGTGCCTCCGCCGACCCAGATCGCCGCCACCTGCCCGAGGGCCGTAAGTGTGGCTGCATTGGCATGCGTGGCGGCCGCGAACAGCTGGGCGATCGAGCCGGCGAGCGAAATGCCGGAGAAACCGGAGCCGTCGAGTCCGGTGATGGCCCCGGTGATCGTCAGCGTGACGGCGCCCACCGCTCCGTTCAGCGGCACCACATGCGCCAGGGCGGCGCCCAGATCGTTGACGATGCCGTTCGAGGAGTCCGGCAGCACCTTGCCGAAGAGGTCGGTAAACGCCGCATCGCCCAAGTAGAAAAAAGCGGCGATCGGAATGACCGGACCGAATACTTTAAAACCGAAGGTGAAGCCGTCGATCAGGTAAGAGGTCACCTTTTCAAGCCCTTGGTTCCGGTGGGCAAGCAGCGTCACCGTGATCAGGATCAGTACGGCCGTGCCGCCTACGAGCGCCGTGGCGTCTCCTCCCTGCAGCTTCAGCACAAACATGGCGGCTACGTCGATCAGGAACAACACCGGGATGATGACGGCCAGCCATACCCTAACGCGTGGAGAGAGCGGCGCTGCCGATTCTTCCGCTCCCCCGCCTTCGCCCGCAAGGGCACCCGCCCCGCCGGACCCGGTGACCAGACCGTCCCGCCACGTGCCGTTCTTCATGTCCCTTCGCATCATCCAGTAGGCCGTCACGGTTGTCACCAGGCCCATCACGATGACGAGCGGAACGCTCGCTTCCATGACCTGTGATACATGAAGTCCCGCCGCATCGGCAGTCAGCTTGGGCGCGCCCTGAATAATATAGTCCCCGGAGAGCGCGATGCCGTGCCCGAACAGGTTCATCGCGATGGCCGCGCCCAGGGCGGGCAGCCCAACGCGGGTCGCGACCGGAAGCAGCACCGCCCCGATCAGCGCGACCGCCGGCGACGGCCAGAAAAACAAGGACGTGACCAGCATGATCAGTCCGATTCCCCAGAAGGCGACCGCCGGTGTCCGGATGAACCGCGTCAGCGGAGCAACCATCGTCTCGTTAATGCCGGTGCGGATCAACACCCGGCTCATCGCCACGATAATCGAAATGATCATGATGGTGCCCATCAGCTCTTTGGTCGCATAAATAAAAGAATTAAAGACGCCCGACACCGAGCCGCTCAGCGTCTCGGTCGCCAGCCATCCGAGCACGAAGATGCCTGCCACGCAGATCATCGTCGTGTCCCGCCGCTTGATCAGCAGCGCCATAATGAACACGATAAACGCCAAGTACACATAGTGTAAGGCCGTTAAATGAATGACCATACCGGTCACACCCTTCCCCTGCTGCAATTGTGCTATATGCTATGCGGGGGCCTGGGCATGTGTTCATGTCTATGGCTCAGGACAAACGGTAAGTGGCGAACGGCTCACCATTTCGGAACGGCTCGCTGATGCGGTTCAGTTCTTGGATTGTTTCCGCGCTCAGTGTCATTTCTACACTGCGCAGGTTGTCTTCCAGCTGGCTTGTGCGCGTCGCCCCGACGATGACGGTCGAAACCGCCGGACGTCCCATCAGCCAGGCCAGTGACAAGCTGCTTGGCGCTAATTCCAGACCGGCAGCCACCCGTCCAACCTCTTGGCCAAGCCGGATGTTGCGGTCTATGACAAACCGGCTGAAGTTCGGATCGGTATCGGCCCGGGATTGCTCCGGCGCCCGGTTCTCCAGCGAATATTTTCCGGTGAGGATGCCTCCGGCCAGCGGAAAATAAGGGATGATGCCGACGCCTTGATCCAGGCACATCGGGACCAGCTCCCGTTCCGATGTCCGGTCTGCAAGCGAGTAGCTGACCTGTGTGGACACGAACCGGTTCAGCCCTTTGGCTTCGCTGATGCCGATCGCCTTCATCAGCTCCCAGGCGGCATAATTGGACGCGCCGATGTAGCGGACTTTGCCGGAGCGGACCATATCGTCCAGTGTCCGAAGTGTTTCTTCCAGCGGGGTATGCGGGTCAAACGTATGAATCTGGTACAGGTCGACGTAATCCGTCCGCAGCCGTTTCAGGCTGTTCTCCAGCTCCTGCATCAGATGATACCGGGAAGAACCACGGCCGTTAGGGCCCTGCCCCATGACCAGCCCGGCCTTGGTGGCAAGCACCGCCTCCTGCCGTCTGCCTTCCAGCGCCAGGCCGATGATGCGCTCCGACTCGGTTCCGGCATAAATATTGGCGGTGTCGATAAAGTTCACCCCGCGATCCAGCGCGTGGTGGATGATCCGGATGGAGGTATCCTGATCCGCCCGCTTTCCGAAGGCGTTCGTGCCTAGTCCCAGGACGGATACTTCCAGTCCGGTATGGCCGAGGTAACGGTATTTCATCAGTTCATTTCCCCTTTTACGATAAAGTGAGTATTCAGCGGCACGTCTTGAGTCTTGAGACATTGTGCAGCCCATGTTCATATTCTTTGCTCCCGGGTCCTAGCTTTCCGCCGATGTTTCCGCCTTCGGCTTCCCGCCCCCGTTCACGAGCCAGATCCCCAGCAGCACAAGCACAATGCCAACCGCCATAACGGGGTTCAGGCTTTCCTTCAAGAACAGGCATCCGCAGACGACCCCGACGACAGGCACCAATAACAGCGAAATCGAGGCTTTGCTGGCCTCCACTTTGGACAAAATGTACGACCACATCACAAACGCCAGCGCCGAGCCGACGACGCCCGAGAACACGACGTACACGGCCGGCATGACGCCCCAGTGGCTCGTCCCGTGCTCGAAGATCACCGAGTACAGCAGCAGTCCCGCTGCGCCGGCCACCATCTGCCAGGTCGTAAACTGGAGCATGTCGCTGCCCGCAAGCTTGCGTTTGATGAGAAGGTTGGACAACGCCCAGGACAGACCTGAGGACACTGCGAGCAGCAGCGCTCCTGTGCTGCCTCCCCAGTGGGCATCCATGGCGATGAAGAGTCCGATGATGCCGATCATAATGCCGGCGAGCTTGCGTAAACGCAGCTTTTCTCCCGGAAGCCAAAAATGGGCCATCAGCGTCAGCCAGAGCGGCATGCTGTACGTGAGGACCGACGTCAGACCGGCGCTTAGATCCTCCAGCGAAATCTGGATCGCCAGGTTAAAATACATCGTCTGCAAAATGCCGCAAACGATATACCACTTCAAATCCTTCCAGCGGGGCAGCGGCACCTTGCGGAAATAACAAACCGCCAGAAGTACGAGTGCCCCGAGCGCAAAGCGGTAGCCGGCAAAAAGCACCGGCGGAAACACGCCGTTGGCCAGCTTCATAAAAACCCAATTGAAGCCCCATATTAAACAGAGAAGACCGATCAAACCATTCATGTTCACACCCCGGATGTCTGAGATTGAACCCCCCGCCCGCAGGGTGCAGCCCGGTGAACCCTGCCTGCGGCGGTTCCAGCTACCTTTCATGTTAGTCCAATTCCGGACCCATGGGAAGAAAGAAAAATCGCACCTCCATGCGGTTGGCACGGCGGTACGATTGGATTCCTTGCAGATTTTGCCTTGGCACAGATACGGCGATCCGCTTAATTTCAAGGCTAGTATTTGATGATGTTGGCGATCACGATCAGAATCGCCCCAATAGCGATCCACATGCACATCAGCGGCCAGAAAAATTTCACCCACTTCTGATACGCGATGCCGGATACGGCCAGGCTTCCCATCAGCGCCGAAGACGTCGGCAGAATCATGTTCGTGATTCCGTCCCCAAGCTGGAAGGCGAGCACCGTCGTTTGGCGGGTAACGCCCAGAATATCCGACAGCGGCACCATGATCGGCATCGTCGTTACCGCCATCCCGGTTCCGGACGTAATAAAGACGTTCATTACGTTCTGGAACACGTACATGCCGAGCACTTGAACGGATCCCGGCAGCTCGCCGACCACAACGGCCAACCCGTTCACGATCGAATCGATGACGTTGCCTTGGTCCAGCACGACCATAATTCCCCGGGCAAAACCGATGATCAGTGCGCCGTACGTAATCGACTTGGCGCCTTTAACGAATTCCGAGGCGATCCGGCTCGGACCGTAACCGGCGCAGAAGCCGGACACGATGCCCATGGTGAGAAACAGCGCGGCGAGCTCCTCCATCCACCAGTCCTTTTTCGATACGCCCCAAATCAGGGAAGCAAACCCGATCACGACGGTGGCAATGGTCAAGTAATGCTTGAGCTGCATTGGAGGCAGCTTGGAGAAGTCGAGCTCCTGCTTGTCCGCATCCTTCTCCAAATCCTGGACAAGGCTGCGCTCCGGATTTTTTCTCACTTTACCGGCGTACCGGACAATATACAGACTGGTAACCGTAATCAGACACACGAGCAGGATGATCCGCAGCCAAGCGCCCGAAAACATCGGAACCTGGGCGATGGCCTGCGCCAAGCCCACATTGAACGGGTTCAGAATCCCTGCGGTGAACCCGCATGAAGCGCCGAGGGAGATCATGGCGGTGCCCGTCAGGGCGTCAAACCCGAGCGCCCGGGCAATGGCGATGCCGATCGGCACGAAAACCATGACCTCGGTCGACATCCCCATCGTGAAGCCGGCGACCGAGAAGAGTGTAATAAAGATCGGGATGACCCAGCGGCCCTTATTCGAAAACCTTTTGGCGACCCGGCCGGTAATGGCTTCGATCGTCCCCGTGGAGGAAATAATTTCGAAGGTGCCGCCGATAATCAGGATAAAGAAAACGACGTCCGCCGAGTCGATCAGCCCGTGCACAATCGCCTTCGGTATGCTGACGATACTGACCGGACTGGCCTCCACTTGGTGGTAGGAACCGGGAACGACCAGGGATTTGCCTGTCGCCTTGTCCTCGGCTCGGTCGAATTCCCCGGCCGGAATGACGTAGGTGAGCGCCGTGGCCACCAGCACCAGGAAAATCAAAATGACATACGTATGAGGCATTTTAAACCATTTGCGGGATGCAGTATTAGTGGTGTTCATCGGTCTATCCCTCGTTTCTCTGCGCTTTCCATTGTTCAAATTCGCTGCGGACCTCGCGCAGCGCTTCCTTGTCGATACACAAATCGTAAGCCGTCAGCGCGAGCGCCTTGGCCGCACGGTTCAGTTCGATCATGCCTTCCTCCGAACCGGCCAGCGCGGCAAATTCCGGCGTATGCGTCGTAGCGTCCCCGAGCCGGATATACGGGTGGATCGCGGCGGTCATCTGGCTGACGTTGCCGATGTCCGACGATCCGACCCCGCCTTTCTCCGGCGGGTCGTTCACTTCAATGCCGAGGTCCTCCAGATTGCTGGCGAACAGCCCGGCTAGTGCCTTGTTATTGTTGCGCTCCGCATAAATCAATCCCTCGGCGATATCCACGGTAGCGCCGACACCTTCGGCCGCGCATCGGACGGCGCGGTATACTTTTTCCCTGACCGTCTCCAGCTCCTGAACGGTGGATGCTCTGAGGATGAATACCGCCTCGGTCAGTTCCGTCACGACGTTGGGCGCGTCCCCGCCTTTCGTAATGATGCCGTGTATCCGCACGTCCTCTTTCATAAACTGCCGCAGCGAGTTGATCGCCACATACGCGTTGACCAGCGCATCCAGTGCGCTGATCCCCTTTTCCGGCGAGGAGGAGGCATGCGCCTGCTTCCCGTGGAAGGTAAAGGTCGCGTCTACGCAGGCGAGCGCCCCGCGCAGCACCATCGTTTTGTTCTGCGGATGAACCATCATGGCCGCGTCGACATCATCGAAGACGCCGTCCTGGCACATGATGATCTTGCCGCCGCCCTCCTCTTCGGCCGGGGTGCCCAGCACCACGATTTTGCCCGGGAGCTCCGGGCATGTATCCTTCAGCGCCAGGGCCGCTCCGACGGCGGCTGTTCCGATCAGATTATGCCCGCAGGCGTGGCCGATGCCCGGCAGCGCGTCATATTCGGCGAGCAGAGCGATCGTCGGTCCGCCCGGTGCTCCTTCCCAGATTGCGCGAAAGGAAGTCTCCAGTCCGGAGATGCCCTTTTCTACGGTAAATCCCGCTTCGGCCAGCGGCTCGGTCAGCCACTGCTGCGCCTGATGCTCATGGAAGCTGAGCTCCGGATTGGCATGGATTTTCAGCGAAATCTCCCGCAGCATGGCGTCACGCGCGTCAACTGCCTGTATCAACTGCTGCTTTGGTTCTGTTCCTTGCTGTGCACTCATTGCTATCCCACCCTGTCGATATAAATGTTTTATGAAGCCGTCATTGGTTCCGGCATTGGTTCGTTTCGTATATTTATGCATTAATATGTATTAAATAATAAGGGCAGCCGCAGGAAGATGTACAATCAAGATTTTTTCGCGCTGGACCTAAAGAATTTTTATGTAGGCGCTTCGTTTCATTAGATTGGATAAAAAGAAGCCCCGCCCGATACCCAGGCAGGACTTCGTTAAGACGGATGTTCGGTTTTCATAAAATCGACGAACCGGTCCACGATGGCCAGCTCGAGCGATGGCTCCCGGTACAGCATCCAGGTGTTGCGCCGGATCGGCTCCCCGTTCTTCAGCTTAAGCTCCAGCGTGTACAAGCCGTCCTCCGGCGAGACAAACACGCCCGGCACGATGGAATAGCCCAGCCCGTGCTTGACCATTTCCTTGCATGTCTCATACGCATCCACCTGCATGGCGATGGTGGGCGGCGTGTCGTAATGCTCGTGCCACCAGGCCCGGATCGTCTGCCCAAAATGGGAGGACACCTGGCGGGCGGCCTTGGCCTTCGGCTCGCTGTAGTGAATATGCGGCAGCTCCGGCAGGATGGCCAGATCGATCGGCTCCTTGGAGATCAGGCAAATCGGCTCATCATGCAGCAGGAAACGGGATTCTACCCATGGATAATCCCCGCGGACGATGCCCACATGAATCTCCTGCTCCATCAGCGAGTCGAGAATTTCGGGGCTGAGCGCACAGGTGACACTGAACTGCACCTCGGGATACAGGTCCCTGAACTTCTTGAGCAGCGGCGGGAGCTTGTAGAGGCCGTAATAACTGGCGACTCCGAGCCGGAGCGTTCCCTTTACCCGGCTGCGCATATTCAGGAGATAATCCTTCATATGGTTGAGCTCGTCCTGCGTCTTCTTCGCGTACGCAGCCAACGCTTCGCCTTCCGGCGTTAAGTATGTGCCCTTGGCGTGTTTAACGATCAGAGGCACGCCGAACTCCCGCTCGAGCAGCTGAATCCGGTAGGTCAGCGCCGGCTGCGTCATGTACAGGCGTTCCGCCGCTTTGGTCAAGCTCTGCTCTTCGACGAGATGCTGCAGGATGGCAGCGTCCTTTTCGTTCATGTGAGTGGCCTCCTTTCCACGGGTCGGTTGTTATTTTGTTTATCATACCACACCGGTTGCAGCGGACCGGCCCCATGTCACCTTGGAATAAATGGATGTCGGACCGATCTATGTGTAATCTAAAGAGTATAGGGTGATGATTAGGTCTATTGATTTTCGACCGGGTTAAGAGTGAAGTTGTTTATTACATTAACAAGGGAGATGGTATGACTTGCGAAAGAGACTGGCGCTTATCATTCTGCTCATCGTAGTTGTTTTAATCATTGGATACCTTGTCGACCGTTAAACTGTCTTGTCCCAAACGAAGAAAAGTGGATGCAAAAGGATAACAGGAAAGCCCTAATCTCCTTGTAGAAGGATCTAGGGCTTCTTTCTGCTCAGTGTACTGATTACCTGCTTTACCTTTCTTGGAAAATCGCCTACTCCGTGTTAAACCTTCCTCGATGGATCATCATTGAAATGACAACGCTGTTCCATCCTCGGCGAATGTTAGGCTGACGCCCCGATTTCCGGCTTCTGTTCGGACTTTCGGCCCGTCCTCCACGCCTTGTTCGCCACCAGCGTCACCAGCATGGCCAGAATCAGCGCCACGAGCATAGCCGCGGCAAAGCCGACCACGTTGTTCGACAGAAACGGCCCCATAAAGGACGGAACATACGCCGTTCCACGCACATTAAACAGTCCCACCAGTCCCCCGCCGACGCCGGCCGCCCCGATGGCGCCCGCGAAGACGACCTTGTTCGAGAACATAAACGGGTACGCCGCCTCAACAAAGGTGCCGAAGCCCATGTTGATCAGAAAGCCCGGCGCGGCCACTGCCGCCTCTCCCCGATCCCGCGGAGCGATGATGTTGGCCAAGGTGATTCCCGCAGAAACCATCACGAGGCCGACCATGTCGATGGCCCCCAGAAAGCTGTTGCCGGTCTTCTCCATTTCCAGCAGGACGATCGGCAGAATCGCCGCATGATACACGCCGCCGATTATCGCCGGCCAGATCAGTAGGCCTGCAACCACGCCTGCGATGATCGGATTAAACGAAATCGCCTGATTGATGATGTATTTAATGAACTCACCGAGCTGCAGGGCGAACGGGGCGATCAAATAATACATGATCAATCCGGATATGAGGCCCGCCAATCCCCCGGCCACGATATTGACCGTCGTCATCGGAAACTTCCACTGCACGCATTTGACAAATAAATACTGCACCAGCAGGCCGGCGCCAATCCCGCCGATAATGCCCCCGATAATGCCACCGTTCACCGACAGCACCCCGGCGATGACGCCCGCGACAATCGACACCTCGTCCATGTCGGAAATCTGCTTGGCCGCCACGACCGCCAGCACGACCGGCAGCGCCTTGAGCATCAGGTCGAATACCTCGCTGAGTCCCTTCAGCGCCGGGATCTGACTGATCGCCAGCACGATCGCCATGGCGATGAAGCCCGGCAGCGAGGACTGCATGATGCCCTTCAAATTGATCCTCCGCAGCGGGTTCCCCGCAGGTGCGGCGGACTTGTCCCCGGCGCTTCCAAGCACCGGGATGTATTTGATCCCCCAGTATTTGCAGAGGGACGTCATAAACGAAACAGCCCGCGTCCGGTTCGTCGTCCCGGTCGTGCCCGACGTGGCGATGACGTTCGCCCCCTTGGAGCTGATCATCGCCATCGATGTTCCGCCGGTCCCCACGACGGGAATGCCCGCCTCAGCTGCTGCCTGCACCGCCTGCCGGTTGGACCCTTGCGGATCGGCGCTCATCACGATCAGCCCGTCGATGCCGCCGGCCCGGATCCGGTCTGCCAGCTCCGCATCCGCTGCTGCCGCCGCCTCATTCGTATCTTTCAGCGTCCCTTCGTACCGCTTCGCCAGACGCTGCTCATCCTCATTCCATCCGTACAGCACGGCGGCGGTGTGGTCCTTGGCGACGTCCATCGATTCGGATGCGGCAATGAACTGCACGAGGCCAATGTCCACGCCTGCGCTCTGACACTGCGCCTTGATCTCCCCGATCAGTCTCTCGGGATCCTTGCCGCCGAGGTTAAACAAGTTGCCTCCGCTGCTGCCTGCAATCGCTATTCGCTTCATCTCGTTCTCCTTGTTGTGTGGCTTTCACTCTTTATCTGATTACCGTATTACCATATTATAAGAGTAAAAGGTTAGGCCGACAACCGTTTTACCTTCAGAAAATAGGCATCTCTCTGCGTTACTGCCGGCACCCGGTAGTTAAGCCGTATCTATGGTTCCTCATTTCGGTTAGACGTTCGGCGGCACCTCCAACCGCCATCCACCTTCTCCTTCACCCAAGCAGCTTCGCCTTTTCCCTTATGGCTGGCAGAAGGCAGCAAAAAAAGGACACCCCTGAAGGGTGCCCTTTCACCGAATCTTATTTTTTTAACGAACCGTAAACAGCGTTTTCTGCCCGTCTTTATTGTCTCTCAAACAATCCGTTCTTCTGGTCTTCTACCGCCATCTGCTTCACGACAAAATGCTTCTTCTTGCCGGTTGCGGTATACGGCAGCTCGTCAATGAACCGGTAGAAGCGCGGTTTCTTGTAATTGGCCAGCATCGGATGATCGCTGCAGTACTTGTTCAGCTCTTTGGCTGTCAGCTCCGGATCCTCCTTGATCACGTAAGCGACGATCGATTCGCCGCGCAGCTCGTCCGGCGCGCCGACGACGACTGACTCCTTCACTTTCGGATGCTGGTTCAGAATTTCCTCGATCTGCACCGGATGAATATTTTCGCCCGAGGAGACGATCATGTCATTTTTACGGCCGACTACAGTCACGAACTCATTCTCGTCCCAGGTCCCCATGTCCCCGATGTACACCCAGCCTTTATAAAAGACCCGCTCACTCTCATTCGGGTTGTTCACATAGGCATACGTGGATTTGCCCGGCGACTTGACGATGATCTCGCCGACTTCACTGCCATCGCGCGCCACGACCTCATCCGGTTCCGCCCGTCTGTCCGGGTAGACCTTAACGACCGCGACATCGTCGTCGGTGCAGGAACGTCCGGCCGATCCCGCCATTTCCGGCAGATCGTAAGGACGGAGGAACGTGTTCCAGAATGCTTCCGACGTGCCGTAGCCATTGAAAATATTCGGCGTCAGCGTCTCCTGGAATTTGATGCAGTCCTCCCGCTCCAGCGGCGCACCCATCGTCACGATGCCTTTTAATTTGGACAGGTCCACAGGGTTTTTCTTCTGGGCGTCATAGAGCATTTTGAGCATAGGCGGCGCCCCGATCAGGAAGGTCAAGTTGTATTTCTCGGCGAGTTCCAGGCATGTTTTCGGATGGAAGTATCGAAGAATGACGATTTCGGCCCCCACATACAGGGATGGAGTCGGTCCTCCGGAATGGATGCCTCCGCGGTGGAACCAAGGGCTCATATTCATCGTTTTATCGGTAGGGTTGAGAGGAAAATGCATCGCCACGTCGTGGGCGGACAGGATGTCGTTGATGTTGTTGATTGGAACCCCTTTCGGCTGGCCGGTGGTTCCCGAGGTATACAAGCGTGTAATTTCATCGTAAATGTGGGATGGCCGCTCGATGGCCGGGTTATGCTCCGGCTTGTCCTGCACATAATCGCTGTAGGTAATGTGATCCGCAGGTGCCTCTTGATTGCCGTTCATATCGACCATCACGATCCGGCGGGGGCGGTGTTTGGCCATGGCCAGCGCCTGCTCGGCCGTTTCCTTGATTTCCGCATCGTAGATGTAGACGGCAGGCTTGCTGTCATCGAGGATGAACGCGGTTTCTCCGGGGGAGAGCTTGAAGTTGATCGGGCAGTTGATCGCGCCGATTTTCTGCGGAGCCAGGTAGCTGAACACGAATTCGGCCGAGTTGAGCAGCTGATACACAATGACCTCATTTTTGCCGACTCCGTCTCCGAGCAGGGCATGCGAGAGGCGGTTTACTTCCCCGTTCAGCTCAGCGTAAGTCCAGGTGCGCTCCCGCACCGGATCGGTCAAGGCCGGACGCCCCGCAAACCGGTGCACGTTCCGCATAAATCCGTTAATATACGTAAACTCATTTTCAAATGTATCTTTAAACATCCGAACATCATAGGTAAATTGTTGTTCCATGGTACCCATCTAACTTCCTTCCTTCATATTTAAAATTAAACCTTTGCGAGACTTCGAAAAGCGGAACAGGGCTTCTTGCCCGTCCGCTTCGTTAATTGGTTCCTTCGTATTTCCCGACGATCAGGGATGTATTTTGTCCACCAAAGCCAAAAGAATTGGACATCGCGATACGGACCTTCGCCGCTCTCGCCTCATTCGGCACATAATCCAGATCGCATTCCGGATCCGGCTGCTCGTGATTAAGCGTCGGCGGAACGATCCCTTCGCGGATCGCCTGAATGCAGGCAATCAGCTCCGTGACGCCGCCCGCACCCATCAAGTGGCCGGTTGCCCCCTTGGTCGAACTGACCGGGATTCGGCCCGCCCCTTCGCCAAACACGGCTTTCAGGGATTTGGTTTCGATTCGGTCGCCAAGCGGCGTGGACGTTCCGTGCGCGTTAATATAATCCACGTCGGACGGAGTCAGCCCGGCTTGTTCCAGGGCCTGTTCCATACAC
Organism: Paenibacillus favisporus; assembly: GCF_040545415.1. NCBI lineage: Bacteria > Bacillati > Bacillota > Bacilli > Caryophanales > Paenibacillaceae > Paenibacillus > Paenibacillus favisporus. The sequence continues at coordinate 192,573 of NZ_JBEPLV010000005.1, read as the reverse complement.
CGCACTTCCCCGGCTCCTTCAGGTTCCGGCGAAGTCACGTGGTAGGCGTCCGAGCAGTTGGCGTGGGCGAGCAGCTCAGCCTTAATATCGGCTCCCCGGCTCTCGGCGGATTCGAGCCTTTCCAGAATGACCACGCCTGCTCCCTCGCCCATCACGAACCCGTCGCGATCGAGGTCAAACGGCCGGCTCGCTTTGGCCGGATCGTCATTCCGAGTCGACAGCGCCCGGGCCGACGCCAGTCCAGCGTCCATCAGTCCGCACAGGATGGATTCCGCGCCGACGGCCACGACCGCATCCGCTTGTCCGGATTGCAGGAGCATGGATGCCATGCCTATGGCGTCCGCACCGGAAGAGCAGGCGGTGTTGACCGTATAGCTCGGGCCTTTGAAGCCATATGCGATCGAAATTTGGGCGGCAGCAATGTTGCCGAGGATTTTGGGAACCAAATGCGGGCTCACGCGGGCGCTTCCCGTTCCGGTCATCTGCTCCTGCGCCGCCGCTGCCGTCGTGATGCCTCCCAGCGCCGTTCCCAGCACGATGGCCACCCGCTCGGGCTTCGCGTCGAGTTTACTGTCAGCCAGCGCCTCTTGGGCTGCCACCAGGGCAAACTGCATGAAAATATCGGTCTGTCCGGCTAACTTTTTCGGTATGTAGTCCGTGGGGTTAAACGCTTTGACTTCGGCTGCGATCTTGACCGGCAGCTCCGAGGCATCAAACCGCGTAATGCTTCCGATCCCGCTGTTTCCTTTCAAGAGATTGTCCCAGTAGGCCGGCACGCCGATGCCGATCGGGGTTACGGCCCCCATACCTGTAATCACTACGCGCTCCTTCACTCCGAAAGCACCTCCTCTCTATTTTTGCCGCAAAATATATCGTCTTTACTTGTAGATTAAGCTTGGGCCGATGGCTTGCCTGCCAACGCGCCGCTCCATGTGCTGCTGATCTGTTTCCACAACTCCGGGAAACGCTTCTCCACGTTAAAAGGAAGACCCTGGTCATCCACGTACGTATGGGACGTCGTCCCCTCGCACGCCAGCTTTCCGTCCTGCTTCAGCACCTGATAGTTGAACGTCATCCGGCTCCGTGACAGGGCTGTCAGCGACGTGCGGACCGTGACGGGCTCCTCCGGGCGGAGCATTTTTTTATAATCACAATCCGCCTTCAGGCAAACCAGCGAAATGCCGTTACCATGAAAGGTTTCCATGTAAGGAAATCCGTATACGTGCATGAATCTCATGCGCCCGTTCGTGAACCAATCAAAAGCCTTGGCGTAATAGGAGATTCCCGCCGCATCGCAGTCCCCCCAGGTCACAATCATCTCCATGTCATGGCTGGGAAAAGAATCTGCCAATTTCGCTCCCTCCTTTCGCTCGTGCTATTTTTCACACTGAACATTATACTCCGATTATCAAAAATAAAAAGTAATTTACTAACTTTTATAAGGTGGCCCACTCTTTACCTGTGATTCCAATCCACAATTGAATCCATTGTCCATTCAAGGATTGCCCTGCCGGCATGTTTTCAAACCGCGAAAATTTTGATTGAAATACGCCTGATAATCACTACAATTCAGATTAGGCTTATTGGTTATTATTTCATGTCCAATTGGGGGAAATATGTTGAGAAATACGTTGATGAAAGTCCTCTCGTCCGCGGCGCTGCTCAGCGCCATCGCCGTACCCGCCGTTAGTGCGGAAACCGTCACCACCCCGTTCTCGGATATCGCCGGATCCTACGCAAAGGATGCCATTAACGAGTTAGTCGAAAAGGGCATCGTTAATGGAAAGGGCGACGGCAAGTTTGATCCTACCGGAAAAATTGAAAGACAGGATTTTGCTATCATCCTTGCCAAAGCATTGGGTCTGGACGTTTCCAGTACACCAACGTCGCCGACTTTCTCGGACGTACCTTCAGACAGCTATGCCTATGCTTCTGTCGAGGCCGCCGTCAAGGCGGGGCTGATCAAGGGGCAGGGAAACGGAACCTTTGGCACCGGCTCCAATTTGTCGCGCCAGGATATGGCGGTCCTGTTCGTTCGCGCTCTGGGCATCGATTCACAGGGGAAAGGCTCCATTTTAAAATTTTCCGACGCGAGCTCCATTTCTGACTATGCCAAGGATGCCGTCGCCGTAGCGGTTGGGTTCGGATTGTTCAATGGAGGCACCGACGGCAAATTTGATCCAAAAGGCGGTGCGGCAAGAGAAGAAGTAGCGCTGGTGGCCAGCCGTTTTTTTGACGCCAAGGAGATTATAGACAGCCAAACGCCGCCTTCGCAGCCGGATCCAGCTCCAACCACGCCGCCGGAACCGGCAAAGCCAGCCACTCCGACACCTCCGGCAACCTCTGTGCCAACCTCATCGGGCGGCAGCGGCAATAGCGGGGGCAGCTCTAATGGGAATCATGGCGGCAGCACGCCTAGCCAGCCGGAAACGTCAGCACCGGCGGTTAAATTGGTCTCTTCGTCTCCACTAAATATTGGAGATTCGATCCAATTGATCAGCAGCAAAGTAGGCAAAGTGTATCTGGTGCCGTACGCAGCAACTCCAACGAGCATAGCGGATCTAGATTCACTGGATGATCGGTTTAAGAGTTCAGTTCTTTACGCGAATCAGGTGACGGAAATGCAAACATCCTCGTTGACAGCGGGAGAATACAAAGTATATTTCGTAGATCAAGAAGAGCGCATGTCGGCGCCGTCTGCTAAAATCGTGCTTCAGGATAATCCCAGGATCACATTAACGAATGAAGAAGAATCCTCCTTCCTTTTAGGTAAGGAAGGTGCTGTTCTTAAAGATCTCACCGATAATCCTTCTAGTGCAGACAGAAATATTAACGATTGGATTCAGGTAAAGTGGCACGGTAAGTCTTTGGATATGATCTATAATTCAACGCAACACAATTTCAAAGTTTTTGAAGATGACAATCGGGTAGGCACATTGGAAGTAAGCTCTGAATCTTCCGTAATTTCTATTGAGCCTACTGAAGATGGGTTGCATATCAGGCCTACCGAAGAGGCCAATGAAACAACAAAAGCTGATTTGCAGTTTACCCTAAAGAGTTACAGTAGAGAGGAAGAAACTCAACAAGAGTTAGGTCATGTTGATTTGCCGGTTCATTTTGACCTTGCACCTTCCGTTACCGAGGCGACTTACCAAGACGGCGTTATCACTTTAACGGTAGATCAAGTTCTTCACCAAATGGATGTTCTCCCTCTCGTTACAAGCATCTCCTATTCTTCAAGCGGCGAGTTTGGTAATGACAACGGATATTTACTTCAAGATGAAGAGTTCAAAGTTGCGTTAAGCGAAGACCCCAAGCAATTTACTATAACTCTCACCGACTCTGTGCTGAACGAGCTACTCTTGAACGAAAACGGAAAATTCCGCCTGGTTATCTCGGGACTTAGAGACGAGACTGGCAACCTTTCCGAAGAAGAAACCTACGACGTGAACATATCAAATGTAGAGCCAAACCCCACTTCCGAAGGTGAATAACGCACACAAAAAAACGGCCAGCATCCTTGGCCGTTTTTCCATTTACCCCTCCTGCCCCACAACCTTCATCCTCAGCAGCCGGGTCCGGGTCACCATCCCTGCGCTTTCCAGTGTCCTCTTGGACGCCTCGTTGTAATACCAGCAGCCGCTGAGCGGCCGAATCCCCTGTGCATGGCACCAACCTTTCAGCCACAAAATAATCTTTCGCCCTATACCCTGATGGCGGTACGACTCGTTCGTAAACATGCCGATACTGGCAGTGCCGTCGATCAAGGCCGAGCGCTCCACAATGCCGACTCCCAGCAGCTCACTGCCCCGATACCGGGTAAAGAGCTCTCCCTTTTGGATGCGTAATGCGACAGAACCCAGAAAGTCTCCGCATACCCGCTCAATGTCCTCCAGATCGGCAAGCTCTGCGGGACGTAACATGCCCGGGTCCGAACGTGGATCACTCGTCAGGTCTAACCCGCTGTCCTGAAAGAAATAGGCCTGCTTGGCGATAGCCATGTCATGGTCCAATGCCAAGCTGAGCAGCAGCTCATCTCCCGTCGACACGAACACCTCACTCACCTGATGCTCTTCCAGCACCCGCCGCAGTAGAACCTGCGCATGCCTCTGGTGAGACCGGCGCAAGTAAAACTGCGTCAGCAGACTGTGATCATGAATGGCGTAATATCCTATCGACGTGTTTTCAGACAGGATGATATAAAATTGCGAGGCCAGAATATACTGCTCCAGAAAGGTATCAAACGGCGAAGACAACCCATTTATGTACTCCTGCTGCAACTCTCGTATTTCTTTGATCCTACACGCTCTGGTTTCCATGCTCGAAGCACCCCTTCCAACCATCCTTTTCCTTCATTTTACCTCGGCTTCCCGCTGGCCGAAACTACAAAAAAAGACCATTCCCACACGGAATGGCCTTGTGTTCCACAGAGCTCCCAGGAGGATCGCTTGCGGCTCGCCCCGTTAGATTTTAAAAGCCCCCATCAGCGGCATAATCATCTGCAGCATATTCATGCCCACCCGAATATTCGGGATAATCTGGCCGAACATGCCCATGAGCCCTCCAGATTGGCCGGCAGTCTGACCCTGCGCACTGGGCTGACGGCCGCCGCCAAACAAGGCGCTCAAGATGCCGGATACCTGCACTTCTTTTTCCCGTGTCGGCGGGCCTGTCATTTTCGACCGTCCTCTGGCCGCGGACAGTACAACCTGCCCGTTCTCAATACCCGTTACGTAGCCTACATACTGCGTACCATCCTTGAGTACCACCCAAACCGGCTGCCCCAACAACTGGGCGGCTTGTTTAGGATCGACAACATACTCCTGCTTCATGAATCTCACCTCACTTCTCAGCTATCTGATCCGCCCGCCAATCCCTTGCCTCCGATCCATACCGCATAAGACAATACATCGCCGAACTCTTCGTAGAACTGATGATTCCTCTGCAGCAGCTGAAGCGCTGCCGGATCGTCCAGCCACTCCATATCGAACATTTGGTATGGATCAAAGGATATACTCACTCCCTGCTCCTGCAGCGAAGCCAGACGGTCCGAAGGAAGCCGCGCGTCCAGACTGCGGAAACCCGCCTGCTTCAATAGCTGCTCCCATTCTTCCAAGGAAGGAATGTCCCGGGCACCGTACAGCTCCTGCGACGCTTCCTTCAGCCCCGGATGGTCCTGCTTCCGGACCATTTCCCGGTCGTATAACAATCCGCCGTCCTTGAGCACGCGGTGATATTCCTTCAAGGCAGCCGGAATGTCCACAAATAAGGTAACCGATTCGACAAAAACGACATCGAACCCGCCGGCTTCAAACGGAAGTGAGGCGGCATCCGCAATCCGGAAGTCGACCTCCACCTCCATGGCCTCGGAACGCCGGCGGGCTTTTCCGATCATGCCGTGATGTACATCTACAGCGGTTACCCGGTAGCCCATTTTCGCCAAGTGACAGGCCGTTCTCCCGGTTCCGCAGCCTACCTCCAGAATATTCGCCCCGGCCGGTATGGCATCGCGCTCAAGGAGTGCCAAGGTGCTGTCAAAGCCGCCTGGATGAGCAGCCCCTTCACCCAACGCAGCCAACATATCAAAGTACTTCAACGTTTTTCGCCTCCATCAGGCACTCCGTCCGGTCTTCGGCCCGCCATGGCGGACGGACAGGTCTCCCGTTTTCCTTTTAAAAAAAGACCCCTGCATTCCCTATCGTCTGCAGAGATCAGTTCACATCCGGCAAAGCGCCAGTATATATATCGTCTATTCTATTTAGATGAAGAGGAACGGTATCAGGAATAATAAAGCAATGGAAGTCCAGGCCAAAGCCCCGTATCCCGGCGGGTAACCGTAACCGTAGCGGCCGCCATAGCCGCCGTAAGGACCGTATCCCGGGTAGCTGGATGTCTTGGCTTTTTGCTGCAGCTCGCTTAGCTGCTTGCTGGCTTTTCCGGGGTTCGTGGACAGAATGGTCGCACGGGGAGCAGCGTCGCCGAGCTCCAGTCCATGATCCGAAACTCCCTTAATCGTGCCATACACTTGCGTACCATCCTTAAGAACCGCACAAACGTGCTTGCCGACATACGATCTGCACGTCTCAGCCGATGGTGATTGGATCAGCATCATGCCTATTCCTCCTTCCCACTTCATTCCTTTATCCTATTCACCTGCATCCGGAGTCGAAAGGGGAATATGACCATTTATAGGGAGCCCTGCGCTTCAAACTTCAACTGTCCGCATAGACGGCTCCCCCGCCAGATTGGCTAAACTCGCTCTTCGAAGAGGCCCGATACCATTTTCAGACCGAATAATGCGCTTTTTCCCCCCGCACAGAAACATATGGATAAATCACAAACTATATAAAGGTCTTATATACTATCATCCATACGATCAGTAGGGGATGTAGATTCAACACAGGTTTTGTCGAATTTGACGACCTCGGGCATGTTCCTCTACGATGAACACAAATAAAAAATGATAGACTTGAAAACTTTGGGAGATTATACCCATGATCTTTATTATAATAAAATTAGCCCTTATCCGAGGGGCAAGGAGGAACATGCTTGTATATCGTTTACTCAACTGTCGTTGTACCCGCCGATAAGGCCGACGAAGTTATCCATATTTCGCCCGATGAAACAAGCCGGCACATACGAACGATTGATCGATCGGGTGACGTAGCTGATTTACGAAGCCGCCCCGTCACTCATGGACCGGTAACGCGTAAAAGGAGTGCAGAAATATAAGGATGATAATGCGCACCACATGCGTCATCTGGAAACGGCACTCGAACTTGACGATTCACGGGTATTTAGCGATTATGCCGTTTGGCTGAATGGTATTCTGAACACTTACGGCATGGAAACGCGTACGCTGACGGATAACTTCCGATACCTTCAGCAATCTCTTTCCACAGTGGATGAATTGGACGAGCCCACTAAGCGGGCCTTCGGCCAGTACCTGACCGATGCGATAAATCGGCTTGAGGCAGATCAAGATTGATTGCTTTTCAAGAATGATAACGGAAGGGGTAGACGCGGATGAACGGGAATGGACGTAATGAACTGCAAGCTGCAGCACCGGTATCGACACAAGAACTGACGCTCGTGAGTAAGGATACACAGGATTTGGACCCCAGCTTTGTGGTGGGTCTGGGTGCATCAGCCGGCGGACTGGAAGCATTGGAGACTTTCTTTGACCAAATGCCGACAGACACGGGGATGGCCTTCATTGTCGTTCAGCACCTTTCTCCGGATTACAAAAGCCTGATGGACGAGATATTGCGCAAATACACTTCCATGCCCATTCGCGAAGCCAAGCACGGCATGAAAATCAACGCGAATCATATTTATTTGACCCCTCCTCGTAAAATCCTCACCGTTGTGGAAGGACGTCTGCAGCTGACCGATTCCATTCCGCCTGCAGCCCTGCACCTGCCGATCGATATGTTTTTCCGCTCACTTGCCATGGCCTACGGCACCAAAGCCGTAGCCGTGATTATGTCCGGGACCGGCACCGACGGTTCACGGGGAATACATGACATTAAGGAAGCCGGGGGACTCGTCATTGTACAGGACAGTCAATCGGCTAAATTTGACGGAATGCCCAGCAGCGCAAGGCTGTCCGATAACGCCGACGTCGTGCTGGCCCCGAAAGAAATGACCGAAATGCTGATGGAGCACGTGCATGGCGCAGCGTACGAGAGCATGACAACGGCCCGGGAAACCATCACGACCGAGCAATACATTCAGCTCATTTTTGAGAAAATCCGCCAGGAATGCGGCGTGGACTTTACCTATTACAAACGAAACAGCGTGCTGCGGCGAATCGAGCGGCGGATGGCCATTCATAACGCCCCATCTATGGCCGCTTACATGACCTATCTGGAGGAACACCGCGAGGAGCTGCAGGCGCTGCGGAAGGATCTTCTGATCGGCGTCACCAATTTTTTCAGGGATCCAGAAGCGTTCCAGACCATTTATGACAAGGTACTCCCGGAGATTTTCGAGCGCAAAAGCCTCTCCAAGGAAATCCGCGTATGGGTGGCGGGGTGCTCGACGGGGGAGGAAGCCTACTCGATCGCGATGCTGCTGCGCAAATTTGCGGATACGCTGGATGAACCTTATCTGATTAAAATTTTCGCCACCGATCTGGACAAGGAATCGATTGAATACGCCAGCCAAGGCATCTATACGCAGAGCAACATCAGTCATCTTTCGGAAGAAGATCAGGAGCGCTTCTTTATTAAGGACGACGATATGTTCCAGGTGAGCAAAGACATCCGCAAGATGGTTGTGTTCGCTCCGCAGAACATCATCAAGGACCCCCCGTTCCGGAATCTCGACCTGATCACCTGCCGGAATATGCTGATTTACCTGCAGCCGGAGATGCAGCAGAAGGTGCTGTCCCTGTTTCATTTTGCGCTGAATCCGGAAGGGTTCCTGTTCCTTGGGCCCAGCGAAACGATCGGGCGCTTTGCAGGGCAGTTCGATTTTGTGGACCGGCGCTGGAACATTTTCTCGCACAAGAACGGAAAAGCCGAAACGGAATCGCGGCTGTTTTCACTCGAAGGGCGGATTTCGCAGACTCAGTCCTACCGTAAAACTGCCCCTCCACCGGCTTTTTTACGCGATCCGGCATCACTTAAGCGTCTGGACGATCTGCAGGGAGCGCTGGTCGAGGAGCATATTCCGCCCGGCATGATCGTAGACCAGAACAACGATGTCATTCACCTGAATGGTGCGATCAACGATTATCTCATGCTTGCCCAAGGCAAGCCCAGCTGGAATTTATACAAAATGATCGACCCGAACGTATCCGTCGCGGTTTCGGCCGCCGTCCAGAAAGTCCGGCAGGAGCGGCGCGGCGTCGTCTACCACTCCCTCGGCATCGCCACCAACGCCGGCGAAACGGTGGTGGACCTACACATTCGGCCGTTTTCGCTAAAGAATAAATCGTTCGATAAATACGTGCTCATCCTGTTCATGGACCCCGAGGAGCCGGATGCCGCGGCGCAATTGGTCTTGGAGCCGTTCGAAATCGACCGCAACGTCAGCTCCCGGATCATTGAGCTGGAGCAGGCGCTCCTAATGGCGGAGGAATCCCTTCAAGCCACCGTTGAGGAGCTCGAGACGTCCAACGAGGAGCTGCAGGCGACGAACGAAGAGCTGGTGGCCGCGAACGAGGAGCTGCAGAGCGCCAACGAAGAGCTGCAGTCGGTGAACGAGGAGCTGGTGACTGTCAACACCGAATACCAGTTTAAAATCCAGGAGCTCACCGACGTGAACAACGACATGAACAATTTTCTGGTCAGCACGCGCATCGGCACCATTTTTCTGGACAAACGGATGTGCATCCGCCGCTTTACCCCGGCGATCACGAAGGAGATCAACCTGCTGGAGGTCGATTACGGCAGGCCGATCGAGCACATCTCCCACCATTTTAAATACGATACGCTGGTGGCCGATGCGAAGCAGGTGCTGCGAACGCTCGTTCCTTTTGAGAAAGAGATCCAGAGCCAGGACGGCACCTGGTACAGCATGCGCATCCTGCCGTACCGTACGGAGCAAAACTTTATCAGCGGGGTCGTGCTGACGTTCGTGAACATCACAGATCTCAAGGCGGTTAATGAAGAGCTGACCAAGCTCAGCTACGCCGTCGAGCAAAGCCCGAGCATAACTGTCATTACCGACGTCGGCGGGTCGATTGAGTACGTGAATCCGAAGTTCACCGAAATTACCGGATTTAGCCTTTCCGAGTCGCGGGGAAACAGCCTGAAGGCCTTTTGCAAGACGTCCGCGGGAAGTCCCACGGTCGATCTGATCATGGAGACGGCCAAAAACTGCGGTATCTGGAAAGGCGAGCTGAACAGCACCAAGAAGAACGGGGAATTGTACTGGGAATCGGTGAAGCTCATTCCGATTAAAAACAAGAAGGGCGAGATCATCCACTACGTCAAACTGTCCGAGGATATCAGCGAGCGCAAGCAGGCGGAAGAGATGCTCCGCAAAACCGAAATGCTGTCGGCCGTCGGCCAGCTGGCTGCAGGCATCGCCCACGAAATCCGCAACCCGCTGACCGCGCTGAAGGGCTTCACCAAGCTGATGTCCAAAAAGGAGACGGGCAACGACTCTTATATAGGGATCATGCTGAACGAGCTGAACCGCATCGAGCAGATCGTCAGCGAGCTGTTGGTGCTGGCGAAGCCACAGGCGGTCGATTTTGTCCAAATGGACCTGGAGCGCATCCTGCATGACGTCATCATGCTGCTGGAATCGCAGGCCAACATGAACAACGTAGAGATGAACATCGACCTGAAGCCGGGCATGAGGGTGGTCTGCGTCGAGAACCAGCTCAAGCAAGTATTCATCAACGTGCTGAAAAATGCGATTGAAGCGATGCCGCGCGGCGGCGAGGTCAACATCCAGGCCAGCCTGAGCGACAACCACAACATCATCGTGCGGTTTGCCGACAACGGCTCCGGCATTCCGGAAAGCAAGCTGGCGAAACTGGGCGAGCCGTTCTATTCGACGAAGGATAAGGGAACGGGCCTCGGCCTGATGGTCAGCTACAAAATCATCGAGAATCACCAGGGATCGATCCGTTTCGAAAGCGTTGAAGGCGAAGGAACGACGGTCACGATCACGATTCCGGGGGTAGCGTAAGGATTACCGCAGAGTTCATCATGATATCAGTAACGGCAAGGCGGATCTTCAAACCGAAGGAAAATTATTAAAGGAGGCGTTGTCTATGGTAACTCCCTTAGTTAACCGGGCAGAACAACGAAAGGGGATAACGCATCACTAGCCCGACAACCTGCGTGTTTCCCCGATGATCAGGAGGATGGGAAACCTTGAGTTTATTTATTCCTGGATTACAGCTGTCTCAGTTGTTTTATGAAGAAGTCGTCAGCAAACTGATTCAATGTCCGCATGCAGCGGCTTTGATCGGCGAAGGCTCCGAGGTGCTGGGGTATGACCAGCCGCGCTCGACCGATCACAGCTGGGGACCGAGGCTGCAGATTTTCGTTTCAACTACCGAGGTCGGAAAGGTGAGTATGCGCGTCGACAGTGGGCTGCCGGACGATTTTATGGGATATCCCGTGCGGTTTTTTTCATGGCAGAACGGGACGGTTCAGCACCATGTCCATGTGACGACCCTTGAGGACTGGCTGGCATCCCAGCTCCGCATCCAGGGACCGGACCCGCTCACTCCACAGCAGTGGCTGTCTCTCCCGCAGCAGCATCTGCTGCAGTTTACGGCAGGCGCTGTGTTCCATGACGATGCCGGTGAGCTGACCCGAATGCGCGGGCAGCTCGCATGGTATCCGCAGGATATTTGGCTCTGGATGCTGGCGTCCCAGTGGCATTTAATCGGCAATTTGCAGCCGCTTATAGGCAGGACAGCCGAAGCCGGCGACCTTCGTGGCTCCGTTCTGATCGCCTGTACCCTGGTCCGCCGGATCATGGAGATGTGCTTCCTGCAGGAGCGGACATACTGGCCTTACCCTAAATGGTTCGGAACAGCCTTCTCCCACCTGGCTGCCGCCCCCGCAGTGGGACCGGTTCTTGACCGTATCCTGGCCGCTGCAGACACGGGAAGCCGGGAGCAAGCCGTCAATCAGGCGCTGATTCAGCTGGCAGAGCGGCATAATGCGCTTGGGATCACCCCGGAGATCCCGCCGCAGATCGCGGATTTTCAGGTCGGGATCAACGGCGCCGTCCGGCCTTATCCTGTACTGAATACGGGAAGCTATGTCGAGGCCTGCCGGAAGGCGATCGCCGATTCCGCCATCGCCCGCCTGGTCCCGACCGGGGCGATCGATCAGCTGACGCACGCGGATGACGCACTGATCAACTTCACCTCCTGGCCAGTGCGCTTGAATGATGGATATGCGCAGGAATTGAAGGGTTCTGCGGGCTCCGAGTAAAATACTGCCTGAAATAATTGCACATATTCAGTTCGAAATCAGTCGTTTGCTTCACATTAAGTGAAAAGTGCATCTATTTCACCAGCACGCTGGCAAGCTTCTGCTTAAGCACATAAAAAAGAGGGGGACAAAACCCCCTCTTTTTTGTGATTATTGAAATGTGTGTACATGCAGCAGCTGGTGGCACTAAAGCGCTGCGTTAAACCGTTTGCTCAGGGCACCCGTGTGCCCGCGGCTTGCTATCACGCCTGAGCACACTTGCCCGCTGCACGGTTCACCAGCCACGTGATTCCTTCCGCTCTCGCATACCCGCGAGCCCCCGGCTGCAGGCCTTACTCCTTCGGCTCGCCCGCGGCTTCCCATTTCGCAATCTCCTCACGCACGAGCGGCGCCACCTCGGTTCCGAGCAGCTCAATAGCTCGCATCACGAGATGATGCGGCATAGAGCCGACCGGCACGTGCAGCATAAAGCGCGTGACGCCCACATTCTTGCGGAGATGGATGATCTTCCGGGCGACCGTCTCCGGATCGCCGACGTACAGGGCGCCTTCGAAGCTGCGGGCGTTGTCGAAGCTGTTGCGGTCATAATGGCCCCAGCCCCGCTCCCGTCCCAGCACATTCATGCTGTACTGGGTGGAAGGGAAGAACAGGTCGGCGGCCTTCTCCGTCTCCTCGGCTATAAAGCCGTGCGAATGGGAGCCCACCGCCAGCTTCGACACGTCGTGGCCCGCGTGGGCAGCCGCCCGCTTGTACAGCTCCACCAGCGGCGCAAACTGCGTCGGTCTGCCTCCGATAATGGCCAGCACCAGCGGCAGGCCCAGCAGGCCGGCACGGATGACCGACTCCTGGTTGCCTCCGCTGCCGATCCAGACGGGCAGCGGATCCTGAACCGGACGCGGATACACGCCCAGGTTGTGAATCGCCGGCCGGTGGCGGCCCTCCCAGGTCACCTTTTCGGAAGACCGGATTTTGAGCAGCAGCTCCAGCTTCTCGTCAAACAGCTCGTCGTAATCGTTCAGATCGTATCCGAACAGCGGGAACGATTCGATAAAGGACCCCCGGCCCGCCATAATTTCGGCGCGTCCGTTTGAAATCCCGTCGACCGTGGCAAAATCCTGAAAGACCCGCACCGGGTCGGCCGATGACAGCACCGTGACCGCGCTGCTGAGCCGGATTCGCCGGGTCTGCGGCGCAGCCGCCGCCAGTACGAGCGCCGGCGAAGACGCGGCATAGTCCTTTCGGTGATGCTCGCCTACTCCGAATACGTCCAGCCCCACCTGATCGGCAAGTACAATTTCCTCAACTACTTCGCGCAAACGCTGCGCGTGGCTGATGACCTCACCCGTCTCTACGTCCGGTGTCGTTTCCACAAAGGTACTGATGCCTATTTCCATGGGATCCCCCTAGTTCAATAGATTGGTATACTCTAACCGACCGCCGCAGCGGCCCACTTTTTCTTAATTGCGTATATCTTCATATTGAACTATTTTAGGGTCCATTTCAAGCCTTCCCGCAAAAATCCCCATTCGCCTTCCTGCTCCATCCCCGGTCAACGTGCGACGGTTCTAAAATACCGATACACCCGGTCCAGCTTCGCCTCATGCCTACCCTTGGGACTTTCCATATTTCCGAACTCAAAAAATTTCACCCGCTTGATGCCCACGAACCGGAACAGCGCCTTCCGCATCAGCACTTTGTGTGCGTTATTCAGCCACAACAGAGGATATAGCGCCGGCCCTTTCATGGTGGAGATGCATACGACCGATCTGCCCTTCAGCAGCCCTTCCGGCAGCAGCCCGCCCTTGTCCCTGTAAGCGAAGCCCGAAGCAAACATCTGGTCGATGAATCCCAGCAGCATGGCCGGCGGCCGGCCCCACCAAATCGGGTAGACCAGGACGATTTTATCCGCCCACAGCAGCATCTCCCGATACTTCTCCAGCGCTGGGTCCTTGTGCATATCCCGTCTCCGTTTGGTCTCATTGAAGATCAGAACCGGATTAAAACCCTCTTCATAGAGGTCGAGCGTCCGGATTTGCGAAACCGCCGGATTCTCACGGCTGCCTTCCAATACTTTCTGCAAAAACGAGTAACTTAAGCTTTGATGATTCGGATGCGTGTAAATGACCAGTACCTTCATCGTGCCACCCCATTTACTTATCATTTGATAACCAAATCCTACCACGCAGTCCGTTTAGTTGTCAAATGATAATTGTTTATTGATAATAATTTTGATATGTTCGTGAGGAAGAGGTGGTGACATCATGGATGAAAATAAGCTTTTTGACAAGTTGATTGCCTTTACGGCAGCCGTACATCAGGTCAAACACGAAATGACTCAAGGTATCAAACCCGAAGGTATTACGCCGGTCCAGTACAGCATGCTCGAATACATCGCCGTAAGCCAGCCGGTAACCTTGAGCCAAATCAGTGACTGCCAGCAGATGTCCATGCCGAATACGAGCCGGGAAATCAAGAAGCTGTGCGACAAGCAGTTATGTGAAAAATACGATGACCCCAGTGACCGGCGCAAACAGTATGTCCGCCTGTCCGGCGAAGGGGAGCGTGTGATGAAAGAGGCCTTCGGCCATATCGGCACGCGGTTCCTCACCCGGCTGCAGGACGCTTCCGAGAAGGATCTGCAGGAGATCGTTCATGCGATGGACGTGCTGCACTCCCGGGTATTTTATACGGATAAATAATGATGTGAAACGGCCTGTATGATCTCGGTCCTTTCAATGCAAGCGAAAAAGGCGCCTGTCTCCAGGCACCTTTTCATAAACAATTATATATTCTTGGCAGCTCCGCTGCCTCCTGCCTTACCCTTTAATCCGCTCAGCCGCTTCCTGCAGAGCTTGAACTACCTTGTCGCACCAGCTGTCGAACTCAGGATCCTCGGTCTGGTGCTCCGGATGGGACAGAATATACTGCACCGTCTCCTTAATGCCCTGATCCACCCGTGTGGTCGCCACAAAATCGGGAACGAGCCGCTTCAATTTGGCATTGTTAAAGACAACCGTATTGGCCTTGTCTCCCAGCAGGCTGCCCCTGAAATCCTCCTTGCTGCAGGCATCGAGGAACTCGGATGCGACATGAACCGCATTCAGCTTCACGCCCAGAGCGTCGGCGATGATCTCGTAAATCTGGTTCCAGGTGACCGATTCATCCGATGTAATGTGCACGGACTCGCCGATCGCATGGATGTTGCCCATCAGGCCGATAAAGCCTTTGGCAAAATCCCGGTTATGTGTCATCGTCCACAGCGACGTACCGTCTCCGTGAATAATGACGGGCTTGTTCTCCAGCATCCGTTTCGCCACCTGCCAGCTGCCCTTGCTTCCGTGTACGCCAAGCGGTATCGAGCGCTCGTCGTACGTATGGCTTGGCCTTACGATGGTCACCGGAAAGCCCTGCTCGCGATACTGCTTCATCAGGTAATCCTCGCAGGCGATCTTGTTTCGGGAATACTCCCAGTATGGATTGGATAGCGGAGTTCCTTCGGTGATGAGGTAATCGGATAAAGGCGACTGGTAAGCCGAAGCCGAACTGATGAACATGAACTGCTTCGTACGGTCCTTGAACAGGCGGTAATCCCGCTCCAAATGCTCCGGTACAAAGGCGATAAAGTCGGCCACGACGTCAAACTGGAGATCGGCGATCAGACCGGCTACCTGCTCCTCGTCGTGAATATCGGCCTGGATGACATGAGCCCCTTCCGGCAGGGCATCATTCCGGTGTCCGCGGTTCAGCAGGTACAGCTCGCAGCCCTGCGCCAGCAGCTGCTTCGTAATGGCAGTACTGATCGTTCCCGTTCCTCCAATAAATAGCGCTTTCATAAAAAGACACCTCCATCAAGATGGTCTAGAAACTTTTGGATTCCTTAAGCCCATCCTAACGATAACACGGGAAGGCCCGCCAGACAATCAAGAGAAGTAACGACGCAGGCTCTTTTTCATCTCCGCTTTCCGTGCGGCAAACTGTTTGTGCCGATGGCCGTTGGCCCCCGAAGGGTGGGGAAAGCCCCATAGGCACTGCCCGGCGTCCAGCACTCCCTGCTCGGCCAGAAGCCGGAGGACGCTTTCCACGGCTATTCCAAGCGGAATGATGAAGGGGCGATCTGGAAAAACGCTCAGCTCTTGAGTGATGCTGGCTAGCGCCGTGTCCCTTAAGCTTGGAGTCCCCATCAGGCTCGGGTGGCTGCCGTTGTAATTGGCCCGGTTGACGAAGACGGGATAGCGGAGCACCGAACTGGTATGCAGCATCTCCCGCTCTGTGCCAAATAAAGCCTCACTCGTGCGGATCCCCAAATACTCCGGCATCCCCATCTCGTCCAGCATGGAGATCAGGTTCGCGCGCAGACTGCCGGCAAAGCTGGCCGCCTCCTTCGCCCTCAGGCACACCGCCTCATCGCCCAATCCTTGATCCATGGCATGCCGCGCCGCTTCATAAGCGATTCTCATCTGTGTAAAGCCCGGGGTCAAGCCCACGATAAATAGGCTCGCGGATGAATGAACATAATCATTATGCGGAGCGTAAAATGTCTCTACAAGGCCGTCTGCCGATAGACGCAGTTCCGGAATCAGAAGATCCTCCCGGGTGAGCCGCCCGTCTGCCGGCAGTGACCGAATGGCGCGTCGGAATGTGCTCAAGGCACTTGATAACAGCAATATCATCCCTCCAGTTATGCCGGAACGCGGGAATATGTTCGCCTGCTGTGCATACCTGATCCCGAACGTTCTCGGAAGCGGCTCCCCCGCTTGTTATCCTTATCCTTGCCCTGCCGGTTAGGACCCATCCCCTGCGATCACCTCCAGTGAGTTCCCCAGGGACTGCAGCAGGTTGCCGGCGACCATCATGTCGTTCACTTCCTTGCTCGATGCAGAGCTTCTCAATCTGGCGGTTAGTTCTGCCTGTGCGGCATTGGCAATCGCCTGCATCGCATTACCGATAAGCTGCAGCCTCTCTCCTTCCTGCTGCTGCTTTTTGCGGGATGAGAGCCCTTTCGTCTGGCCAATGGCCGCAACGTTGGTCCCCCATGCCTGAAGCCAAGCAAACGCCGCAAGCTGCTCCTGAATCTTCCTTTGGTGTGACCGCATCTTTGATCGCATCGTATCCCTTCTTTCAATCTAGAATCTACGAGAGGTCTCTACTGCTATAACATACGCTTTTCTAGCACGGCCCGCCGATGGCGTATGTCCTTCCCGGTGCGGCGCCTGTCCGATTGCTAAGGAAAAAGAGGCTTGTCACATGGACAAGCCTCCTGCAAGTTCTATAGTCTTACCGATTCTTACCCATCTCCGCCTGCTCATAGCGCCGGGCGAACCAGGTGGCCAGGAGCGAGCCGGAAATGTTGTGCCACACACTGAATATCGCGCTCGGCACGGCGGCGACGGGGTTGAAATGAGCCGCGGCGAGCGTCGCCCCCAGGCCCGAATTCTGCATACCGGTCTCAAACAAGACCGCTTTGCGTTTGCTCAGGTTCATGCGGAAGAGCTTGGCAAACAAATAGCCAAGGGCATACCCGAGCAGGTTGTGAAGAATGACGACCGCAAAAATCAGCAAACCGCTTTCGATGATTTTGGTGCGGCTGCCGGCCACGACGATCGCCACAATCAGCACAATGGCCAGGGTGGAGACGAGCGGGAGTGCCTGAGCGCTGGCTTCGGCCTGCTTTTTAAACAAGGACTTAACGATAACCCCGAGCACGATCGGCAAAATGACCACCATCAGAATGTCCTTGATGAGCGCACCGGCATCGACCGGCATCCAGCGGCCGGCCAGCAGGCTGATCAGCGCGGGTGTAGCCAGCGGTGCGATAATGGTAGACACGGAAGCGATGGATACCCCCAGCGCAACATCCCCTTTCGCCAGCAGCGTCATCACATTGGACGAGGTGCCGCTCGGGCAGCATCCGACGAGGATGACGCCTACGGCGATATCCGGCGGCAGGTTTAGCACCAGCGCCAAAACATAAGCCAGCAGCGGCATAATGATGAAATGGCCGACCACGCCTATCAGCACTTCGAGCGGCCGGCGGAAAACTTCGCGAAAGTCGGCGGAGGATAAGGTCAGCCCCATGCCGAACATGACGATTCCCAAAAAGATCGAAATGTAGCCCTTTAACGGGATAAAGACATTAGGTAAAAAAAAGCCCAGACAAGCAAACAGAATGACCCAAACCGAAAACGTGCCACCGACAACCTTGCTCACTTTTGCAACAGCATTCATCTCTCCGAACCTCACTTCTTGTGTAATAAAAATCATTCTACGACAAAAGCCGTGAATCGTCTACGAATTCCGGAGAATTGGAGGGGTTACTGTTGCAGGAATGTACTGGTGAAAAAAAGACCTCCTTCATCAAGGAAGCCTCCCATCCAGTACGTTATAGTGAGTCGTCTGATTCCTCCCATGCGTCTTGGACGCATAGAGTGCCTCGTCGGCCTTTTTCAGCAGTGTGGCCTCCGTGTAGAATTTGTCCGTTTCATTAATTTACCAATGCTGAAGAACAAAACCAATCGCCCTCCCTCTCGTCCAACTATACAGGGACTTCTTGGTAAAGATACCCGCCGGAATTCCCTGTTCCTATGCGGTTCATCATCCACGAACCGTCAATCCAGTTGAAACAAGGTGATGATAACATGATGAGAAAAAAAGGGGCGGTTCTTGCCGGCCTGGCCGCTGCCATGATCGCTGGCACGTCGGTCTATGCGGATGCCGCTCCGGCATCCTCCAAGCCGATCGCCGTCTATCTGGACGGCCGGCAGCTGCAGACCGAAGTGCAGCCGCTGAATGTCGGCGGTACAGTACTTGTGCCGATGCGCGGCCTGTTTGAGCGCCAAGGGGCCAAGCTGGCCTGGGATAACGCCACGAAGATGCTGAAGGCCACCAAGGGAGGCACCACGCTGACCTACCGGATCGGCGAGCATACCGCGAACCTGAACGGACAAGCCCTCGAGGTGACAGTGCCCGGCCAAATCTCCGGCGGATATTCCCTCGTGCCGCTGCGCTTTGTGAGCGAAGCGCTGGGCAGCGAGGTCGCTTGGCAGCCGGATGCGCACACGGTGCGGATTACTTCCAAGGTTTCGCTTGAGACTTCTATCCGCTGGGGTGTGAACCTGCGGAGCAAGCCGGATTCAGCGAGCGATGCAACGTCACTCGGCATGCTTGCCGCCGGACAGAAGGTGCATGTCATCCGCGAAGTGAACGCCCTCTGGCTGGAGGTGGAGACGGAAAACCATCAAACAGGATACATATCGGCCAAGCCGAAATATACCGACTATGCCAGCGTTTCGCTTGCCGACATGCAGGCGGACGAGCTGATCTCTTACGGTAAAAAGTTCCTCGGCACCCCTTACGAATTCGGAGCTTCTCCGGACCAGACGAAGACATTCGACTGCTCTTCCTTCGTCAAGCGGGTTTACGAGGATGTGCTGTCGGTCGAGCTACCCCGCGTGTCCTACGACCAGGCGAAGGCCGGCAAGGAAGTGTCCTTAAGCGATCTGCGCAAAGGGGACCTGCTGTTCTTCAGCGCCCGCGGGCTGGATATCGGCCACGTTGGCATCTATATGGGCAATAATCAAATTCTTCACACGTACTCCAAAGAGCTCGGCGTTCACGTCGAAGCCTTTGACGGCCAGTGGAAAAAACGGTTCGTCACCGCACGCCGGATTCTGTAACCGGATCTTCGGTTGAAACCGGTGGATGTCGGTAGTCCATACCGGTTGTTCCAACACACAAAAAAGGGGAGTTCCCAGGTTCATCGACCCAGGGAACTCCCCTTTTTATATGCGTATTATTTTCCTTGTGCCCACATGGCTTCCATTTCCTCCAGGGACTTTCCTTTGGTTTCCGGTACCGCGCGCCAAGTAAACACGAGGCAAATCAGCGACATGACGCCGAAAATCCAGAAGGTTGCCGCCGGACCTGCCGAAGACAGCATCGGCGGGAAGGCTTGGGATACGACGTAGTCGGCGATCCACAAAGCCATCGAGGCAATGGCCGTCGCGATACCGCGGACCCGGTTCGGGAAGATCTCCGAAATGAGGACCCATACCACCGGTCCGAGCGAGATCGCAAAAGCCGCGACGTAAATCAGAATAAAGATCAGGACCAGCGGTCCGGAGGTATGTCCGGTCTGGAACGCCGTTCCGATGACGGCGAGGGAGATCAGCATCGCGGCCGATCCGACCAGCATCAGCGCCTTCCGTCCCACTTTATCGATCAGCCAAATGGCCAAAATGGTAAACAAGAGGTTGATCACGCCGACAAAAATCGTCTGAACGAGCGCGGCGTTCGTACCGGCACCGGTCTCTTTAAAAATCTCCGGCGCATAATACATCACGGCGTTGATGCCGGTCACCTGCTGCAGAATCGCCAGTCCGACACCGACGATCAGCGCCATGCGCAGCCCCGGGCTGAACAGCTGGCGGAACGATCCTTTTTCCTGGCTAAACGACTCCTTGATATCCCGCACTTCCTGCTTCGCCAGCTCTTCGCCGTGAATTTTGAGCAGGACCGGCAGCGCTGCGGCCGCCCGGCCTTGCTTGATCAGCCATCTTGGGCTTTCCGGCACGAAGAACAGCAGCACAAGGAACAGTGCGCCGGGAATGACGCCGAAGCCAAACATCCAGCGCCAGGCACTCGACACATCCCAAGCATCGTCACCCATGCCGGCGATCCACAGATTGATGAAGTACACGAGCGAAATGCCTGTAACCGTTGCCAGCTGGTTTAATGCGACGAGGCGGCCGCGGAATTTGGCCGGGGCGATCTCCGCATTATACAGCGGACACAAGGTGGATGTAATGCCGATGCCAACGCCGCCGATCATCCGGGCGATGATAAACCCGCTGAACGTATTCGGTATGGCCGAGCCAATGGATCCGATAATGAAAAGAAGCGCTGCCGCAATGATGACTTTTTTCCGGCCGAACTTGTCGCTCAGCATGCCGGAGAACAGGGCTCCGGGGATACAGCCGATGATCAAGCTGGAAACCGCCCAGCCTGTCTGGAAATCGTTCAGGTTAAAGCGCTTTTCCATGAAACCGATGGCGCCCGATACAACGGCTGTATCAAAACCAAACAGCAAACCGCCTAAAGCAGCTACGATGGACACCAGCGTCACGAACTTCATGCTGATCTTCTGGTTATCCTGCTCGCTGCTATGTTCCAATGTAATAGAGCTCATATATTATCCCTTCCATGTCATTAATTTGGATAGAATGAACTAAAGTTCAATCTATTTGGATCGATGAAATCTTAGAAATCATCACTAAAAGCCTACATCCATTGTAACATGGGGGACCTTTGCATCCGCTTTCGATTCCCTTCACTTATTTGCGGTAGATCAGCATAAAATCGCTCCGTCATTCGCCTGATAAGCCCGGACTAGCACAAATTCGGCTCGCATCACAAATAAGTCCATGCCCGCATTCGGCATGGACTTTTGTCTCTCATTGGTGCTGCACTCTGTAGTCGGACGGCGTGAGGCCCGTCACTTTTTTGAATACCCGGCTGAAATAATTCGGATCCTTATACCCCACCTGGTAACAGACCTCCTTCATGCTGTACCGGCCGTCTTTCATCAGCTCCTTGGCTTTGTCGATCCGCAGCCGGGTCACATAGTCGATAAAGGTTTCCCCGGTCTGCTGTTTGAATACTTTGCTGAAATAGTAAGGATTCAAGTGGACATGCTCCGCCACATCTTCGAGCGACAGCTCCTCCTGAAATCGGCCCCGGATATACAGCACCGCCCGGTCCAGCATATTGGTGGTCCGCTGCTCCCGTTCTTCACGGATTTGGCGGATCGCCAATTCAACATAGGCGCTCTCTCCGGCATCGCCGGATCCGTTGATCAGCTTCTCTGCATGCGTTCCGCCGGCGCCCGAAGCCTGCACCAGGTCTTCAAAGCGGCAGATGCCGCCCCCTTCCTGATCATACCTGGAGGCGAAAACAGCCTCATAATAAGACCGCTTGATTCCTTCCGCCCGATTCTGGACGGTTCCGATGCCGACCGGGACGGCCATCCCGCACTGTTCCCTCAGCACATCAGCCAACCGTGTGCCGAGCTCGCGGGCGCCTTCAGCCAACGCCGAGTCGCCAGTCTGCCTCGTTCCCAGCAGGAACAGGGCCATATGGCTGTGAATGAGCGAGCTGACGACCGTGCCGTAGCCGTCTTTCGGGGCTGCGTGCGCCGCCGTTTTTACGGCGTCGTACACTTTTTTCTTGGCGTCCCCCACTTCGGACAGTCCCAGCACCAAAGAACAGCCTTTGTCGACCGGGAGCTGCAAAATATCCGCCAGATGGCCCGTCTCCGTCTCATTGACATGGCCCGACATCAGATGCAGCGCGATTTCCGTCTCGGCCAGCGGCAGCAGCTGAAAGAACTGCTCGCGCACCGCGAGCTCCTCATCGCGCTTGTGCTGCTCCTCCTCCAGCTCCTGCACCAGCCGGCTTAGCACGGCAACGATCTGCTCCCTTTTGGCCGGCTTGACCAGATACTCGTGCACGCCGAGGGTGATCGCCTGCTTGGCGTATTCAAAATTTTCATAAGCGGTGATGAGTACCATTTTGGCCTGCGGATTTTGGGCTTTAATCTCTTTTAATGCCTCCAGCCCCTGAATGCCCGGCATTCTCACGTCCATCATGACGATGTGCGGGCGGTGCTCTTCCGCCTTCTGTATGGCCATCCGGCCGTTCTCCGCATGAATCGTTTCAAACGTATCCGGCATCATCCGGTTCACAATCCATTCGATACCTTCCCGCTCCAGCGCTTCATCATCGGCGATCAGCAGACGATACATGGCCGTCCTCCTTTCGTGCGGCAGGGATGTTCAAAAGGACCGTCGTCCCCTTCCCGGGCTCGCTGACAATGTCAATCAAATCCTTCCTGTCATAAAACAGCTCCAGGCGCTTAAACACGTTGCGGGTTCCGAGGCCCGTCGAGTGCCCTGCGGAGTGCCGGGCTTCTCCGCCTCCCTGATCTCGCAGCCGCGGTGCGTCAGTATCCAGCAGCGACCGCCGGACCTCCTCGCTCATCCCGATCCCATTATCGGAAATGGCAATCCGTGTCCCGCCCGGCATGGCAGAGACCGCAAGCCGAACCTCGGCCCCCTCTTCCATGCCTTCGATGCCGTGCACGAATACGTTCTCCAGCAGCGGCTGCAGCGTGAGCACCGGCACGAGTACATCCAGAGCCTTCTCCTCGATATCCGTGACGAACCGGATGCGGTCGCGAAAGCGGGCCTGCTGAATCGTAAAATACTCCTTCGCATGCTCCACCTCATCGCGGAGCGGCACCGGCCGGTCCAGCTTGCGCAAATTGTAACGCAGCAGATTGGACATCGTGACCGTGAGATCGCTCGTCTTCTCGGCCCCTTCGATCAGCGCCAGCTTGGACAGCACGTTCAGGGAATTGAACAGGAAGTGAGGATTGATCTGGTTTTGCAGCACCTCCAGCTCCAGCTCCTTGACGAGCCGGTCCTTTTCCAGCCCTTCTTTTTCCTTGCGGATGAGTGATTTCAAATTGTCCTGCATCTGCACGAAAGCCTCGGACAGAATCCGAAACTCGTCGCGGCTCTTCATCACCGGCGGCTTCACCTGCAGGTTGCCGTCCGAAATTTGCCGGGCTGTCCTGGCCAGCTGCCGGATCGGTCTGGTGATGCGGAGGGAGATCCAGTAAGCCAGCAGGACGCTGATCAGCGTGCTGAATATAAACAAGGCGACGCCCCATTGGTTCATCCGGTCGGTCTGCGCCAGAATGCTCCGATATAGGGGCTGATAATAGCTCAGCTCCTGGTCGATCAGCCGA
The DNA here is from genome assembly GCF_040545415.1 of Paenibacillus favisporus. Lineage (NCBI taxonomy): Bacteria > Bacillati > Bacillota > Bacilli > Caryophanales > Paenibacillaceae > Paenibacillus > Paenibacillus favisporus. Next base: position 168,852 of record NZ_JBEPLV010000005.1, on the reverse strand, counting down.
TACGCCTCTTCCTGGATGAAACCGGCCGTCTTCTCCGCCGCCGCATAGGAGTTGGCGTATGCCAGCGGGGTCTTGCCGCTTAACGCCTGCAGGATGCCGGATTCCTGCGCAAGAAACGTCTCCAGCAGGTTGCGGTAACTCCGTACGCTCAGCTCCGTGGTCGGAATGGCATCCTGGGCGTTCAGTTCCGCCTGCAGTTTTCGGAGCTGACTCTGATGCTCCTGGTAGATTTGCCGGCTCCGCTCGCTCCGGTCCGTCAGATACACATTGACGGCGCTTAAATTGCTGCGGGTCTCCGCATCGATTTGTTTGTATAGTAATACCCGGTCCAGCATCATATTATAGCTCTGCTGAACGGTTCGCCCGCTTTGAAAAATAAAAAACGATACCGCGTTCGTCAGGACAAACAAGGCGGGGATCACAATGAGCAGCATCCGGCGCATGTTCATGGGCCGGCCACCTCCAGATTCAGCGCCGCCTTGTCCAAGACGCTCGTCGGGATAAAATGCTCGGCCGCAAAGGACTTGCCGTGAAATTTCTCGTTTAAGAGGCCGATTGACCGGGCCCCCATTTCTTTCGGCGACTGCACAATGGACGCCGCGATTTCGCCCTGCTCGATCCCCTGCCGGGTCATGGCCAGGTCGTCAAAGCCATATACGCGGATTCCCGTCCTGCCCGCAGCTTGGATGCCCTCGACGATTCCGGCGGCGTCCAGGGAACTGAAGCCGACGATCGTCTGGATATCCGGGTGCTGCTTCAGCATCGCCTCGGCCTGCTTGGCCGCCCCGATCCGCGAAATGTTGGACGCGCGGACGTCCACAATGGCGAAGCCGGGGGCCGCTGAAATCACCGAGCGAAATCCGGCCAGGCGCAGCTGCATATTTTCGGCCCGTTCGCTTCCGATCATGACGCCGATCTTCCCTTTGCCGGCCGCTTCCTTCAGCACCAATTCGCCCATTCGTTTTCCCGCTCCCAGGTTGTCGGTTCCCACATAGGCCAGGCGGGAGCTGCCCGGTTCGTCTGCATCTACCGTGATCACCGGAATCCCTTGCCCTGTGGCTCTTTGAATCAGCGCATCGTAATCCGGATCCACGATTCCCTGCACGAGGATGCCGTCGGGGCCGGATGCGATCGCCCTTTCCAGCAGCCTCATCTGCTCGGCGGGATTGATGCGGATCGGGCCGGTATAATCAATCCGCATCCCCAGCTTGTCCGCCGCTTCCTCCGCCCCCTGCTCCATTTCCCGCCAGAACGGGTTGTCGAGCTCCTGGGCGATCAGCACGACATGCTTAACGGACGGATCGTCGGCCCGCTGAAGCCGGATCTGTCCGACCAAGTCACCGATGGTCATGGACGCGAGGAAAAACCGGACCAGAATATACGCAAAAATAAGAACAAGAACAATCAGCCCGAAGGGCCAGATTCGTTTGAGCATGAGCATCCCTCCTTAGCCCAAAAGAGATATATCTGTAGGGATCGGCATTTTACCGTAAATGCTGCCTATGATAAAGTTTTGCATTGAACTCCCTGTTATTTCGGCCTAATATGGCCCTCTAACATTTCGATTTAGTATGCGGAAAACCAGCCGCCCCTATCAAGGTCAAGACATAAATCCGGGGTGTTCCCATTACAACAGTATAGCATTTGAATGAAAAGCCGCTGGATTGTTTCCGAATATTTTCTGAACGATAAAGGAGGCAACTGGGAAATAAAAAAGATGGCCCCCGTCTAAGGAGCCATCTACTTCTCAATCTCGATTTATTGTTTCTTCGGTGCCAGCTCAACCGCCTGGCGGATCGCTTCCATCATGCTCTTCTCTTCCACGATCCCTTTGCCCGCAATGTCAAAGGCGGTGCCGTGGTCTACGCTTGTGCGGATAATCGGCAGGCCGACGGTGATGTTTACGCCTGCGTCGAGGCCGAGCACCTTGACCGGTCCGTGGCCTTGGTCATGATACATGGCAACGACAATGTCGAAGTCGCCGCGGACGGTGCGGAAGAACAGCGTGTCCGCAGGCAGAGGTCCGACGACGTTGATGCCCTCGTCCTGGGCGCGCTGCACGGCTGGCACGACCTTCTCCTCTTCCTCGCCGTAGCCGAACAGGCCGTTCTCGCCCGCATGCGGATTGATGCCGCAGACGGCAATGCGCGGCTGCGCGATGCCGGACTTCGTCAGTGTCTCATGCGCCAATTGGATAACGCGGTAAACACGCTCCGGATTGATCATTTTCACCGCATCGATCAGGCCGACGTGAGTGGTGACGTGGATCACCTTGAGGTTCGGCGCGGAGAGCATCATGGAAAACTCGCTCGTTCCCGTCAGATCGGCCAAAATTTCCGTATGCCCCGGGTATTTGTGGCCGCCTTTATGCAGGGCTTCCTTGTTCAGCGGAGCGGTGCAGATCGCGTCGATCTGCTGCTTCTTCGCCAAATCGATCGCTTTGGCTAAATACTCGAACGCCGCGTGGCCGGCTTCAGCCGATACCTGTCCAAGCGGAAGGTCTTCGCTAAGCAGATTCAGGTCAAGGCAGTAGACCGTGCCGTGCTCATAGTTCAGACTGCCGAGCTGGTCCTCAGTCACCGCTTCAACGTTCAGGCTGCTGTTGACATAAGCCTTGGCCCGGTTCAGAATTTTCGCATCCCCGATCACCAGCGGATGGCACAGGTCGTAAATCTCCTGGTTCTGCAGGCTCTTCAGAATAATTTCGGGGCCAACTCCGGCTCCGTCCCCCATCGTAATGCCAATGACAGCTTTGGTTTCGCTCATTTTCATTCATCCTCTCCACTCATATAGATCAACGCATTCATCAAAGAATGCTCGTTACCGAATCCTCCGGCCTTCGTTACGGCCCAGTACTCTCTTGTATCCGCTCCGCCGCGCAGCTTCCCGAGCGGAAGCCCGGCCTCCACCTCGGTGCAGAGCTGCATCTGGTTCATGTTCAGCTGATTGCACACCGCCTTGGCAGTATCGCCGCCGGTCAGAACCAGGCCGTTAATGTCCTCGTATGTGCCTAAAACCTCCCGGGCGATCGCCCCGAGCTCTCTGGAAATCGTCTCGCCGATTTCGGTTTTTCCGATGGAGAGCTCGGCTTCCAGCCGCTTCGTCGCTTCTCTATTGTTGACCGACGAATCGACAAACAATACAAAATGCTTCTTGTCCGCTTCCTTGGCCAAGGAAGCCATGACGTCCGGCAGAGCGTACGTGCGCTTGATCAGCTCCACCGGGTCCAGCTCCACGAAGCAGGTGTCCGGCATCGACCGGACATTCTCCAGCTGCTGCTTGGTCACCTGCGACAAGCTGGCGGACACGGTCAGCGTCTTGGCGACCCGGAGCCGGTCCTCCGGACGGTCAGCGGTTCGCTCCAGCTGAAGCGCCTCCGGCAGGTGCTCGATCAATCCGGCCGAACCGGCCCATACCGTCTTTTTACCCGCCCGGGCGAAAACGTCGGCGATTCCTTTCAAATCTTCATCCGTCGCCGCGTCGCATATAAACCAGGTCCGTCCCGATGCGGTATGTTCCTCGATCGTCTGCATCAGCCGTTCCGCCCGCCCGTGCAGCTGCGCAAGATCAATCAGGACGATGCTCTGCTGACCCGCATACGGCCGGAACAGATTCGCAATGAAGCTGTCCTTGACCGGCGTTTTGGGATCGCGACCAAATTCGGTCTCCGAGACGCGCTGCCCGTGGACATGCTGATAACCGTCAAGGGTTTGACGGTTCATCTTCGGATACGCCGGGGCAATCACGACCACTTCCGGCTGATGAACGGAAACGACGGCTGCCAGTTCGGCAGCCACGTTCCCCCGTAAGGTCGAGTCCATTTTTTTATATACTTGATGATACCCTTGCTGATAGAACAAAGTGCTTGCTTGAGAAACGTTGTCGTATGCTTCCTGCTCACCGGCAGCCCGGGTGTCCGTATCGATAATGGCAACATCCCCGTTCGGCTTGGCCGGAGCAGCTTGGGAATCGAGATACACGGTTGACGTGATCCCGATCTTGGACAGCTGCACGCCGGCATCGTTAGCTCCCGTCAAATCATCTGCGATAATGTACATATGCTGCATGTTGAACGACTCCCTTACTTGATTCCTTGTCCATGCCACTTACGCCTGTGAACTCCGCCGCTGCGCCCTTCTTGCGAACCAGGTCGTCAGAAGCGGGGTCAGAATCGCCGTCACAATGACGCATGCCGTTACCTGGAGCGTTGCATCCGCAGCAATGCTGCTGTAGCCGGAGTACACTGCGGCAACCGCCATCGGAACTGCCGAAGCGTTGCCCGCTGTAGACGATGCCGCGATCCCGGCCACGCCGTCGCCGCCAGTCAGACGGTCGATCAGGAACAGGACGATGCCTGTGATCACGACAACACCAATCCCCAGAATGACACCGGAGAATCCGGCTTTGACCACGTTGGTCAGGTTAATGCCAGCGCCGATCGCCAGCGAAAAGAGCGGAATGATGACATCCTGTCCCTTGCTCAGGAACTCGCGCATCTTCTCATCGAGGTTTCCGAGGATCATGCCGAGCAGAAGCGGCAGAATCGCAAAGACAAACGCCATAATCGGGAAGCTGGCCAGGCCGGCAACGCCGAGAATGAGCATCGTAAAGAACGGGCCGGATTCCAGTGACATGATCGAATATGCGGCGACGTCTTCCTTTTTCTTGCCGAGCTGACCCATCAGCGCCATGTACAAGCCGCCGTTGGTGTCGGAGAATGCCGCGACGATGGCCAGAGCCGACAGCCCCAGGAACAGATTGTTCTGATCCGGGAAAATCGCTTTGATCAGCAGGGCGATCAGGAAGGTCGTACCGATTTTACCTACCCAAAGGCTGACGCCCTTCTTCAAAATGTAACCGGTTGCCTGAAACCGAATCGTCGATCCTAAGCAAATATAAAAGGCGGCAAGCAGCGCGGATGTACCGGTCAATAGACCGCCTGTAAACGAGCTCTTGAATTCCGGCATATCGAATACTTGCGGAAAGAACGTCCGAATCAGGGCGCCGATCAGCAATGGGATCAACATCATCCCGCCGGGGACTTTGTCAATGGCTGCCTTTATTTTCATGGCTGTGTCATCTCCTGTGTTGTAAATTTAAACAGTTCGTTTTGTAAAAGCGATTACATAAAACGATTACATCGATTATGATAAACGTTTACAAAAAATAATGCAACACTTTTTAGCTAAATAAAATTCATTTAACCAAAAGTGTTGCATATTTAAACAACAATGAAGAATCCGATATCATTCCTTAAGCTTTCTCCACAATGTCGACCGGTTAATGTTCAGACGCTTCGCCGCTTTGGTCTGGTTAAAGCCCTCCTGCTCCAGCACCTTCTCAATGATCGCCTTCTCGATCTGTTCCAGCGTGCCGTTCAGCAGTTCTCCGCCAATCACTCCGGCAGCCTCGCCTTTTCGCTGCAGCAGCTGTTCGATCAAGGCGTGCTCGATGACGTACCCTTTCTCCAAAAGCACCGCCTCCTGAAGCAGCGCCCGCAGTTCCGATACGTTGCCCGGCCAGCTGTAGTCCATCAACAGGGCCAGCCCTTTGTCCGTCATTTTAATGGCCGAGGTGCCCTGCGTTTGGTTAAAATACAGCAAAAACGAGGTGACCAGCTCCCGGATATCCTCTTTTCGCTCCGCCAGCGCAGGAACATGGATCCGGACAATTCCGTCCTCATAGGCTCCCCATAAATGCTGCTCTTCAACCATCGAGAAGATGAGGGTGATTCCCTTTCCCTGAAAAGCGTCCATTCTCCGCCACAGCTCGGCCCTCAGGTTGCTATCCATCATATCGAGCGCGTGGATATGCAGCGTCTTGATCTCTGCGTCGACTTCGTCGGGCTCCAGGGCCAGCATATCCGCAGCCTGGACGGAGGCGAGCAGGCCCTCCCCGCTGAACTTGCGGTCATGAATATAACGCGCGATCAACTCCTTGCCGGCCCCCCTCGGCCCGATCAGGACGAACCGGGGTGCAGAAAGGCACCGGTCGATCATCGACAAACAAGCGTCCATCGCTTCGCTCTGATGAATGATCAGCGGCGGCGTGCCCGTCTTCACCTGCAAAACCGCCTCGGCCGGCGAATTCATATGGACGCGCGAAAATTCGCACACCAAATAAGCCCCATTTTCCACCGTGACCCGGGTTTTGACGATCTTCAGCGGCCTGCCTTCCGCATCGCTTGCATGGCTGGTCTCCCGGACCGCCGCCGTCTCCCGGAAAGCGTGGTGATCCCAGCCGACATGCGGAACGGGACGGGAATCGAAATGCTTCCACTGCTCGTACACGACCTGCCCGTTCTCTGACAGAACCATCACATCCCCTGCCGTGACCTGCAGCACAGCTTTGAGCCTTTCGATTTCCAGCCGGTTCTTCATCATCCAGCGGGAGACGGTTTTCGCCTCCTGAAAGGCATCGAAGATCGCTTCGCGCCCGGACTGGATCAGAATACCCACAAGCCCCAGCCGGGACGCCGTTTCGAAGGTCACCACATCCCCCATAATCAGCTGGTAGCCTTCCTCCTTGAGCTTTCTAAGCAGGCTCTCCGTCTCGTCCTCGTCATGAATCGTGAAGATATCGATCGGAATTTCCAGCAAATCGATGATGGCCTTGGCGCCGAGGGTGATGGCGGGAAAGCCGACAATCGCCTTTTTCCGCGGAAAATCGTTCGCCAGCGTCAATACCCGCAGCATGTCATAGCCGGATACATGCACGTCGACGACGGGGATATCGACGGCCTCCCCGATCAGCTTGGCCGTTCCGCCGCGGCTGATGATGACGTCGACCCCTTCGGCCTCCGCCTGCTTGGCGATGGCAACCCCTTCTTGAAGATTTCCGACCCGGATCTGAAGGTCCAGATCCTTCTCTTCCGCACGGCACGTCTCGATCAAGTTTTCCATGGCTGCATATGGAGCTATAAACAGGGCTTTTATTCTCATCTGATCCCACACCTATATTCCTTTAAGATTGTAGTTCAGTCATAGCATATAATCGGGTGGTATGCAATTTTAGTCTTGTCTGCGGGTAGTTTGGTGAAGGCGACGCCAGGAAAAGGTCATTTTATGGAGGAGGGAATTCAGAGCCGGCAGCTGCAGCCGCACCTGAAAAATACGGCGCAGGCCGATGGTTCAGCCTGCGCCGCAAAGTACTTTCTTCCTTTTTTCTCTATACTCTCGTTATGAGATCCCGAGTACCAGAATGTGCTGCGGACCCGCCGGCCCGATCCTGGTTCGTCCCTCATCACGGAAACCTGCTTTGAGATAGACATGACGCGCGGCAGCGTTTCTCATATTAACGGCAAGGACCACCTCATCGGCCGCCGGGAAATGCTGTTTGACAAACGCCTTCAGGCCGAGCAGAGACTGCGTCGCGTACCCTTGTCCCTGATGCCTGTGATCGATGGAGAAAGCCCGCAGCAGCAGGGCATGGGGGTTGTCCGAGTACTGCCCCCGGTCTTCCCCTGCATCCAGAATGAAAAAGCCGACCGGCTCTTCATCCCCCAAAATGACGATCGGATGCCGCTCCTCCCGCTCCAGTGCGTTCTGTATGACTTCAAACGGCAGTGCGGTGAATTCATGCTGCTCCTCCGGCAGCGTAAAAGCTTCAAGTCCAGCCTCGTGATCCCGGTGATATAAGGCGAGCCGGACGTTATGCATGGTGTTTTTCATCGGAGTCTCCTTGGGCCATGTCTTCATAAAGGCCGATTTTGCGATTCAGCATAGCCTCATATTTTCTAAACCGGGCCATTTGCTCCTGGACGTTCTGCCGTTGTTCCCGTAGCCGCTCCAGCCGCTCCTGAATGGTGGTCGCGTGGTTGACGAATTGTTTAATGTCAGCGATGCCCATCCCCGTTTCCCGCAGGCAGCAGATGAACTCCAGCGCTTCGATATCCTTCGCTTCGTACAGGCGGATGCCGCTTTCGTTGCGCTGAACGCCCGGCATAATGCCTTCTTTTTCATAATACCGCAGCGTATGGATCGACAAACCCGTTTGGGCCGACACTTCCCCGATCGAGTAACTCATGCCTCCAAATCCCTCCTAAGCGAAAAAGCCCACCTGACGACAGGTGAGCCATGGTTATTCGTATTATAATTCCTGCCTGGTAGGCCTTACAATAATTTCATTGACGGCCGTTTGCGGCGGCTGGGATATGGCGTAGGCAATAGCGTTAGCGATGGCCTCCGGGGTTAAGGCGATGTCCATGGAAGCTTCGATGTCCCGCTTCACTTCTTCGTTCGTAATCGTGTGCACCAGCTCGGTGTCGACGCCTCCCGGACAAATAATCGTCGTGCGGATGTTATTGTGCGCTTCTTCTTGGCGCAGTGCTTCGGTTATTGCCCGAACGGCGAATTTGGTGCCTGAGTAAACCGCCCACGTTTTGCGGACGATGTGCCCGGTCACCGACGAGACGTTGATGACGTGCCCCTGCCGGCGCTCCCGCATATGCGGAAGCACGGCCCCGATCCCATAGAGCACACCCTTCACGTTTACATCGATCATCCGGTCCCACTCTTCGATCTTCTTCTCGTGCAGATAAGACAGCGGCATGATCCCTGCATTATTCACCAGCACGTCGATTTGTCCGTATGTGTCAAGGGCGAGCCGGGCCAGCTCCTCTACCTGCGCCTGCACACTCACATCCGTCACTTGGTAGACCGCCGTACCTCCTTCCTGCTCAATCGCCGACTGCAGCTGCTTGAGCCGTTCTCCGCGCCTTGCTGCGAGTACCATTTGGGCTCCGCTTCGGGCGAGGACCCTGGCCGTTGCTTCTCCGATACCGCTGGAGGCTCCTGTTAAAATAACTACTTTACCTTGCACCGCGTTCATGATCATGGGTACCATCCTTTCTTTACGGGTAAGATGGTTCCCAGTATAGGACCTGGAGCGCGCTCTAGGTCAAGGCTTGAATTTGGCTCCACATCGTCACCATATCGATCCAGCCGCGATGTTCCGCGATTTTGCCGTCCCTAAGGCGGTACTGGCGGTACAGCGTCACATTCATCGTGCGTCCGGTCGGTGCGGCGCCGAAGAACACGCCCTGATGGGTGCCCCGGACCGTCATTCGAACGAGAACCTTCTCGTCCTCGGCGATGATTTCCTCTACCGTATACTGCTTATCCGGAAAGGCCTCCAGGATTTTGGCGGCAAACTGCTTCAGCCCTTCTTTCGATTGATAGCTGAGCTCCCGGTAATCATCAGTCATAAATGTATCCGCTGCACTCAGATCGTTGCTGTTCCAGAACGCCTGAATAAAAGCTTCAACCACCCCGGTATTTTTTTGCTCCATCGTTGTCATAGGATCCATCTCCTCTAATTTATATTTGCCGTATCATACAGGTCATGTCAGGCACCAGCTTGCAGCTGGGGGAGCAGCGTACCGGTGTCATACCATCCGAAGCGATGAACGATCCGCCCATCGTTCACCGTAAATTCGTGGAACTGCGTGATCCGTACCGTTTTTCCCGTAGCGGGAATTCCTGCGAATATCCCGGTGTGCTTGCCGGTGATGACCACCCTTGCGATGACCTTCTCTCCCTGGACCATCACGTCATCCACTTCGTATTGCCGGTCCGTAAATGCCTCTTCCAGTTGACCGATAAATGCTTGCCCCGTTTGGCTCAGTTTCCCTGCCTTCCATGCCTCTTCGATCCATTTTACTGCCGCTTCCACCTGCTGCTGCCGCGTTGTGTTCATAACGATCCGCCTCCTTTTTTGTTGGTCATATTCAAAATACTCTGGCGCACTCGTCTAATGGTTGCAAATCATAACGTTACCATTTGGTCACATATTATGCAAAAAAATATGCTGCCTATCCGGTCACCCCTGCCGTCTCAGCGGAAAGCAGCCGGGTCATCTTTATAAATGGTCCAAGAACTGTGGTGACCCGATCTCTCACTCCTGCATCCAAAGGCGCGCCATCTGGGCCAAATTCGTTCGAACCGTACCCTACGGAAATCCATTCCGGGCAATTGACACCATGCAGGTTGCGGACGATCGTCTGCAGATGCGTCAGCGAGCTGATGCCAAGCGGCCCGCCTGCCGAGCTCACGGAAAGAACCGGCTTGCCTTCCACATGTCCCGGCGTCAAATAATCCAGGGCATTCTTCAGCGCACCTGAGATAGATCCGTGGTATTCCGGTGTGGCCAAAATCAGCGCATCTGCATGAATGATCTCATTTTGCAGACGCACAGCCCCCGGATTTTGCCCTGCTTCCGGCGAATACAGAGGCAGCTGAAGCTCCCTCATGTCCACGAACGAAACCGTAATTCCGCTGCTGACCAGTTGGCTTTCCAAATAACGAAGGAGCCTGGTGCTTACGGATCCCGCATCGTTGCTTCCGGCAATCAAAGTCATTTTCATTTCCTACATCCTCCTTTGGATTCCCCGGCGCTGCATCAGCACTTAAACACCTGCCGGCTGACAAACGATTTGGGGTATGATAATATGTGACTATATTGTCACTCTTGATGAGATTATAATACGTTACCATATGGTAACATGTCAAGGGAATTGCTCCACTTTTTCAATGCATGAGGTAAAGGAGGTGTTACGATTGGAGGACAATCTAATATTTAAAGCCCTCGCCGACCCCACGCGCCGCACCCTTCTGGATCTGCTCCAGGCGCATGACGGACGGACGCTGAACGACTTGTGCGCCCCGCTCGACATGTCCCGGTTCGGCGTGATGAAGCATTTGAACCTGCTGGAGGAAGCCGGACTCATTACGACCAGGAAGGTCGGCCGGGAGAAGCTGCACTACCTTAACGCTGTACCCATCCGCCAGATATACGAACGATGGGTCAGCAAATACGCCGAACCTTGGGCGGCAGGATTAACATCACTTCAATTCGAATTGGAGCGTGAAACGCAAATGGAAACCAAACCGAAGCATGTCAACCGGATCGCTATCAAATCGAGTCCCGAGCAGGTGTGGCAGGCGATTACCGACCCGGCCAAAACGTCAAAGTTTTGGTTCAATTGTGCCATTCAATCCTCCTGGGAAATCGGCTCTTCCTTTGAACTTCTGGGCCCGGAGGGGGAAAAGAAGGTCAAGGGGGTCATCCTTGAACTGGATCGCCCGCATAAGCTGGCCGTAAGCTGGCAGTTTGTGAATCTGCCCGGCACGGAGAACGATGCGCCTTCCCGCGTCACGTGGGAGATCGCACAGCATGAAGAATTACCGGGCGTTACGCTCGTTACGGCCGTCCATGACGATTTCGAACAGGCGCTCCCTACAGCGGGCGTACTGGAGAACGGCCTGCCGCTGGTCCTTTCGGGAATGAAAACGTTCCTCGAAACGGGGTCTACGCTGTCGGATATTTAAGGAGTGTCATCGACAAGCATGTTAATCCAAGCCCATAGCCGGCAAACTTCTCCGTACTTCTCTAACTTTTGTGCTTCCAAGGCGTTGTTATAAATAGATGTCAACAAGCGTCCTTTATAAGCTGTGTGAACTCCACCCTGCTTATATAGCAGATAACCGATAGCGATTGGAGAAGGGAGATGAAATGCTACGATGAGTGGTGCTAGCATGATCGGATTGACCGTAGCTCTGGTAATGTGGGGAGTTATTGCGGCAATTTTCTTTTTACTGGTCCGGCTGGCCGTGGATAAATCCAATATGCGTACCGAGCTGCGGCATTTGCGCCGGGAGGTTCGAGAGCTGAAATCCTTGGTTCAGAACCAGCGGAACGATTCTATCAACCCTGTTGAGAATTTCACCTATAACCATCCCGAAGATGATTAAGTTAACGGAACATTAAATCTTCCGGGTCACCAAAAATATAATAGCCCGTAAAAAAGGATGCCAGCTACAACCGGCATCCTTTTTGTTTTATTCAAACCAACGTTTCTCCGCTCGGCCTGCCCGCATTCTGCAGCAGCCACTCGTCCATCTGTTCGATATTCATCGGTTTGCCGTAGAAATATCCCTGCATCACGTTGCACCCGGATGCGCGGAGAAAATCGATCTGCTCCCTCGTTTCCACGCCCTCAGCCACTAGCTCCAGATGAAGCTTGAGCGCCATATCGATGATGGCGCCCACGATCGCCCGTTTGGAGGGTGAATCGCTTTCCCGGACAAACAGCTGATCGATCTTGATCGTGTCGATCGGAATTTGATCCAGGGATCCGAGCGAGGAATACCCCGATCCGAAATCGTCCATCGATATTCGCACCCCGATCTCACGCAGCCCATTCAGCTGCCGGATCATATCGGGCACATCGTACAGCATCGTCGATTCGGTGATCTCCAGCTCCAGGTACCGGGCCGGAAGCCCGGTCGTCCGAAGCGCATGTTCTACCATGTACAGAAGGTGTTGGCTTTCGAACAAACGTACAGACACATTGACCGACACGATCATCGAAGGCATGCCTTTGTCGAGCCACACCTTGTTTTGGCGGCAGGCCTCTTCCAGGATCCACCGAGTCATCGGGATGATCAGTCCGGTTTCTTCGGCGATCGGGATGAATTCATCTGGTGAGACGACGCCGAATTTGGGGTGCGGCCAGCGCATCAGCGCCTCAAGTCCGACGGGAGTATCCGTCTGGGCATCCCACTTCGGCTGATACACGACATAGAACTCCTGGCGTTCCGACGCTCCGCGCATATCCTTTTCCAGCTCCAGCCGGCGCAGCAGCCTTTTATCCATGTCGTCATCAAATACGCAGTACCGGTTCTTGCCGGCATTCTTGGCATTGTACATGGCCGTATCCGACGTTTTCAACAGCGACGCCCGGTCCGTTCCATGCTTGGGCGCCAGACTAATGCCAATGCTGGCCGTAATGTACAGCTCATTGCCCTGCAGGACAAACGGTCGGGTGACAACCTCCAAAATGCCGGATGCAAGCTCCTCCGCCAAGGCCTGGCCGCAGTTTTCCGCAACTGCGAGAAATTCATCACCGCCTAGGCGAAACACCTTCTGGCCATCCTGCAGATACCCGCTTAGACGTCTTCCCACCTCTTGAACCAGCATGTCGCCGATGTCATGGCCCAGCGTATCGTTGATCGTTTTAAAGCGATCCAGGTCGATAAACAAAACGGCGGTTTCCTTCGAGGTATCGATTCCCTCGCCAAGCAGCCGGTTCAGGTCATGCCGGTTAGGCAGCCCGGTTAACGGGTCGCTGTAGGCCATTTTCTCCAACACGTGACGGTCGAAAAACATCGCTCCCCACGAAACCATCAGGATAAAAAACGTCGTGATCGTCACACCAGCCAGCAGCAAAAGGTTCATCTCCCCGGCATCGGTAGAAACAATCGCATTCGGGTTCCCGCACCAGAAATCGGCCGCCTTCATGCCGGTAAAATGCATTCCGCAAATCGCCAGTCCCATGACCAGAGCCGAAGCCCACTTCCACCAGCTGACCTCGGTATGATCGCGAAAGCGGAGGAACAGCAGCAGCGCCACGTAAGAAGCCACCAGAGCAATGGCTGCCGAGAGCAGCCAATAAGACCGGTCATAGGCAATCTCGGCCGGAAGACGCATCGCGGCCATCCCGGTATAGTGCATCGCCACGATGCCGCTGCCCATGCAGAACCCGCTCAGGGCAAACTTGGCCCAGTTCACGCCTTTGGACAGCAGCATTTGGAATGCAATAAATGACGCCACAATGCTGCAAAGCATCGATAGCAGCGTAATCGGAATATCGTAACTCACAGGCACGTTCAAATGAAAGGCAAGCATGCCGACGAAATGCATGGACCATACCCCGCTGCCCATGACGCAGGAGCCGGCTACCAGCCACCATTTCTGCGTCCTGCCCCGCGACCTTGATATTTTGGCCGCCAAGTTGAGAGCCGAATAGGACGCAAATACGGCGATGATGAACGAGAGCATAACGATCCATAAATTATATGATTCATGTAGCAGGACGATGGGGCTCACTCCTTGTTGTCAGCGCAGTAAAACTCATAGAGCAAGTATAAAGGAGCGTCCCGCCAAAGCGAAAGAAGTATTTTAGCAAAATCCGCTAATTTTCGCCACCTTCTGCACGAGCTTTACCGCCTATCGACACGACTCTGTGACCCCGGCAGCCTGCTGTCACTCCCCAGCTGGATAGGTTTCTTGCAAGTGCTTTACCGACTGCTGGATCAGAACCTTCAGCACGTCTGCATCAATATCCGCAACCTTGTTGATGTAGACGCAGCCTTTGCCGGAGGTATGCTTGCCCAAATCCTTCAGGAGGGCTTCACGCTGTTCTTCACCAGGGGCGAAGTAGAGGCTGATCTTGGCTTTGCGGGGTGAAAAGCCGACGAGCGGCGCATCCCCTTCGTGACCTGAAGCATACTTGTAGTGGTACGAACCGAAGCCGATGATGCTCGCCCCCCACATTTTCGCAGGATACCCCGTCGTCTCTGTAAAAAAGTCCAGCAGCCAATACGCATCCTGCTTCTTGCCGGGATGCTCCACCTGTTCAATGAAGTCGAGCACACTGTCATCGGTTTCTTTCGTTTTCAGCTCATACATGGTCACCACTCCTTTTGGCAGGAAAATAAAATGGCCTGCCCGTTTACCCGGGCAGACCAACGGAATCGGTTTATTTTACCGAATAAACCCCTTCCTTGTAGGTCAAGGTGTACACCAACCCTTCATCCGTAAGCTTTGCCGTTTGAATCCGGTCGGATACCAGACGTGTGCTCCCCTTCGCATCAATCTTGTAGATACCAGGATCATAGCCTTCCGACAGATAGTAAATCGCATTCTTTCCAATGTAGTAAGAGCTTACCGGCTTGTCGCTGCGTTTGATTTCCTTGCCAGTCGCGAAGTCATATTGGTACAGAACGCCTGGATCGTAGGAACTGCCGGCATCGTTCGAGGTGTAGTACAAGCTGCCGTTCAACAGCTGGGCATTCAGTACCTTTCTGGAGATCACGGTTTTTGGCTCTGCTCCGTTCACATCAGTCTTTGCCAAATAACCGGTCGCACCGTCTACATAATAAATCTGGTTATCCACCATCCAGAACGGACCGGCGGCAGAAGTAAGCTTCACCTGCGTCTGGTCAGACGGGTTGACTTTGTACACCGAGCCCTCATCCTTTGGATCGCTGTCATTGTAACCGAGCACGTACACAAAGCCCCCTTTGACGTAAATGGCGTCATTAGCGCTATAGCTGGTCCCGCCCCCGTCATGCTGCTTCCGGTTGATGGCATAGACGAAATCATCCTTGCCGATCGCCTTATTCTCCCCAGTCTTGAGATTAACCCGGCTTAAGTTATCGACGGTTTTGCCCATAATGTTAAAATCAGCAAGATACAGGAAATCGCCCGATTTGACAGGGCCGATCAAACTTTTGGCACCTGTTACCTCTTTCAGGGCACCATTGAGGACTCGGTACAATGTCTCCGATCCCATCGTAAGATCGCCGCTATGAAGGTTCACGTACAGCTCATTGTCAATCATCGAGACATTCTGCAGCCAGCCGTCCGACGGCTTCCAATCCGCGAGCGAGCTCACCTTCCGGACTTTATTGTTGGTCAGGTCCAAAGCATACAGAACCCCTTGGTTGCTCACCGTCGATACGAAATACAGATCGTGCCCGATGACCTTAGCACTGCTCAACACCGGTTCCCCAGGAATGTCAACGAGGATTTCCTTTTTGCCATCAGTCTTACGGTATAGACGCTCCAATATGCCGCTGCTTTGATAGATCGGTTTCGTGTAGTAGATCGTGTCTCCAAATTTGGTGATCGGCGTCAGCCTTTTCTCGTCCACTACTGGCTTCCGGGTATCCTTCAGCTGGGTCAGGATACGGTTTTTAACAGCCAGCGTTTCGGCACTCTTCTCGTCAACGACTTCGTCTCCAATCACGATCAGACCGTCCAGCCACTGGATATTTTTGCCCAGCGCCTCCGCTGCGCTTCTTAGGGGCAGAACGACCCGGCCGCCGATTTTCTGCGGAGCCACGTCCATCTTTTTGGACTCGTTATTCACCAGCATCGTCGTGCTGTTCACTTTGAACTTGATCGTTTTCTTCAGCCCATAGTTCACAAAAGTAACGTCATCCGGTTTTTTCGCTTCCCAAATCGTTTGCCACTCCCCCTGAGAACGGAACTGCGAAGCCAGCGTTCCCATCAGGCGGATCGGCACCAGGACCCTTCCGCTGCGCTGGACGATGTCATAATCACCGTAAAGGTCGGTCTTCTCCCCGTTAATAAAAGCTTTTCCGTGATAATCATAAGGAATGATGACCATCTGGTCGAAGGTCTGGCTCAAAGGCTTGGGAGCCGCCTTCTCCGCGGCAAAAGCCGGTACCGCCCCGCATACCAAAGCCGCAGACAGCAGTAAACTCGTTAACTTGATTTTTGTCGACATCGAAACTTCTCCTTACCCTCAGAAATTTTATCTCATCTCAGACGAACCTAGCTCAATCGATCTGCCAGGGACCGCCTAGATTATAGACGTCCGGAGAAAGGAATATGTTTCTAGTTCTGTGCTAAACTCCAAAATTATGCGCCTTCGATGACCTGCTTCACCAACCGTTTGGGCGCCGCCAGCAGATACGCCTCCTTGATCAGCACGGCCAGCTCGTCCCAGTCCGGGACGGATGATTTATCCACGGAAACCCAGCCGTGTTGTCCGATATAAGGCGTTTTAACGTAGCTTTCCTGCTGCAGCAGCAGGAACTGCTCTTCCTTGGTCGATTTGAACGAAAGGCTCGGAACGCCCTCGTTTTCCCCCATCATGACAAATGTTTTGCCTCTGACTTTCATGACGTTGTGGCCAAAGCCGTCAACAATCTCCTCCACCTCCGGCAGCGGACGGCAGATGCCCCTTACCCGCTCCAGCATGTCCAAGCCCTGCTTCGACTTCATCCCAAGCCGCCTCCCTATCTTCTCCGATACAAGTCCATCGTTTTATAGCCCGCCGCCAGAGCCGTTTTCATATCCTCGCGCCGCTTCTCCCGGGTCTCCTCTTGTACCGCGCTGTAAATGTACCGGGCCCAATCCCGACGGTATCCCGGTGTAAGGGACTGGTAGAAGGCGAGCACCTCCGGGGCATCCTGAAGATCCTTCTCCACCTCCGGAATCAAGGCTTCATAATCGCCAACGGATTGGCTCGGTTTGGAGGACGGCTGCTTTTTGCTTGGCTTCTCCGCTTTGAGGCCGACGACCGTAAACACGTCATTCAATCCGACCATACGCGCAAATTTGATGCTGCTTGTCCCTATAAATCCATTTTCATCCGCGCCTAACCCTTCCAGAAGCTCGTCCCTGTGAATATAGGTGGAGTACACCTTGTTTCCCTTTTTCGGATACGCTGCGTACAAATATCCCCCTACGTTCAGATGATCGCCGTCAATCACCTTCCGCACAAGCCCTTGCAGAGACTCCATATCGAGCACAAAGGCGAAAATCAGATCGTAACCGCCGTCCTTCAGCTCGGTATCATACGACTCCAGACCGGCCAGCAGATCCTCCCCTTCCGGTTGATGCAGTACCGCCGTCTTATTATATTTTTGCAGGTTCAACTTCTCCACGATCGTTTTCGCCATTCCCAAGGACCTCCGTAAATCAATCTATTATATATAATATTCTGTACTTTTTTCGTATATAGTAAAGCGAACATTCGGGGAAAAAGCAACCTCCCTTCGTCAGCACCCAGCCACACCACCGCAAAAAGAACCCCCATTAAAAATGGGGGCTCTTCGTTACCGGTGCATATCACCGCATTTTCTCGTTACTTCGTGCCGGTCATTAGATCGAGGATGTGCCTGTGTCCGCATTATCCGAGCTGCCGGAGCCCGACGTTCCGGACTGTCCAGTACTGCTTGTTCCGCTGCCGGACGCGCTGCCGCTGGAGTTACCGGATGTGCTGCCGCTGCCGCTGGTACCGGATGCGCCGCTTTGACCGCTCGCGCCCGATCCGCTACCGTTCGCTCCTCCTCTGCCTCCCGGACCCCGGCCGCCGCCGCCGAAGCCGCCGCCAAATCCACCGCCGCCAGTGGTCACGCCGGATTCGTTCACATACGTGACCGTGTCACCGAGCTTGAAGCTGACGACCTTCGTGCCGCCGGTCAGCTTGCCGCCCGTGTACAAGCCATCCTTCAACGTGCCTGTCGAGGTGCCGCCCGTGTAGAAGGCGTAGGTCTCTCCGGACTTCAGATCCGGCGTGGAAATGACGATGGTCTGGATGTCTTTAGCCGGTGCAAAGCTCAGGACCGGTGTGCCTGCGCTGTCGAACAGCGTCACCAGCGTGCCCGCCTTCAACGTGCTCGGGAACGTCATGAGCACCGACTGCTGCGACGACGATTCGGATGGCGCTTGGGCCATACCGGCGCTGCCCGCGGCAACCAGCAGACCGCCGGACTGCTCGAACGTACCGTCATAATCAAGGGCGCCGTTGCCGCCCGATGTCGGACCATTCACGATCGCGGTGCCTCCGGTCATCGTGATGGAGCCGTTGGCGTCCAGACCGTCGCCTTGCGCATTCACCGTCAGGTAGCCGCCGCTGATCGTCAGCTGTGCGGTGCCGGCGCTTCCGCCAGGGCCGCCAGGCATCCCTTGGCCATCCGGACGCTGCTGGGCGCCGTTCTGGTCAGCCGATCCGCTTTGCGCCGTCGCCTCGTTGCCCGCATTCGCCTGTGCATCGGACTGCGCCTGGCCCGTACCGGACGACGAGCTGCTGCCCGTTTGCGCAGACGTTCCGGACTGCGCCTGATCGCCCGTCTGTCCTTGGCTGCCGGCCGCTTGATCCGGCGCCTGTCCCGGCATGCCTGCCGGCGGCTGTCCGCCGAACATGCCGCCCGGCCCTTCCGAGCTGCCGCTGCCGTCGGAAGCATTCACGCCGTCATCGCTCGCGACGACGTTCACTTCGCCGCCGGCGATGCTGATATCCGTGGCCTCAATGCCTTCGTAGCTGTTCTTGATGTTCACTTTGCCGCCGGAAATGACGATCGATACGTCGCCGTGAATGCCGTCATCGCCGGTCGCGAGATCCAGCTGACCGCCGGAAACGAGGATGCTGCCGTTGCTGTGCACCGTATCGTCCGCCGAGTCGATTGTGAACGTGCCGCCCGAAACGGCGATGCCTGCCTCTGCCTTGAGTCCTTTCGAACTCGTGGACTCGCTTTCCTCGTCCTCCGTCTGCGCCGCATCCGCGTCTGTTCCACTGCTGCTGTTCGTACTCGCAGCGGTGTCATCCTTCACCTGGGATGTGGAATTCTTAGCCGATCCCGAAGCCGATGCCGCGTCGCCGCTAGTCGAATCCTCAGCCGCACCGCTGTCTGTGCCTTGGGCACCGGACTCACTTCCCTGTCCGTCCGCTCCTGACTGGCCGCCGAAATCAGGGCGCTGCATCGGCATTTCTTCCTGATGCGGTTCGGCGTTCGCGCTGCCGCCGCCGGTTACCACATCATAGGTACCGCCGGCGATCAGCAGAGAAGCCGCCGCCTGAAAGCCGTCGCTTCCAGATTCAACATGGAACGTGCCATCCTCGATAAGCAGGTACCCTTTATCGGTCTTGTCCCCGTCATAAGTCGTCTTGAAGCCGTCCCCGCCGGCGTTGACGTTGATCGTGCCCGCTTTGACGGCGGCCAGATCGCGGCCGATGATGCCGTCGTCGGCTGCGTTGACGCTCAGCGTGCCGCTGACGATTTTCAGATCGTCTTTGCTGGTGATGCCGTCCTTGTAATTCCCCTGCACGGTCAGCTGGCCGGTGCCGTTAATCGTCAGATCGTCCTGGCTGAACAGGGCCGCCGTCGGCGCCTCATCGGACGTATCCGCATACTTCGTGCCGTCCGACAGTGTGTTCTGCGTCCCTTTCGGCAGCGTCAGCACCGTTTTGCCGGCTTGCTTAACCTGGATCGCCGGGCCGTCCGAGCTCGCGATTTGCGCGCCGTTCAGCACCAGACGCACGACGTCGTCTTTACCTGCATCGACCACAATACTGCCGCCTTGCAGCTTGCCGCTGATCACATACGTTCCGGCCGAGGATATTGTTACATCGCCTCCGCTGGACTTTGCGCCTGCGCCCGTCACGGTCGCGTCCGTCCCGTTCAGATTGATGACGCTGGAGTCGCCGGCTGACCAATCTACCGTGGTATCGTCGGCGTCATACTCCACCAGATCCTTGATTTTCAGGCTGGCCAGCTTCGCGTTCGCTTCGCTCGCATTCACCGTCGTCGTTGCCGTCGCCTCGGTCGCCGTGCCGTCCGCCGCTGTCGTCGTATTGCTCGCCGCATTGGTCGTGCACCCGGAGGCCAGCATGGCCGACAGGATCAGAATCGCGGCAAATTTTGTTTTATAGGAATGTTTCATCGGATCAACCTCGTTTCGTTTAATATTCCTGCACCGCAGGGCTCATCGTCAGCGTAATGTCCAGATTGCCGTTGCGGGTCCGGATCGCGTCCAGAAATTCCTTCTGGTTCGTCTGCGGCCCCATTTTCACCGAGTAGACCACCTCATAGAGGCTGCCGAGCTCGGTGGTCTTGACCTTTTTCAGCTCATACTCAACGTTGTGCTTGCGGAAAATCTCCTCAAATGCCTCCTCATAACCGAGGTTTTCAGGAATGGTCACCTTCAGCGTTTTGATCGCGTCTTTGCGGGTGCCGAATTTAATCAGCTTCAGCACGTACATCAGCGCGCAGAGGATCACGGTAAACAGCACCGCATAGCCAAAAGCGCCAACGCCTGCGGACAACCCTGCTGCCATCGAGAACAGGACATAGGAGATGTCTTTCGAATCTCCCGGCGCGCTCCGGAACCGGATGATCGAGAAGGCGCCGGCCAGGCTGAACGCCCGGGCGATGTTGCTGCCGATCAGCATAATGATGATGGCCACGATTGCCGGCAGCACCATCATCGTTAAGGTGAAGCTCGGCGAATAGGCAGGCTGTGTTTTCATGTAAGTGAAGCTGATAATGGCACCCAGTACGATGGCGATGGCCAGCGTCAGAAGCGCATGAGATAACGATAAGGTCGTGTCCGCAGCGGACGAATTCAAAATAGAATCGATCATAAAACAACTCTCTCCCTTTCCACAACTGGTGCATTAGCATGGCGTATCGATTTTTTATACTCGTTCCCGTATTTGGAGAAGCTTGTACGGTACATCTGATGCTCGGAGAGCATTTTGGACAGCCAGACCGGAACGGTCTTCTCAGCCTTGACCTCCATCAGCCACTGTCCCCGCTCCATCAGCTGATCCCCGTAATCCCCGGCCTCTAGCGCAAGATCGTAACGCCGCGAGCGGATGTTGGTGTCGAAGGTGATCCGCAGATCGCGGTTCCCCTTGCAGAACAAGGCGATGCGGTCGTACGCCAGATACACCATCGGTTTCAGCTCGTACCGGCTCAGAAAATACTCGATCTCGCTGACCACCTGGCGGTTCATGCCCTTCCGGAATTCCGGCGGCACCCCCGTCCGGACGAACTCATATGCCTCATGTAGCTTGAGCGAGGTTCTTCTTTTGTTCACCAGGCCGAACACCTTCTTCTTCAGCTCCAGGTATACCTTGGCATCGCTCTCCGGCACGCCGTACGACCGAATCCGCAGTTTTTCCCGGTACTTGGGCTTGGCCAAACTCGTTCGAATGAGCGTATGATGCTCCGTATCGTAGTACAAGTTGCTGATGGTGTAGAACTTGTTGTCCTTGTTGTTTTCATCCGGTTCCATATATGCCATCAGGTCGTTGTAAATGTTGTAAAAAGCCTTGGTGTCCATCAGATACTTGTTCTCATACCGGTTAAACACTTCAATAGCCATCGTCATGTCGCTCCTTTCGTTTATGCAGATTCACCCGGGGTCATCGCCCTTCATGTTTGTAGCTTAATGGCTTAACCTTTAACGAATCTTAAACATTGCGATAACATACCGTTTACATGCCGATTACAAAACAAGTGCACCATTGTACAATAAGGGGACAAGCGAAGGAGCTGAGGTTCAGGTCCGCCCGGCCGCAGCCCGAAAGGCTGCCGTTCAAGGCGTTAAAGGTTGATTAAAGGTTCGCTTCTTATAATTAAGGGACAATAACGCTGCACTAGAGGTATGAAGGAGATTACGATCATGCGGATATTAATAGTGGAAGACGAGGTTAACCTGGCCGAGGCACTGACCCAGATTTTGAAGAAAAACCATTACTCCGTCGATGCCGTCCATGACGGCCAGACGGGACTGGATAACGCCCTCAGCGGAATCTATGATCTGCTGCTGCTCGACATCATGCTGCCGGGGATGGACGGAATTACGCTGCTGAAGACGATCCGGGCCGAAGGCATCGCAACGCCGGTCATCATGCTCACTGCCAAAGGCGAAATTTCGGACACGATTACGGGGCTGGACTGCGGGGCCGACGATTATGTCGCCAAGCCGTTCTCGACGGGCGAGCTGCTTGCCCGGATCCGGGCGGCGCTGCGCCGCAAGGGCGAAGTCGTCCCCGAGGACGGCCTGAAATTCGGCGATATCGAGCTGAACACGTCCACGCTCAAGCTGAGCTGCAACGGCAAGGAGCTGAAGCTGATTTTGAAGGAGTGCGAGCTGCTCGAACTGCTGATGCTGCGAAAGTCGGCGGTGACGTCCAAGGAGCAGATGATCGAGAAGCTGTGGGGTTTTGACTCCGATGCGGAGCACAATAATGTGGAAGTGTATATTTCGTTTCTGCGGAAAAAACTGGCGTTCCTGAACGCCTCGGTTCGGATCAGCACGATCCGGGGCGTCGGCTATGTATTGGAGGCGACTTCTTAATGTTCAAGAAGCTGCGCAACCGGTTCCTGCTGATGAACATGGTCATCATCACCATCATCATGCTGGTCGCCTTTGCCACGATTTACGTCATTACTTATCAAAACGTGCGCCGCGATATCGGCATGGAACTGGATCGCGTCTCGGAGTTTTACCACAAGGACGGCGGGCCCGGAAAGCAAAGCCCGGGGAAAGGCTCCGGGCAGGGCGGGGCTTCGCTGGCGCAGACCGGAAGCGGCGGTAAAACGGTCAGCCTGTCCGGCACGGGCGGCAGCGCCGCACAGGCCCAAGGTTCCGGAGGCATCGGCGGAGAGCTGCCTGCCACGGGAGATACCGATCTACGCCGCCCCCGGGAAGGGCAGATCCCCCCTCCGGAGCTGTCGGTATCCTTCGAGCTGAAGACCGACCGGGATTGGAACCTCCTGTCCAAGAACACGAGGTTTGATATGGAGGATACGTTCTATGAGACGGCCAAGGAAGAGGCTGCATCCAAGCCCGTCCGCAACGCCCAGTTTACGCTCGAAGGAACGCGCTGGGCTTACAGCGTTCAGCAGACTCCCAGCGGCTATTCCATCGTATTCCTGGACGTGACGGCACAGCTGAAAATCATCACCAACCTGATCTACACCTTTTCCATCGTGGCGCTGGTCATGCTGGCGGTCATCTATCTGACGAGCCGATATTTCGCCAACCGGTCCATCGAGCCAGTCCGCGAAGCCTTCGACAAGCAGAAGCAGTTTATCGCGGACGCCTCGCATGAGCTGAAGACGCCGCTTGCGGTCATCAACACGAACGCTGATGTGCTGCTGGCCAACAGCGAGGAGACGATTCGGTCGCAGTCGAAATGGCTTCAGCATATTAAATCAGAGACCGAGCGCATGAAGACGCTCACGAACGATCTCCTGTACCTGACGCAGATGGACGATGCGCGGGGCCTTATGATCTTCGTGCCGTTTGATCTCAGCGAAGCCGTCGAAAGCGTCATTCTTACGATGGAAGCGGTCATTTTCGAAAAGGAGCTGTCTTTCACTTACGATATCGAGCCGCGTCTGACCTTGACCGGCAGCAGTGAGCAGATCAAGCAGGTGGTCATGATCCTGCTGGACAACGCCGTCAAATATACCAATCCACGGGGCTCGATCCATCTGAGCCTGAAGAAACAGCATAACCATCTGCTGCTGCGGGTAACGAATACGGGCGAGGGCATCGCCCCAGAGCATTTAGACAACATCTTCGACCGCTTCTACCGCGTCGACGCCTCCCGCTCCCGCAAGCACGGCGGATATGGCCTTGGCCTGGCGATCGCTAAATCGATCGTCGAGCAGCATAAAGGGAAAATATCCGTGAAGAGCGTGCCGAACGAGAAAACGACGTTTGATGTGCAGCTGGGCTGAGCAGTACAGCCATTGAACAAGGGACCGGTAAGCGACCGACTGTAACGATAGCGAGATAGAATAAAAATAAAGGCACCCGTTGGGGTGCCTTTTTTACATATAAAAAAGTATAAGCCTCGGAGACTCCAGCGCAATCCTTGCTCACTAAGAGAAGCCGCCATGCCATGCCACAGCCTAATGCAGCTACTTCTGCCCGTCCTTCTCCGCCAGCTGCTGCTGGGCCAGCCGGATCATCTCGCGGACCATCGAGCCGCCGATTTTGCCCCCGACATGGCCGACCGATTCTGTCGTGAGCTCGCCGTTGCCGTCCGGACTGAGCGGCACGCCGAGGTCTTTGGCCACTTCGTACTTCACGTCATCCGGCCGGTTCGGGTCCACGTCATACCCTTCGCGCCGCATGACTTCTGCTTTAAACGTCTGCATGTCCCTGGCAACCCCTGGCACCGCGTATTTTCGGTTTCTTCTGGACATCCTAGCTTCATCTCCCCACTTGTTTTCCCTTAACATGCCCGGAGACAGCCAGGTCCATCCTCCCTATGCGCTGCCTGATCCTGCCTTTCTGTATGAAGGCTTTAGTATGGGATCAAATCAGAAGGTATCTTTTACTCTTAAACGTTTGCATAGCCTGCCAAGTTAAACCGCTGTCCTGCCCTTTGTACACATGCGGCGAAAGCAAGGAACGCTTGGCTTTGGAACTGCTCCTTCCGGGACACCAATCGCGTGGTCACAAATTGGTATCGTTCGGGAACCGGATGCATGCGTACACCATCTTCATCCGCAGTCGCAGTCACAGCCATCCGGGTCAGAAACGCACTGCCGATTCCCGCACGAACGCAATTTAGCATTGTCTCCAAAGTGCTGACCTCGATCATATTCATCCATTGTTCCTCTTGGCTATGGAGCCAATCTTCGTTCGCAGCACGCAGTGGGCAGCCCTTCGGAAACACGACCCATGCAGGATTCCCCGTCTTAGCAATTGCTTCTGTTCCTTGACCTGCAGGCGTTAGGAGCACCACTTCTTCCTGTATTTCAAAGGCGACCTGCAACGAGGACAGTTCAAACTCTCCGGTCAAGAAGGCGCCGTCCAAGCGCCGATCCAAAACTTTCTCGTAATTTTCCTTCGAAGTTGCAGTCACCAATGACAAGCTCACCTCAGGGTATTCGGTCTGAAATTCGGACAGCGCCTGAATAAATGGTGCCGTTGAAGCTATCGTCTCCACCACGCCGATCGACAGTGGACCGCAAGGATAGTCAGGCTCCTTGACAGCCTTGGCTGCCTCTTCGGCCAGCATGAGAATGTCCGAGGCATATTGATACAAAACAAGTCCTTTCTCGGCGAGGACTACCCCCTTCGGTGTCCTAAGAAACAGCTGCGCCCCCAACTCCGATTCCAGCTTTCGCACCCTTGTAGTGAGGTTGGACTGTACATAGCCCAGCTTCTCAGCCGCGCGGGTAATGCTGCCTTCCCTAACGATGGCCATAAACACTTTCAAGTCGGTTAGCTCCATCCCCCAAAACCTCCGGTTCAATCCATCAATTTTTTTAATGAGCTCATCTATAGCAATCATTTTACGGTATTGAACAGGCAGGATACAATCATCTCAGGTCAACAACCAGGTGTAAAAGAAGGTCCGTTATAAAAAATAAAGGGAGGTTTTTAAATATGAAGCAATATCCGAAACTTTTTAACGGTTATAGGCTAGGTACCCTACCGCTTCCGAATCGGGCGGTTCTGGCGCCGATGACACGCACCAGTGCGGAGCCGAACGGAGTGGCTAACGATCGTATGGCACGTTATTATTCCCGTTTTGCAAAAGGGGGATTCGGCTTGATCATCACGGAGGGCTTGTACCCGGATGAGGAATTCAGCCGGAGTTATCATCATCAGCCCGGTATCGCCAGCATAGCACAAGCCGATTCATGGATACCGATCATTGAGGCCGTGCACCGGGAAGGTGGGAAAATCATTGCCCAGCTGATGCATGCAGGCGCGTTAGTCCAGCATCATGCTTTCACTCCGATCGCACCGTCTGCGGTGCAGCCTGTTGGAACGATGCTGGAGGATCACGGGGGCAGCGGCGAGTTCGCTGTTCCAAAGGCTATGACGCTGGCAGAGATTCAAAGAACGATCGAAGGCTTCAAGCAGGCCGCTCTCCGCGCTAAGTATGCCGGATTTGACGGTGTGGAGATTCATGCCGCCAACGGCTATCTGCTCGATCAGTTTATTACGGATTATACAAACCGGCGCACGGATGATTATGGCGGCGCGACAAGCCGGCGTATCCGCTTCGCTGTAGAAGTCCTTAGAGCCATCCGCTCCGCTGTTGGCCCGGATTATTTGGTCGGCGTTCGCATTTCGCAAGGGAAGGTGAACGATTTTGACCACAAATGGGCTCATGGAGAAGAAGATGCAAAAATCATCTTCGGGGAATTGGCCGCAGCTTCCGCCAGTTACCTTCATACGACCGAGTATAAGGCATGGATGCCCGCCTTCTCGGATGGGGGGCCGACCCTTGCAGAGCTCGCCAAACGATACAGCGGCCTTCCCGTGATCGCCAATGGAAAACTGGGTGATCCTGAAAGGGCTGAACAAATGCTTATTGCAGGAGCAGCCGATCTGATCGCCGTCGGAACCAGCGCACTGGCCAATCCGGATTGGGTGAACAAGATACGGGAGGGGGGCACGCTGCGAGCGTTTGATCACCGTTTTCTCCAGCCGATGGCCACATTAAAGGAAGAGGAAGTATTGGGCTAAGACGTGTTCCTACAAAAAAAGGGCCAGCTCCGCTGGTCCTTTCTCATGATCTTGTATCAGGTTCCGCAATATGTCCGATATCCGTACGTCGTCTCCGGTACGATGGCATACTCGGCCTGTTCCGGCGTATGCGCGTAAGGATCGGCCAGAACCTGCAGCAGCTCGTGCATCACTTCGTAATCGCCGTCCTGCTCCGCCGCCTCCAGCGCTTCCTCCACCCGGTGGTTCCGTGGAATGACCGCCGGATTGCTGTCCCGCATCAATTGATGCGCAGCCTCTTTGGTTTCGGGCTGCCGGTCAAGCCTTGCCTGCCAGCGCGTATGCCAGGCCTCGAATTCTTCGATGCCATGCAGCGGAGTTCCCTCCAGCCGGTCAAACGTTAAGGCAAGAAACGTATTGGTGTAGTCGGCGCGATGCGTCTTCATGAGCCCCAAAAGTTCTTCGATGAGAGCCTCGTCCTCCGGTTCTTCATGGAAGATCCCAAGCTTCGTCCGCATCCCTGCAAGCCAGTATTCATTAAACAGCCCGGCAAAAGCCCCGACCGCGGTCTCCGCCAGTTTAACGGCCTGCTCCTCGTCCTCATGCAGCAGCGGCAGCAAGGCTTCCGCCAATCGGGCGAGATTCCAGGAGCCGATGTACGGCTGGTTGCCGTAGGCATACCGGCCCTGTGAGTCGATGGAGCTGAACACGGTGGCCGGATCGTAGGTATCCATAAAGGCGCACGGACCGTAGTCGATCGTTTCCCCGCTGAGGGTCATGTTGTCCGTATTCATGACGCCGTGGACGAATCCAACCAACTGCCACTTTGCGATCAGGGCGGCTTGGCGCTTGATCACTTCCTGCAGCAATATAAGGTAGCGATTTTCGCCGGAAGCAAGGACTGCATCGGGATAATGCCTCTGCAGAGTGTAATCGGCCAAAGCCCGCAGGTCATCCGTCGTGCCTGCTCCCCGCGCGAACTGAAACGTGCCGACGCGGATATGGCTGGCCGCCACGCGGGTCAAAATCGCGCCCGGCAGTTCTTCCTCGCGGGTAATTGCCTGGCCGGTAGACGTCACGGCCAGGCTGCGGGTCGTCGGAATGCCAAGGCCATGCATGGCCTCGCTGATGATGTATTCACGCAGCATCGGCCCCAAGGCCGCCCGTCCGTCGCCACCACGGGAATATGGCGTGCGGCCCGCTCCTTTGAGCTGAATATCCACTCGCTTGCCCTCTGGTGTGACCTGCTCGCCCAGCAGGACCGCCCGCCCGTCGCCCAGCATCGTAAGATGGCCGAATTGATGCCCTGCGTATGCCTGAGCGAGTGGCTGCGCCCCTTCCGGAATGCGGTTTCCCGCCAGTTCCGCAGCTCCTTCATCGCTCATGAGCGCCTGAGCGTTTAGACCGAGCGACGCCGCCAGCTGCTCATTGAATGCCACGATCCGCGGCGAACGCACCGCCACCGGATCCTGCCGGGTATAAAACAGATCCGGCAGCCCCGCGTAGCTGTTTTCTAAATGCCATCCCGCCTCCAGCTTTCCTTGTGTATCCGTCATAAAGGTCTCCTTTTCAATCCTAGTCAAATCATTCTTCGCATGATGACAACCTGATTGTCTTACGGCCAAGGCCGGTTCCACTGCTTCATATCCTGTGCCGTATCAAATTTATTATGCGGCCCAGAACTTCAGCGGCCAAACGATGCCTGGTTCTTCCATTATAAAAGAACACAGCGGTGGAGGCCATGATGCGCTTCGGCCGGCTGGGCGCAAACAGCCCCGTCATTCGCGTTGAATGACGGGGCTGGCTATACAGGGTGGCCGTTGATCGGCAGATACGTTGGTCCTACCCTTTAACCTTTGATTTTAATGATACCGGACTCTCGCTCACGCTCTTTGTCTTCTTCTTTATCCTCACCAACGAGTTCTCTGGCGGACGACTTGAATTCGGAGAGCGTGCGTCCCACCGCACGGCCCAGCTCCGGCAGCTTGGAGGGCCCGAACAAAATCAGCACGACGACCAGAATCATCATCAACCCGGCAAATCCTACGTTTTGAAACATAGCCAATCAGCTCCTTCTCATTTGTCATGGAGAACATTCCGCCTTAGCGAAATCCGTGCTCCTGCCTCACTTCTTCTTCGAATCCGGCTTCACGGCCACCGCTTCGATCTCGATCAGCCAGTCGGAATTCACCAGGCTCGCCACGCCTACCGTTGAGCGGGCCGGCTTAACCGGATTGGCTTCGGTATTAAAGAACTGCGCATAGGCATCGAACCAACCCGTATAGTCAAACGTGCCGCCCTTCTGGGCGTCAGGGGCGATGTATACCCGCAGGTAAACGACATCTTTCAGGCCAAGGCCTTGCTCCTTCAGCTGCTTTTCGATTTCCTTCAAAATGCCGATGCCCTGCGTTTTCGTATCCCCGTAGCGTTCATAGACCGTCTTGCCGTCCTTGTTCAGTACCGGCGGGACGGTGCCGCTCGTGAACAAGTACGATGCGCCTTCGGGAACGACCACGCCGCTGGATATGGACGACGACGGGCTTCCGTAAAATGCCGGCGCCGGTGCCGTCTTGATCGGCTTAGCCGGTTTCGCCGGGGTATGGGCGGCGCTGTCGGCATATGCCGTGACGCTGACGGTGCCAAGCAGAACCGTCATCAGCAGCGCCGTTTTCATTTTTTTCATCATAAAAGACCAGCCCCTTCTAGATATGAATCTATGATTTCATGACACGCTGATGGATATCGGTGACCACCTCGCGGGCGGACTCGATCGCTCCGGCCTGCCAAGCGGTAATGTAGCTGATATGCTCACCGGCCAGGTAAATCCGGTTGTCAGGCTTGCACAGTGTCGGATAATACGTTTTGCGGTCGTTTGCTGAGTACGAAACCCAGCCGCCCTCTTGATACTTGATCGTTTTCCAGTTGATCGAATAGGAGGATTCGAACTCTTTTGGATACTGCGGATGGATCTTGGCCCCTTGTGCCAGCGCCAGTTTCTCCCGCTCCGCGTACGACATCGCTCCGAGCTTGTCGGCAACCCCGCCGTAGGCATAGTAGCCGAGGAGGACTCCCTTTTTCCCGAAATAATCGGTCGGCGGGTAATAAATCTGCGTAATGTCCATATTGGTCAAGCTGCTGCCTCCGTACAGGTGCTCATCCTCTTCCCAGAAGCGCCGCTTGAATTGCAAGCCGATCTTTCCGGCAGAGGCGTAGTTGATGCTCTGAATCGCCTTGGACATTTCGGGGGAAAAATCAGCGGGGATCTTCTTCAGCACGGATAACGGAATGGTGCAGATGCAGTAATCCCCTTTGACCTCCTGCTCCCGGCCGGATGCCATGTCGGTGTACACGATTCTCACGCCCGACGAGGACTGGCGGATCTCCTTGACTTCGGCCCGGAATTTGATCCGATTGCCAACCCGCTTCTCGAACGCCTTCGCAATAGCGTCCATCCCGCCGATCGGGTGGAACATCATCATCTGCTGGTCGTATTCGTACTCATTGCTGAAATACTTGCCGAAGCCGGAGTTGATGATCGACTTTAGATCGAACGGATCGCGGAGAACCCCGGCATCAAGCCGGCTCCCCGGCTCATCCTTATATCCGCCGCGCTGCGAGCCTTTGTAGAACAAATCGGGGTTCAGGTCCCCCTCCACCTTTAAGTAATCAACGAGCTTCATCTTCTCTTCCGCCGTGAGCGGAAGATCGAGCGCATTCTGGTCGACCGCCTTGGCAAGCATTTCCGCGACATAACCGCGTACATCCGCTTTGGCGGCCCGCTTCGGAACCTTCTGACCGGATAAAGCGCCGACGTTTTCGTTGTAGTAATAACCGCTTTCGTTCACGTTGTTGAACGGTTCGATCGCAACGCCGAATTTCCGGCAGTACTCCAGGGTGACATGAAACTGCGGGATGCGCATTGGGCCGGCATTGAAATACAAACCCTTATCGAAGCGGGACGTTTGGGTACCCGAACCGATTTCCGCCTCTGACGTGCCGCCGCGTATGGTCCAGCATCGGCCGCCAGCCCGGCTTTTTGCCTCGAGAATCGTGCAGTCGTACCCGGCCAATCCCAGTTCGTACGCTGCCGTCATGCCGGCGATCCCGGCGCCGAGAATGATGATTTTTTTGCCGCCCCGTCCGCTTAAGTGCAGATCATTCGGGCCCGGCGGCTCATATTCGGCGGCCTTCATCGTCTCCGGCGACAGCAGTCCCATCGTTCCCATCAGGCTGAAGACGGCAACGGATCCCCCTACTTTGCCGACGGTCGACAGAAATTGTCTGCGGGTCATCTCTTTCGGTTGCTCCTTGATTGTCACCTCGATCACTCCTTCGCTAGTGGAATGGAACCTCTTGAGGCGATCTTAGCAAAGAAATTTAGTTTTCGGTGAATTTGTGTAAGGATTTCTTACAAGAATTTTTTATTTTTAAAAACGGATTGCATTTTTAATGGGTTTTCCTTAAAATCATGTCATAATTCCTTCCACAAACATCTGTTGGTGTGTCTCTTCTCTTTGTTTTATCTTCTTCTAGGTTTGAATCCTGGCTGTTTCTGCAATGGTCCGGGGTTAACTATACTTGCACAGGAGGTAAAAAGCATGGAGAGCAAGGTGATGAGCATTGGTGTCGTCTGCGAGCTGACCGGATTGTCGGAACGCCAAATCCGGTATTACGAGGAACGGAAGCTGATCTTCCCGGAGCGAACGAAAGGAGGTAACCGCCGATATTCTTTTGAAGACGTAAAGGCCATTCAGGACATCTATCAAAAAATGCAGGAGGGATTTAATACGCTGGAGCTGAAGGAAATGAAAAAATCGAAAACGCCGCGCTGCACGCCGGCCTTCCGGTAACGGACATGACTTGGGAGGAGTGATCTTCGCCTATGGAAGCGAAAAATACGATGACCCTGCTCGGGCATATCGCCGAGCTTAGAAAACGGCTCCTTCGAATCGCTGCCGTATTCATTGTCAGCATGGCAGCCGGCTTGTTTGCAGCCCCTCATATCCTGACGCTGCTGCGGACGCATTCCCCGCTCCACGTCGCATGGAACGTCTTCTCTCCATGGGACGGACTGCGGATTTATATGAGCATTGCCGTGGTACTGTCGCTGCTGCCGACCATACCCTTTGGCATGTACCAGATTTGGCGGTTTGTCAGCCAGGGACTCAAGCCTGGCGAGCAAAAGGCGGCGGTCCGCTACATACCGTTCGCTGCATCATGCTTTCTGGTGGGCGTGGCCTTTGCGTATTTCGTCGTCTTTCCGATGAGCCTGCGCTTTACAGCCGGCATCAACCGTCAGATCGGCCTTGTGGAGACCTATGGGGTATCCCAGTACTTCGGGTTTATGTTTAATATCATGATCCCGCTCGCCATTGCCTTCGAACTGCCCGTGATCGTTATGTTTCTGGCGCGGATCGGGATCTTAAACCCGTCGATTCTAAAAGGAATGAGGCGTTACGCGTACGTCGTTCTGGTTGCCGTGGCTGCACTCATCTCGCCGCCTGACCTCGTCTCCCATCTCATGGTGGCTGTTCCGCTCATCGCCTTATACGAAATCAGCGCTTGGCTGACCGGTTGGGTACATCGCAAGAAGCAGCGCGCGAAGGAGGCATTGGAGCATGCCGTCACGGATGGCTCCTATTCGGCAACCTAAAAGTATGGAAATGGAACTGCCCCCTATGACATAAAAAAGGAAGCTGGTTCCCCCGCGAGGGTATCAGCTTCCTCTTGATTTTTTGGGCGCGATATGGCAGGGATTCCATCCCCGTTCACGCGTTCATGGCGGCTTTGTTGTCACGGGCCCTAGGTGTTAACTAGTCCGCGAACAAAGGTTTCAAAATCGGGCGCGAGCCGGGTAATCTTACGTCCGGTTGCCTGTTCTACATGCACAACCTCAGGCTCTCCATCGTTGCCGGAGCCGCGGTAATCCAGCATAACCACGCCGGACTCCTGCGGGCAGTCGCAAATGACGACGCCGAACTCCGGATAACCACCGTTCTCGATGATAGACCGGCTGCCGGAGGCCCCGCAGAGCGACTTGGCTTTGTCCCGGCCGATGCCGAACATGCCGTGAATCCGGACCCCGCTTGGCGCTCCATCTGCGGCTTCACCCAGCGGGAAGTACCTGCTGCGGGGAATGCCCCCATTATGTATTCTCATCATCTGCACATAAAACACCGGCAGCTTGAACACCAATTCCTCCTGCACGGAATCGATCAGATCATCCGTCGGCGGAGCCGAAACGTACGATTCCGCATCGGGATCGGCGTCGTTCCAGAAGTTGTTGATATCGAAACCTTCATTTGGCGAGCCATACTGCACATCTAAATTGGCTTCGTCCGATGGGATGGCATTCACCGAAGCCACAGCCGCCGCGGCACTGTCCGTTTCATCGGTTTCCCCGGATTCATCCGAGCCGCTGTTGTCTTCCGCCGAATCGTCTGAATCTAAATCTTCATCCGTCTCTTCCTCGAATTCCCCGGCCTTCTTGGCACGGATCCATTCCAGAAACTCCAGGGTATCCTCATCCCCCGGCTCCAACTCATCGGCACGAGTAAACTCCCGCTCGGCGTCATCGTACTGCTCCAGGTAATAATAGGCCAGTCCAA
This sequence comes from Paenibacillus favisporus, assembly GCF_040545415.1. Taxonomy (NCBI): domain Bacteria; kingdom Bacillati; phylum Bacillota; class Bacilli; order Caryophanales; family Paenibacillaceae; genus Paenibacillus; species Paenibacillus favisporus. The sequence continues at coordinate 135,436 of NZ_JBEPLV010000005.1, read as the reverse complement.
TCCGGTAATGCCAGAGCGGATCTTCCGCCCCTTCCTCGGCAACGGTCAGAAACTGCTGTACCGCCTCCTCGTAGCGCTCCAGATTGTTCAGCGCCCGGCCTAAATGGCCGACCAGCTCATAATTCCGCTCCTCCGCAGGAATTTCCGTTACGGCCTCTACGATGCGTTCGTATTCATCCTCTTCATGCCATGTCTCCAGCTGTTCCAACAGATCCTCGCTCATCCTCATTCCCCCTGCGATATACTCTTGCTGTGATTATAGCATTTTCCGAAGGCGGTTCTCCAGGCCGCGGCAGCATCGAGGAGTTGCATCGCATTTATGAAAAAAGCGTCTATGATGTTAAACTTTCGATTCGGCCAGGTTTTGCTGCTGAGGACTCTCATCCCATACAAAAAACCTACCGAAGGTATGTTGGAGCTCACTCTACATACCTACCGTAGGTCCGTCAATACAATTTAATCATTCATAAGGGTAAAATGACGCCCAATGATTTTACAGCGGCGGCTGCTGTACCCCCAGCTTCACCCACCCTTCCTTCGATGGCCCGTAGACGGCCGGTATGCCCAGTCCCGCTTGACGCATCAGAACCGTCGCTTGACCCCGATGATGCGCAATATGCTTGATCAACCCCATCAGGATGGAGGCATTGGATTCCATTCGCCCAAAAGCATTCTGTTCCTTGCTAAGAGATTCGTCGGTCCACTGCTCTTCCAGTGCCTTGGCGGCTCCCGAGCTGACCGTCCGGAAGGTATCCGCGATCTCCTTAGCGGAAGGGACTTCATCCGGATTTGCGACCTTATCCATCTTGATGCCGAATTCGTTCAAATAGTCGGGGATATTCGAGACAAAATGCCAGGCGATCCTGCCCAAAGTCCGTCCTTCCGGATAGACCTGCTGCCCCAGCGATTCATCCGTCAGCGCATCCAGAACCCCCTGCGTCAATTCGGCTTCCTTGTTCCATTCCTTAATAAAATCCTGTACCGTCACATACATAACTTCTTCCTCCTTTTGATGGTTAAAACTTCTTACGACCAGCCTCTGCTTCCTTTTGGCCTTTCATACGTCCATCTTAGCCCATATTGGTGACAGGGTTTGTCATAGTTGCGAATTTTATTAAAAAAATCACGAACGCAAAAAACCGACGCATGATCGCCATGAGCCGGTTATCGGTTAATCTCTTTACGTTTTTCGGTATACCCGAATCTACACCATATATTCCGCCATAATTTCCTCGATATCATAAGGAGTTACCCCTTGCTCCACAGAGAACACCGCATCGGCCTCCTCCGGAGTTTCGGTCAGCTCCCCGCGAGCCTTGGCATGGAGCGTGAACAGATCATACAGGTCCGGTTTCCGCAAAGTCGTCATCGCTTTGCCCATCAGGACCATCCCTTTTTGGTTCCCCTCGACGTTGTTGTAGTAGTACGGATGCCGGGTCAAAGACAGGTCCGTCCAGATCACTGTACGTTCCACCAGATCCAAGATTACGGGGATGGCAATCTGCGTATCGGCGGTGACATCGATTTTGTTCGCAACCGTACCAGGCTCGAAAATTTCGCCGGACCCGGGCTTCTTCCGCATCATCCAGCCCGTAAAGCACTCCGGCAAATCGCAATACGGCTGGCTTGTGAACGAATGCAGCGTCGCCACAATATACCGTCCGCCGTAATCGACGATGGAAGGAATGTGCAGGTCGATAAACTCGCACGCGCCTTGAGGGGCCGAAACGATATCTCCGCTGTGCACGGCCCGGTACTTGGACGACCGCAAATTCGTATACGAAATATGCTCCACATACTGCCAGTCACGGTCATACATTACGGCGGACAGGTCGATGTCCACGCGGCCCGTCGGCTTGCCATCCACGAGCCCCTCTTTCCACCAGCTGAAGAACCGGATTGTATCCCCTTCCGCCATTGGCACCCGGCTGCCGCGCACGATCGTATGCAGCGCTTTACTGGCAGAGCGCCCGGAGAACGGCACGAGGTAGCTTTGGAGCCGCTTGTCGACATACACCTTCCCGAGCGGCGGCAGGGCAGAGAAGCGCCCGATCAGCGCCTGCTCGCATAGCTGCACGATGTCCCGGCATGCCTCCTCGTCAATCTCGGGAAGGTTGTTCTGAAGGGCAAACGCTTTGGCGACATTCCCTTTTGGAAAAAAGACGCGCAATTGCTGCCGTTCCCGGCGGCGGGCAAAATGGTTCTTCACCTGCAGCAGCACCGGCGTCGATACTTCCTTAACCACCTCGCCAAAAGCCAGCACGACATACTCCGTATGCTCGGTGGACCGGAGCAGATGATCCAGCCTTCTCGCCAGTTCGCCCGGGCGCTGCATCAAGAGATCGATCAGCGTCCAAACGTTCCGGAATTGGAAGGCCAGCTCCACGCTTCCGTTAAAGGTCGTAAACGGCTTGTCGTTGCGCAGGACGTCAAAGGCTTCCTCGCATCGCCGAAAGCGATGCTTATATTCGGAAGGATGCAGAATTTCACCCAGCCGAATCCAGCGCTCCTTGTACCGCAGCATATCTTCCGTGATGGATTGGCACTTCTCGAGCAGTCCCAGCATCAGCCGTCGCTCGCACCGTTTGAATTTGCGGAAGCGCGTCGCCTCGGCCAGACTGACGTCGCCGTCCGACCATGCGGCTGCCAGCCGAAGGACATCGGTCGCCGTCCGGAAGTACCGTCCGATCTGCTCCAGATTGGCTTTGTCATGCTTCATTAAGGACGCTGCGACGAATGCCGCATTTTCCTTGAACGGGATGTCGTCCGGAAGAAGCACTTCCATATCATCCGCGCCGGCAAACGCAATGACGTCATCAATATCCTGTTTGTCACGATCGGAGATGGAGCCTTTGGCTTGAATCAACCGGGAGATCAGGCTCATGAATTCCGCACGGCTCCCCAAACCAATCACTTTCAGGTTACCTTCATCCTCCAGGGGCAGCCGGTCCGCATGCCCATACGCCGGTACATCCAACGTCAGGTAATGATAAATCGCATTCAGATACAGCTCGGCATCGCTATGCTCCATGACCTGCATCGGAAAATCCGGGTACATCGGTTTGAACTCCACATGAGCCCCGACCATAACCTGTAAATCCGCAACCAGCTGTTGGTATAATGCTTCAAACTGTACTTTAGATAAGTCCTTTACCGCGCGCAGCAGCGCATGCGAAAACGTATATCCCAGCGCTTCGATATTTTTCAGGGCGGATGCCAAATAAGCCTTCGGGAGCGGCTCGCGCTCGCCCCCCTGCCCTTGTTCCACGATCAGATGATTGGTTCTTCGTAAGTAGATGGTATTGATATTCATATTAAAGAGTCCAGGAAACCCATGCCCCTAATTTTTAATAAGGGTTATAGAAGGAAGGAGCATGATAGCCTGGACGCCTCCTCTCTGAATCGAAATCCTTCAGGGAAGCGGCGGCCCTATGTTCGCCAAATGAAGTTAGAAGGAAGGACCGCCATAGCCTGAAGGTCAAGGGCTTCGGGTTTTGCTGAACCCGAGCCTTTGATGTCCCCATCTTCCCATACTCCGCAGCGCGCCAACAGGGCGAAAGTATTACGATGCATGAAAAATCATCCAGATTCGTCCGGATCATCCTCAGGCACCATTCCGGTTTCTACAGCTCTCCCTCCAGAAAACGAACCAGATACGTACCAGGCTGCTCGAGGAACTCTCCCAAACGGCACAGGTCCGAATAGTTGTCATGCTCGACGTCATAGCAGCCGATCCATCCTTTTTTCTTCGGATTCCACATGAGCTGAAGATCCGAGTAGTTGTCTATGTCTGCCGACAGGCGCAGCAGCTTCTGCCGCCCGACCTTGATCGGGATCGTGTCGGTCAATGTGAAGAAGTCGATATGCCGGATATCGTACTCATTGGGGGCTAACTCAAGGCGCAGACGGTCACCGGTTAACAGATCGACCAGCTCCTTCGGTAATTTATACGCTCTCAGTTCATGCTTCTTATTCGCCACATCATGATATTCCGGCGGTTCCAGCGATTTTAAATAATCGGCCAGGGCTGCGTTCTTTTGGCTGACCGCGATCGTATACGGCCGTTCGCCGTCCTTTTCCGCTAACGTCACATCCGCGCCCCGCTCGACCAAAAACTTGACCATATCGAAATTTCCAATGCGCGCGGCCACAGTTAACGGCGTTGCTTCGTAAGGATAGACTTGATCCGGCTGGTTGTAGTTAATGTCCACCCCCTGATCGAGCAAATAATTGAGGGTTTTATAGTCATGATCGGACACCGCCTGGCGAAGTACAGCCCCGCCGTGCAGCTTAATATCGAGGCCCAGCTCCTGAATGAGCGGGATGTTTCTTTTGTTGCCATAGTAAGCCTGCGAATACGCACCGGAGCCCACTCGATTAAGCATGTCCATTCTGGCACCCTGTGCGGCGATGTAGCGTACCATCTCCTCTTTTCCGTAACGGACAGCCCGCAAAAAAGCCGGACTCTGTGCGTCATTGAGATTGACGCCGTGATCTACCAGCAGCTTAACTACATCCAGCTGTTCCGCGATCATGGCAAGGTCAAGCGGACTTAACGCAGTATACCGGCTAAGTACGATCCCCTCCTCCATATCCCAACCCTCCGCGATAGCATTCCGCAAAGTCGGAATATTCCCTTGATAGATATGCATTGCGATTTCTGGAAGCTCCTCGAATTTCCCGATATCTTTCAACTGAATCATGGTTTCCTCTCCCCTGCCCGAATGATCAAACATGATTTATTTGTAAATTCGTAGACGGATCCCCCTGGCTGCATTAAGCTTGAAACATATCACTTGGAGCCATTTACCTGAATTATATTAAAAATGGAAGCGAGGTGCATGCCATTGACGACGATTGTTATGATCATCATTATCTTTTCGTTACTTACCGCCTCACTGACGATCACTTTTGCCATCAGAACGGTAACCCGTCAACGTAAAGGGCTATCGCAGCGCAAAGCCATCCTAACACACGGCACATCCGCGCAAGCCGTCATCCATTCCATTCAGCAAACGAATGCGCAGCTCGGTAGTCAACCGGAGGTTCTGCTTGATTTAACCGTCACCATGCCGGATGGCGAATCTCATCATACCATCGTAAAAACGTTTATCCCGATCGTGAATATACCCTCCTTTCAGAAAGGCTGCGTCGTTGAAGTGAAGTATTTGACGATCGCTGGCGAGCCAAAGTTTGAAGTCGTCGGTGCTTACGTTCCTTGACCGGTGTCCTCTGCAAATGCAAAACGGCCCTCATCCCTTGAAGCTCAGGGTGAAGGCCGTTTTATTTAAGATTATAGAATTTATAAATTTCAGCGAAGCTGAACCATTCTATAATCGCAAGAAAAACTTCAGTTAAACGCGGTCTGTCTTCTTTGAAGGTACGTCGATAGACGTTTTTCTTATCATATATCGCTATATTTACATCACGTTGGCCGAATGCAGTCCACGGTTGAGACCGAGCGTGCGTGCCGTCGACGTATGAATTTCGCGGATCAGCCCCGGATTTTTCATCAAAGGCGCGCCATAAGACGGAATCATTTCCCGAATCTTCGGCTCCCATGCCTTCGCATGCTGAGGGAAGCATTTTTCGATGACCTCGAGCATGACGGAAACGGCGGTGGAGGCCCCCGGAGAAGCTCCCAGCAAGGCAGCGATGGATCCGTCCGAGGCGGTCACGACTTCCGTACCGAACTGGAGTGTGCCTTTGCCGCCAGCTTCCGTATCTTTGATGACCTGCACGCGCTGGCCGGCCACCAGCATATCCCAATCCTCGCTCTTGGCGTTCGGAATGAACTCACGCAGCTCTTCCATACGTTTTTCCTTCGACAGCATCACCTGCTGGATCAGGTACTTGGTCAGCGACAGGTTTTTGGCGCCTGCAGCCAGCATCGTGAGCACATTGTTCGGCTTGACCGAACCCAGCAAATCGAACATGGAACCGGTCTTCAGGAACTTTGGCGAAAAGCCTGCAAACGGCCCGAAGAGCAGCGACTTCTGATTGTCGATGAACCGGGTGTCCAAATGCGGAACCGACATTGGCGGCGCGCCTACTTTGGCCTTGCCGTACACTTTGGCATGGTGCTGCGCGACCACTTCCGGATTGTTGCACACCATAAAGAGCCCGCTGATCGGGAATCCGCCGATATGTTTCCCTTCCGGGATGCCGGATTTCTGAAGGAGCGGAAGGCTTCCGCCGCCACCGCCGATAAAGACGAACTTCGCCGTATGGCGTTCGACGCTGCCGCTGCTCAAATTGCGTATTTTCAATTCCCACGCGCCATCGCTGGTGCGTTTAATATCGTCCACGCTGTGCTTGTAATGAATACCAACGTCTTTGCTCTTCAAGTGCTCAAACAGCATACGCGTTAAAGCGCCAAAGTTGACGTCCGTTCCCGAGTCCATTTTGGTGGCCGCGATCGGTTCATCCGAGGTCCGGTCCTTCATAATGAGCGGAATCCATTCCATCAGTTTCTTCGGATCGTCGGAGAATTCCATCCCTTGAAACAGCGGGTTTTTGGACATCGTCTCAAAACGTCTCTTCAAAAATGCCACGTCTTCTTTCCCCTGAACCATACTCATATGGGGGAGCGGCATAATAAAATCCTGCGGATTGCGAATCAAATTACTTTTGACCAGATAAGACCAGAACTGCATGGAAACCTGAAATTGCTCGTTGACGCTAATCGCTTTGCTGATATCTATGGAACCATCCGATCTCTCGGATGTGTAGTTCAGCTCGCACAAGGCGGCATGCCCCGTTCCTGCGTTATTCCATTCGTTCGAGCTTTCCTCGCCCGGGCTTGCCAGCTTCTCAAACACTGTAATTTTCCAGTTCGGTACTAATTCTTTCAACAGTGTCCCCAAAGTCGCACTCATGATACCGGCACCAATTAAGATAACGTCTGTTTCGGTTTGTCTGTTGCTCATAATTACCGTCCTTACACGCTAGTATTTGAAGAAAAGATGTAGGCGCTCTCAAGAGGCAAGCCAGAGTGCGACCCGGTTATCCACCTTTTCTGATGAATGATTACCTAATTCATAGTATAGCACTATTCTGTGGACTGTTAAATGATTGTCGTGCGTATAACTCGGAAATAGACGGAAAACCAAAGGCCATCGCCCGGCAGCATACCGGAATCGCAGCTTTGGTCAAGGGATATTCTCCTAATCTAATGAATTTGCCCACTCCTCTGCGGTAAGCCCCCCGGCCTGCTCATAAAGGGATTGAAATCAGGAGTGGAATCAGCCAAATTCTCTTGGTTTGGCAGAGTATAAATAAGTGTAATACTAATAAAAACACACACTAGGAAAAGGTGAACAAAATGACAAATCCAACTCCGGATAACCAAGAAGCGATCGAGAAAGTACGCGATTTGATTAAGGGCATCGACACGGCCATGCTGACGACCGTTTCGGAAGAAGGTCTGGTTTCGCGTCCCATGAAGACCCAGGACATCGAATTCGACGGCGACCTCTGGTTCCTGACCAAGAAAGACACTGAGAAGTTCCATGAACTGCTGCAAAACCGACAGGTCAATGTAGCCTATGCCGGTAAGTCCTTCGTCTCCATCCGCGGTGAAGCCGAGCTGGTCAACAGCACCGAAAAGCTGAAGGAATTGTGGAACCCCGTTTACGAGCAGCTGCTGGAAACGAACTATGACGATCCGAACCTTGTGCTCATCAAGGTGCAGGCCGAAGCAGCCGAGTACTGGGATGCCGGCAACAGGTTCAAAATGGCCAGGTTCCTGTTCCGCAGGCTGATGGGTAAAAACAACGAAGGCACCAATATGAATCGAACTGTGGAATTGGATTAGGAAAAAAAACGGACGCCGGTTGAGAACCAGCGTCCGTTTTTATTTTCAAATCATAGTGCAGTTTCCGCCCGTCCCTGTCAGCACGAGCGTTTAGCCCTAAGTCTACTGCCCCTGCTTCGCCCGGTGAACCGTCAGCGTAACCCGGTTGGTCTCACACATAAAGGTAGAGAGATGCACCGGCTCATCCTTAGCGTCAAAGGCCACTTTTAAAATTCGGAACAGATTCGCCCCGATGTCGCATTCGAGCAGCTTGGCATACTCCTTCGTCGCGCCGATCACATCGATCTCTTTATCGTTGCTCACGATTTCCGTTCCGTAATCCTCGGACAGAATTTTATACGTCGATTCGTTCGTAGTAATCTTCTTCTCCAGGTCGGGAAAGCGGGTCAGCGAATAATGCGCGATGTCGTAAAACAGCGGACGGTCATTGACGTACATAAGCCGCTCCAGCTCGAGCACCGGGCTTCCTGCATCGATGCGAAGATACCTGGCCACGTCTTCGGTCGCTTCGATCACGTCGCTCCTGAGAATCCGGGAATTCGGAATCATCCCAAGCTGATGGCTGAATTCGGAGAATCCGCTTACAGACAGCAACTCGTTGTGAAATTTGTTGGAGGCCACAAACGTACCCCGCCGTGGAATCCGGGTCAGCGCCCCTTCCCGGACCAGCTCCTCGATCGCCTTGCGGATCGTAATCCGGCTCACGCTATAAATATCGCAAAGCTCGGCCTCTGTCGGGATCTGCTCATCGGGTTTGTAGCGCCCCTGCTGTATATCATTCTTCAACATTTGCCTGATCTGCATGTACAGCGGCTGAGGGGTTGAAGGATTCAAATTCATTGAACATTCATCCTTATCCATCAATGATCAAATTTGTATCTCTCTATTATACATTGATGGCTACGTCCAGTCACCATGCAGCAAAGTAGCTGATCGTCTTTGCGGCTTTATCGGCGCCCTGCTCCAGGCAGGCTGTGACCGGAAGCCCTTTCAGAATGCCGAATATAAATCCGGCGATAAATGAATCACCCGCTCCCAGCGTGTCAACTACCTCAACCTCCGTAATTCCGTGCTTGTAGAACCGTTCTCCATCGTAGGCCAAGGATCCATTCTCTCCAAGCGTGGCTACGACGATTTTGGAGCCCCGGTCCTTGATCTCCCTCATAAGGCGGCGGATATGTTCGTCATCCTGTGTATAGGACAAGAAGACATAGTCCACGTAAGGCGTCAGTGTCGTCACCAGCTCATGATCCAGCTTGTCGGCAAAGTCGAAGGAAGTCAGCAATCCCTTTTCCTTAAAATAAGCGAAATACAAGTCGGCATGGCCCCAAATCGCGGAATGCACCAGCTGGAATGACTCCGTAAAGCGCAGATCCTCGGATTTCAAGGCAAAATCAGCCATCACGCCTTCTTCATAATCGCCCAGCTTTCTTTCGCTGCCTACCATATCGACGTAGGTCACCGCCGTGCGGCCTTCTTGGACCGAGACCCTGGACGTATCTACGCCCTTGCCCTGAATCGCCTGAACCATAATCTTCCCATACTGGTCGTTGCCCACCCAGCCGATATAGGCTGTCTCCGCACCCAGTTCGGTCAAATAGACGGCCACGTTTACCGGATTTCCTCCGGGACAGGCTTTCCCAGAGGATCGGTAGACATCCATACAATTGTCTCCGACTGTAACGATTCGCATCTTGTCTCACCTTCCCGTTTAAGGAAGGAGCTCTGCCGGGATAAGCAGCGCTCCCCGTACGTATTAGTATTCCATCTTGCGATAGTATCGTCTCAAAGTCAGCGGATGGTTTCTTTCGCGTTCCAGATAGACGCTGATCCGGCTCAGCAACGCCCAGTTGATGCTCACGGCAAAATGCTTCCGGAACTCATCGCTGATCCCTTCCATCGCAAAATCCTTCGTGTCGATCACCGTCAGCCGTTTGGTGACCTTCTCGGCAAATCGTTCCACACGGTCCGCCAGCGGTCTCGTTTCATCCTCACCCTTCAGCAGAATGACGCTCGTATCTTCTACGACGAGCTCCAGGGTACCGTGGAAAAATTCAGCCGCATGGATGGACTTGGCCGGAATCCACTGCATCTCTTCCAGCACGCACATGGCGTAGGAATAGGTGTTGCCCCACAGGTTCCCCGAGCCGACCATCATATGGTAGTTCGTATCTTTATGCTCAATGGCAAAGGCCTCGGCCCGCTTGTCAAACGCTTTGACGGCATCCAGGATCGCTCGCGGCAGCAGGGCGACTTCCTTGGTGAATTGCTCATACTGAGGGAACTCGTTATTGTTATACATGAACCGGAATACGACCATGTACAGCAGCATGAAGAACGTATCGAAGGAGTGCTTCTCCGACCCGGTCGTAATGCAGTGATCGACCAGCTTCGTGATCGGCGTGTCCGGCTCGGCCACCAGGGCAAAGGTCGTTGCACCCCGCTCTTTGCAGTACTCGATCGCTTCGATGGTCTCCTTCGTCGTTCCGGATACCGAGGTGAAGATGCACACGGAATCCTTGCTGAAATGCTTGTTGTTCATCACCAGAAATTCCGCGGCGATTTCGGCGTGCACGTCGATCTTGGAGCTCGATTTCAGGATATATTCATACGGATACATCATCGCGATGGTACCGCCCGCGCCAATCATGAAGATGTTGCTGTAACCTTTGCTGCAGATCCCGTCGACGATGTCCTCAATCTGGCTTCGGTAAGCGAGGCCTTCCTTTTCCACCAATCTTAGAAACAGCTCTTCGTCAAAATTAAACATGTAGCGTTCCCTCCTGTGCTGGAGCGGTTGCCGCCCCTCTATTTGTTATGTCTTGTATTATAATTAGATATTACCAAACTTACAATTCTTTTTTTGCGGGCTGGGCCATCATTGGAGGGCTGGTGTCCTGGTTTCGAAGGCGTCCGTATTTCTTTTCCCAATAGTAATAGACAGGCAGGCCGGTGACGATGACGATCAGCGCCGCAATCATCCCTTCGAGCGGAGCCCAGGTGAAGGTCCCCCACGCCAGCCAAGCTGCGCCCAAGATTGCCAGCACCGTTGTGATTCTCCAGAAAGGCATGCGGTAGATCGGCTTGTAGTCCGCTCTTTTCCGGCACTTATAAATCGCAGCAAAGTCCAGGATGTTAATCACCAGCTGAATCAGCGTAAAGTAACCCAGCAGTGCGGTTAAATCGCTGAAAAATACGAGAATGCAGGCATACGTAACTTGGGCCAGAATCGAGAAGCTCGGCGTTTCGTACTTGGGATGGACTTTCGCAAAGCGCTGAAAGAACAGCCCGTCCTTGGCCATGGCATACTCGAGACGCGGCTGAAACATGATGCACGAGCTTAACGCGCCGAGGATGACGATAATGGCTGTGACCGCCACGAAGGATGAGGCGATGCCGGAGAACCCCGGGATGTAGCTGACCGCATCGGACACGGCCGCGCTGGAGCCCATCAGCTTGTCAAACGGCATTAAACCGGTAATGCAAACGGACAGCAGCGTGTAAAGACCAAGAACAATCAGCACCGAGCTGATGAGCGCCTTCGGCAGCACCTTCCCCGGATTCCGGATTTCCCCTGCCATAAAGCAGATCGACGCCATTCCCGTATACGCCCAGGTTGTGGCCGATACACCGCCGATCAGGCTCCCGCTGTGCGTTTCCGCCGCAGGAGTATACGAAAAGTGATCATAATTCATATACATCAAGCCCAGCGCGATGACGATAAGGAACGGAATGATCTTGAGCAAGGTGATGATGACTTGAAAACGGCCGCCCTCCTTTACGCTGCGGTAGTGAATGGAGGTAATGAACAAAATAATGGCAATGCCCAGGAGCTTGCCTGCAATCCCGCTAAAGAACGGGAAGAAGCTTGCCAGGTAAGTGACGATCGCGAGTGCCATGATCGAGATGGACGGAGGATCGAGCGCCCAGAACGTCGCCCATCCGTACAGGAAGGCAAGCGGACGCCAACCCGCTTTGTTCAGATACACGTAACCGCTTCCATTTTCCGGGTAGGCAGTAGACAGCTCGGCCAGCACCATGACCTGCGGGATGGCAATAACGCCGCCGATAATCCAGGCCAGGATGGACATGGAAGGCAGACCCGCAGCCCTTGCCACATCCCCAGTCGAGACGAAGATTCCGGAGCCGATCGTTGTTCCCACCGCTAAGGCCAAGGCTGACCAGAAGCCCAGCTTTCTTGTAAGTGTGCCATTACTCATCGTGAGTTCCTCCCAATCCGAATGATCAGATGCCCAGTTCCCTAATTTTTTGAATGGATTGCTTAACTGTCTCGTGCGGGTGTTGATAATAACGGTGTCCCATAATCTCCAGCGTGCAGGTCCCTTGGTAGCCCCGGCTTTGAAGGTCGGTGACATACCCTCTCCAATCCAATGTCCCGTCGTCCAGAGCCAGATGCGAGTCCGAAGTTCCGTCGCCGTCGATCAGATGAAAATGACACAAGTCCGGCAGTACGGAGAAATAATCCTCCGGCGTTTCGCCGGCCAGATGCATGGCTACCGAGTCGATCATTCCCTGAAGCGCCGGGGACCTGATCTCATCCAGCAGTCTCCGAATTCCCTTGACGTCCGTCATCAAGTTCGATTCGAAGCGGGTCAAGGGCTCCAAAGCAAGCGTCACGCCTTCCTGCTCCGCCACCCGGGCCAGCCTGCCGATCGAATCGGCTGCGTACGTCCATGACTGATCCTCAGACAGATGGAAGTCTCCGATCCCTGAGGTGACCAGCATCATGCTGCAGTCCAATTCCAACGCGGCATACATATTTTCGATAAAATAATCTACGCTCTTCTGCCGCAGATCCGGGTCGGACGCCGCCAGATTGTAAGGGTACACGCACTGTTCCGGCGTATAGCAGACCACCTTCATCTGCCTGGAGCGAAGTTCCTGACGGATGCGCCTTACTTGGCTGAGGCCGCCCCGATACACATAAAAATGCGGCTCACCTGCCCACAGCTCGATGCGATCCACCCCGAGCTCCGTCATGGAATCGAGAAAGTGTTCAAAAGGAAAATGCCTGTACGTAATATTCATGCCTGCAAGATCCATCGCTTCACCTCCAAAATGATAGCGCTTTTAATTGTTATGTCTTGTATTATAATTAAGTAATACATAATGTCAACCCATTCGTTTAAAATAAAAAAAATCCCGCTGTGGCACACGCCCTAGAAAGGGGGTGCTGCGGGATATTTATGGGCTCCGAACTTTTGGAACGAATACGTTCATGCTGAGGATGTTTCGCAGAAGGTTATACCCGCTTCATGTCGAAAACCTCTAAAGCAGCGTGTTAGCGGCCGCAAGCGAATACAAGCAGAATGATAATGATTAAGGAACCGAGGAACAAGCAAATGACACTTCAATCGCTATATAACGAATATTTGAACATCAAATTCAACAGGGGATTAGAGCTTAAGCAAACGGGGGGCTTTGAATACGGCCTTTTCGAGGATGGCAGCGCCGAATTATTTTTTGCCGGTCATGATGACAAACCATTTGTGGAATGGGCAGACGCATTACAGCCGAAAGATCCCCGGTACACGGCTAACCCCGACTGGAAGCCGCTGCTCTCGGGTTACTTTCCGGACCTCGATGTGTACGATGAGCAGATCCTTTATTTTCTCCTGTATACGATCAATTCGACGACGTCCGTTGCCAGTCCCCATCCTTACCGTGCAATGAATGACTTCATGAAACATTACTGTTTTTTTCAATTGGGACAGTTGACGGATGCGGTCCGGTTAAACGATGTGCAGAAAGAGCAGCTGAGGGACTTTTTCTTCTTTTTCTACCTTTATGCCCACCCGGTTAACGAGGAAACCCTGTACGGCTTTTCTTTCCGCGGCCGGGATTTGGTTCATACGAAAACGGGTATCCGCGTAGAGCGCTATTTTTCCTTATACCACGATTACTACTGCGACAAGCACGATGAGTATAAGGATCGATTGCTAATCACTCCTCACGAAATTCAGGCCGGTAAACATCTCACGCTCGAGCTGCTAAGATCGATTGAGGGTAAATCATCCAGGCTGCTTATGCCTTCGGAAGAAGGGTTTGAGATCGTATTCCGTCTGATCAATGATGTGGATGAGCTGCTCCGGATTCACTCGGAACATCAAACCAGATTTTTCGATTTGCTGAGAGACGCTCTGTTGGATGCCGGAACCAACCCGTATCGAGAATACGGCTTCCGCATGCTGCTTCAGAATTATGTCTGTTATATCCTTTATTTTCAGTTTGAAGACATTCATGATTTGGTCGATCATCTCAAGGACACCCCGTTAGCGTGCGAAAAAATCGTCAACATGCTCTTTGCGGACGCCATTTTTATTCAGAGGATCATGCGGCAGCACCGGATCGATATCGCCGAGTATCAGGACGTAACCGGATTTTTTGGAGAAGAAACCCGGGAGATGTATTTGTAAGGGAATTCCTTTTTCCATTAAAAATTCCCCATATTTTGGCAGGTTGTCTTCTTTCTTCCTCTGGAATACACTCTTTTTTGAAAGCGCATTCATAGAATCATGCCCCGTGATTTCGTACCGTCATTGATTTTACGTAAACCAAAAAAAGGAGATGTATCATGTGAAGAAAATGAGATGGACCATCAAGTTACTACTGGCCCTACTGCTCGTAGTCCCAACGCTCATGCACAGCCACCGCGCAGATGCCTGGAACGGAATGCCGATGTCCAAGCTCCATGTGAGCGGCAACCAGCTGGTGAACAGCAGCGGGCAGCCCGTCCTGCTAAGCGGTTGGCATCAGCCCTCGGGCTCCTATTGGACCTACCAGTCCAGCAGCTACTATCTGGACCGGAACGGAGGGAACCGGCATGCGGCAATTCTGGACTATTTGAAGGATATCACCGATACCTTTACCGGTACCTCTGCCAAGTACGGCAGCAGCCACGGCTGGTATATGAATCAGGTCCGGCTGTTTATCGACCGGGAGGATATGGGCGACGTAGCCGCCGGGACGTATAATTTTGCCGGTTTGCAGAGCGTTACGCAGGACGTCATCATTCCGTATATTGCCTATGCCAAGACCAAGGGCCTGTATGTCACGCTGGGTCTCGATTTTACCCTTTCAAACAACCAGGCAACCACCCCATCCAATCTGAACAAGTTCAACGAAATCTGGGGTTACCTTGCCTCCCAACCGGCGATCAAGAGCGCGGACAACGTGATGTTCGAACTGATCAATGAACCGGTCCTGTCCGATGTCAACGGGCAATGGGGCGGAAATCCCTCTCAACCCAATTTCGCTGACTACTGGAACTCCCTTAAAAAATTTCAAAACTCCATCATATCCACGATACGCAGTAAAGGTGCCGACAACGTGATATGGGCCGCGGGGCTTGGCTGGGATCAATACTACCAGCTCTGTGCATCCAGTCCGCTGACGGATCCCTTGAACAATATCGGGTATTCCGTTCACTGGTACCCAGGGTACGGTGCCCATGACGATTATGCGACTCTGCAGCAGCAGTGGGATACGAATATTAAGCCCTGCGCCGATCATTATCCCATCAACATTACGGAGACCACCTGGTTCAAGACACAGCCCGGGGATTCTTCCTACTGGGAGCTGTTCAACGGGTCCAATGAAGGTTTCGGGAAAAACACGAAGGCTATTTTCACAGCGGCTGGCAATGTCAGCATGACCGCGCATATGAACGGATTTTTGCTGGAGCCCGGCACAAGAAGTTCTTTCGCCGATCCGACCGCAGGCCTCAAATATGACGGCAATACTGCACGGGACGGCATGGCCCGGTTCCTCTTCGAATGGTATTACGAACGCGCGCAGTTGAACCCATGGAACGGTATATGGAACGGAGTCCTGTCCGGCTCGACGTATAAGATCGTAAACCGCGCATCGGGTAAAGCGATTGACGTGCCGGGCGGTCAGAATACCAACGGGCTGCAGCTTCAGCAGTTGTCAGACAACAATGCAACAGCCCAGCAATGGGTTGCCGATGATCTGGGGACTTACAACAATGTGTACAGGCTGCGAAGCGTCAGCTCGGCCGACCAAAAAGTCATGGATATCCGAAACGGAACGAAGAACAACGGCGAAGCGGTCCAACTCATGCAGGATCTGGGAAATATCGCACAACAGTTCAGATTGATCAAACTAAGCAACGGTTACTGGAGCATCCTCAATGTAAACAGCAACAAGGCCGTCGAGGTTGCCGGAGCCTCCTCAGCGGATGGAGCGAAGCTTCAGCAAAATCTCTACCGGGGTGATCTGAACCAGCAATGGCAGCTGGTGAAAATCAATTAGTGCCTGATACCGAATATCCTGATGATGTTTCACTAAAAAACGAGCGTGAGCCTTCATAGGCCGACGCTCGTTTTTTAGATCCGCCCGGGACGCTGAGTCATCTGGGGTAATCTTCTCCTTATTCCGAACAGGAACATCTCCAATCACGCAGATTCATATACTTCTCGCCCCACTCATCCAATTGATCCAATATCAATTTCAGCGACTTCCCCAGCTCGCTCAGTTCGTAGACGACTTTCGGCGGAACCTGATTGTAAGACGTTCTCGTTACGATGCCGTCTTCCTCCAGTTCCTTGAGCTGCTGGATCAGCATTTTTTGCGTAATCTCGGGAATCGCCTTTTTTAATTCGCTCGTTCTTTGCGGTCCGTCCCCACAGTTCAAATGGCATAAAATCAGCAGCTTCCATTTTCCCCCGATCACCTGAAGCGTCGCCTCTGCGGGGATGTTAAACGTCCGTGTGGTCTGCACTTCCATGGGATTACCACCCTCCTGTCGATTCCGATGAACGATTACTTTCCGGTGAGTATATCACTTTAAAGTGTCTATATCACAAAAAAGTAAGTACTTCCCATTTATCACAGCATACCAGATAATTTTACCGTACTTCTTATTGAAATTTGAGAGAGGGAAGGTGACATCGATGAAAATTTTGACGGTTGTATCGCATCCGCGGGTGAACTCCTTAACCTTTTCTGTGACAGAGAGATTTATCCAGGGGCTTGCCGACGCCGGGCACGAAACCGAGGTGCTGGATCTGCATCGCAGCGGCTTTAATCCCGTGTTGTGGGAAGCCGACGAGCCGGATTGGTCTTCGGATCACAAAGTTTATTCGCCTGAGGTGGAAGCGGAGATCGCACGAATGAAACGGCACGACGCGCTCGCCTTTATTTTCCCGATATGGTGGTACAGCCTGCCCGCAATGCTGAAAGGATATATCGACCGGGTATGGAACAACGGATTTGCTTATGGCGCAAGTCACCTGCATCATCAACAAGTGCTATGGCTTGGTCTGGCGGGAGCCCCGAAAGAGCACTTCGAGAAGAGGCAGTACGATACATTGCTCTCCCAGCTTCTAAACATCGGCATAGCCGACTACTGCGGAATCTCGAACAGCCGGGTTGAGATCCTATACGATACGCTGGATTCCAGGCCGGAAGTTTTCGATAACCTCCTGACGCGAGCTTATCATTTGGGACGGCATTACGACAACGTTTCAGAAGCTGTGAATTAATCGGGAAGCGCTGCGAAAATCCGGGTCCGGCTCGAAATGAAAATGTACTGCCTTTGCCATGGTGGTATGGCCTGCAGTGCCGTGTCCAAGCTCACCCTCTATGAATATGTTGTAGGAATTTCGTTAGAGAGGTGAGAGCATGATTCAACTTAGCGGGATTGTAGGCGGAAAAACACCGGTCAAAGTAGGGCCGCGGAAAACGCTGCTGCTGCAGCAAATCGTCATCCGGGTGAAAAAGGGAAGAAAATTGGTGCTAAACAACCTCAATTTTTTGTTCAATAATGAAGCCTTTGCGATTAAAATCGAGGCCCAGCCGTCTCCGGGAAAGTTTGTTGCCCGAGGCGGTGCCGGGGATTTAACGCCAAACAAAGTGTTATTTAACAACAACACCGGCGAAGATCAAACCATTTTCCTCTTGGTCAGCGCCGTGAATACCTCGAGAACCTCCACGGAGCTCAGCCGCTCGGACAGCTGGCGTATGACTCTCAAGCGGTGACTTTTCAGGTTTTGGTGGAGAGACGAAGTACCGTATCAAAAGACAGAATTTAGCCCTTTTCGGCAATTAGCCGGAAGGGGCTTTTACTTGTTTCAAGAGGTTTTCCTCTTAGATACGCGTTTCAAGTTATTTTAACTTTAATTAAGTAAGCTGATCCATAATAGATGACTATATCCAAGTGAGTTGACTTCTTACATTCGGTAAGTGACCTTGATACAATATCGTTGAGGCATCAATGGAAATCCAGGGGTGTTCTAATTAGACGATATTCGGAGGGACGGAGATGATCACAAGCATTTTGCGGTTTCAATTCAAAGATGGCGTCAATGAAGCGGAAATACAGAGGGTCCTTTCGATTATCGAGCGTACAGCCAAGGCGGAATCAGTCGCGTTTTATTCCCTTGGGCGCTATTTCGGTGATCCTCAGGAGGGATTCACGCATGCATATTGTGTCAGCATCCCTGACTTGGCGTCGCTCGACCGGTATTTTCGTGAGCCTGCCCATCGCGAAGGGGATTTTCAGTTCATCCCTTTATTATCCAAACTGTCCCAAATGACGGTGTTGAATGATCCGGACCCAGATATTTTGGCAAAAATCGCCGCTTGCCGG
The DNA here is from genome assembly GCF_040545415.1 of Paenibacillus favisporus. Classification (NCBI taxonomy): domain Bacteria; kingdom Bacillati; phylum Bacillota; class Bacilli; order Caryophanales; family Paenibacillaceae; genus Paenibacillus; species Paenibacillus favisporus. The sequence continues at coordinate 116,987 of NZ_JBEPLV010000005.1, read as the reverse complement.
AACGCTGCGGTTGACCCGGAATGGATGGCGTTGTTTGACCGGATCGGCCTAACATGACCATTCCTTACATCCTCCCGGCTTTCTTTAGTATCAGTTCTATACACGCGGACTCGAGGCAACCGCCTCATTTCGTGAAGTACTTAGAGAGCATCCTTAGCCGTACGGATCATCATCCATACGGCTATATTGGTGCTCATTCTATTTCGATATATGGATTACTTCCAGATCTCTTCCGCGATCTCTTTAATAAAAGCAAGCTTGCGCCACTGCTGCTCCTCGGTCAGGTGGTTGCCCTCCTCCGTGGAAGCGAAGCCGCATTGCGGGCTCAGGCAAATCCGGTTCAGATCGACGTATTGCGTCGCTTCCTCAATCCGCTTCAGGATATCTGCCTTATTTTCCAGCTCACCAAATTTCGAAGAGAACAGGCCCAGCACGACCTGCTGATTGTCCTTCAGGAAACGAAGCGGCTTAAAATCGCCTGCCCGCTCGGTATCGAACTCCAAATAATAGCCAGAGTAGTTATCGATGCTAAGGAGCGTTTGCGCAATCGGCTCATAGCCTCCTCCCACCCCGGCATAAGTCGATACATAATTACCACGGCATACATGCGTTGTTACGATGAGGTCCTCCGGGAGGCCGGATACTACTTCCTCATTCAATCTAGCAAATTCATTCGCATAATCCGCCACATTCACGCCAGCCTGCTTCATAAACTCTATAAACTGTTCGTCGCAAAGCGCTCCCCACGTGCAATCGTCGATTTGAAGGCTGCGGCAGCCGGCTTCATAGAGTGCAAGGATCGCTGCTTTGTAGGCTTTGGCAATATCCGTAACAAGCTCTTCCCGATTCGGATAGATGGCTTGCGTGCTCTCCCGATTTTCTGCCCGGTCCAGCTCGAACAGGAACTGCGCGGCCGCAGGAATGGATTGACGCGCAACGACGTCTTCACCTGCAACCTCTTTTAAAAACGTAAAATGCGATACAAACGGATGGCTGCTGTAACCCACTTTACCGGTCAGGCGGGCGGTTTCGGGTCTGGACTGCGCACCGTTAAATTGGTAGCCTTGATCAACAATGGTCCGCTCTACGCCATCCAAACCCCAGAAGAAGTCCAGATGCCACCAAGAACGCCGGAATTCGCCGTCGGTGACCGCTTGAAGCCCTACTTCTTTTTGCTTCTGCACAAGCTTGATGATCTCGGCGCTCTCTACTTCTCTCAGCTGCTCAGCGGTGATTTCACCGTTCTGGAACTGGGCTCTGGCTTCTTTCAACGCTTGGGGGCGCAAAAAGCTGCCGACGATATCATATCGAAACGGAGTAACGGTTCGTTTTGTAGGTTTGGTTTGTGTGCTCATCGGCTAATCTCCTCGGAAAATAATATTAAAATCACTATAGCATATCCCCTTGGGTATAACGTTCTACTAAAAGGTTATAGCCTGTTATAGCTATTACCTATATCTAATTTTCTTTTTCCAGGAAGACTCTGTGCTTGCCCTATTAGGTGTCTTTCCTTCATTGTAAAAAACTTCAAGTTCCCGTATCCTTAATCTTGTTACAAGCTTTTTGCATCATGCACGTAGGAATGGAGACTATGACCGCCATGAAATCATCCTTCTTAACCCGGCCTTTCTATTTCCTGTGGACCACCCAGACGGCGGCAAACGCCGCGGATGTGCTCTACATTATGGCACTTACGGTGCTGGTGTTAAACCAGACCGAATCACTCATATCGGCGGCGTTTATGCCGCTGATGCGCAGCGGAGCCCAAATGCTGAGCGGCCTGATCGCGCCGCTGCTGTTGAACCGCTTCAAACTTCCAGCCCTGCTGCTCCTCTCGCAGACGGGTCAGTTTCTGCTGTTCGTAGGCTTGGCCGTTTACCTGCAGCTTACCGGAAAGGACGCTGTGTTTGTTCTGGTGTTTGCGCTGGTCTTCGCCATGTCCTTCCTGGACGGGTGGACGGTTCCCGCCCGCAACGCGCTTGTTCCGCGGCTCGTCGCACATGAGCAGGGCCTGCTCAAGGCCAACAGCTTGATCAGCGTCAGCGATCAGGTGGTGCAGTTTGCCGGCTGGGGGCTCAGCGGCGTTATTGTCGCCGTGCTTGGACCCAGTCCAACACTGCTGGTGACGGCCGTCGTCTATGGGCTGGCAGCGGCTTTTACACTGGGCGTCAAGGAGCCGGCGGAAGCCCATCTTGAACAGCAGCCGACCGACGCAGCGCCTGACGACAGCATAGCAGCGGCTCCAGCTTCCAGATGGCACACCTTGACCGAGGGCTGGAAAATCATCTGGAAAATGCCGCGCCTGCGCCTGCTGACCTTCATGGACATCATCGACATGCTGGGCGGTTCGGTATGGGTCGGCGCTTTTACGCTGGCCTTCGTTCAGACGGCGCTTGGCCAAGGCGAAGAGTGGTGGGGCTTCATTAATGCGGCATATTTTGCGGGGACGGTTGGCGGCGGACTGCTGGTTCTGGCCATTTCACGCGCCATCGGCAGCAGCCTTCTGGCCGCCATGCTGATCGGCATGGCGGGGTATGGCATCCTCACCGCCATATACGCCCTCAACACCCAGCCCTTTATCGCGCTCATTCTCGTCCTGCTGATGGGACCATTCGCCGAGCTCTCGGTAATCAACCGCCGCACTTTGATTCAGCGCAGCGTTGACAAAGGGGTTCTGCCGAAAGTGCTGTCCGCCCAAGCCTCCTTGCTGAATCTGGTGTTCTGTATTTCGCTGCTCGTTATGGCTGCCCTTGCCGAATGGCTCGGCATTGTGAACCTATACTTGTTAGCAGCAGTCCTAACCTTGCTGGCGCTGGGAGTCGGCCTGATCGGCCGCCAGGCTTTCCGTAACGAATCTGCTCCCGGCGCACGAATGTAAATTCCGCTAAAAAACCACTCCATTATCTGGAGTGGTTTCGTCTTTAATATGCTGATGGAACGGTATCGTCCAAACCGCTGCGATACCGTTCATATCCTTGGGCGTTTTTTTCTTGCTTGAATGATGATATTATGCCTTAGGCATTTCGTTGTAGAAAGCGACATCCTCAATCGGCAGTCTTAACGTCGGGTGTCCGGGATTTGCCGCCTTGCCGATGGCGATTAGCATAATAGGAGCGTATCTCTCTGGAATATCGAACGCTTCTGCAAATTTAGCATGATCAAAACCGCCCATCGGAACCGTATCATAGCCTTTGGCACGGGCGACAAGCATAAGCTGCATGGATACCAATCCACCGTCAATAGATATTTTCTGGAGAACAGTCTCTGAAGGCATGCTCGCGAACATCGTTTGATAGCGTTCCACAAAGGATTGAGCAGTGTCTGCAGGCATGTAACCCGCATCAACCGCCATTCCGTAAATCTTCTCGGCCAGTTTATAGCCCTCCAAATCTCCGAGTACCGCAATGACAGCCGAAGCCTCGATCACCTGCTGCTGATTGAAGGCAATCGGATACAGTTTTTGCTTCAGCTCCTGCGAGTCGATGACGAGGAATCGCCACGGCTGCAGATTGGCGGCTGAAGGAGCCAGCGCAGCTTGCTGCAGGATTTCGTTCATTTCCTCCCGCGAAATTTTCACTTCGGGATCATAGCTGCGGACGGACCGCCGTTCCTGAATAACGTTGAAAAATGGCTGCTGCTCCACGGTTTGTGACAATTGTGAAACGGACATGCTTCTCTCCTCCTCGTAATTACTGTGCTCAGTAAAGGCACAGTATATCTTAAAATAAAATGCAGTCGGGCCACCAACTGCAACTAACATGAACACAGTATATAACGTTTCGGCTCACATTGCAATCCGGTAATTATTATTGCATCAAATCGGCTAACGTATGCTGCTTGAGCAATTCAACCGTCTGATTCTGCACTTCTCCCATAATTGCTTCAAGCTTTTGTCGGCCCGAAGTGCAGTCCTCTTTAACCTCTGGTTCGCAGCAATCCGATTTTACAGCCAAATATATATCCGCCAGCGTAATTTCATCCGGACGGCGCTTCAGATAGTAACCCCCATTCCGTCCCTCTCTCGCTTCAACCATTCCGTTATGCGTGAGCTGCGCCAATACTCTGCGGAGGAATGTGGCATGTGTTTGGACATCGCAGGCAATGGCCGCACTGTTAAGCGTTCCTTCGCATTTGGCAAGCAAGATCAGGGCATGAACGGCAGTGGCGAAACGCGGCGGACCAATCTGGGCGCTCCGGTTAGATATCATTTAAATCCCTCCTGTTTACAGTGTATCGCAATCTCACAACAGATGTCTGCATCAGCAATACTTTCTTTTATCATATCAGTTCTTCCCTTAACATAAAACTCGCGATTAACGGAGTGGATGTTTGCGGGATAAGGCAGGCGTCATGTTGATGTGTTTTGGTATCCCAACGAAAATGACGCCATTTTGCACTAATCCGGCAGGTTCCCGGATCTTGTCCCTACTTCGTACGATGACCGGACATTGTCGTACATGAGATGCAGAATCATGCCGGTCGCCGCATGGTCCAGATTATGGCAGTGGTCCATCCACATGCCCGGATTGTCCGCGACAAAGGCCACTTCATACGATTCGCCGGGCATGACGTTTAGCGTATCGGTCAGCCAAGGCGTTTTCACCTTCTCGCCGTTTTTCTTCAGGACCGTCATATGATGCCCGTGCAGGTGCATCGGGTGCTCCCCCAAACTTTTGTTTACGAACGTCGTTTTCACTTTATCTCCTTCTTTGACGACGAGGGTCGGAATCCGGGGGTACACTTCCCCGTTGATCGTCCACAGAAAATGGAATGTACCGTTGTAAAAGCCCATTGTGTTGCCAAGGATCATCTGGAATTCCCGGTCAAATTTCACTGTACTCGTAACCTCGTTCACGACGGGCTGGCCGTAATTGGACGGATCAAACAGTGTGGTTTCCTTACGAAAGACCGGTTTCTCCGGCTTCACCCCTGAATAAAAAACGATGCCCGGATTGCTGTCGTCCTTGGCATTGCCGAGTTTCAGGAAGACCGGATGGTTCGGCATCGTAAAGGCCACGTCGTATCTGCCACCCGATCCCAGCCGAAGCGCGGTTTGATCGGACAAGGGCTGCGGATCCTGGATCTTCATCCCGTCAATGCTGGTGACGCGAAAGTCAGCCCCCTGCAGAAGGTACTTCTGAGAAAGGTTATGCGTGTTGATCATTCTCAGCTTGACCGTCTCCCCGGGCTGCACCTGCTTCCATTGCAGACCATCTTCATTGCCAAGGGCATTGATGTGCCCTTTGTCGGTCATCCAGCGATGATTGATCACAGTAAACTGCTCATCGAAGGTTTCTGTTTCCTCTTTAGGCTCCACGATCAGCGTGCCGAACAGCCCCTTGGCGACTTGCTCCGATGCCTGTTGATGGGAATGGAACCAGTATGCCCCCTCTTGCTCGGCCCGGAACTTGTATGTGAATGATTGCCCTGGTTTGACGACATTTTGGGTCATCCCGGGCACGCCGTCCATCGCATTTGGAACGTTATAACCATGCCAATGGATGGTTACCCCGCTATCCACATCCTGGTTGATCAGCTTCACTTCGACCATGTCTCCTTGCTGTACGCTGAGCTCGGGGGCAATTTCACCGTTATAGGTCCAGGCATCGATCACGGCTCCAGAGGCCAGCGTCATCTTCTTGCGCTGTGCGACCAGCTCGAATGTTTTGTCGGCGGGGGCCGAAATATCGCCCGTCAGAGCGGCTACTTCGATTTGATCCGACCCGGCCGAACCTGATGCATGATGAGCGTGATGCTGCTGATGATCGGAGCCACCGGACATCGACATCAGGGTAGCCGCGCCGCCCCCTTCGTCCATCAGGTCATGATTCATCATGTCGGACGCTTCCGGCAGCTTCGAGGCATTCACCCCGACCAGTACATTGGACACAAGGATAGCAATGGCGACGACGAAGGTGAGCACACCGGCAGATGCGAATTTTAGCAGTCTGACAAAGATCCCGCGCTCTAGCTTTTCCCCTCTGTTCACCTTTAAGTAACTTCGATATGCGAATAACGCAGGCACAAGCAGTAAGAGCACAACCAGCAAAAAGCGGGAAGCGATCTGGAACAGACTGGGCAGAACCGGCTGGGCGAAAAAGGTACTGAAAGCGGAAATCCCCGATGCGAGCACCGCCGCCAAAAAGGACAGCATGACCGAAGGGTGGGCCACCGTGCGCAGTGCCTTCTGCCCCGGGGGATTCCCGCCGGAATCCCGCAAGCTTTTTAGCTTAGGCAGAACCCTTACCGCCAAATACGACTGGGGGATCAGCGTCAAGGGTACAAGCATTTTGACCGTACCTTCTATAAATGGCCAGCCGCCGTTGACGAATTGGAGGGCGATCGCTGCATACCAAACGGCGCTCAGCAGCATCGCGCTCCCTGCTGCCCACAGCACAAAGGTCCTCTTATGTTTCTGGCTGCGGTTGGTCCGTGCGTACGGAAGGCATGCGGCCGTCATGCCGGCGACTCCCCAGAACAGAGTCATACCGCCGGTAAGCAGAATGCTGGTTATCGTTACGAACATAGTTTTCCTCTCCTTAAGACCGAATGTTTCGTGAAGCTGCCGCCCGCGGTTTTGATGGATGGGCTTTTGTGTTGATTTTGCCGAAAGGTTTGAAATACGAAATGGCCGTCATGAAGACGAGCGATATAATATTAGCCAGGGCTCCTCCAATCAGCGAGTAACTTGTATTCAGAAAGGCAGCGTCGCTGAGCGCAAGAAGTCGGGCCTGATCCGCAGTGCGAACGATTTGGGACAACCAGTCCTCCATGTACACAATGCCGAACACAATCAACAATAGGGTCAAGGCCAGCTTGATCACGATCCAATAATATTTGAACAGCCCCCAATTGGTCCAAACGGACAAGGCAATCCCAGTGATCACCGTGACAAGAGCGGTGTACCGGATGAACACGATATCGATCAAATGCATATTTTCCAATGTGTAATACAGCTGGTCCCCGTTCTCCGCCTTCAGCATATACATGCCGAACAGCAGCATGACCAACGCTCCGCCGAGCCAGCAAACGACCGACAGCACGTGGATGATGATGATCGCCTGCTTTTTCTTGACCGGCAATTTGTAACTCATGGGCAAATCCTCCCTTAGCGGCTTCTATGTTAGCTATATTACCTGCGAAATGTTGCAAACTTGTGGTGAATCTATTTACACATTGTGGGGGCTGCCCATATTCTATAAAGAGGTAAAAATGAATGATCATGTCAGGGAGTGTGGGAATGAGAATCAAGGTGCTGATCGTAGATGATGAAGTCAAAATCGCATCCCTCATGGAATCGTTTCTTCAAGCCGAAGGATACGAATGCCTAACCGCAATGGACGGTTCGACCGCCTTGCAGCTCTATACCAAACATCAACCGGATATCGTGATTCTGGACTGGATGCTTCCCCAAATGAACGGGCTGGACATATGCCGGCAGCTTAGACAAATCGGGTCCCCCGGCATCATCATGGTCACGGCCAAATCCGAGGAAACCGACAAAATCGTGGGCCTCGAAATGGGTGCAGACGATTACCTGACAAAACCTTTCAGCCTAAGAGAACTCTCCGCACGCATCCGCTCCTTGTTGAGACGCATGAATAGAACCGGCCAAGACGGTCCCGCCCAGATCCTGCGAAGAGGAGAACTTGCGATCCACGAGGACAGCCTTCAGGTATTTAAGGGGGATGAGGAGCTGCATCTTACCCCAACCGAATTCAAGCTTCTGCACCTCCTGGCATCCAAGCCCGGACGGGTGTACAGCCGAATGCAGCTGTTGCAGCACGCGTTCGAGGAGGAGTTTATCATCGATGAGCGGACGGTTGATTCGCATATCAGCAAGCTCCGCAAGAAGATCGAGGGCGGCGGCCGGGGCTCCGACTATATTCAAACCGTTTACGGTTTCGGATACCGTTTCGGAGCGGAACATGAAAATTAGAAACAAGCTGATGCTGTCGATGGGCGTTCTGATCGTGTTTATCCTGCTTTTTCTGCTAGGGGTCACGCATGTGCAGTTTTATATATCCCGCGACATTGTGTATCTTCAGGATAAGAAACCCTTTGATTCCCTAAAAAGTGAATTCGAGCAATTTTATATCCATCACGGTGATTCCTGGGACAATGTCGGCAGTGCGAGGTTTGAATCGGCCGCAGCCTTTGCGGAAATCGCATTATCCGCTGGGGGAAAGATCCTGTATCAGCAAGGAGAGCTGAGTGCGGACGAGCTTCGAAGCGACGGCTACTTGGTGCCGCTTAACGTAGGGGACCAGCGAATCGGAAGACTGTATGTGATGAATGACCGCCAGTTCAAAATCTACGGGTTCAAAACGATGTGGTACGGCATGCTGCCCAATATCGGGCTGGCATCGCTGCTGTTCACCGGCGTCGCGGCACTGCTGACCATTTTCCTGTTGTCGTGGAGGCTCACAAGCCCCATACGCAAAATCATCGGCGGGATTGAGAGTATCAAAAAAGGGGATGCAGCACCCATTTTTCCCGAACATAGAAAAGATGAGTTTGGTGCGATTTCCAGGTCCCTTCGCGAAATGAACGAATCGCTGGCCGACGCGGAGCGCACCCGCAAGCAGCTGATGTCCGACGTCGCCCATGAGCTCAAAACCCCGCTGATGATCATCCAGGGAGAGTTGGAGCTGGCCCACGAGACGGGAGCTTCCCTCTCTGCCGCCAAGCAGGCCTCGATTCACGATGAAGTGCTGCGGCTGTCGCGTCTGGTTCATGAGGTGCTGGATTTGTCCAGGCTGGAAGCCGGCATGACGGAGCTGCATCCGCGGACGGAGAACTTGGTTGCGCTCGTGGAGGATTTAACTTCGAAGACCAAGTTTATGGTGGAGGATAAGCAAATCGATCTGTCCTTGCACGCCGAGGAAGAGGTAATATCCGTTTCAGTGGAAAAAGGCCGCATTCTTCAGGCGCTGTACAACATCCTGACGAATGCCGTTTACTATACGCCCCCCGGCGGACAGATCAGCCTACGGGTGGAAACGGTACGCCTGCCGGACCGAGAGGGGTCCTATGCCCGAATTCGGATCGAAGACAGCGGAGCCGGCATATCCGAAGAGGATTTGCCTCATATCTTCGACCGGTTCTATCGGGCGGACCATTCCCGTGCTCGTCCAAGCGGCGGAACCGGCCTCGGGCTTGCGATTGCAAGGCAAAACATCCTTGCTCATCGAGGCTGGATTAATGTGCAAAGCACGGTTGGCACAGGCACGGTATTTAGCGTCTATTTGCCGTTGTGAGGCGTAGGAACATGCGAGTACCCACAAAATAATCACACCCCCGCCTATAGCGGCAAGTTTAAAGGCCATCCTTTTTAGGGATGGCCTTGGTGATATCGCTTGTTCTAACTATCGTCTTGGAAAGTTGTCCCGGCACCGAACTTCAAATGATATCTGCAGCCGGGCGCGCGAGCACCTCTATGGCCTCAGGTCGATCCGCCCGTCGGACGCCCGTCCGGCCCTTACTTCGAATCAATGCGGCCCAGCGGGTTGGCCCCATCTTCCAAAGCCGCGCGGGCTGCCGCCCAGCTGGAATCTTCGATGCCAAGCGCGCTGCGCAGATAAGCCCATGTGACCCGCTGGAGCAGGGCGACCCGTTCGGGGTTCTCGTCCGTCGTCTCCGTGACGTTGTACCCGGGAATTCCGCCCAGCGAGTGCTCTCCCCCGAAAAGGGTGAGCAGACTCTTGCTGCCCGGGCTCAGGAAGTACGGGTCGGCGAACCAGTCCGGCCCCCGTGTGGACAGCCGGGACTGATCCTGGTCCCCCGCGACCACGAGGGTCGGCGTGTTCATGTCCGCGAAGCTCGGATTCATGAAGGGGAAGTGCTCGGCCGCGAACGGGCTCAAGTCGGCTCCGCCCTTGCCCGTCGTGGCAAGCAGCAATCCCGCCTTAATCCGCGGGTCGGACATGTCCTCTCCCGGCTTACCGTCGGCATTAAGGACACGGGCGCCGAGCAGCGCGCTCACCGTCTGGCCTCCCCAGGAGTGTCCGGCTGCGGCAATGCGGCTCCGATCAAGGCGTCCGCTGAGGCCGGGAACCGCAGCTTCAATAAGATCAAGCTGGTCGAGAATGCGCTTCAGGTCATCGACCCGAATGCGCCAGATCAGCGGTGTTCGGGAATCTTCAGGTGGAAGATTCAGCGTTCTCGAGTCGAGGTGGGTGGGTTGAATGACCACGAAGCCGTGTGCGGCCCAAAAGTCCACCAAGGGAGCATAGCCGTCCATCGACGAGCCAAAGCCATGGGAGAAAACGATAATGGGCAGGTCATGCCCCGCTGCGGGTGCAGACACCCGCACTTGCAGATCCTCACCCCGTTCCGGCGCGGGCAATACTACTGGTTTTACCGAGATGATCGGAGTAGATGTATTAACGTTGATTTCCATAATTAAAGTTCCTTTCGTTAAGAGAGATTGGGAGTTGGTTTGGATCAACCACTAGAAGCTGCATTACCACGGGAGTGGGCCGTCCTCGTTCGAAAACGTGCCTGTCGGACCGTTCTCATCGAGGAGCGCCAGGCGCACGGGTTCGCGTGCCCCCTGTTCGACGGTGCGCGTGCCCGCGAAGTTGTTGAGGTCCGTCCCGGTAAAGCCCGGGCAGGCTGCGTTGACCTTGATGCCCGCCGACTCGAGTTCGATGGCGAAAGCAAGCGTCACGGCGTTGAGGGCGGTCTTCGACGGGCTGTACACGGCACCGAACATCGGGCGATGCGGATTGGCCGGGTCGGCGTTGAGCGTCAACGACCCCGCTTCGCTGGATACGTTGACGATGCGAGCCGCCGGCGCCTTACGCAGGAGCGGCAGCATCGCTTGGGTGACCGCGATAACGCCAAACACGTTCGTCTCGAACACCGCGCGTACCTCGTCAAGAGAAGCGACGCTGGGCCGGCACGATTCCGCGATCTCCTCCAGCGGCCGGTCCGGATTGCCCGCATGCGAGATGCCGGCATTGTTCACGAGCACGTCGAGACGGCCGAGCTCTCGGCGAATACGCTCTGCCGCGGCGTCGATGGAGGCCTGATTCGTGACGTCGAGCTTGAGGGCGCGTGCGTCCGGTCCTACACTTTTGGCTGCCTCCTCCCCATTCTTAAGGCTGCGCGACCCGACGAGTACGGTGAAGCCGTGTACCGCGAGATCTTTGGCAATTTGAAGGCCGATTCCCTTGTTGGCCCCGGTAACCAGGGCGACGGGTTTATCCTGCATCTAAAAAATCTCCTTTCGTGCATTGAAGTATGGGTATTTGTAAATGCTCCAGGCTGATGCGCCAACTTCGTATCCAGAATGGACCCTTGGGTTGATACGTCAACCTAAAGGGTAAAAAACTTGGTTGCACCTCAACCCGTCATGTGCGATCGCTACTGGTTGATGCGTCAACCTGGTATCTACTGTAACATGTTGTGGTTGATGCGTCAACCATGATATGATGGTTCTATGGATAAGAACGAGCTGAATGAAGAAGAAATGCGAATATGGCATATGTGGAAGGGCTCCTTCCAGACCATCTTCGGCCGCGTCATCAAAGAAATGTCCGAACAGACCGGACTATCGGAAGGTGATTATGGTGTTTTGGACCGGTTAGACCTGCTTGGGGACGGCAGCCTTCGCCAGCAGGAATTAGCCGACTCGATGGACTGGGATAAGAGCCGATTGTCACATCATTTGACGCGGATGGAGAAACGTGGACTCGTGAGGAGGAAGCCGCTGAACACGGATCGTGGCGTTCAAGTCGTCATCACTCCCGCCGGCAAATCCGTGCTGGAGGATGCCCGTCCCATCACCTCCAGGGCCATACGCAGGCATTTCTTTGATCAATTAACCGAACAAGACATCGAGTCGATTACTAGGTTAGCGGAGAAGACAAGGTCTTCGTCTGGTAAAACCCCGCCGCCCTGACCACGTTTGTTAATGCTATTCGTGAAACAGATGAGTACATCGATCAGTAAAGATCAGGCCCATCACCCAAACAGTGAAGGGGCCTTCTACTTTCTGTAAGCCCTAACCCCTCTCTAAGGTGTCTATGGGCGAATAAACAGAAAAGGAGCTGCCCGCGGCAGCTCCTTTTCTTATGTGTGAGAATACTCTCATTCTCTTTAAGTGGGGACGAAATGATCGAATTTCGTTCTTAGCCTGAACCGATCAGTTGGTATTGCGGCTAAACTGATTCACGGCACTAAAGAGTGCTTTTACCGATGAAGTCATAATATCCACGTCAATGCCACATCCCCAATATACACTGCCGTTGGAGGCCGTGATCCCGATGTAAGACACCGCTTGGGATTTCGAGCCTATTTCCAGAGCATGCTCCGTATAGACCAGATCGGAATAATCCAGCACAAGCTCAGTTTGCAGCGCATTGCTGATCGCATCGAGTCTGCCGTTTCCGTTGCCGGCGATTTCCTTGACTTCGTTGCCGGTACGAATCGTGACGATCGTTTGGAAATCCTCGTTGTCCGTCATGCGGTATTTCACAAACTCGACAGGCGTTTGGATATTCACGTATTCCTTCAAGAAAATAGCGTAGATCTCCTCAGGCATCAGTTCCTTCTGCTGCTGATCCGATACGTTTTTAACGAAGTATCCGAAGTTTTCGCGCATTTTCGCCGGGAGGTCAAGTCCGTACTTCAGCTGCAGCACGTATCCGATTCCGCCTTTGCCGGACTGGCTGTTGATACGGATAATGTCGCCTTCATATTCCCTGCCGATGTCCATCGGATCAATCAGCAGATAAGGGACCGACCAATGCTGCGGATCCTTTTCCTCGCGCCATTTCATTCCTTTGGCAATGGCATCCTGATGCGAACCGGAGAATGCGGTGAATACCAGCTCGCCTCCGTAAGGATGTCTTTCGCCGACTCTCATTTTGGTCAGCCGTTCGTACACGGAGGCAATGGCCGGAATGTTCTCAAAATTCAGCTTCGGATCGACCCCGTGGGAGTACATGTTGAGCGCCAGCGTCACAATGTCCACGTTCCCCGTCCGTTCCCCGTTTCCGAACAACGTGCCTTCGACGCGCTGAGCTCCGGCCAGCATGCCAAGCTCGGCGTCCGCCACGCCCGTGCCTCTGTCATTATGCGGATGAACCGACAGAATGACATGTTCCCGGAAGTTCAGATGCTCGCTCATATACTCGATCTGGCTGGCGTAGACGTGAGGCATCGACATGGATACCGTTGCCGGAAGATTGATGATGACCGGATTCTCTGCCGTCGGCTGCCATACGTCAAGCACGCTGTTGCAGATGTCCAGCGCAAACTCGATCTCTGTACCGGTAAAGCTCTCCGGCGAATATTGGAACTGGAAGTTCCCTTCCGTCTCCGCCGCGCATTCCTTCAGCAGCTTGGCGCCGCTCACAGCGATATCGATAATCTCTTGCTTGGATTTGCGGAATACCTGCTCCCGCTGCGCCACAGAGGTGGAGTTGTACAGATGAACGACGGCTTTTTTCGCGCCCTTCAGCGATTCGAACGTTTTACGGATGATGTGCTCTCTCGACTGGGTCAGCACCTGGATCGTCACGTCGTCCGGGATCAAATCCTGCTCGATCAACGTGCGCAAAAAGGCAAATTCCGTTTCCGAAGCTGCAGGAAATCCGACCTCGATCTCCTTAAATCCGATATCCACAAGCAGCTTGAAGTACTCCAGCTTCTCCTCCAGATTCATCGGAACGATCAACGCCTGATTGCCGTCGCGAAGGTCAACGCTGCACCAAATCGGCGCCTCCGTAATATATTCCTTCCGGGTCCAGTTCAGGCTGGTCTCCGGCGGCATAAAATATCCTCTGTCGTATTTGTTTACATTTTTCATGGATACCCTTCCTTTCGTCGATTCCTATGCTAATCTGCCAAAGATCGGAGGCGCAAAAAAAGCCTTTCATCTCCACTACAGAGACGAAAGACTTTAACATCTTACGCGGTACCACTCCGAATTCATGCCAACGCCGGCATGCACTCTACGGATACGGTTTGCATAAACAGACAAACCTGGATCCTCCTGATGATAACGGTCAGGCTCCGGCTCCACCTACTTTACAGTTTCAGCGAGCAACTCCAAGGTGAGTTCCAATTTTCTCCACGGCTGTTTCACACCGGCCAACAGCTCTCTGTTCGCTTAGAAAACCGTACTATTCCTTTTCAACGTAGTTTAATTATTAGGATTAATGCTATATCACCGACACGATGGTGTCAAGTGTAAATCTACATCGTATTGTTCTTCCGTGAGGGCTTTTTTATTTGTCTGAATGCTGCGTTCCGGAAATAAGCGCAGCACAAAAGGACACCGCCGCAATGATCCGGCGATGCCTCTCTATTAACTCCCCTCAAGCCTCAAAACCGGTTGTTCGAATTTTTCCGCTTTTCTTCTGGCAGGATAGCCTCGACCACGTCCCAATGCTCAGCAATCTTTCCGTTCTCCACACGGAACAAATCGTAAAAAGCCGTAGGCTGGCCATCAAACAAACCTTCACTTACCGTAAGCACAAAATCGCCTTGGCCAATGACCTGATGGAGCTGAGTATATTGAAATTCAATATTTCTCGCCGATAGCGCCTTGAGTGCCTCATGAAGTCCCGAAAGGCCATCCCCAATATGCGGACTATGCTGAATGTAGCGATCCCCGTCAAAATAGGAGTTCAGCAGCTCCGGATTTTTCCCAAACAAAATGTTCTCCACATAGCTTTGGACAAGCCCTTTGTTCGCATCCGTCTTGTCGATATCCTGAACCGTGACCGGTCCGTCAATCATCGTATGGCCGCTTGTCGTCTTCCCCACCATCTCCTGCAAATTGTCCCAATGCTCGACGATAAGCCCATTTTCAAAACGGAAAATATCAATCCCGATCTTAGGACCGAAGAATTCATATACGGAATGGAGGACTACAAAATCCCCGTCGACCAAAGCACGTTTAATGCTGACCTTCGTACCGTTTTCCTTTAAATGAGCCAGCGCACCTAGCATGGCATCACGGCCATCAGGTAAGGCTTGGTTGTGCTGAATATATTTATCCGGATGAACGTAAGCCGTAATCGCTTCGGGGCTGCCGCTCTCCAAGCTTTCCAGCACAGCGGTTGCCTTAAGAACAAGCTCATTATGATCGTTGAATGTCATCGAAATATCCTCCCTTTGATACCGAAAGTTAAAATGAACGTTTGCGCTTGATGGACCGGTCCTGATCTCGCACCATTTATCGTCATCAGATAAATAATGAACACGATGTTGTTTATTTATCTTGTGTTCATTATAATAAGGAACCATAGCACCCTCAATATTCAATATTTTGAGTTTTGCAGGATAAGAGGCATTTCGCACAGATTTGTCGCTTAACGTCTTAAATTTTTTGCAGGAGAGCGAATCCATGAACAAAAAGAAGACCGATCTAAGAATTGTGCGCACGAAACAATCGATCCGAAAGGCATTTTATGAGCTGATTCAGGAAAAAGGATACGAAGCGATCACGATCCAGGATATTGCCGACCGGGCGATGATCAATCGAAACACGTTTTATCTTCACTACCAGAACAAGCCGGATTTATTAGATACATGCATGGATGAGCTGTTAAGCGAATTGCAGCAGACCGTCGTGCTTTGCCCATTCCATATGAACCCTTTCCGTCTGTCCAGACTGGAGACTGTCATGCAAGCCGTTCTGGAACACATTTCGGGGAGTATTACTTTGTACTATGCCATGTTGGTGGAGGAGAGCAGAATCTATCCGTTTCGAGCAAAAATGGAGGCGATCATCAAAGGCAAACTGGATGAGGGGTGGAATCCTGCGCAGGGGGGTTCGCCGTTAGCGGTATCTAAAGAATTGCTGCTTGAATACCTTGTATCGGCTTTCATGGGGATCGTGATTTGGTGGATCAAAAACGACCGGCCCCTGTCCGCGGCTGAGGTATCTTCCCAGTTCAGTAACATCGTGACCTATGGCCATTTGAAAGCTGCCGGCATTGCTGTCGAGGAGTAGGATCGCGAGAGCAGAGGAACATAGGCTGGCGTTCTTTAAAAGATAAAGGACAGGAGAGCATGGTCTGCCCCGCCTGTCACATAGCTTAATATTCCCCTTTAATGACAAAAAACGAGCCCCGAATCGTTCCGGCCAGCTTGGACTTCTGCCTCGCAAACTTAAACTTCCCTTCCAGCTCTTGCGGTACCTCCATCCCTTCCGAAAGCTTGAAACCGACGGCCCGTTTCTTCGGGTCATCCACGGTATACATGACATTGAGTGCGAGACCATCCTCATAAAAAACGTAGGCAATTTGGATATTTTCCACTTGAAAACGCGATGTTTCCAAAGGTTTGGCCGCAAACTCAATATCCCGTTCTTCCTTCAAAATCCGGTTCACATAGTCCAGGGTCTCCTGGCTTTCGCTGGCGGGCACAACCGTAAATTCATGCTTGTACTTGTTCATAAAGTAACGGGCTTCATTTGCGCGCAACCCTGCAAGCGCTTCGGCGACAGGTGAAGATTCCAAACCAACCGTAGATACATTTTGAAAATCAACGATATACGACATTTCCATCCCTCGTTTTCTCTAAATTTCCAGAAATCTATATTTCACAAGGTGACTGACAATTTTGTTAGTCTTCTAAATATTGTTTACATAGACTGGTAGAAACAAACATCCCGTTTAAATATTCAGCACTTTGCGTCAAAATCCTTCACATATCTTCATAAAATCTATGTATTCTAGGAGAATCACTCCTAGGATAATCCACTCTCTCGTTAATCACCACGGCCTAATATATACTGATTCCGTCATCATTACATTACAAGATTAGCGGAGGATTTCCTATGAATCAACTTCATGACAATCATACGCATAGCGGGCAAAGAGAACCGTTCATCGATTGGAACAGAACAGCTCTGGTCGTCATCGATCTCCAAAAATGGATAGGTCCGCAGTATGCCCCTTATTCCGCCGAAATGGTCATTGCCAATGCAGCCAAGCTGACCCAGCTTTTCCGTAGCCATGGGGCTTTTGTAGCACTTGTGCATGTGTCCAGTAAGGACTTCAAAGATATGCTTAGCCCTAAGCTGGATGCCGCACCTCCCAAACTAAATCTGGTTGAGGGCTGGGACGAATTTGTTCCCGAACTCGGCGTAACTGAAACGGATCATATCATCTCTAAAAAGCAATGGGGGGCCTTCCATGGAACAGACCTTGATCTCCAGTTACGCCGCCGGAACATTGATACGATCGTCATCTGCGGCATAGCCTCAGGGATCGGTGTGGATACAACCGCCAGAGAGGCATTTCAGCACGGATATGATATCATTTTCGCGATTGACGCCATGACCGGGTTCACGAAGGCTGAGCATGAGCATGTACGGGACGTCATTTTCCCGAGGATGGGACGGATTCGCACAACGGAAGAGATTTTAAAAGAGGTTATCTATCAGTGAGTACTCCATTAGCGTTCATTTTCGCCGTACCTGGGATACGGATCACCGGACTGTTTGTAACCGCAAGTCAAAAGGCCATCCTGTAAAGGATGGCCCTTCCTATACCTATAGCTCACTCGATTCAACTATTGTACCCAAAACAGCTTCTAGATCAAGCTTTTAATGTCCCGCTTGTAACCCATCTCGGTCTACAGCTTCTGGAGGTTGCTCCAGCCAGCCATGGTCAATCATAATATTGGCACCATCTTCTACATATAACGATACTTCCAACTGGCATTTTGCAAATAAAGCGGCTACATCTTTTCTTGCACTTAGTGAGGCACCATTGGCGTATTCCCTGATCTTCATGGCAAACATATCGATTTTATGATAAACCATCAGTTTGTCTGAGAAAGGGGACTCCGTTGATGGTCTGACCAAATGATCAATGAGTGAAGGAGACGGCAAACCGTCTTTGGACAATTTATCCGACATCAGATCAATATGTTTTTCGTTAAGATTCTTTCCACGGTCTAAATATTGTCTGACTTTTTCACTCTTTGCCACCTGGACAAAGCCAGTAATAATCGCTTTACTTGTGATGTCGTTGTTCATGTTCCCGTATAAATGGGCAATTTCCAAGCCTTGCAGCGGTCTCCCGTTTCCAAAAAATACATTTAGAAAACTCTGTTTGGTAATAAAATCAACTCCTTCGGGAGGAGGAATGACAGGTGGATTTATTGATGCATTTTTGGAAAGCAAAACATCATTGACCTGAACCATTAATTGGCTCGTATCATGAAGGGTCTTGACAAAAAAATCCCGGATATCCTTCCTCGTTACTAAAGGAATAGCCACGCTATAAATACTCATTCCGGCTTTGCCCAGATACTGTAAGTAATGAAGATAAAAGTCATCTTCATACAGCCGGGGTGCTTCCAGATTTACGTCGTCCTTCGTAAACCCGACGGGTATGGGAAAGTCCGCTTTTTTAAAAATGGCTTCGATATCCTGTATATAATCTTCACATAACCCCAGGGCAAATTGTAAAATTCCTTTAATTTCTTTATCGTTCACATGCTGGAGATAGTAACTAAGCACGCATTTTCCCATCGTATTTCCAACATACGTTGCCCAAAGTTTTCCCATCTCCGCTGCCGTTAATTGTGATTGATCTGTCTTCACAAAACTCATTCCTTTTATGGTCTATTGGGAACCCATGCCTAGGATATCCAGTGACCAGCTTCGAAATACACTAAAAGTGCACTTAATTAAGCACATCTCCCTCCTGCAAAGTCCTCCCACGGATACGGAAGAAGGACAAGTTGTCCAAAGGCTGACAAATTCCATGTAAATCAAGCATGCTATAAAACATTTACCGTTACTTATGGTACGGTTCAGCTTAAACGGATCTATCGGCAAAAATGAGAAAGGGGCTGGCACGCCAGCCCCTTTCTTCCTCGGGAAGTTTATTTTATCCCGGTGTGTAATTTATATCTCAGCATCTTGGCGATTTAGAAATTGCCGAATCGATATATCTGTGCTTAGCCCAATGGCACGGCTATAAGCCAAGTGGGCATCTTCCTTCCGCTGCATCCGTTTGTATAAATGACCGGCAAGTGCCCAATAGGGCTGATAGCTTACCACATCTGCAGTTGGAATGGCTTCTAGAAGCGCAATGCCGCGTTCCGATCCATAAGCCTCCGCCACCGCGGCGGCTCGGCCGACTAATGCGCCTAGGGTAGGAGATATACGAATGAGGCCCTCATATAACTGAGCAATCGCCTCCCACTCTGTTTGCCCAGTCCATAAACGCTGTGCATGCACGGATTGGATCGCGGCCATGAGTTGAAAGCGTCCGATTTCACCGGCATGTGAGGCGATATGCAGATAACGCTCCGCCTCCAAGGTCATGCCTTGCTCCCATCGGGCACAGTCCTGCTGCGAGAGGGGAATATAGTTCCCCTCTTCATCATGCCGAGCCCCGACTCGCGCTTCACAGTGCAGCATGAGCGCCAACAGGCCATTCACCTCCGGTTCGCGGGGGTTGAACTGGAGAAGCAGCTTTCCTAGATAGATCGATTCCTCTGCCAATCTCCTGTGAGGCGAATCGGCACTGGCTGCTTCGTCCCACCCGCTCCCGTAAGCAGCGTAAATAGCCTCCAGGACAGAATCGAGACGATTCGGGATTTCTTCAGCATCGGGCAATTCAAATGTGATGCGTTCGGTACGAATTTTGGCCTTTACCCGCGTCAGACGCTGGCTCATGGTGGAGGGCTTGACGATGAATGCAGATGCAATCCGGGCTGCATCGATTCCAAGCACCGTCTGCAGCATAAGCGGTGTACGCATCGCAGGGTCAATGGCCGGATGAGTACAAAGAAACATCATCCGCAGTCGTTCGTCCGGAAAACCAGTGTTTGACGATGCGAGCCGTTGTGTATCCTCTGACATGGCAATGAGTGTCGGCAGCGCACTTTCGGAAACGCGGGTACGGCGTGCACGGTCGATAAGCCGCCTACGGGCGGCGGTAACCAGCCATGCCTCAGGCTTATCCGGAATGCCGATCTTCGGCCAAGTTTCTAACGCAGCGAGAAAAGCGTCCCCGATCGCATCCTCAACCGCCTGCAGATCATGCCAATTTACAGCTAAATAGGAGAGTAATCGGCCGTAAGCGTTACGAGCTGTTTGTTCAATCACTTGATGAGCTTCCATAGAGATGATTACTTCAGCGCGGGAAGGTTTTGTCTGACCTCCACCGTATCGACTGGCCCTCGAGCAGCCCACTCTAATGCAGTATCCAGATCCGGAACATCAATCACGAATATTCCGCCGAGCTGCTCTTTCGTCTCGGGAAACGGTCCGTCCTGAACCGCCATTTCACCGCCGCGCCGTTTCATCGTTGCAGCTGTCTCCGGAGCATGAAGCCCCGAACCAAACACCACGATTCCAGACTGTCGTAAAGCATGCACGTAATGCGTCCAGCCTGCCAGGTATTCTTGTTGCCGGGCTGGATCCATTCTAGCCGCAAAATCCTCCTGGCTCTCGTAAAACATTAAGGTGTAACTCATACAAAAACTCCTCCCTGTAAAACCGTATTGGAATTGGGTTGCACTATAATGTCGTGTGGGCTGCTTCAATTTCTACATTACAAGAAAAATATTTATTTAAAAAGCTGGGGTCATTTGTGATGCGATTTTTGCTTAACGTGTCTATCGGTTTACAGCCAGGAATTGCAGGCCCGTCAATCAGCATGATACACCTGTTTCGCTCATCCACAGCAGCCATAAAAACTAAAAATGAGATTAATCCGCTCCACAACTAGCATCACAAATATACGTTGACACGTATATACACTTTAGTGTATATATAAGACATGAACACATCAACTCTCCAAATGACGTTATTTACACTAGCGGAGCCTAACCGGTTCAATATTGTTGAACTGCTCAAAAAGGGGCCGCTGTCGGTGAGCCAAATCGTTGAAGCCCTTAACATTGGGCAGCCGCAAGTGTCTCGCCATCTGCGTATTTTAAGCGAAGCCGGGTTGGTGCGATCCCGTAACAAAGCACAACAGCGAATATATAGCCTTGAGGCTGCACCGTTCCAGGATCTGGATGAATGGTTTGACTCCTTTAGCATCCTGTGGGAGGAGCGTCTGGACAATTTCGAGGAATATATGCTCGACTACAAAAAAAAGGAGGACTTATAACTGAAGTTCGGTACCTTCGTTTGGCTTCTTTGAAACTTACGAATGAGGTGGGTGGGAATATGAGAAGGAAAACAAAAATTCACCGGGATCATGAACGCCGCGAATTAACTGTTGAGCGCATAGTAGCCATTCCACCGGGTCTTGCTTGGGAAGGATGGACAAAACCGGAGCACATCGCCCGTTGGTGGGGACCTAAACGATGGACTGCCACCGTGTATGAGATGGATGTAAAACCCGGCGGTGTTTGGCGATATAGTCTCAGAGCAGATGATAATAGCGGGGAAGAAGCATTTTGTCATGCTGTTTATCAGGAAGTTAGTGAGCCTTCCAGACTCGTTTACATGGATACTTTCACCGATAAAGACTGGAATATCGTAGAGAACAGCGAGATGAGTACGACCGTCTTATTCGAAGAGGTGGCAAAAGGAACAAAGCTTAGCATTGTGACACGTTTTGCTACGGTCGAAGAACTGGAAAATGCCGAAGCCATGGGCATGATTGAGGGCTTCGCGGATGCCTTTGACCGACTTGAGCTCTATTCAGAATCGTTAAGAGGAGGAAACTTAACCATGGAAACTGTCATTTCAAAAGATGGCACAAAAATCGCTTATGAAAGGCAAGGTAACGGCCCTGCCATTATCCTCGTTGCCTCTGCAGCTGCTGACCATCACGATGCTGCTCAGCTTGCCGACCAGCTGGCCAACCATTTCACCGTTTACAACTATGACCGACGAGGCCGTGGTCAAAGCTCCGATACCCATCCGTATTCCGTTAAGCGTGAGGTAGAAGATATCGAGGCATTAATTCAAACGGCCGGGGGCAACGCATGTCTTTTTGGAAGCTCTTCCGGCGCCGTTTTGGCTCTTGAGGCAGCCAGCCGCTTAGGAGAGCAAGTCGCGAGGCTGTACCTGTATGAACCGCCTTTTATTATTAACGATAGCCGCAAGCCGGTTCCCGCAGAATACGTCGAGCACTTGAACAGTTTGATTGAAGCCGATAGAAGAAGCGATGCAGTTGCCTATTACATGTTAGAAGCACTTGGTATTCCTGAGGAATATATAAGTTACATGAAAGCCGATCCTTCTTGGAATTCGATGGAGGCCTTGGCTCACACTCTCGCTTACGATGGAATGATTATGGGTGATACCCAATCCGGCAAGCCGCTACCAGTCAATCGCTGGAACGTCAGCATTCCGGCTATAATCATTACAGGTGAGAATAGCGAACCCTTGTTTCACGACGCGGCCAAAGAGCTTGCTGGAATTCTGCCAGCTGCTGAAACCTTCACGCTGATAGGCCAGGATCATTCCGCTGTTGTGATGGCTCCGAATGTACTGGCTGAAGTGATCATCGCTAAGGCATTGGAACAAGCGTAAAGGGGGAAATCTACAAAGTGATTAAACCGGTTTTGAATACAAAACCAATTTCTGCGTCGGCTGCACGATTGTCCATCAGTACCGGAGTGATTTTCGTAATCATTCTAGGAAGCCTCCATTTGCTAGAGCCGGAATTCGACCCGACTTGGCGATTTATCAGCGAATACGCATTAGGCAATTTCGGTTGGTTAATGCATCTTGCTTTTGGGCTATTAGCAGTGAGCTTAATCAGCGCCGGAATCGTGATCCACTCACAGGCCCGCAATATTGCAGGATACATAGGACTCGTTATTCTAGGGATAAGCGCCATCGGTACCATGATCGCTGCCATTTTCGTGACAGACCCTTTATCGGTAAGTCAGGATGATGCAACGTTCAGCGGTAAAATGCATTCTATTGGAGCCACGCTAGACTACACGCCAGTGGCCGCTCTCCTGATCAGCTTTGCCTTAGCACGCAATGAAGCTTGGAGGACCATTCGAGTACGTCTGTTTGTTACTGCCGGCATTACGTTCATCATCATGGTGCTTTTCATCCTTCAGATCCCTCACGACGGCCAGTTTGGTCCAGGCGTGCTTGCAGGTTTGTACGGGCGTATCCTCATTGTGTCCTATCTTGGCTGGGTCTGCATTGTTGGGACTCATGCGCTTAAGCTGCGCAGGCAAAATTCCATGGGATAACCATCAATGATCCCTGCCGGGTCCAAAAAATTGATACGCTTCACCGTACACTAATTGAGCATCCTTAAGGATGCTCTTTTGTTGCGTGGATACGGGCTTGGTACTGCGAACCCCACGTTAAAACTCTGCTTTTTCGCGGCGAACCGATGACTTGTTAACGAATAACAAGCCGAATAGAGCAGCGAGTACGGCCACCAATCCCTAACCTCCTTAGGATAATTTTTAGGTGACCTCAAGTTTAATATACGTTTAATACTGGTTCGTAGGGTTGTTCCAATGTTCCCGAAGCGGCAAGCTTGCCGCATAAGACCCCCTGCAAATTTTGACAAATAATGTGAGAGGGTGGTAGATTCTAAATGGATTGAAATATAGTTTTACCCTGAACCTCCTGTTATACCGGCCCAATACGGCCTATTTCGTTCATTCCTTTATTTCATTCTATATTTTTACGAATTCTACAATTTAGGTGGGCTTATGAGAAAAAAACTACAAATTTACATATCGTCTACTTACTATGATCTAATCGAGGAAAGACATACCGCTGTGGAAGCCGTACTTCAAGCCGGTCATATCCCTGCTGGAATCGAGCAATTTTTCAAGGAAAGCCCAATGAACATTAGGAAGAGATGGATTGACGAGTCCGATGTATATATCCTGATTCTGGGAGGATTCTATGGTTTGACGCTTCCTGATGAATCCAAAAGCTATACGCATTGGGAGTATGAGTATGCCGGAGAAGCGGGCAAAACCAGATTTGCTTTTGTTGTTACAGATGAAGCATTAAGACAAAAGCCATACGACTTTACAGCGATTGAATACTATCAGGAGTTTCAAGCGTTTAAGCAAACGGTCATGGAACAAGTCCCCATCTATTATGTTGAGGATGTACGGCACATTAAAATGGTACTTCGTGATCAATTGCCGGGCTATGCAGCAAGAGACGATTTACATGGCTGGGTTTCCGGTAAGGATATCCCGGACGTTCAAAAGCTTTTGGAAGAGAATGCAAGATTAAAGGCGGAGTTGGAGAAAAAGAAATGAAAGAGGGGCTGGCACAACCAGCTCCGAATCCAAAAAATCGCGTCCTCCAAAGGAAGAACGCGATATCAAACAGCTTGACTCCGTATTTCTACATCGTCAATTAATCTTTCGGGCAACCACCGCTAGCCGGCCGTTTTCGGTTGAGTACTCGCAAGTGGACAGTACAACAAGCTTGTCGCCATATCGGGCTGTGACGCCCGTGTCATAAAGAGCGAGTTTCTTGATGTTCTGTACATACGAATCGAACTCGGCGGGCGTACTTACATTTTCAATCTGGTAGTATTTAAAAACGTCGTCCGATTTGCGATAAACTTGCGACAAAGTGACGGCTACAATTTCGTACTTTTCCTTTTCATAAAGCGTGCTGAACTGGAACGTAGCGTGCTCTTTATAAAAGTTTTCGTTCTTGTATTTCATTAAATCTTTAAACATCCAGCCGCTTTTCATGTGATGTCCATGAATCAGCAAAATGCCCGAACCATTGGCCCGACTATGCGCATCCAAAAAGGGGAGGCCGCCTTTGTTTTCCTTCTTATCGAAATCATGATTGAGATAGTACTCCGCATCCTGGGGATTCTGCATGACCGGGTACTCAATTCGGGTGCCGTCAATCTGCAGCCAGCCGACGATATCCGGATTCCTCTCGTAAAGCTCTCGAAATTCGGGAAGCATGACCGGCTTACCCGCCTTATTGGACAAAAGGGAGGGGATTGCATCCCCTCCGCCTTTGCCAGACCCATCCTCCCTAACTTTTGTCAGCTCTTTGATTTTCTGCTGTTCAGCATAATCCTGAAGGAGAGTCCTCGCAATACTGAAGAGAGAAAATACCAACACAAGTAGGGAAACGGCGATAAGAATCTTTTTAGTTTTGCTCATTTTCTTACCGCCTTTCCGATCACTGAATGTGCTTTTTCTTCTTGTTACCGATTAAGCAGAGCCCGATCGTCATCAAGGAAATCAGCGCTAAAGCCATATAAAGGATAGGCGATACGCTGTTGTCTCCGGTTTTCGGAGCATCGTCCAGTTCGTTGCCGACGTTGCCGGTTCCGTTGTTGCCATTGTCGGTTCCACTGTTACCGTTATCGGTTCCGTTGTTGCCGTTGCCGGTTCCGCTGTTACCGTTGTCGGTTCCGTTGTTACCGTTGTCGGTTCCGCTGTTATCGTTGCCGGTTCCGTTGTTACCGTTGTCGGTTCCGCTGTTATCGTTGCCGGTTCCGTTGTTACCGTTGTCGGTTCCGTTGTTACCGTTGTCGGTTCCATTGTTACCGTTATCGGTTCCGCCGTTGCCGTTGCCGGTTCCGTTGTTGCCGTTGTCGGTTCCATTGTTACCGTTGTTGGTTCCGCCGTTGCCGTTGTCGGTTCCACTGTTGCCGTTACCGGTTCCGTTGTTGCCGTTGTCGGTTCCATTGTTACCGTTATCGGTTCCGCCGTTACCGGTTCCGTTGTTGCCGTTACCGGTTCCCCCGTTGCCGTTGTCGCCGCCCCCACTGTTACCGTTGTCGGAGCCGCCACCGGAACGGATCGGCTTCATTGGCACATCGTATTTGATAATGTCATAATCGACAGAAATCGTATCGCTCCGATGCGTCTCATATCCGTCCTTCGTTACGATCAGATAGTAATCCGCGTCAGGAAACACCATGTATGCATAGAAGCCATTTGCGTCGCTATCCTGCTCGGGGCTCTCGTTGTTGTGCGGCGGGAAATTCGGGACCGGAGGAAGCGTTACTTTCGTATCCGGAGTGTGCCCGTTATCTCTATTCCGCTGCGTATCCGCATAATACAGAGTAACTTTGGCTCCATCAATTTTCTTGCCGGTGATAGCGTCTCCTGTCGTTTCATCATAAACCGTACCGTAAGGATCGACCAATTCCTCGGAAATATTCAGCTCTCCGTTTGCTTTCATGTCCAGCTGCGTCACCTTGAAGAGCAATTCCTTACCGTCCTCAGCTTCATAGCGAACTTCCATGGTGTACTTCTGCTCGGTTAACCCTTCCACGGAGAAAGTGCCGTTTGAAGCCATCGGAAACGCCTTGGGACGACCGTTCTCTTGAATATAATTGCCGTCCTTGTCCTTTAAATAAATATGCATCTGGCTGGTAAACGAATCGTTGAATAGCTCTTTTGTTCCATCCAGCTGCTTGAACAGCACGATCCCTACCGCCGTAATGTCGGCCGGAACGGTCTCGTCTATCACACTGCCGTCCACATTTGCTTTTTGCGTGAACTCGACAGGGACATCCTTCCCGCCTACATGATACAGCTTCGTATAAGTGATCGTATAGTCCGTATCGGCTGCGGCCGGAATCGAATATTCACCCTTCTCATTCGTCCGAATCGTTTGCTGTTCATCGGTCTTCTTGTTTGTTACGATGATTTCCGCGTTCGGAATGACTTCGCCTGTGTTGTTGTCACGCAGCACGCCTTCCAGATATGGGCGGGTATTTACAAAGTATGCTTTGGCCGCTGTTTTCTCCGGAATGGTCCCTGTGCGAACGAACCCTTCAGGATCCGTCACATAGCCGTCTTCCGAATAATCGTCCTGGGTCACCGTATACTGAAGGCCCGTCGGGAGTCCTTGCACAACGAGCGTCTGACCATCCGTAAGATCGAAGGTGTCTCCACTCTTAATCATGCCTGTAGTGCCGTCAGGCTTCTCATAGGCGTAGGATTCGTCCGATCCCGTTCCTGTGAAGGTGATCGTGTACTTGAACAATTTTTTCTTGTCGTCGTCTTTGCCTTTAACCGTGTTGCTGATGAGCAGGTCGCCCTTTATGACTCGCACGTTTGTGAACGGGGCCTCTTTATCAGTACCTTGCATGACTCCCGTATAGTTTTGTTCCTCAGGAGTAGTGACGTAATCATCGGTTGCATAGTCCTTCTGAGTAACTGTGTATTTTAGATCTTTAGGCAGACCCACAATTTCCAGCGACTCTCCATCCTTGAGTGTGAAGGATTCGCCGGACTTGATCGTACCTGTGCCGCCATCCGACTTCTTGTAAGAGTAGCTTCCGCCCTTGCCTGCACCCTCAAAGCTAACGGTGTACTCGAACGCCTTCGTCTTGTCGCCGCCGTTGCCTATGACCGTATTGCTCACGGTCAGCTTGCTGACGATCCGTTCATTGATGAAGTCGGCCTTGTGATCGCCTTTATTCACAATCGTGTCGGACCATTCTCTCGACTCCGGCTCAGTCGTGTAACCATCAACGGTCGTATAATCGCCCTCGGTAACGGTATAAACCAGACCAGCAGGCAATGCCGGCAGCGTCATAGTTTGCCCGTGCTTAAGGGTAATCTTGTCATCGCTTTTGATCATGCCAGTCGTATTATCTGACTTTTTATAAAAGTACTCTCCGCCCTTACCCTCACCGTTGAAGGTTACGGTGTACTCGAACTCTTTGTTCGGGTCGCTTCCGTTGCCTTCCACCTTATTGGTGATGGTCAGCTTGCCTTGGGCCGGCGTAGGCACGACCAGCGGATGAGTGCTATCTACCAGTTCGCCGTCCACCCAGATAGGGTTAAATGGCGTACTAGACACACGCACGTTATAAACTCGCTCGGTTGGTAGATAGGTAGCCTCGTCGATCCAGGTTTCCTTCAGATCATAAAGTCCTACCTCGACGTTAAAAATCAGCTCGCCTTTGCTGTCAGTAACTCCCTTGATCGGATTACCCTTCTTGTCAAGAGCTACCGAACCATCCTTGTTGTACAGCGTAAACTCTACGCCCTGCAGCGGCTTGCCGTCCGGGTCGACCTTTTTCAGCTTCAGAATAGGTTGCCATCCGGCACCGCCACTAATGTCTGCACTTTCTACCGTGTATTCCGCATGACTGCTGACATCCTTGGCAGCATCGTCGCCCATCATCTGAACATTATTGCCCGCCGTGTCGCCGACACCGAGTACAGTGCCGTCGATTTCAGTCTGGTAGATGAACAGATACAGCTTGTTCGGGTTCGCCATCTTGAAGGTCAGAGTCGTTGTCCCGTCTGTCTCCTTGTTCGCCATCACCTTGACCTCGCTATCAGGAGCGTACAGATCAAGAGCCTCACCGTCTTTGGCCAAAGCTCCGCTAGCCGTTAGCTTGGCAGGATAGACCGCCATATCGGGAGCACGGAGAGAGAGCCGGTCAAATTCGTCGTTGCGCAGTTTGAGTCCCTTGCCTAACGTATCCTGCAAGTAGGCGGTATCCTTCACTGTAAATGGTGTAGCATATTCCACGGTCCATTCCAGCACGCCAGGGGCTGCCTTTCTTACCGTTTTGCTCACGGATTTTGACGAAGGAACGATGACTTTCCGCTGAATGGGCTTGTTATCCCGCTCGACGTTGACTACGGTATCCTCGTCCCCCCATTTGATGGACAGTTCCGCCTTGTTATATACCGTCGTTTCTGTCTGGCCGACTTCCGCATATTGCTTGAGGGTTGCCGCCGTTGGCCCCGCCTTTACCAGGATCACGTATGGCTGTTCCAGCTTCGTAAAGCTAAACGTCCCCACATTGCCTGTAGCCGAAAAGCTTAGCAGATTACCAGAGTCGGCAATAGGCGTCGCAGCGTTGACACTTAAGCCATAATCGGCCCTTACTCCATTGTAAATCTCAAATGCTTTCCCCTCGGAATAAGGCTTAAACTCCCAGCCCTCGGGGAGGTTGTCGATGACTTTTATATTTTGTGCGACATGCGTGCCGCCGTGCTTGGCCATTTCCTCGGTATTGATTCCGTTGGCGTTGACCGCTAACCGGAAAGTTACCGTGTTGGTCGCCCGGTCATAGGCCGCTCTTGTCCAATAGTCCTTCTCATTTCCGGAGTAGATAAAACTGTTGACCTGATTTGGCGCAACATTATCTTCCACGCCGGTTGCCGGGTTCACCGGTTTTGATGCAAAGAGCATCCCCTTAGCCAGCATACCGCTGTTGAAAGCGTTATTGTTCGAACTTACGCCCATTGCATAAGTTCCACCGTCGAACAGAGATACCTGATTGTAAAAATTATTCCCGAAATTGTGTGCAAAATGCTTCCAGTTCGTCAAGAAGGTGTTAAAGGTATACGTATATACCTTCTCTCCGGTTGTAAAACCAGTGACGGACAGAATGTCGGCGACTGCCTTGCCATTTTGGGAAATGGTGTAGACTTTTTCGGTTAACCCATCGGCGGAGGCAAAAGAATCCGGCTTATACCGCTGCCAGTATCTTGGATTTGCCGAATTTTTGGTTCGAATTGCTGTCAAGAGTGCCGGATCGATAGACGGGCTGACCGTTACGTTACTCCAGTCAATGTCGCTTCCATCTCCGTACACGAGCAGGTCATAGATGTTGCCGTCCGGCATCGCATCAAGTGGCTTGAAGCTCACCTTCCATCCTAACGTACCTGATGTCAAATCACCGCCGTTGGCCGTCTTGCTCAGGCTGTTGCTCGCTTTGGTGACCGTTGCCTGATCCATTACTCCGATGTCGTTGTTTTGCCCGTTGCCGTCGGTCTGATCCAGATTCCACTTGGCGGTAGCCTTGTTAGTAAAGCTTGTTTGCGTGCCGGTAATGTCAGTGACAATGACCAGCCTCACCGGGCCGTTCACATTTCCGAAGGAATAGACATCATCTGCAGGCCTCGCCGTAATCGTATGTATATCCGACCATACATTTGCTTCAAATTTCTGATATGTTGCCGATTTGAAGGTGAGCCCGGCAGGGATGACATCTGATATTACCAAGTCTTGCAGAGGTGTCCTGTTGTATTTGCCGTTATAGTTAACTGTAATGGTCCATGTGATCGTGTTGTCCTTGTAGTTCTGCACGCCGTCCTTCTGAATCCAGACAGGCTTGAGCGCAACCGTCCACGGATTACTTGTTGTCAGCTCCGTATTGTCCGATTCCAGTAATTTTACTGCACTTGTTCCCTTACCATTACTTACTTGCTGTGTATTGGTTAAGTCCCAGCTAGTATCATTATAACGATACTGCTTGTAGTATTTTTCCTTAGGAATCCATGTTTCGAAGACGATGGTTGCCGTATCGCCGATATTGTCAGGGAAGGTGTAGGTCAACTCGCCCCCGTTATAGATCGGCGTTGCTCCTTCCACCACATTGTTAGCGGCATCCTTTACCTCGAAGGAACCTGTCACATAATTACCTACATTAGTCAGATTATTAGAAAATATCGTTCCGTCCAGCGGCTGCTTAATGTTGACATCGTCCATGTCAGTGGCGGTGACAACCGCTTGCCATTTAATTTTGCCCGCTTGGAAATCGGCGTTAGATATCTCGACCCTGCCTCGTTGCTGTGTATTGTCAAAACTGTCTGTGTTACTGTTGGAGCGCAAGTTAATGCTGTATTTTGCTGTAACTTTCGGGTTTTCCAGCGTATAGGCGCTTCCGAAAATGGTGATGGGCTTGGTCGTGCCGTAGTCCATGCCCTCCACATCAGCCTTCGCGGTGGTGTCAAAGCGGAAGGAAACATCGGTCCCCTGGAGGAACAAGCTATCCTCGCCGTCAAAAACGACCTTAATGCTGGTCCCGGTGAAAATGGCGGTGCC
This sequence comes from Paenibacillus favisporus, assembly GCF_040545415.1. NCBI lineage: Bacteria > Bacillati > Bacillota > Bacilli > Caryophanales > Paenibacillaceae > Paenibacillus > Paenibacillus favisporus. Next base: position 86,260 of record NZ_JBEPLV010000005.1, on the reverse strand, counting down.
CAGCTTGTAGTCTTGCCCAAACAGGGTGACGTTCAAATCTTTTGTGGCATTCGTCAAGGTTACACCCTGAAAATAATCCTCTTGCTTCAACTCAATGAAGTCGCCCTTCTGGATGTAAGTTTCTGGATCGCTTTGATTCGAGTCACTATCGCTCCGCATCGGCACACGGAGACTCTCCGATGTAAGGGTGAATGTCTGTCTGCCGTTGATTTTGTCGACATTCTCGTCGTAATCCGGGGCGTTTACTGGCTTTATCGAAGGCCCCCCTTGGGTAACCGTCAGCGGGAAAGGGGCGTTTTTACCCATGAATAAACTCGTCTTATCCGTCGGCCCTGCCGCTAACGGCATGACGCCCTCCGGGGCACCATACACCGCTTCAGTTACCGGCGGTTCAGTCGCGTCCGGTGAGTCGACTACTTCCGTTTCGGAATCGTTTGGCACGATCTCCACATCTGATCCCGACGACGGTTCGTCCGTGCTCGGCGAGCCAGATTCACCAACTACTTCCGCCCCCGAATTGTCTGGCGCACTCTCCGCATATGCGGCGGCAGAGAACGCCACCGTCTGCAAGACAAGCATAATTGCCAAGCAGAAAGAGAGTATTGCTTTACCTATACTGCGTTTTCGTTTCAAGACACTTTTGTCCTCCATTCCCGAAACTACTGAAATTTTTGCGACTGTAGGATCATCGGTTCAATATCGCTCAACCGAATAGACTTTTATATTTGCTCAATCCCAGCAGCTCTTTGCATCATCTAAGTCTTGCAGGGTTCCCTCCTTTCCTCTCCTCCACAGATGCTGATAGGCCTAGTTGGTAACACATTTAGTTGTGCTCTCTTCTCTTCCTGTTATCTGAGTTTCGCTGTGATCTATCATCACGAAATCTCCTCAGGTGTATGACCAGCCCATTTAGTTCTGTCTAATTTTGGAGAATATAGTCGACTTGCGATGATTATACTCATTCCTACTGAATAATTACTGAATATTGAGTATAGATAAGGTGTTAGTCATATAAGCATGAAAAAACACATCCTCAATTGGGAAATAGCATTCTTCTAGATAAACCTCTCCATCAATTGAGGGACTAATTGAGGTTTATCACTAAAAGATACCTTTTCACCAAAGGGATGTGTTTTTCTGTCTTAATACAAGGTTTGAATCACTTCTACATTATGAAGCTTTTGCTGCAACAGCCTTTTGAATTAACGCTTTTGCATCGCTATTGGAAAGACCTTGTTTAGGTTGAAGCAATTTTTTATCCGTTGCACTTAGAATACCTTTATCAATCAGAGTGGCCATAGATTTAACTGCGTAGGCAGAAACGGTTTTGCCATCTTCAAAACCTGCAATAATCGTAGCAGCGTTTTTATCAGAAACTGGATTGTTCAACAATTTAGCAAGAATGGTAGCCGCTTCTTCACGAGTGATATCACGATCCGGATTGAAGTTACCACCGTAGCCTTGGATGAAACCGGCATGAGCAGCTTCAGCGATGGCATCTGCATAGGCAGCGTCAGCAGCAACATCCTTGAATGCAGGTGCTGCAGCTACTTGGTTTAGTTTCAACATATCTACTAGAGCACTCACAAATTCAGCACGAGAAATGACATCTGTGTTTACAGGTGTTTCCGGTTGTTCTGTAGATGCACCCAGGTTGGTAATGCGTCCTTCTGTTTTAGCCTGAATAGCGCCACCTTTAAATTTATCTACAATGTACTGATAGAATACATCCAGATCGATCGGACCGGCTAAGGATGATTTAGCATCCACCAGCACTTTATAGTTATCTCCACCTGCTGCCATAAAGTTGTTAACTACAGCCGTATATGTTTTTCCAGGATCAATCGGTGTACCATCTTCAAGAGTGAGACTAGTCACACGTTCAGCAACGGGCTTGTTGAAATCTGCCGTATACTTCAAGCCAGAGATTTGTAGTGTTTTGGTGTTTGGTGTACCGTCCGCGTTTGTACCCCATTGCTGCTGCAGCAAGGTTTGAATTTGTGCACCCGTCAGCTCCAGTTTCACTAAAGTGTTGCCAAAAGGTTGTACTTTAGCAAGATCAGCAAAGGTTACATCGCCTTGCGGCAGATCCGCACGAATTCCACCTGGATTCATAAATGCAAAGTCAGCAGCGCCTGCTTTATCACCAAAGTCTGCTTGACGCATTGCATCTGCAATGAGGTTTCCAAGAGGCGCTTCGTTATTATAAGCATCTGTACGAGTGACAGAACCATCTGTCGTACCTACCGGCTTCGTTAGCTCAGGGTGCTTGTCTAATGATTTTTTAATAATAGCTAAAGATTCAGGGTCTTCTTTGACACCGTCTTGAAAAGTTGTTGTAACTGTGGCTGATTTTTCGGCTACGTCTCCAGTCGTAGGGTCAATCATCAGCTTAATATCTTCAAATGCCGTACCATAAGAATAAGCCTGAACGATCAATTTTCCATTCACTTCACCGTTAGCTAAAGCATGATTGTCACCTGCAACGATAACATCAACAGGGGAATCGGCAGGCAAAGCTTTGGCCAAATCAGCCGCTTCTCCAGTGGTTACACCTTCTTTGGTTGTTGCTGGATCATGTGCCAGGACGATGATCGTTTCTACCCCTTGATCTTGCAATTCTTTTGCATATTTATTAACGGCTGCAACCTCTTCTTCTGCGCTTAAGAAACGCACGCCTGCTGTACCCGCTGGGGATACTTTAGAAGGTGTCGCTTTCGTCACTAATCCGATAAATCCGATTTTGACTCCGCCCACTTCTTTAACCACATAGGGCTTAATCAATGGTTTGCCTGTGGAAGTTTCAATGACGTTTGCATTTACATAATCAAATTTGGCGCCAGCATGGGTTACCTTGCCTTCTTTTGGATCCAGACCCCCAAAGATTTGTGCTTTTAATGCAGCGATACCTTGGTCGAATTCATGATTGCCCAAAGAACCTACATCAAAGCCCATCATATTCATCCATTCCATCGTAGGCTCATCACGATCCAGAGATGAGACGGGGGCGGATGCACCAACAGAGTCTCCATTATGGAAGAGCAGGGAGTTTTCATATTTGGCTTGAGCTTCTTTTAAATATGTTGCTAGAATTGGAGCTGTTCCGACCTTTTTGTCACTAACTATCGATGTGGTGTCCAACTGACCGTGCAGGTCATTGATTCCAATCAAGTGTACTTCGACATCGTTGCCTGCAGCAGAGACAGAACCTACTGCGCCAAACAATTGGGAAAGTAATAGAGCAGTAGTCGCCACACGAATGGTGCTTTTACCCAGAACTTTTTTCCATGACATGAGTTATAAAACCCCTCTCCAATTTCTGATCCGGAGATATTTTAACATAAATCAAATCATGGAAGTCATAGAATATATCAAATCTATGTAGAAAATTTGGGAGATTGGTAGGGAAGGAACAGCAGGAACCTCATGTATCAAAGTACACACTTTTCTCAAACCGCTAAAAAAATAAGCTGACAGAAGGGAATCTTCTCTCAGCTTATTTAGATAATAAATGATTTGCTAACTTGCGGTAATACTTAGGAAGGACTTGCAACATTCAAATTTTCCGCCGTTACTTATGGCACAGTTCTGCGCTCACGACTTACTCGTCCCCTTGCATCGCTCGATTTTCATTAAGCCTCTCTTTATAAGACTCCCCCCATGCTTTCATAGACGTTATAACCGGTTCCAGAGTCCTTCCGAAATCAGTAAGGGAGTATTCCACTCTAGGCGGAACCTCTTTAAATATTTCGCGATGAATGATGCCATCGCGTTCAAGCTCTCTTAATTGCAATGTGAGCATGAACTGCGTGATTCCCGGATTAAGGCGCCTGAATTCATTGAATCTTTTCGTGCCTTCCAAGAGCTGATAGAGAATGATCCCCTTCCACTTTCCACCAATAACATCCAGCGTTGTTTCAACCGGACATGCTTGCATATCCGGATTCAATCCATATTTATTTCTTCGGTCTCCCATCAGCTTATCCCCCAATGGTTTGATTTTTCATACTATACCATAAAAATCTGCGTACTTACTAAAAGTAATTGAATTGCTTTACAATGCAACTGTACAACATTTCCTATTTGAGAGGATGGATCCCCATGAATACTCACCAAAAGATGAAAGCAGTCGGTGCTTACCGATACCTTCCCATATCCAATCCAGAAAGCCTGATTGATCTTCAGTTGGATAAGCCGAAACCTACCAGCCGCGATTTGCTTGTACATGTAAAAGCACTCTCTGTCAATCCAGCAGACGTAGGCGTTCGTCAAAAACATAACTACGAAACCGAATCGCCGAAAATTCTTGGTTGGGATGCCGCCGGAATCGTAGAACAAGTTGGCCCTGACTGCCAACTGTTTCAGCCTGGGGACAAGGTCTTTTATGCGGGTAGTGTGTCTCGACCAGGAAGTAACAGTGAATTTCACTTGGTTGATGAACGAATTGTGGGAACTATGCCAAAAAGTTTGGATTTCGCTGCGGCCGCTGCATTACCACTTACCTCGATAACTGCATGGGAGGGCCTATTTGATCGATTGGGAATTAGCTTAGACGCAAATGAAAACAAAAGCATACTCATTATCGGTGCAGCGGGAGGAGTAGGATCGATCGCCATTCAACTTGCCAAATTAGCAGGTTTGACTGTCATCGGTACGGCTTCTCGTCCAGAGTCAGTTCAATGGGTCAGAAGTTTAGGTGCGGACTTTATCATAAACCACAACAACCCTTTTCAACCCCAGCTTAAAGAAGTTGGTATTGACACCGTAGATTATATTTTTTGCTTGAATGATACAGCCCAACATCTTGAAAATATGACAGAAGTCATTGTCCCTCAAGGTAAAATTTGCTCTATCGTTCCTATTAACAAGGAAACTTGGGCAGGGAGCTTCAAAATGGACTTGCTGTTTCCTAAAAGTGTAACCTTTGTATGGGAGTTCATGTTTACACGGTCCATGTTTTATACCAAAGACATGATCAAACAACACGAATTGCTGAATAAACTGGCGGACTTAATCGATGATGGAAAAATAAAAACTACACTAACTGAACGACTAGAGCCCATCAATGCAGCAAACCTGCGTTTAGCACACGAGAAGCTGGAAACCGGGCGGACCATTGGAAAAATTGTAATAGAGAACTTTTAATACTAAAGTAGGCGTGTTGGGTTCCAAAAATGCAGGAATGTGAATAGACAAGTCAAAGGCCCCCTTGCCCAATATGGGGCCTTTTTTATGGGTGGTATGGTGGTCACGCTGAAAGGTGCGCTGCTGCCGCGCATCCGCTACGAGGCTCTTATGGATTTTTAGCTTGGTTAAGCTCGGTTACTTTAAGATCCTTTTTACTGAATTCATAGGCTACCGTAACATTCTTGATCATTTCCGTATCCTGATAGGCTAGAGAACCGTCAAACTCCAACGTATCATGGTCCTTCCACTCTATGTTATTTGCAAAACTATAATTCTCATGATCAGAACGGATCCATGTATCTAAACGGTTTTGCGCGCCAAATTTGACTCTTGCGGATTCAACTAATTCCGGGCTGATAAACCGGAATGTGCTTTCAAACTATGATCAGGCTTAAAAATTTGGTAGACTTTTCATATGTGATTATCTACCTGAAGTCAAAGACTATGTGCCAAGCGCATTCGCTTCGTATTCCAGCCTGATCATGAAGAAGAATTTACGGATCGTATCATTGGGGCGATAGGCTATTTACCGGCAATACCAGACGCCATCATTTTTGATGAAAGCCAACAAACGATCATTGGCTAAAATTCCTTAATCCATTCGAACAGAACAGGAGCGATCGCTTTGCAGCTCTCAAATTCCACTTATTCCGCAATTAGGGCTCTATGTAAACAAGGCGATGACTTCGTGAAGACAGGCGATCTTGATGCCGCCAAGCAAAATTATATTGCCGCCCTCCGTTTATTGCCTGAAAATCATCAAGAATGGGAGGCCGCCACCTGGATCTATGTAGCTATTGGAGATGTCCACTATCGTGTAAAGAATTACGATAAGGCCTTCAAGTGCTTTTTTAACGCCGTGCAGTGTCCGAAGGGGTTGGGTAATCCGTATATTCATCTTCGGCTGGGACAGTTATATTATGAACAGGAAAACTTTGAAAAGGCCGCTGACGAGTTAACCCGGGCTTACATGGGCGCCGGCATTGAGATTTTTATGGAAGACGACCCAAAGTATCTTGAGTTTTTGGAGACAAAGATAGAGATTTGAAATTCAGGCTACGCAAGAGCTGATTACGATATTTTTAAATTTTTATTTTTTTCCTTTAAACCATTGATTCATATTCCTCAGTAACTACCTCTGTAGATCCTACATTACTGATTCTCTTCTTCTTGTAAGACGGCTGCCCCGCCTATTAAACAGGAAATCTCAATATCATCAATGTCCACCATCTTATCTTTCTCTGCATCATAGTACTCCCCAAATAAAAATAACGACTCATTTTTCCTATCCAATAAATAGTGGATAATTTTTTCACAAAATTCTGTGACACTTTTAAACATGCTCTCCGGTTTTATCCCCGATTCATCGATAACGAACAATTCTTTGTGTTCATTACGGGCAGGGTTGCGATTTAAATGATACAGTTGAAAAGAGGTATCCTTGCGATACACTTTATAAATTGGAACTTCTATGTTGTCGATGAAATCTCCATCTGTATAACTCAAGCTAAACTTTACCGTCATCTATATTCTCCTTTCAACATGAATGTTTCGCCGTCACTTATGATACGGTTCTCCGTAACATCTATAAGGCGAAGTCGAAAGGCACCCATCGGGTGCCCTCTACTCCTTACTATATCATAACGAAAGGCTTCAAGCGCTTTTTGTTATACCTGTAAGATTATAATAGGATATATACAGGAACTAAAGGCTTGGAGACAAATGAAAATTGCTGTTTAGCTATACCTTTTTAGATTAAACAAATAAGAAAAATGGAGATGAAGCGATATGACAGATTATCCAACTGGCAAGGATATTTTTCGGGAATGTTGCTCCAGGATTGCCGCGGCCTGCGCGCCATGCGGTTTCAAATACAATAAATCCAGAAGAAAGATGATTAAACCGCTCGGTCCCTTTACAGCTGAGATACGTTTTTTAAGTCACTCTTCTAATATAGCCGGCATTTATTTGGAGTTTAATACCAATTGCCGAATCCTAAATACGCACAGCGGAAAAGTATACTGGGAGATCAGCTTAAGCACCTTCCGGCACAAAGGCAAGGTATGGAATTTAGCCAAGGAAGCCACCCGAGAGCGGGAACTGGCAGAAATCATCATGTTGATTCAAAATAAGGTCGTTCCATTGATGGACAAGTATGAGACTAATCTTGACGAGATCCTTGAGGAGGTCATCCAGACTGGATGGTTTTTGCCGCAGGCGAATCCAAGGGAATTCTATATTCTTGACGTTCTAGACCTGGTGGTTGATTTCGGCTCACCTGAACAAATACGTGAATGCGCGCATCTATACATCCGCCACTTATCGGAGGAAATGCAGGAAACCTTCGAGAACGATTATAATGCATATCAACGGGATGGACAGGCTGCGAGCACAATAGCATTTCGTAAATTAATCCCTTTTATGATCGAGCGCAACATTTCACTACCACTATAAAATGAAAGGATACCGGCTAGCGCAATCCACGGCTCATACCGATCCTGAATGCAATCACTTCTCACTTGTTGAAGAATCTGAAGCGACTGGATCAGTCGCCAAATTCAGCAGGCTTTGACACAATTGATTTTTTTGACAATAGTCATTCGTAACGCATAATGCCTCAAACAGACGTTTTTAAAGATCTCCAGGCAGGAAACAGCAGTTTTCGCCCTACTTGTGATACGGTTCCCCCCGATTGATCTTCACCGCACGATAAATCTGCTCCACCAGCACCAGCCGCATCAGCTGGTGCGGCAGGGTCATGCGCCCGAAGCTCAAGCGCTGCTGAGCGCGGCGCAGCACCGGATCGGAGAGCCCGTGGCTCCCTCCGATCACGAACACGACATGGCTCGTCCCGTAGGTGCCGAGCCGGTCGATTTCAGCGGCCAGCTCCTCCGAGCTCCAGAGCTGGCCGCCAATGGCGAGCGCGATCACATGCGCGCTCTCTTTAATGTGCGCGAGGATGCGTTCGCCCTCGCGCTCCTTCACAATCGACACCTCGGCATCGCTCAAGGTGTCAGGGGCCTTCTCGTCCGCGACCTCCACCATCTGAAATTTGATGTAAGGCGTCAGCCGCTTGGCGTATTCCTGGATGCCCTGCACCAGATACTTCTCCTTCAGCTTGCCGACGCCGATAATTTGAATCAGCATGAATACCCCTCCACCTATCTTTTTACGTGCCTTGAATATATGAAGCACACCATAAGGGCTTATATCTCCAAACCTGCTCGCCAAACCGTCGATATCACCGATGATCTTCGCCTTAAAAAGCTCCCTTAAAGAACAGCCCTTCATCGAACTATCAAATTGCATTTCACGAACCCGATCCACTCTTCCAAAAAGTAAAAAAGAGCGTGTCTCCACGCTCTCCCATCGCTATTCATCTCTTCATAGCATTTCCTGCGAAACCCTGCGGCTACACGACCAGGAACTTGGCCGGCTGTTCGCAGTGCGCGCACTGCACGGGCGGGTCCCAATCGGAGAACTCCGTCTCCTTCAGGTCCACGATATCCGGCGCGTCCTCGTACTCGTCGACGAACATATCGATCGCGAGCTCCACATGGTCTTTACAAACGACAAACATAAAATGGCATCCCCTTACAATTGCACACAATGTACGTATTTCTGGCTGGTCAATTCCGAAAACCTATGACTCTCATTATATCCGGTTTTGGGCCGGATCACACGTCCTATTTTAGGAATCCGGCTTGTCGGCGAGCTTGACGTCCACGGTCTCCTGCTGGCCTGCACGGTAGAAGGTGACCTTGAGCATGTCGCCGATCTTCACTTTGTCATACAGGTACTTCTTCAGCTCCAGCGTAGTCTTGATCGGGTCCCCGTTAAACTCCGTAATGACGTCGTTCAGCTTCAGTCCGGCGTCCTTGGCAGGTCCGATGGCATCCAGCACCACCACGCCGTCTTTCACGTCAGCCGGAAGCTTCAGCTCCTTGCGCTGATCCTCATCCAGCGGAGCGTACGGATTGTTCAGGTCCACGGTGTATACGCCCAGGTAAGGACGTGAGATTTTGCCGTATTTCATCAGCTCATCCACCGTCTTCATCACCTGATCGACCGGGATGGCAAAACCCAAGCCTTCCACACCGGCATCGGAAATCTTCATCGTGTTGATGCCGATCACTTTGCCGTTCAGATCCACCAGCGCGCCGCCGCTGTTGCCTTCATTGATGGCCGCGTCGGTCTGGATCACTTCCTGCTCCCAGTCGTACACGCCATCCTGGTTCAGCGACACCGGCACGACCCGGTTGGTGTAGCTGATGATGCCGGACGTCAGCGTATCCCCGAGCCCGAGCGGATTGCCGATGGCGAACACCGTCTCCCCTAGGCGCAGCTTCTTAGAATCGCCCATTTCGGCCACATCGGCAATATTCTTGTCGTCCACCGACAAGACGGCGATATCCGTCACTTTATCGGTACCGATGAGCGTTGCCTTTTTCATGTCCCCGCCGACCGTCATCACTTCCAGATCCTGTGAGCCTTCAATGACGTGGTTATTGGTGATGACATAAGCTTTGCCGTTCTCCTTCTTGAAAATGACCCCTGATCCGAGCGCCGAATCCTCCAGATCGGCCGTCCCCTTGTCCGCGTCCTTCGCATCTTTATAGTTCACGATGCTGACGACGGTCGGGCGGACTTTGGCCGCTGCCTGAACGAGCCGGTCAAACGGATCTCCGCTGCCGTCCAGCGGGGTTGAAGTAACGGCACTGACCGCCGCCGTCTCCCTTGTATGGGAAGGAAGGCCGGTGATGAGGCTGAACAGGAGCACCGCCACTACCGCACTGATGACGGAGCTGACCGTCGCCACGAACAGCGTGGACGTCCCCTGGCTGCGCCTGCTACTGCCCCACACCCGCTGTGCGGGATATACTTTGCGAAGGCTTCGCCGTTTGGAAATCTTGGTCGAATAAAAATCGTCACGAAACAGCCCCATGTGATCCTCTCCCCTTTGTTGTAACGCATCCCGAAAATCTTGTGAGATTCATCCATACAGATGCCTTTGACGAGAAATGAAAAATATCCGTCGCCAATGGCCGATCTGTATAACTAATGACGTGGCGGCATGTTCTAATAAGCTTCTAATCGTTCAGACTGCCTATACTATTAATAACTGCTTCCAGCTCACCAAGGTTGCACGAGGCAGACCCTTTATTTTTTACATCACCACATTGGGCCGAATCTAAGCAGCAAATTTGAAGCGTTGAAGTCTCAGTCACTCACATTCGTATGTATGGAATTCGCCCACGTTGACTTCGGATTCTCTTTCTATATAGATTGAACTAAAGCTTTGCATTGAACTTCCTGCTATAACAGCCCGATAGGCGGCCTATAACATTCATTCTTTAGCCTATTCTATACAGCATATGAGATTTATTTTCATAGAAACAGGAATGTTTCCGGCATATACAGACTAGAATAAAAGTAAAGCCTGATGAAACTATGAAAAAGGCGAAGCATGACCTGTCTATGCTGCAGGCTGGACACCAGTCAAACCCGCTGTATGCAAGCCCTCGCGGACATTCATGCGGTATAGTTATTGTAACATAAGTGGGGCGGTTGCCCTAATCTTTTATCGCTTGCGTCATTGGTGGGTTATGGAATTGAAACGATGTTGAAAAACAAGGAGGAACGGACTCATGGAACGATTTCCGTCTTCGATGGACTATGTGAATATGATGGCCAAGCTGGGGGATTTAAAGGACGAGCACTACCGCAATACCCTTGCCTTAAGCACGATCATTGAACTGCTCATTGACAAGGGCATTCTCACCCGTGATGAGGTAGAGAGAAAAGCGGCGGAGCTCGACGAGTTTATGGCTCACTCACCTTATCCCACGGTGTAGGACGGTCGTAGTACGTGTCGCACAGTTTAAATTCGCTGTCTTTATAGAAGCATCCCCGGTCTTCCATCCCGGTACGCACGGTCATTTTCGCCAAATCCATCTGATTATGATCCCGGCTTAAATGCGCCAGATAGGTGCGCTTCAGGTCTCCCGTCAGCAGCTCGCTCATCGCCTCGCCTGCGGCATCGTTGGACAAGTGCCCAAGGTCGCCCAGAATGCGGCGCTTGGTGTTCCACGGATAACGGCCCATCCGCAGCATCTCAATATCGTGATTCGCCTCCAGCACGAGCACGTTCGAGCCGCTGATGGCCTGCTTCACCTTATCGCTCATATAGCCCAGGTCCGTGGCCACGCTCAGCTTCTCGTCCCCGTCGTAGAAGCAGTAGCCCACCGGCTCTGCCGCGTCATGCGAGATTTGAAAAGACTCCACCCGCAGCGATCCGAAATCACGCACTTCGCCGCTGTCCATCACGACACGGTTTTCCTCGGCGATTTTGCCGACGGACTTGTTGATCGCCTCCCATGTCTTCTCGTTGGCATAGATCGGCAGATCGTATTTGCGGGCCACGGCACCGAGCCCTTTAATATGGTCGGAATGCTCATGGGTGACAAGAATCCCGTCAAGTTCCTCTCCCGACAGCTCCCGCTGCTCCATCAGCTCGTCGATCCGCTTGGCGCTAAGCCCGGCATCGATCATCAGCGTCGTCTCTTCGTTTCTTACCACGGTTGCGTTCCCCGTCGATCCGCTCGACAGAACGGTAAAAGATATGCCCATCATCCCTGCTCCTTTCCCTCTTCATCCCTAGGGCTGTTCACGGTCACATCACCGCTGATCCCCTGTACGTAATAAATTTCTCCGCTCTCCAGCGTGAACCGCCATGATGGCGCGGCCACCTGGCTCTCCGAGTTAAATACCTGGCCGTAATAGCCCAGCTGAATATCCTTTATGGACGATCCCTCCGGGATAAAAGCGTCCACTAACCGTTTTAGTGCCCCGGATGCCGGCAAAATCTTCTGCTCCTGCTCGTCCTCCATCGGGGCGATTTCCACCAGTGACTGGCGGTACGACACGATTTTCTGCTCGCTGTAGTACAGCTCGAGCTGATCGTTGAACAGCGGCCATTTGCCGTCCACCAGCGTATGCATGACGAATCGGCCCGCGGCGCCGGCAACTTTCACCCGTTCCAGCTCCGCTTCCGTCATCTCCTGACTCGCCTGAGGGTCATACCGGTAATTGCCGAACTCGGGAATCTGGTCGCCCAGGGCGTCCACAAGGTCGGTACCCATAAAGATCAGCTTGCTCTCGACCGGCTTCTTCAGCGTGACCGGCTTGCCGATGCTTTCCCCGCTCACGTAGTGGTAGGAGATTTTGGGCAGCGCGGGCGTCATGCTCGGAATCGGGCACAGCAGCTGAATCGATTTTTCCTCCATCGCCTTCTGCGTGCTGTCCGCCAGGGAGGCAAAGTCCAGATTGGTGTCCGCCTGTTCGCGTACGTCGGCCCACAGCTGGTAGCCCAGCACGAGGTTCAGCAGCAAAAAAGCGTAGATCAGCACATTTTTGGCCCGTCCCCAATCCATCCCTTGCCCTCCTTTTACCCGCAAATTGATCCCGCATGGTTCCTGTAGCTTTGTCTAACCCAACATTTCCAAGCCTCGACACGCGATCCATCCGATCGTTTATGAAAATGGAGCTTTGCTCCTTCTAATCGACCTTTCATGCTAGATGCTGCATCCGTAGGCAGAATTCCCTGCTACTCCCACCTTACGCCACTCTTTTCCATCGGTCAACCCGCATCATGCCATGCCTGGCGTCGCTTAGCGGATCACCGTCACGGCGCCGCTCTCCTGCTTCACCGCCCAAACCGGCGTCAGCTTCAGCCCTGTCCCGGTCTTGGTCAGCTCCGGCAAATACGCCGGATATAGATCCTCGATCGCCGAGTCCTTGTTGATCCGGCTCAGCTTCTCCTTGAGCTCGGCACCGCCCGGCAGCTTCACCATCGTCTTGTGCTGCTCTCCGGATTTCATATAGATCAGGGAGCGCTCATAGGCTGACACGGTGCCCTGCTGCAAGTTCAACCGGATCGTGCCGTAATGGAAATTGAGCGTGTCCAGGATCGGATAGGCGCCGTAATACTGCTGGAACACGATTTGGCTGCGTTCCTCTCCAGTACCCGACTGACCGAGCCGGTAGGTTCCGTTCCAGCCGCCATGCTCGTTGACGAAGTCAAGGGCGGCCAGCGCATCCTTCCCGTCGCTGCTCTCGCCCGCCGGCGGCGCGGCCGGATCGGTGTAACTGATCCACTTCTGCTCCTGCCGCACCTGCAGGCTCCGCTTGCTGTCCGTATAAATCTCCGATCCGTCCTTTTCCTGGATGTAACGGGTAATGCCGGGATCGAAGAAGAGGCTCTGCTGCATCTGTTCCACCGTATAGACGCCGATATTGACCTCAGCCTCCACCATCTGGATAGATGACTGCGGCACATAATACTTGCCGCCTGCCTCCGAAGAGTAAGCCGTCCATTCCTTGCCGAAATCGACATGCTGCTGCACGTCCTGCACGGTCAGATCGACTTTGCCGGCTTCATAGACGACATCGCCTTCCGTACTGAAGAACATCGCATGCGTCTTGGAATCGTTCGGCGACGTGTAAATCCAGATCCGATCGATCCGCTCGGCTTCAAACAGCGAATCCGGCGCGATCTGCATGACGCGCTGGAGCAGCGATACCGGGATCCCCGATCCGAAGGTCAGCTCGATCCCGGGATCCTCATTGCGGATCTTGTTCCAGTCCGTGTTCTCCACCGGACGGCGCTGGAAGCTCTCGAAGCTGCGTCCCTTTAGACGCGAATAGATCAAGTTGTAGAACGTGGAGTTCGGGTAAAAGACCGTATGCTTGCCTTCTCCCATATGAATCTGCATTTTATCCGGATAAATGAGGTTCTCGGCGCTCTCCTCCGGCCCCATGTTGTCCGTCTTGATATAATTGTTCTCCGTTTTGGCGATCGAATCCCCGCCCGGCAGCCGGTAAATCAGGTAATAGCTCTGCACCAGGCTGCCGGCCACGAGCAGCGCCAGCAGGATCGATTTCATCTTCTCCTTCATGAGGCGCTCCCCCCTTCGTCACCCAGAGGCAGCGTAAACGTCACCTTCGTGCCCTGCCCAAGCTCCGACTGAAGGGAAATGGTGCCGCCGTGGGCGAGCACGATCTCGCGGGCGATGGACAATCCGAGTCCGGTGCCGCCCATGTTGCGGGAACGGGCCTTGTCCACCCGGTAGAAGCGCTCGAAGATCCGGTCCAGGTCCTTCTTCGGAATGCCGATGCCGGTATCCTGCACCGAAATGGCGAGCAGACGGCCTTCGGTCAGCGCCGCTTCCATCGTGATGCTGCCGCCGGAAGGCGTATATTTGAGCGCATTGGATACGAGGTTGTCCAGTACCTGATCGATCTGGTCCCGGTCGAACGGCGCCTTCTGAACCCCTTCCTCCACGCGGACTTCCGCCTGAATGCCCTTCTGCTGCATCTGAAAAGAAAAGCGGTCCGACACGTCCTCCAGCATTTCCAGCACATCGGTCGGCTGCTTGCGCAGCAGCGCCTCCTTGTTGTCCAGCCTGGACAGATGGAGCAGGTCCGTCACGAGCCGGATCATCCGCTCCGTTTCGTTCTGGATGACCCCGACAAACCGTGCGGCCAGCGGCGGATCGTCCAGCGCCCCGTCATCCAACGCTTCGGTGTAGCTCTTGATCGTCGTGAGCGGTGTGCGCAGCTCATGCGACACGTTCGCCACGAACTCACGGCGTGACGCCTCGAGCTTCTCCTGCTCCGTCACATCCTGCAGCACGGCGATCGTGCCCGTAATGCCGAATTCGCGGCGGTGAATCGGAGTAAAGGTCACGCGCACCATGTAATTGCGCGACTTCTCCTTCTCCTCTTCCGGACTGATCTGCAGCAGCATTGTCACGTACGTTCCTTCCGTGAACGTGTCCGCCTGCTCCGGCGTTAGTCCCAGTACTTGCGCAATATCGCTTCCCGCCAGCTCATCCTCGTCTACGCCAAGGATCGCCCCGGCGCGGCGGTTCATCAGGATGACCTTGCCGGCCTCGTCCGTGGCGATCACGCCATCGCTCATGTTGGTCAGGATCGAAGCGAGCTTCTCTTTCTCCTCTTCGTTCTGGATCAGCGCTTCACGCAGCCGCGAAGTCATATAGTTGAACGCCTCGCTGAGCTGGCCGATTTCATCGTTGCCGAATACGGGCATTTTCTGGTCGAAGCTGCCCTCGGCCACCGCAGTGGCGTGGTTGGTCATTTCCTTGATCGGGTGAGTGATCGTATGAGCCAGAATGACGCCAAGCACGCAGGTCATCCCCAGCGCCAGCAGGATCCCGGAAATAAAAATGTTGTTCACCCGGCCCATCGTATCGTACAGCTCCTTCATCGAAGCGACGATGTAGATGGCGCCGACGATTTTCCCGTTGTTCATGACCGGCTTCGCCACGACCTTCTTGCGCACATTGTCTTCATCGATGACGTATTCCTCATTGTCCTTGATGCCCTGCAGCGCCCGGCTCACGACCGTTTGCGTGTTCTTCTTCCCGACATAGTCGGCATGCGAAGGGTACGACGTGATCAGCACCTTGCCGCTCGCGTCAAGTACCTGGATTTCCGCCCCGTTCAGGTTGAACAGATTGTTGACGATCGCCCCCAGGCTCTCCACCGGATTATTCTCTCCCGTATCTCCGGTGCCGCCCAGCTTATCCGCCGCAAGCACCGACAGCAGCTCCGCCCGCTCCTGCAGGTCCTTCGTAAAGTTGCTGGTCAGGGAATTTTTCATCGCGCTGACAAAATACACCCCGATCAGCTGCATCGCGATCAGGATAAGCAGCACATAGATGATGATCAGCTTCGCCTGGATCGTGCGGAAAAAGGAGGGCCATTTCATTTACAGGCCTCCGTTTTTGGGACTTCGCATGACGTAGCCAAGCCCCCTCCGGGTAAGGATGTATTCCGGCTTGCTCGGATTCTCCTCAATTTTCTCGCGCAGACGCCGGATCGTCACATCGACGGTGCGGACATCGCCGAAGTATTCAAATCCCCATACCGCCTGCAGCAGATGCTCCCGTGTCATGACTTTGCCCGCATTTTTGGCCAAGTAATACAGCAGCTCGTACTCCCGGTGCGTCAGATCCAGCGCTTCGCCGTCCTTGTACACCAGATACATATCCGTATCGATAAACAGGCCGAACAGCTGCACGCCCTGCTTCGGCGCTGCCGCGGCAGGCGCGGCGGCCGCCTCCGTACCGCTCGGTTTGTTCTGGCGCCGCATCTGCGCCTTGACCCGGGCCAGCAGCTCGCGCGTGCTGAACGGCTTGGTGACATAGTCATCCGCCCCAAGCTCCAGCCCCAGCACCTTGTCGATCTCCTCGTCCTTGGCCGTCAGCATAATGATTGGCAGCTCCATCCCGGCGGCGCGCACCTCGCGGCACACGTCCATGCCGTCCTTGCCGGGCAGCATTAGATCCAGCAGCATCAGGTCCGGCTGCGCAGACAAGGCCATTTCCACGGCGCTCACGCCGTCAAAGGTACAGATGACCTCGTATCCCTCTTTTTCCAAATTGAATTTCAAAATATCGGCAATCGGCTGTTCATCATCCACGACCAAAATGGTTCCCTGCATCGGCTGACCCCACCTCTTTTTCTCTCCGTACTTGTTGATACTGTCCTTTTCATTTTACCATACCTGGAAGCCCGTCACATCCCGCAGAGCCGCAGTTTTGACAGTAATCCTTTCCTTTTCATGAAAATTTCTTGCAAACCTCCGCCATCCCACTAAAAAAAGCACGGCCTCCCTCAGGAGCCCATGCTTTGAATATAAATATATGATAGCTGTATCCGGTTATGATCTTATGCTAATCCTTACCGCAGCCAAACTCAGTTCAAATATTTCATCGGGTTCTGAATCGAACCGTTCTTGTGGATCTCAAAATGCAGGTGGGTGCCGGTCGAATGCCCGGTGCTGCCCATGATGCCGATTTTTTCGCCTTGGCTTACTTTTTGACCGCTATGAACCGAGATGCTGTTCAAATGTCCGTACAGCGTTTCATAGCCGTTGCCGTGACTGATGATGATGGCGTTGCCGTAGCCGCTGATTTGGCCCGTAAAGGTGACCGTGCCGTCGTCAGCCGCCATGATCGTCCGGTTGCCGGATACCATGTCGATGCCCTTATGCATCTTGCCCCAGCGGGTGCCGTAGGAGCTGGATATGATATGGCCGCTCACCGGCCAGGCGAACTGTCCGGAGCCTCTGCCCGGAACTTTCGTTCCCTGCAGGACGACCTCTTTGAGCGAAGACTTCACGACCGTTTGTCCGAGCCACTGCTCGCTGACGACCTTTCCGTTCTCCTTCGTTACCTGATAGGTCATCACCTTCAGGCCTTCCTGTCCGGGCCGAACGACCTTGGTCTTGCCGGCCGGCAGTTCCTTGCTCTTGCGGATTTCGATTTCCGGCGCAGTCGATACCTGTTCGGTCACCTTCTCGACCGTCTTCACCGTAATCGGCGGCTTCGGTACGGTCAGCTTCAGCTGATCACCGATCTGCAGGTACTTCTCCTTCACACCCGGATTGTTGCTGTAAATCTCCTTCTGGCTGATCTTGAACTGGCTCGCGATCGTGCTGATCGTATCGCCTTCCTCCACCGTGTACACGAGCGGCGCTTCCTGCCCCGTCGTCAGCAGCTTGGCTGCCTCCGCGGCGGTCAGCACTTTGTTCGGGTCGGCTTTGACCGGCGCTACCGTCACTTTCTCCTTAATCGACACCTTTTGGACCGAAGCTCCCGGTGTATTCGCGGCTTTCGCCGAGGAGGTGGTAGCCGCCATCTTCTTCAGCTTCGTTTCGGCCTTGTCCTTCCCGCTGGCCGCAGTAACTGCAGCCTTCGGCGCGAACTTCATCTGCGCCTGTTCCAGCGCGGCATCCACCGTGGCCTGGTCCTTCACGATCCCGACGACCTTGCCGTTTACTTTCAGCTCCACACCTTCGGCATATGCCTTAAGCATACCGTCCAGCTTCTTGAGCGTGTTATCCGTATCAGGCTTGGCCTGAAACGCCTTCTCGACCTTCGTCGTGATGCCGTCCGTCTGGAGCACCATCTCCACACCCGGATATTTATCTTGATATTCCTGCTGCTTCTGGCTGAACAGCTTATCGATTTGAGAGGGATCCTTGACCGTCCCGATTTCCTGATTATGTACAAGGACATGATAATACGGGACCATATTGGCATTGACGTACTGATTGCCTGCATACACAAGTCCAGCGATCACGATGACCGCACCGGCCGTACCCGCGATCCATTTCCGCGGAGCGCTCCATTTCCGCCCTTGGGGTTCGGTTCCAGGCGTCGCAGCGCCCATATGCTGATGTTCATCCTGCTTTCCGGAGAGTTGCGCGGAATTTGTCGAAGCTTGATTATTCTCCTTCCAGCGGTTACCTTTAAAACCCTTCATAACTCTCTCCTTGTTTGCTTTGTATGCTTTTTCAAAAATGACGAAAAAGTTAAAATTTTGATACCTTTTAACACAATCTATACTTTAACACAACGTTTACAAACAATTCAACTCTCGGCGCACAGCAAAAAACCCGCGTCCGGCGCGGGTTTGTGTTATTTACCTATAAGTGGATTGCGCTGCTTTAATTCATTAAAAGGTTACAACTTCCTCCGTTGGGTTTGATCGCCCAGTGTTTCCAGCCGCCTATTGCTCCAGCAGTTTACTAAGCGCGGCATATTCTTCCTTCGTCAAATACTTGGAGATCGTGTCTTCTATTGTCGATAATTCTTGCTCGGTCAGGCCGTCCTCCATGGCGGCCGAAATTTTTTGCATTTCCGATTGCGGCAGCTTTTTCATCAAAATGTTAAAAATCTGCTCCTTCTCCGTTGCAGTCAGCTCATCTTTCTTCTGGATCATTTCGTCCGGACTGATGACGACCTGCTGATCGGCTGCGGACTGGCCGCCCATGGCCGATTCGCTCAGACCCTGCCCCATAACGGGCAGTGCGTCGTCCGATGCATCCGTGCCCTCGGCGTCCGCAGTTCCTCCCGTCTCCGTACCGGCCGTGCTGCCGCTCCCCGATCCCGCCTCACCGGCGTTGGTTCCAGTCTGGGACCCGTCTCCGGCGGTTTCTCCCGCTCCCTCCGTGCTGCCTGTTCCGTTGTCGGCCGTATTCGTGCTTCCCCCCGACGTCTTGCTGTCGTCCGTCGCATGAGCCGTGCTGGACGCCTCTTTATCGGGCTCCTTCTCCTTGGTGGTGTTCAAACCCAGCATTCCCTTCATTATGCCACCAATGCCCGTCGGCTGGCCCTCCAGTTGAATGTTAAAGCTGGCCAGCAGCGATTGGACATACATATTCACGACAGCTCCCGTCGTAAGTACCGTCAGGCCGCTGATCAGCACCACAGTCAGCACCGTTTTAAGCAGCCATTGCGCTATCTTCATGGCGCACCTCCTCCTTTGCCCTTCCCGTCTCATATCCAGGCTGTTTCTCGGCATTCCAGCCTTTATTCTTTGTGACGACCTGTGACGACCTATCCATGCCAATACGTATGATTGTCTGTTATTAGAGCGTAATCGCTACGGGCCAGGCCGCCCCCATTCTTGCACCGTTCCGACCGATTCTATCAAAGTCACAGCGGCCGAACTCTATGAAACGGCGCTGCTCAATAGAATGGACTGAAAACTTCCAGTAAAATTTCAATTCAATCTATATATCTAGCAGTATTGACGAGAAGCGGAGGATTCAATCCTGCGGTACGCAAAATAGCCCCAACAAAGTGGGGCTTACGCTTCGATGCTTATTCCAGATACTTTTACGCAGACTCCACAACAAGGAAGCTGACTCCGCGTGGTTTATACATTTATTACATCATCAAAAAAGGCCACCCTGACGCACTTGGCGTCGAGGTGACCTCTTCGATCAAAACGGATATCTATTCGCCTGCTTCAAGGCTATTGTACGCTGATTACTGATTAATAGATCGGCAATACCTGATTGGTCTGGTTCCGATTGCGTCCTACCGAGAAGATGGCAATCGGAATGCCTGTCAGCTCGGATACGCGGTTAACATAGTTGCGTGTCGTTTCCGGCAGATCGTCCAGCGTCTTCGCGCCGGAGATATCTTCGTGCCAGCCCGGCATTTCTTCGTAAACCGCTTCGCATTCGCCCAGCATTTTCAGGCTCGACGGGTAGTGAGTGATGATTTCCCCGCGGTATTTGTATCCGGTGCAGATTTTAACCGTATCGAGACCTGTAAGCACGTCCAGGGAGTTCAGCGACAGACCTGTCAGGCCGCTGACACGGCGCGCATGGCGGACCACGACGCTGTCAAACCAGCCGACCCGGCGTGCACGTCCCGTTACGGTGCCGTACTCATGGCCCTTCTCCCGGATATAATCGCCGATCTCGTTGTTCAGCTCGGTCGGGAACGGTCCGTCGCCTACACGGGTCGTGTAGGATTTGGCCACGCCAATAACCTGCTGGATTTTGGACGGCCCTACGCCCGATCCGATACATACGCCGCCCGCGGACGGGTTGGATGAAGTTACATATGGGTACGTGCCTTGGTCGATGTCCAGCATGACCCCTTGCGCACCCTCAAACAGCACCTTGCGGTCTTCGTCGATCGCATCGTTCAGGACGACCGAGGTATCGGTAACGTACTTCCGAATTTGCTCTGCATAGTCCAGGTACTGCTTCAGCACTTCCTCGACGTCCAGCGGCTCCCCGCCGTACATTTCGATGACCTGGTTCTTCTCTTTCATCAGATGGCGGAGCTTGAGTTCAAACTCCTCGGGATCCATCAGATCGGAGATCCGGATGCCGTTACGTGCCGCCTTGTCCATGTAGCATGGGCCTATCCCTTTCCGGGTCGTGCCGATCTTGTTCGGCCCTTTGCGGTCTTCCTCCAGACCGTCCAGCACCATGTGATACGGCATAATGACATGCGCGCGATCGCTGATTCTCAGATTGTCCGTCGTAAATCCGTTGTCGTGAATGTATTGGATCTCTTCGAGCAGTGCCGCCGGGTTGATGACCATCCCGTTGCCGATGACGCAAATTTTATCGGAATAAAATACGCCGGATGGAATCAGGCTGAGCTTATATTTTTTACCGTCAATCAGAATGGTATGACCGGCATTGTTGCCGCCTTGATACCGGGCCACCACATCGGCGCTTTCTGCAAGATAATCCGTAATCTTGCCTTTGCCCTCGTCTCCCCATTGTGTTCCCACAACGACTACTGTTGACATGTTCATTCCCCCGCTTGGTGTGTACCACCGCATTTTAATTACAAGCTTATTTCATTATGTTTACCTGCAAGTATGATTATGCACCATTTCAAAGCTGCCATCGTCAAAGGGCATGTAAAACCCTCACACGTTCCAGTGTCCCCTACCATGAGACGAGCGCTGGACTGTGCTAAAGCAGCATTACCAGTGTAACAGTCCCCATTTTTAAAGTCAAATAAAAAACGAACAATTGCACTAACTAAAGTACAATTGTTCGGAAATAAGACAAGCATTCTTAGAAATATGGATAACCATTTATAAGATCGGTTGGATCTATCTATCTGTTATCGCCAACATCATCGCCGGCTTCGCTACATCGCGAATGCGTCGGTGTGCGTCCGCTCGTAATTGACGAACTTATTGAAATTCTTCATGAAGACCAGTTCGACGGTGCCCACCGGACCGTTACGCTGCTTGGCGATAATGATCTCGATGATGTTTTTCTTCTCCGTCTCCTGGTTATAGTAGTCGTCGCGGTACAGGAACGCAACGATGTCGGCATCCTGCTCGATGGAACCCGACTCACGAAGGTCACTCATCATCGGACGCTTGTCCTGCCGCTGCTCTACGCCCCGGCTGAGCTGGGACAGAGCGATGACCGGCACGCTGAGCTCACGCGCGATCTGTTTCAGTGTACGGGAAATTTCGGATACTTCCTGCTGGCGGTTCTCGCCGGCTTTGCCGCGTCCCTGAATCAGCTGCAGGTAGTCGATTACGATCATCCCGAGCCCCTTCTCCTTCTTCAGACGGCGGCACTTGGAGCGGATATCCGCAACGGTAATGCCTGGCGTATCATCGATGTAAATTTCGGCCTCCGCCAGGGAAGCAATCCCCATGGTCAGCTTGGCCCAATCCTCATCGGTCTTGAAATCGCCGGTACGCATCAGGTTGGCATCCAGGTTGGCTTCGGCACAGATCATCCGGTTGACGAGCTGGGGCGCTGACATCTCCAGACTGAAGATCGCGACCGTTTCTTTCGCACGCACCGCCACGTTCTGGGCAATGTTCAAGGCAAATGCCGTCTTGCCGACGGAAGGACGGGCGGCCACGATAATCAAGTCGGAACGCTGGAAGCCATTCGTCATCCGGTCCAAATCGACAAAGCCTGTCGGTATGCCGGTGGTGCTTCCGCTCTGCTGGTGCAGCACCTCAACGCGCTCGAACACTTCCATCAGCACGTCGCGGATGGCGACAAAGCCGCTGCCGCTGCGCCGGTTGGAAATCTCCAGGATGCGCCGCTCGGCGTCGCTCAGCATGCCGGATACGTCTTCGCCGCCGGTGTAGCCTTCGCTGACGATCTGCGTCGCTGTGCGGATGAGCCGCCGCAGCATGGATTTCTCTTCGATGATCTGAGCGTAATACTCCACATTGGCCGCTGTCGGCACCGCATGTGCCAGCTTCGCCAGGTAGCTGACGCCCCCGATTTCTTCCAGCTGTCCCTTGTCCTGCAGACGCGAGGTTAAGGTAATGAGATCAATCGGCTGGTTCTCTTCTCCAAGCTGGATCATCGCCTCATAAATCAGCTGATGCGGCACATCGTAGAAATCCTCGGGCGTAACCCGCTCCATCGCGGTGATCATAGCCTCGCTCTGCAGCAGAATCGCACCTAGAACCGCCTGCTCCGCCTCCAGATTTTGCGGGGGAATCCGGTCGAAAAAGAGCTCTCCGCCCATCTTATTCCTCCGTGACCTGGACCTTCAGCGTAGCTTTGACATCCGGATGAAGCTTCACGGTCATCTGCGTCACGCCCAATGTCCGGATCGGCTCATCCAACTCGATCTTGCGTTTGTCGATCTTGATGCCTTGCTGCGAAAGTGCATCCGCGATTTGCTTGCTCGTGATGGCCCCGAACAGCCGTCCGCCTTCCCCGGCTTTCGCTTTAAGCTGTACGGTCATCTCTTCCAATTGTTTGCCGAGAACCTGTGCTTCCTCTTTCTCCTGCTGCTTGCGCTTCTGTTCGGCCGCGTTCTGGTTCTCCAGCGTCTTCATGTTACCCTCGGTTGCCACACGGGCGAGACCGCGCGGAATAAGAAAATTCGTTGCGTAGCCTTCCGATATATCTTTAATGTCCCCTTTTTTGCCTTGACCCTTAACATCCTTGATAAAAATGACTTTCATTCGAACAACCCCTCTTTCTCCTCAATTTGTGCAAGAACTTCGAGCAGCTGGGCCTCCGCTTCCTTGACGGTGCCCTTCAGCTGCACGGCAGCATTGGTCAGATGGCCTCCGCCGCCGAGGCGCTCCATCACGACCTGCACGTTCATCTTCCCGAAGGAACGGGCGCTGATCCCGATCAACCCGTCCGGACGTTCACTGATCACGAAGGAGGCCACCACATCCGTCATGTTCAGCAGCGTATCCGCCACCTGCGCAATGAGCAGCTGCGGGATGACCGTTCCCGGATCCGTGACGGCCAGAGCGATATGATCATATACCATTTTAGCACGCTTAATGATATCTGACTTTGCCAGATATTCCTGCAGGTCTTCCTTCAGCATCCGCTGGATCTGGATCGTATCCGCTCCGCTCCGGCGGAGGAAGCCTGCCGCCTCAAATGTCCGGGAACCGGTATGCAGCGCAAAATGCTTCGTATCCACCGTAATCCCGGCCAGCAGCATGGTCGCTTCCAGCGGCGTGAGCTGGATTTTCTCATGGATATACTGAAGCAGCTCCGTCACCAGCTCACAAGCGGATGAAGCGTACGGCTCCATGTATACGAGCACGGCGTCGTTAATGAATTCTTCGCCGCGGCGGTGATGGTCGACCACGACGACCCGGCTGGCGTGATGAACCAGCTTCGGTTCGATCGTCATGGACGCCTTGTGCGTGTCCACCACGACCAGCAGGCTGTGCGGGCTGATCAGCTGCAGCGCCTGTTCCGGCGAGATGAAGCGCTCGACGAGCTTCTCGTCCTTCTGGATCTGGGTCATCATCCGCTCAATGGACGGGTTCGTGCCCGGGAGCACGATGTACGCTTCCACATTGTACATCTGCGCTGCCTTCAGCACGCCGATGGAGGCACCGATGACGTCCATATCCGGCATCTTGTGCCCCATGATGAACACCTTGTCGCTCTCCTGCATCAGGTCGCGCAGCGCATGCGCGATGACGCGCGCCCGGACCCGCGTGCGCTTCTCGACGGCGTTGGACTTGCCGCCGTAGAAAGACAGCCGCTGACCGGCCTTGACGGCCGCCTGGTCGCCGCCGCGCCCGAGCGCCATGTCGAGCGACGACTGCGCCAGCTCGCCCAGCTCGCTGATGCTGTCGGGGCCAAAGCCCAGCCCGATGCTCAGCGTCATCGGCACCTTCAGCTCCGCGGTCATTTCGCGGACCTCGTCAAGAATGACAAAGCGGCTTTTCTCCAGCTCCTGAAGCGATCTGTAGTTCAGCATCATCAAATACCGGTCGGACGACAAACGCCGCAGATACACTTCGTAATGCTTCGCCCATTCCGTGATTTCGCTAGTCACCTTAGCAATGAGCGACGTGCGCTGCTGGTCGTCCATGCCCTGGGCCGCTTCGTCCAGGTTATCCATCATAATAATGCCGATCGCCAGCTTCTCGGCCTCGTATTTCTCCCGGAGCACGACCATCTCCGTTACATCGTACAGATAGATCAGCCGCTCATCGGTATTCAGGATCAAATGGTAGTGCAGCTCGCCCACCTGGATTTCCGTCTCGATCTCCTTGGGCCCGTCCTTATGCGCTTCCCGGCCGCCGTCCCTTTTCTCGGCAAGCAGCGGCATCAGATCAGGAAACAGCTCGGATAGGCTAGCGCCCACAAGCGATTTTTGACCGAACATGGTGCACACGAAACGGTTATTCCATTCAACCACGCGGTCCTCGCTGTACAGCACGATTCCGAAGGGCAGCGTGTTGATGGCTTCCCCTTCGACCCGTTTCACCCGGAAGGAGAGGCCGTTGATGTATTCAAGCAGTTTTTTGCGGAAATCCATTTCCTTCTTCAGCACCGCATAGCAGAGCGCGACGACAAGGCAGAGGCTGACGATTCCCAGCGCCCAGTTATACCGGGTCACAATAATGACCAGAACCAGCATCAGCGCAAACGCCCAGACGGTATAATAGCCGTGCCAGCGTTTCTGTAGAAATTTAGGCATGACACCCACCCTAACGTTTTGATTTGGTCATAAATTGACGAAGCGGAAATGCAAGATCCAGAATGCCGATAATCCGCATCGGCGGGAACAGCAGAATGGGAATCGCGAACAGCAGCGGGATGACGGGATGCCATTTCCGCTTGTGCCCCAAAAAGAAGAAGAAGCCAAACGCTTGAATCATAAAGCAAATATGCAGAAGCGGCAGCAAGTTCGCTGCAATCATGTCGAGAAAGCTGTTCTTTGATCCGCTTGCGAAAATTTCAATAATGACACCAATCAGATAATACCAGATCAGGGATCTCGGCAGCATCCACTCGCGGGCCGGCTTCAGCTTTGGAACAGAGAAGCCCATGCTGTCCATGATCGGACGAGCAAGCGCGTGCGTGATCACCGCCATCATAAAGGAACTGACTATCATGGCAAAAGGAATCATTTGCACCGTGGCGTCGCTTACCATCTGCATCTCCTCGGGGGACCAGGCCATATCCGAAATCAGCGGGTTGCTTCCGCCCACATCACGCAGCGGAGACATCGTCATTTTGACAATGTCATGGACGTAGCTGGACAGATCAAAGTGGAAGAACGCCGTTCCGACCAATAGCAGGAGCAGCAGTTCCGCCAGAATGGTACCTGCACCCAGCATCAATGTGCGTATAGCCGGCACCCTTCTCTTGTAGGCCCGCCCCATAATCAGGGCAGGAATCATAAAATAAACGGCGAGCAGCAAATACACCGGATGTACAAGGTAGGCAATCAGCCAAACCGGGAGCACATGCAGTATGAACGATTTGACGTTAAGTGTTGTGAATAGGATTGCGGCCGGCAGGATGAGAAAAAAGACGGTCACAATCGAGAAGGGAGATAGTAAAGATAGCAGCAGGAGCAAATAGACGACACTCCAGACTACCGACGTCCAGCGCATTTTCAATGTGTTCACCTCTTACGCATATGTTCTTCCAGCGCGGAAATATCCTGGTACCAATCTTCAAGCTGGTGACCTTCCTGTTTATGCTTCTTCAATTTGTCGAGCAGCAGATCATCCATGTCCCGGTAAGACATGCCGAGCCTGCGGGCCAGTATGTAAGAGCTCATAATCAAGCTGGCGAGACTGTCGCCCACTCGGGTGGTGCTGCCTTCCCACAAGGCTTTGAAAAGACGGGATACGTGGTCTACGACTTCGGTTTTCAGCCATTCAATAACTTTAGCGCGTTTGGCTACATCCAAATCCTTTGGCATGCCTCTAGGTCACACTCCCTTAAATAACCCCACGATGTGGGGCTTTATCCTCCGATGCCTATTCGGTTTCTCTTCGGCGCCCAATATCAGCAAATACGCCTTTATTTGATGAAAAAGCTTTATTCTCCATTATAGCATAAATAATAGCCTCTCACGAAAAGCCCCCCTTGGCCTAAAACGGCGGCAAACATCCAGCAAAGTGGCTTTATTAACCTCTGCCTATGTTCCTGCCTACCAACGGGTAAATGAATAAATGATAAGGCAAAAAAGACCTGCCATCCCGTACATCCCAATCCAAGCAGGTCTTTTGCCATTGCTTATTCAAAATCTTTACCCAGCTTCCTCAAACCAGCGGATTAGCGGGTCTCTATGGATGCCTTGGTCTCCTCTGAAGCTTTGGATTCTCTGGAGACGAACTTCTCGCAGTATTCGATAATCTGGCTTCTGCGCACGATGCCGATAAACCGGTTCATATCATCCACCACCGGCACGAAGTTCTGCACTTTCGCCAAATTAATCAGATCTTCCATATTGGCGTCGATGGACACCGGCTTATTATGCACTTTGAGCGGAACTTCCTTCAGCAGAAATTTGGACGTGTTCTCGAACGTCACCTTTCCGCCGGAATTCTTCATATACCAGAGCAGATCGCCTTCCGTGACCGTTCCTGCATATTCCCCGTTCTTCCCGACGATCGGTACGGCCGTATACCTGTGATACTCCATCCGTTCCAGCGTTTGCCGCAGCGTGGAGTCCATGGTAACACTGACCACTTCCTGTTTAGGGAGCAGAAAAAACGCTATATTCATGAAAATTGATCCTCCTCTTACCCTTTTTCAAGGTTCCCCTAACTCCATACGTTTCAAACCGCCCAATGTCTCAGTAGGGACACAAAATCAGCAGCCGAACCTGTGGCTGCCGATCATGCCCCGCATTTCTGATCCCGCAAATGCACACTGCTGCTTGTTGCGGTTTGGTTTTCTCTATATGCGAGCCAATAGGCACGCTTTTTTTGACATAAGGAAGCACAAACACCGGGGATCCGACTTCCTAACTTACTTTACAGCAGTCGTTTCTTCCTTCTTATCCAACATGTCCGGCGTCAACAGCTGATCCGAAGGGGTGTCCGGATTCTCCCAGCTGTCGATCAGCTTCTTGGCGTTCTGCACATCCTTCTTGATCGGCTCATCATAATAAACGCCGTCAATCTTCATGCCCTCACCCATGATGGTATAGGCAGTCATCTCAGCCTTATCGCCGGCCAGCACTTGTTTCGCTAAATTGATAATGAAATTGGGCTGCATATCGGTTTTGAAATTGTCACCCATAATTTCGAGCAGCTCCGGAATTTTGGAAATTTGATTCAGGTTCAGCATCCGATTGGCCACCGCATCCAAAAA
Organism: Paenibacillus favisporus; assembly: GCF_040545415.1. NCBI lineage: Bacteria > Bacillati > Bacillota > Bacilli > Caryophanales > Paenibacillaceae > Paenibacillus > Paenibacillus favisporus. The sequence goes on along the minus strand of NZ_JBEPLV010000005.1, from coordinate 58,128 downwards.
GACCTGCTGGCGCTTCGTCCGGTTAAAATCGCTGTCCTCCCGGTAGCGCACATAGTTGAGCGCTTCTTCACCGCTGTAAATAGGCTTGTTGGCTTTGACCGTAAATTTCTCATGATCCTTGCCTTTGTTAACAATATCTTTGCCGATCGGCAGCTCCACGCCGCCCAGCGCGTCAACCGCGTCCTTCAGACCTTTGAAATTGATGGTGGCATAATAATTGATATCGTGGTCCAGGAACGCCTCGACGGTATCCTTGGACATCTGCTGACCTCCAAAGGCATACGCATGGGTAATTTTATCTTTTTTGCCTTTGCCGACAATCTCTGTATACGTGTCCCGCGGAATCGAAATGAGCAGCACCTTGGAATCCTTTGGACGTACGACCGAATAAATGATCGTATCCGAACGCGACGGTTCGTTGTCACGCTGGTCGGATCCGAGCAGCAGCACCGAGAACGGCTTGCTTTGGTACGCAATCTTCTCCACTGGCTTGCTCGGCACGTTGTCCTGGGATGTCAACGGCTGATACGATTTCTGCAGCGAGCTTTCCACTTGCTTGGACAGGAACAGGTCAAAGGCCATGACTGCGAGCTGCTTGCGGAAGAAATAAGCCCCTCCGGCCAAAAGCAGCAAAATCACAGTTAACGTTATATATGTTTTTGTTCTCTTTTTCATTAAGGGATTCCTTCTTTAAATTTAGAATAAAAAATGAATTATAGCCAGGTCGCGCCTGTACTTCCATCCCTCCCTTCTATATTTACACGAGGGGCGAAGGCTTGACGCACAAGCTTGCCCGCTGCCATTTGGGTATAAAGTCACAGCCAAACGACATTTACATTGTAAACGCAAACGAAACAAAAGAAAACCTTAAAAAGGTAACAGTGTTACCGGAAAGAGGATATTTCCAAGCTGTTTTCTTCCCTCAAAAAAAGCCCCGCCTCGGCTGAACACCGCAGGCAGGGCTGTATATGGAACGCTCAGAAGGACCCCAATCCTTCCTGTATACGCAGCATATGAGCTCTAATCATCGAATACAATATTACTTCAGGCTGTTCAGGTCCGAACCGCCTTCCACGCCGATCGGGAAGTGGCAGGCCACCTGGCGCCCAGGAAGCACTTCCGTCAGGGCTGGTTCCACTTGGCTGCATTTCTCCTGAGCAAACGGGCAGCGTGGATGGAATCGGCAGCCGGACGGTGGATTGGCCGGAGACGGCACATCGCCCTGAAGGACGATCCGGTTGCGTTTCTTCGTTGGCGACGGCTTCGGAATCGCGGACAGAAGCGCCGCGGTGTAAGGATGCAGCGGGTTGGCGTACAGCGCTTCCGTTTCGCCGACCTCAACCATTTTACCGAGGTACATGACGCCGACGCGGTCGGAAATATGCCGGACGACGTTCAGGCCGTGGGCGATGAACAGGAACGTCAGGCCCATTTCGCGCTGCAGCTTCATCAGCAGGTTGATGACCTGCGACTGGACCGACACGTCAAGCGCCGATACTGCTTCGTCGGCCACGATAAATTTCGGATTCAGGGCGATGGCGCGGGCGATCCCGATCCGCTGGCGCTGACCGCCGGAAAATTCATGCGGATAACGATTCCGGCGCGAAGCGTCCAAACCGACCAGCTCCATCAGCTCAATGACGCGCTTTTCGATCTCCGAAGAAGACATCTTCGTATGGACCTTCAGCGGTTCGCCGATAATATCCTTGACCAAGAAACGAGGGTTCAGGGAACCAAACGGATCCTGGAAAATAATTTGCATTTCCTCGCGCATTTTGTTCAATTCCTTGGAGCCCATGGAATGAATATCGCGCCCGTTAAATTTAACGGCACCAGCAGTAGCGTTCTGCAGCCGTAAAATGACCCGGCCCAGCGTCGACTTGCCGCATCCGGACTCGCCGACGAGTCCAAAGGTTTCGCCTTCGCGGATCGTAATGGACACGTCGTCGACCGCTTTGACATTGCCCACAACGCGGTTCAGCAGTCCTTTATGGATAGGGAAATACTTCTTCACGTGCTCTACTTCGATCAAGTTCTTAGCCATTGGCATTTCCCCCTATTCCACCGCTTACCGAAACTCCGTTACGATCCTTGTCTTCGTACAACCAGCATTTCGTGCTGTGTTCTTCACCGATCTGAATATCCCCCGGCTCCACCTGACGGCATTTATCCATCACATGCGGACAGCGCGGGTTAAAGCGGCATCCTTTCGGCAGGTTGCCCAGACCAGGGATGGTGCCCTTGATCGTATACAATTCGTTGCCACGTTTGCCTTCAAATCCCGGAATGGACTGCAGCAGACCAACCGTGTATGGGTGGGAAGGGTTAGAGAAGATCTCTTCCACTGTTCCCTGTTCGACGATCGAGCCCGCATACATAACGGCAATATGGTCAGCCACCTCCGCAGCCACGCCCATATCGTGCGTGATCAGCAGAATGGCCATACCGAGTTCTTCTTTCAGTTTCATAAGCAGTTCCAGAATCTGTGCCTGTACCGTTACGTCCAATGCGGTTGTCGGTTCATCCGCAATCAAGAGCTCGGGCTTGCAGGCCAGTGCCACCGCGATGACGACGCGCTGACACATACCGCCGGACAACTCGTGCGGGTACTGCTTGGCTCGCATTTCCGGAGCCGGTATACCTACCAGACGAAGCAGCTCGATGGCTTCTTTCCAGGCTTCGCTGTGGCTCTTGTTCTGATGCAGACGCAGGCTCTCCGCGATCTGCTCACCCACGGTAAAGACGGGATTAAGCGCAGACATCGGGTCCTGGAAAATCATCGCAATCTTGTTGCCGCGGATCGATCTCATCTGGTCCTGCTCTTTAGTTGCAAGGTCGTCGCCATTAAACCGGATGTTACCTTCCAGTATACTGCCCCCTGCATAATCTATCAGACGCATGATGGATAAAGAGGTAACACTTTTTCCGCTGCCGGACTCGCCGACGAGGCAGAGCGTCTGTCCTTTTTCGATATTGAGTGAGATCCGGTCCGTCGCCTTGACGAAACCATTCTCGGACATAAATGCCGTGGTCAGATTCCGGATTTCGAGTAGTTTTTCCGCCATTTGTCCAGCCTCCTCCGGGAAATCTTCTTCTTCTGTCTAGGGTCCATCGCATCGCGGATACCGTCGCCGATGAAGTTGACGGCAAGCACGACCGCCAGGATACAAACCCCTGGATAAATGGCCTGCAACGGGTCAATCAGCATAAACTCCTGCGAGTTGCTCAGCATAAGTCCCCAGCTTGTGGCCGGTGCCTGGATACCCAGACCCAGGTAGGACAATCCGGACTCGGAAAGAATCGCGCCCCCTACCATCAGGGTGGCGTTTACGATAATCGGAAAGCTTGCGTTACGAAGCAAATGCCTGAAAATAATACCTGTTCTGGAAACCCCGATAGCACGGGCAGCTTCCACGTACTGCATTTCACGAAGCTGCAGGTACGTACCGCGAACGAGACGGGCCACGCCCATCCAGCTTGTAAAGGCCAAAATCATGATCATATATTGGATTTTCGTTCCGAAAATCGCCATGACCAGAATGTTCAGGAACAGCGTCGGTATCGAGTTCATGACGTCAATCAGACGCATGAAGATCGTATCGATCCAGCCGCCGAAGAAGCCGGAAATCGCGCCGACCAATGTACCGATGATGACGGAAATGGCCGCGACGGAAAATCCGACCGTCAGGGAAATCTGACCGCTGTGCAGCAGTCTTGAGAAAATATCTCGACCTAGTTCGTCTGTGCCCAGAAGGTGATCACCAGTGCCTGGCTTCAAGTTGGAGTTCATCAGATCGATTTTAGCAGGGTCGTAAGGCGAAATAACGTTTGCCAGTACCGATATCACGACAAAAAAGAGCAAAACAATAAGCCCGGTTACGGCATAAGGATTACGAAGGAATTTCTTCACGACCGTCATCCACGGGCCCGGAGGCTTCTTGGAAGGGGGAAGTGGCGCGCTGGCCGGTTCCGGATGCTCAGATGCCTGAACATTAGGAGCTGTCTCGATGTTCATGTCACTCATGCCGATTTTCCTCCTTTACTTCCAAGTTTCACGCGTGGATCGACGATCTTATACAGAATATCAGCGATAAAGTTACCGGCAACGACGACCACAGCAGTAATGAGCGTAATCGCCATTAACACGGAATACTCACGCGAACGGGCCATTTCGACGAACAAACGTCCCATGCCCGGCCAGTTAAACACGCTTTCCGTCAGCGTCGCACCGCCGACCAGAATCGGCAGATCCAGGCCAATGATCGTAATGATCGGAATCAAAGCATTACGCAGCGCATGCCGGAAAATGACCTTGCGCTCAGGCACGCCCTTCGCACGGGCCGTACGGATGTAGTCCTGCTCCAGCACTTCAAGCATACTGGAACGCGCGTATTTGGAATATGAGGCCAAGAAACCAAGCACCAAGACGGAGCAAGGCAGAATCAAGTGATACAGCAGGTTGCCGAAATTCCCTTGCTTATCCATGTCGTACATGTCGGACAGCGGGAGCCAGTCTAGTTTTAAGGAAAACAATTCCTGGAGGATGATCCCGAACCAGAACGCAGGCATTGCAAAGCCAATGTAACTGACAAAGTTAGCCGTCTGGTCGGAAATGCCGTACACTTTCGTACTGTTATAAATCCCCCATGGAATGGCGATGAGCAGTGAGATAAACCAGGCGAACGCCATCAGTTTGATCGTGTTGCCAACCGTTGGCCACAACACTTCGCCAACCGGCAGGTTGTTTTTGAACGTGTGACCCAAGTCGCCTTTCAGCATGTTCGTCAACCAAATAACATACTGGGTAGGAACCGGCTTATCCAGACCCAGGTTATGGGCTTGGATCTTTGCGGTTTCGGGTGATACTCCAGGGGCCATCATCATCTGTGTTGGACCGCCTGGCGCAGCGTGAATAAGGCCGAATGCAACCAAAGAGATCAGAAAGAGTACAAGAATGGATTGCAGTAAGCGGCGGATGAAGTATTCAGTCATTGTTGATCCTCCTAGAGATGATACGGACACGGACGCCTAACCATCATCCTTTTTTAAACACAAAAAAGGGTGGAGGGGAAGTTTCCTCCCCCTCTAGCACCGTTGTTACTTCCTATGTTGTCTATTATTTTGCGTCTACCCACCAGTTGATCAGGTGGAAGAAGTATCCGTAAGCCAGGGAGGATTCAGGAGCATCCTCTTCCGCAAATTTCACCTTGCTGCTGTTATACGCGGTTGGCGTACCGTATTGGTACATGAACACGTATGGAAGGTCCGTCGAAATCTCTTGACCGATTTGTTTGTAAATCTCTTTACGCTTCTCTTGGTCTACGACAGCCGTTCCTTCTTCCCACAGCTTGTCGAGTTTTTCGTTCTTATAGAAACCTTGGTTCTGACCAGCCGGCGGGAAGTATTTCGAGCTGAACGTCGTTTCTCCGTCCGGATCCGGGTTGTTCAGGGACCAGCCCATCAGGATTGCCGGGTATTTACCTGGAGTCAGGTTTTGGTCAACCCATGCAGCGAAGTCGAGCGCTTTTGGCACCACTTCGATACCAACATCCTTCAGGTTTTGCTGGATTACGCTCGCCACTTGCTCACGGCGGCTGTTACCCGAGTTGTATTGAAGTTCGAAGGAGAAACGGTGTCCGTCTTTCGTCAGGATGCCGTCGCTGCCTGCAGTCCATCCGTCTTCAGCCAGAAGCTGCTTCGCTTTTTCCGGATCAAAGGCATAGTTGACTGCCGCATCGCCCGGATCTGCCCAGGAACCTGGCAGGAACGGAGCGTTCATCAGCTTGCCTGTGCCTTTCAGAACGTTGTCGATCATGCCTTGACGGTTAAGCGCGTAAGCGATCGCTTGTCTTGTTTTTTGTCCAGCCCAAGGAACGAATTTGTCCTTGAAGTTGTCCGGGTTGAAGTTGAATCCGAGGTACTCGTATTGCGGACCTGGCTCCTGGATAACGGTCAAGCCGTCTCTGCTCTTCACGGCGTCGACTTGAGTTACCGGGATACCGCCCAGAAGGTCAACGTCGCCTTTGATAAGGGCTTGAACTTCTGTGTTTTGGTCGGCATAGATTTTATATACGATCTTGTCGATATGAGGTTTAGGACCCCAGTAGTTCGGGTTTCTTTCGAAGGAAAGGTACTGCTTCTGCTTCCACTCTTTCCATACCCAAGGACCGCTGGATACCGTTTTGGCCGGATCGGTTCCGTATACGTTCTTTTGCAGCTCTTCAGGCTTAACGTCCTTCAGGATGTGCTCCGGAACGATTTGGGTAGACAAAACATATTGGAATGGAGCGTAGACTTGTTTCAGCGTAATTTTAACGGTAAGGTCATCCACTTTCTCGATTTTCGTTACCTTGTCAAATCCGGACATTCCAGGGGATCCGACTTTAGGGTCCTTAATCGAATTGAATGTGAAGACGACGTCGTCGGCCGTAATCGCTTCGCCGTCGCTCCATTTCGCCGAATCTTTCAGTTTGATGGTATACGTAAGTCCATCTTCGGAAATCGTCATCGGCTCAGCGGCAATAGACCAAGGCTCGGCTACGACTTCACCTGTACGGTTAATGTCATACAGCTTGGCATACATGAACTCCGCAGCATCACCAGAAGCTGTATCTTGAACGAACAGTGGGTTTACGCTAACGATGTCGGAAAAGCTTCCGTAAGTCAGCGTTCCGCCGTCCACCGGACCGGTCGCCTCTTTCGTTCCTTCCGTACCCGTATTCGTAGACGATTCTTTGTTCCCCTCGTCTTTAGGTGTGCTGCTTGCTTCATCCTTGCTGCCGCATCCTACGAACAGCGTGCTGACTACCGATAATGAAACGAGTAATGAGAGCCATTTTTTCTTGCTTGTCATGTACCATTTTCCTCCCCTTTATGATTTGAAAAATAATGGCGTCCCGCATAAGATACGAGAACAACCCAAGACCTCTCCAATGGTCTTAAGCGAATCTGGCCGCGAAAACCATTAGGGACTTTACACCTACTTCGGTTACCGTAACCGACCCCCGAATGACGTTGAAACAATTCCCCCTCTTGTAGACCTTTCATATTGCAACAAGACGACGGTAGCAAGGTAAAGCAATATATTAAAAAATAATATATCCAGAAGTAAGGCAGGACCGATGCGGGATCGTACAGCAATAAAGGACGGTTGATTCCGCGACGTGGACGCGCAGTGCATTATAGCGCAATAAAGCATTAATGCTTTAAATGACCATCGGTCAATTTGAATCAGCAAAAAGGACTATATGTGAAATGGTTAAAACTTCCTAATAAATTTAATGTAAATAATACGTGTAAATTAATATCACGTCAATATTTTTTTTAGGCGGTTTTAATATATTTTTTAAAATGGCTGAATATTAGCTGTATCAATGGGATTTTGATGAAAGAGGCGATCCGTTTTCACCAAATTTAAATGTTAAAAACAGGAAGGTTTGACGTCTGGAACATCCAAGTTTTCAAAATGTTCAAAGTATAAACCGCTTACATTAAGAATACATAAAAATGCATGTTAGGTTCTGTGACATGATAGTGAGGTTTCTTGTAAATTATGGAAGCCACAGGCTAACAGCATAGGAATCTTCCGCGTCATCTCTTGCAAATCAACAATTGATTACGTTCAAATTTACTGGAACATAAATCATCTGTCAATTATAAAAATAGCGGGTAATTCTGGGAAATAGATGGGAATTGAATTGTTTGAATTGTCAAGGCGCCGGGGCTGCCGGAGGGGGAAAAAGCCCCCCTCACACCCCTATTATAAATCACTTTTTGAATAAATCTACGAATACTAAATTACTCCAGCAAGTTAAACATACTAGCGCTCAATACCTATCGTTACGATTTCGCAAGGTCCCGCTTCCAGCTCCAAAGACTCAGACAGCTGTTCTACCGAAGCGCCTTCCGTCTCTTCCAGAATGGTCGTTTTATACGCACGGCTCACCGATTGAGGCCATTCTAACCGAAGGCTGGCAGGCTGCTGTTTCATGTTGTACCAGCGAAGCATATGATCTCCGGAATCCTCGTTAACGGTCCACGCCGAGAAGGCGACTCCCTCACCGCTCCAGACAAAAGGAGCATGTACCGCAGACAGCTCGCCGGTATGGATTCCGGTTTGCACGCTTGTCCACGGAATTTGGAATTGGTAGGCCTCCGCGTAAGCTCCGGACTCCTCCCCGCGGCCGTCATGCGGAATGATTTCAAGCTGAACGGCATGTTCGCCAAGGCATTGAGCCTCCGGCGTCGGGAACCAGCCCCAGTCGCCCAATTCTCCGACCGAACGCAGCAGCGTGACCGCGATGGTATTCCGGCCGTCCCGCAGCACTTCATACTCGTTCAAGCCGAGGTTGGCTACAGCCAGGCCGGCTGTCTCCCCGCTCACATCGACAAAAGCCTGCTGGTGCTGGGCGTTGCTCGGATTCTGCCATTCGATCGCGGGCTGATTATCCCGTGTCACGATTTCAAACATGGAGTCCACGCGGTGCCGGCTGGCTTCAATGTCAGTCGGGAACAATGCGCGGACACGGTGATCCTTGGCCTGGTTGTTAAACGAGGCCTCCACTTTAACGCCCTTGCCGTCCTTCTCCAGGCGTACCAGGGTACGGATCTTCATCGGCACGGTTTCTTTCACCCGTTGAGCTTTGCGCTCCGGATAGTAGACCACTTCGATCTGCTCCTTCTGAAGAAGCTCATCCGCCGATGCCGGTACCTCCCAGTCATGAACGATTTCGAGCGTAGCGCGGTAAGGCGTATCTTCCACAACCCGGATCGATGCTTGCACATCGCGCGTCGTCAGCGGGGCTTCACCTTCAGGCTGCTTGTACATGTATTCGTTGCCGATGTCCCCGGTATCCTCGTAAACGAGCAGGTCACGGTATTCGCGTCCGTTTCGCTTGTCGGTTACCGTAAGGGTTCCGTTCGGCTGAGCCGCTACCCGCAGGATGCTATTTTCCATCACGTTGTTCCCGGTGATCAGCGATGCTGAAGCATTGTCCGAGTGCTGCGCCGCTGCCTGGCCGGACACGAGTGCGTACGCCCGAAGTCCGTGCGCCGGAACGGCGTCCGCCTGCAGCGTAATTCGCACGGCACGCGCCATATACGGCTGACGGAACCGGTCATCCGGCAGATCGTAGCCGAAGCGCTGGCCCAGATCCTCGAGCGTAAAAGGCACCGGCTTTCCGCTCGGGTCCAGCACCACGCGCTCACCAAGCTCGAGCGTCTGAATCCGGCGGCTGATTTCATCCAGTGGGATGCCGTCGCGGAAGTAAATACGCTGTACGTCCAGCTCGACGGATACGGTGCCGGTCCGCTCCCATCCGGTAGTGTTAAACACCACAAACGGGAGCGCATCTTCGCCATACTGCGCGAAGGATGACGTATCCACCGCATCGGCCACCGCCCGCTTGCTGTCTTCAATGATCGATTCCGCCACGTCGCGGCTCTTCGCAAAGCGGGTTACCATCTCGCGGTGAACCTCATCGACGCTGCAGCCGCAGATGCTGTCATGCGGATGGTTCTGCATCAGCGTTTTCCATGCATACGTAAACAGATGGTGCGGGTAGGCCTGACCGGTCAGGTGGGCATACGCCGCCAGCGGCTCGGCTACCTTTTCCAGCAGCGCCTGGCCTTGCTGGTTCATCTGCTTGAGATATACGCGGGCAGACGCCGTGTTCACAAGCGTTCCCCATCCGTCGGTCCGCTGGCTACGAAGCTCGCCGCGCACGACGGACAGCTCGTTTTCTTGATGGCCTTTGACCGATTCCAAATACTGCGGGAAGTTCGAGTGAACGAACTCCGTGTCCGGATACAGCTTACGCGCAGTCTCCAGCGCCTCAGCCAAATCCGTCTGGATCGGCTGGTGGTCGCAGCCGTTCATGAAGAGAAGCTCCGGCGTCGACGCATACTTCTCCGCATCCGCCAGCTTCCGGTCCCAGAACGCCTTCGCCTCTTCGGGATCGGCCGGAATTTCGTTGCCGTTGCTGTACCAGTTGGCAAACAGAATGCCGAGCACCTTGGAGCCGTCCGGACCTTCCCAGATGAGCTCCGAGAAGGAAGACTCATATTCAGAGTCGGCAACGGTATTGTTAAAGCCGGTCGGCTTGACGCCGCGGCCGAACAAGGCGTTATCGATGCCGGATTGGCGCATCAGCTGCGGCGCCTGGCCGACGATGCCAAAGGTGTCAGGGAAATATCCCACCTTGGAAATTTGCCCATAACGGCGGGCGTCCTTATGGCCGATTTGCATGTTGCGGATGTTGGCCTCGCCGCTGGTCAGGAACGCATCCTGCAAAATATACCACGGGCCGATGAAGATGCGGCCTTCGCGGATGTATTTTTCAAGCCGTTCCTTCTGCTCGGGACGCACCTGAAGGTAATCCTCCAAAATGATCGTTTGCCCGTCCAGGTAAAAGCTCTTGTACTCCGTATCGTTCTCCAAAGTATCCATCAGCACATCCATCAGACGGATGAGACGGACATGATGTTTTTCATAGGGCAAATACCATTCCCGGTCCCAGTGAGTATGGGAGATGATATGCGCCGTTCGTTTTGGCTTGTTTGACATAGAAATCGGGTCTCCTTTCCTTGGGCGGCTTGTTCCCGATCGGAACTCTCATCCCCTGCTTGCAGATCAACATATTGGGCTAAGGTCCAGCTTATAGCCAAACCCTGCCCTGGATAAATTTGCACTGTCATGGATGGCCGGACGCTGGCATGGATGACTTACGGACATCATCATCTCCTTCCGCAAGTGTCCATCCATCGTGTACAAATTAACATTCAAAGTAAGTCTTAAATATAACCTATATATAATAGAAGAAAAAAATTTGGCGATCCGTACATCAGACGATTTCTGCAGGCCTGAACCTTCGATTAAAAGTTTATAAAAAACCCCTGCCGATTGCCCAGTTTTGGTGATCAATCCCAAAGAACTTCCCAAATAGGAGGACACCAGAGGCCCAACATTCAAAAGCCGGCTATTGCTACCAAAAGCCCTTTTGCCCAATAAGACCGCGAGCTTCCTGCCGGAATAACACTGGCTCCTAAAAACAAGTGTCCATTCACAGTGGACAGAAGCCTTGCCTCCGGTACAGCAGTGAAAAGGGGCAGGATCCCTGAATCCGGCACCAAAATTATCCTTTTCCCCTGCCCTGTAAGGATTGGTTTGATGCCCCTCCCGTTGCTCCGATGGCCCCACCTCTGCAAAAGCTCCGGACGATCGCCTACACCTTATTGTACAAATAAACTCAATGTGTTTAGTCTACTTGGATGTCAACCTCATCTGGCCGGTACACGGCCGTAATGCGGCCCTCCCGGTCGGCGGCAAACAACACGCTGCGGTCGCTCTCGAGCGTAAAGCTGTAGACGGCTCCGGTCTGCGGGTCCTTGACCTGTACCGGGGCATCCCAGCCGTACTCGGAGACGAACACGTACAGGCTGCCGTCCTTGAAGCTCAGCTTCCGGCCGTACACACCAGGCAGGTCCCCGCCGGCCAACCACTCGAGCTCACGCTCAACGCTGGCTGCGGCAGCCGCGTACCGGTACAGCTCAAGGATCGGCTCGTCCCGGCCGTTCAGCTCGAGCGGCAGCGGGCTCCAAATGAGCCGGCCCTTGCCCAGCGGCACGTCCACGAGCGCGTCCATGCTTGCGCCAGTCCCTGCAGCTGCGGCCGGGACTTCCTTCGCCACCTCGGCGATCCGCCGGTGCCCGAAGGATACCGGCAGCAGTCGGCCGTTCACGCCGAGCATTTCCTCCCGGCGCACATTGGCAAGCCGGCGCTCGCCGAGAACGGCGTCGAGGCGCGTCGTCGGACGCCAGTAGGCGTCCAGGCCGAACGGGCCGGTGGCGAGCAGCGTCGCGCCGGTCTCCTGGACGAGCTCCAGCAGCTCGTCCAGCGCCCGGCTGTCCATGTTATGCGGGCTCGGCAGCAGGATCAGTTTCGGCGCCTTCTGCCGCAGCGCGTCCAGATGGTATTCCGACGCCGCACGGAACGGCAGCTTCAGGTCATAGGCCAGCAGCCGGGTCAGCCGCGTCGTCGACTGGAACGCAAATGCTCGGTTTGAGAAGTCGTTGGAGTACGGGAAGACGGCGACGATGTCCTCGAGCTCCCGGTCCGTAAACAAGTCCCGCGTGGCCGCGATGAAGCGTCCAAAGTCGTAGGATACGTCCGCTTCCGGCTTCTCCGTGCCATCGGCGCGGAGCGCTCCGATATGAGATTCGTTGGCGTTATCCATATAGAAGTTCGTATTCCAGATCCAGTGGATCGCACCGGCCCCCCCGGTAGAGAAGGCGTAGGCGTATTTCCGCTCCAGAATGCTGCGCAGCTCGGCTTCGGACCGCTTGGCGCGGCCGTCCGGCGTTTCTACGTACATAATGCCGGTTTCCTGAATCAGGTTCGGTTTATCCGGCGTTTTGGTGAAGATGCCGTCCCATACCAGATAGTCGTTCAACCACCAGGAGTGCACTGTCGTATAATCGACGGCCTGCTCATAGAAGAACGGAGATGGGCGCTGGGCGCCGAGCGCTTCGTCCTGCCCGACGGTGACCAAATGGTCAGGGCACAGCTCCTTGATCGTGCCGACGAGCTGCTCGGCCCACCGGTTGTGCATATCCATCGAGAACAGGCAGTAATCGAGCCATCTCGTTCCCTTCTTGGCTTTGTGCATATCCTGCACGTCGAAGTTGATCTCTTCCGCTTCCGGAATGGATGCCGAAGCAAAGTCGGGCAGCTGGTCCGGTGTCATGTTCCATGCTTCCTGAAGGCTGCGGATATCGCCATGGCGGCGCTCCAGCCACTCCACGAACGCCTGGTGCTCAAACGGATCCCGGGCGGAACGCGGCCCCTCCGAGAAAATCCGCGGCGGATCGAACATCGACGGTTCGTTGATCAAATCCCAGTCCACATGCGTCGTGGCCGTATGTCGGCTGACGATGCTGCGGATAAAGCGTTTCTGGGCCTCAACGCTCTGCGGGTCGAGATAAGGGTTCAGCCCTTCCCACGTTTCCGGTGTGAAGGAGAAGAACGTAAACGTCACCTGCAGGCCGTGGCGCTTGGCCGTCAGGAAGAAAGCATCGATTGCGCGCAGCACTTCCTCCGAGGCATGGCCGTCAACCTGCATAATATTCCGGTAAGCCGTCCAGACGCCGGTCCGGATCCAGTTGATGCCCGCTTTGGCCATCTGGGCCATGTCCCGCTCCCATACGTCCACGTTCGGCAGGAACAGGAACTTGCGCGCTACATCTGACGTCATGTACGTCATGCCCACAACGGGCAGCGGCCGCCCGTCTTTGATGAAATAGTCGCGGCTGCGGGTAATCGGCGAACCCTCGGCCAGAAGGAGGTCGTCACGGCCCCAGAAGCCCTGGCGCAGCACGCGAATCTCGCCGTCCGGTCCCTCTGCGCGGCATACGATGCGGTACAGCCCGCTCTTCAAGGCCAGAGGCACCGGAATGCGCACAAAGTTCTGCTCCTTCGTCACCTGCGCCTGGAACCGGTGGCTCCAGGCCTCTCCGCTTCCGCCCTCATGGCTTACTTCCAGCTCGAAGCTCCACAGCTCAGGCGCCGCACTGCGCGATTCCCCGCGCTGTAAAATCTGCGTCTGCAGCGTCAGCACCGCGTGTTCCCCGGCTTCGTACGAAGCGTAGTTCGGCTTCAGCGACAGCTCGGTCACGCCCCGGGCGCAGAAACGCGCCCAGTCGACCAGGTGCGCAGCGCCATTGCCGTTCCAGAATGCTTCCGTTAGCGGCAGGAACACGAACATCCAGCGCGAGCCCGCGAACGTCACGCGGGAGTTCTCCCACAGCACGACCGGCGCGGCGATCTCGCGCCCTTCGGCACTGAGGCCGGTAAGCAGCGGATAGATCTGCGTGCTCATCGGGCCGGCTGAGCCCATCTGCTGCGGCAAATCGGCGCTTTTGGTCGTATGCGGCACCAGGTTCCAGGCATCTGCCAGCTCAAACAGGCCTTCTTGGCCGTTCAGCAGCGGGATGCGGTCCGATACGGCGAGTTTCGTGACTTTGCCTGTGTCCACCCGCAGCGCTTCGTGAATATAGAGTTCCTGATGATAGGCAGTTTGCTCGGTCTCCAAAACCCAAGACCCGTTATCCCGTACCACAGGAATTTTAAAAGGCGCCTCGCCTGCACTGATCAGGCTGCCTCCCCGATGCAGGAAGGCGGAAATTTCCGTCCAGGCAGCCTTTGGAAAATAAGGCGCGTGCAAATTGACAAAACAACCTTGATCTACTCCGCGAAGCGCATCAGCCAGTTCTTCGGCGCGAACGACCGCCACTTCTGCGGCATGCTGGAAGTCTCCGGCCTGCGGGAGCTTGCCCGCAGCCGGGAAATCCGTATCGCATAGTATGATGATATGCCGGCTCATAGCAGACCGTCCTTCATGGCCTTATACACGAGCTGGGAGAACAGGCTGTTGGACCAGGCAAACCATTTTCGCGTAAAGACGGTCGGATCGTCAGCGTGGAACCCTTCATGCATAAAGCCTGTATCCGCATCGGTCGCTTCCAGCATGGCGATCATCTCCAGCTTTTCTTCGGCCGTCTGCGCGGTCAATCCCTGCATGGACAAGGCCATATGCCAGATATAGTCCTCCGGCGTGTGCGGGCTGCCGATGCCCTTGGCCGCTTTGCCCTCGAAGTAGAACGGATTTTCTTTGCTGAGCGCAAACCGTCTCGTATTTTGATAAATCGGATCGTCCGCCGTTGTGTACCCCAAGTAAGGGATGGACATCAGGCCCGGCGTACCGGCGTCGTCCATCAGGCAGTAGTTGCCGTAGCCGTCGGTCTCGTACGCGTAAATCGGCCCGAACTGCGGATGGCGGTAAATGCCGTACAGCTGAATACCGTAGTTGACTTCGATCTCCAGCTCTTTAAGCTCAGCGAGCATGTCCATGTCGCGGAAGACCCATTCGGCGAACTCCTGCATTTGGCGCAGCGCCACGACCGCAAACATATTGCCCGGAATGTTGTAATGGAAGTCGCAAGCGTCGTCGCTGGAGCGGAAGCCCGACCAGATCATACCTGTGTAGTTAACCGGCATGCCCATTCCGTTATTGCGCAGGGAGTCGGTCAGGATGCCGTTGTTGCGCGTAAAGCGGTACGGAGACTTCTCGAAGTGGCGCTGCTCCGTTTTGAACACGTCGATGATAGCGCGCATGGCCTTTTTGAAATTGGCATCGAAAATATCAGTCAGCTCGGTTTCCTTCCAGTACAGGTACGCCAGACGAATGACGAAGCACAGCGAATCGATCTCGAATTTGCGCTCCCACACCCATGGGGACATGTCCGTTTCATCCGTCGTATTCCAGTGCCAGTCATTGGCCGATTCATTGAACGCATTGGCGTATGGGTCGATCAAGACGTAGTGAACATGGCGTTTGATCAATCCGCCGATAATGCGCTGCAGATCCTGGTCTTCCTTGGCAAAAGGCACGTAATGGACGACCTGCTCCACGGAATCGCGCAGCCAGGAGGCCGGGATGTCTCCTGTAATGACGAAGGTCGTTCCGTCATCCATCAGCTTAGTCGTCGTTTCCAGCGTATTTGGAAAGCAGTTTTTGAACAGCTGCAGCAGCTTCGGCCGGTGGGCCAGCTTCTGCTCGGCTTCTTTAATTACGTCCTGGATCGCCTGCGGCATCTCCAGCGCCGGCATCGGTATTTTAGGAAGTCTGAATTGTTCCAAAGCGATACGCCCCTTTACTTGGCTGAATTGTAGAGTGTAATGATGTCACATCAAATCATGTATTGTTATACGATCTATACCAAACTTCTATTTATTGCGTTAATCAACCTGCTTAAGCAGGACGGTTTTAATTTCATAAGGGGCAAAAGACAATTGCAGTTTCCCCTCCTGAAGCTGCAGCGGATGGGCCGGCTCCTCCAGCGCGTTGGACAGATAAGCCTCTGTGATGGCACCCGGCCATGTCAGCTCGATCTGTTCGCGTCCACCGGTCGATTCATAGAACCGCAGGATAACGCCGCTTCCGTCCTCGGACGGTTTCACCGTGTCGAGCACGACGTGTCCACCGGATAGGGTAATCAGCGATCCCGTTGACGGACGAGAGCCTTGTGCACCGGACTTCGCCTGGCGAACCGGCATGTCCACGTTCAGCTCCGCCGCCTGACGGACGGTGTGTGACTCCCTCCAGCCGCCTTGATGCGGCAGCAAAGAGTAGGTGAAGTCATGCTCGCCAAGGTCTGCCGTCACGTCCGGCCACTTCGGCGCCCGCAGCAGGGACAGACGGATCGTGCTGCCCTGAACGTCATAGCCGTATTTGCAATCGTTCAGCAGGCTGACGCCGTATCCATGCTCCGACACGTCCACGAAGCGGTGTCCGCATACCTCATACTGCGCCTGCTCCCAGCTCGTGTTCCGGTGGGTGGCGCGCTCGAGGGAACCAAATGGAATTTCGTAGGTCGCCTTATCGGTGACCACATCGACCGGGAAGCCCACTTTCAGAAGCTTGTGCGCCTCGTTCCAGTGGACATGCGTTTTGAAATCGATCCGCCGGTCATGGTGATAGAAGATCATGTCCTGCGTGATTTCGGACTGGCCGATCTTCCAGCGGAAGCGGAGCACATCTTTGGTGCGCCCGGCCAGAACCAGCCGCTTCTCGAGCAGCTCCGCCTCACCGGCCGGCTGCTGTTCGTAGCGGGTGTCAATGTCCCAGGCATCCCACAGCGTCGGACGGTCGTGGAAGAAGTGGAACCGGTTGGCGCGTTCCCCTTGCTTCACGACTTCCCGGCCGGCAGCCTTATCCAGCAGGCTGGTGATTTCGCCCCGCTCGTTGAACCGCACGAGGTAAGCGGAAGTCTCCCACGTATCACCGAACGATTGAACTCCGGCGGAGTCAGTCACAGTGGCTTCCGGCTTCACCCACACGGTTTTATAACCCAGTGCCGGTACGTCGGGAACCCGCACGGAGATTCCGCCTTCGACAGCGTCCGTCTCCAGGCGCGTGCCGTGCTCGTCATAAGCGGCCAAGGCGCCTTCGCCTTGTTCGGCTTCGATATGAACCACAGCGCTCCGGCTCCATCCGAGACTGTTGAAGACAACGTACGGAGTGCCCTCCATGCCGGAAGTGTCGATATTCGACACCAGCGTGTTCAGCCCTTCGTTCAAGGCATGTTCTCCCTTGGCGAAAATTTCGCCGTATTCCTTGTCCGACGTTTCATACGTTTCGGTAATCGCCGAGCCCGGAATGATGTCGTGGAACTGGTTCAGCAGGATCAGCTTCCAGCCGTCATGCAGCTGCTGCGTCACCTCTGTACGGTTGGCCGCATCCATGTTCGGCCCAGCCAGCGTGTTCCACAGCTCGGCTTCCCGGTACAGCACCTCCGCCTTGCGGTTGCTGCGTTTGTTGCGGGCGTGCGTCGTATACGTGCCGCGGTGCAGCTCCAGGTAGAGATCGCCGCGCCACGTCGGAAGCACCGGACCCGCATGCTCGATGCTCTCGAAGAACTTGGCCGCCGTACTGTAACGGCTTGCCGGCTGCCCGACCATCAGATCGGACCGGTCGATGTACTCCAGCATCTCGCGGGTGACGCCGCCGCCGCCGTCCCCGTGCCCGTACAGGAGCATCTGCTCGGGATGCAGCGCCTTTTCCCGATAGGACTGCCAGTGATCGTGAACATCCTTCGGCAGTGTGTGTTCGTTCACGCCATGGTTCAGATAAGACAAAATCGGTGTTCCGTCGATGCCGACCCAATGGAACAAATCGTATGGGAACAGGTTGGTGTCGTTCCAGCCGAGCTTGGTCGTCATGAAATAATCCACTTTGCCGTGCTTCAAAATTTGTGGCAGTGATGCGCAGTAGCCAAACGTGTCCGGCAGCCATTCGATATTCGACATCCGGCCGAATTCCTCTTGGTAGAACCGCTGGCCGTACAGCATCTGCCGGATCAGTGATTCGCCGCTCGGCAGATTCAGGTCAGGCTCGACCCACATGCCGCCGACCAGCTCCCAGCGTCCTTCCACGATCCGCGCCTTGACCCGTTCGAACAGCTCGGGATCGTTTTCCTTCAGAAACGCGAAGAGCTGCGGCTGGCTTTGCGTGTACCGGTACTCCGGATATTCCTCCATCAGCCGGTCGACCGTCGAGAACGTGCGGCTCGCCTTGCGCACTGTTTCGCGGACAGGCCACAGCCAGGCGATATCGATGTGCGACTGGCCGACCATATGCTCCAGCCCCTCGGCATTGCCGCCTACTTCCTGGACGTCTGCTCTGAGCGCTGCCTCGATTTCGGCAACGTCCCTGCCATCACGGATGGCCGCCGCATCCAGGTTCACGAACCGGTCCATCGCCCGGTACAGCACTTCCATCAGGCGCACGCGGCGGAAGTCTTCCTGCGGCAGCAGCACCAGCGAGTCACGCACGACGGTGACTGTATACATCAGGCTCAGAACCGCATGATTCGGCCGCACGAGCAGACTCGTGACCGACGTGATCGGCGGGTTGATGACCGCCTGCTGGTTCAATGGATCGACCGGTTCAGGAACCGGATCAAACAGCTCGATTTCGAGTTCCGGCGTCTCTCCGATCACTGCAGGATCGAGCGTCACGTACGTATGATTGCGGTCGAGGCCCTGGTAGGAAACCCCGTTGACGCGCAGAAGCCCTTCTCCGCCCGAAGCGAAGACGAGCCCGAACGGCTCGGATGGCCAGCCTTCCGGCAGCTCAAGCCGGGTCCGGAAGAAATATGTCGTTCCTTGCTTGCTTGGAAAAGAGGCCAGCCCCTTCCCTTCCGGGTAAGGAGCCGTATTCTCGTATTCGCCAGGCAATTTGTAGTAAGAGCGGGTGATGTCCCAGCTGCGGAGCTCTGTCTGCTCCAGCCAGCGGTTGTCTGATAATTCACGGATAAAGCGTCTGATCCGTTCCATTTATTTACCCTCCCGCACGGCCAACTCCGTGCTCATCGTGTCGTTTACATGTCTGCCGACATGGATCCGGAACAGCCCCGGTTCCACGACGGGCTTCAGGTCCCTGCCCACGTACTGCAGCTGTTCCCTGCCGATCTTAAATTCCACGGTCCGGGACTCACCCGGTTCAAGTTCCACTTTCGTAAACCCTTTGAGCTCCATCAACGGACGGCTTGCAGCGCTCACGCTATCTGAAACGTACAGCTGCACGACTTCCGCTCCGGTACGGCTGCCGGTGTTCGTGACGTTCACCGACACGGTTGCCGTTTCGTCTTCCGTTATCGAATCTGCGCTGATGCGGAGCTGATCGTAACCAAAGGTCGTATAACTGAGGCCATAGCCGAACGGGTAACGCGGCTTCGAGTCCTCTTCCATATACCGCTTGCCCCGCGAGCGTTTGCCGTTGTAATACACCGGCAGCTGGCCAACATGCTTCGGAATCGATACGGTGAGCCGTCCGGACGGATTGACGTCGCCGAACAAAATGTCCGCCACCGCGTGTCCGCCCTCCTGCCCCGGATACCAGGCTTCCAGAATCGCGTCGACATGCTCGTCCACCCATGGCTCAGCAATCGGACGGCCGTTAATATACACCACGACGAGGCGTTTGCCGAGTTTGTGGATCTCCTGAATCAGTTCCAGCTGTACGCCTGCCAATCCCAGCGTCATGCGGTCGATGCCTTCGCCGCACTCCATGTCGTTCCAGGAGCTGTCCGACACCTTCGAAGCGCCTGTCTTCAGGTCAATCGTCCCTTCGCCGAAATCGCGGGCACTCGATCCACCCATCACCATCACCACGGTGTCTGCCTGAGACGCGCAGGACAGCGCAGTGTCAAATCCTTCCCGGGAATCGCCTTTAATCCGGCAGCCCGGCGCATACAGCACCTGGCCGGATTCAGCGCCGAGCTTCGCCCGGATGCCCTTCAGCACGGTCGCCACTTTGTCCGCCGGCTGCGGCGACGTGTAATCGCCCAGCTGGTTATAGCCGTGGTCTGCGTTCGGACCGATCACGGCAATGGTGCCCGCCCGCTTGTCCAGCGGCAGCGCATCTTTCTCGTTCTTCAAGAGAATGATGCCTTCCTCCGCCAGCTTGCGTGCCAGCTGCACATGCTCGCTTTGGCCAATGACCTGCCCAGCCCGCTCCGGATCCACATATGGCCGGTCGAACAGGCCCAGCTTGAACTTGAGTACCAGCACCCGCAGCACCGCCCGGTCCAGGACACCAATGCCAAGCTTGCCCTGGCTGACCGCCTCCAGCAAATACCGGCCGTACATTTCGCCTGACATCTCCATGTCGATGCCCGCCTTGATGGCCTGAACGGCGGCGTCCATGCCGTCTTCTGCTACATCATGACCCGCGGCCAGCATGTCGATGGCCCCACAGTCGGTGATGACCATACCGTCGAACCCCCACTGCTTGCGGAGGACGTCCTCCAGCAGTTCCGTGTTGACCGTGCATGGCACACCGTCAATTTCGTTATACGCCGGCATGATGGATGCGGCGCCGGCTTCCACTGCTTTCTTGAACGGATACAGGTCCACCTCAAGCAGCTCGCGCCAGCCCATGTGCACCGGGCCGGCGTTGCGTCCGCCTTCGGAGCTGCCGTATCCGACAAAATGCTTCAGCGTCGCAGCAACGCTCGCGTCGCTGTCCAAAGCATCGCCTTGAAGCCCCTGGACCGATGCGGCGGCAAATTCGCCGATCAGGTAAGGGTCTTCGGCGAAGCACTCCTCCGTGCGCCCCCAGCGGGGATCGCGCACGACGTCCAGCACCGGCGAGTACGTCACCGCCCCGCCCTGCGCCCGCGTCTCCGCGGCGACGGCGCGGCACATCTCGCGGTACAGGTCGACGTTCCACGTGCTCCCGAGCAGCAGCGGCACCGGATACACCGTGCCGTCGATCGCCATATGCCCGTGCGAGCACTCCTCTCCGATCAGGATCGGAATGCCGAGCCGGGAATTCTCAATGGCATAACGCTGAATTTCGTTAACCGCCTCCGCACCTTCCTTGGCGGACAGGCCGTTCTCCAGCGTGACGCCGGTCCAGGGATCGGCGCGCAGCACCCCGTACAGGGAACCAACACCGCCATTTTTGACTTGCTGTTTAAAAGATTCCGTTAATTCAATCTTCCCATCTCTATGTTCATAGGTTTGCCAGCCAAACGGCTGCACGAGCTGGCCAACCTTTTCTTCCAAAGTCATCAGACCTAGCAAATGCCGGGCCCTCTCCACAGCTGGTTTCGTCTTGTCTTTGTAAATCAACATCTCGACTTCTCTCCTGTCTCCCTAAAGTGATGTTGTTTATTATTCTTTGACGGCACCTACGGTAAGTCCTTGTACAAAATAACGTTGGAAGAACGGATATGCAAAAATAATTGGCAGCGTAGCGAGCACGACCATCGCCATACGGGACGTATCCTGCGGAATGGACTGCAGTGCAGCCATGCTGAGCGAGCTGTTGGCCGAGTTTTGCTGAATGAACTGAATGCTGGATTCGATCCGCATCAGCATCGATTGCAGCGGCACCAGGTTCGGATTGTCGATATAGAGCAAGGCATTAAACCAGTCGTTCCAATACCCTAACGTACTGAACAGTCCGATCGTCGCCAGACCTGGCAAAGACAACGGCAGTACGATGCGGAGGAAAATGTAGAAATCGCCCGCGCCGTCGATCCGGCCCGATTCGATAATCGCCTCCGGTACGCTGGTGCTGTAGAACGTACGCAGAATCATGATATAAAAAGCGTTCATCGCGAGCGGCAAAATCAGCGCCCACAGCGTATCTTTCAATCCGAGCAATTGTGACACAACCATGTACGTCGGAATCATTCCGCCGTTAAACAGCATGGTGAGAATCGCGAATACGGAGAAAAATCTGCGGTAGCGGAAGCTTTTCCGCGAAATCGCGTATGCGTACAGCGAGATCAGGATCAAGCTGACGAGCGTACCTACAATGGTAACGAGGATCGTCACGCCATAGGAACGGAGCAGCGTGTCGCCGCTTTGAAATACGAATTTGTAAGCCTCGAAGCTCCATTTGGCCGGGATCAGACGGTAGCCGTCCGTTGCCAGCGTTTTTTCATCGGTTAACGAGATAATGACGACGAACAGAAAAGGAAATACGCACAAGAAGGAAAAGATCGCCGCAATCGTATGAAGAACAGCGTTCGCGCCGCGCGAAACATGATGAAAATCCCGTTTTTTTCTTTGAATGACCTCCGCCATAACCTGACACTCCCTTCAAAAAATGATTTAGAATAATGCGCTGTCCTTGTCGATTTTGCGGACGACAAAGTTGGACACGATAACGAGTACAAAGCCGACAACCGATTGATACAGGCCTGCAGCGGTACTCATACCGATTTCGCCAGTTGTTTTCAGACCGCGGTATACGTACGTATCGATAACGTTGGTTACGGAGTACAGCGTACCCGAGTCTCTTGGAACCTGGTAGAACAGACCGAAGTCGGCGTAGAAGATCCGGCCCACTGCGAGCAGCGTCATGATAATGATGATCGGCGAGAGCATCGGAATCGTAATGTTCTTGATTTGCTGCCACTTGCTGGCGCCGTCGATCATGGCCGCTTCATACAGGGATTTGTCGATGCCCATGATGGAGGCGAGATACACGACGCTGTTATAACCGACGGATTTCCAAAGACTGACGAAGACAAGGATATACGGCCAATATTTTGGATCGGAATACCACTGAACCGGCTCGGCGCCGAACCAGCCGAGGATTTGGTTGATCATCCCGCGGTCCATGCTCAGGAAGCTGAATGCAAAGTATCCGACGATGACCCAGGACAGGAAATAAGGAAGGAACATCCCGGTCTGATAAATTTTCGCCATCGTTTTGCCGACCAGCTCGGAGAGCAGAACTGCCATGGCTACAGACAGGATCAATCCAAGGATAATAAAAGCCAGGTTGTACAATAACGTGTTACGCGTAATCGTGTAGGCATCATTGGTGCTGAACAGGAATTTGAAGTTGTCCCAGCCTACCCACTCACTCTTGCTGATACTGGCCCAGAAGCCTTCCCGGTTGAAACGGTATTGCTTGAATGCCACGATCGTACCCACCAGCGGCAGGTAGGAAAAGAAGAAAAACCAAATGGCACCGGGCAGCACCATAAACAGCATGACTTTGTTTCTAATGAGGTTTTTGAAAAATGCGGCCATTCTGTTTCCCTCCCATGATTGATTGGTTATACATTGAAAAAGGACCGGGCGCTAAGTCACCCGCCCGATCCTTTCCGAATTTTTTTCTACATTACTTGTTGTTTGCAGCTTTCCAGGCGTCAAGCTGAGTTTGAGCTTCAGCGATGACCTTGTCCAGGCCGGCTTGCTTGAAGGCCGCAATCGCTTTTGGCAGGTAGGTTTCCGGATCAACGGTACCGGTCATCAGGGATGCCCAGAACTGTTCCTTCACGTTTTGTACAGCTGCCATTTCGGTTGCTACTTTCGTGCTGTCGAAGTTGAAGCTCAGGATTGGAGAATCTTTACCTTCAGCGTTAAATTTCTTGAATTGCTCCCACTTGTCATCCGGGTCATTCGGGTTCAAGTAGAGCAGCATGTTGTTGCCGAGGGAGTACGACGGCATGTCGTAGTTTTTGCCCTCTGGAAGGTTTTCAATGT
Organism: Paenibacillus favisporus; assembly: GCF_040545415.1. Lineage (NCBI taxonomy): Bacteria > Bacillati > Bacillota > Bacilli > Caryophanales > Paenibacillaceae > Paenibacillus > Paenibacillus favisporus. Next base: position 34,559 of record NZ_JBEPLV010000005.1, on the reverse strand, counting down.
GCTTGTCGTCAACCTTCTTGTAGTGCGTTCCTTCGATACCGGAATCCACCATGTTGCGAAGAACCGGATCCGTATTCAGCAGGTTCAGGAATTCCATTGCTTTCTCCGGATGTTCGGAGTTCGCGGAAATCGCCATGATCGAACCTTGAACCGATGTATTTGTGATAATGGCATCACTTGCCGGTGTCGATTTAACCGGATAGCCATAGCTTGCAGACCAAGTATTGTCAGCCAGCGGCTGGGTTTGCGCACGGTCCATGAACCAGTTGCCGGAAGTCATCAGATCGCTAGTGGAGCCTGTTGTTGCTGCTTCCGGAGCCACATAGCCGGCTTGATAATATTTGTGCATCGTTGTCAGCGCCTGCTTCATTTCTGGCGTTTCGAGGATGTCGACGATTTTGTAATCGGTCGTATCCAGCTTCACGGCCATTGGCAGATTCTGAATGATGTAGTCATAAGGAACATAAGGAACGTAGTTCTTGTCCATCGCGAACGGTGTTACGTTCGGTTCTTTTTCCTTAATCGCTTTCAACAGCGGCTCAATGCTATCCAGGGAACGTACATTGGAGGTATCCAGTTTGTACTTGTCCACCAGGTTTTGGTTGAAGCGCCATACTTCTTGCTGAGGAAGCTCTTTGTTGGCCGGAATGCCGTAGTTGTGTCCATCGACTTTGGAGCCTTCCAGGAAAGCAGGATCGATGGTATCTTTGATACCTTGTCCATATTTATCAAGCAGATCGTCGAGTTCCATGAACGCGCCTTTTCTTGCGTTCTGTACGTAATCGAATCCGCCTGCGGATGTGAACATGATGTCCATCGGTTCGCCGGAAGCTACGTTCACCTGCATTTTTTGCTGGTAGTCGCCCCAGTCGATCATTTTCATGGTGACGGTTGCATTAATCTTCTCCTGCGTATACTTGCTGACCTCGGCCATAACCTTGTCAACGTCTTTTTGCGGCGTGCCGATCGTGTACCAGATCAGGTTTACCGGTTTCTCGGAGCTTCCCGAAGATCCGGAACCACTGCTTTCCACGTCTTTGTTGCCCCCACCGCACGCGCTGAGTACAAGCGCGAAGGCCGTCAACATGGCCAGTGCGAACGAGAAGCTTTTCTTACCCTTGCTCATGTGTGTTCCTCCCTTTTTGTGTTGCAGTCAATGTTGTCTAGCTGTCTGCCCACCAAGCGGCCAAACCGGCTTTTTCTTTTATTGTTTCCGGCTCGGTTTGTTTAACTAAGATAACCTTAACGGATGTAAGCCGTTACAAAAAGAAGATAAACTAAATAAAACCGTGTACAAATTAAAGAAAAGGTTTTCTTTTTGTCTAAATTTGTCATTTCTTCAGTGAAACGCTTACTTTTATTGTTTTTCTTTCATTTTCATTTGGTTTTTTCTGCATCAAACGTCACAAAAAAACCCTAAACCGGATGAGATGGTAGGTGTTTAGTCTCATCTGATTCAGGGTGTCTCCAGCCGGTTAACCCAGCCCCTTGTAATCCGTCGGCGAGATCCCGACATATTTCCTGAACTGTTTATAAAAATATCCGGTCTCCCAGTAGCCTACGTTCCGCGCGATCTCCTGCACCTTGAGGTTCGTGTTCTTCAGCTGCTGCTTCGCCTTTTCGATCCGGAACTTATTGATGTACTCGGCGAACGTTTCTCCGGTTTCCTTATGAAACAGCTGTCCCAGATACACCGGATGGATATGATACTGCGCCCCCAGTGTCTTCAGCGACAGTTCGTCCGCATAATGATTGTGAATATGGACCAGCACCTGATTCACAACGGGGTTCTTCATATCCTGTAGCAGCGACTGGACCGCAGCCCCAGCCACGTCCTGCAGAGCAGTAATGAGATCCTGGAGCGAGGAGCTGTCCCGGACCCTGCCTAAGCCGTTCTTGAATATATCCGACTCATCCGTATGCTTGATCTGCTCAAGCTCCATTTTAAAGCGAATCACCAGCTCCAGGGCCGCGTTCAGCAGATCCTCCGGGCGGATATGTCCCGCCTTCTGCATCTGCTCAAAGTCGTCTTGGATTTTTCGATTCAGCCCGGCCTCGTCCCTCGCCAGAATCAGCTTGGCGTATTCGTCCCAAGCGATGGCGATATGCCGCTCCGGGCCGCCGCTATTCTCCTCCAGGCTGGTGTAGTCGATGATCCGCCGATCCGGAAATACCATAAAATACTCCAGCGACTGCTTGGCCTCCTTGTAGCTGACTGAAGCCTCTTCAGGCAGGCTCACCGCCGAGCCGACACCGATATGCACCGTGCAGCCCTGCCTCGCTAAATCAGCCTCCAGCTGCTCCAATGCTGTCATCAGACGAGCTTTCCCCTCCTGTGGGTTCTCCAGACTTCCAATAAGGACAGTATCCCCATCCACATCGCGGAATAGCGTCAGCTCCGTGCTGTCTTCCAGCAAATCGTCAACCTGCCCGAACAACGCCTCATCGGCTGCAGTCCGAAGCACCGCCACGGCCATATAAGGCCGGTCCAAGTTCACGCCAAGCAGATCGGCTCTTTCTATAAATTCCGGAGGGGCGATCTGCCCGTTCATCCAGCGATAGAGCGTATTGTCCTTCAAAATTTGCACATCAAACGCGCTGTACAATCCACTCGCCCTCGTACTGTCCAGCTTGGACACGGTATTGCGGAGCGTCGATTCCAATTCCTCCACATTGATCGGCTTCAGCAAGTAGTTCTCGATACCGAGCCTCATCCCCTGCTTCAAGTAATCGAACTCGTTGTATCCGCTTAGGATGATCACCTTGAGGTCGCTGCGGGTTTTGCGAGCCTCGCCGATCAGACTCAGGCCGTCCAACACCGGCATGGAAATATCCGTAATCAGCACATCCACGGGCGTAGACGCCATCACCTCGAGCGCCTGGCGGCCATTCTCTGCGTGCCCGACGATCTCCAGCCCTAGCGCTGCCCAATCCAAAATATCGTACAGCCCTTCGATAATGAACGGCTCATCATCCACAATAAACACCTTATACATCTTCAGCATCCGTCCCTTCCCGGTTAGGATAACGTACGGTGACAACCGTACCGACTCCAGGCCGACTGTCAATTTCCACCCCGTAAGCCGGACCGTACAAAAACTGGAGCCGGCTGTGCACGCTGCGCAGCCCAAACATTTCGCCGGACTCCTCCGGCTTGCCGAGCTCTTCATGGATTTCAGCCAGGCGCTCAGGCGTGATACCTTTGCCATTATCCGTAATCACAGCCACCAGCATATCGCCTTCTTCCCTCACCCGAATGTCCAGATGATTATCGTCGCGATTGGTCTGGATGCCGTGAACGATATAGTTTTCGATCAGCGGCTGCAGCGACAGCCTCATGACCGATTTGCCCTGCAGCGCCGGGTCTGAATCGATCGTATAGCTGAACTTCTCCTTATAACGGATCCGGAACAGCTCCAGATACAAGCGGCATGCCTCCAGCTCATCCTTGAGCGTGTAAATCTTTTTCTGCTTCACCAGGCTTTTGAAAAGCACGGACAAACTATAGATCATTTCCCCGACATCCTTAGCCCCTTGGGAAATGGCTCGCATCCGGATCACTTCAAGTGTATTGTACAAAAAGTGAGGATTGATCCGCGCCTGCAGCGCCACCAGCTCCGTCTGCTTCTGTTTAATTTCGGCTTTGTACACCCGCTCGATATACAGGTTCAGCTCGTCCAGCATGTCGTTAAAGCTTCGGGAAATCTGGCCAAGCTCGTCTTCTCCCGGGTTATCGATCCGTGCGGACAAATCCCCGTTTTTTACCTTGCGCGTAATCCTAATAATCCGGTTCGTCCGATTGGCGAAATTAATCACAAAAAAGGCCGGGAAAAAGATCGCAAACAATATACAGATCCCGCTGATCGTTATAATCGTTTTCCGGATACCTGAATAGCTGGCCTCCACGTCCTTTTTCGGAACCGCACCAATCACGACGTATCCGTTGTCAGCCGAAGTCAGCTTGTTGATATACATTCGGCTGCTGATCTCAGCCGGGCGGGTATTTCCACCGTCATACAGCGAGTCGGTCACATCCATATAAGGATAGGTCTTCCCATAATATTTCCCTTCCGAATCATACAAAACCTTGCCGTCCGCGGAAAGCACCGCAATATCCCCTTTGAAGCTGTCCTTATAGCTGGTCAGAGCATCGGTGATACCGCCCGAATCCAAATAAACGAGAAACTGCCCTGCATTTTTGAGCTGCCGGTTATTGATCGGTACCCGGATGGCGTACAGCTCCGGCGCCCACTGGTCCGCCGCCTTCCGGATCCAGTAATTCGGAGCGGTGATGCCCTTATAATCCATCGCCATAACGTCCGGAATATAGGAGTGGGTCATATCGGTGGTCAGCTGCTTATACTGCTTGTTTGGCTTGAACACAGACAGAAACTGCTTCTCTGAACTGTACAGCATGATGTTGCGGATATCTCCGTTTTCGTCCATCACCTGCTGGAAATACTGCAGCGGGTCCGTCGAGTTGTTGTTCGTTTCGTTGTAAAACTGGTCCATCCGATGCTGGACATATTGCGAATAAGGATGCTCCATCAAAAAGGAAATGTTCGAGAACAGCATTTCGTTCCGGTACATATCCCTGGCAATATTCTCTACCGACTGGTAGCGCTGATCCAGATACCGGCTGACATTTTCCATCGCAGCCTTCTGGTTGTTGAGTTCCTTCTCCACGATCGATTGGGATAGGGAAGAGAACATCAGATAGGACAGAATCACGATTGTCAGAATGGCAATGATCGTGAAAATCAGCAGAATCCTCATGAACATGTTATTTTTAAAATAATTCCTGTAGATTCTGCCCAGTCCCATCGTAATCCCCCTTTTCGCCGTTTTTCCATTATATCATACCCTCATTGATCGTTAAGGAACATGCTGTTTACGAAGCCTGTTTGCGAATCAATCCAGCCGGAACTTCACTATCATGAAATTGCCCGGGAAATGGAAAGCTGTGCCCTGCCCTTTCCTACGGGTACGCTTACAACCTTACCGCCACTGCTTGATGCAGCAATAACACTATGATAACTTTTTCGTTTCCCGTAAGACAAATGGAATAATTTTGAACATGTTCATCACAGCAAAAAAGCCAGCACCTGGGATGTCCAAGGTACTGGCTTTCTCGCTCGCCATGATACAGATTACTCTGTAGTGTATGGCAGCAACGCGATTTGACGGGAGCGTTTGATCGCAATCGTCAGCATGCGTTGGTATTTTGCACTAGTTCCGGTTACACGGCGAGGCAAAATTTTACCGCGTTCGCTGATAAATTTCTTCAGCAGATCGGTATCTTTATAGTCAATGTGAGTAATTTTGTTCACAGTGAAGAAGCACACTTTACGACGTTTGTTACGGCCGCCGCGGCGAGCCGGTCTTTTATCGTTGTCTCCGCCTTCTCTTTGTTTAAAAGCCATGCTGTTTCAGTCCTTTCCTTATTAAAATGGCAAATCATCATCCGAAATATCAATCGGTTTTCCGTCATCGGAAAAAGGATCCTGATTGGAATTGTTCCGCGAGTAGCTGTTACCGCCACGTCCGCCGCCATCGTAGGAAGGCTCCTCACGCGGGGTGCTTCCGCCTCCACCGCCTTCACGGTTGGATTCCAGGAAACGTACGTTATCGGCAATGACTTCGGTGACGTATACACGTTTACCTTCGTTATTCTCGTAATTCCGTACCTGGATGCGCCCTTCTACAGCCGTCAGACGGCCTTTGCGCAGATAATTGGCGCAGGTCTCAGCAAGCTGTCTCCATGTGACCACCGGAATAAAGTCCGCCTCACGCTCTCCGCCTTGCGCCGTAAACGGGCGATCTACAGCGAGCGTAAACTGCGTTACGGCTACCCCTGAAGGTGTATAGCGCAGTTCCGGATCCCGGGTCAACCGGCCGATCAAAATAACACGGTTCAACAATCGAGTCCCCTCCTTTGAGCGAATTTCATCACTAATTCCGTAAACGGATATTAAGCAACAACGTCAAGCGTAATGAGATAACGAATCACTTCGTCAGAAATTTTCATGAGGCGCTCAAGTTCGGCTACAACGTCAGGGTTGGCGCTGAAGTTAACCAGAACAAAAGTACCGTCACGGAATTTGTTGATCTCATACGCAAGGCGGCGTTTACCCATCACTTCATGCTTAGTGATTTCTCCACCGTTGGAGATGATGCCTTGGAATTTTTCGACTGCGGCTTGAACAGCATCTTGTTCAATGTCAGGACGAATAATGTACATCACTTCGTATTTGCGCATATGTTTCACCTCCTTATGGACTTCGGCCCCTGATCATGTCAGGAGCAAGGAACGAGTCTAAACTCGCACCATATTAATATATCAAATTGGCCCAATGATTGCAAGTACAATGCCGTATTGATCCTGTTCCACACATGATTCTCCGCCAAGGGTACACACTACAGAGGCAGTCCATTTTAACGATTAAAGGAGGCCTTGTCCATGGGTGAAAGAACCGAATTCGAACCAGGCGACAAAGCGCCGAACCCCGGCGTATACATGGAGGTTGGTGAAAACAGCTTCCACACTGAAATCACGGATCCGCAGCGGGTCGAGCTGGCTAAGGGCGATACCTTTCCAGAGACCTCGAAGAAAGACCGCAAATGGAAACGGATGACGAAAGCGCGGGTCCACTAATTTTACAAATGGATGCATAAGCGCACGAAAACTGCGCATATTACAATCAGGCGGTGCTTGAGAGAGGTGTGGTTCCGTTGGACATGATCAACGCAACAAAGCACAGGAAGTCAGAAACAGCACGTTCAAGAAGCGGAGGGAAGTGCTAAAAACACTTTATTGTCTAAAGCAAAGATTTGCTAAAGGCTGACCCGAGTTTCACTTGCTGAAGTGTTGTGTGGATGAATTCCAAAAAATCATGGCATCGCCTGCCAAATGGGAGGACCTTATGGGTCCTCCTTTGGTTTGTATATAGCCGTAATGCCGCTTCCCATCTCTTTATTATGAAAGCAAAGGATCATAAAGTGAAATGCTCCAACAACTAAGAAAACCTCCAGTTTCTTCAACTGAAGGTTTTCGCCGTATGTATTCTATGCGCAGTCACTTAAATAAGGGAATGTGGCGGAAAGAGAGGGATTCGAACCCTCGCACGCCTTGCGACGCCTAACTGATTTCGAGTCAGCCCCCTTAGACCTCTTGGGTACCTTTCCGCAGCAAAATTGATTATAGCACATGTCCATCATTTGTGCAAGCCCTTTACCCCAAAGCTATTTATTTCTAAGCCTGCCCTTCCGTTCCGTCTTCCGATTTCGAACGAAGCACCTTTTTCATATTTTTCTCAAACTTCGCCCGTGGGATCAATACGCTGTGCTGACAGCCGACGCATTTGATCCGGATATCCATTCCCATGCGGATAATTTCCATTTCGTTACTGCCGCATGGGTGGTTTTTCTTCATTTGGACGATATCTCCGAGCTGAAACACTTTACGTTCCACCGTTATCCTTCCCCCATTTCGTTGTTCCCTTCTTTGCCTGCCGCTAGCTCGGCCTGTGCCTGTTTCATCATGTCCTCGTATTCCAAAGCCTGCTTCACGTCGGCCTGAATCTGCCGTTCGACATCTCCTTTGGTGTTCGGCATGCACTCGGCTACGATCCGGATGACGTATTCACTCGTGTTCAAGGATTGCACCCCGAGTACATTCGGCACTGAAATGACATTAGGATCCCGCTGCTGAATGCCGGTAAGCGCCTGTTTAATCAGGGCTACGGTTTCTTCCAGATTTCGCTCGTTTTTCATGGGAAGGTCAACAACCGCGAGCGCATTGGATAAGGAGTAGTTCGTTACGCTGGCGATGGAACCGTTAGGCAAAATATAAACTTCCCCGGTAGGGCTTACGATGCGTGTGGTCCGAAGGCCGATCATCTCTACGGTGCCTTTGAAGGTCCCTGTCTGGATAACGTCCCCTACCGCAAATTGGTCTTCTAATATAATGAAGAATCCGGTAATCACATCTTTAACCAAACTTTGTGCGCCAAAACCTATGGCCAAACCAAGCACCCCTGCTCCCGCAAGGAGCGGCCCCAAATGAAAGTTGAACTCCGACAGAATCAGGAGCACCATAATAAAATTACAGGTGACCGCCGTTACGTTTTTCAGCAGCTCGGCTACCGTGGCGAACCTCCGCGGATTGACGTTCATCCGGCTCTGCTCCTGTCTCGCCAGGGATTTGTCTATGATTTTGGAGACAACCCGTATAATGACGCGGGAAACAAAAAACAGAATGATGATCCGAATGCCTGAAAACAGCACATTGGTCCACATATCTACATTCGTCACCCAATCCAGAAATTTATCGCCGATATTTACCGCCTGCTTGACAGCCTGCTCTGGATTGGGAATGGTCTCCTCCAGCCAAAACTTACTCAATCAACTCTACCTCCTATCCTCGATGCTCTTATATCCCTCTGTGCTGTCTTTGAAGTAGATTCCCCGAATCTCCACCTGCTCCAGCTGGATGATCGTCTGTACGCTATCCAGCTGGTCCGGCGGGAACTGGATCGATAATGCACAGCCCGCTGTAATTTCCTTTGGGGTAGGAAATAAATCAATTTCAACCTCCGCATATTCAAGCAGCATCTCAGCGCGCAGCGCCTGCTGTGTCGAATCAAAAGCAATCAGCATCCAGGTTTCCATCTCCGCCGCCATCCGTTTCTCCCCCACCTTGATTTGTGCTGCATTCGTCAGAATTACTTTTTCTATGGAATTCCTGCATGAAGTATAAAAACCCTCTTCCTTCCATATACTAGTTACTACCAAATGCAAGGAGAGGAAGATTCTATGACTCAGTGGCCAAAAACGTCTCCCAAACAGGAGCCTACATGCTTAAAAATACCACATACCGACCCTGAAATCCATTCCGCTATTATTCATCGTCTTCTGTTTCATCTCTCTCAAGCCGGGGAAAATCAACAGGTTATCGTTGTATGTATCGGTACCGACCGGTCCACAGGCGACTGCCTCGGTCCTTTGGTAGGCACTGCATTGGCCCGGTATAAAAGTCCATGGTTTCACTTGTTTGGCACGCTGGACGAGCCTGTGCATGCCGTTAACCTCCAGGAGACGCTCTCCTCGATCTATTCGCTGTATGACAATCCATTTGTCATCGGCATCGATGCGTGTCTTGGACAATCCTCCAGCGTAGGCTGCATTCAAGTCGCCAACGGCCCGCTCAAACCCGGCGCTGGCGTACATAAAGAATTACCGCCGGTTGGCGATATCCATTTGACGGGTATCGTTAATGTCGGCGGCTTTATGGAATATTTTGTATTGCAAAACACCAGGCTGAGCTTGGTGATGCGTTTGTCCGAAATTATTGCCTCAAGCCTTCATTCCGCCATTAAGGAATGGAAAGCCCGTACTACGCTTTTTGCAAGGCTAGAGTAATCGCCTCTACCTCTTCCGGTGAAAGGGGATAAGTCGACTGCCCGGCTTCTACCGGTTTGGCATAAACATAGGAGCTGTCACGGCTGTACAGCGCAGTGATGACGATTCCACTTCTATCGGCATCAACGATCGCAATCGAAAAGCTTAGATCGCTCCCCCGTTCGCTGAATGCATTGTAACGTTTAATACCGATATTACCTTTGATCGTTTGAAGCTTGTTCAATGCCAGTGACAAGGATTCACGCTGCTGCTGCTGCTCATCCTCCACGCTGTCCACCTGTGTCTTTAGATCGATGAGCAGTGTTTCTAAATCCTCTACCCCGCTGCCGGCCATCATCGTTTCGTATTTTCGGCGAACTTTTCTAAGCTTTGCCCCTTGTGTCAGCACCAACACGAGCAAGATCAAAATGAGGAGTACGATCCCGCCAATGATTCCTGGTAATTGTTCGCTGATTAAATCATTTAAGTCCGACATGCTGTTCATTCCTTTTCCTCAATCTTGACCTACCCGTTTCCAAGACGTATCGTGATCCCATATATTCATGGTCCTTGATACTATACGGTTAAAAATCACAAACATTCATTCTGCCGGTTGTCCCTTCAGCTTTAGGGGAGAACCGGTTTTGTCTTGCCATCGATGTTTGATTACAAATAGACTTCGAGGCTTGCGTCAGGCCATCAAGTTAACGAACCAGTTCGCGCATCGCTTCAACCATCCGTTGAACTTCCTGCTCCGTGCTGTTCGCACCTACACTCGCCCTCACTGCTCCGGTCTTATCCGTTCGTACCGCATAATGAGCCAACGGCGTACAGTGCATCCCCGCCCTCACTGCGATTCCATATTGCCGGTCCAAGCGGAAGGCGATTTCCGTAGAATCCCGGCCCTCGATCGTAAAGGCCACGATTCCGGTCCTTTCCTTTCCTTGTGCAGGACCAAGCAAGTTCATACCTGGCAGACCCTTCAACCCATCGATCATCATTTGTGTCAACGCCCATTCATGCTCATAAATCCGCTGAGGGGTTTCCCTAAGCACATACTCTACCCCTGCTCTTAGCCCGGCAATTCCGACCGTGTTCAAGGTCCCCGCTTCATACCGGTCCGGCCTTACGCTGGGCATTTCCTTTTCCTCCGATTGGCTGCCCGTTCCTCCGTGGATCAGCGGCTCCAGTTCGATTTCCGGCGATAAGTAAAGCCCTCCTGTCCCTTGCGGACCGAGCAGCCCTTTATGGCCCGGAAAAGCCAACATGTCGATGCAGCAGGACTCCACATCAATGTCCAGCACGCCGGCGCTTTGTGCAGCATCTACCAAGAATACTGCCCCACTGCTGCGTGCCAGCTCACCAATTCGCTGGATTGGCAGAATACTTCCCAACAGATTCGAGCTATGGCTGCAAACCACCAGCCTCGGATTTTTGGATAAACATGCCTCCAACTGCTGCATGTCCAGTTCTCCTTGATCATTTACCCCAATGTAATCCACTTGAATATCCAGTGTCCGCATTAAATATTCCAACGGTCTCCGCACGGAGTTGTGTTCGATCATCGTCGCAACGACATAGTCACCGGACTTCAAGATTCCTTTGATCGCCATATTCAATGCCTGGGTTGTGTTATAGGTGAAAATGATGTTATTCGGGTTCTTCACCCGAAACAACTGAGCCAGCACCCGGCGGGTCTCAAAGAGAACCCTGCTCGCTTGCACGGCCATTTGATGACTCCCTCGTCCTGGATTCGCTGCCGCTTCCTCCATCGCCTTTTGCATGGCTGCCAGAACACCAGGCGGTTTCGGCCAGGAAGTCGCTGCATGATCCAGATATACAACTGCGTTCATATCCCGTTTCACTCCGATCCAAGGAACAAAGAATGACGCATCTTCGGTCCTTTTCAGGAATCACCTAGACGCGTCATCCCATCCACTGATCTTTATTGCAACAACTCCAGCAGCCGTTCCAGGTCCTGTTTGCTGTAATAGTTCAATTCGATTTTGCCTTTATCTTTGTTCTGCTTGATCTTCACTGTCGTTCTAAACCGCTCCCGCAGCGACTCTTCCAAGTTATCGATATATGGATCGCGCTTTTTGACTTTCACCTTGTTCTTATCCGCCGGTTTCCGATCGAGCTGTTTCACAGCCTCCTCAAGATCCCGTACGCTCCACTCATTGTTAACACATTGCTTCGCCAACTGCTTGATGAGGGACGAATCCTTGAGACCAACCAACGCTCTCGCATGGCCCATGGAAATTGTTCCACGTGAAACATAGTCTTTGACTTCATCCGGTAAAGCCAACAAACGAAGGAAGTTTGCTATATGGGATCTGGATTTTCCCACTTTCAACGACAGCTCTTCCTGCGTCAGTGAGTATTGATCCATCAAGCCCTGGTAAGCAACAGCCACTTCCATCGCATTTAAATTCTCGCGCTGCAGGTTTTCAATCAAGGCAATCTCCATCACCTGCTGATCGCTGAATGTGCGAACCACAGCCGGGATGGTGGCCTTGCCGCAGTATTGCGAAGCTCTAAAGCGCCGCTCCCCTGCAATAATTTCATATCCTTTGAGCACGCTGCGTACAACAATCGGTTGAATGACCCCATGCTGACGAATCGATTCGGCCAATTCCTGAATTGATTCCTCGTTAAAGTCCTTGCGCGGCTGGTAAGGATTGGCACGAAGTTGGCTGAGTGGGATTTCTACGATTTTGTCATCTTCATTAATCGAAAGTGAAGGAATTAAAGCATCGAGCCCTTTACCCAATCGTTTACTCATACGAAATCACTTCCTTTGCCAACTCTAAATATACCTCAGCGCCTTTCGAACGCGGATCATACGTAATGATCGACTGGCCATGGGACGGAGCTTCACTAAGTCGAATATTTCTCGGAATGATCGTTTGGTACACTTTTTCCTGAAAGTATTTCTTTACTTCTTCAATCACCTGAATCCCCAAATTCGTCCGAGCATCCAGCATGGTAAGCAGAACGCCTTCAATTCGGAGCGAAGTGTTCAAATGCTTCTGGACGAGACGAATTGAATTCAGCAGCTGGCTTAATCCTTCAAGGGCATAGTATTCGCACTGAATAGGAATAATGACCGAGTCAGCGGCAGTAAGTGAGTTAATAGTAAGTATACCAAGAGACGGCGGACAATCGATTAAAATATAGTCATAATTTGCTTTCACCAACTGAAGCGACTTTTTGAGCCGAAGCTCCCTTGAAATGGTCGGTACCAGTTCAATTTCCGCTCCAGCCAATTGAATCGTTGCCGGAATAATATGAAGTCCTTCGATTTGCGTTTGCAGGATCGCATCCTTGGGATGTACATCATTGATAATCACATCATAAATGCAGTTCGCTACATCCGCTTTATTGACACCTACCCCACTGGTTGTATTGCCTTGGGGATCGATATCGACGAGCAGCACCCTTTTTCCGAGCGAAGCCAATCCTGCACCGAGATTGACGGAGGTTGTCGTCTTGCCGACTCCGCCCTTTTGATTTGCTATGGCAATAATTTTGGACACTCAATTCACCTCTATGTGTATGAAGACTCTTCTTGTAGGTCGCGGGATTGTGATCATCAGCAAAACAAACGGCTGCAAATACCTGTATGCCCTCGGCGGTACATCAGAAGTACCGGTGTTTCAAGTATACAGATACGCAGAAACGGCTTCGCCCTGCAGTAGTGCGCTTCCCCTTGCTGGAATAACAAGAAAAACCTTTACTCAATTATTCGGACATCATCAATGAACAACTTTGATTTCAGAACATTGACGAGAAAAATGGGAGATGCGAACATTCCCCCTCCCCCTCTATTCTTCCATCTTATGAAATTCAGCTGCCTGGAACCTATGATTTCGTGGTTTAGAGCATAAATTCATTATGACTTCCTAAAAAAAGCGGCCGCTTAGCCGCTAAGCTCCATCGTATTAGCGCTTAGGAATTTTGATCACGATCTCATAATGATCCTCATGATCGTTTTCCTGCGTTTTAATGGCCATCCCGGATCCAGACACCATATCGATGGATTGGCGAATCGTGTTCAGCGCCAACCGGACGTCCTTGGAGTAAGAGATGCGCTTTGCCTTTTTAATTTTTGCCGATTCCTTGTAAAAGGCAACTCTAGCCTCCGTTTGTTTCACGTTCAGCTCTTTGGATACAATCTCAGCCAGCACTTTCAGCTGCAGTTCCTCGGTATCGAGGGACAATAACGCGCGGGCGTGCCGCTCAGTAATTTTGCGCTCCATCAGTGCATTTTTCACTTCATCCGGAAGATGAAGCAGCCGGATTTTATTGGCAATCGTTGATTGGCTTTTCCCAAGGCGCTGCGCCAAGCTCTCCTGCGTAAGCTGATGAAGGTCAATGAGCTTTTGATAGGCAACGGCTTCCTCGATGGAAGTCAGGCCTTCACGCTGGAGGTTCTCGATCAATGCAATGGAAGCAGCTTGGGAATCATTGAATTCACGGACAATGGCGGGAATGGTCTCCAAACCGAGTTTGGAAACGGCACGCCAGCGCCGTTCACCGGCAATAATCTCGTATTTGGCATTACGGATACGAACAACAATGGGCTGGATCACCCCATGCGTCTTGATCGTTTGACAGAGTTCGTCGATTTTATCGTCATCAAAAATGGTCCGGGGCTGGTAAGGACTGCTTACGATTTCCGCCACCGGAATTTGCTTTACTTCGTCCCCATTGCTTCGTTCCGTCAAACCAAACAATTTAGAAAATTGTTCTTTCATTCCGTATATTACCACCTAAATTCGTAATAGCACCGCTAGAGCACCTAACAACAATCTACAGGTCATCGAGATATCCATGTTGGATATGGGTAACAACTAACCCTTGAGCTTTGACAGCTGCAATCCAGACATAGAGAGTCGTTCAATGACTTCAAAATGGAAGATGAGAATCGTCAGATCCGAACGTAATTTATGTATAAGGTTCACATGACTGAACGGTCTGACAGTCAGACCACTTACCAACGATCATCCCTCTCTATCATACCATTTGAAGCCAGTTCATAGAATACAGTTTATACTCTATTCTACCACTTTTCTTCATATAATCCTATTCTCCAAAGTTCCCGATTTTTCCTGCCATTTATCCATTTTTTCACATTGGGAAAAGCATTAATATAAGGAACGTCAAAGAAGACAACCCGCTTCTAGCAGAAGCATTTCTTGCGATTGTACAGTGATTCGGCACCGTTATATTTATCTCTCTATAATTTTAGTAAAGCGGCTATCGCTGTATCTTTATAGAGGACAGACCGTGTATTTCAGAAGTTTTCTTGAAATTATATAGGATCGAACAGCTCCGCTGAAAATTAATGTTTTATAATCTAAAAAAAGAGGACTGTTCCACGTGAAACAATCCTCTTCATTTTATAAATATGACTTGGTTTCAGACAGTTCGATGATAGGAAGTCAGTCGACTGCACACCCCATAGGGTCTGATGCAGCTTGCTGAAACCAGTTTTTTCTTATACTAAAGGCGATTTAACCGCAGTTCCGGCCTTTCTCGGATATTTGCCTGGGGTAGGCGCAGTCTTACGGATCTGGACAATATGGCGAGCCGATTCCTCTACAGGTAGCAAGAAGCGTTCTACTTCGATCACCTTCCCCCGCAGTTCCTTCAAGCTTTTGGCTGCCTCCTGTACTTCCTCCGCCGGATCGCTTCCTTTCATCGCCGCAAACAGACCGTTCACTTTGACGAAGGGGAGACAGAACTCATTCAGGACGGCCTGCCTGGCTACTGCTCGGGCGGTAACGAGATCGAAGTGATCACGGTACCCCGCCTTCCTTCCCCAATCCTCGGCCCGGCCATGGAGAAGTTCTACATCCTTAAGTCCAGTCTCCTGCACAATGTGCTGCAAGAAGGAAATGCGCTTGTTTAACGAGTCGATAATCGTCAGCTTCAAGTGTGGAAAACAAATCTTCAGCGGGATTCCCGGGAATCCCGCCCCCGAGCCAATATCGGCTAGTGTTCCGATCTCCTCCATGTTCACATAAAAAGCCAGGGAGATGGAATCATAGAAATGCTTGGTGTACACTTGCTCCCGCTCGGTAATCCCGGTAAGGTTCATTTTCTCATTCCATTCGACCAGTTCCTTGAAATAAATTTCAAATTGTTCCAACTGGGATGGTTCGAGCGTAATGCCATGTTCTTTTAAACGCTGCACAAATTGCTCTTGTATCGGATCCATTCGTTAACCTCTTGCCGCTGTAACGCGATTATAGTGTTCCAGATATACCAGCAGAATCGAGATATCCGCCGGCGTCACGCCGGAAATGCGTGAAGCTTGACCGATCGAAATCGGACGGATGCTGCTGAGCTTTTGACGAGCCTCGATGGCGATACCTTGAACATCGTTATAGTCGATCGATTCCGGAATCTTCTTCTTATCCATCTTTTGCAGACGTTCCACATGGATCAGCTGCTTTTCGATATACCCTGCATACTTGATTTGAATTTCCACCTGCTCCTTCATTTCTTCCGTTAGTTCATATGGCGAAGGTGAAATTTGTTCAATATGGCTGTGGGTTACTTCTGGACGGCGTAGAATGGTCAGCAGGTTGCTGCCATCCTGAATCGGGGCGGAACCGATCGATTCCAACAGTGCATTCACATGGGAAGGACCCACCTTCGTTGAACGTAAGCGTTCGATTTCCAGCTCCACCTTTTCCTTCTTATCCAAAAACTTCGCGAACCGTTCCTCCGAGATCAGACCGATTTCATGCCCCACCGGCGTCAACCGCAGATCGGCATTGTCATGGCGAAGCAGCAGTCTGTATTCCGCACGGGAAGTCAGCAGACGGTAAGGCTCGTTGGTACCCTTCGTCACGAGGTCGTCGATCAGAACTCCGATATAGCCTTGCGAACGGTCCAGAATGACCGGTTCCTTGCCCTGTACTTTGCGCGCGGCGTTAATGCCGGCCATGATGCCTTGACCTGCAGCTTCTTCGTAACCGGAGGTTCCGTTAATTTGACCGGCGGTGAACAAGCCCGGCATCTTCTTCGTTTCCAGAGACGGCCACAGCTGCGTCGGCACCATAGCGTCATATTCAATCGCATAACCGTTGCGCATCATTTCAACCTTTTCCAAGCCAGGGATACTGCGCAGCATCGCCAGCTGAACGTCTTCAGGCATACTGGTGGACAGCCCTTGGACATAATATTCAGAGGTGTTCTTGCCTTCCGGCTCGAGGAAAATTTGATGCTTCGGCTTGTCGCTGAAGCGCACGATCTTATCCTCAATCGACGGGCAGTAACGTGGTCCTGTTCCTTCAATAATACCGGAGAACATCGGCGCACGGTGCAGGTTCTCGTTAATAATGCGGTGGGTTTCCACCGAAGTATACGTCAGCCAGCAAGGAAGCTGCTCATTATCGGAAGACTCTGTTTCATAAGAGAAAAATTTAGGTTTCTCATCACCCGGTTGAATTTCGGTCTTTGAAAAGTCAATGGTGGACTTGTGTACACGCGGGGGCGTGCCGGTCTTGAAGCGAACGAGATCGAAGCCCAGCTCGCGCAGATTTTCCGCCAGCTTCACCGAAGGCTGTTGGTTGTTCGGACCGCTTTCGTAGGTCAGCTCACCCATAATGACTTTACCGCGAAGATACGTGCCGGTAGTCAGCACCGTAGATTTTGCACGGTACGAGGTGCCGGTTTTCGTCACCACGCCGACGCAGACGCCGTCTTCAACAATCAGCTGTTCCACCATGCCTTGACGCATCGTCAGGTTCGGTTCTTTCTCCATCGTTTCCTTCATCGTTTGTTGATACAGGAACTTGTCGGCTTGCGCACGCAGCGCATGCACCGCCGGCCCCTTCCCTGTGTTCAGCATCCGCATTTGGATAAACGTTTTATCAATATTACGGCCCATTTCGCCGCCCAGCGCATCGATTTCACGGACGACATGCCCTTTGGCCGGTCCCCCGATCGAAGGGTTGCACGGCATAAATGCGACCATGTCCAGATTGATGGTAATCATCAGTGTATTGCAGCCCATCCGCGCTGCGGCCAAAGCCGCTTCACAGCCGGCATGACCTGCGCCGATGACGATAACATCATAGCTGCCTCCATCATAACTCATCGGACAAACCTCCTTTATTTTTCTGAAAATAAATACATGAATCTATATGAACGAACGACTTATTTACCTAAACAGAACTGGGAGAAAATTTGATCCAGCAGCGTTTCGGCCGCCGTATCGCCTGTGATCTCACCAAGCTGTTCCCAAGCAAGACGGACATCGATCTGGATCATGTCGATCGGAATGAATTGATCCGCCGCTTCGTAGGCATCCTGAAGCGATTTGTACGCCTTTTTAAGGAGAGCGATATGCCGGACGTTGCTGACATAAGTCAGATCGCCCGACTCCAGCTTCCCGCTGAAAAAGAGCGATGAAATCGCCTTTTCCAAAAGATCGATCCCCTCTTCGGTCATCACCGACATTGGGACGATCAATTCATCCGGATAGTACCTGGACAGCAGATCCCTGTCCAATTGCGAAGGTAAGTCCATTTTATTCATAATGACGATGGATTGTCTACCACGGATTTGTTCCATTAATTCCAGTTCGTCCTCATGCAGCGGTTCGCTTGCATTCAGCACGAGCAGGATGAGATCGGCTTCTGTGACCGCATGCTTCGAGCGCTCCACACCGATTTTCTCCACGACGTCCATCGTTTCCCGAATTCCTGCCGTGTCCAGCAGCTTGAGCGGAATGTTATTGATCGTGACGAACTCCTCGATGACATCCCGCGTCGTGCCTGGAATATCGGTCACAATGGCACGGTTCGTATGCGCCAGCGCATTCAACAGCGAAGACTTGCCCACGTTTGGACGTCCGACAATCGCCGTGGTGATGCCCTCGCGTAAAATCTTCCCTTCTTCGGCGGTCTTCAGCAGCTTTTGGATACCTTCCATAACTTCGCTGCTTTTCTGCTTAATGAACTCTGCCGTCAGCGATTCCACATCATGCTCCGGGTAATCGATATTGACTTCGATGTGAGCCATCGTTTCCACCAAGGTGTGGCGCAGCTCCCCGATTTTCTGGGACAAAGATCCCTCTACCTGCTTCAATGCGATCGAGAAGGCACGGTCCGACTTGGACCGGATCAGGTCGATTACCGCTTCGGCCTGGGAAAGGTCGATCCGGCCGTTCAAAAAGGCCCGCTTGGTGAACTCGCCCGGCTCGGCCAGACGGATCTCCAGCTGCAGCAGCAGATCCATCACCCGTTTGACCGAAATCACGCCGCCGTGCGTGCTGATCTCCACCACATCTTCCGTGGTAAAAGACCGCGGCGCCCGCATCACGGTGACAAGCACCTCCTCCACCCGCTCCTGGGTGTCCGGGTCGACGATATGCCCATAATGAACCGTATGCGACTCCGCCTTCGTTAACGCCGTTTTGCTGTGAAAAATCCGTTCGACCTCAGAAATCGAGTCCGGTCCGCTCACGCGGATAACGGCGATTCCCGCTTCCCCTACAGCTGTCGATATCGCTGCGATTGTATCTGTAAGCAAGGCTATCACCTCTTTTTTCTATATTAAACGTTCATCCGTTTCTGTTAGCTCTATTGTTGCCATAACAAGACGTATCAAGACCTGCGACGCCTGGACCCGGCGCCTCCCGGTGACCCCATTCAAGATTCAAAAAAAACAATGACTTCATAAGCTAAAGGTAAGCTCAATAAAGTCATTGTACAGTTCTCTCTTTACTTTATCGTAATGACTACGCGCCGGTTGGGCTCTTCCCCTTTACTGTAGGTCTTCACCTGCGGATGATCCTGCAGCTTAGAGTGGATCACCTTCCGCTCCTGCGGGGACATCGGTTCAAGAACGACCTCTTTATGGGTCCGAATCACCCGTCCCGCCAACCGGTCGGCCAAATCCTCCAGCGTTTTCTTCCGGCGCTCCCGGAAGTTCTCGGCATCGAGCACAAGCCGCACGTAACTGCTTGACACCCGGTTCGCCACAATGTTAGCCAAATACTGCAAGGCGTCGAGGGTTTGTCCTCTTCTGCCGATGATCAGTCCCAAATCGGGACCGAAAATATGAAGTGTCGTAGCATCCCTCGCGTGCTGGATTTCAACGCTCACATCCAGCCCCATGCTCTTTCCGACGTCAATGATAAACTCGGCAGCCGTTTCGTAAGGGTCCTTCTCTTCTTCCTCTAAGGAAGCTTCGGGTTCAAGTAAATCTAGTGGCAAAGGTTTCGCCGTCTCCACTGGTTCCGGTGCGGGCTCAGGCAGCAGTGTAAGTTCCACCTTTGCTTCCTTGACACCGATCAGTCCCAGGAATCCTTTTGACGGCTGCGATACGATTTGGACCGTGACCCGATCGCGGCTTACCCCAAGCTGGGCCAGCCCTTGGTTTACAGCATCTTCAACGGTTTTTCCTGAAGCGACGACTTTGCTCATTTAGATTTTTTTGCCCCCTTCTTCCCTTTGTTATTTCCTTTACCGCCTTTGTTGCTGCTACCTTTGTTGCCAGACTTGGCATTTGCATTTCCTCCAGCAGAAGAAACGGCAGCTACGTTCGCAGTCGTATTGTTGTTACGATACAGGAAGTAGTTCTGGATAATAGTGTACAGGTTACTGTAAATCCAGTACAGCGGCAATGCGGATGGGAACTGGTAAGACATGAAGAAAATCAAAACCGGATACACCAGCATCATAAATTGCATGGCACCCTGCTGCGGGCTCGGGTTCATCTTCAACATCATGCGGGACTGCAGGAATGTCGTTGCAGCGGCCAGCAGCGGCAGGATGAACGTATGGTCCGGCTTACCCAATTGGAGCCACAGGAACGAGTGGTCACGAAGATGCGAGTTGTACACGATGGAATTATAGAGTGCGATAAAAACCGGCATTTGGATAATCAGCGGCAGACATCCCGCCATCGGATTAACCCTGTTCTCCTGAAACAGCTTCATCGTTTCCTGCTGCTGTTTCTCCGGCTGATCCTTATACTTCTCTTTTATCTTTGCAAGTTCAGGCTGAATCGCTTGCATCGCCTTGGAACTTCTAACCTGCTTAATGGACAACGGCAGAATAATCGTACGGACGATAATCACCATCACGAGAACGGCTAAGCCGTAAGCTCCGCCAAACCAACCGGCGAACGTATCTAATGCGAGCGAGAAATAATAAACGACGTTAGCCTGCCAAAAGCCGCCTTCCTTCATTTCTTCTGTAGTATGCGTCACAGTGTTGCCTGTTCCGCACCCAGCTAAAACAACCACTGCGAGCATCATCACAGCGATGAGGAGGATCCATTTCCTGCCTCGGCTAGTCTTAAGTAGCGACACTTCATAACCCCTCTCTTAACGCTTCCATTCACCGTAAATCATACCATAATTAATTGGACAAAGAAACCAGCATTCAGCGCCCCGGCGGCTTCAGCAGCGACGCTTTCCGCAGCACATGCAGAACGCTTTTTTCAAGGTCTTTATAGGACATTTCGACGGCGCCTTTTCTTACAATAAATACAAGATCGACATGCTCGATCAGCTTGTCTTCATGGTGGCGCATAATCTCCTTGACCAGTCTTCGCATCCGGTTGCGTACAACGGCGTTGCCGACTTTCTTGCTGACGGATATGCCGACGCGGAACTTCTCTACCTCTTTTTTGCGGAACCAATACACGACGAATTGGTAATTGGCAAATGACTTCCCATGCCTATATACGCGGCTGAAGTCAGCCCGGTTTCGTAAACGTAAACTTTTATGCACGAATATCCCCTGCTTGCTGCCCGCCATCCCGATGTACAGCGGCCTTTCCTTCAAAAATATCAGCACTCGAAATTTTGCTTCATATAATATATAGCGATATTCCACTTCCTAGTATGGTCATCAATTGTGCGATATAAACCACAATGAGAACCGTGAGCACTTCTCTGAGCACGGCCCGTCCTCTTTCATTTCATCGGGATCGGGACGTATCTACATCTTCTACTCGGCGAAAGGTCCGCTTCTCCCTCTTTTTCTTGAAAAAATCTATAGAAATGAAAGGAAAGACTCATTTTTGTGCGCCGATAGACGTTTTCTTATGAAAAAAAGACCACCTCGGTGGTCTTCATGTACGAAATTTACGCGCTCAGTACTTTTCTGCCCTTCTGGCGACGAGCTGCCAGCACTTTGCGGCCGTTTTTCGTGCTCATTCTTTTCCGGAAACCATGCACCTTTTTGCGCTTGCTTACATTCGGTTTAAATGTAGGTCTCATGTATTGCACACCCCCTTACAGGATTTCATAACCTTTATGGTTAAATATTCATTTTCATTCAACACAGAAAATGCCTTTATACATTTAATCATGAACAGGCCCAAAAGTCAACTCAAACCTGCTCCTCCACTTTCCGGAATTTGAATCCCTGCGATCGCTCTTCTCCTTCTTTTTACTGCTTCCCTCTCCCATTTCTCGATCCATCTGATCTGGAACGCCAGCTTCACCGCTTCATCTTCATTTTCAGCAGCAGTTTCATTAAACGCTCCCTCTCTCTCCCAGCCTCGGTTCTGTGGACACTTTCTCCTGGCATTCACTTCATTCGATTGCATTTCGCTAAAACCATATCATCTCATTTTAAAATCCAGCCATCCGAGTTTTCCACAGCCCCCGGCCCAACAAACCTGAAAAATCCACAATTCGGATTTATCCACTTGTTCACATCGTTCGCAATAAAATTCTAAGATCCGGCATAACCTGTGCACAACTGATTTTTTATTTTGGGAGATGCTGTCGAAAATTAAACACGTTATAAACAATATATAGTGGTGTGAATAAAAATTATACACAACTTATTGAATTTGTGGATAATTTCAGCCATTTCATTGATAAACGGGCGTTCTTTTGCTATGATTATATTGTTTTTGGATGTGAATATGTGATTTCACCCCATATATTATCAACAAGCTGTGGATAAACTTGTGAACAATTTCAATTTGTCCACTTTTTTTATTTTCCCCCGTTTTTGAAACTGGGGATATATTCTGCACCATTCATCTTTTTTCGACATTTCCACTCATGGCTCGATCCCAGCCACATTTGGAAGATTTAAAGGAGTGACAGTCTGTGGACAGCCATACTTCCGAATTATGGCAGCAAATCCTATCAATTATTCATACCAAGCTCAGCAAGCCGAGTTTTGACACCTGGTTTAAAGCAACCAAAGCGATACAAATGAGCGAGCATTCCATCGTAATTTCCGCTCCAACCACATTTGCTGTCGAATGGCTGGAAAGCCGCTACACAAAACTCGTTAGCTCCACCATCTATGAAGTGTTGGGGAAGCAGGTTGACGTGAAATTCGTTATTGAGGAGAACAAGCCTGCCGAACTCACTCCACAGCAGCCCGCGCCCATGCCTCAGGCGACCCCTGACGAGGCTCTAACCCATATGCTTAACCCGAAATATACATTTGACACCTTCGTCATCGGTTCGGGCAACCGGTTTGCTCACGCGGCCTCTTTGGCTGTCGCGGAAGCGCCGGCAAAGGCATACAACCCTTTGTTTTTGTATGGAGGGGTAGGGCTTGGCAAAACTCACTTGATGCATGCGATCGGACACTACATTTTGGAGCACAATCCCGCCAGCCGGGTCGTATATATCTCTTCCGAGAAATTTACGAATGAATTCATCAACTCCATCCGTGACAACCGGGCCGAGAGTTTCCGCAACAAGTATCGGAACGTTGATATTTTGCTGATTGACGATATTCAGTTTCTGGCGGGCAAGGAGTCGACACAGGAGGAATTTTTCCATACGTTCAACGCCCTGCATGAGGAACAGAAGCAGATCATCATCTCAAGCGACCGGCCGCCCAAGGAAATTCCGACGCTGGAGGATCGGCTGCGCTCGCGCTTTGAATGGGGGCTGATTACGGATATCCAGCCGCCGGACTTGGAGACGCGGATCGCAATCCTGCGGAAGAAGGCCAAGGCAGAGAATCTCGATATTCCGAATGAAGCGATGATGTACATCGCCAATCAGATCGACACGAACATCAGGGAGCTGGAAGGGGCGCTGATTCGCGTCGTCGCCTATTCATCGCTGACCAATCAAGACGTGACCACGCATCTGGCTGCCGAAGCGTTGAAGGATATCATCCCGTCCAGCAGACCGAAGATGATCACCATTCAGGACATTCAGCAGAAGGTCGGGGAGTACTACAACCTGAAGCTTGAGGATTTCAAAGCGCGGAAACGGACTAAGGCCGTCGCTTTTCCAAGACAGATCGCCATGTACTTATCCAGGGAACTGACGGATTTCTCGCTTCCCAAAATCGGCGAGGCTTTCGGGGGAAGAGACCATACGACCGTCATCCATGCCCACGAGAAAATATCCCAGTCTCTGAAAGAGGACCAGGATCTGTTCAAAGTCATCAATAACATCACGGAAAAAATCAAAAATCCAACCTGAACAAGTTCAAAGCCTATGCACAATCTATACACATGTGAATAGGCTTGATTTTATTGAGGTTTTTGAACTTATCCACAAATTCAGTGCGCCTACTGCTATTACTATATTATTTAAATAAAATAATATTCATAAATAGGCTGCACGCAGCCGGCATACCGGAGTAGTCTTGCAATCCGAATTTCCTGCTAGGAGTGAAACTATGAAAATCAGCATCCTTAAAAACGTTCTTAACGAATCCATCCAGCACGTATCCAAGGCGATATCGAGCCGAACCACCATTCCGATCTTGTCCGGCATCAAGCTGGACGTGAATCATTCGGGTGTTACCCTCACAGCGAGCGACACCGATATTTCCATTCAGTCCTTTATTCCGGTGGAGGATAGCGAACGCACTATCGTCACGGTCGAACAACCGGGCAGCGTCGTGCTGCCAGCCAAATTCTTCGTGGAAATTATCAAGAAGCTGCCTTCTCAGGAAATTCAAATGGAGGTCAAAGACCAGTTCCAAACCTTTATTTCCTCGGGAGCCACCGAAATTCAGATGGTCGGACTGGATCCGGAAGAATTCCCGGTACTGCCTGATATCGAGGGGAACCAAACGGTTTCCCTGCCTGGAGCGCTGCTCAAAAACATGATCCGCCAAACCGGTTTTTCCATTTCCACGCATGAGACGACACCGATCCTGACGGGGGTTCTGTGGAACCTGGATCAAAACGAGCTGAAGTTTACCGCTACCGACCGACACCGCCTGGCCACCCGCTCCGCTCATTTGGAAGGGGCCGACGAAGTGAAGTTTCATAATGTCGTTATTGCCGGTAAGACGCTGAACGAGCTGAGCAAGATCATTCCCGACCAGAATACGCTGGTCGATATCGTCGTGGCCGACAACCAGGTGCTGTTCAAGATCGACCGGGTCCTGTTCTATTCCCGCATCCTGGACGGCATTTATCCGGATACTTCTAGGATTATTCCGACAAACTACAAAACAGAACTGGTTTTGGACACAAAAAAATTAAGCGAGTCGATCGACCGCGCTTATTTGCTCTCTAGAGAGGAGAAGACGAATATCGTACGCCTGCAGACGATGGAGCATGGCGGTATCGAAATTTCTTCCAGCTCGTCGGAACTCGGTAAAGTGCGCGAAGAGCTGGACGTGATTGATTTTAAAGGGGAACCTCTGAAAATCTCGTTTAACTCGAAATATATGCTGGACGTGCTGAAAGTGGTGGAAAGCGAGCAGCTCAAAATTGCCTTTACCGGCATCATGAGCCCGATCATTCTGAAGCCGGTGGATGACAGCCAAAGCCTGTACGTTATTCTTCCGTACCGGACCACCAACTAAAGCAAAACTTGTCCACAGCGAAAGGATTCCTGATGAACAAAATAGTTATCCACAGTGAATATATTAAGCTTGATCAATTTCTGAAGCTCGCCAACTGCGTATCCACAGGGGGAATGGCCAAAGCTCTGCTGTCGGAGAACATGGTGACCGTAAACGGGGAGCCGGAAGACCGCCGGGGGCGGAAGCTGTATCCGGGCGATCAGGTCAAAGTGACGGACTGCGGCGAATTTGTGGTAGCACAAGAGGCATAAAGTGCCCCCAGGCCGCTGCTGTCTGCGGCGGCCGGCGAAGATGGGGAGGATAAGGCGTGTTTGTTAAAAATATCAGTCTGCAGCATTATCGCAACTACGAGAAGCTGCAGCTGGATTCTTTTGGAGACGTAAATCTGCTGATCGGACAAAATGCCCAAGGCAAAACCAATTTGCTGGAGGCTATTTTTGTGTTGGCATTAACCAAAAGTCACCGGACCTCCAAAGATCGGGAGCTGATTTCGTTTGAAGGAGG
This sequence comes from Paenibacillus favisporus, assembly GCF_040545415.1. Classification (NCBI taxonomy): domain Bacteria; kingdom Bacillati; phylum Bacillota; class Bacilli; order Caryophanales; family Paenibacillaceae; genus Paenibacillus; species Paenibacillus favisporus. The sequence continues at coordinate 8,868 of NZ_JBEPLV010000005.1, read as the reverse complement.
AAGCGCGCATCTGTCCGCGGTTGTGGATAAGAAGTACGGTCCGCTTACCCTCGATTTGACGATGTCCCCACAGGGGAAGAAGGCGAAGATTAACGGACTCGAGCAGCGGAAGCTGAGCGATTTTATCGGTGCGCTGAACGTGGTGATGTTTGCCCCGGAAGATTTGGAAATTGTGAAAGGCACACCGGGCATCCGCCGGCGGTTCCTTGATATGGAGATCGGCCAGGTCCAACCGGGATATCTCTATCATTTGCAGCAGTACCAGAAAGTTCTTAACCAGCGGAACAACCTGTTGAAACAGATGTGGGGGAAAGACAGCGTGAAGCCGGGCATGCTGGAAATCTGGGATCAGCAGCTCGTGGAGCACGGTGTTAAAATCATCAAAAAGAGGAAACAATTCATAATAAAGCTGCAGAAGTGGGCGGAAACGATCCACCAAGGCATCACAAGCGGCGGGGAATCGCTGAAGCTTGTCTATCAGCCGTCGTTTGGCGACGCCGAGGAGGAAGATGAAGCTTATCTTTTTGAACAATTTATGTTAAAGTTATCACAAGTGAAGGATCAAGAAGTGCGCCGCGGAATGACCCTTGCCGGGCCTCACCGCGACGACATGGCCTTTTTCATTAACGGCAAGGAAGTTCATACGTACGGTTCACAGGGACAGCAGAGAACGACCGCTCTGTCTCTTAAACTGGCTGAAATCGAACTGATCCAGGAGGAGATCGGAGAGTATCCGGTGCTCTTGCTGGATGATGTGCTGTCCGAGCTTGATCCTTACCGGCAAACACAATTGATTGAGACTTTTCAGAGCAAAGTTCAGACCTTTATCACGGCGACGGGAATCGAAAGTTTGAATGCCGATAAACTGAAGAACGCGAACATCTATCATGTTCATGCGGGACAGGTCAACTCTTAAGGAATGGGGAATGGTTATGTATATCCATCTGGGCGGTGAAAAAATCATCCGTTCTGCAGAGCTGGTTGCGATCTTTGACATTTCGATCGAGAAATCCTCCAAAATATCCAAGCAGTTTGTAAGCCATGCCCGGCAGGAAAAGAACGTGGAGTACATTGGCGAAGAGGAAGCCAAATCCATCGTCGTGACGAAGAGCACCGTCTATTACTCTCCAATTTCCTCATCCACGCTTAAGAAGCGGGCGAATGTTTTCTTCGCCAACGCTTAGGACACTGTGAACGCAGGTACACTCCAATCAGCAAACGTAGAATATATAGAAGTAGGTGACAGGCATGTCTATGAATCAACCGCAATATGATGAGAGTCAGATTCAGGTTCTGGAGGGTCTGGAAGCCGTCCGCAAACGGCCGGGCATGTATATCGGATCGACCAGCGTCAAAGGACTCCATCACCTGGTCTGGGAAGTGGTGGACAACAGTATCGACGAGGCGATGGCGGGCGTATGCGACCATATCGAAGTCATTGTCCACAAGGATAACAGCATCACGGTTGTCGACAACGGGCGCGGTATTCCGGTTGGTGAGAACGAGAAACTGAAAAAATCGACGCTTGAAGTCGTTATGACCGTGCTTCATGCCGGTGGTAAGTTCGGCGGCGGGGGATATAAGGTATCCGGTGGCCTGCACGGCGTGGGCGTATCCGTCGTTAACGCATTGTCCACCAAGGTCGTTGTCCAAGTTAGGCTGAATGGTCATATTTATCAGCAGGAATACCGGCGCGGCGTGCCCCAATATGACGTCAAAGTTGTCGGGGATACCGACGAGCACGGTACGACTGTTACCTTCCTGCCGGATCCGGAAATTTTCACGGAGACTACGGAATATGACTACAATACTCTCCTGACGCGGATTCGCGAGCTGGCCTTTTTGAACAAAGGCATTGCTCTGACGCTGACGGATGAGCGCACAGGGGCTTCCAACTACTTCAAGTACGAGGGCGGTATTATCGAGTACGTCAAGTTCCTGAATGAGAAAAAGGAAGTTCTTCATGAAGAGCCGATCTATGTAGAGGGCTCGCGTGACAACATTCAAGCAGAGATCGCGCTGCAGTACAACGAGAGCTACACCGAGAACATTTATTCTTTTGCCAACAATATCAATACGCATGAGGGTGGAACCCACGAATCCGGCTTCAAGAGCGCCTTGACCCGGATTATTAACGAATATTGCCGCAAGAGCGGCCTCGTCAAAGACGGCTCCAATCTGTCCGGCGACGATGTGCGCGAGGGCCTGACAGCCATCATTTCGGTCAAAATTCCGGAGCCGCAGTTCGAAGGCCAGACGAAAACGAAACTCGGCAACAGTGAAGTCCGCGGCATCGTGGAATCCCTCTTCTCCGAGAAGCTGTCCGAGTTCCTTGAAGAGAATCCTGCCGTATCCCGGCGGATCTTGGAAAAGGCGCTGCAGGCATCCCGTGCGCGCGAAGCTGCACGTAAAGCCCGTGAGTTGACGCGCCGCAAGAGTGCGCTAGAAGTCAGCGCCCTCCCCGGCAAGCTGGCGGACTGCTCCTCGAAGGATGCGTCCATTTGCGAGCTGTACATCGTCGAAGGGGACTCTGCCGGCGGATCCGCCAAGCAGGGACGCGATCGGCATTTCCAGGCGATTTTGCCGATCCGCGGTAAAATCCTGAACGTTGAGAAGGCGCGTCTCGACCGCATTTTGTCTAATTTGGAGATCCGGGCGATCGTAACGGCGATGGGTACGGGCATTGGCGACGAAGACTTCGACCTCAGCAAAGCCCGGTATCACAAGCTCATTATCATGACCGATGCCGATGTCGACGGCGCGCACATTCGCACACTGCTGCTGACCTTCTTCTACCGGTACATGCGCCAGCTGCTGGAAGCGGGATACGTATACATCGCGCAGCCGCCGCTCTTCAAAATTGAGCGCAATAAGACGATCCGTTATGCCGGTTCCGAGAAGGAGCGCGATGAAATCATCGCTGAGTTCGGAGAGGGAGCCAAAATTAATATCCAGCGGTATAAAGGTCTGGGAGAGATGAATCCGGAACAGCTGTGGGAGACAACCATGGATCCGGAGAGCCGCACCATGCTGCAGGTGACGATTGAAGACGCCATGCAGGCAGACCTTATTTTCGACACCCTAATGGGTGACAGCGTTGAGCCGCGGCGTGATTTTATTCACGAACACGCAAAAACCGTTAAAAATTTGGACATTTAAGCTTGAAACCCACCTTAACTTGTTGGTGAGTCCAGCCCAAGATGATATAGACAGACAAAACAAGAGAAGTTTCCGGAACCGGAGCTTCTCTTGTTTTTGTTAATAGCTGCCTCTTCGTTTACTTCTGCCGGGGAGCCTCCCATAGTTGATCGCATACCGTTCTATGCGGCGGTAAATGCTTTTATCCTTGAAGAACTTTTTAAACGGAAAGATGGCCGGGAGCGTATTCACTTCAAGGATCCAGGGGTTGAGCTGCTCGTCGATGGCTACGTCGAGGCCAATCTCCTTGATACCGGGGAATTTGGTCTGCAGCTGCTGTGCAGTGGCTACACCCAGCTCATACAGCTTTCGTTCCAAGTGAGGGGCTTCTTCAGGGCTTACGTTCCCCTCGAGCAGTTCGTTCAGCAGGCGTACGGAACCTCCACCGTGGTAGTTCGTGATGATCATGTCCTTAGCGGCCACCCGGCCGATGATGCCTGTCGTCTCCCAATTACGGTAGGGTGTTTTTTGGGTCAGAATTCTCAGATCAAACTGGCGCTCCTCGTACTTCAAAGTCACGATTCCCTGTTGAATAATATAAAACTTTCCTCTTGTGTGTCTGAGAATGGCTAGATGCAGCGCATCAAGGTTCGCGTACGTCTCGGAGCGTATGCCGTAGCGCAAGGTATATTCCACTCCAGTGTGGGGAGGACCCTCGGTGGGCTGCTCGCCAGCTGGAACGTCAGGTTCACCGTGCCGCTGTACGTTCATGACCCCGTTGCCGTATGTGCCGCGGTCCGGCTTAATGTATACAAGAGGTGTGTTTTCAAGCATATTACCCAGCGTAGCGCGTGTATATTTTTGCGTTAAGGGAATGTAAGGAGATACCTGTTGATTCTGTAAAAGGACCTGGGTTTTCGCCCATTTGCTTGCAACACGTTGAATCGCCAAGAAATATCATCCTTTCTACGTGATTGGCCTTGTTATGTGCTTGTCGGCCGGAGCTTCTTCTCCGCGGTTCACAGGCGTAAAACATAGGACAAGCAAGCAAAACAATGGTATAATATAAAGATGTGGTGTTTTGTTTGCTCAAAACAGCACTAGGCGTCCCTATTGCCCTACCAGTATATGTGGAAAAGGCACAGAAGGCCGGGCGAATCCCTAGAGAAGCGGAACTTGGGCAGCTGCGGAGCCAGCGGCGCTCAAACGTTTAATTGTGCTCTTTTTGTGAAAGTAATATAATAAAGGTTGGTGGGTTTGCGGATTCTCGTCCGTTGATTTCACCTTTTCAGCCCTGCGCTTATGCGCTTTTCGGTTCGCTCGGGCAAGAAGGAATTGAACTTTAACAGGCTTGCATGAGCCTGAAAGTTATGGGAGCTTTTGCGGAAGTACGGGCGCTAGGTCCAGCCTGCAAAGACTGTACGTCGATAGACGTTTTTCCTCATATATTGATTTTTTATTTGCTGTACTAAATGAATCGTCTGACAAGACATGTTAGTGGTTTGATAGAAATTGGAGGAGGTCCACCATGGCGGAAGAAAGAGGCTCGCAAATCAAAGATCGGGACATACGCGACGAAATGCGCGAATCCTTTATGGATTATGCGATGAGCGTTATTGTTTCCCGGGCTTTGCCGGATGTGCGGGACGGGATGAAGCCTGTTCACCGGCGTATCCTGTACGCGATGTCGGAGCTCGGTATGTATCCGGATAAACCATTTAAGAAATCGGCGAGGATCGTGGGTGAGGTCATCGGTAAGTATCACCCGCATGGTGACTCGGCTGTATACGAGTCCATGGTTCGTATGGCACAGGATTTTTCGATGCGTTATATGCTTGTTGAAGGCCATGGAAACTTTGGATCCGTTGACGGTGACTTTGCAGCAGCCATGCGTTACACCGAAGCGCGTCTTTCCAAGATCGCCATCGAGATGCTGCGCGATATCAACAAAGAGACAATTGATTTTACCGAAAACTATGATGGTGAGGAACTGGAGCCGGTTGTGCTTCCTGCACGTTATCCGAACCTGCTAGTCAATGGGGTATCAGGAATCGCGGTCGGTATGGCCACCAATATTCCACCTCATAACTTGAGCGAAGTGATTGATGGTGTACAGGCGCTCATCAAGAACCCCGACATTACGTCACTGGAATTGATGGAATATATCAAGGGTCCTGACTTCCCTACCCGGGGCTTCATTTTAGGCCGGCAGGGAATCCGCCAGGCATATGAGACTGGCCGTGGATCCGTCACAATGCGGGCCAAAGCCGAGATTGAAGAAGTCAACAATAAAGCGCGTATCATTGTGACCGAGCTGCCTTATCAGGTCAATAAAGCGCGTTTGGTCGAGAAAATCGCTGAGCTCGTGCGCGAGAAGAGACTCGAGGGCATTACCGATCTGCGGGACGAATCCGACCGGACCGGTATGCGAATCGTCATCGAGCTGCGCCGTGATGTCAATCCGAGCGTCATGCTGAATAATCTGTACAAACATACGGCACTGCAATCCACGTTCGGCATCAACATGCTGGCGATCGTGAACAAGGAGCCGAAGGTTCTGACGCTGCGTGATGCGCTGTACTATTATTTGCAGCACCAGATTGAAGTTATCCGCCGCCGGACCGAATATGATCTGAAAAAGGCGGAAGCCCGCGCTCATATTTTGGAAGGCTTGCGAATCGCACTTGACCATCTGGATGAAGTCATCTCGATTATCCGTTCTTCTCAAACGACGGAAATTGCCCGTGACCGTTTGATAGAGCGTTTCAGCCTAAGCCTTGAGCAAACCCAGGCCATTCTGGAAATGAGACTCCAGCGCCTGACCGGTTTGGAACGCGAGAAAATTGAGGCCGAGTACCAGGAGCTTATGGTGAAGATTGCTGAGTACCGTGAAATTCTCGCGAATGAAGAGCTTGTTCTGGACATTATTACGAATGAGCTTCAAGAAATCAAGGAGCGCTTCGGCGACGAGCGCCGCACCGAAATTACCGTTGGTGAAGAGAGCATTCTGGATGAAGACCTGATTCCGCGTGAAGAAGTGGTTATCACGATCACGCATACGGGATACATCAAACGTCTGCCTGCCAATACCTATCGCAGCCAGAAACGCGGCGGACGCGGGGTGACAGGGCTTGATATGAAGGATGAGGACTTTGTCGAGCATCTCTTCGTTACCAACTCGCATAATTACCTGATGTTCTTCACGGATCGGGGTAAGGTGTACCGCCTGAAAGCGTACGAAATTCCTGAACTCGGCCGTACCGCCCGGGGAACGGCGATTATTAACCTCATTCAGATCGAACAGGGAGAGACGATCAATGCCGTGATTCCGGTCTCTGAGTTTGAGGATGACAAATACCTGTTCTTCGTTACCCGCAGCGGGGTTGTGAAGAAGACGCCTCTCGAAGATTACGTGAATATCCGCAAAGGCGGCTTGATCGCGATCAACTTGCGCGAAGACGACTGCTTGATTGAAGTCAAGCTGACGGATGGCAAGCAGGAAATGATCATGGGTACAGCCCACGGCATGTCCATCCGCTTCTCTGAGCATGATGTGCGGTCGATGGGGCGCGGAGCGACAGGGGTTAAAGGGATTACCCTGGATGAAGGCGACTCGGTGATCGGTATGGACGTCATCGATAAAGAGCTGGATGTCCTGATCGTAACGTCCAAGGGATACGGCAAGCGTACCCCTGCCAGCGATTACCGTTCGCAAACGCGGGGCGGTAAGGGGATTAAAACCATCAACGTCACGGACAAGAACGGACCGGTGGTTGGGCTGAAGGTCGTGAAGTCCGAGGAAGACCTGATGATCATTACCACCAGTGGCACGTTGATTCGGACCAGCATGGAGGGAATCTCCACGATGGGACGCTACACGCAGGGCGTGAAGCTGATTAACATCCGTGAGGATGATTCTGTAGCGACCGTATGCCGCGTGGATAAGAGCGACGATCCGGAAGATGAAGACGTAGTCTTGATCGAAGGGCAAGAGGTCGGCAACGGATCGGAAGAAGGCGCGGAGCCTGACGACACCGGAGCACCTGCGCCGGAAATGACGGATGCTTCGGATGAGGCACCGGACGAAGAATAATTCCGTTAATACGGCAAACGCTAAGAGCATGAGTCTGATTCCATCAGATTCATGCTTTTTTTCTTGGCTTCATGTGGCAAGCAGGCAATTGTACAGCCTCCTTATCCGTAATATAATTGGTGTATATTACCACCATATGAGTTGGAAATGAGTGAATGGATTAATGGCCAGCGTATCGATTACAGAAATCAAACCCGGTTTAAAATTATCCAAGGATGTTCACACGCCATTGGGCGGATTGCTGCTTCAGAAGGGAACGGTACTGCTGCCGAGAGACCTAGAAATCCTGCGTGCATTTATGGTGCAGTCGGTTGACGTTGACAACGGAGAGCAGGAAACGAAGAGCTCCGTTGACAGCAGAGCGGCGATACCGCAGCGGAGCGTCCCTTCAGTTCAGGCCGGAAAGGACTCAGTCACAACCGTCCAACGTTCCAGTTTTCTAGAGGAATATGACAGAATGATTCAGCTGGTAAAAAGCACATACCCTTCCGTTATTGCGGCAGAGATCCCGATTTTTGAACTCAGAGGCCAACTGGAGGCCCTTATTTCACAGATTAAGGACTATAATTTATTAACCTTTTCGCCAAGAAGCATGAGCGAGTATGACTATATTTATCACCACGCGGTCCTTTGTGCGTTGTCATCCTATCAGCTGGCCAAATGGATCGGTTTACAGCAGAAGGATTGGATGCAAGCTGCTTTCGCAGGCTTATTCCATGATATCGGTAACTTCAAAATTGATCCGGCCGTATTGTACAAGCCACAGCCTCTTACCGCAGAGGAAGTTGAAGAGATGAAGAGACATACCACCTACGGCTATCAACTTCTGAAAAATGTAACGGCTATTAATGAGGGCGTACGCTTGGCTGCTCTGCAGCATCATGAAAAGGTAGACGGCACAGGGTATCCTCTCCGGCTGGATGGAGGCAAGATTCACATCTATGCGAAAATTGTTGGCATCGTTGATATATTCCACGCCATGACGCTGAATCGCGTATACCAGAAAGCCCAATCTCCGTACCTGGTGCTGGAGCAAATTCATGCAGAGGCTTTTGGTAAGTTGGATCCAAGTATCGTCAGCACATTGATCAGCAAAGTAACAGAATTTCATAACGGCACCGTTGTCCGACTAAGCAATGATCAGATTGGAGAAATCGTCTTCACGGACCGCAATCATCCGACACGGCCTATGGTCTCTGTCAACGGACAGATTATCAATCTGATTCAGCAAAGACAGTTATGTATCAACGAAATTATTTCTTCGTAAATAGTTGACTTCATATTAAAGGCTGTGTTATATTATCTCTTGCCCTCTTAAAGCAGGAATGTTGATAACACAGCTTTTTAAAAGAAATATAAAAAAAGCTTGCAAACTTGCTGAGAGTATGATATACTATAAAAGTTGCTGAGGCGATGAGCTTTCGGTAACGAAACGAAGTTTGATCTTTGAAAACTGAACAACGAGTGAGTATAAACGCGACGGTCTTATGACCGGAGCGATTGAGATTAAATCAATCTCGTCAGATTCAAAATGAGCTATATCAACTTTCTTGGAGAGTTTGATCCTGGCTCAGGACGAACGCTGGCGGCGTGCCTAATACATGCAAGTCGAGCGGACTTGATGGAGAGCTTGCTCT